>JAEWMB010000019.1 GCA_023457255.1 Bacillota bacterium | reverse complement strand
GGCGAGAAGTAGCGCGTGCGGCATCTCGGGTAACTTGTATGAGGTTATAGGCGACCGGGACTGTGCGTTCCGGTTGCATGGTGAATGCGCTTACTTTTTGGGCGGATTGCGGGAAGAAAGGAAGATCAATGAGTTTGTTCGGTTCGGGAAAGTCTGGCGAGGAGAAGCTTCAGGAGCGCGTGGCCAAGGCGCTTGACGAGATGGGCGTCACGGTGGAATCGGTTGCCGAGAAGGACGGGGCCGTTCACGTGGGCTGCTTCCAAGGCTCGTCAGGGCTGACCTCGTACAAGAACTTGTCGTTGACTATGGAGGGGGTGCTTGGCTTTCTGCAGGATAACGGACGCGAGATCGTCGACGTGAAGGTGAATCCGTGCGGTTCGGGCGACTCAATCATGAGCCAGCTGGTGACGGTTCTGTACCGATAGGGATAATTTTGGAGAAAGAACGTCGAGGGCGAAGGGAAAGGTTGTATGGGAAAGCGGCGTAGCGTGGACAAGCGGTTCGACGTGCGCAGACGGTGCGCCGCATTCGCATTGAGCGCGGTGCTGGCGTGCGGGCTTGTGCCCGCAGCGGCGTTCGGCGAGCCATCGGTGCCGGAGCGCGTGGGCGGCGTGGCGGATGCGCAGGGCGAGCCTGTGCTTGATGCGGCGGCCTCGCAGGATGCGGGCTCGCACGGCGCGACGGGCGATGCGGAAGGTGCGCAGACCTCGGGTGCGGCGCATGCGCAGGACGAATCCGCGCAGTACGACGAGGTGCTGCCTTTCGGGCGCGTCGGCGGCTTGTCTGTGCCGAGCGTCGCGGCCCAGTCGCGCTACAACTACCCCGCTGCGGACGCTGTGCTGCTCGCCGACGACGGCGACGATCTTCCCACGCGGTTCGACCTGCGCGACCAAGGTGCCGTGACCTCGGTGAAGTTCCAGAACCCGTGGGGTTCGTGCTGGACATTCGGCACTTTGGCCTCGCTTGAGAGCAACGTGCTTCTGCAGGGCGGTACGGCGGCAGATGGCGGAGAGCCCGACTACTCCGAGCGCCAGCTTGCGTGGTTCGGCCGGGTGGCCGTAGGTGCCGAGACGGACGCATCCCAAGCGGGCGAGGGCTCGTTCGCCGAGCGCACGGAAAGCGGCGTCCAAACCGACACGCAGCTCGTCTTCAACGCCGGCGGCGACTACGGTGTTTCCGCCGCTCTGCTCACCGCTTGGTTCGGCGCGGCTGACGAGGCCGATATCCCCTACGTGGATACTAGCGGCGTGTGGGATCCTTACGACCAGTCGGGCGATTGGTCGCTACCCGAAAGCGATCGCACGACGGCGGCCGTGCATGTGCAGGAGGTTGACTCGCTTCCCAGCCCCGCCACGTTCACCGATGCGGAGAACCCCTCGACCGAGAACTACCGCTACAACGGGGCTGCCACTGACGCCATCAAGCGTGTGCTCATGGAGGACGGCGCGGTTTGCATCTCCTACTACGCCGACCAGTCCCGGCCGATCATCGATCCGGACGATCCCGGCCATGAGGAAAGCGAGTATTTCAACTACGACACGTACGCGCAGTACGTGCGCGCCTACATCACCGAGGACGATCCGAACACGTCCGACGTGGACGAGCGCACGACGCCGAACCATGCCGTGACCATCGTGGGCTGGGACGAGGGATACCCCAAGGAGAACTTCTCCAGCGATCCCGCCAAGCAGCCGCCTTCGGATGGCGCGTGGATCGTCAAGAACAGCTGGAGCGACGAGTGGGGTCCCTACGGCGGCTATTTCTATCTGTCGTACTACGACATGAGCATCGGCACAGCGACGTCTTTCCAAGCCGACCTGCCCGATGCGGACGGCTCGTTCAGCTACGATTCTAACTACCAGTACGATTACCTGGGCGCGGCCAGCGTGGGCAAGGTGGAGCCGGGGGCGTTTGGAGACGCGATCGGCGCCAACGTGTTCGAGGCCGAGGGCGACGAGGTGCTTCAGGCCGTGTCGGCCACCACGGCGAACCCCGGATCCGAGGTGTCGGTCGAGGTGTATCTGTTGGACGACGAGGCCGACGGCCCCACCGACGGCGAGCTGGTTGCGAGCCAGACGGAGGCGGTGGAGTTTGGCGGCTACCACACCATCGCGCTCGACGAGCCGGTGGCCCTGAGCGCGGGGCAGCGGTTCTCCGTGGTGGAGCGCATCGAGGGCTACGAGGGCGCGTACCTGCCGCTTGAGGTGGCGGCCTGGGATGCGAACGATTCCGACGAGAGCGGAGGCAGCTACCACAAGAACCAGAAGGCCGTCGCGAATGCGGGAGAGAGCTACTACAGCACCGACGGCGGCGCGACATGGGCCGACGTGACGGAGCTTTCGACCGATGAGGTGCAGAAACGCATCGCCCCTTCGGCGTTCGGCGGGTATCCCGAGGTGCGCTCGGTGGGAAACGTGATGATCAAGGCGTTCACGACGGATGCGGTCGAGGAGCCCGAGCCGGAACCCGAACCCGAGCCGAGCGACCCCGCCGAGGCGGCGTCGTTCGACCCGCGCGATACGGGCCTTGTCACGCCGGTGCGTAACCAAGGCTCCGACGATCTGTGCGGCCCGTTCGCCTCTATGGCATCGCTGGAAACCTCGCTCGTCTACGACGGCGTGGCTGCCGATGAACTGGTCGAGAAGGGTCTTTCTCCATATCAGGCGGTGTATTTCGCCCGGATGGGCGACGAGGAGCGCGAGGCTGCGGGCATGAATCCCTTCATGCCGGACGCCCCCTATGCCGGTGGTGCCACGCCGTTTGTCGTGGTGAACAGTCTGGCTGCGGGCAAGGGCGCGGCCATCGCGCAAGAGGGCGTGACCGATTGGGCGAACTCGCAGCTTGACGAAGCGTTGCGGTTCCAAAGCGACGTGCGCCTGACGGGAACCGCGTACTTCGATTTTGGCGGGGCCGCCTATTGGGAGACGCCAGGGGATGGCGAAGCGGGGCGCGCGGCCGTGAAGCGCATCGTGGCGCACGAGGGGCCGGTGGTGGCGGAGTTCTACTCCGGTCAGGGTCTCAACTTCAATGGGGAGAGGTCGTGCTACTACACGGCTCCAGGCACGGTGGGCGCGGCGCCCGACCACTACGTGGCCATCGTGGGCTGGGACGACGATTTCCCGCGAGAGAGCTTCAACGAGGGGATGCGACCCGAATTCGACGGCGCGTGGCTCGTGAAGAACTCGTGGGGCACCGAGCAAGGCGAGTCGGGGTACTTCTGGATCTCGTACGAGGATGCCACGCTGTCTTTTGAAGCGGCGCTGTTCGGCGAGGTGAAGCGCGAGGGCGAGGCCGTCTACCAGTACGATGCGAGCGGGTGGACCAATTCGCTGTCGGTGGGCGGCACCGTGGGCTGGGCGGCCAACGTGTTCGCGAGCGAGCGCGATGAGACGCTTGACCGCGTGCAGTTCTGCACGACGGGTATCGGCACGTCGTATGCGGTGGAGGTGTATCGCGGCGCGACCGATGCCGATCCGCGCGGTGGCGAGCTGGTGGCGACGTGCGCGGGCGTGCAGGAGACGCCCGGTTACGTGACGGCGGCGCTCGACGAGCCGGTGGCGCTTTCTGCGGGCGAGACGTTTTCGGTGGTGGTGAGGCTTCAGAACGAAAGCTACGCGTATCCGCTCGCTGTGGAGACGTTCACGCCCGATCCGGAGATGGCGGGCGCGGAGCCCGAGCACATGGGGTATGACGCGCAGGGCGACCGCGAGGTGAGCTGGGTGTCGGCCGACGGCGTGACGTGGGAGGATCCCGCAGGTTACGGGCGCGACCTCGCGCTCGGCAAGGCGGGGAGCGGCGAGGGTGCCGGGGCGGGCGCGACCGTCGCGCTTGCGGCTGACGGCACGCAGGCTGCGTCTGCGGGCGGCTCGGCGCGCTCGTACGTGACGAACGTGTGCGTGAAGGCGCTCACGATGCCGCGCGATGCGGGAGGCGGCGCGGGCGGAAACGGCGACGATGCGGCGCAGAGCGACGGCCAATCCGCACTTGTCCGCACCGGTGATGTGGCGGCTCTTGCCGTCGTGCCTCTGGCGCTTGCCGCCGCG
>JAEWMB010000018.1 GCA_023457255.1 Bacillota bacterium | reverse complement strand
AAAGTAGGTGTTGATTTAAATACAGCTACACCAAGTCTTTTAACGCATATATCAGGTATAAATACAAGTATTGCAGATAATATAGTAGCTTATAGAGAAGAAAATGGAGAATTTAAAACAAGAAAAGAACTTTTAAAAGTTAAGAGATTAGGACAAAAAGCTTTTGAACAATGTGCAGGTTTCTTAAGAGTTATGGAAAGTGATAATCCTCTTGATAATACATCAGTTCATCCAGAGTCATATGATGTAGCTAAAAAGCTTATAGAAGTTTTAGGTTATACTATAGATGATTTAAAAAATAAGAATTTAAAAGATATAGAAAAGAGAACTGAAGAAAAAGGTATAAGTAATTTAGCTAAACAATTACAAGTGGGCGAACCTACATTGAAGGATATAATAAAGGAATTACAAAAGCCAGGAAGAGATCCAAGAGAAGATATGCCAAAGCCAATACTTAAAACAGGAGTTATAGACTTGAAGGATTTAAAACCTGGTATGACACTTATGGGAACAGTTAGAAATGTTTCAGATTTTGGCGCTTTTGTTGATATTGGAGTTCATCAAGACGGATTAGTTCATAAAAGTCAAATGGCAGATAGATTTGTAAAACACCCCCTTGATGTAGTTAAGGTTGGAGATATAATAAAGGTTAGAATACTAGAAGTTGATGAAAAAAGAAAAAGAATATCTCTTTCTATGAAGGAAGTAAATTAAGGGTATATAATATGTTTTATTAAAAAGTAATTTGACAATATTATAACAAAAATGATATTATTATAATATAAAGTAAATAATATTAATATGATCTTCAGGGCGGGGCGCAATTCCCCACCGGCGGTAAAGCCCGCGAGCTAACTTTTAGCATGATTCGGTTAAATTCCGAAGCCGACAGTATAGTCTGATAGTAGAAGATAAAGAAAGATTCGCACTTTTGCGTAGATATTTGAATTTAAGCTCTGAAATGAATTACCATTTCAGAGCTTTTGCTTTTATATTCATGTAGTATAACTGCGGCTCGCTTTAAAAAAATGCCTTGAACAAGTGTATGTTCAAGGCATTTTTTTGCGGGATAGCTTTCGGTTTGTGTGCGGAAAAACCGTTGTGCAATTCTCCTGCCCTGAACATCTTGTTCAGGGCATTTTTCTATTCTACGGAGGTGCTATATGGAGGAAATGGAATATATGCGTCTTGCAATTCAGCTTGCAAGACAGGGCTGCGGATGGGTAAACCCAAACCCCATGGTTGGTGCTGTGATTGTGAAGGACGGTAAGATCATCGGGCAGGGCTGCCATAAAAAATATGGGGAACTTCACGCAGAACGCAATGCACTGGCAAACTGTCATACATCAACAACCGGCGCAACTCTTTATGTGACGCTGGAACCCTGCTGTCATTATGGAAGAACCCCCCCTTGTACCGAAGCAATCATTGAAAGCGGCATCGGCCGTGTGGTAGTCGGTTCTTACGACCCTAATCCAATGGTTGCCGGGAAAGGTATTGCGATTCTGCGCTCTCACGGCATTGAGGTAATGGAGAAGGCTGCAAAGGATGAATGCGACAAGCTCAACGAAAGCTTTTTCTATTACATTCAAAGCAAAACGCCCTATGTAGTCATGAAATATGCCATGACTATGGATGGAAAAATTGCTACGCATACCGGGAAATCCCAGTGGATTACCGGTTCTGCGGCACGTCAGCGTGTGCATGAGGACCGGCACCGCTATTCTGCGCTCATGGTTGGTGCAGGCACGGTTCTTGCGGATGACCCCATGCTGACCTGCCGGTTGGAGAATGGCAGAAATCCGCTGCGCATCATCTGTGATACCAGCCTGAGAACACCACTGCAAGCAAAAGTTGTCCTGACAACCGGTATCGCTCCTACCCTCATTGCTACGGCGGTAACAGATACCAATCGGCATCGGCCGTATCTGGATGCAGGCTGTGAAATCATGGTACTTCCTCAAAAGGATAATCATATTGACTTAAACAGTTTGATGCAAAGATTGGGAGAAAAGCAGATTGACAGCCTTTTATTGGAGGGCGGAGGCACAATGAATTGGTCGGCCCTGCAAAGCGGTGTTGTAAATAAGGTGCAGGCGTATATCGCCCCAAAGCTGTTTGGCGGCATCGGAAAGACTCCGGTAGAGGGGGTGGGCGTTGACCATCCAGAAGGAGCTTTTCTACTAAGCAAGCCGGTCATCACACAGATAGATGAAGATATTTTATTAGAAAGTGAGGTGATTTGGTGTTTACAGGAATCATAGAAGAGATCGGAAAAATACAAGGCATTCAAAAAGGAGCAAATTCGGCTATGCTATCGGTTCAGGCAAAGGGGATTATGGAGGATGTCCATCTTGGCGACAGCATTGCAGTGAATGGGGTCTGCCTTACGGTTACTTCCGTCTTTCCAAACGGCTTCACTGCTGATGTGATGCATGAAACCCTGAATCGTTCTTCCCTTGGAAAACTGCGGATAGGAAACCCTGTTAATCTGGAACGGGCTATGCCTGCAAACGGCAGATTCGGCGGACATCTTGTTTCCGGTCATATCGACGGCACCGGTATGGTTTCAGATATCCGCAGGGATGATAACGCCGTTTGGTACACAATCAAAACGTCTTTGCCGATACTTCGTTATATCATTGAAAAAGGCTCAATTGCCATTGATGGTATCAGCCTGACGGTGGCAAGGGTGTATAAGGACAGCTTCAGCGTTTCCATCATACCGCATACTGCGGCATTAACAACGCTGTCCGGCCGGCGTGCCGGGGATTTGGTCAATCTGGAAAATGACTGCATCGGCAAATATGTGGAACGCCTGATGGGAAAAGAATCGCAAAACAACAATATTACAGCCGGGTTTCTTGCAAAACACGGCTTTTAGGAGGAATCAAAATGTTTCAATTCAGCACAATCGAAGAGGCGTTAGAAGACCTTCGCCTTGGAAAAATCATTCTGGTTGCAGACGATGAGGACAGAGAAAACGAAGGAGACTTTATCTGTGCCGCTGAGTTTGCCACCACCGAAAACGTAAATTTTATGGCGGTTCATGGAAAAGGTCTGATTTGTATGCCCATGAGTGAAGAACTCTGCCAGAAGCTGCAATTCCCCCAAATGGTCTGCGACAACAAGGATACCCACGAAACAGCGTTTACGGTATCCGTTGACCATGTAGATACCACCACCGGTATTTCGGCAGCAGAGCGGAGCATTACTGCCTTAAAATGTGCAGCGGATGAAAGCAAACCGGAGGACTTTCGCCGCCCCGGTCATATGTTCCCGCTCCTTGCAAAGAAAAATGGAGTATTGGAGCGAAACGGACATACCGAAGCCACTGTAGACTTGATGCGGCTGGCCGGGTTAAAGGAATGCGGACTTTGCTGTGAAATTATGCGGGAGGACGGAACTATGATGCGCACGCCGGAACTGATGGAGCTGGCGCAGAAATGGGAGCTTAAAATGGTTACTATCAAAGCCCTGCAGGAATACCGCAAAAGAAATGAAAAGCTTGTGGAGCAGGTAACCTGTACCCTTCTGCCAACAACATATGGTGATTTCAAAGCTTACGGATACATCAGCAAACTCAACGGGGAGCATCATGTGGCGTTAGTCAAGGGTGAGATTGGTAATGGAGAAAATCTGCTATGCCGTGTTCATTCCGAGTGCCTGACCGGGGATGCGTTCGGTTCCGTGCGCTGTGACTGCGGCCAGCAGTTTGAGGCTGCCATGACGCAAATTGAAAAAGAAGGCAGGGGCATTTTGCTTTATATGCGCCAGGAAGGCCGTGGAATTGGTCTGATCAATAAACTAAAAGCCTATGCGCTTCAGGATCAGGGTATGGATACCCTGGAAGCGAATCTGGCTCTTGGCTTTCCGGGAGATATGCGGGAATATTTTATCGGCGCACAGATTTTGCATGACATTGGCGCCAAGACCTTGCGCCTGCTGACCAATAACCCTGACAAGGTTTATCAGCTTTCCGGGTTTGGTATGGAAATCACCGAGCGTGTTCCGATTCAAATGGATGCTACCGGGCATGACTTATTCTACCTAAAAACCAAGCAGAAAAAAATGGGTCATATCTTACATTATTAAATGAAAAAGGAGATTACAACAATGAAAACTTTTGAAGGAAAACTCGTATCCAAGGACATTCGGATTGGTATTGTTGCCGCGCGGTTTAATGAATTTATTACAAGCAAGCTGCTGGGCGGTGCTCTTGACGGGCTGAAACGTCATGAGGTCAGCGAGGATAGCATCGACCTTGCATGGGTACCCGGAGCATTTGAAATCCCGCTTATTGCCTCCAAAATGGCGAAAAGCGGGAAATACGATGCGATCATCTGCCTTGGTGCCGTGATTCGAGGAAGTACCACTCATTACGATTATGTGTGCAGTGAGGTATCCAAGGGCATTGCCCATATATCCCTGAACAGTGGCATTCCAGTCATGTTTGGTGTGCTGACAACTGAGAATATTGAGCAAGCGATTGAACGGGCTGGCACTAAGGCCGGCAATAAGGGGTTTGATTGTGCGGTTGGTGCAATTGAAATGATAAACCTGATTCGAGATATGCAAGACTGATATGGGTTGGCTGTGTGACATTTAGTACTCTCACCGCTCCTGTAATGCTTTCTTCCCTTGTGACTGTCAAAAATAACGTAAGATACGAAATTCCATCTTTCTTTTCTCCTACTTTATAATATAATCTTTTTTGATATTCCTGTAAGCTATGGGAGCCCATTCTATATGAGCATTTGATATTGATAGTGTTTCCTTATATAATAAAATTAAGAGCAGAGGAATGATAAAAGGTTTCTGCTCTTGGATAAGTTACATGACAGCCGCGAAAATAGGATTATCTTGACTATTTAATTACCGGTTAAAAAATAAAAGGAGAATGAGATTATGAGTTTCAATATGTATGTACCGGCACGTTTTGTCTCATGAGGACTGTGTACAAATCTTTAGTAAATCATATCGTTAATTAGCAGAGGCAGGGAGATATATCAAATGAATATCAATGAATTTTTAGACCATTTAAACCGTGGACTGACCGTTAACGAAGGGTCGGAAGTACATCTCTTTATGCACGAGGTAAGCCAGGAAGCACTGCGGATTACGGCAGAACTCAACAATGCTTATCACACGCCGGGGGAAATCCGCATTTTAATGGAAAGGCTTACAGGTAAGTCAATCGATGAAAATTTTGCCCTGTTTCCACCCTTCCATACAGATTGCGGTAAAAACATTACGATTGGAAAGAATGTATTTATCAATGCAGGGTGTAAGTTCCAGGACCAAGGCGGCATTGCTATTGGGGATGGTGCCTTGATTGGGCACAATGTGGTGATGGCTACCCTCAATCATGATCTTGTACCCGAAAATCGTGGCAGTATGCACCCCGCACCTATTGTCATTGGGAAAAATGTCTGGATTGGAGCTAATGCAACCATACTTCCCGGTGTAACCATCGAGGACGGGGCTATCGTCGCCGCTGGCGCGGTGGTGACAAAGGATGCTGCGGCAAACACCATTGTAGGCGGTATTCCAGCTAAACTCATCAAAGATATTGTTACTTCCAAGGAGGAAAATAGTGAGTAAAAAAGTTATGATTATTTCCACAAGCCCCCGTAAGGGCAGCAATTCTGAAGCCTTGGCAGAGGAATTTGCAAAAGGAGCACGGCAAGCAGGACACCGTATCGAGATGGTTTCTTTGCATGATAAGACAATTAACTTTTGCACAGGCTGCCTGGCGTGCCAAAAAACGCAGAGATGTGTCATCCATGACGATGCCGATATCATCGTACAAAAAATGCTGACTGCCGAGGTCATCGCTTTTGCTACACCGGTTTATTTTTATGAAATGAGCGGGCAGATGAAAACTATGTTAGACCGCTCCAATCCTTTGTATCCTTCTAACTATTCTTTCCGTGACATCTATTTGCTGGCATCTGCCGCAGAGGAAGAAGAAAGTGCGATGGATGGTGCCGTCAAAGGGTTGCAGGGCTGGATTGACTGTTTTGGAAAAACAAGCCTGAAAGGTGTTGTGCGGGGTCTTGGGGTGGCAAGTACCGGTGACATCGAAGGAAATCCTGCTCTTCGGGAAGCCCATGAAATGGGTAAGATGCTTTAATGCGTAGAGGGGGAAGGGAATGAAAAAAATAAGATCCGTAGTGCTTTTTATGGTGTGTGTGATTGCTCTGGATGGCTGTTCGAGGAATTCCTTACCGAATACTTCAACGGCTGAACCTACTGTGAGTACCACCGAACCTTCCTCCATCCCATCAGATGCCGGTACACAGGAAGAAACGCTATCTGCCAATCAGGACGTACAAACAGAAAATAACATGCCGGTTATCAACATACAGGTTGGTGATAAAAACTTTACAGCAATCCTATATGACAATGAAACTACACGGGCATTACTGGAGAAACTTCCTCTGACCGTGAGTATGGACGAACTGAATGGGAATGAAAAGTTCCACTTCTTTTCAGAGGAATTTCCTACCGACAGTGAGCGGGTGGGAAATATTAAGGCCGGCGATCTCATGCTCTTTGGCACAGATTGCTTGGTATTGTTCTATGAGAGTTTTTTCACCGGATATAGTTATACCCGCCTGGGCAACATTGAAGATTCCGGCGGACTTGCCGATGCGGTTGGCTCCGGTAGTATCACAGTAACCTTTTCAGTCAGTCAAGAAAAATGATAATAAAATCAACGAAGATGGCTACAAAGTCCGGCAAGATGGGAGTTTGTTAGACAAACAGTTATATCAGAGAATTTAACACCTGTACGGAATGTACCTGGTGTAGTTCTTAATGTTGTTAGATAGGAATGAAGTACTTTTTACTTACATGTTGTAAAAGGATTCTTAAATGTTCCATCAGGTGATTTAGTTAGTTTTGGACTTAAGTGGTAATAATCTTTATAATCAAATAAAAAATATCTCTCTTATACTGAATTATATTCTATTTCAGCGATAAGAGGGATATTTTTTTACTTAAATTCCAAAATGTATTAAGTGTTTGTTATCTCGGATTGCTTCATTAACTTTGCATAGTGAAATCAAATTGTCAAGTTTTTGCATATCCTTTGCAGTCTGGTTAATTCCCTCGCGAGAAGTAACTAAAACTTTCATACAGATAGATAACTATCTAAAATTATAGCTATTTTTACCCTTTTATGAAACAGTGTGCAAGAGTAAATTCCATCTACTGAAAAATACCGGAATTTACTTTTGCATTTAACCAGTAAAAATCAAACTGCATCTTGGTTACAAAAATAGATTCTCGCTTAAAAACAGGGGTAAAAGTTGCGTTTCGTTTACAAATATTTATTCTCGCTTACAAAGATTGATTCTGGGCGTACAAAAATGCATCTGGTTTTACATCTCACGGTTTATTATCTCACGTTTATTATCTAACAGGAAGACTCTTATAGTAATTTTGTCCTAAAATATGACATATTTAGTAAAATAAAGTAATAATAATACAAAAATCGATTGACAAATCGTACAGATAAGGTAAAATTAGGAAAAAGATTATTACAGATTAATATTGATTTAATCGATTAAGAGAGCCTTCTACTACTCTTTAAGTGGGAGAAAGACTTGGGACTGCCAAATAAGGAACAGCCATAGGAGGCAAAATATTGTGAGGAGGATGGAGAATGATTTATGACCTATTAGAGGATGCGGTAAAAAAATGGGGTGATAAGACAGCGGTTATTTGTAATAGTAATGTGAAAACGTATTCCGAGCTAAGCAATATGGTTAATTTCATAGCGGGCGAATTAAAAAAGTACAAAGGAATTGCAGGTAATAACATCCTTTTAGCAATGGATAACAGCATGGAGTTTGTGGAAAGCTTCTTTGCAATCAACAAGGCAGGGGGAACCATCCTTCCACTATATATGAATCTGGGAGAAAGTAAATTAAAAAGTATCGTTGAGCATTATGAGATCAGATGCATTCTGACCCTGAAGAAATATAAGAAAAAAATAGAACTAGCGTTAGAAGAGTCGGTAAATCATCTGGAAAAAGTACTTTACATAGAAGACAATGGCAGTTCAATAACAATAGAGACTATTGATTATAACCCTGGATTAATGGGTGAGCCATATTACAGGGATAATAGCCCCGGTATTATTTTATTTTCTTCCGGTACTACGAATCTTCCAAAAGGGATCATGCTCTCAAACAATAATATCTTAAGTAATGTAAAAGCTATCTCCGAATATTTGTCCTTAACCAGTGAGGACAGAGTATTGTTAATGAAAAATATCAATCACTCCTCCAGTATTACCGGAGAGATGCTGGTATCAATACATAACGGCTGCTTACTCCACATACAGGTAGGATTTATTACTGCAGCAAGTATAATGGACGCAATTTCTAATGATAAGATTACTGTCCTGTTTGGTGTTCCGACTATCTTAACTGCTATGATAGCCCATGGTGAATTTCATAAATTTGATATGAATTCTCTGCGGATTATTAATTTTTATGGTGCAAGTATGGCTATTCATAAAATAAGAGAATTAGCAGATAAATTCCCGAACGTAAACTTAATATATTCCTATGGCCTTACGGAAGCAGCGCCAAGGGTTACTTATATTAAGCGAGAGGACTTATTATCCAAAGAGGGTTCCAGCGGAATTCCGCTAAAAGGAGTAGAGGTTAAAATAATGGTCGACCAAAAAGAAGCACAGGCCTATGAGCAAGGGGAGATTTGTGTAAAAGGGCCTAATGTTATGATGGGATACTATAAAAACGAAGAGAAGACGAAGGCGGCATTAGTTGACGGATATTTATTAACAGGGGATTTAGGATGGTTGGATACGGATGGATATTTATATGTAAAAGGAAGAAAAGATAATATGATTATCAAAAGTGGTAAGAACATCTATCCGGAAGAAATAGAAGCCGTACTAATGGGATATCCGGGAATGAAAGAAGTGCTTGTCAGAGGAGAAGCAGACGACCTGGTTGGTGAGGAAATCGTTGCATACGTTGTTCCTGACGGGGAGGAAGTATTAAGTCTCTTTCAGGTTCTGAAGCATTGTAAGAAAGCGTTGGAAGATTATAAGATTCCGGGAAAAATATATCAGGTAAAGGAACTTAAGAAAACGGTGAGTAACAAAATCATGCGTAAACAGGTTTTTGAGGAAATATAAAAATAATATAGAAAGGGGTGCCACATAGGAAGTCTTGAACCTATCTATTTGTGGCGGTATTGCAGCAAGTTTGCAATAGGAAACGGCAGCAGAATGAATACAGTAGATGAGAGATTGAAAAATATTATTTTAAGGACGATGAGAATAGGGATTGATTTAGAGGATATTGAAGAGGAGACAGATTTAATCAATGATTTATTATTTGATTCCATTCAAGTGTTACGATTAATCAGCAGCATTGAGGAGGAGTTTGCTATTACGATTGAAAATGAAGATTCTTTGGTCGAACTTGTGCAAAACTATGGATTACTGAGAGGATTTATTGAAAAAACAGTAGCAGGTGATTCCATATGTTAATCCAAAAGGAGAAAGAAATACGTAAGCTATTGAAGTTTTTGGATAAGAATAATGACTTTTATCATGAGATTATTCAAAGCAGAAAGATAGACTTAGACAGTAACATAGAAGATATATTTTATAAATTACCTGTGATAACGAAACAAGACATCAGGGAGCATTACAGTGAATACCTGTCAAAACTTGACTTGCCCCAATTCAGCGAATTTACCAGCGGATCAACCGGAAAACCGGTTAATTGCGTAAAAACAAGTGCTGAGCGGACGGCTGCGGGTATTAATGTTTGGAAAAGAAGACATCAATGGGACAAAGAAGCAAATATCAATAATTATATTTATCTTTATGATAAAAGCACTTACTGTAAGGTTGGAAATCTACTGAATTTTGAGAAAAATAATATGATTAAGTGCTTTAAACGGTTAATGGAACTAAACCCAAGATGGCTGTCCGGCCCTATTTCCAGTTTTGAAAGATATGCAAAACTAATCGAAGAGGGTGAAGTTGAATATAGCTGCGGAAGCATTAAATTTCTCGAATTAGCGGGTGAATATGCATCAAAAGAGCAGAGAGAATTTGTAGAAAAGATATTTGGAGCAAAGACAATTAATCATTACGGCACTATTGAAAGCTGGTGCATTGCCTATGAATGCCCATATGGTAAACTTCATGTCCAGAATAATTTATTTTATGCGGAAACCAGACAGCCCAAGCAGCAATTTGAGGATCTTAATACCGGCGAAATAACAATAACAAGTTTCTACAATAAATTGATGCCATTGGTAAGATATAATATTCAGGATTATGGAAAGGTAACCATGGAGCAGTGTGAATGTGGGGAGACCTCCCAGGTCATATCTTTGTTTGGAGGAAGAACAGCGGATGTTGTTGCTGGTACAGCGGATGTTTTAGGTGAGCTGTTTTTTAAAAGAGGAATCTATAAATTAATTGACCGATATGGAGATTGTGTGGATGGATTCCGTGTGGAACAGACAAGCTTAAGAGAATTTCTAATCCTGATACAAAAGGGAAAAGGGTTTAGGGAAGAGATGTCGGAGATAATGACCAAACATATTAAAAGTGGCCTTGGGAAAGATGTTATGGTTCATTATGAGTATGTTGAGGTGATTTCCCCTTTACCATCAGGAAAAATGAAAACTTTTTATTCACACATAAAAGAATAGGATGGAGGATGCCATGAATACTTTCCTGCCGAAACATACGGATACCTATAATTGCCTGGAAGATGTGCTTGAATGCTTGGCGACAAGCTATCACCGTGAACATATGTTAATGTTTGCCGATGCCTGGGATTTTTCCTATTATCCCCATAATAATACAACAAAGCTTGGTAATCGAATAGAAGCAGGGGAATATAATGCCTGGAGGAATCTTGAATTAAATCATGGAATTAAGTCGAAATATCATGTTACCTCCGACATGGATAAACAATACGCCCTATTAAAATCCAGTTTACAAAAGGATAGTCCGGTAGTTTTATGGCTGGATGGATATTATGTGCCTTGGACAAATGTATATCAGAAGCTTCATTTGAAACATTTTATCATCGTAATTCAGTATGAGGGTGAAGATAAGATTAGTGTGGTAGATCCCTATTGGAATCAAAAAATTAATATTTTTACTAAAGAACTATTTTATTTATCAAAAGCAAAATGTATTACTTCTTATTGTGTGGACAAGCCGGTTATCGTTCCTGAAGTGGTGGTGGGTAATGCTGTAAAAAACCTGATAAGAAAAGAACATCATGCCTTTAACCTTATGCGTGATTTTGCAAATGAAATTTCTAACAATTTAGACCTCTCAAAGGAACTGGAGAATTTTGAAGTGCTAATATATAATTGTCCGCTCTTTATGCAATTGGCAGAGGTATTTTTTCGAAGAAAAAATTATGGCAAGCTGCTGCATTATCTTGCAGCTGCCTATCAGAAACCTTTTATGGAGGATTGGTCCAGGGAGATGAACCTCATCGGAGAAAAGTGGGAAATAACTCGTGAGATACTGGTTTCCATTGCCAAAGGTGAACTTAATATGGAGGCGGTTCCTGAATTTGTTACAGGTGTACTACAACTGGCGGACCGGGAAGAAGAACTGGCAATTTCCATAAATCAGAAACTGAATTAGCGGAGGGGCTATGGTTAACCTGGAATTTAAATTTATTAGGAAAGAAAACTATAATTGTATCGAAAATGTGCTGGCAACCTTAATGTTAACTTGGGAAAGAGAATATGCGTTGATGTTTTCAAGGAACTGGGGATTTACCATGCTTCCGGAAGAACAAAAAACGAATCTTCTTGGACACCGTATCGGAGGCGGTATCTATCATACCTGGGAATGTCTGAAAGAGTATGCAGGTGTTGCCACGAAAGAGATAGCAGGTAATTCTAAGGTGCAAAAACAGGTATTGCAGACTGCACTGGCGGAAGGTAATCCGGTTATTATAAAAATGGATGGTTATTATGCACCCTGGAAAGATGTGTTTATGAAATATCATTTACCGCATTACTGTTTGGTGGTGAGCCTGGGAAAGGAAGGGTATGGATGTTTGGATCCTTATGTAAATAGTAACATTAATGTGTTCCCATATGAATACTTCGAAATAGCAGACACCAAGTGTATATTGATTGAAGCAGGGGAAGACAGAGGGGCTGTTAATCTGAACAAAATATTAAAGGAAGCAGCAGATATTATTTTGATGCGGGAGGGTACCATCAGTGGAATTAATGGTATCCGGGCATTTGCTGATACCTTCGAGTGTGATGTGGATTTAAAGGCAGAAATAGCAGGATACGAAGATATGATCTGGATTGCTCCTATCATATATCAAATTACAGATATTGGCTCCAGAAGATTGAACTTTTCGGAAACGCTAACAGTTTTACATAACAAGTATGGGTTTAAGGAATTGGAAGCTATGAGCGCCAAGACTGCGAAAAACGGCTGGGAGTGGAGGCGAATTCGAAGAACCATCGTTGCCGCAATGGACAAGCCGGAACGTGATCAAAGAAGTAAAATTGCAGAGATGATTCGGAGGGTAGCGGATGCGGAAGAAACAGTAGCAAAAGAAATGGTAAGTTTTCTGGAAAAGGTGAATTAATTGAGAAAAGCTATTTTTTATAGAAAATTAAAAAACAGATTATTTCAAATCTGCGTTAAGAAAGTTTCCTTTTTATTAATCCTGTTTGTAACAGCAATATTATGTACTTTTGTTCTTGCAAGTAATACGTATACCGGTAAATATCTTATGACCGATGGTGTGGTAAGCACGGATTCTCATAATAATTCTGAAATACGAATAACAGTGGAGGCAGATCTGGTGTCTGACATAGTGAAAGAAAATAATATAAAGTGGTATGTCAGTGCGGATAACGTCCGTTATAAAGCGGTTATAAAAGAGATATATTTTGATGAGGAGGGTGCCTGTCATCTCATATTACAACCCGGGGATAATGAAGAATATAAAATAGGCTCTGCTAAAAAAGTGTATGTAATCATAATGTATGGCAGGAAATATGTATTTTGAAACGGGAATATTGATCGCGAACTAAACTGTTGATATCGAATGAAATATTGAAAACGAACTGAATACTGAAAGTGAACTAAACTATTGAAAACTGAACTATTGAAAGTGAACTAAACTATTAAAATGAACTGAACTATGGAAACGAACTGAATTACTGAAAGCAAAGTGAAATATATGGAATGAAGTGAAAGAGGTTGCAGCTTGGATAAGAAAGATTTGATTAAAAATTTATTCTGTTTTACAAAAGGATTTAAAATGCCGTTTATAAATACCTTCCTTTCTATGATTGTATTAAACGTTTCTTATATGGTATTTCCTTTGTTATTTTCTGTTATGGTAGATGAAGTGTTTGTTTATCAGAATAAAGACTTTTATGGAATGATTATTATAGCGAACCTTGCTATTTATGTATTTCAAATGGGAATAGTACTGGTTCAGGTTCTGGCAGTTTCCTATTTATCTAATCGTTTTTTATTTGACATAAGACTGAAAGTATTTCAAAAAATGCAGCATCTAAAAGCGGCAAACTACCAAAGTAAATTAATTGGTGATTTGGCGGCTGTAATCAACAAGGATGTGGATGATGTTATGACAGTAATTAATGTGAATTATTTTAATATTGTCATAAATTATGTACAAATCATAGCCTGCGTGATATTTGTGTTTCTGATTCATTATAAAATTGCGATTTTAATGTTTGTTATCGTACCGGTTACCACATGGATTGCTGTTCGATTTGGCAGGTTAGTCAATAAGAGAATGGAGTTTTATCGAAGAGAGTATGGGAATCATATTAGCTGGGTTTATGAAATACTTTCGGGTATAAGAGAAATCCATATGTTAAATGCAGCTAAGGAAGTAAAGAAAGATTTTCTGCAGGGACGAGCTGTGTTATTAAGAGAAAAAGCACAAATGAGTTGGTTAGAATTATTATCAGAACGGGCAAACTCAGGAGTCTGCATGTTAGCGAATTTATGTATTTATGTGTATGGCGGTTATCTGGTAACCAGGGGAGATATTACCTTAGGTAATATGATGGCAATCCTATGGTTCTTTGCATTACTTAAGATGAGCTTAACGGTTGCCGCCCAAAAATCTGTTGCGGCGCAAGGAAATCTGGTGGGTATATCCAATGTGGCAGGGCTATTAGCAGAGGAAGAGGAAGATGACAGCTATAGACGAAGGCCATTGAAGCTTACTGAGGGGACAATTCGATTTGAAAGTGTCGGCTTCTCCTACAATGGAGAGAAAGAAGTACTGAATAACATTAATCTAACAGTATCCCGCGGGGAAAAAATCGCTATCGTCGGAGCCAGCGGTTCCGGCAAGACTACATTGGTTAATCTACTGCTTCGATTCTATGATTCTTACTCCGGTAAGATATCCCTAGATAAGCAGGATATTAAAGAAATTTCTTTAAAATCACTAAGAAGCTCCATCGGTTATGTACAGCAGGAAACACTTATTTTTGAGGAAAGTATCCGCTACAACCTAAAGCTGGGAAACAGAAAGGCCACAGAGCAGCAGATGGTTCGAGTATTGGAGGAAGTGAATCTTTGGAGTGTTATTTCTATGCTTCCCAAAGGGTTGGATACGGTAATTGGTACAGATGGTTTTAATCTGTCTGGAGGCCAGCGTCAGCGGTTATCAATCGCAAGAATCCTGCTAAAAGACCCTAAGATATTAATTTTTGATGAAGCTACTTCTGCATTAGATACGAAAACGGAAAAAGAAGTGTTAAGTACTTGGAATTATCTGAGTAAAAATCGTACTACTTTAATTATTGCACACAGATTATCTACTATATTGGATACGGATAAAGTCGCGGTCATTAAAGATGGAAGTCTGGTAGGTTTTGATCATAATACCATATTGCTGAAAAACTGTAACGAGTATAGACGGTTATTTGAGAAACAATATTTTTCACGAGAGAATGGGCAAATCATATGAAAACCAAGAAGCAGCTAATTGAAATAATAAACTCATTAAAAGATTTACTGGTGGCCAGAAAGAAAGAGTTTGCTTTTTTGGGAATCGGGAAGACATTGATTATTCTTTTTAGTTTAACAGAGCCGATTTTTAAAAAGTATTTAATAGATGATGTTATATTGAACAGAAAGCTAGAGGTTCTATGGTTTATTTGTATTGGGATAGTTATTGTATATATTTTAGAAACTTTAACCCATATCGCGATTAAGAAAAAAGAAAACAGCTTTTATTACAATATAACTTACAGGGTTATCGCAAAACTATGGAAATACATAACAGGTCAGAAAACGGAATATTACGATGAGAACGATATTGGTGAGTTAAAAAACCGTGTGGATAATGATGTCATGGTTTTTGAGGATTTTATCAAGCAGCAGATTGTAGGACGCCTTGTGGAAATGGGAACAATCGCAGTAATTGTAATAATTCTTCTTTTCATGAATTGGACATTGACTTTGTTTGGAATCCTTATCTTGCCGCTGGTATTTAAAATAACAGTAATCATGGGTAATAAAGTTGGGGATGCAACAGAAGAATACCGCCAGGCCTGGAGCGGTTACGAGAAATGGCTTGTAAATGATCTGCGCGGCTGGAGGGAAGTAAGAGCGCTGAATATTCAGAAGAATGACCAAATATATTTCGTAAAACATTGGAAGATTCTATGCAAGAGTAATTTTACAAAATGGATGTACTGGTTTGGAAATGAATGTTTCATTGCTTTTAAAGATACCTTTCTAGTGAATTTAAGCATTTATTTTGCAGGAGCAATATTTATTTTTAAAGGCTGGATGACAGTTGGAGAATTGCTTGTATTCAAAGCTTACTATGAGCAATTGATGGTGAGCATAAACAGACTGAATAATTATAATATGATATTTTCCAGAGATTACCCCTTGCTAAAAAGAGTTGTAGACATGCTTAACCGCACCCATACCAAGAAGGAGAAGAAAGAACCCTTATTATGCACCGATTATAACATTTCTTTTCAGAATATGTCCTTTCGATATAAAAACCAGGAGAACAAAGTCCTGTCAAATATTAATTTAGAGATAAAAGGAGGAGAGCGTGTTGCGATTATTGGGAAAAGCGGGAGTGGAAAAAGTACCTTGGCAAAATTACTTTCCTGTCTTTATTACCCAAGCGAGGGCAAACTGTGTATTGACGGGCAGGAGCTAAACCTTGTGAAGGAGGAAGATATCCATGATTGTATTGGCGTTGTAATGCAGGAAAATACTATTTTTAATTTATCCATACTGGATAATTTAAAATTAGCAAAACCGGATGCTGATATGGAGGAAATTGAGCTGGCATGTGAATATGCAGGTTTTAAGGAAGTAGTGGATCACCTGGAAAATAGCTATGATACAATTGTGGGTGAAAAAGGTTCCATTTTATCCGGAGGCCAGAGACAAAGGTTAAATATAGCACGAGTTATGCTAAAGAACCCTAAAATTATAATTTTCGATGAAGCTACTTCCGCATTGGACTATCAATCGGAAAAAATAATAAATGAAACGATTGAAAGAATATCAAAAGGCAGGACAGTTATCGTAATTGCGCACAGACTATCTTCTATTCTTAAATTAGACCGGGGAATTGTTTTAAAAGACGGAAGGATTGCTGGTGATGATTCCTTGGATGCTTTGTGGAAAGAAAATGAAGAATACAGGGATATTTTTCAAAACCAATATGAGAATTAAATTTCATAAACTGGGAGGGGCAGTAAATTGAGATGGGAAGATTACTTTAAATTAGCAGACAAGAAAACATTAAATGAAGTGGCAGAGACAAGCATACTGACAGACCGTGCCAGAAACAGGGAATTGGAACCGGATATTATAGAACGAAAGCTGGAGTTTAGCTTACCGGATCTTAGCACAGGTTTTGCCGCATTTATGATTCTGCTCTTTGAGTACACAAGACAGGAGTGTATTACCTGCGGTTTGTATATGGATCATATCAGTGATATTATTTCTTTTTCAATCGATGATTGTGACCGGGTATTGGATGTACAGGAGAGGGCAAAGAATCTGATTCATAATGCAGAAGCTGTTACGGCTATCCTTTATAATCTTTTTCATGGAGAAGTATGGGTAGACTTCGCTTTTGTTTTTAACGGCAAAAAGATAACATTACTATATGATAATAATATATGGGATGACAGTTCCATATTACGATTAGAAAAGCACTATTGTAATATGGTCGGTTTCATAGCAGAAGAGGACAATTGCAGGGTTTTGGATATTGATTTTATTACGCTGGAAGAAAAGAAGCTGATATTGCAGGAATTTAATCTGTGTGATGCTGATTATCCGAAAAAGAAAACCGTTGCAGAAATTTTCGAAGAGCAGGTAGAAAAGACCCCGAATCATATTGCAGTTGTATATGAAAATGAAAGAATAACCTATAGAGAGCTGAATGACCGCGCCAATGCAGTGGCGGAAAAATTACGGGCAATGGGGGTGAAGCCTTGTGATTTTGTAGCGATACTGGCGGAACGAAGTATTGAAATGATAGTGGGTATCTATGGAATTGTAAAATCGGGCGGAGCCTATGTTCCAATCAATACAGAGTATCCCATTGATAGAATTGATTACATAATTAAGGATTGTAACCCTAAGGCTATATTGGTTTTTCAGGCTGAAACAGGAAGATTTGATGTTCCTGTGGTGAATTTGGGTGATAAAGAGTTTGCAAAGGGTGAAGCCAATAATCCTGTCGCTGTTAATAGGCCGGAGGATATTTTGTATGTTATCTATACTTCCGGAACAACCGGTAATCCCAAAGGAGTTATGATTGAACATAGGAATCTGGTGCGTTTGTTATTTAATAGTAAATTTCAGTTTGATTTTAACAGCTTTGACATTTGGACCATGTTTCACTCCTTCTGCTTTGACTTCTCTGTTTGGGAAATGTACGGGGCAACTTTATATGGCGGGAAATTAGTAGTAGTTCCGAAGGAGGCGGCAAAGAATGGAGAGCAGTTTCTTGAATTAATTGTAAAGGAAAAAGTTACGGTATTGAATCAGGTGCCCTCTTCTTTCTATAATTTAGTTAGTTTAAATAGATGGAATCAGAAAGACAGCATAAGATATCTAATTTTTGGCGGAGAAGCCTTGTCACCGAAGCGGTTGAAACAATGGAAAGATACTCACCCCAAGGTAAAGATAGTGAATATGTATGGAATAACGGAGACAACAGTACATGTAACCTATAAGGAGATTGGTGACTTGGAAATTGAAAAAGGAATCAGTGATATTGGTTCTGCAATTCCTACTTTAGGTGTTTATATTATGAATCAGATACAGTTGTGCGGCATTGGAGTCCCAGGAGAATTATGCGTATCTGGAGAAGGATTAGCAAGAGGGTATCTCAATCTTCCTGAAATGACAAGAGAGAAGTTTATACGGAATCCCTATGGAGAAGGCAGGTTATATCGGTCCGGTGATCTTGCAAGATGGATGCCGAACGGTAATATTGAATATTTGGGCCGTATGGATCAACAGGTTAAAATCAGAGGTTTTCGAATCGAACTGGGAGAAATTGAAACCCAGTTATGCAAGCACGGAGAAATTACCCAGGTAGCGGTGATCTTAAAAGAACTGAATGGTAAAAAAGCAATTACCGCATATATTACGGCAAAAAAAGAATTGTCGGTTGGAGAATTAAGAACATTTCTTAAAGATAAGCTGCCTTATTATATGATACCTGCCTTTTATGTACAATTGGACACTATTCCTACAAATCATAATGGAAAGCTTGATAAAAAAGCGCTTCCGGATCCTATTGGAAAAATGCGGACCGGATCCCAATATCAGGCACCCTCCACAAAAGAAGAGGAAATATTGATAGAAATATGGGGGGAATTATTACAGGTTTCGCAGGTAAGCCTGCTTGACAATTTCTTTGATTTAGGTGGAGATTCCCTGCTTGCGGTATTAGCTTGTACCATGGCTAAGGATAATGGAGTTGACTTAGAAGTAACCGAAATACTCCAAAAAGGCAGTATAAAAAAGATTTTGGATTCCAGAGGAGAAGCAGTAAACAATCAATTTGAGCTGGTTGAGAGTATGTATAATATGAAGGAGCTGGAGAATCTCAAGGAAATAAAGGGAAAGGATGTCATAATGGCATACAAGACCGGAGAGTATAAAGCAACATCAGAATTACCGGCAGTAGCTCAGAATGAAATTACTACCTACCTGCACAGAAGTTTGCCCCTATGTGCAATTCTGGCGAATCATAATTATATAGGATGGTATTATTCCAACTATATTCAGATATTTTCCTATCGGGATGCGAATGACTTTCTGGAAATCAACTATTTAGAACCAAGAGATTCTTTTGTAGATATTGCAGATGTCATTTGCCTGGGATATCATTTGCTGCAGGGAGTCGAAAGTATTGTTGATTTTATTAAGGAAAAGATACAGTTAGGGTATTATCTTATCATTAATTTTGATGAATATGAGTTAAGTAATAAACATGATTATAGGAAAAATCATTATGTACATGCTTCTATCGTATATGGATATGATGATGAGACAAGGCAGGTAAAAGGCATTGGTTTTGATAAATCCAGATTATTTTCCGGCTTATTGTTTGATTATGATGAACTCAATCAATCCTATGCCAGCAGTAAGGTGCATTATCTAAACTATGCTCCGTGGTGTGCCTGGTCGGCAGTGCAATTAATTAAATTAAAATCCCCCGGGCGGCAGTTTCCGTTTTCCAAACGTAAATTCATGCAGGATTTATATGACTATATACATAGTGAAGCAGACGAATACCGATTATACAATTTTGAATATGATGCGACTCGGGTTACTTTTGGTATGAATGTTTATGAGGAACTGATAAGAGAACTTCATAATATGTTATGTGGTGATTTTCATGTGGATTACCGGGCGCTGCATTTGCTGGCGGAGCATAAGAGATGTTTATGTGTCAGGCTGTCCTACGTTATTGAAAAATTCCAATTAAGCCCTGAATTAACAAGAAAAAAGGAAGAATTTTATCGGTTGGTTTTAAAGTTTGATGAAATGCGAAGGCAATTTCTTGGTCAGGTTTTTCAAGAGTTTAATCTGCAGGAATTAACAAAGGAACAAAAGAGGGTAATTGAAAACGTTTCAAGTGAAATATTACTGCTAAAAGAGGTGGAATATAAACTTCTAAGTGAAATTTATGAACTGCTTAATAGAGAGTTTGGAGGGTGAGGATTTGAGAAAGTATAGTTTTGTAATTCCGACCTATCAAAATAGAAAATTGGTTATTAATACTTTAAGAGCGTTGGATTATTTAGAAACCACCGAAACTATAGCCTATGAAGTAATAATTGTTGATGATGGCTCTCTGGATGATACCTTTCAATCTATAATATCCGAACATAAGAAATATCCTTTCATCTATACCTATTTGCCAAGAAATGAGATTTCTTCCAGAGCAAGAGCAAGGAACTATGGACTTAAGAACGTAACCGGCGATATTGTAGTTTTTATTGATGGAGATATTCTTGTCAGACCTGATTTTTTGTTAAAGCTGGATCGGTTTTTCGAACAAAGCAGTGATATGGCAGTAGTTGGTATGCGATTGCTGCTTCACCAACCAGTTGAGGAGCAAATGGTAATAAATAAATCTATATTTGATAAGAACCTTTTAGGTTCTTATCAAACAGGAGTCGATTTTAGACAGCAGATTTTTGAGAATCTTTCCTATAATGCAGGAAGTATGAAGGTTCCATTTCTATTTGCCTTAACCTGTAACCTGGCAGTGCCAAAGAAATGGATTGACTTAACAGACGGCTTTGATGAAGAACTTAAAAAATGGGGGATAGAGGATATTGAGTTTGTATACCGTATGTACCAAAAAGGTATGAAAATTGCAATCAATACGAAAGGAACCGTCATTCATCAATTTCATGGTGCAAAGGAAGAAGATACCGTAGAAAAAGGTAAACTTAAAGAGGTAGATTATAATACTTCCATATTTATAAAAAAATATCCTGGGTTTCTTGGGTTATCAGACCAAGAGATTTATGAATTATTCCGGAGTATTGCTCATAATTACAAAAAGTTAGAGTTGGACCATACTACGAAATCAATAGAACTATGCTACGATGATAGTAAAAAGTATGAAGATATAAAAGTAGAAATCAGGAAATATGCGGATGACGAGACGGTCAGATTATCTGTATTTGACTATGTTGAGGATTCGGATTTGGATATTTTTATTCAATTAATGACCAGTGCAAAGGCAAAAATACGATACTTCCCTAAAACAATTGATTTTTTTAGATAGCCAAGGGCAGCCTAATTTTATTTCATGTTATAAATCCCTTTTTAAGGGAAGCGTTTTACACTATATAGACAGGACAATATGAGGCAGTTGTTTACCTACAGCAAACCAACTGCCTTATAATGTCCTGTATTTGCTGCTGTCAACTAACCAAAGATAGCAATCCATTTTTTTTGGCTGATTTCATCTGTTAAAATTAAGATATTGTTATCTATTAAGAGTTGTGTATCACCTTTTGGAATAACGATGGATTCATTTCTTGTAATTGCAATAAGGACTGTTTTCTTAGGAATTGCTATTGGAATTACATCATAATAGAGGTATACTTATTGAAACAATATTTAATTTCTCTGGGAGGATAGGAATGAAAGCAAAGAAAAATGGAATAATCTTTAGCCTATTGGTCTTTATCATAATGTGTATATCTTCAGTAAAAGTGGATGCTGCTGAGGATGCAATTCCCTCTATTCAAATCAAAGCTGTTCTAAAGAAAGATGGTTCTGCTGTTATCACAGAAATTTGGGAAGTACAAGGGGTATTCAGTGGTACCGAATATTATAAAGCACTTTATAACCTGGAGGGCAGGAAGGTACATTCCTTTTCGGTATATGAATCAGGAAGACTTTATACTGCTTTAGATAAGTGGAATACAAAGCTTTCAAGAAAAGAAAAAGAGGGTACCAGCGGCATTTTAACTACATCAGATGGGTATGAGCTGTGCTGGGGAATTGGAGACTATGGTGACCATACTTATACCTTGCAATATACAATAGATAATTTGGTGAAAAATTATGGTGAGTATGCCGGCTTTTATCATCAGTTTATTTCTGAACTTTCCAGTGCTCCAAAGGCTATAGCGATATCAATTCAAATGGAAGATGAGGCTTTCGACCAAAAGAATGCCCGTATATGGGGATATGGGTTTGATGGAGAGGTAGCAATTGGCAGTGCTGGCAGTTTAACAGTAATTTCAAACAAAACATTAAGCAGAGAGGATTATGTCAATGTACTCTGTCGCTTTGATCAAAGACTCTTTCCAAAAGCTGCTTCTGCTGGGATTTCCTTTGAGGAGCTGCAAAACTCTGCCAATAATAAGGGGATGAATCCGTTGGTATTGGTTTTACTTGTTGTCGGGCTTTTTAGCGGAGGTATTGCTTTATTCTTATATTTTCATTCAAGATATAAGCTATCTGATAATACGGTAGTTCGGTTACCAAGCTATAACAAAATAAATATCAATTACTCTATTCCTTTTGGTAGAAATATACCTGCGATTTATGCTGCCCTTAGATTACTGCGAAAAGGAATTTCCTATCACCAGCTTATGGGTGCGTATCTAGTTCTTTGGCAGGAAGCTAACTATATCAGTGTTGATAAACGGGAAAAAGAAACGAAGATGGAAGAGTCTATCCTATTTCAAGCAGAGCATATTTCAGAAGCTGTAATAGAGCAATTGTTATTTGACCTGTTAATTAAAGAAGCGGGTCAGGATAATATACTTTGGTCTTCTGATATTAGAAAGAATGCTGATAATATTTCTAGAAAACTAGAACAATGGGAGAAAAAAGTGAATAAAGAGGGGATAAAAGAATTAAAGCGGTTAGGAGTAGTAGAAGAGAAGAAGGGTACTTTACGGTTTACCCGCCAAGGTTTTGATAAAGCTATTATGATACTAGGTTTAAAGAAATATATATCAGGATTAAATCATCAAAGTGAAAAAGTAAACAATGAACTGTGGGGAGACTATTTAGTAACCGCAACGATGTTTGGCATGGGTAAAAAAGTACTAAAGGCTTTCCAAGTCATTGATAAATCCTATTACAACGACTTTGTAAACCATTATGGCTGTGACTCCTATAGTATGTTCTACTTTATGAGTATGACCAGCCACATCTGTGATAATACTGTGATTAATACGGATGGTACAGGTGGCGCTGCAAGTTCTAGCGGAGGAACCGGCTTCTCCGGAGGCGGAGGCGGTGGTAGTCGCTAATGTTACGGTGTGGTATGTTTTTTGCGGGCTTTTTGCGTTTAAAGCGCGAAAGTGGAGTGTACCGGGACCGATCAATATAGATTGAACCATATTATTCCAATGGCAACTGTGGTATACCGAGGTAACCGCAAAGACCCCAAAGAAGAAGTTTTGATAGCGGCAAACGTTCAATGTCTTTTAGCTGTCGTGACTGCGGATTATCTTCTCCATCGGGCAGGTTATATAGAATCAGCGATTATTGCGGCTAGAAGGGCTGGTACTGAGATTTAAGCAGTGATATCCCTTTTTCTTGGATTTTTACAATAGTTTCAAAGAGGAAGCTGCAAAATAATGTTATATTTTGCAGCTTCCTCTTGATGGCTTTTCCTTATGACTGAAGCCGGAGAGGATAGGCAGGATCAAAGATAGAATTTATCTTAATAGCATAGGAAGTTCTGTCGATAATGTCTTGATCTGTAATGTAGTGAATATCCAATAAACCGTTTGATTTGTAACCAGTTTTTATATAGTTAATCTCAGATAATGCCAAACTCCAACCCTGAAACCAAACATTCAGCCTTTCCTTACTTTCTTCCGTTCCGCCAAAATGAACTAACAAATCAATGTCACTGTTAAGCCTGGCGGTACAGTGATTTGTACTGCCAAACAGATAGATGCCTTTTACAGAAAAAGCTTCCATATCAAGTTGTTTTGCTATTTGTTCAGCCATATAATGACGCCACTTCCACCCTTCTTCCTCCTGGTCAGTGCTATCAGGAAAGCTCATATGATCTGATTTTACGGTTAGGTGAAGAGAGGAAGGATGATCTAGATAAGCAATCGCTTTTTGCAAGTCACCATTCATTAATACAATAAGTTCTTTACCGAAAAAGGTTTCTTCGATTGTGATAACCTTTACTACTTCATCCAGGTAAGAGTAGGCGGGTAAGATATTTGATAACGCATTTTTGGAGCCTTGGAAAAAAGCTCGATGGAATATGGAATCGCTATCTTCCGGGTATAGCGGCAGATACTTAATATTTTCTTCTACGAGGTCTTGGAAGAAGTGGGTACCAAAGGATAACTCAGGTTCGTATTGGGATTGCTTGTTAGCAACTTCAATCAGCATAGCAGTATTGTTAATGTCAGAATACGCGACGGGTACTCCTAGTTTGATGTCTCCCCGGCTTCCCCAGCGTCCGGGTCCCATTAGAAGGAAGCTTCGGCGCGGTAAGATCTGATTCAACTCATGGATGATGTTACGAATATTTATTAAATCTTTGTAAGACTCCAATTTGGAATATTCGTATGGATCGACATATACTACGGTCTGGATACCTGTTACTTTTCCGTTGGATATGTATTTATTAGCGGTAAAGACGGTATTTTGGAATGGAATATTTGCAGGAATAGCAACCGGGGCATTATCATGGTTCCTGCTCTGCGGTCTGCATTGAAGCAGGTAAAAATGGTTACCATCACTGGCAAATTCAATGTCAACGGGATATCCAAGTTCATCCTGCAGCAAAGTGAGAACGGATTTTATCTGTTTTATAAAGGCAGTTTTTTTTATCAGCCCGTTAAAGGTAATTATAATATTATCCTTCTTAAAATCTGTAGTGATAGGATTTAAATCCATGATAATATCATTTTTTAGTACGGATGCTATTAGGTTAATGTTCGGGATTTGATCACCATACTCTTTTAATAACTCATTAATTGGTATCGTAAGGAATTGTTTATTATTTAAATCAATTAAATCAATATACTGAGGAGAGTATCTTAAAATTTCATTGGGGGATTGGCTAATGCGAAGATTCGGCTGACCGGGAGAAAGTAAGAGCGGATAATCTTCCCCTACACGGTCCACCGCTCGAGTCCCCAAGCCCATGACCATCCGGAGCAATCCGTCTTCTCGCTTAATACGTGGGGACCAGCGTAATTCATTATTGCTAAATGCCACTCCGCCAAAGAGTGGGAAGTAGTATGGACCTACTTTATAACCGACTACCTCTTGAATCATAATTCCCATCTGTTCGTTGCAGTCAAGTAAATTATTTTTAATTCGGTATTGGATTGAATCAGCGTTAAAAATTGAAGCATAGACCTCCAGAATACCTTCTATTAATTGTTGCAAACGTTCTGCCCTTGTACCGGTATTTGTGATAAATAGACTTTTGTATTTTCCTGAAAATGAAGTATCAATTTGATCTTCCAAGAGACTGGAAGAACGAATAATGAAAGGACAATCTTCGCAGGTATCCATTATTTTATGAAGTTCATTCAAAATATAAGGTGACATCCGGGCATTTTTAAGCATCTGGATTACCCTTGGATAACTGGTGCGGATAGCAACCATATCCAAATATTTATGTTCATTTAGCTCATTGAATCCGTTATCTTCAAGTAGGTATCCAAATTCATCCGAAGAGATATACCAGGTTTTCGGTATAAGGATGTTTGCAAACTCCGGAAATTCTTTTTTATGGGATTTAAGAATCTGGTTTGCTAAGAAAAAGCCGGAGCCTTTTCCGCCAATTCGTCCAATACTCCTTGGAGAACTGATAAAAGTATCAAGTAGTTTAAGAAAAGCTTCTACCTGGATATGTTTATGAATTTTGGAAATTATATTCGGATTCCCTGTGATAAAGCGCCTTGTTAATTCGACTTTCAACCATCTTTTGGTTGCTTCACTTGACATTTCATTGTTTTTCACGGCTTTTAAATACGCAGAGAGAGCTCCTGAGATTTTTTTAACATCAGAGTCCCTTTTATCAACTATTTTAATTAACTCATAAGTTTTTCCTTGGTAAACCCATAAATTAATGTAGTCGTAAATTTGGGAATCCGTAAGATTTTTTACCGAATTATCAAAAAGAATTCTACTAAACCGGTTGACATCAACTGCCGGAAGTGTTTCCAGCGGAAAATTAAGTTCATAGTTTAAATTGTACTTTACCCAATCCATTTCTTTAAAAATATTTTTGACTATATTAGGATTAATGGAAGCTAAAAGAGAAAGCATTTTCTCACAGACATACAGAAGGATTTCATGATCGGTTTTTTGCAGCAAATCAAGAATAGCTTCCCATCGATTTTTGTAATTGTACATTTGAAAGGAATCTCTTTTTTCAATAGTTTCAGAAATTCTTCTTGTTATGGTATTAATAAGCCGAATCTCATGATCTAAGAAAACAATTTCATTTACGGGAAAGGTATGTTTCGGATACATAACTTTTATGTATCCACGGTTTTGAGCGTTAACAATAATAGCAGAATATAATTCGTCCCCATCCTCAATCCTTGCATTAGGGTTTAGAATCTGTTTATCAAACTCAATCATTACTTTGCAGCTATTTGTGTTTCGGAATCCCATGGGTATGATGGATGTAATTTTTTCCAGACTTTCGGTCAGAGAATCTTTGGTTAAGGACTCTTCAATTAGATAAAGGCATTCTAATTCTTTTGCCCGCTCCAGCAAATCATCCTTTGACATTTTTTTGTATTGGTTCATGCAGTCTGCCCACCCTTTCTTGTTATAAGGGAAAGATAAAAACAGTAACAATTCAACCACTATGAAAAAGATAGAAATTTATATCTGATAGCGATAAAACATGCGGTTTTAGCGCATGTTTTATCTGTATTGGTTCGCGGTATCACTGCAACTGACTAGGTACGAATAATTTATATATGCTTATATCCAACCGCGAAGTTTAACTGCCTCAGCAACACGATTTATCGCAATAACATATGCTGCATCTCGCATATAGAGGTTTTTTTCCTGTGAAAGCTTATGTACTGCATGGAAGGCACTCGTCATTTTTTGATCCAGTTTTTCCAATACCTCTTCTTTCGGCCAGAAATAATTCATATTACATTGAACTTGTTCAAAATAGCTGCAGGTAACTCCACCGGCGTTGCAAAGAAAATCAGGAATAAGGTAAATATTTTTCGCCTTAATGATTTCATCACTATCTGGTGTTGTAGGTCCGTTCGCACCTTCGCAGATTACCTTTACCTTATCGCTGAGCCTTTCTAGTGTTGGAGGTGTTATTTGGTTTTCTAATGCGCAAGGAAGAAGAATATCAACATCCTGTGCAATCCACTCTCCTCCATCTAATAATTCAAAGCCCGAGTCCAGTGCCTTTTGCTTATGAATAGAACCAAAAGAGTTCTTTATTGATACCATTTGCTCTACATCGATGCCGTCAAGTTTGCGATAAGTGTATGATCTTTGATCCTCGTTGTCCCAGCAAGAGATGGCAATGATTTTCCCTCCCAACTTCGTATAAAGGCGTGCGGCATGTTCCGCAACGTTTCCAAAGCCCTGTATGCTTGCGGTTGTAGAGGCGATATCAATTTGTATCGCTTTCAGAGCTTCCCTTAAGGTATAGATGACTCCATAACCGGTTGCTTCTGTACGGCCTAAGGAACCTCCCATGCCTACCGGCTTTCCGGTGATTGTACCAGGGTAGTGACCGCCATGAATCGTTTCAAATTCATCCATCATCCATAACATATGCTGTCCATTGGTCATAACATCAGGAGCCGGTACATCTAAGACCGGACCCATTACCTTGGCCAATTGTCTGACATATCCGCGGCATAGCCTTTCCTGTTCTGCCATAGACAGATTATGAGGATCACAGATGATTCCTCCCTTTGCTCCTCCTAGAGGAATATCAACAACAGCACATTTCCAAGTCATCCATAAAGATAATGCACGGATTGTATCAATGGTTTCCTGAGGATGGAAGCGTATTCCTCCCTTGGCCGGACCTCTTGCATCGTTATGCTGAATACGATAGCCGTTAAAAACTTTTGTGGTTCCATCATCCATCTTTACAGGAATGGTAACATGAAATTCCCGGTTTGGCTGCCGGAGTAGTTCTCGGGTCGCTTGATCCAAATCAATCAGATTAGCTACATTGTCAAACTGTGTCTGCGCTGAAACATAGGGATTATAAGTTTTATGCTCCATTTTTATACCTCACTTATTATTTTTTTATTCAACGACTATTGCATAGTAACGCGTTGAAATATATTCCTTTTATTATACTATATATTGGAATATTGTCAACAAATTAACAGATTTTTTATTCTGTATTTTCGGGTGAGAAAGTATGGCAGCTTGCTTTGAAAGAATAGAAACAAGTAAAAAATTATGTTGTAATTAAATAATAAGGGATTATAATTAGATTAATAAATTTTCAAGTAAAAATAAAAGAAAAGAAGGATATGATATGATTGATGAAATTTTAGAGTTTAATAAAACCTTTGTACAAAATAAAGGATATGAGAAATATAGAACCAATAAATTTCCACAGAAAAAAATAGCAATTGTATCCTGTATGGATACCAGATTAACGGAATTATTGCCGGCATCTTTGGGATTAAAAAATGGAGATGCTAAAATTATTAAAAATGCAGGTGGAGTTATTTCACATCCCTTTGGCAGTGTAATGCGAAGCTTATTAATAGCGGTATATGAACTCGATGTAAAAGAAATATTGATAATAGGTCATACGGACTGCGGAGCTAGATATACAGACAGTAAAAAGATGGTTAAGAAGATGGGAGAGCATGGAATCTCACAAAATAATATTGGTATGGTGAAGTATTGCGGAATTGATTTTGATTCTTGGCTGGGAGGTTTTATCGACTTAGAGGAATCAATAAAGAAATCGGTGGAATTAGTACGTAAACATCCTTTCATTCCAGAAACGGTGATGGTTTATGGTTTCATTATTGATTCGGAAACCGGAGAGTTAAATAGAATTGTTTAAATGATTGTTAAGGACGGTAGAGAAATGAAAACTGGGAATGTAATTTCCCTTCCGTTAGGTTTCCCTGCGAAAAGTATGGACTGAGGAAAAAGAAGTCAGAATATTAGGAAGCAAAAGGACACGGAATGAAGCAGATTATTTTAATACCACAAGATGTGGATAAATCAGGAAAAAACTATTTACAAGAAAAAGGATACGAACTGCGAATATTGCAGGATAGTTCGACGGAAAATATCCGTAACAATATTGGTGATTGCAGTGGTCTTTTACTCCGTACCGCTTCATGCCCGAAAGAGATTTTTTCTGCAGCACCCCATTTAAAAGTTATAGGAAGACATGGAGTTGGCTATGACAATATAGATATTGCCGCTGCAGCTGCCCATGGCATACAGGTTTGTTATACCCCGTTAGCAAATGCTAATTCGGTAGCAGAGCATACTATAATGCTATTATTAGCTTGTGCGAAGAATCTTATAATTTCAGATAGAGAGTTAAGACGGGGAAACTATGAGATCAGAAATAAGCTGCCGGGCAGAGATGTTTTAGGTATGACTCTGGGTATTATAGGATTTGGGAGGATTGGAAGTAATGTTGCTAAGAAAGCAGCATTAGGATTAGGGATGAAGGTTCTTGCGTACGGAAGTAGACTAAAAAAAGAAGCTGTTCCTTATTATATAACTGTAATGGAGGAGGTAGAGGAACTTATAAAGCAATCGGATTTTCTCTCACTGCATATTCCATTTCACAAAGAGACACAGGGTTTTATAGATTCTAAAAAGTTATTCCTGATGAAACCGGAGTCCGTTTTAATCAATACTGCAAGGGGTGGTATTGTGAACGAAGATGATTTATACCATGCTCTAGTGGACCATAAGATAGCAGGAGCAGGTCTGGATGTTTTTGAAGACGAGCCCTTTCAGGAGACGTTATCAAGGTTGTTTCGTCTGGATAATGTGATTGTAACCCCTCATAGCGCGGCACTAACGAAAGAGGCTATGGAAAGGATGAGTTTGGATGCGGCAATTGGCATTGATGAAGTTCTTAGCGGGAAAAAGCCATCTTGGCCTGTGAATCAGATATTGTAAGTTAGAAGCCGCCAAGGTTGGTATTTAACCTTGACGGCTTCTAACTAATCGGCTATTTTGCAGCGCTCCCTTTCCAGCTTTTATTTGCGAAAGGGCGGAATTAAGCTGTCTTATTATGTTTTACAATATGGCATAAATAACGTATTAAAACATAGAAAACAATACAAACAGCGATGATTTCTTCTATTTTTACCAAAATTGATAAAAAGCCGGTAGAATAGCCCTGATTTATCAGAAAAGCATTACTCGATTTTAAAGCGATGGCAGAGATTACTAATGGAAACGTAAATCCCGAATAACTAGGATAAAACTTTAATTGAAGCAATTGTGCTAATTTTATGACTGCTAAAAGATATATGACTTGCGAGAGCAGTAATAAAAATCCCAATAGTAACATATGCTTTGTCTCAAAAGAATTTATGTATCCGGCTAAGCATAAGGAACCAGGGGCAGAGAAGATGATCAGGGTTGGCAGTGCCGGCTCCGGAATTTTCTTTATCCATAGTACACGTTTTCCTATAATAGGAATTAAAATTAAATAACTAAGGAGTGCAAATCCGAAGCTCCATTGTCCAACCGCAGGAGAAAAGGCTTTACCGGTAACGGCAGCAACAGCGATACCGACGTATACAATAAACCAGCTTGGGAATACTTCCATCATATTAAAGTGCTTCACAAATTTAAGTGTAAAGTAAATAATGAGAATAATATGAAGCGTGATAGCAGCGGTCCAAAAGCCAAATGCAGCACCCTGATGATATGGCTTTACATAAGTTGCTAACAGCATTGCACCCATAGTATAGGTTGGAAAAATAGAAGCACCCACCGGTGTGGATAAATCTTTTTTTAGTCCTGAAAAATCACACACGAACTTTATTGTCGCAATGATAAAAATCACAAAGGATAGTCCGCCCAATATGGTTCGATATGTTTCACCATAAGATTGAACTAAATTACCCAGCGCAGCAAGGCTAAGCATAAGTCCTGTAATAGGCATCGGAATTTTCTTTAATAAGTGATTCATACGATTCCTCCGTCTTTATTCTTCCACGTTAATTATGCCATCTTCAATAAATTGTGCAGCGACCCATTGGGCAACCTTACCGGTAATTGCGACGCAATGCTGCTTTCTTTCCGGGGATTGGAAGTTATCCCCGCTCCATTGGCGGGTGATTACACGGCAGCATAAAGAATGGTATTCTTCTTTGATATAATCATGAAGTGCTTTGGCTAATTCAAGCATTTTGGGATTCATTGATTCACCATGCACTCTGCCGTAGATCATTCCAAGTGCCATTTCTCCGCCTGATACGGCACCGCATAAACACTGGGCTTTGCCAAGTCCAATAGGGAAACCGGAAGCTAACTTTACTACCTCATCCGGATATGGCTTTCCTAAGGCATCGTTGATTGTTTTTACAACTGATTCGGAACAGAAGAATTCACCTTTGCTAAAATAATCCTCTGCTGTTTTTCTTATTGTTTCAACATACTGTTCTTGTTTTGTATTCATTTAATAAACCTCTCATTCCTTTGCTTACCAGTCAAATGTACTAGTATACTTTACAATGCATATTTCATTTATCTTTGTAGATAGGACAAAAATTCATACTATTGATACTTAAAATATATCAATGTATAAGAATTCTAGCATAGATGTATGCTTTGGTAAAATTCATAATCTATATGCTACAAAAATATTTATAGAAAAAATCTATAAATGAATTGATTCTGGCAATTGGGTATGTTATATTGATAGCGTCGACTATTGACTGAAAGTGGGTACATTATATGGAATTAAAGCAGCTAGAAGCATTTGTTAATGTTGTGGAATTGCAAAGTTTTTCAAAAGCAGCGCAAAAACTATATCTTACTCAACCAACTGTGAGTTCCCATATTGTATCATTGGAGAAAGAGTTTAATTTAAAATTCTTGGATCGTACTACGAAAAATGTGCAGACTACCGTAGATGGAGAACGATTGTATGAATATGCAAAGGAGATCTTGGCAATCAAGGAGGAATTATATCAAGGCTTTGGAAGAGAGAGAAAAGAAGAGCAAAGAATTGATATAGCAGGTTCTACTATTCCATCTCAATATATATTACCGGAATTGATTCATGCGTTTCAAAAACAACAGGAGAACGTACGTTTCATCATAAATCAAGGGGATAGCGAACATGTAACCGGAGAGATATTAAAACATAGGGCGGTTATTGGTTTTGTGGGTATGAAAATCAAGGATGACAGATTACGTTATATCCCTTTTTATGAGGATAAATTGGTTATAGTTACTCCAAATGAAAGACACTATCAAGAGCTGTTGGAAGGAAATTGTTCTTTTGAGGACTTAATGAAAGAGCCTATCATTTTAAGGGAGAATGGCTCTGGTACAAAGAAAACTGCGGAACGGTTTTTAGAATCAAGAAATATTGATATACAGAAACTAAACGTAGTAGCCTTGATCAATGATCAGGAAATTATAAAAAAATCAGTCAGCAGAGGCATGGGGATAACCATTATGTCGAAGAAAGCGGCACAAGATTATGTTGAGGATGGAAAAATTCTGCTATATGAACCAATGGAGGAAGAAGTAAAAAGAAGTCTTTATATTGTATATGCAAAGCGCAAGAAATTAGATCGACTGGCAAAAAAATTCATTGAATTTTGCTGTCAGTTTTATATTTAGCAATTCTCACTGGTCATCTGCATGCAGGGAATTGTATATAGAAATCAGGAAGCTTTGTGCCGGGAATCCATGGCACAAACTTTTTATGCACATTTGTGTGCGATGAAGATGAAATGGAGGCAAGCTATATGAAATTAATCAAGACAGAAGATGCAGTTGGACATGTATTATGTCATGATATGACTCAAATTATAAAAGGGGTAACAAAGGATGCTATCTTTCGTAAAGGACATGTTGTAACAAAGGAGGATATACCGGTCTTATTATCGATAGGGAAAGATCATCTGTATATATGGGAAAAAGAAGAAGGAATGCTCCATGAGAATGAAGGTGCAGAAATCCTATGTTCTATCTGCAAGGGTGACCATATTGAAAGAAGCGGTGTGAAAGAGGGAAAAATCGATCTCTATGCGGAGTGTGACGGGCTTTTCAAAGTAAAGACAGAACTGTTGAATAAGATTAACTTCCTGGGGGAGATGATGATTGCGACCAGGCACGGTAATTTTCCGGTAAAGCAAGGAGATAAACTGGCAGGTACCAGGATTATACCGCTTATCATAGAAGAAGAAAAAATGGAGAGAGCAGAAAAACTGGCAGGGGAGGAAAAGATACTTGAAGTAAAGCCCTTTCTCCATAAAAAGGTTGGAATTATTACCACCGGGAATGAGGTATTTTACGGAAGAATTAAGGATGAGTTTACACCGGTTATTTTAAATAAACTAAAGGAATATAGTACAGAGTTAATAGAACATGTGATACTAAACGATGATCATGAAAAAATAACAGAAGCTATTGTAAGCCTAATTAATAGAGGAGCCGATTTTGTTATCTGTACCGGCGGAATGAGTGTTGATCCGGATGATAAAACACCTCTGGCAATCAAAAATACAGGTGCAGAAATCATAACTTATGGTGCACCGGTATTACCGGGAGCTATGTTCCTGCTATCTTACTATCAAGGGGATATTCCAGTCATCGGACTTCCTGGCTGTGTTATGTATTCCAAGCGAACCATCTTTGATTTGATGCTGCCAAGGCTGATGGCCGGAGAGAGAATTACTTATGAAGAAATATCAAAATTAGGACATGGTGGTCTTTGCTTGTCCTGCGACATCTGCACCTTCCCTAATTGCGGATTTGGCAGGGGCTGGTAGTGTACAAAATAGATTGGAGAAAACGATGGACTTTACTCATTTTGATCAGAATGGTAATGCAGTAATGGTTGATGTAGGTGAGAAACAAATCACAGAACGAGAAGCTGTTGCCATAGGGAGAATTAAAGTTAGCAAAGAATGCTTCGATGCGGTGAAGCATGGTACGGCTAAAAAAGGAGATGTTCTTGGAGTTGCCAGAATTGCAGGAATTATGGGAGCAAAGAAGACCTCGGAATTGATACCATTGTGCCACCTGCTAAATCTAACCAAGGTATCCATAGAGTTTATCATGCTGGAAGACAGTTCCGAAATTGAAACGGTTTGTACTGTAAAGGTTTCAGGAAAAACTGGTGTGGAAATGGAGGCCATGACTGGAGTTAGCGTAGCCTTATTAACGATATATGATATGTGCAAAGCCATTGATAAAACGATGGAGATAGGGGCTATTTATCTTGCTGAAAAAAAAGGCGGTAAAAGCGGATATTTTAATCACCGAAAAGTTTCCGCCTGCAATACGTAATTGTCAGGCATGATATAAAAGGGGCTAATGTGCCGGAATAGAGGCTAAAATGAAGGACCAATATGCAAGATCAATTGATTATATGAGAATTTCAATTACAGATCGATGTAATTTACGATGTACCTATTGTATGCCGGTAGATATTGAAAAGCTAGAGCATGAATCGATATTAACTTATGAAGAAATTCTTCGAGTTTGCCGCAGCGCTTCCTCACTGGGAATCCGAAAGATAAAAATTACCGGCGGAGAACCCCTGGTACGCAAAGATGCAGTAAAATTAATCGCAGAGATCAAAGCAATCCCTGGGATAGAATATGTTACTTTAACGACAAATGGAGTGCTTTTAGAAGAATATATAGAGGAATTAGCCAGGATACCGCTGGATGGTATTAATGTCAGCCTGGATACATTAAATCCAGATACTTTTAAGAAAATTACCGGACGTGAGGAATATTATAAAGTATGGAATGGATTGCAGAAGTTAATAGAATCGGGCATTCCTGCAAAAATCAATTGCGTCCCGCAAAAGGGTGTAAATGAAGAGGAACTTATGGATATCGCAGATTTAGCAGTTAAATTACCTGTGGATGTGCGTTTTATAGAAATGATGCCAATCGGCTATGGAAAAGAATATGAGCCGATAAAGGGTGAAGAGATTAAAAGTAAAATTGAAGAAAAGTATCCGGATATAGCCAGCCAAAAAAAGAGAAGAGGGTTTGGTCCTGCGGAATATATTACCTCTGATGAATGGAAGGGGAATATTGGATTTATTAATGCAATCAGTCATAAATTTTGTTCCGCCTGTAATCGTATACGCCTGACTTCCAGGGGTTTTTTAAAACCATGTCTGTGCTTTGGTGATGGCATCGACTTAATGGCAGCGATGCGAAGTGGTGTTTCTGACAAGGAATTGACGAATCTGCTGTCAAATGCAATTAAAAAGAAACCCTTGGAACACAACTTTAATAGGAAAAATCAGGACTTTAATAATCAGTTAAATGAGTCAACTCATATAGAAAAAAGTGAAATGTTTAAGATAGGAGGCTGACGCAAATGGGAATAGTGAAAGCGATATGCATAAGCGAGTGTCGCGGTACACAGAAGCATTGCATAGATAAAGCGGATTTTACAATAGACTGGGGGATAACAGGTGATGCGCACGGCGGGAAATGGCACAGGCAAATTAGTTTATTATCCTTTGAAAAAACCGAAGAATTCAGAAGCAGGGGTGCCGAGATTGATTTTGGGGCCTTTGGTGAGAATCTGGTGGTAGAAGGCTTTGATTTTAGAAATCTTCCGGTAGGGACAAGGTTTCAGTGTAATGATGTTGTGCTTGAGATGACACAGATAGGGAAGGAATGTCATACACATTGTCAGATTTATCATAAGATGGGTGATTGTATTATGCCAAGAGAGGGTGTTTTTGCGAAGGTCATCTCAGCAGGAACAATCTGTGTAGGTGATGAGTTGAGAATGTTGGAGCCAAAAAACAGACCGTTTCAAACGGCTGTGATTACCTTAAGTGATAAGGGATTTAAAGGAGAGAGAGAAGATAAAAGCGGGCCGCTGCTTGCATCCATATTAGAGGAGCAGGGCTATGAGGTTGTGGAGTCTCTTATTTTACCCGACGAACAGTCTCGGATTGAAAGAGAATTGATAAGATTATCGGATGGAAGACAGTTGGATTTGATTTTAACGACAGGCGGAACCGGATTATCACTTAGAGATGTTACTCCTGAGGCAACCTTAGCTGTTGCAACAAGAAATGTGCCGGGAATTGCAGAGGTGATTCGTGCCTATTCTATGGAGATTACCAAACGGGCAATGTTAAGCCGCGGTGTTTCTGTACTTCGTAACCGCACCTTGATTATTAATCTGCCTGGAAGTCCCAAGGCAGTAAAGGAAAGTATGGATGTTATTTTATCAGAGCTGGAGCATGGACTTAAGATATTAAAGGGTTCTGCATCAGAATGCGCAAGACAGATGGAGTAGTTCAGGGAAAAACAATGAAAAAGAGAATTTTAAGTGTTATTTTAGTAATCAGCATGATGATATTAGCAGTGGGCTGTGCAAAAAAGTCCGAGGGTGATTCGAAAGGGGATGGTAATAATTCAGGTAATACCAATCAATCGGAAGACCCAGGGAACAAGGAAACGAACAAAAATGAAGAGAATCAAGAACCAGTAACGATTTTAGTAGCGGCAGCAGCTAGTATGCAGCCATCCTTAGAAGAATTAAAGACCTTGTTTCAGGACAAGCATTCATGGATTACAGTAGAGGGTACTTATGATAGTTCGGGTAAGCTTCAGACTCAAATTGAAGAAGGATTGGAAGCAGATGTTTTTCTATCTGCCGCTGTGAAGCAGATGAATGCTTTAAAAGAGAAACGTATGATAGAGGAAGATACCATTATTCAGTTATTAGAAAATAAAGTCGTTCTTATTGTACCAAATAATGTAGAATCAAAGGTTACCGGCTTTGATGATATACTGAACGCCGATCAGATTGCAATTGGTGACCCGGCTAGCGTACCTGCAGGTCAATATGCGAAAGAAATCTTTGATAATTTAGGAATTTTTAGTAAGGTAGAAGAAAAAGCAAGTTTTGGCACGAATGTAACGGAGGTATTAAATTGGGTTGCGGAAGGAAGTGCAGATGCGGGTGTCGTATATGCAACAGACGCAGCAACCACAGACAAAGTAGTTGTTGTAGCCAATGCGCCGGATGGGACTTTAAAAGCTCCTGTTATATACCCAATTGGTATTGTCAGTGCTTCGCAAAAGAAAGAAGCAGCAAAACTATATGTTGAATTCCTTCAAAGCGGGGAGGCAAAAGCGGTATTTGAAAAATACGGATTCTTAGCTAAATAAGAACTCCATACAAAACCAATGTTAGCAAAGTATAATGGCATACCACTTATCTTTGGCAGAAGAATGGAGTTAACATGGATTATTCACCTATTTTGATTTCTTTAAAAACAGCATCTCTTAGCATTGTAATGACTTTTTTTCTTGGCTTGGCTGCCGGGAAAATGGTATATGCTATGAGAAATGAAAGATTAAAAATTATTATCGATGGGATCTTTACCCTACCTATGGTGTTACCGCCTACGGTAGCGGGATTTTTTCTTCTATCTATTTTTGGTGTGAAACGCCCGGTAGGAGAATTCTTACTGAATCAATTTGCGTTAAAGATTACGTTTACCTGGTGGGCTACTGTGTTAGCAGCAGTTACCCTCTCTTTCCCATTGATGTACCGCTCCGCCAGAGGAGCCTTGGAACTGGTAGATACTAATTTGGTTTATGCAGCCAGAACACTTGGGATGTCAGAAGGAAAGATATTTCGAAGGATACTGTTACCGAATGCATTACCAGGGATTTTATCCGGAGCTGTCTTATCCTTTGCAAGAGGGTTGGGAGAGTTTGGAGCGACGGCTATGATAGCAGGTAATATTGCAGGTAAAACAAGAACTTTGCCTATGGCAGTGTATTCGGCAGTGGCAGCAGGTGATTTGAATCTTGCTTATCGTTATGTAATTATTTTGGTACTAATATCATTTATTATGATTGCATTTATGAATTATTTATCGTTAAATAAGAGTAGAAAATAGAAGGAATCAATAATAACATAGATAGAATAGCATTCTGGTTGAAAAGATCATCTTTTCAACCAGTTGTTTCTACTCCAATTTTAAATCATATCAGGCGTAAGTAGATTCGCCGGAATAAGGGAAAGAGATGAGTCTAGTTGTTCATATTGAGAAAAAATTAAAAAATTTTACTTTAAAGGTTGATTTTGAATCCAAGGAATCGTGTTTGGGGATTCTTGGAGCCTCCGGATGCGGTAAGAGTATGACTTTAAAAAGTATAGCAGGGATCGTTACTCCGGAGAAAGGCTATATTGAGCTGAATGGAAAAGTTCTGTATGATTCTGAAAAAAAGATTAACCTTACTCCGCAGCAGAGGAAAGTAGGATATTTGTTTCAAAATTATGCATTATTTCCTAATATGACGGTTTATGAGAATATTGGGGTTGGCATAAAAGCATCAAAAAGAGAGAAAGACAACATAATTTTGAGAATGATTGAGAACTTTAAGCTTAAGGGCCTAGAAGACCAATATCCACATAAACTCTCAGGCGGCCAGCAGCAGAGAGTAGCACTGGCTAGAATGCTTGCATATGAGCCGGATGTATTATTATTCGATGAACCATTTTCTGCGATGGATAGTTATCTGAAAGAAGAATTGCAGATTCAGCTGCAGGATTTATTACAGGAATACCCAGGCAATTCTATTATGGTTACGCATAGCCGAGATGAGGTATATCGATTTTGCAAAGATATTATTGTACTTGAGAAGGGCAGGATATTAGAAGCCGGAGAAACAAAAAAAATCTTTGCATGTCCCCAAAAAGTTCAGACCGCCAGGCTGACCGGATGTAAAAATATTTCACGTGCGGTTAGAATCTCAGACAATCAGGTACAAGCTACGGATTGGGGATGTATTTTGACGGTCAAGGCAAATATCTCAGAGGGCTTAACTCATATTGGGATTAGAGCTCATGATTTTAAGGCTTGTTATGAGCCGAAAGATAAACGAAATCTCATACCCTGTCAGATTTATAAAATTGCAGAAGCTCCTTTTGAGTGGAATGTGCTGATGCAAATAGAAGATAATAAGAATATCAAGACAGAAAATACGATTAAGTTCTCCGATAAAAAATGGGAAGATGAGAAAGTACCAATCAATTTTACGAACCAAAAAGAACCGGTGCTCTGGTGGAAAATCAGTAAAAGCCAACTAAGCAGCGGTCTTCATGAAAGTACTCCGGCCTTTCTGACGGTAGCTTCGGAAGATATTCTTTTATTGGAATAGTGTTTGTCTTATACAATACCTTGCTTCATTTCATTTTCAATCGGCAATAATGTTTGCATAGACAAGTAATGCATTGCTTCATTTTATTTTCAATCGCAATAATGTTTGACATAGACAGGGAAATTAGATTAGTATAAAATACATTCAGCACTGAGGCTTGTGTCTATGTTTTTTTGATACAAGCTTTGACAGTAAAGATTATATGCTGAAAGAAATCTTTTACTCAGTAAATTTGTGCCTGTGCTGCATCCACAAACTTAGAAGGTGCAAATGGCAGCACGGAAATGAGGAGGAAAATGAGCAGAAATATTTACGGTGAAATCTTTGATAGTATCCATAATGGGAAGAAAGTCTGCATGGTTTCTAATATCATTGGCAGAGAAGGAAAGATTGGAACCGGTTTGTATAGAAAATTAGTCTTTGATTCAAATCTGGATGAGATAATAAAGGAATCCTTAGAGGATGGAATACCGCATTACTTAAAGCAAGGGGAGGAACAGACAATAGCAGAACCATATTATCCCGAAGAACGCCTGGTTATTCTAGGTGGCGGACATATCGCAATTCCTCTTGTTGAATTTGCAGCAAAAACAGGTTTTCAAGTGACTCTTGTAGATGATAGACTTTCTTTTGCTAATACGCAAAGGTTTCCATTGGCGAAACAGGTTCTGTGCGATAATTTTGAGCATGCAATGAAGGAGTTAAAGATAAAAGAGTCAGATTATGTGGTAATTATAACAAGGGGTCATCGGTACGACAGCGCTTGTTTGCAAAGTATCTGTCAGGGAGAGGAACCAAGCTATGTCGGTATGATTGGATCGAGGCGAAGAACTGCCATTGTAAAAGAGATGTTAGAAGCCCAGGGATGCAATCATGACCGCTTAAGCAGGGTTCACACTCCGATAGGCTTAGCAATTGGGGCTATTACTCCGGAAGAGATTGCAATTTCTATCTTAGCAGAGCTAATTTCCCACAAGCGCTTAGGTGGTTTGGATACGAAAAAGAGAAATTGTTCTGATATGGACTATGAAGTATTACAAGTATTGGCAGAGGAAACCGATGTTCCAAAAGCAGTTATCACGGTTGTTCACACGAAAGGATCAGTACCAAGAGGAGCCGGTGCAAAAATGACCGTGTACCGGGATGGAAGGATTTTGGGAAGTATTGGCGGAGGTTGCAGCGAGGCAGCGGTAATAGGACAGGCAAGACAAATGATTGGTTCCGATACGTTTAAAATAGTTGACATTGATTTAACCGGAGAGGCTGCGGAAGAAGAAGGTATGGTATGCGGTGGAATTATGACCGTATTAATTGAAGATTTTATGGTTGATTAGGAGCTAAGGAATGGAGAAAGAAATTGTATTTTGTAAAGGCGGTGGCTGTACCGCTAAATTAGGTCCCGAGGTGCTAAAGCACGTTCTTGATAAAATACCAAAAGCAAAGGATCCTAATCTGCTGGTTGGTTTTGAAGGTTCTGATGATGCAGCAGTATATCGGCTTTCAGACGAGGTAGCGATTGTTCAGACATTGGATTTTTTTCCTCCGATGGTGGAAGATCCTTATACTTTTGGTCAAATCGCGGCTGCCAACGCATTAAGTGATATCTATGCTATGGGCGGGGATGTAAAAACAGCATTGAATATCGTATGCTTTCCGGAGAAGATGGATTTAAATATTTTAGGTAAGATTTTAACCGGTGGTAATGAAAAAGTGATGGAAGCAGGCGGAATCCTTGCAGGAGGCCATTCAATATCGGATATAGATGTCAAATATGGTCTGTCGGTTACCGGTACCATACACCCGGATAAAATATTTAAAAATTCAGGAGTAAAGCCGAAGGATAAATTAATACTTACTAAACCGCTTGGGGTTGGAATTATAGCAACTGCAGGCAGAGTAGGAGAAGCATCCAAGGAGGCAATGGAGAAGGCGATTAAATCAATGTCCACATTAAATAAATATGCCTCTCAAATTATTAGAAAATATGAGATTCATGCCTGCACGGATGTGACAGGATTTGGACTCTTAGGGCATCTTCATGAAATGCTCCAAAACGAGTTTACTGCGGTTATCCATAGTAAATCAGTTCCTTACATTAAAGAAGCCTATGATTATGCCAATGAATTTTTATTAACGGCAGCCGGCCAGCGAAACCGTAATTTTGTTGAACGCTACATTGAGTTTAAGACAGATGATTTTGCATTGCAAGAAATCCTGTTTGATCCTCAGACTTCCGGAGGGCTTTTATTTAGCGTAAATCCCGAAGCTGCAAGTAAGATATTAGAAGAGCTTAAAAGCCTTCAGATGCCATGTGGTATCATTGGAGAGATTACCGCGCTAAAAGAAAAGGAAATAATCATAGTATAAGTTGACTTCAATTAAGTCAATATACTATATCTGAAGTTTTCCTACACCGAATTCTGGTATAACGGACACTGGATTTATTTTGCAATTAATGATGGGGCTCCAAATACCTGCTGTATAGGAAGTCAAATTTTTGTGTCTATGTTATTGATACAAAACCAATAGTATTGTTAAATATAGATAGGTATTGTAATATAGTGAAATCTAATTTGCTGAAAGGATAAAGGGAATGAATAAATTAATTGATGCGAGAGGAATGCAATGTCCCCTTCCGGTTATTGAGACAAAAAAGATGCTGAAAGATTTGACAGACGGTATGCTTGAGGTTTATGTAGATAATGAAATTGCAGTTCAGAATCTAACTAAAATGGCAAACCAGAAGAAGCTTAAGTGCTCTTCTAAACAGTTAGCACAGGATCATTATGCTGTAAAAATAGAATTGACGGAGCAAGGATTGGAAGGAATAAATAACCAAAACAATAATTCTAAGCAAGAGCTTTTGTTAACCAAAGCAGCAAATGAATGCTATCCGGATGCAAAAGAAGAGGCTATTGTAGTAGTACTGTCCTCAGAGCATATGGGAGAAGGCAGTGAGCAGCTTGGAAAAACCTTAATGAAAGGTTTTATCTATGCACTTACAGAATTAGAGAAACTTCCTAAAACAGTGATACTTTTTAACGGCGGAGCAAAATTATCAGTAGAAGGGTCAGATTCTTTAGGAGATTTAAAACTCTTGGAATCCCAAGGAGTGGAAATATTAACCTGTGGAACTTGTCTAAACTTTTACGAAATATCCGACAAATTGTCCGTTGGCACTGTTACCAATATGTATGCGATTGCAGAAATAATGATGAACGCAACGAAGATAATCAAGCCTTAAGAGTAAGAGTTTATGATAGACTTAGACAAACTAAAAATATGCTGGTAAAAGAAGGATATAATTATTTTTTGGGTTTACAAAATGCTGCATTATTATAGGTGATAAAGCACCGGAAGGATGTTAGAGAATGGATAATATAATAATTGTACGCGGCGGCGGAGATATTGCAACCGGAACCATTCATAAGCTATTTAGAAGTGGGTTTCCGGTTGTTATATTAGAGATTGAGAAACCTTCTGCAATTCGTAGAAAAGTTGCTTTTTCTGAAGCAATGTATGAGCAAGAAGTAATTGTAGAGGGGGTTGTGTGTAAAAAGGCAGCTCATTTTGAGGATATCAACCATATCTTATCAAAAGGGAAGATTCCAATAATCCGGGATGAGAATTGCAGTATCTTAAATTATATAAAACCATTGGCTTTGGTTGATGGAATATTGGCGAAGAAAAACCTCGGTACTAAGAAAGCAATGGCACCGATAACAGTAGCAATAGGACCAGGATTTGAAGCGGGTGTTGATGCCGATGCCGTAATAGAAACTCAAAGAGGGCATGATTTAGGCAGAATTCTTTGGGAGGGATTTGCAGCAAAAAATACTGGAATTCCGGGAATCATAGGTGGATTTGGTAAAGAAAGAGTAATTCATAGTCCTGCTGCCGGTATAATAAAAAATATAAGCCATATCAGCAATACCGTAACAAAGGGACAAGCAATCGCTTTTATTGGAGATACTAAGGTTGAGGCAAGCATTGACGGTATTTTAAGGGGTATCATAAAAGACGGATATCCGGTAGTTAAGGGACTAAAAATAGCGGACATTGACCCTAGAATCGAGGAGAAGAAAAATTGCTTTACTATTTCAGACAAAGCCCGCTGTATTGGTGGAAGTGTGTTAGAATCCATCCTGTATTTATGTAGAATTAAGAATCTTCGAAAGTAAAGGAGAATGCAATGATATATTTTGATAACGCCGCAACCAGTTTACAAAAGCCAGATTCGGTAGCAGATGCGGTTTATGCTGCGGTAAAAAATATGGGAAATTGCGGAAGAGGCTCTCATGCGGCTTCTTTAGAGGCTGGAAGGGTTATTTATGCAACGAGAGAACTCCTTGCTAAATTATTTCGGGTTAAGGAAGCTAGCCGTATTGCTTTTACATCCAATGCAACAGAAAGCCTTAACATTGCAATGAAGGGTTTGCTGCATAAAGGAGATCATGTTATCACGACGGAATTGGAACATAATAGTGTATTACGTCCTCTTTATGAATTAGAAGCAAAGGGAGTAGAATTAACCATTATAAAAAGCGATGTATCCGGAAATATCAACGTAGAAGAGATCAAGCAAAGCTTTAGAAAAAATACAAGGCTGGTTATTTGCAGCCATAGTTCTAATTTAACAGGCAATTTACTTGATATAAAAAAAATAGGACGGCTCTGCAAGGAAGAAAATATACTGTTTGTCGTAGATGCCGCACAAACAGCAGGGGTTTTTCCGATTGAGGTAGAGGAGCAAAATATCGACGTTCTTTGCTTTACCGGACATAAAGGACTTCTTGGTCCTCAGGGGACCGGCGGTATTTATGTGCGGGATGGGATCGTAATATCTCCGCTAAAAACAGGTGGCAGCGGCTTTTTGTCTTTTTCTAAAACTCATCCGGATGTTATGCCGGAGTGTCTGGAAGCCGGTACCTTAAATGGACCTGGAATCGCAGGTTTATATGCCGGTATAGCCTATATCCTAGAGAAAGGAGTCGAGCAGATAAGAGAGAAAGAACAGAAGCTAATGTGGCAGTTTTATGAAGGAATAAAAAATGTTTCGAATATTAAAATCTATGGTGACTTTACTACAAGGAATCGAGCTGCAATCGTCACGTTTAACATTGCAGACTATGATTCCGGTGGGGTTTGTGATCAATTAGCAGAAGAATATGGCATCTATACCAGGTCCGGGGGGCATTGTGCTCCGCTGCTGCATGAGGCGTTTGGAACGAAAGAGCAGGGGGCGGTACGCTTTAGCTTTTCTCATTTTAATACCGAAGAAGAAATTGATATCGCCGTAGCTGCAGTCACTAAGCTTGCAGTAGAACAATAGGAGGCCGGCAATGAGAAGAAAAGAGCAAAAAGTTGTCATCACCTTTCGTAATACAACAAGTGCTATGGCAATGGAAAAGCTTTGCAAAGAAAAAGGGCTGAGCGGCAGGTTAATTCCGGTTCCAAGGTGCATAACAGCGGGCTGTGGATTAGCTTGGAGTGTGGATTTGCACAAAAGATTAGAATTGGAAAATTTCATGAACGAAACTCATATCAGCTATGATCAGATATATGAATTAGAGATATAGAGGCATAAAGAAAGTTAATATGAATTGGATTGTACCGATACCAAAATTCATAGCAGCAGCGGAATGGAGGAGCCTTTCTTGGAATTTTATCAAATAAATAGTTCGGAAGAACTAATAACTCAAGCTAGTATGTGGAAAGCTTTTAACCTAGATTTAACTCAAAGAATGGTGATAGCATTTGTTGGAGCAGGTGGTAAAACAACCTCAATTTATCAGCTGGCAAACGAGTTAGCTTCTCTTGGGAAAAGAGTAATTATTACAACGACAACTCATATGTTTTTGCCTATCACATATGGAGTATTAAAAGAAGACAAAGAAATGCTGCTGCGCATGCTTGATTTAAGTGGCGTTGCAGTTGCTGGGATCCCATGTGGGGATGGAAAGATGACAAAAGTGTCAGATTCTTTTTATGAATGGATGACAACAGTTTCCGATTATATATTGGTAGAAGCGGATGGATCCAAACGCCTTCCGATTAAAGTTCCCGGCAAGCATGAGCCGGTATTGCCAAAGAATACGGATTTGGTTATCATTTTAGCAGGATTAACCTGCTTATCAAGGCCAATCATGGAATGCTGTCACCGGTGGAATTTGGCTACGGAGATTTTAGACTGCCAGCCGGCACATAAAATATCGGAACAGGATGCAGCCAGATTAATTGAGGCAGGCTACTGTAAGCAATTAAATATTCCTTTTAAGATACTCCTAAACCAATGCGATAATTCAGAGTTGCAAAAAAAAGCAATAGAAATAATTTACAATCTAAAGCTGCAAGGGATAGCCGCTGAAAATATTGCGGCGTGTAATTTTATTTCCACGTTAGCTGTAGACAGATTATAACAGAATAGGTGTATTGCATTTTACACCATCCTTTTATATAATAACGAAAGAGCTTTGATTGAAAATTGGAGAGTGCAATAGGGGGAAGTTATGCAAAACGGAAATATTAAATTAACTGCTACAGATCGGATTATTTTAAACTCATATCGTAGTTTTTTAGATGGACTGGCGGATTATTTAGGGACAGGGTTTGAGTTTGTATTACATAGTTTAGAGGACTGCGAAAACTCTGTGATAAAAATTATAAATGGACACCATACCGGGAGAAAGCTAGGTGCTCCTATTACAGATTTAGCACTCAATATGCTGAATAAAATTCAAGATGAAAATCTGGATGGATATATTTCATACGAATCAAAAAACAAAAAAGGAAATCTTCTTTATTCTACTACAATCAGTGTTTATGGTGAACATCATCGTATTATTGGCTTAGTCTGTATTAATTATCATGTAGATACTCCATTATCAGAAACATTTCCGGTATTTAAAATGCTTGATAAGTCTGCCAATACCGTAATTAATGAAAACTTTGCCGTAGATGTTGATGCGCTGATAGAACAAGCTTATACGGAAGCTTACCGGCAGGTAATGTCCGATGACAGCATATCTGCAAATTGTAAAAACAAAGAAATTGTGAATCTCTTATATGATCAAGGCATATTTAGAATGAAAGATGCAGTGGTTAAGGTGGCAAAAGTTATGGATGTTAGTAAAAATACTGTTTATATGCATTTAAGAGGCAGGAAGGACACTATTAAATAGTGTAGAAAAAATCAATAGATTAGATAGAGGGCTTCGAACAAAATAAATAAACCCATGTGATAGTTTAAGTACTATTCGGGATAATAGAAAAGAAATGGATTATACAATCTATTTCTTTTTTTTGTACTTTATGGCCGACTAAGCTAGTTGTTGCAGCTTATTTTATTAAGAGAGAAAATTAATAACAGAATGAAATAAAATAATAAAAAAATACAATTGACTGAAATATTTTTTAGTGATATAATTTTATTGTAGATAAAATGACGAAAAAAGACATAGAAAAGAGGATGTAATTATGCAAATAATCAATACAACAAATGCACCTGCAGCAATCGGACCTTATAGCCAAGCTTTTGTAGTAAACGGAGTACTCTATACTTCAGGTCAGATACCACTAGACCCGGCAACCGGTGCAGTAGTAGAAGGCGGTATTAAAGAACAAACTCTTCAGGTTATGAAAAATTTAAAAGCTGTTTTAGAAGCGGCAGATACGACCTTGGAACATGTTTTTAAAACAACTTGCTTTTTATCTGACATGGGAAATTTTGCAGCATTTAATGAAGTTTATGGGGAATATTTTACCGGAAAGCCGGCACGTTCCTGCGTTGCGGTTAAAGAACTTCCAAAGGGAGTATTAGTAGAAGTTGAAGTAATTGCAGTAACAAAATAATTTCTGTAACTTATGAATTTGTTTCCCATTTGCTAAGAAGTTTCATTAAGATCTGTTATTTAGCAAATGGGAGGCTAACTGGTATCGCGGCAGTTAAAAAAGTGCCGGAATTGAGGTTATGATGTATTTAATAGGAAATGGTAAATTATTTACAAGAGATTTAAGGAATCCTTATCTGGAATGCGGCGGTATTTTAATAGACGGCAGCTTAATTAAAGAAGTAGGAAATTTTACAGATTTAAGGAATAAATATCCGGATGCTGAAATAATCGATGCAAAGAATCAGATTATTATGCCGGCATTCCTTAATGTCCATAATCATATTTATTCCTCTTTGGCGAGAGGATTGAGCATAAAGAACCATAATCCTAAGAATTTTTTAGAAATCTTAGAAGGCTTATGGTGGAATCTAGATAATCACTTGACATTGGAAAATGATAAAGTTAGTGCAAAAGTAACTTATTTAAACTGTATAGAGAACGGTGTCACCACCGTATTTGACCATCATGCAAGTTATAAGAAAACAGAAGGAAGCTTAATAGAGCTGGCGAAGGTGGCAAAGGAATATAAACTTCGAACCTGCTTATGTTATGAAGTAAGTGATCGTAACGGGGAAGAAGAGATGAAGAAAGCAGTCAAGGAAAATGTGGACTTCATCCGTTATGCAAATAGCGACACGACGGACATGATAAAAGGAACAATGGGACTTCATGCAAGTTTTACTCTCAGTGACGATACTCTTCGTTATGTGGCAAAGCAAAATCAGGAAGGTGCAGGATATCATGTCCATATCGCGGAAGGCATGGCAGATTTAGAAGATAGTCTATCAAAATACGGTGTTCGTACTGTAGAGCGGTTACATGCTATGGGTATTCTTGGACCTAAGACAGTAGCGGGACATTGTATTTACATTGATGATAAGGAAATGGATTTATTGAAAGCAACCGATACTATGGTGGTTCATAATCCGGAAAGCAACATGGGGAATGCCGTCGGTGCCCCTGACGTCTTAAAAATATTTCATAAAGGCATTCTCGTTGGATTAGGTACGGACGGATATACCAATGATATGCTCGAAAGCTATAAAGTAGCAAACATTTTACAAAAGCATATGCATCAAGATCCAAACTGTGCCTGGGGTGAAATTCCGGCTATGCTATTTGAGCATAATGCTCAGATTGCAAACCGCTTCTTCCGGACTCCATTAGGAAAAATTAGAGAAGGCTATGCGGCAGATATTATTTTTATTGATTATGACCCAATTACACCAATGGATGAACATAATATAAATTCTCACATTCTGTTTGGAATGAATGGTATGAACGTTACCACTACCGTCTGTAATGGAGAGATTCTTATGAGGGATCGTAAATTACTTCATATCAACAAAGAAGAAGTAATGGAGGAAAGCAGAAGAGAAGCGGCTGATTTATGGCAAAGGATCAATGCAAACCGCTGATAAGGGAAACAATTTTCAAAAAGTGAACTACAATTATTCCTGTTATTAGCAGCAGAACGGAGGATTATATGAGCGATATTATGGTACAAATCCCTTTCCATAAATTAATGGAAAGAGTGATGTATGAGAAAGAAAACTATAATACAGTATATGGAGTAAGCAATTTATATACACATGCTGGGAAAAAGGAACTGAATTTATTTGATCATAGCCTGGAAAACCCATTTGGGCCCGCAGCAGGCCCGCATACGCAATTAGCACAAAACTTAATTGCCTCTTATGTAGGAGGAAGCCGTTTCTTCGAACTAAAGACTGTTCAAATTTTAGACGGACACGACCTGCATGTGGATAAGCCTTGTATTCGTGCAGATGACGAATGTTACAATGTAGAATGGTCTACGGAGCTTTATGTACCGCAAGCATTGGAAGAGTATATCAAAGGTTTTTATGCGATTAAATTAATAGCAAAAGAGTATGGTTTTGGTGATCCGGATAAATTTATTTTCAATATGTCCGTAGGATACAACTTAGAAGGGATTCAATCTGAGAAAATCGATAATTTTATTGAAGGGCTAAAGGATGCTTCCGGCACAGAAACTTGGAAGGCTTGTCAGAGATGGGCGTTAGAGCATGTGAAGGAATTTAAGAACCTTGATGAAGCATATATTAAGTCCATCTCTCCAAAGGTGTGCAATTCCATAACATTATCTACCATGCATGGATGTCCAAGTGATGAAATCGAAGGTATTATTACGCATCTTTTAACCAATAAAAAGATTAACACATATTTAAAATGCAACCCGACCTTATTAGGTTATGAGTTTGTTAGAAAGACGATGGATGAGATGGGATATGATTATATATCCTTTGATACTCATGGATTTGACAGCGATTTACAGTTTAAAGATGCAGTAGCCTTAATTAGAAACATGCAGGGGTTAGCGAAAGCAAATGGTTTAACATTTGGGGTTAAACTATCCAATACTTTTCATGTTAAGATTAAGAATAGCGAGTTGCCTGGTCAGGATATGTACATGTCCGGTAAAGCGTTGTATCCGCTAACTATCAATGTAGCTGCAAAACTGGCGAAAGAGTTTGATGGTAAATTGCCAATGTCCTTCTCCGGCGGTGCAGATGCAAATAACATAAAAGACATTTTTAATACCGGTATCTGGCCGATTACAGTTGCAACCGTACTGCTAAAACCAACCGGATATCAGGTAATCAAAAAGCTTGCAGCCCTCTTAGAGGAATGTGAATTTCCAAAAGATCAGACCGTTAATGTATCCATGCTGGAAGAACTTGCAAGGAAGGCGGTCGAAGATAAAAACTATAAAAAAACAGAAGCTGCACGCAAGAAATCACTTCTTACCTTTGGTGAGAATGTTAACGTGAGAGTGGAATGTAAGGTCACTTGCGGAAGCTGTGTCAATGTCTGTCCAAATCGTGCAAACACAACATTAATGGTAGATGGTGTAAAACGCATGCTTCACATTGATGATTATTGTAATGAATGTGGTAACTGCTATATTTTCTGTCCGGATATGTGTACTCCATATAAGGATAGACTCACCTTATTTGCCGGCAGGGAAGAATTGGAGGACAGTGCAAATCAAGGGTTTGCAGTAAAAGGTAATCAATTGGTATACCGGTATGATGGTACGGTAGAAGAGTGTCCTGTTACAGACGCTCCGGATATAATCCAAAGCTTTATAAAAGCATTAAAAGAACAGCAGCCGTATTTACTGTAGCCTTTCTATACACGAATCGGAGTAAGAAAACTGTGTTTGTGTTATCCTAAACACAAATGCAGTTTTCAAAAATACAAACGAATAAGCACAAGAATGAGGAAGGTTGAAAGAAAAGTGATTTCAACCATTGATTTTAAGTGCGGCAGAGCCGCAGACGGGAATAAATATGAAGATTATAAAAAATGGTACTTTAATAAGTCCGGAAAAGATACGAAAAGCAGATATTGCAATTCAACATAATAAAATCATAGAAATTTCTGAAAGCATCAGTCCTAACGACGGGGATGAAGTCTATGATGCATCAGGCTGCTATGTTTTCCCGGGATTCATCGATGGTCATACACATTTTGATATGGATACCGGAACCGCACATACGGCGGACGATTTTGTCAGCGGTACGAAGGCAGCGGTTGTTGGCGGAACTACAACGATTGTAGACTTTGCCACACAGGAAAAGGGTCAAACTTTAAAGGAAGCTTATGATATCTGGATGAAAAAAGCAAAGGATAAAAGCTCTTGTAATTATCGTTTCCATATGGCAATTACCGATTGGAATGATAACGTGAAGGAAGAGCTGAGCAAGATGCCGGAACTTGGGGTTACCTCCTTTAAGATGTACATGGCATATAATAATTTGATCTCTAACGATGCCGAAATCCTTGCTTGTTTAAAAAAAATAAAAGAAATTGACGGGGTTTTGGGAGTACATTGTGAAAATGGTGCTTTAATCAATGAATTAACAAAAGAAAAGATAGCTGCCGATGAGACTGCACCAAGTGCTCATCCGGCTTCAAGACCGGATTATGTGGAGGCGGAAGCGATCAATCGATTAGGCTATATCAGTACCTTAGCGAATCATCCGGTTAATATTGTTCATCTTAGCTCTCTTGCAGGGTTAAATGAAATTAGAAATGTAAGAAAAAGAAATCAAACGATTACGGTAGAAACTTGTCCGCAGTATTTATTTTTAGACGATCACTATTACAATTTAGATAACTTTGAAGGTGCAAAATATGTGATATCCCCTCCTTTAAGAAAAGCTGAGGATAACAAAGCTCTGATTCAGGCAATTGTGGATGGAGAGATTGACACGATAGCAACCGATCATTGCAGTTTTAATTTTAAGAGAGACAAGGAGTTAGGAAAAGAAGATTTTCGTAAGATTCCAAATGGTGCTCCGGGAGTGGAACATAGACCACAACTGATCTACACCTATTTGGTAGAAGAAGGCCGTATTGATATCATGAAAATGTGTGAACTTATGGCAGCAAACCCGGCAAAGCGTTATGGGATGTATCCTGACAAGGGAACATTAGAAGTCGGGTCTGATGCAGATATTGTTATTTTTTCTCCTGATTATGAAGGTGTGATTACCTGGAGGAAACAAATTCAAAATGTTGATTATACACCATATGAGGGATTTAAGGTAAAGGGTCAGGCAAAAGACGTATTTGTAAATGGCGAATGCGTTGTAAAGGATGGAGTTATTGTAAAAGAAAATCAAGGAACCTATGTATTTGGTCCAAAAGGTAAGTGTAAAGAGAATTTCTAAGGCACCAAAAGACGCCGCCTAAGAATTTATAAATTTCACATGCTTCTAGGCAGATATGTTTTCAAGTGTGATTCTCACACAGGAAGAACGCAAGAGCGGCATTCTTCTTAAGAATGTGCGCAAGAATGGAGGTAATGATGTACCAAGTGAAAATTAACGGCTCGATTTATGAAAGCCAGGAAGATAAAAAGCTTTTAGATTTCCTTCGTTATGATTTGGGCTTTACATCAGCAAAAGATGGCTGTAGTGAAGGTGCCTGCGGTACTTGTACCGTTTTAGTAGATGGTAAGAAAGCGAGAGCTTGTATCTTTACCCTTTCTAAGCTAGTTGGAAAGTCAGTAATCACGGTAGAAGGATTGAGCGAGCGGGAAAAAGAAGTATATGTATATGCTTTTGGAGATACTGGAGCAGTTCAATGTGGATTTTGTATTCCAGGTATGGTAATCTCAGCAAAATCCTTGCTGGATAATAATTTGGAGCCAACCAGAGAAGATGTAAAGAAAGCAATTATGGGTAATATCTGCCGATGTACCGGTTATGTAAAAATAGAAGATGCTATTTTATTGGCTGCGAAGATGTTCCGTGAAAATTTGCCTGCTCCAAAGGAAATCGGAAGCGGTAAGGTTGGAGAACATTTAAAAAGAATTGATGCGGAGGAAAAGGTACTTGGTACTGGTGAATATGTAGATGATATTACAGTAGAAGGTATGATTTATGCAAAGGCCTTACGAAGCAAATATCCAAGAGCAATTGTAAAAGATATTCGTTTAGAAAAAGCGTTAGCGCATCCGGACTGTGTGCGCATCCTGACCGCAGAAGAGGTTCCTTTTAATAAGACCGGACATATTGTACCCGATTGGGATGTATTAATCGCAAAAGGTGATACGACCAGATATATTGGAGATGCTATTGTACTAGTTGCCTCAGAGAGAAAAGAAACCTTAGATGAGATTTTAAACCTGGTAGAAGTTGATTATGAAGAATTGACACCTCTGACGAACCCTGTGGAGGCGATGAAAGAGGGTGCACCAAAGTTACATGAAAAAGGAAATGTCTTGACGAGAGAAAGTATTTCCAGAGGAAATGTTGACGAAGCAATTAGAAATTCCAAATATGTTGTAACAAACCATTATTCTGTACCTATGACGGATCATGCCTTTATGGAGCCTGAATGTGCGATTGGTATTCCGGATGGCGAGGGTTTGCTAATGTATACCGCTTCCCAATCCGTATATGATGAACAGCATGAAATATCAAGAATGTTAAACCTTGATCCTTCCTTAGTTCGCTGTCAGACAAAATTAGTTGGCGGCGGATTTGGTGGTAAGGAAGATATGAGTGTTCAGCACCATGCTGCATTAATGGCTTATATCACACAGAAGCCGGTAAAAGTTAAGTTTTCCAGGCAGGAAAGCTTAAATATTCATACAAAACGTCATGCTATGGAGATTGATATTACCACTGCTTGTGACGAAAATGGTATCTTAACCGCAACGAAAGCAACTATTATCTCTGACTGCGGAGCGTATGCAAGCCTTGGGGGACCAGTCTTACAAAGAGCATGTACCCATGCCGGCGGACCATATAATTATCAGAATCTTGAGGTTACAGGATACTGCGTATATACCAATAATGTACCGGGCGGAGCTTTCCGTGGATTTGGTGTAACTCAAAGCTGTTTTGCTCAGGAACAAAACTTGAATGAACTTGCGGAAATGGTTGGACTCTCTGCCTGGGAATTCCGTTATAAAAATGCAATACGTCCTGGAAATGAATTACCGAATGGTCAGATTGCATCGGACGATACCGCATTTGTGGAATGTTTAGAAGCAGTAAAAGATGCCTTCGAATCCAGTCCATATGCAGGTATTGCGGGATGTATGAAAAACTCAGGAATTGGTGTTGGCTTACCGGACATTGGACGCAGTAATCTAAAGATTGCTGATGGCAGAGTGCATATCTTAACTTCTGCGGCCTGTATTGGTCAAGGAATTGGCAATGTTATGCTAAGTATGGTATGTGAAACCACAGGCTTAGAGCCATCTCAGATTGTATATGAACGTGCCGATACGGCAACAACACCAAACTCCGGAACAACAACTGCTTCTCGCCAAACACTGTTTGCAGGAGAAGCCACAAGATGTGCTGCCGAAAAACTAAAAGAAGCACTTAGTACAAAGACTTTAGAAGAATTAGAAGGTGAAGTTTTTGAGGGGCTTTATAGCGGTGTAACGGATAAGATGGGAGCAGATAAGAAAAACCCTGTCAGCCACGTTGCTTATGGTTATGGTGTTCAGGTAGTGATTATGGATGAGACAAAGAAGATAACCAAAGTAGTTGCCGCTCATGATGTCGGCCGTGTTGTAAATCCAAAGGCTTGCTCCGGACAAATTGAAGGTGGAGTCGTAATGGGTCTTGGGTATGGATTAACGGAAGATTTTGTAATGGAAGACGGATATGTAAAAACCAAATACGGTACTCTTGGACTATTTAGAGCAACGCAGGCTCCGGAAATCGAAGTAATTATGGTAGAGAAAAATGATCCGAATGGACTTGCTTATGGTGCAAAAGGAATTGGAGAAATCTGTACTGTGCCGACTGCTCCTGCGGCTGCACATGCGGCTTACCGCGTGGATGGAAACCGTAGATTCTCACTTCCAATCTCCGGTACCGCATACAGAAAATAAACTCATATTGTCGTTCACTGATTCATAGATTTTGCAAAAACAATAAATTTTACGGGGTAAGGATATGGCAAAAGATAATAGAACGTTAGGTGCCGGTGAAGTAATTCCTTTGGCTTTACAGCATGTAGTAGCCATGGTAGTCGGCTGTGTTACAGTTCCAACCATTCTTGGAACGGCTGGAGGGATTGCCGGTGGTGATTTGGTTATTATGATGCAAGCTTCACTGCTATGTGCGGCGATTGCAATTTTAATTCATGCTTTTGGGAAATTCGGAATTGGTTGTAACCTTCCGGTAATTATTGGTAGTGGGTTTGCATTCATACCTACCCTTACCAGTATTGTTAAGACAGATGGTATGTCCGGTGTATTAGGTGCGCAGCTCATAGGTGCTTTGGTTGGTGTTATAGTTGGCCTTGGGTTTAAAAAGATAAGATTTTTATTCCCGCCGATTGTTACGGCTTCCGTAGTATTAACCGTGGGGATTTCCCTTTATGGAACTGCTGTTAAGTACATGGCAGGAGGAGAAGGCAGCTCAATCTTTGGAACTCCAAAGGCTTGGGTTGTAGCCTTGATAACGTTAGGTTCTGTATTATTCTTTTCGCAATTTTGCAAGGGAATCTTAAAAGTATCCGCAACTCTCTTGGGATTGCTTGTAGGATATGCAGTGGCAGCTATATTAGGAATGGTAGACTTTACAAGAGTTGCAGATGCGGCGATTGTTGCACTTCCAAAGCCATTTCACTTTGGGCTTAGTTTTTCCGTTGGCGGAATTGTATCCATGATTATTATATTTGTGATTAATTCTATCCAAGATATTGGCCAGTTTGAGGCTACGACGGCAGGAGCATTCAACCGAAAAGCAACCGATAAAGAATTATCAGGTGGTATTATCGGAAATAATATTACAAGTGCTATTGGTGCTATCTTGGGTGGTACTCCAAATGCAACTTGCGGACAGAATGTAGGAATTGTAGTAACGACGAATGTAACAAATAGAATTGTATTTGTTGTATCAGCCTTGATTATTATGGTAACTGCATTGATACCAAAGTTAGCGGCTCTCTTTTTAACGATTCCTCTTCCGGTACTTGGAGGCGCAACGATTACAGTATTTGGAAGTATTGCGATGACAGGCGTCAGGATGCTTTCCGGAGCCGGTTTAACTCCAAGAAACTTATCCATTGCCGGACTTTCGGTTGCACTTGCGGTAGGTTTATCAAGGACTCCTGGTGCATTTGCCGGCTGTCCGGAGGTGGTTAGAATGATTTTTGGTGGAAGTGAAATTGTTATTGTAGCTTTAATTGCTATCGTATTAAATCTGATCTTACCAAAGGAAAAACAATCCTAGTTATCATTGCTTTTATTTAAGTATTAACACCTGTGCATATTCCAATCTGCAAGCAGATGTCAGTCGCTTGCAGGTTGAATAATGTTAAAATAAAAAGTCAATTTATTCAATCTGCAAGTATACTTTGATCTACATGCAGATTGAATTTCGAATACAGATTGAATTTTGAATGCAGATTGGATTTACATTGGATTAGTGTGGACTCCACACCCTTGGATTGTGGGATTCCACAATACGGTATCCCATATTTTTGTGTGTTATATCATTATATTATAGAACAGTATGTAAAAAATACAATTATAAAACAAGCGTTATACGCTAGAATTGAGGTTAAGTATTATGAAGGAAACATTTAAAAGTGTATTTTACCCAAGAAATAACGATGAAAAATCAAACATTGATTTTTTAAACTATGAGGAAGCAAGCAAAGCTCATGCATTTCATGCTAGTTTTCCGGTATATAGCGAAACTCCTTTAGTAGAGCTAAAAAACTTAGCAAAAGAAATTGGTGTGAAAGATATTCATGTGAAAGATGAATCCTTTCGTTTTGGCTTAAATGCCTTTAAAGTATTAGGTGGTTCTTATGCGATTGGACGCTTAATTGCAGATAAAATCGGAGCGGATATCAAGAATCTAACAGCAACCAAAATGGTTTCAAAAGAAGTAAAAGATAAAACCGGTGACATGGTATTTGTTACAGCTACCGATGGTAATCATGGACGTGGTGTTGCTTGGACGGCAAATCAGTTGAATCAGAAATCGGTAGTTTATATGCCAAAGGGTTCTGCAATCGAAAGATTAAATAACATTCTTGCTGAGGGTTCCGATGCTTCTATTACGGATATGAACTACGATGAAGCAGTTCGTCTTGCAGATAAAAATGCAAAAGAAAAAGGCTGGATTGTAATTCAGGATACTGCATGGGAAGGTTATGAAGATATCCCTGCTTGGATTATGCAAGGTTATATGACCTTAGGTTATGAAATTATAAAACAGTTAGAAGAAACAAAAGCAGAAGCTCCAACTCATATCTTCCTGCAAGCAGGGGTTGGCTCTCTAGCGGGTGCAATCTGCGGATTCTTTGCTAATTATTATAAAGGAAATCAGCCTAAGATCGTGGTTGTAGAACCGAACAAAGCAGATTGTATTTATCGTACTGCCGAAGCAAACGATGGTAAGCTTCATTTTGTAACCGGCGACTTAGATACAATTATGGCAGGTTTAGCATGCGGTGAACCAAACAGTATTGGCTGGGAGGTATTAAAGGATTATGCAGATGCATTTATCTCTTGTCCGGATTATGTTGCTGCAGATGGTATGCGTGTTATGGCTAGTCCATTAGCGGATGACAGGAAGGTGGTCTCCGGAGAAAGCGGTGCGGCTACTCTTGGCTGTGCTTATAATATCTTAACGGATGATTCTCTTGTAGATTTGAAAGATAAATTAGGTCTTAACGAGAATTCAAGATTACTATTTATCTCAACAGAAGGTGATACAGACAAAGAAAATTATCGTAATGTAGTATGGAATGGTAAGGATACACGTTATGATGGAGTGTAATATGAAATAAAAGGAAATTTCATATTTCTAATTTAAGCAGTATTCCATCTGCAAGCAAATGGAATATGCCCGGGTGTAATATGAAATAAAAGCAATTTCATATTTCTAATTTAAGCAGTATTCCATCTGCAAGCAAATGGAATATGCCCGGGTGTAATATGAAATAAAAAACAGTTTCACATATAAGAAAGGAGATAACACAATGTTAAATGGAAACAGAGAACAAGAATTAATAGAGTTAACTCAAAAAATGATTCAGGCAAAAAGCTATTCGGGAGAGGAAAAGCAAGCTGCCGAGACAATTGGTGAATTTTGCAAGGCAAATGGATTTGATGATGTTACTTACGACCGATATGGTAACGTAATTGGAATTATCAAAGGAAACCGCCCGGGACCCAAGGTATTATTTGATGGACATATTGATACAGTACCTGTATCTGACGAAAGCAAGTGGACACAGAAGCCATTTAGCGGAGAAATTGTAGACGGAAAGTTATATGGCCGTGGTACATCTGATATGAAGGGTGCAGTTTCTGCATTTACTGTGGCTGCAAAATACTTTGCAGAGGATACAAACCGTGATTTTGCGGGTGAAATCCTTATTGCCGGTGTTGTTCATGAAGAGTGCTTTGAAGGTGTGGCAGCGCGCGAAATCTCTAAAAACTTCAAGCCGGATTACGTAATCATTGGTGAAGCAAGTCAGTTAAATGTTAAAATCGGTCAGCGCGGACGTGGTGAAATTGTAGTAGAAACTTTTGGTAAACCGGCTCACTCTGCAAATCCTGAAAAGGGAATTAATGCTGTTTATAAAATGAGCAAGGTAATTAATGCAATTCAGACCTTAGTTCCAACAGAGCACCCTGTATTAGGAAAGGGTATCTTAGAATTAACGGATATCAAATCTGCGCCATATCCCGGAGCTTCTGTAGTTCCTGAATATTGCCGTGCAACCTATGACCGCCGTTTATTAGTCGGTGAGACAAAAGAATCTGTGATTGCTCCAATTAGAGAATTATTAGAGAAATTAATGACAGAAGATCCTGAATTAAAAGCAAAGGTTTCCTATGCGGTAGGCGAAGAAATGTGCTATACAGGCAATAAGATTGAAGGCGAAAGATTCTTCCCTGGCTGGTTATATGATAAAGAGGAACCATGGGTTCAGGCGGTTGTGAAAGAACTTAATAATGCAGGATTTAATCCGGAGATTACACAGTATAATTTCTGTACTAATGGTTCTCATTATGCAGGAGAAGCTGGCATTAAGACATTAGGGATCGGACCTTCCCGTGAGAATTTAGCTCATACCGTAGATGAATATATCGAAGTGGAACAGCTTACCAAAGTTTGTGAATGCTACTATGGTGTAATGAAAGCATTGTTAGTATAAGAATCTTAATACCATACCACATCTGCTTGCAGATGTGGTTTTGCCATAAAAGTAAGCGGATTCTATCCATATACAATTGGAGTACTGCAAGCAGGACTTATCTGCTTGCATAAATAGAAAGAAATCAAATACCATAGCATATTAAATCCGCCTGCAGATTTGATACTGTCTTACATTGCAGATCTGAAAATTTTTCAAACTAAACTGCATCTTTTTTGAAAGGAAGTGTGACTTATAAAAACGTTAATTATAAATGCTACAATCGTTGATGGAAGCGGAGAGCCGGCCTATCAGGCTGACCTATTAATTAATAAGGATAGAATAGAAAAAATAGGACAGATTAGTGACACAAGTGTTGATAAGGTAATTGATGCCCAAGGTCTTGTAGTGGCACCTGGCTTTATTGATACTCATTCCCATAGTGATTTGGATGTTTTATTACGTCCCCATGTAATGCCAAAGGTAATGCAGGGTATTACTACGGAATTCTTAGGGCAGGATGGTGTTTCCATGGCACCGCTGCCTGCGGAATATATCTCGGATTGGCGTAAGAATATTGCGGGACTTGATGGAGTGAGTGATGAAATTGACTGGAACTATCAAACTACCGATAATTATTTAAAAATGATAGAAAACATTGGTCCAGGTATCAATGAATGCTACCTGGTTCCGCATGGAAATATTCGTATGGAAGCGATGGGGCTTGATAACCGTCAGCCAACAGACGAAGAAATAGAAAAGATGAAGAAGATTACCCGCAGAGAGATGGAAGCAGGAGCTTTTGGTTTATCTACAGGGCTGATTTATATTCCTTGTGCCTATTCAGAAAGCAAAGAAATCATTGAAATGTGTAAGGTGGTTGCTGAGTTCGATGGTGTATTTGTCATTCATCAGAGAAGCGAAGCTGACACGATTGTTGACTCCATGAACGAAGTAATTGAAATAGGCAGAAAATCTGGAGTTAGAGTTCACTGGTCTCACTTTAAAGTTGCCGGTAAGAAAAACTGGGATAAAATAGAGACGGTACTTTCTCAATTAGAACAGGCAAAAGCGGAAGGTATCAGGGTAAGCTTTGATCAGTATCCTTATGTTGCCGGCAGTACTATGATGGGCGCAATTCTGCCGCCTTGGGTACATGACGGAGGAACGAATAAGGTAATCGAACGGTTAAAAGATCCGGAAATGCGTAAGAAGATGCGATATGATATGGAGCAAGGCATTCATGGCTGGGATAACTTTATTGACTTTGCCGGTTTTGAGAATATTTATGTAACCAGTGTAGTAACAGAGAAAAATAAAGATGCTGTGGGTTTAAGTATTACCCAGTTAGCAAAGCTTCGTAATTTAGACCCATTTACTGCTGCCTTTGACCTTCTAATGGAGGAAGAAAATGCAGTTGGTATGGTAGACTTCTATGGGATAGAAGACCATGTGAAATTATTTATGGCTCGTCCTGAGATGAATGCTTGTACGGATGGTTTATTAGCACCGGGAAAACCACATCCAAGACTTTATGGAAGTTTCCCAAGAATCCTTGGAAAGTATGTTCGTGAAGAGAAGATAATGACCATCGAAGAGGCGATTAAGAAGATGACTTTCAAAGCAGCGGATGCGATGAGCCTTAAGAATCGAGGTCTTTTAAAAGAAGGTTACTTTGCGGATATTACAATATTCGATGCCAATACCATTGAAGATAGGGGAACTTTTGTAGATCCCATAGAATTCCCGGCAGGAATTGAATATGTCATTGTAAATGGTAAGGTTGCAGTAGAACATGGAAAGCATACCGAGGTTTTAAATGGCAGAGTAATCAGAAAGAAAAAATCGTAGGAAAAAAACGTAAGATAATGATATACGATACCGATGAAAAAAATGGTGAGAGACATTAGATAATTTAATCGAAGGAGAAGTAAATGAATGCTTGAAAAAACTGCTATAATGGTAATAACCTTAGTAGCAGTTTTTTTAATGAAAGTAAGCGTTATTTCAAATCACATTATTTCTAAAATTTATTGAATTAAGTTGCAGATGAAATGGTACAAATGATTTCAGGGTTTATGCCTTTCCTTATCGAAGTGGGAATCATAAAGTTGAAATAAAATACTTAATTTATACATAAAATATGGGAGGAAACCTACTATTAGGCTTAGAATAACGAGAAACCTAATATTTTTATATAAAAAATGATTGTCAAATAGTATACTATTCTTGTAAAATATTATTATAATTAAAATAAAAATATAAGGGGGTTAATTTTTGGAGTTTAGCAAGGCAGAGGAGAAAGACATCGGGCGCAGCAGAGAACTTAGCTTATTATCTGTAATTCCTATTTTGTTTCTGTTAGTTGGCATAATCTATGGCACCTATAATGGAAGCTTTCACTCGGTACTATCCGGGTTTATTAATATTGTACTAACACCAACCATCTTAGTAACAGATTTCATAGAAGTAGGTGGTATTGAAGCAGCGTTTATTAATGTTGGTTTCGTGGGTCTCTTAAATATCTATATCATGCACCATTATCGGCTGAAATTGAATGGTATTTTAATTGCAGCATTCCTTACTGTGGTCGGCTTTTCTTTTTTTGGGAAAAATCTATATAATATTATTCCAATTTATTTAGGTGGTTATTTTTATACTCTATATAAGAAAATATCTTTTAAGGACATCATTATTGCTTTGATGTTTGGTACCGCATTAGCGCCATTGGTCAGTGAAATCAGTTTTTCCGGTTTACTTCATCCATTTTGGGCAATTGTTATCGCGGTGGGTGTTGGTATATTTATTGGTTTTATCCTGGTACCTCTATCCTCACATATGCTGAAATTTCATGATGGATATAATCTTTATAATATTGGTTTTACATCTGGAATATTAGGCACAGTATTAACCAGTGTACTTAGAAGTTTTGGTATTTCTGTGGAACCGGTGAATATCATCTCAAAGAAAAATCATCCGGTTATTATCTTATTATTGTTCCTTTTGTTTCTGGGATTTTTCATTACCGGTATTTATATCAACCGCCGTGCTATTATGGAATTTGGGAGAATACTGCAATATAAGGGAAGACTGATTACGGATTTTACACATTTAGTAGGTTTTGGGGTAACCTTATTAAATATGGCGTTACTTGGATTTACTAGTATAATTTATGTTCTGCTAATTGGAGGTGTTATAAACGGTCCGGTCTTAGCAGGTATTTTTACGGTAGTTGGATTTGGTGCATTTGGGAAGCATATTAGGAATTGCCTCCCGGTAATGCTAGGTGTTATCATTGCTGCATTATTTTTCGGGAATGATATATCTGCTACCGGAATTATTATATCGGTTCTATTTTCCACAACGCTGGCACCGATTGCCGGTACCTATGGTCCTGTCATTGGCTTTATCGCCGGTATTCTTCATATGATTCTGGTGACAAATGTCGGGATAATTCATGGAGGTGTGAACCTATATAATAATGGATTCTCAGGTGGATTGGTGGCAGGGATTATGATTCCTATTCTTGATGCTTTTCATAAGGAGAGAAACAGATGAGACACGAAGCAAAGAAAATAGCTCAGATTGTAAGCGAGATACTGACTTTGTTCCTCTTAAACGGAGCAGAAAATATTGATATAAAAGTTAATACGAAGGTATCTCAAAAGGAACAGAATACAGAGATTATCATAATTCAGTATGAGTGCAATTACGGGGAAGAGTTTATTCAAAAAATAAAATATAATTTAAATACGCAGCGTCAATATGAAGTGGAAGGTTATTATTGGCAGTTGGTTGGAGAGGATGACTCCGGGGATGAGCTTCATCTGGTTGGAGCGATGATAGATGAAGCAAATGTTACCACAAAGGGGAAGGATTTATATATCCAGTTATTAAGAAAAGCATAGCTTAACAGGCTTTTGATACCATTCAAAAGTGCAGGATTCTAAGAAAAAATAGATGGGGATTAATATCCTGGGAGTAAGTATAAGTGGAAAACTTGTACTTACTTTTTTTGAACTAAGGAAGATGTTAGGGTGACAGAATTTATGATAAATAATCAAGATAAATGATCAAAATATAATTGGTGATTTCAAGGAAATAGGAAATACTGGGTTGTTATTTTACGTGCTAGAGTAAACTCTATCCGCATGTCCATATTGTTTCGTGATACTTAAAAATATAGTTCATTTTGTTGGAAATACAACAGATTGTTTTTATTTTTTATTATATAACTATGACAGACATAAAAACCTTAATTTAATGAAATTCTATTTTAGTGAACAGATATATGTCATACGTAATTCTATAGCATAAGTTAATATCTTTAATAGTAACAAATAATTAAGTAATAAGATTTAAAGAAAATGTGAATACAAAGAATAGAAAGTAAAGGTAATAGAGAGGAGTAGACGATGAGTGCATTTTTAGGACCAATTCATTATTGGTTATACAATAAGATTATGCTTCAAGAAAAAATTGTGGAGAGATTATTATCACTTAATGAGGAAGAAGAATTTGTTCAAGGTCTTGATGATTCCACGGTTATGAATTGCGGAATTATTGAAAATCAGCCCTTGGAAAATATGATTGATTCCGGTAATATACATGGTTGGCTGCAAGAAAGAATAAATATTGTTGAAAATCGATTAAGTTATGTAGTAACTGCAATTACGAAAGAGCATGCGGACAGAATGGAACCAATCTTAGAACGAGTATATCAGGTAGGTGTAGAGGTTTTTGAATCATTAAATGGAAAAGAGGAACTAAATCATGCGGAACAAATCTTTCAGCTGCTAAATGATATGCTGCTTGACGGAATGCCATGTGACCGTGTGAATGAGATTGTTTCCTCTTCCATTGATGAAGTGGTGTATAGAAGAACAAGATGTATTCATGAAACTTTTTGGTTGGAACAAGGTGGCCTTGTGATGAATTATTACGAGATACGCACAAAGTTTGTTAAGGGACTTTTAGCAAATACAGAATTTGAATATGTAGCAGATGACGAAGGAAATTACCATATAAGGAGGAAATAAATATGTTTGGAGTAGATATTTTAGTAGAGGAACATGAAAATATTAAACGAATGGCAAAAGTAATGAGAGCTGCGAGCTTACACGTTTTTAGCGGTGGAGAATTAGTTACAAAAGATTTCTATCAAATGCTTGATTTTGTTCGTAATTATGCAGATAAGCATCATCATAAGAAAGAGGAAGATATTCTTTTTGATTATATGAAAAAGGAACTTGGTAAGCTGGCACAAAATCTAATTACCAATGGAATGCTGGTAGAACATGATCTTGGCCGGCTTCATATGAGGGAACTTGAAGCTGCGCTGCAATCATATGATGCGAAAAGCAGCGAAGATGCCAAGTTAGATATTGTAGTGAATGCAACTGCATATACCTATCTGATCAATCGCCATATTGATAAAGAGAACGAAGTAGTGTTTACATTCGGAGAAAAGAATTTGTCGGAAGAAAGTAGAAATATTGTTGACCTAAGAACAAGGGAAATGGAAGAAGGAGCTGCCAAAGAGGGGCTGCAGGATAAGTATTTAAATATATTGGGTGAATTAGAAAAGAAATATAGCTTAGGCTGATATTTACCTGTAATGAAGGACCTGCGCCTGAAAATTTAGTATAGATCGGATAGATAGAAGAGGCAAACTGATATTTCACAGGAAATTCAGTTTGCCTCTTCTGTTTTAAGAAATCTATTCTCAGAAATTTTGGAAAAAAATAAATTATCTTACTAAGGTAGTGCGATTTAGCTCTTCACAGTCGGTAAACTGCTTAAATTATTATTTTCTGTACCATCCGGTAAGGATTTTAGATATTCGGTATCTTTACGGTGAGCTACACCAACGCCGCGGATTTCACCTGCTTTAGCGAGCTGAACGCCTTCTTCTTTTGAGACAATTGCTCCATCCGACAATTGATAACCGGTAATGGTACCGCTTTCTTTTACCAAACCGGTAATGTGCTTTGCATTTTCTTTTGGCTGGGGAATATCATCTAGTGCGGCCATTGCCAGAGAGGAGCCATCAATTTTATTATTTTCCATCATTGACCTCGATTCTGCGCTGCATTCTGCGAGTAAAAGTTTGTGCCAAGTGTGTATTGATACACTTTGCAGCACAGACACGAACTTTTGGTAAAACTATATCGTTTACCCTCATATCAATGGTTTATTGTAAGATTAGTATTGCTCCAGTGATATCAAAAGTATTCATAAATATGAAATTGGGAAAAGAAACTATTGCCTTATACTTTGACAAAAGCAATATTCCCATGCTAGAATATCAAAGGATTTGTAACGCCTTCAATAAGAAATAATATAAAACAATATGAAATTATTTCTATATTTGTTTACAGACTGTTCAATTTTTCTATGAAAGATGTTATTTAGGAAGTAGACGGCAGAACATGATAGGAAATATCTTATCAAGATAAGATTAAAAAATTAGACAGGTTTCAGAATTAATCTTAGTATCACTGTTAGTTTAAGGTATAGGACAGGAAATAGAAATAAGGGAGGATACACGTGTTAATAATTAACCAGTATGTAAAAGCAGAAAGTTTACAGCAAGCCTATGAGCTAAATCAAAGGAAAAACAATGTGATTCTAGGCGGAATGCTTTGGCTTAAGATGCAGAAGAAAAATGTAGGTACAGCCATTGATCTGTCGGAGCTGGGATTAGATACAATAGAAGAAACCGAGGACAGCTATCTTATAGGTGCAATGGTTTCTCTTCGAACTCTTGAGCTACATAAAGGACTTGGCTCGATGACCAATCATGCAATAGCAGAAAGTGTAAAACATATCGTCGGTGTTCAATTTAGAAACCTTGCAACCGTTGGCGGCAGTATATTTGGTCGATTTGGTTTTTCTGATGTGCTTACAATACTTATGGCTTTGGATGCCAAGGTTGAATTATACCAAAAGGGAATAATTTCGATAGAGGAATTTAGCAAAATGCCTTATGATAATGATCTTTTAGTACGTGTGATTATCAAGAAAAAAAAGATGAGGGCAGCATACTTATCACAGAGAAATACAAAGACAGACTTTCCGGTGTTAACTTGTGCGGTAAGTTATATTGATGGTATTTATCGATGTGTGATCGGTGCCAGACCAAAGCGTGCAGTCTGTCTGTGTGACTGTAATGACATACTAAAGGATGGTATTACACAGGAAAGTGCAGAACAATTTGGTGATTTTATAAAAAGTCAGATTGTTACCGGAAGTAATATGCGAGGAAGCGAGGAATACCGCAGGATACTTTCTGGTGTTTTAACAAAGCGGGCCTTATTAAAGTTAAAGGATTTTGAGGTGGCATCTTATGCGGATTAAATTATGGATCAATGGTAAAATGGTGATGGAAGAGGCTGCTGCCGATATGTTATTAATCGACTTTTTACGAGCTCATGGATGCTTTAGCGTAAAAAGAGGCTGTGAGACAGCAAACTGCGGATTATGTACGGTGTTTGTTGACGGCATGCCGGTTCTTTCCTGCAGTATGCTGGTGGCTAGAGTAGATGGTAAGAAGATAACGACATTAGAAGGTTTACAAGAGGAAGCGGAAGATTTTGGTGCATTTATCGCAGACCAGGGTGCAGAACAATGCGGATTTTGCAATCCTGGCTTTATTATGAATGCGATTGCTATGTTTCGTGAAAATCCAAATCCGACCGACGAGGAAATTATTCAGTATTTAGCAGGAAATCTGTGCAGATGTTCAGGATACGAGGGGCAGCTTCGTGGAATCAAGGCATACCTTAGCTTTAAGAAAGAAAAGGGGGTGCACGCTAATGGCTGATTATAAAGTAGTAAATAAACCAATTCGAAAAAAAGATGCTATGGCATTGGTTACAGGGAAACCGGTATATACAGATGATGTAACACCTTCGGACTGCCTGATTGTAAAAGTTTTGCATAGTCCGTATGCTCATGCAATGATTAAAGAAATAGATATAGAGCTTGCAAAAAAGGTAGCAGGGATTGAAGCAATTTATACTTATAAGGATGTACCCGGAAAACGGTTTACAATGGCAGGTCAAACTTATCCGGAGCCAAGCCCATACGACAGGCTTATTTTAGACCAAAGACTTCGTTATATCGGTGATGGAGTTGCTATTGTAGCCGGAGAGACGGAAAAAGCAGTAGAAAAGGCTCTAAAACTGATTAAAGTAAAATACGAGGTGTTAGAGCCGGTTCTTGATTTTAGGACAGCAAAAGATAATAAAGTTTTAGTGCATCCGGAAGAAAACTGGGAAGCACTTTGTCCGGTTGGTGCCGATAATAAAAGAAACCTTTGCGCAACAAATTCCAGCGAATATGGTGATGTTGACAGCATTATGGCGGAGTGTGATGTTATTGTAGAAAATAGTTATCATACGAAAGCGAATCAACAAGCAATGATGGAGACCTTTCGAACCTATACTGCGCTTGACCCTTATGGCAGATTGCATGTGATTGGCTCTACTCAGATTATCTTCCATGTGAGACGTATTTTAGCAAATGCATTGGATATTCCTAAATCCAAAATACGAGTGACAAAGCCTAGAATAGGTGGTGGTTTTGGTGCGAAACAAACCTGTGTGACGGAAATATTCCCTGCTTTTGTTACATGGAAAACCGGTAAGGCGGCAAAACTAATTTACACCAGAGAAGAGAGCCAACTTGCTTCCACACCAAGACATGAGATGGAAATCAGAGTACGTGTCGGTGCTGGTAAGGATGGTACTATTCGGGCGCTTGATGTCTATACCTTATCAAACACGGGAGCTTATGGTGAACATGGGCCAACCACCGTAGGATTATCCGGGCAAAAAACGATATCGTTGTATAATAATAATCTGGAAGCTTATCGCTTTGGCTATGATGTAGTGTATACCAATGTCCAATCTGCCGGTGCTTATCGGGGATATGGTGCTACACAGGGAATTTTTGCGATGGAATCTGTAATTAACGAGTTGGCATCAAAACTTAACATAGACCCTGTAAAAATCCGCGAGAAGAATATGGTGAGGGAAGGTCAGATTATGCCATCCTACCATGATGAACCAAATAGTTCCTGTGCTTTAGACCGCTGTATGACAAAAGCCAGGGAAATGTTTGATTGGGATAATAAGCCTTTGGCGATTGAGTTAGGGAATGGAAAAATCAGAAGTATCGGTGTTGCCATGGCGATGCAAAGTTCAGGAATTTCAGGAGTCGACGTGGGTTCTGCAACAATTAAGCTAAATGATGAAGGCTTTTATGCTCTATCTATCGCAGCAGCAGATATGGGAACCGGCTGTGATACCATCCTAGCCCAGATGGCAGCGGAATGCCTAGAATGTGATATTGATGATATCGTTGTATATGGAGCAGACTCCGACAGCTCTCCTTATGATTCCGGCTCCTATGCTTCCAGTACCACTTATGTGACAGGGAAAGCAGTGGAAAGAGCCTGTCTGCAATTAAAGGATAAGATGTGTATCTTAGCAGCCGGAATGCTATCTTGCCCAAAGGAAGACTTGGTATTTCAGGGAAAGACAATTGGCAAGGCAGACGGCAGCCAAACAATTTCCTTAATGGATATCGCGGCAAAATCGATGTGCGGTAATTCAGAAGCTGCTCAAGTAACTGTGTCACATTCCTCTGCGGTATCACCTCCTCCATTTATGGTTGGCATGGTTGAACTTGAGGTAGATAAGGAGACTGGAGGTATTGAACTTCTGGATTATGTGGCGGTTGTCGACTGTGGTACTGTAATTAATACGAATTTAGCACGTGTTCAAACAGAAGGTGGTCTGGCACAAGGTATCGGTATGGCTATGTATGAAGATGTGACCTATAATTCTGTTGGCAGAATCTATGAAAATTCGTTTATGCAATATAAAATCCCTACCCGTCTGGACTTATGTAAGATGCGTGTAGAATTTGAAAGCAGTTATGAACAGACAGGTCCTTTTGGAGCAAAGTCAATTGGAGAAATCGTAATCAATACTCCTTCCCCTGCAATTGCACATGCTATTTATAATGCGACAGGAGTATGGCATCGTGAATTGCCGATTACGCCGGAGAAGGTTATGATGGGAATATTAAAAGGTTAAAGCAGTATAAAGAGGTACATTTATGAAAACTAGACTGATTTTATTGGCGGCTGGAAACAGCCGTCGTTTTGGGAGTAACAAACTATTATATTTTATCGATGAGAAGCCGATGTTTATGTATGGGCTAGAGGTTATGAGAGAATTACTTCTAAACGATCCCGACAGAGAACTCTACGTAGTTACTCGTTTTGAACCAATTATGGAGGCAGTGGAAAAACTTAGGTCGGATCAGCGTCTCAATAATCGAACCCATGTTATAAACTCTCCGGACAGTACTCTTGGAGTTTCGTATTCCATTCGGGCTGGCCTTTGTGAAGGAGAACTGCAACCGGATTATTATATGTTTATGGTTGCGGACCAGCCTTTTATAAAGGCAGAAACTGTAGAGAAACTGATTAGAGAAACCGGACTTCAGGAAAAAATAGCAGGATGCGTTACCTGGGAAGGGGTGCCTGGAAATCCGGTGATCTTTTCGAAACAGTTAAAAGAGGAATTGTCAGCATTACAGGAAGACCAGGGTGGTAAAGTAGTACTAAAGAAGTACATGGATCAAGTTTGTAAAATATCAGCATCCAGCGAAGAAGAATTGGCTGATAAAGATACGAAAGACGTATTTGATATGGATGGCAGGCAAGGAGGTCGGTTTATAGAAAAAAAATTGTAACGTCATGAAATAAGTGAATCAAGCTATAAGTGTATTCGGGAAAGAAACCTTTGAAGCATCAAAAAGTTGATAATCTGGACTTAAAAGATGTTTCACTAACGTTAAGTAATAGTTAAAAATATAGGAGATTTATATGACCAATAGAAAGAAAGCACAAAGAAATACAACGAAAAAGCGAAGTATAAAAGCAAAACTCATTTTAATTATTGCCCCGCTGGTTGTACTGGCGATAGGCACACTACTAATGATTACCTATACAAACTCAAGAAAGATCATCGTGGATTATGCGAACCAACTGGTACAGTCATTAACAAAATCAAATGCAAATGAGTTAGAAACTTGGTCACAAGAAATAATTTCCTCATTAGATCAGATTCAGAATACACTGGATAATATTGAATTCGATAACGATGCTTTGTTGAAGTATTTAAAAACAACTATGAACCAGAATGAGAGCTTTGCAAATGGTGTATACGTGGGTACAGACCGTCAAGAGCTTATTGTTCCTTTCGATTTTACAATGCCCTCCGGTTACATAGTAACCGATAGAGATTGGTTTAAAGAAGGCTTGGAAAATGAGCATTTCCAATATGGGACAGCATACCTGGATGCCGATACCGGAGAATATGTGGTAAGTGCTTCTGCAAAACTCAAGTCGTTGGGTGGAGTGAATAAGGTTGCGGCAGCAGACATCTCGTTAAAAGAGATATCAAAAATTATCGGTACGAAAAAGATAATGGAAACCGGTAAACTTTTTATTGTCGATATCAGCAGCAGTAAGATACTTGCAATCAACGATGAGACTTTGATACATACGGATTTTAATGCAAATAACCAGAATCAATTGATTGCAGATATGGCAGAAGGAATAAGTTTAGACCTTGATGAAGTCACCGAGTTAACTTTGGGAGGAAGGGAGTATTCTGTTTACGTTCAATCCATAAAAAACACTCCTTGGAGGGTGGTTGGCTACATACCTCATCGTGAAATCTTACAGTCCTTAAACGAGCTTCAAATTATTATAATAATTTTATTTTTAGTTTCTATGATTGTGTTAGTTGTTTTAGTTGAGAGAGTGATTCATTATATAATAAAACCGGTAAAAATGTTAAATCATTCGATTGAGAAAATTACTGCAGGCGATTTTTCCGTTGATGTAAATAGGAAAGGAAATGATGAAATTGCCATGATGTGTAATAATATGCAAAGATTTATTGAAACTATGAGAAGCACAATAAAAGAAGTTAGCGGAATGTCAGGCAGTTTAGAAGAGCAGTCTGATAAGAGTAATAAAATCGCAGAAGTATTATATGAGTCGGCTCAAACACAATCAAGTGCAATGTTGGAATTAAACCAAACCGTAGATGAACTGGCTAAGGCAGTCACCGATGTTGCAGAGAATACGACCTCTCTTTCTATTGTAGTTTCAGAAACGGGACAAAAAGGGAAAGATGCAAGTGAAAAGATGAAAAATACGGTGGTGATATCAGAAAAGGGCAAAGAAGACATGCTTCAGATTGATACCGCTATGAAGAGTGTTGATTTTAATGTAACGCAGTTGAAAGGAGCAGTGGAACAGGTAAATGAGTCCAGTGAAAAGATTAATGATATTGTTAAATTGATTGCCGATATTGCAAGTCAGACAAACCTGCTATCGTTAAATGCGGCCATAGAGGCAGCAAGAGCAGGGGAAGCGGGAAGAGGATTTTCCGTAGTTGCAGAAGAAATCAGAAAGCTTGCTGAAACAAGTGAGAGCTCAGTAAAAAGTATAGCAGAATTAAATCAAAAGATACAAAAACTTGTTACCAATACCCTTGATAAAACTCAGGAAAGTACAGATAGTATTAAAAAGAGTATAAATCTAATCCAAACAGCCAGCGATACGTTTCATAATATCTATGTAACCATCAGTGAAACCAGTTATCTGGTTCAGGATATGATTGAGAATGTAAACCGTGTAGATGATGTGGCATCTTCGGTAGCAGCGATAACAGAGGAACAATCCGCCGCCGCAGAAGAGATACTGGCAACCTCTGAGAATTTATCAAGCCATGCAGCAAAAGTAACGGAGCATAGTTTTACAGTGGAACAGGATGCCTCTGCGCTTGCACAAACTGCTGAAAATCTAAATAATCAAATGAAATTCTTTAAGTTATAATATTTCGGAAGAGAATGAGATTATGGCATAAGGCAATTTTTTCAGAATAGAAACAGAATAATAAAACAAAAGTTTTCTGTTAATAAAAAGCAGTTTCCATAACCAGGAAGTTCTTGGGTATCAGATTTTACGTCCGGTTAGAAAAGTAAAATAATTCATCTCATTTCGAAAATTATAAGAAGCAATAATGAATCTTTTATGGTAAAATAGCATGGTATCGAAATGAATTACGATAGGAGAGAAAAGATGAATGAGATTGACCAATATATTCTTCAATATCCTTTGGAGCTGCAGCAAAGATTACAGGAAATAAGAAATATCATTAGAGAAGCAGCACCAGAAGCGACAGAGAAGATAAGCTGGCAAATGCCTACCTTTTATTTGAATGGAAACTTAGTTCATTTTGCTTTGCATAAAACTCATATTGGATTCTATCCCGGACCAAGTGGAGTTGAGAATTTTAAACATAAGCTAAACGGTTATAAAAATTCAAAAGGAGCAATACAGTTTCCGCTTAGTAAGCCGCTCCCCCAAGACCTGATTACCGAGATTGTTAAATTTCGAGTGGAAGAAAATAAAAACAAATAGTTTATTTGAAAGAGGAATCGTATGGTTTTCTATAAAGATAGGCAAACTTTTTGATAGAAATACTCCAGAGCATATAATAGACAGGCGGTGCTTGACAATATCAATGGCAGTATCGAGGTAATAAAGAACCAAAATGCGGATTTTATCTTTTTGCAGGAAGTAGACCTTAAGGCAACGAGAAGTTACGGCGTGAATCAGAAGGAGACAATACTTAGTGCCTTTCATGATATCTCTTCCGCATTTGCAATTAACTATGATTCTGCTTATTTCATATATCCAATTCTGGAACCACACGGTAAGTCAAAATCAGGTATCTGTACAATCTCAAAATATTCTATGCTGAAATCGGTAAGGCGCAGTTTACCCATCGATACCTCAGTATATAAACTTATCGATTTAGACAGATGCTATACGAAGTCGAGATTAAGGTTGAAGATGGAAAATACTTATATCTTTATAATGTACATCTTTCTGCATAGGTAAGGGAGGAGTAAAGCGATGCATTTTGGGATGCCGACATTGATTGAGCAGGACAATCTAGAAGATACTGCAATACTGTGTAAAAATCTTGGATTACAGTTTATTGAGCTCAATATGAATTTTCCATACTGTCAGATAGAGTGCTTAGAGAATATTGACTATTTTTTAAGCATAAGAAAGCGGTATGGTTTATATGTTACGATTCATCTTGATGAAAATCTTAATGTATGCGATTTTAATCAATCCGTTGCAAAAGCATATTTTGAAACGGTGAGAAGGGTAATTACAGTTGCGAAACATTTGCATGCTCCTATCATCAATATGCACCTGCATCCGGGTATCTATATCACGCTTCCGCAAGAAAAAGTTTATTTGTATGAGCAATATGAAGATATTTATCTTAAAAATATGGAGCTCTTTCGTAAGATGTGCGAAGAAGAAATCGCAAAAGAAGATATTTTAATTTCGGTTGAAAATACAGATGGATTTTTGCCATTTCAAAGGAAGGCAATTGAATTTTTGCTAGAGAGTAAAGTATTTTCCCTCACTTTAGATATCGGACATTCTTATTGCGCAAACCGGGTGGATGAGAGGATAATACTAGAGAGGATGGATAGACTGAAACACTTTCATATTCATGATGCAAAAGAGAATAAAAATCATCTGACACTAGGGACTGGGGAGATTAATTTATCAAAATGGCTTACCTATGCTAAGGAGAATAATTGCCGGTGTGTATTGGAAACAAAAACAATAGAAGCTCTGACTCGGTCTGTTCTGTGGCTAAAGGAACATGATAAAATATAGATAGTTGGTAAACCATAAGAGGAATATCAGATAATAGGAGATAGTGATATGTTTATAGGAACTGTAAAAATAACTTTATATGCGCCTTGGATACATTCTTTAAAAGAAAAACGAATGATTGTAAAGAGCTTATGTGCGAAGCTTAGAAATCAGTTTAATATCTCTGTGGTGGAGATGGAGGAGCAAGATGTTCATCAAACGATGGTATTAGGAGTGGCTTGCATTACGCAAACGGCATCTTTAGCCGATAGTGTGATTGAGAAGGTAATTCAATTTCTTGAAGAAAATACGGAAGCTCAGTTAACTAAAATAGAAAAAGAACTTAGATAGAAAGAAACGTATAAAAATAGTAGGAAAGAAATAGTAACCACAATAGCAGAAGGAGGGGGATACCCCTCCTTCTAAGTTTATATAGTTAGATCAGGCTCTAAATTAAAGTAATTGTCTGGTGTACTCCTTTTTATAAACACTGGGAGAGATTCCACAGTGTTTTTTAAATTGCTTGGAAAAAGTAAATGCATCGGCATAACCAAGTCTTTCTCCAACTTCCGCAATTGGAAGTTCATTAAGTAACATCGTTTTTGCTGCAAACATACGCTGTTGATTGCGATATAGCATGGGAGAAATTCCGACCTCTTTCTTAAAGGTTTTACGAAAAATTTCGTATCCAACACATAAGATATCAGCGATATCATGTTCCGTATAGTTCACATGTAAGTTACTGCTTAATAAATCCTTAGCTTTTGAAATTATTCTTTTTTGCCTGGTTGTAATTTGAGTATTTGATAGAAGTTTTAGAATGCAATTTTGCCTTTGTTGGTAGCGTTAAAGATGGCAAGAGAAGAAGGTTATATAACGAAATCATTTTTTAAGGCCTTCAAAGAAAATTGGAAACAGGGGACTGTTTTATGGTTCATAACAATAGTGTGCAGCTATATTATTTATTTGGATTTTATGCTTCGGCACAATATGTTTCAGTGGCTATCGGATGGCAAACCCATCAGCGCTCATATTACAGATATAATGTTCCCGCAGAGCTATGCGCTTTCTCTAACTGACTTAACCTATATTGCAAGTAAAAGGCAGCTTACGGCAGAACAAAATTGCACACCCCTGTTGCGGCTTCTGCAGGAAAAGCAAAAACTGGCAGGTCAGTGGAAAATAGATTATATTTATAATTATCAGGGGTATGCCGGGTTTGAAACGAGGCGCAAAACATCGGAATGGATTTCAGCATTATTTTCGATATGGCTATCCATTCCAAAATGAGCATAGTTCAAAAGTTCCTATTAGCCCTTATCGTGAAAAGGTGCAACCGCCTTTTGAATTTGCGACCATTGAAATAATATTTTTAATATAAGAGCAGAGCAGGTCAAGCGAGCAACCCGTAGTAATGATATACTATCTATTATAAAGGAGGTGCATATCATGCACGCATGGGAATCCATACAAAAAACACTGAATTTTATTGAAACAAATATCAGTGAAGAAATTGACATTGAACAGCTTGCAAAAGAAGCAGCATTATCTCTTTTTTATTATCAAAGGTTATTCTCTCGTCTTGTAAAAAAACCAGTCCGCGAATACATTAAACTGCGCCGATTAGCTTGCGCCTGTGAGTCGCTTGCCGATAAACAGCGCCGTATTTTAGATATTGCGCTGGATTGCGGCTTTGGAAGCCACGAAACATTTACACGGGCATTCAAAGAAGCCTATAAAATGACGCCGGAAGAATATCGCGAACAACCGGTAATGCTTAATCAGTTTGATAAGCCCGATTTATTGCTTAACTACACAATGATCGACGAAGGTGTCCCGCTTATCAGTGATGGACTTGTGTTGGAGTTTAACCGTAAAACAATCCTGCAACCAATTTTCTTTATGGGCGTGACGGGTATCATCCCTATTGAGGGGCAAATGCCGCTTGGCGAAGCACCGGGTGTAGATATGCCCGGTCAAGTATGGGAAAAATTCCACCAAGAAAAACAGCTTATTCCTCGGATAAAGGGAGGGCGCGAGCTGGGAGTCGCTTATCTTGGCGATGTACCAGAAGGTTATTTTACTTACTTTGCCGGTGCGGAAGTAGAGCTGGGAACAGAAGATAGCCGCTTTGTTAAATGGGAGCTTCCTGCCAGAGAATATATTGTTTGCGGATTTGAAGCAGAAAATTTTGAACAACTCGTAACCGTAGCCATCAATAAAGCGGTAAAATATAGCGGACTTTGGCTTGAAAAACATGGATTGACTATGGATGTTTATTCTCCTGAAATGTACTACGACAGTTCACCCGAAGGTAGTTATATGGAATTGTGGATGCCTACATCAGAAAAGTGCTGATAACGTATAATTAATATTTGGAGTACCATCCTATTTCGTATTTTAGGGTAAAAATCAAGCCGCCTCGAAAGGCGGCCTTTTTGCTTTTTATAGGATTGTATCGTGGAAAGATGCAACCGTTCTTTATTGACTCTTTGAAGTTATAAAGAGGTTTTCATGCCCGTTACTTCGGTAAATACTTCTTGAAGCATATCGAAAAATACGTCGCTGTATGTTTTCACTTCCACACAGAATAGATTTTTCAAAACATGACTTCCTGTTGTCATGTTTTGATGGTATAATAAAAGTAAAGCAATTAGCACCCAGCGAGGAGGGAATTATTATTGCATTATGCAGATTATAAAACCATACTTTCTCCCCAAAACGGAATGAATCTTTATCGCGGTTGTACGCATGGCTGTATCTACTGCGACAGCCGAAGCGTTTGTTATCAATGAAACATGACTTTGAGGATATAGAGGTCAAGCGCAACGCGTCTTCGCTTTTAGAATCGCAGTTACACCGTAAAAGAAAGCCCTGCATGATTGGTACAGGAGCAATGAGTGATCCATATATTCATCTTGAAAACGAATTGCAAGTTACCCGGCAATGCCTGTCATTGATTGAAAAGTACGGATTCGGATTAGCGATACAGACGAAATCTACCCCCTATGGGGATTCAAAAGAAATGCTTTATGCCAGCCACAAAAAAGTGATGGATATGATTGAGCATTTTTCAAATGAAGAATTATTTGAAAGTAAACATTTCTCTTGGACAGGCACTTCAACTCTTGGGGCGTACTGCGTTTCTGCAACGTCAAGTCATTACGATTGGGCAATGAAAAAGATTAAAGCTCATATCAAGGCGTATTGGTATAGAGTGCCGTTATATACGGATCAGAATTAGAAGGAATTTCTAAAACACTCCAGACTTTTGATAAAATATTGGATAGACTTGTGCTGTGCAGAGTCAAAACAAGGGTACCGAGAGAGCCGGAGGTTTCAGCAAATGAAGCTCCCGGTTTTTGTTATTATCAAATTTCTATTGCCATGGGTTTAATATGTTAATGCCCTTCCGCTTCTTCTGCAATTTCTTTTGTTTCATGAATTGTACCGAAGGGGTGTTCTGGAGGCGCATAAATCGAATATAATTTCAATGGCCTGTTTCCTATATTAATTAAATTATGCCATGTGTGTAACAACCGAGTTTATTCTGTTGTGTTTTGGATATAACATCAACAAGCTACACTCGAAAATACAGTCTGAAAGGTGTGGACAACATCTGCACCCATTGAAAGAAATATCCTAAAATCACTGAAAAATCTACAGTGGTATTAAAGTACGCCCAAAAAGAGAAAACTGAAGGAAATGAGGGAACCCTCGAAACCTTCAGTTATTTTTTGCCCTAATAACAGAAAGAACGCGTCGCATTCTAACTTAAAAAGTTATTTTGCGACGCGCCCTTCTTAGTGAGGGATAAAATATAAGAATTTAATGTTATCTGCTAAGTTTTTTATCTTATACATAAATAGTTATATCCACAATAATTCCAGTGTTTCTTAACCAGGAAAAACTACGGTCAAAAGCATTTTAAAAGCTTCTTTTGCATAGACGGAGTGTGGCTTTTTTGCAGGCATTATTAGTGTCTCGCCGGCATTCACTATATATACTGTACCATCAATAGTAAACTGGCCAACACCCTCAAGAACAGTTACCATAGCATCACCGCTAGAATCATGTGCACTGATTTCTTCGTCTTTTGCAAATCCAAATAGGGTTATACTAATTGCAGAATTCTGAGCAAGGGTTTTGCTTACAATTTGACCCGGCTGTATTGTTACCTCATCGGTAAGTTTGCTTACTGTTTCATGAGGAAAATTCTTTATATAAACACTCATACTATGTTCCTCCTTTAATTGGTTTCGATTGCTCCGACCGGACAGTTATCCGCTGCTTCTAAAACATCCGCCTCTAAATTTGCTGCAACCTCTTCTTCAATCGCCTTAGCAAGCCCTTCCTCCGTCATATGAAACACGTCGGGGCAGCTGTCTGCACAGAGACCACAGCCGATACAATCCTCATTAATAAAAGCTTTCATATTATTTCCTCCTTGCTATTATTTCCTTTTTTATTTATATTATAGCAGATACGGAAGAAATTTCAGTTGGAAAAACAACAAAAAAATTATTGAAAATACATTTCTATTTTCTTTGGATAAAATCAAACTTTTTCTATTACTCATTTATCTAAAAGCGGTAAGGAGGCTATTGCTTAACACAGGATATAAGGAAGGGAGGGAGTATAGTGAATCATTTTGGAAACTTAATAAGGGAATATCGAGAAATGCTTTCGTTAAGCCGAAAAGAGCTGGCAGACGGATTATGTACTGAAAAGTATATTTATCTTATAGAAAAGGGAGAGCGGAGCCCGTCGATAGACATTATCAGTATGATTAGTGAACGGCTTGGGGTAGATCTGTTTGACTATTATCAGTATTTAGGGTGCAATAATCCTATTGTTGTGCGAGAATCAATTAGACATTTTAATATTTGCCGCAGAAAGAATGACTACGTTGAGCTTGAAAGGATTACAAAGGTGGTTAGCCGGTATCCTGATTTTAATATAAAACCTTGGATATATGAAATCGAATTGAATCTTCTCACACTAATTCTTTTTCAGCGGAGAAAGTATAAAGAAGGAAAAGAGAAAATAATTAATTTGCTGGAGGAGTTGGAGGTAAAGTATGCGAACAGTTACTACGCAGTAAATTTATATATGTTATTATCTGCCTGCAATCAATTTCTGGGTGATTTAGCAGGTGCGAAAGAAGCGGTATTGACCGCAGAAAGAATGCTCAGTGACAAACAGGATATGGATAAGTACAATCATATAAGAATGGCGGTAAAAGTTTGTTCCATATCAAACGCCTATCATTCCGGTGAATACGAATTAGCAATACAAAAAGGAGTGGAATTTCTACAGTATTTGTATTCCTTAAGCGTTTATCTGTACCTATACTATGTGTATTTTTACTTATCCTTTTCCAATTACAATCTTAGAAGATATCAAGAGGCTAGTGAGTATTTTAAAAAAGGAATTAACAGCTTGATGTTGGAAGAGAGGCAATCGGATGTCAATCTGCTTTATGAACTGGAGGAATTTAAGATATTATTATATCAAAGCGGCTTAACGAAAGGCTGTATCGAGGAATTTCTCAGAAGATATAATTTAGCTTAGTTATCGATCGTTTCGTTGGTTCCGATATATATGTCAGCCATAGAAAGGTGGATCAGCAAATTTTTACTATGTTGGAACAATTGTTCTATTTATTGAGATCATAATTCGCTATATGATGTATGGAACATCATTTATAGAAGAACTTCTTTTCTGCGATACAGGATTGATCATCAGGAAACAATTTCGTGACATCATACCTCAGAGAAGGGTTATTTTTTAGCTAAGGAATCCTGTTATTATGTTAGCTGACTATGATTAATATTAAGATGGAGGTTACATATGAATTTATTTAAACATGCAAAGCGGAAACTTAGCCTATTGTCCGCTTTAATGCTGGTGGTTAATATGATTAGTAGTAATATACTAGGAAATACCAGCTCAATAAGGGCAGCGGGTGTGGCGGAAGAAGACTTTTACTTAACGTCTGTTGTAATGCAAAAAGAAGGCACTGTGGTACCGTGGGATCTGCCAATTGAAATTGAAGAAGACACTAGAATTTCCCTTTTCCTTGCTTGGGAGATTGCTAACGGTGCACCATTGGCAGCAGGGGATCAGAAAACAATACAAATACCGGATATCTTCCTGCGAGTTGGTGGAGTTACAGGAAAGTTGATTATGAATCCCGAGGAGGACGATGATCCGACCAACGATATAGAGATTGGAACGTATTCGATAGATACTAATAATTGTATTACCTTAACGTTTAATGATGTTTTAAAGACAGATGGAGACTATAGTGATAACAGAAAGGGTGAGGTAATACTCGATTTTAAAATAGATGTGACTAAGTTTGCAGAAGATGCATCTAAGGTAATTGATTTTGGTTATGAAGCATTACGTTTTCCGATTATGGTAAAAAGCCCTGATACCAAGGGAAGTTATATTGCTAAGAGCGAGACTCATGAACTTGAGAATCCTACCTATGTTGATTGGACAGTGGATATCAACACTAAATTAGATGTAATAGAGGATGCCATAGCATCTGATCAGATACCAGAGGGATTATCTTTGATATCGGATAGTATTCAAGTAAAGAAGCTAAAAGTTTCCTACAATGGGACAGTAACAGGCATAGGTGAGGATGTAACAGCTTCTGTAATAGCTGCGACCGGGTCTGCAATTGCAGTATCGGATTTTTCCCTGAGTTTGGGGGAAATTAAAGAGGCATATCGTATTACATATCGTACCGGCATAACAGAGTATGGTAAATTAGGTTATACCAATCATGCAGTATTAAAGAATGGTGCGGTAGTAGAAGGAACTGCTTCCAAGACAATACCATCTTTAACCAGAGGATCTTTGATTGAAAAATCAGGAAATGCGGTAAAGTATGACGGAATAAATTCGAATAAAATAGAATGGGTAATTGATATTAATAAGGCTGAAATGAAGCTTACCAATGCATGGCTGGACGATCCTCAAGCTACAGCTACCAATCAGACAGTTGACTGCAGCACAATTAGAGTATGGGAGTTAAATAAAGTTGGTGGAACCTGGAGCCGGGGCAGTGAAGTAACGAATAGCCTGAAAGAGCTTAATGGAAAAGAAGTCAGTGATAATTTAACCTTCCCTATTCAGTTGGGGAATCTGGAAAAGAAAGCATATCGGGTAACCTTTGATGCAAGCATAGATTACCCTGCGGAGTATATTCCTAAAATTACTTGTTCCAATGAAGCGGAATTGACCGCTGATGGCGGAATAACAGAGAAAGTAAGTAACTCAGTAGAAATAACCAGAGGTAGCCTTCTTACAAAGGATGCTGTGGGAACTACCATTAACTATACGGCAAAGGAAATCTCATGGAAGTTAGTCGCAAATCAGGGAAAACATACCATTACGAATGCTATTTTGCATGACAATCTGCCGGAAGGGTTAACGTTAAAGCGTGACAGTATTAAAATTACCATAGGCGGGGTTAAGAAAAACTTGTCAGATTTTATTGTAACTCCTGACAGTGGCGATATCATCGGCGAAACAGCTATAAACCCAGACTTAACAATAAATTTTGGTACGATCAGTGAACCGGTAATTATGGAATATGTAACTGCGATTCATGATCCGGAACTGTATGGAAGTAAATTTAATAATGAAGCATGGCTTACGGGTGGAGGAATTGGTACCGGAAGCGGACCGGGAAACAGCTATTTAGAGGTGATAAAAAAAGATACTACTCCAACCATTAAGAATTATTTTACCAAGCTGAAAGCAGGTAGTTTATCCTCATCGGAAAAAGTTGATGAAATAATTTATGATGGCTTGAATTATGAAGCTAAGACCATGAGCTGGAAGCTTGAAATCAAGCCAATTAAGGAAGGAATTACAGAGTTAGAGATTCTTGATACCTTTCCAAACAAAGGACAGTACTTTTTAAAAGATACGTTGAGGTTTGTTGGCAAAGATGGAACTCTATTAGAACCTGGTACTGATTATACAATTAGTGATCCTGATGAAACCGATGTGAATTATCAGAAGGGATTTAAATTGCTGCTAAATTCAAGTATTATCCTTGAGAATCAGGATTATTATATCTACTACAAAACAAGTTTTAATCAAGATGCATATCCTGCAATAGAAAAAAATACTTCTTCTGTCAGTAATGGGTATGCTGTTTACAATAATAAAGCCGGCTTCACTTATATACCGGATGGTAAAACGGTTAGAACATCCTTAGTGGAATCTACACATTCGTATGATGTGAATTATGTTACCCATAACCAAGGTGACAAAAAAAGTTCCGGATACAGTCTTCAAGAGAGAGAGATTAACTGGGAGATACTCGCCAACCATCAAGGAAGAACAATAAGCGGAAGCGAACTTATTGTTACCGATAGATTTTCAGAAGGCCAGGTTCTTGACGAGAGCTCTATAAAGGTAATTCAATATAAGGTAAATCCCAACGGTACCCGTACCGATGTTAAAACCCTAGAGAAAGAAACCGACTATACGGTTACGAAGGAATTCGAGGAGCTTGGGTTTACTGTTAAAATTGGAGCAGCTCATAAAGATAAGCCGCACCGGATTGAATATAAAACCAATATAACCGGGTTAGCCAAACAAAAATACACCAATACTGCTACTATTGAAGAAATTTCTTATGGTGCTGAGGTAAAAAATGATTACTATAATAAGTTCCTTAGTAAGACTACAATGGATAGCACTATGACAAAAGCTTATCAAGATGATGAAATTCTCTGGAAAGTCGTATTGAATGAGAGTCTTTCTGAAATTAAAAATGCTAAGTATGTAGATAAGATTAGCGGTGGTCATGAATATGTTACCGGAAGTCTTAAAGTCTATGAGATTAATCGCAGCAATAATGGTGCAGGAACAAAGATAGAACCAGCCTTAGTGGAAGGTCCGTCCACCTATTCCTTGGTTCCTGTTAGAGATTCAGCCACCGGTAATTGGACGTTAACTCTAGCCTTTCATCAAAACATCCATAGACAATACCAGATTGAATATTCAACTGTTGTTACTAAGGCTGCAGGAAACATTGTAAATACAGCCGAATTTAACGGAACCGAAGTATCTTCTTTAGAATCAGGAGCACATGAGACAAAAACGTTCAGTATATCACAATCGTCTTCTGCGACAGGTACCGGCAGCAGTCCTAGAGGAAGTATAAGGATAGAGAAGGTAGATTTAGCTACCGGGAATCTAATAACCAATGCATCGGCTAAATTTGAATTATATTACCTGCTGAATGGGGAGCCGGTGGTGGTTGGTGAGTCAGCGAAGGAAACTGATAATGGTGTGTTACTCTATAACTCCGTACCAATTAATAAAGAGTATTACCTAAGAGAGATAGATGCTCCAACGGGATATCTTATCGATGATACTGTCCAACCAATAAAAATTGATAAAGGTAGTATATTAAAAGGTCAGACTTTAACTTTAAAAGTTAAGAATGAGAAGATAGAAAAAGAATTAAACATTACCAAGGTAGATATGGATAATCCAGAAACAAAACTTTCCAAAGCTGTATTTAAATTATTCAAAATATCATCCTTGAACCCTCTTGTAAGAATACCGGTAGGAGGAAATTATACTACGAATGGCAGCGGTGTGGTTACTATCAGTGGATTAGCAGACGGAAACTATGAACTAGAGGAAATCACAGCACCCAATAATTATCAGTTACCTAATGATCGTATTACTAAAATCACAATCAATAAAGACAAGGACTATGAAGATCTTGTAAAGGATAACACAGTAAACTATACCGTGGCGAACGAGAAGCGGTTAACCCTTCATATTACCAAGGTGGATCATGAGGACGGCAGCAAAGGGTTGGCAGATACTGAGTTTAAATTATATCGAACGGATGTTATTCCGGAAGTACAAATCGGTGGAATCTATACCACTGATATCGATGGTAAACTAAAAATTGAAGGATTAAGTAATGGAACCTACCGATTAGTTGAAACAAAAGCTTCCTCAGGATATCAGTTACCAGAAAACGCAGCTACGGTAATTGTTGTTGATGCAGTGCATGATCTTTCTTCCGATGGTGTAAAGGATTATGTAATTACTGTAGATAATATTACGAATAAGAGGCTAAAATCCGTTATTGTTAAAAAAGTTAGTGCTGAGAATCCTACCCTTGGCCTTGAAGGTGCCGAGTTTGAACTTTATGATGCTTTTAATCATCAAATTGGAGGAACTTATAGAACTGATGCATTAGGTGAATTTACAATACGGGATTTAGAAGTTGGAGTTTACAAACTTGTTGAGACAAAAGCTCCGGCAGGCTATTTTCTTCCGGAGGCTAGTCTAAGGGAAACTACTATTATCATTACTCATAATACTGATTACGACTATATTTTTCCGGGAATTACAAACCAGATGCAACGATCAATAAAAATTATTAAGATTGATGAAGACAGTCTGGAGTCTTTAACAGGAGCGAAGTTTGATGTTTATAAGGATGGGACAAAAGTCGGAACCTTGACTACTGATGTAAATGGTGAAGCAAAGATAGATGGTCTGTTGTTAGGTGAATACACATTTGTAGAAACTGCGCCACCGGCGAATTATCAGTTGCCGGCAAATCCTAACACTATAGTGAGCTTACAACAAGGTACAGCGGCTACTGTAACAGAGACTATCACAAATAACAAGTACAGAACCGTTGAAGTTACTAAGGTAGATGCTAATGACAATGGAATTTTCCTGGAGAATACCGGTTTCGAACTTTATGATTCAAAAGGGGAGCTTGTAGGAAAAGGGGAAACGAACCAATTTGGTAAGCTTACCTTTGATCAATTGGCATTCGGTACTTATACCCTAAAAGAAGTAAAATCTCCTGCCGGGTATCAGGGAATCGGAAAAGCGATTGAGTTTGTATTGGATAGAAGTACTCCGTTTGTATACGAACTGACAGTTAAAAATAATAAAATCGTTGTAATACCACAACCACCGTTTCCGGTTGACCCAGGTACTTTAACGCCAACGCCGGAGCCGACAAAGCCTGCAACGCCAACCCCGGCCCCGGAGCCAACAAAACCGGAAAAACCAACGCCAACTCCTAAGCCGGAAAAGCCGGTAAGCCCATCACCGACTCCAAGACCTGAAACAGAAGAGAAGGTTACCACACCGAAAGAGGAGCCAAAAGAAGGCAAGGTTCCTGTTACCGACAAAGAAAAGCCTAAGATTTCTGAGAAGCCAAAGCATGGTACAGTAACCGTGGATGAGAGTGGTAACTGGACTTATACTCCGGATAAGGGATATACCGGTAAGGATAAGTTTGTAATAAAGGTTAGTGATGAAGATGGAAATGAAGAGGATTTCTTCTTTGAAATTGACGTCGAAGAGGTACCTTTGGGCAATATCGACATAGAGAAAGAGAAGGATATTAAGGAAATTCCGAAAACCGGTGAAACTGGTATTCCAATTGAGTTTTTATTTGGTTCTTTCTTGATCCTTGTGGGAATTATCATAAGAAAAAAAACTAATTAATAATAAGATGAGACCCATCCCATAAAAAAGCAACCCAATATCTTATCATTACGATTCTAAAGTAATTCTTAGTAAAGCAGGAAAAAGTACATAAAGCGTGCCTTTTCCTGCTTTACTTTTAGATACTACCAAAAGTTAGGTCTAATGACCTATTTTTTAATAGTGAGGAACAGTATAAAATTTAATTAGAAAACAATATACAGACAAAGTTGGAGCTTTCCAGCGACAATAGCAAACCTAGTGAAAACTAGCGGCGCAAAGCTATAGGGTCTTCCTTAGTTAATCTAAGATGACAGCCAGTTACCGAAAGGAGAGTTTTTATGATCTCAAAGAAAATTTTTAAAAGATTATTTTTATTTCTGTTTTTTTTCATGATATTATTAAGCTTTGATAAAGTACAAGCGAAGGTCATAGTTGAATTAGAGGAAAGCCATTTGTCAGAGGGCTATGTATCAACGAAGATAAAGGAAACAAAGAAAACAGCATATGTAATTGTTATCAGCAAAGAGGAAGAGTCTTACAATTTTCCTGTGACAGACAGTGGAAAATATCCTCTCCTTTTAGGAGATGGAACTTATCAGATTATGGTAGGAGAAAAAGTAAAAGGTAATAAATATATTGCTGTCTTACAAAAAGAAATAAAAGTAGATTTGAAAGATGAAACTTCCGTATATCTTCAATCCAATGAAGCAATTGACTGGGAAAAGGAAGACAGTAAAATACTTAAGAAAGCAAAAGAGTTAACAAAGAATTCTAAAACAAATTTGGAAAAAGCAAAAGCTATTCATAGTTATATTATAAAAAATTATTCTTATGATAATAAAAAAGCAGTTAGGGTATCGAAGAATTACGTACCCAACTTAAAGGATTTTTATAAGCTTAAAAAGGGTATTTGTTTTGACTATGCTGCATTAGCAGCAGTAATGCTTCGAAGTGTAGGCGTTCCAACAAAATTAGTAAAGGGATATGAATCCGGTAACCCTGATATTTATCATGCGTGGAATCAAATTTATGAGGAAACTACAGAACAATGGATTATTATAGATACTACGTATGATGCTGCATTGAAAGCATCCGGTAAAAAAATAAAGTTTGAGAAAAGTGCTGAAAATTATTCCATAGAAAAAGCATATTAATCAATGAGGAGCAAATGGCTCTGTATCAAATATTGGGCGAGATTCTAAAAGAAATCCCGCCAATATTTGATACAGAGCCATTTTAGCTTGATTTTTAGAGCGTGGGCAAATCACAAAAGGGCTTGCCTAAAGAGTTCATTGAAAACTTATAATAATTGTATCTTGACAAATGAGGATAGGATTATCTTATAACATGAATTGTCTCTTGCAGTTCCCTTAAAAATTTCTCTGATGCTTTAGAAAATACTTGGTACTTCTTCCAGATAATATTCAAGGATGACTCTAGCCGTGGTTCAAAAGGCTTAAAACACAGACTAGTAACGTCAGTTGTATTCACTAACTTATCTAAACAAAGGGCATAACCAATACCCTCCTCTACCATGAGAGCTGCATTATAAATCAAATTATAGGTCGCTACGATATGCTGTTTTTCAAAACTCTCTCCCATCCATCCTGATAATTCATTGCTGTCAAGAGCCTGTCTGGAGCAAAGTAAGGGGATATCTGTAAGATTCTCCGGATGAATCCTATCTAAAGCAGCCAGGGGACTATCCTTTTTCATAAGTAATCCCCATGTATCCGTTGTTGGAAGTCTCAGATAATCATATTTATGAATGTTTGCGAATCCTATAATGATTCCAAAGTCCAACAATCCTTTATCCAAACGTTCCATTACATCATCGGCATTTCCGCTGTATAGATGATACCGGATATGTGGGTGCTCTTCTTGGAGCTTTTTTACGACTTTAGCAATCAGACGCATGGAATCTGTCTCGCCGCCGCCGATATAAATATCGCCGCTAATCAATTCATCTACACTGCCGATTTCTGCTTCGGTTTTATCCATTAGTTCCATAATCTCTTGTGCTCTCTTACGGAGTAACCTTCCTTCTTCGGTAAGTGTAATTCTTCTATTTCCACGAATGAGCAGTTGTTTCCCAAGTTCTTCTTCTAATTCCATCAATTGTTTTGAGAGGGTAGGCTGTGTGACATTAAGTACTTTTGCTGCTCCTGTAATGCTTTCTTCCCTTGCTACTGCCAGAAAATAGCGTAATACTCGAAATTCCATTTCTGCTTTCTCCTTGTTCTCATTATGAATAGTAGTATAATCATTTTTAGTATTCCTGTAAACTATGAGAATGCATTCTTTATAACCATTTGATATTACACTTACTTTTCAAGATAAGATAATAAAGATATAAATTACGAAAGAGGTAGTGGATTAAGGCAGGAGACCTCACGAGACTTGGTTACGTAGATGATATAACTGGACTTAAAGCGGCTCTTGGGAGTAGCGGTGTACAGGTAATATGCATTAATTAGTCAAACTAAGTGAGGAAAAGGAATGGAATTATTATCAGAGTGTCTTCCAAAGTAAATGCAGCCAAAAATCCGGAGGATACTCTTAAATTAGTATAGTCAAAGCATGGGAGGCTGCGAATACCTTGGATTTTTGGAAGGATTGTATTTTTAAATAAGAGTTAATTAAAAACCACAAAGAATTGATTCCTTGTGGTTTTTTCGAATAGTTTTTTTACATTTCGCTGTGTATCAAAAGATATTCATAACATAAGAACTGATAAGTTCCTTCTATTATAGTATTAAAGTTGGAGCTGTATAGATACGAGCACCTAACTCCTGGTCTAACAGATATAGGCTCTTGGAATCATCGCCGTAGAGTTCCATCTTTCTTATCAAATCAGAAGCATTTTTCTCTTCTTCTCCCTGTTCTTTTACAAACCAATCAAGGAATTGCATCGTGCGAAAATCCTTTCCTGAGAAGGCAGCATCATAAATGATATGGATGGATTCGGTTACATATTGCTCATGCTCTAAGCTTGCCTTTAATGGTGCCATCGCACAATTATATTCTCTAATCGGAGAATCAATCGCTTGCAGTGTCACTTTTAGGTTATTATTCTGCATATATTGCATAAAAAGCATTGCGTGGTCTCGTTCTTCTTGAGCCTGGACTTTAAACCAATTCGCAAATCCATCAAGTCCTTGCTCTGTATAATAATTCGACATGTCTAAGTAGAGATAAGCAGAATAAAATTCTTTTTTTATTTGATCATTCAATAAGCTGCTAACTTTTTCATTATCCATGTTATTACCTCCTTTTTTTGATAATTTAATTATATCATTTTGCCAAAATTAAACAAGACCAATTTTTTATGAAAATATGCCATTTTACGCAATGTTTTATAAAAAGTTACACTAAGATTAAGCATCTTTACATAACATAGAATAATAAATCAAATCATATGCTGATATAAAAGAAGGAGAGGACTAGTTATGGAAAATAAATTTTATAGTGAAAAGTTTATGGATATGATAATTCCGAATGCCTTAATCGGTGTTTATGAAAAAGAAGGCTCTATAACTAGAATAAATAGCAGATATATTATAGTACATATACCAATAGATCGAATAGATTTCTGCAGCTTTAATGGGTTTAGCTATTCTTTTTTTCCAAGCTGCTATACCTTAACCTCGACAATAGCATTGGAAGAACTGGGTGTTTCTAAAGTGAGGCAAAACCCTAATTTAGGATTATATGGTGCAGGGGTTCTTGTCGGTGTGATAGATTCTGGTGTGAATTATCAGCATAAGGCCTTTAAGTATAAGGATAATACTACGAAGCTATATTCTATTTGGGATCAAACCATCTATCAAGAGGATGCTCCAGTGAATGAGGATTTTCCTTACGGTACTATTTACTCCAAAGAAGAAATTAACAGGGCACTGGGAGCTGCAAATCCGCTGGATATCGTTCCTTCAAGGGATGAGAATGGTCATGGGACCGCACTTGCCGGGGTTATTGTAGGAAGTGAAGACATTCCGAATGAATTTATTGGGGTTGCACCATTATCGGAGTTGGTTGTAGTTAAATTAAAACAGGCAAAAAAAGTAACAAGACAATTTTTTTCCGTTTCAGAAGAGGCTACTTGTTATCAAAAATCAGATATCATGATGGGGATTACATACATCATAAGTGTTGCCGAAAAGTTAAATCGTCCGCTTGTGCTATGCCTTGCTATGGGTTCTAGCCAGGGAGGGGATGATGGCTTAGGTCCACTAAGCTATTATATCAACGATATTTCAAGAGAACCCAGGTCTTGTGTCGTTGTAAGTGCGGGAAATGAAGGAAATACAAATAGACATTACCTTGGAATCTTTAAAAAGGATGAGGAATTTAGAGAATTCGAATTAAATGTTGGAGCAAAAGACAAAGAATTTTTCATAGAAATCTGGGTGCATCCGATTCAGAGGTTATCAATAGAGATTACTTCTCCTTCCGGAGAGAAGATTAGCAATGTTGGTCCGGGGATACGTCAATTAAAAAAATACAATTTTGTATTTGGTCCGACCAAGCTATGCATCAATAACATTGCAACAGAATCAGAATCCGGAGATCAGCTAATCTTAATGCGTTTTGAAAATACGCAGGAGGGAATATGGAAGATAAAACTAAACAATATTGATAAAACTTATTCTCAGTTTAATGTTTGGTTACCTTCCGGAGAGCTGATAACAAAAGAAACATTCTTCTTAAAATCAGACTCTTATTTAACGGTTACCTCTCCGGGGAGTGCTTATGCGCCTATTGCTGTAGGTGCGTATGAGACGGAAGAGGGAGGGATTGCAGCATTTTCAAGCAAGGGCTTTAATAGAAAAGAGATTATAAAGCCTGATCTGACAGCACCGGGAACCTTGATTAAAGGTCCTTCTAATGCAGAAGGCTATGTCTCAGTTTCCGGAACCGGAGCAGCGGCGGCACTCTCTGCCGGCGTGGTGGCTCTGTTGTTTGAGTGGGCGATTTTAAAAGGAAACTATACAGGAATTACCGGAAGCGAGATAAAAACTTTCCTAATCCGCGGAGCAAAAAGAGAATTGCATACAGATTATCCTAATAGAACTTGGGGGTATGGGCGAATTGATCTGTACTCAACCTTTGAAAAATTAACCATATGAGAAAAATATTATAGGATAGTAAGAGAAGTCTTGGATGAAATCTAGACACAGCATTACTTTGTTATTATCAAATCTAAAGGATGGACTTTTATGGCAAATGAATTTATTAGTGAAGACTATCTTGATTTAATCATACCGAATCGATTGGTTGATTTATTAGAAAATGGTGTTAGAGTAACCTACGTTAACTCAAAGCATTCTATCATCAATGTACCTCGTGCGGGAATTGATTTTTGTAATATTGGTGAATATAACTATTCCAATTTTCCTTCCATATTTACCTTGCAGTCAAGTTTAGCTTTAGAACAGACCGGAGTGACCAGGCTTCAGACAAATCCCAATTTTTCATTGTATGGAACGGGAACATTGATAGGAGTTATCGATAGTGGAATTAACTATCCGCATCCTGCCTTTTTATATACGGATAGAAGCACCAGGATTTATACAATTTGGGATCAGACGGTAACTGATGAAAATGCACCGGTGAATGAGGAATTTCCTTTTGGAACTATTTACTCCAGAGAAGATATTAATCGTGCACTGCAGCAGCCAAATCCTTTGGAAATAGTACCCACCAACGATGAGATTGGTCATGGAACTGCAATAGCCGGGATGGCTGCCGGAAGTATAGATGAGAGTAATAATTTTTCAGGAGCGGCGCCCCTGTGCGAATTAGTAGTAGTAAAATTAAAGCAGGCAAAAATGGTGATCAAACAATTTTTTTCTGTCCCGGATGATGCAATCTGCTATCAAGAGACCGATGTGATGCTTGGCGTTAAATTCTTAGAGTCTATCGCAAGAGAACTTAACCGTCCGCTAGTCCTTTGTGTTGCTCTTGGTACCAGTCAAGGACCTCATGATTCCTTAGGTTCCCTTAGTACTTATTTAAGTAACATAACGGGGCTGCCGCAGACCTGTGTTGTAGTGTGTGCCGGAAACGAGGGAAATGCACAGAGGCATTATTCTGACAATATTAGGGCTTCGGAATCCTCCAAAGAATTTGAGCTTGTCGTAGGAGAAAATGATAAGAAATTTTTCATTGAAATATGGTTAGAGCCAATCCAGCGCATATCCCTTGAGATTACATCCCCCACCGGAGAGAGGATTAGTACAATTAGTCCGGCAATCCGGCAATCCAGAAGATATTCCTTTGTGTTTAATCCAACCGTGATTTGCATTAATAATATTGCGACAGTATCAGAGTCAGGGACACAATTGGTTTGGCTGCGCTTTGAGAATACCCAAAGTGGTCTGTGGAAGTTTCGGTATAATAACATAGATAATACAAGTTCGGTAATAAATGCCTGGCTTCCTGCAGGAGATATTATCTCAAACAATACTTATTTTTTGCAGTCAGATCCGGAAATGACGGTGACATCGCCCGGGAATGCGGTAGCCCCGGTTACGATTGGCTCCTATAATACGTTGGAAGGAGGGATATCGTATTTCTCCGGGATTGGATATACAAGAAAGGGTGAAGTAAAGCCGGATTTGGCAGCACCGGGCACTGATCTAAGAGTTCCTTCGAATGAAACAGGTGGTTATGTTTCTGCAACCGGAACCGGAGTCGCTACAGCCTTAACAAGCGGAGCAGTAGCACAGCTTCTGGAATGGGCAGTTGTACGAGGAAACTATACGAATATCACAGGCCGTGAAATAAAAACCTTATTAATTCGTGGTGCCAGAAGAGAACCCTATGAGGAGTATCCAAATAGATTTTGGGGGTATGGTAAGGTTGATATTTACGGAGTTTTTGAAAAGCTTATCATATAAGATATGGGCACAAAACGAAAAGATATCTCATAGAAGCTAAGAAAGTAACATACTTTATTATTAAATACACGAAAAGGTTTGAATATGGATAATGTTTTTATTAGTGAGAATTATTTCGACTTACTAGTGCCTAATACTAGTTTACAAAATATACGAGATAGCGTAGCTGTAACCAGGATAAATAACAGATATTCGTTAGTTCAAATTCCTTATGAGAGAATAAACAAATGTGAATTCTATGATATCAGTTATTCTTATCTGCCGTCATGTTATACCTTAGAGTCGACTTTTGTTTTAACTGAGACAGGGGTAAGCAGGGTGCAGAACAACCCTAATTTAGCCCTGATGGGTACCGGGGTTTTAGTTGCTATTATAGACAGTGGAATAAATTATCTTCATCCTGCCTTTTTATATGCCGACAATACTTCAAGAATCTCTTACATCTGGGATCAGACAATTAATAATAATTCTGTACCTAGCCCGGAATTCCCTTATGGCACAATTTATACAAGAGAAGATATTAACAATGCCTTGCGGCAGCCCTATCCGTTGGAGATAGTACCTACAGATGATGAAAACGGTCATGGAACGGCAATTGCAGGTATCGCAGCTGGTAGTGCAGATGGTGCAAATAGCTTTTCCGGTGTAGCGCCCTTGGCAGAATTTGTGATTGTGAAATTAAAAGAAGCAAAAAATATAGTAAAGGATTTCCTATCTATTTCAAATGATAAATTATGTTATCAGGAATCTGATATCATGATGGGAGTAAAATACGTTGATTCTATTGCCAAGCAATTAAACAGACCACTGGCTATTTGTATGGCATTAGGCTCTAACCAAGGCGGTCATGATGGATTAGGCTCACTTAGCATATCTCTTAATGATTTATCCGAATTACCTAGAACTTGTGTTACTATCTGTGCCGGAAATGAAGGCAATGCCAGAAGGCATCATTCCGGAACAGTAAGAAATGAAGACGAATATACGGAGTTTGAATTAAACGTAGGAGAAAATGATAAAAAGTTCTTTATTGAGATATGGACTCAGCCGATTTTAAGAATTGCCCTTGATATTATATCTCCCTCCGGTGAAAAAATTGAAAATTTAACACCTGGATTTAGCCAAGCAAGTCGGCATACTTTTGTATTTGGACCAACTATCTTATGCATTAATAATGAAACCACCGTGCCGGAATCCGGAGATCAGTTGATATGGATTCGGTTTGAGAGTGCACAAAGCGGTCTCTGGAGATTTCGAATCTATAACATTGACAGGATAAATGCAGTATTTAATGCATGGCTGCCTTCCGGAGATATCATTTCAAATGATACCTATTTTATACAATCTGATTCGTATACAACAATTACGTCGCCGGGGAATGGGGTGGCACCAATCACCATAACTTCCTATGATACACTAGCGGGAGGAATTTCAGTTTTCTCCAGCAAAGGCTATACAAGAGTGAATGAAATCAAACCTGATTTGGCAGCACCCGGGACAGAGCTTACAGCACCGGGAAGCAAGAATGGCTATGTCAATATTTCCGGTACTGGAGCAGCAGCAGCGGTAACGACAGGTATCGTGGCACTTTTATTAGAATGGGCAATTACACGGGGATTTTATACCGGTATCACGGGTGTTGAAATTAAGACCTTTTTAATTCGAGGGGCAAGAAGAGATTTACTAATAGAATATCCGAACCGAAACTGGGGATTTGGAAAAGTTGACCTATATGGAGTATTTGAAAAGTTGATTATCTAAACCAAAAACGGTAGTTACTGAGTAAGTCTTTAGCAGGAACTATATCTCATCAAAAATAGAACCATTTGATTTAAAAAAGAAGAGGAATAGGGTGTTATATATGGTAGACGAAATTATTAACGAAGATTATATGGATTTGATTGTACCGGATGATGTCTTGGAGAATTTCAGTTATGCCGTTTCTAAGACACAAATAAACGCAAGATATACGCTTGTTAATGTACCCAAAGAAACAATAGATATATGCGAACTGGCAAATATCTATTCCTATATACCGGCAGTATTTTCAGCAGAATCTACGTTAGCACTGGATAAAACAGGAGTGACCCAAATCAGATATGAGCCGGAATATGAGCTGTATGGAACCGGTGTACTGATTGGAGTTATTGATAGTGGTATAAACTACCTTCATCCAGCTTTTCGTTATAAGGATAATACAACTAAAATCCAGGCAATCTGGGATCAGACACTAAACGAAGAAGCTGCATCAGGAGCTGATGCTGAATTTCCGTTTGGAACAATCTATACGAAAGATGATATTAATTCGGCGTTATCCTTATCTAATCCGTATGAATTGATACCAACAGAGGACGAATACGGGCATGGAACGATGATTGCAGGTATCGCTGCCGGGAGTGAAGATGCAGAAAATGAATTTTCAGGAGTAGCACCCTTATCCGAATTAGTTGTAGTTAAGTTAAAGCAGGCAAAAGGCATTATAAGGGATATTTTTTCAATACCTAAGGATAAAATTTGCTATCAAGAAACAGATATTATGATAGGGATTTCTTTTGTTTTAAAGATTGCAAAACAATTGAACCGTCCGGTCGTAATTTGTATTGCCTTAGGGTCAAATCAAGGCGGAAATTATGGTCTGGTACCAATCAGTACGTTTTTAGCCAGTATCACAACATTACCTAGAATATGTTCCATTATCTCTGGCGGTAATGAAGGAGATACCGGGAGACATTATTATAGTTATTTTACCTCAAATGACAGCAGCAAAGACATTCAGTTCCAGGTTGGTGAGGAGGATAAAGACTTCTCACTTGAGATATGGCCGGAGCATAATCAGAGAGTATCCTTGGATATAATATCTCCCTTAGGAGATGTCATGCCGGATATTTCATTAGATTTACAAAGTTTAGATTCTTATAAATTTTATCTGGGTACCACGTATATTTGTATCAATAATATCTTATCTGAGTCAAAGACCGGCAATCAATTGATTTTAATCCGGTTTGAGGGGATGCAAAGCGGTATTTGGACAATTCGTTATTACGATGTAGATAAAATTACTTCGGAATTAGATGCCTATTTACCTTCCGGAAGCCTTATTTCAAAGGGGACATATTTTATCGATGCTGATCCATTTACTACGATAACGACACCTGGAAATACAACGACACCGATTACAATAACTTCCTATGATACGTCAAGTGGTAATATTTCAGAATTCTCCAGTAAAGGGTATTCCAGAAATAATGAAATAAAGCCTGATTTAGTAGCACCTGGGTCTGATATTACCGCACCGTTTCAAAATGACAGCTATATCAACGCAACTGGGACGGGTGCAGCAGCGGCAATTGCAACAGGTATTGTATCCCTAATATTTGAATGGTCAATTACAAAAGGGAATTTTACTATTTTAACCGGAGCAGAGATAAAAACACTGTTAATTCAAGGTGCGGAACGTGAATCCTACATGGAATATCCAAACCGGATATGGGGATATGGAAAAATTAATTTAGTCGGTTTCTTTGAAAAATTGATAGTATAACTGGTCTGTGTTTCCTTATGAAACTTTTATGTATATCTCTGCCGGCTTTGGTTAAACTATCGGTAACATTTCGGATGTTATTTCGCTAGAAGGAGAAAAAGGCGGTAAGGTATGAAATCAAAGGTTGGTAAGGTATTAAAAAATGTTACTGAAGATATTGTAAAGGCCGGCGGTGTAGCTGCCAAAAATAGTGGAGAATTTATCAGCAAAGCAGGAGAAACAATAGGAGTACCAAAAGAAAAATGTGAACATATTGAGAACGTTTCAGAATCCTTTGGAAAGGATGTTTATTATAACAGTCGTATAGCTGGTAAGAAGGTTGAGAAGCTTGCGAACGAAGTTGCCGGCAAAACAAAGGAATTATATCAATCTATTACAGAGAGAGAGGATTAGATAAAAGATAATGAAAACAAAAATATAGAAATGGAAAGCGGCAGAAAATATAGAAATTCCGCACTGGTTTAATATGCTGAAATGAGGAATACCGAAAGAGGAGCAACCATCTTTCGGTACTTTTCTATATTATGAAAGTTAAGCGAAGATAAAAAATGCAGTTAATTCCTTAATTATCTTATAGGACTTCAGATATCCATAAATAGGAATCCAGCTTACTAAAAATCACATATGACAAACTATGGTTAATAATACTAAATAAAGGAATAAAAGTCAATAGAAATGATTTGATAAAACACACGTATAATGGAATACCTATAGGAATTCTATGAAATATGAAGATTTAGAAATAACCCGAACTGTCTAATCATAGTTGCTAATGTCAACCGCTAGGGATTAATTTAAGATACATTAATAGTGACTTTATATCGTCCGTGCACGATACAAAATTGATTACATAGTATATTATGAAGAAAACTTAAGCTGTTTTGCTGAAGGAAGCGAAGTGTTCCATGATAGGTTTGTGCATTGATTTGTGATAGCAGACTTGATGTTCACAGACCAGTATGGAGTGAAGCAAAATCAATTATTTTGTTATCGCTTTACGGACTTCATTTGCACAAAAACAGCACCGAAATGAGGTAAATATGACAGGAAAATTAAAACATTATTTTGCCTGTGGAAATACTGCCAAAGGCTTTCAAAACTTTTTTGAATCGAACTTATCAGATTTGAAAAAGGTCTATATATTAAAAGGTGGCCCTGGCACAGGAAAATCTACCTTAATGAAACGAATCGGAACACAATATCGAAACAAAGGTTATGATATTGAATACATCCATTGTTCGTCTGATCCGGATTCACTTGACGGAATGATTGTCCGTTCCTTATCCTTTGGAATAGTGGATGGAACAGCTCCACATGTAATAGAACCCGCGGTTCCGGGGGCGGTGGAAGAGTATGTTAATCTTGGCGTTGCTTGGGATACTCATCTTTTACAAAGGGCAGCCCGTAATATTAAGGATATCAAGGAACAGATTTCAGAATGTTATGTAAATGCATACGAAAAATTTCATCAGGCGCTGGATATTCATGATGAGTGGGAGCAGATATACATTCAAAATATGGATTTTATTAAAGCAGAAGAAATAGGGAATTATTTAATAGAACGGATATTTTCCTCCGTGGCCTCTAAGGATAAGGGGAAAAGCTATCATCGATTTTTAGGCGGTTCTACTCCTTATGGAGCGATGGATTATGTAGAAAACTTGACCGAAGGGCTGTCCACCAGATACTTTATTAAAGGACGCCCAGGCTCAGGAAAATCAACGATGCTTAAAACGATCTTAAAAAAAGCAGAGGAAGCAGGGGTAATCACTGAGGTTTATCACTGTGGCTTTGATCCGAATAGCTTGGATATGCTGATCTTTCCTGAACTTAGCCTCTGCATTTTTGATAGTACGGCACCTCATGAGTACTATCCGGTGGATGAGCATGATTTTATAATCGATATGTATGAGGAATGCATCAAGGCAGGAACTGATGAAGAGAATGCTGAAAAGTTAGAAGACATTAAGAGGAGATATAAAACAAGGGTAGAAGAGGGAATATCGTACTTGTCCAAAGCGAAAGCTTTGCATGATGAGCTGGAGCAATATTATGTCCGGGCAACAGACTATGAAATAGTAGATACCATTGTTGGGGATTTAATTGAAAAAATAGAAGATCATATAGAATAATCAATAGTAAAAGAAGTAATTATTGGAGTAATGCCTTTCTATAGTATGCGATAATGGAATCGTTTTCTGTATTTTTAAGAGAACGGTTCTATTATTTATTTGTTGAGGATTTATTTTCGAATAATGCTGCCAGATTTGCTTATACTCTGAAAATAGAAGTATCTGCTTTTCATAATTTAGGTTTTGGCTATGAATCAGAATAAATGAAGTTAAAAATACTATACTAAAAGTAAAGCGTAGAAGCTGTGTGAGATAGGAGAAAATAGGTTTTCTATAAATCAATGATTAGATGTCTAAAGAAAGACATATAGTATAAAAAGATTGATAATTTTGGAGGAATCTGTGAATAAAAAAGATTCAAAAAAGACCTCAACCTATTTCTTGATATTTTTACTTATGATTTCGATTGGATTTCATCTTTATGACTATAGCAGTTATGGAAAGGTTGCCGTAAGTGCAGAAGAAACGGATCGCTACAAGGTACATACCGAACTTTTATTAGAAGCGATCGAACAACTCGGAGTATGTACACCGGAAGGTGCATTAAAGGTCTTTGAAAAAAGTATTAAGGATAGAAATGGAGCTATGCTGTATTCTGTTTTAAGCAATTATTTAAAGAAGAATTACCTTACAAGGCTGGAGGAAAACTCTCCTTATTGGGTCACAGGCGTTTCTAGTCCTTGGGTATCCCAGGTAGATGTTTTGAATAAGACAAAGAAAAAAGAGGGCTGTTATGAGTATGAGTTATTAGTAAAGACTTTAACTTCTGCAGGAGGAGATCGAGAGTATAAGGGAGAAATTACAATACAACGGGAAGGTGATTTTTATAAAATTTGCCGTATTTTGTTTGAAAAAGACTTTGGTTTATATACGGGAGTTACATTATCCGGCAATAAAAAAGAATAATACTCCTAAAAATGTCTAAAAAGATAACATCCTCTAGTTGTGAACTTTCCATTTTCGTTGTACAATAGAAAGGTAACCTTTGAAAAGCATATTCTTTCAGGTTATTACAGTAAGGAGGACTTATATATGATAGCTGGAATAGTAGCAGAAGCGAACAAAGCGATAAAATATGGGGATTACATGGCGGCGGTTCGTTTATTAGAGCCTGAAGATGAGGCAAATCCATATGTTTTATCTACGTTAGGGAAAGCATTTTTCTTTCTTGGAAGATTTGAAGAATCATATAAAATATATCATCGGCTTTTCTGCGAAGATGTAGTAAAACGTGAAGAAGCAGAAGTACCATTTGATGAGTACGATCCGGATGGAAGAGAGATGATGGTAACGCTGGAGAATCTAGGGATTCCTCAGATGACAGAAAAACTTCCCAAAGCCGTGAGCTTTCTATATCCTCAGAGTGAGGAATCTCCAAAAGAAATTTATGAAGAAAGTAAAAAGCTTCAGGAATTGATGGATGAATGTGCTCGTAAGGCAAAGGATGACGAGAAACTTGCGATGAAGTTAATACTTGATAAAATCGATGTGCTGCTTAATTCAAAAGATCAGAGAGAAGCAGCGCTTGGCTGGTTCTATCAGGGTGAATTAAATTTTCGCCGTAAGGATTATATGGAGGCTTATAAATGTTACTTAAAAGCGGCGACTACAGAAGTTCATAAGGCTCTCTACTATGGCTATGCCGGAAATATGCTTATGAAGCTGCGGGAGCAGAATCCAAATCTTCTTGGTATTGCATCCGTTTTAACAAACCGTGCGATTGAATTGGATTTTAATAATGCAAAATGGCATTATAATCAAGGTCTTATTCTGATGGGACTATCAAAAGTATTTGGTACCGGCGGAAGTGGACATCAGGCATTTTTAAAGGCGGCAAAAAAAGAATTTGCATTTGCCCATCAGACCTTAAGAATAGAGCAGTTAAAGCTAAGAGATGAGATTGAAGCCATTTATGACGATGTCAGACAATTGATTTATTAAGAAATATAAGGTTAATTTAAAATGAATAATCAAAAAACACCGGAATACAGACCAAGGTTATCCTATGCTAAAGGAGAGCGAGATGTGATGAGAGTCCAATATGACGAAATGGTAAAGGAATTCACAAGAGTTTTAATTAAATATGGCTTTTCCGAAGAAAAGGCTAAGCTTAGTGCAAAACTTTTTGCGGATAATAGCTTGGATGGAGTGTATTCTCATGGTGTTAACCGCTTTCCAAGGGTTATTTCATATATAGAAAAGGGATACATTAAGCCTGGTCAGACAGCCGTAAAAAGTGAATCATTTGGTTGTGTGGAACGTTGGAACGGTAATCTGGGTATGGGGAATGTAAATGCCCAAATTTGTATGAACCGAGCAATAGAGCTTGCAAGAATCTATGGGATCGGCTGCGTTGCAAAGTGTGATCAAATTTAACGATGATTTCTTATCGATTACAACAGGTATCCGAAAATAGTAGGAGCAAGACTTTTTTCGGATACCTGCTTTTACTTTTAAGCAGCTTTAAGTAAAGTTTTGAAAATAACCGGTATAATGCCTGAAAATAGCTAGAAAGCCAGTATAACCTAAACTAGAAAACAAGTATAACGTATAACTTGACATAAAATAATTATACTAGTATAATGCAGATAGAAAAGTAAAAGGTGGTAAAAGAGAACATGAATATTTAAGGACTGAACATTACAATTGGTAGATGTAGAGCAACTTTATCGTGGATATAAGGTAAAGTCAATTTATATTGCCATTTCGTTTAGTCATGAGACGTTCTAGCTGTATAAGCAGATACTGGAATAGTCATGTTTAGAATATCACTTTGGTATAACCATAGATTGTTTTGATGGTTATAGTTAAGATATGATGTTTTAGATTCGTTCTGAACGAAATGGTGTTTAGGAGGGATTTTTTTTATGTTATTATATGGACAAAATATAAAAAAAGAATACGGCATACAAAGTGTAATTGATATCAGTAAACTTATGATTGAAGATGGAGACCGTATCGGGTTGGTCGGAAGAAATGGAGTAGGAAAAAGCACCTTATTTGGCATTCTAAGCGGAAGAATTGACTGCGATGAAGGAGTCATAAAAAGAAATTGTGAAATTGCGGAAATACTGCAAAGCGGTGAAACGGATGGTGATGCAGATGGCAGCCTGCGCAGCAGATTTAAATTAAGAGATTGTGCAGTGAAAAGTGGAGGTGAAAAAACAAGGCTGGCAATAGCTTCTGCTTTTTCAAAACATGCCCCCTTACTATTTGCAGATGAGCCAACCACTAATTTGGATGTAAAAGGCATAGAGTTACTGGAAAAAATGTTTTGTGGATACCGTGGTGCGGTAGTGCTAATCTCACATGATCGTGAATTATTAGATAGAGTATGCAATCAAATCTGGGAATTAGAGGAGGGCGAGCTAAGGATTTTTCAGGGGAATTATACTTCCTGGTATGAACAAAGAAAACGAGAGCGTGAATTTGAGCAATTTGAGTACCGCCAGTATGTTAGTGAGAAAAAGAGGTTAGAAAAAACAATTTTAGAAGTAAAGCAGGAGGCAGTTAAGGTAGGTAAGCCTCCCAAAAGAATGAGTTCGAGTGAATGGATGTTATATAAAGGAACCGCTTCCATACAACAAGGTCACGTTCAGGGAAGAGCGAGTGCCCTAATTAGCAGGCTAAGTCATCTTGAAAAGAAAGAAAGACCAAGAGACCTTCCGGATGTATCCATGAGACTTGGAGAAATGTCAAGGATAAAAGCTAAATATGCTGCAAAAGCTGAGGATATCACGATATCTTTTGGAGAACATTTCATTCTAGAGAATGCAAGTATCTCGATTGAGACTGGAAAGAAGACCTTTTTATTAGGTGAAAATGGAACCGGAAAATCAAGTTTAATTAAGGCAATACTGCAGCGGAATGAGCATACCTTTATAACACAAGATGCAAAGATAGGATATTTTTCACAGGAGCAGGAGAATTTAAATTACGAGGATACGGTCATAGAAAATGTAGTATCTACGGCTATAGTCCCGCGGCATATCTGTAGAGCCGTACTTTCTAATCTATATATGAATGAGAATGATATAGAGAAAAAAGTTCAGGTTTTATCAGGCGGAGAGAGAGTTAAGACAGCAATAGCGAAGGTCTTAGTATCAGGCTGTAACTTCCTTGTTCTAGATGAACCGACCAATCATATGGATATCTATACAATGGAAGGTCTGGAACAATTACTATCAAGTTATGATGGTACGCTGTTTGTTATAACGCATGACCGAAAGCTGGTAGAAAACCTTGCGGATATCGTTTATGAAATATCAGATCAAAAGATTCATAAGTTAGATTTTTAAACGTAATTCTTGATAGGGCAGGAGGAGATTGAACTTTCTGCCCTATTCACTTGCTTATTTACTAAGAAATTGAAGGTTTTGCTTGGGTTTGAGGCGGATTTGTGCGGTAAGGGGCGAAAATCAAGTTCGGTCTAAGAAGTACTACGAAGCAAATAAAACTCTGATTCTTCTATATAAAGGCTCATATTTATAAATAGTTGAAATTTATATATTTTTACTAACATCTAAAGTTAACTTACATATTATAACTGTAGCTAACAATTCAGCACTGGAATAATATCACCTTAACTGTAGTAAGCGTAGTAAATCAAATTTCTTTTTCTGAATCTAGGTATGAATCTATCCTTTCTTTACATATACATAGAATAGGTTATGTTAAGGAAAGAAAAAGGGACAACTTCTTCTCCTTACGTTGGAGGATGCTATGAAAGAAATCATAATATTAATTATTACATTATTGCTTGCGGCCTTGGCCTACGGTTGTATAAAACAAAGAAGGAATTGCTATAAGCAGTATTCCTGGTTTGAGAAAAGAGATGGGGGAAAAATGAAAAAGAATTCTTGGTTCCAAAAAATATGGGAGGGGAAAGAGGAAGTGCAAGAGGAAAGAAAGCCGGTAATAAAAGAGCGGCAAACAAAAGCAGTGGAAAGAGTAATGAAAGAGAATTTAGGGAGCAATGGTGTAAGGAGAGAAAATCCACTTGTTATAAAACAAAAGTTGGTAGAGGATTACATGGAAGTATATCAAAAGTGTGAAGAATACAGGTTAGAAGAGAAGTATGATAAATTACTGATTAATCTTGTGCCTTTCATCCAAAGAAGCTTAGGACTTTGTCATTATGTTTTACTAAAAAAGGAACTCTCCCCTGTCGTTTCCAAGCTAGCACTAGAATTAAAAGAGACATTAGCCAGTAATATAAAAGAATCTGGATTTATACTCAATTCCACCGGCAAGTTTGTTGTTTCTTCGATTGATTTTGAATTGGAGCGCACTAGGCTTTTACAATTAAATCAAGAAGATTTAAAAGAAAGGCTTAAGAAGAAAAAGTCAGAAGTTGCCACAATACATCGATTTAATGAGATGAAAAAAATCTGTAAAGAATCAGCACCGTGGCTCTTAAGATTACAGTTTATACTAGAACAACTTGGGGAACAAGCACAAACACTAGATTCCTATCGTGAGGAGCTTCATGATATCTGTACCATGCTAGAACAGACCTTCGAACAAAATGGATTTCAGTTTTTATATTATGAAGAATTAGAGGAAGAGTCTAAAATAGCAAAGAGTTTTCGAAACCTAGATAATTGTACGTATTCTTATCCGGCATTATGCAGAAAAATGGAACGAATCGGGTATCAGGTTTACCTTAACTATAGTGGTTGCAACAAAGATAGGTAAGATATCCAATATTTAGTGCTTGACAATATAGCTACTATATCCTTTATAGTATATTATGTCAAGAAAATCACGCGTATGGAGTTCTTATTACTTTAGCAAAATTAAAGGAATTTGCTTAATTCGGAAAGGTTAAGGATTCTAATTATTGACAAGTGAAAATTTGAAAAATAATAGAAGAAGTAATTTGTAAACAAAGTGATGGGTTTACATGGAGGTTGTCATGAAGAAATTAAGCATAAATAAGAATACAATCAAGCATTATGGTACTCTTTTGCTGGGTGCGGCCATTTTAGCCTTTGGTTTATTTAATGTACACAGTCAAAGTAACATTACGGAAGGCGGTGTACTTGGAATGATTTTGTTATTAAAACATTGGACAGGAATCTCGCCGGGTATCACCGGAATATGTTTAGATTCTATCTGCTATTTTATTGGTTTTAAGCTATTAGGCAAGCAATTTTTTAAAAATGCATTGGTTACAAGCTTAGGGTTTTCCTTCTTTTATAATATTTTTGAGCATATTGGATATGGAATCCCTGATTTAAGCAGTATTCCATTACTTGCAGCTATTCTAGGTGGATTATTTGTCGGTGTTGGTGTTGGCCTCGTTGTTCGAATGGGAGGAGCCTCCGGTGGCGATGATGCACTGGCTCTTATTATTGCAAAGTTATCCGGCTGCAATATCTCGAAGGCTTATTTTGCAACTGACTTTGTTGTATTATTATTGTCACTTACTTATATTCCGGTGCAAAAAATATTCTATTCATTAATTACAGTGACATTATCCTCTTTTATGATTGGACGTATCCACAAAGAAAAAGAAGAAGTTATTGCCTGCTAAGTTAATTAATATCTTTGGGTTTCTCTGTTCTTTTTGTTGTATATCACAACGGTTGCTATTGAAACAAGAACAATCATAGTATTTGCGGCAATGGTCCCTGCCCAAGTCATAGGCAGTATACCAAAGGCGGGGCTTGCCGCATTAAACATGGTGTGGAATAATACGCACATAAACACACAGCCTTTGCCTGATATTTTGTAGATTGCCCCGTAGAAAAACCGAAATGCAAGGAGTTGAAGTGCAAACATCCAAAAGTCTATTAGTCCCTCGGAGTGACCCGTCCCCGGAATGAAAAAGAGAGGGAGATGCCATAAAAGCCAAAGGATTGCAACAGAAACAGAAGATAAAACAAAGCCGTATTTTTTTTCAAGCCCAGGCTGCAATAGGTACATCCAGCCAGCTTCCTCCAAGCCGCCGATAATAAGATTACCCGGCAGGGCAAGGAAGAACATATAAAATGGAAGCACCATTTCCGTGCGGCCGGAAACTGCAAGATGGGTCAAAAAATACAGTGCAAGCCCTGCAACAACGTACAAATAGAGAAAGATGTTATTTTTGGCGTAAAAAACAGTTTTCAACCATTCCTTAAAATCTGTTATTTTGTTATTTTTCTTCAGAACGATAAATGAAGCAATAGCGGGTGACATAATATAGACTGCAAAAGGAATATTCATCCCAAGGTGCCGTAACGATTCTTGTATCGTAGAATGAACCGAAAATCCGAATTGCCCAAGGGCAATCAAAGCGCCTGACACAAGATAGGCTATGCAAAATGTTAACATCGTAAATTGTACTATGATTTTTTTGTCTGTCACTTTCTTCACCTCACGTTTGAAGTATACATTAAATTAAACAGATGGACGCTTTGACTTTTCTTACCTAAGGTTTGCTTCTGCCCTTTCAAAGCTGTGCTCTGCAAACAATATAAATTTTCTATGTCTACTATATTCTATCATAACTCGATTTTACCATATAAGTCCAGTTATGTCACTTATTTCTCTTCCTTCTCCGCCTGACAGGACTTTTCAAAAACTCAGATTTTTATTTGCGTAATCTTTGCAGATTGAATTTATTTTGATTGTTGCAGTAGAATGTTACTCAGCTTGTTGACGCAGATAGTTATTCCATGATTTATTCAACAAGAGAATTACTTTGTAGGAATACGAAGTATAGAGACACAATAGTTCGGTACTTGATAGATAAAATCTTTTGAGGCAATTATCGATTCTTCCTTAGGTATTATGAAGTTAGGATTTGCTACTGTATTCATGTCAGATAAGCATTCGGAGCGCAGAGTAGTAACGATAGCTTTTGTTTCCTTTAACTCCGGAATACGAATAGTTAAATCAATTGGTTTATTGGAGGTATTCACAAGTTTTAGGATAAGGTCTTGATTTTTATCAATTCCTGCAACCTGATAGAGAGCCTGGGCCTGGGTGGTTTGATTTCTAGTAAGGGTGGTAGGAATTATTTGTTTTGCTGCATTAGTAGAGAATAGCTGCTGTACATAGTAGTTCACTGACTTCCATAAAACACCGCTCTTAAACCAGATAAGGTCCGGGTTCCATTGATAAGAAATACTATTGCCAAAAAGCGGTGCGTAGGAAGCTAGTTTTACAATATCACCGTTGCGTTCAATTCCGGTCATAAATGCTGCCTCTGCAAGTGCAGCTTCCAGGTTATTGGATTTTGCGGCGTATTCCCCAAGGAAAACCGGAACACTATTTCGGTCATAGGTGTCATAACGTTTGGTATTACTCAAAAACCACGAGGGAGGCATATAATAATGTTCGTCCACCAGGCCGGCGTATTCCCTGCCATATAATTTGATTTTTTTCCAAGCATAGGTATCGGTTGAAGTCGGGCCATTTGCGACAATTAGTTCAATATCTTTATAGAGTTCCGGGGTTTTGATAGCTGCTTCGTCAAATGCTTTAAGAAATTTTTCGTAGCGCTCAAAGTAAACAGTACCCCATTGTTCATTTCCGATTCCAAGATAGGTTAGTGGAAATGGTTCTCTGTGCCCCATGGCGATACGGATCGCACCCCATTTTGTGGTTTCATCACCTTTACAAAACTCGACCAAATCAAGTGCGTCTTGAATATACCGATAAAATTCTTCACTGTCTGCCGGCAAAGCCTCCGACGGTACTCCAACCTTCTTAGTGCCTTGAATTTGGCAGGAGAGGCCGGCATTTAAAATTGGAATGGGTTCGCAGTCAAGATCTTCGCAGAGAAGAAAATATTCATAAAACCCAAGGCCGTAAGTCATATAGTACGGATGATGAGATGCTGAGTTTTGATCCCCCCATAGGTTTTCCGACAGAGGTCTGGCGGCGACATCTCCGTAGGTTACAGTACCATTTATCTCGAAGGAGAGGCCGTTGCCTATAGAGTCTTTCCAACTGTAGGAATTATCCAAGTGCTCCCCTTCCACAACACAGCCTCCCGGAAAGCGAAGGAAAGCAGGGGATAAATCCTCCAGTGCCATTGCCAAATCTTTTCTTAGTCCATTCTTTCTTCCTTTGTAAGTATCTTGTGGAAACAAAGATATCATATCGGCATCAACATCCCCCTTACCGAATACAACACAGAGCCCGACTCCCAAGGAGGAGGGAGCGTCTGCGACGGCAGTTAAGGTCACTTCGTATTTTCTAAATTCCTCTGTGATTTCAGTTTCAGGCAGTACTGCATCGGCATAAATTTTGCCGGATTCATCTTTTAAAAGTATCTGTATGGAGGAGATTCCTTCCTTGGAACGAAAGTATCCGCTAAATTCATAGACTGCTCCCTCTATGATTGTCATACCATCTAAAAATCCGGAGTTTTTGATTGCTAATTCTGTGGTTGTGGTATTCCTAATTCTTAGATAATGCGGATTATTCTGATTTAAATAGGAGTAATCGGCGCTGCCATCAATTACGCTGCATTCTAACTCATGATCTGCACTCCAGCTATGAAGATTCCCGCCTTTTGCCATGGAACCGAATTCGAAGGAACGGTTCTTCACCATTTCCGCATAAAGACCTCCATCCACAGCAAAATTAATGTCCTCTAAAAATAATCCATATAGCATATTGCTGATATCATAACCATTCCTAGAATCAATTGTTAATAGATAATCAGTTGGAAAATCGTTTGACGGTGTTGGTTGTATGGTGTGGGAAGGGATATTGGTAATTTGTGTATTACTTGTATGGTCGGTTTTTTTACATGCAAATAAAAACGGAACGGTGAAAGAAAGAGCAAGGAAACCAAGCAGTATTTTCTTTTTCATAAGAATCCTCCTATAGAGATGGGTATTGAGTTATGTAGATATACATAGTTATAAAGGAATAAGTTTGCAATAAAAATTATCTTCTGTAAAAATAAGAATCTTAATTTAAACTTAATACATCCATTAAATTATTGAATATTTTATAATATAGTGAAATAAAATGCAATGGATATATTGACTATTTTTGTGAAAAAGGTATAATGTGCCTATGAGAAAAAGCCAAAAACTATACAATTTACAGAAACAGATAAGAGGGAAGGGAGTGATTCGGTGCTTGATTTAAAAGGAAATTCGGAGAAACAGAAAGGATATGGAGAATGGAAGGAACTTGTATTTTCGATGTTATTTCTACTTGTCTGCTTTTCTTACTGCATGTTGCTGCTGTTAATTATTTCATTTGCATTTCATTCATTTTTTAGCATACACTTCAATCAAATACTTACTGTTTCACTTATGATTTCAATAATCATGACATTTAGCCGGATGAATCAAAAGAAAAAAGTGAGAAGGTAGAATGGGGAATAATTTAAAATTGCGTAATATACGCTAGAATGGAGGACAATGTTGATGAGAAAAAAAAGACTTATGGCGATTGTTTCATGTGCATTACTGCTAATCACAGCTTGCAGTACCAAAACACCGGACGAACCAATAGAAGCAGGAAAGCCAAAAGAGACCGAATCTATCGGCGCAAGTACAACGCCAATACCGGCAGAAGGTGAGAGGAAAGAGGGGGAAGCGCAAAACCCAAACGAAGCAAAAGTGCAAAACTCGAGCGAGGTAGAAGCACAAATCACAAAGGAGGCAGAAGAAAAGAGACAGAAGGAGGAAGATATCTTGTTTCAAACTATAGCAGCATCCACATCATTGAAGGCAGTCACTAGTATTCAGCATACGTTCACCAATGCTTCGGTACATGATCCTTCCATTCGAAAGGCAGGGGATACTTATTACATATTTGGTTCCCATCTGGCAGCAGCAAAATCAAAAGATCTAATGAACTGGGAGATGATAGACAGTGGGGTTACTAAGGATAATAAGATAATTCCGGATGCAATGAGTGAGATGGAGGAAGCATTTACCTGGGCAAAAACAAATACTTTTTGGGCACCTGATGTAATCCAGTTAGCAGATGGCAAATATTATATGTATTATTGTAATTGCGAAGGAAGTTCTCCGCTTTCAGCCTTAGGTGTTGCTGTCTCCGATCATATTGAGGGACCGTATCAGGATTTGGGGATAATATTAAAATCAGGAATGACTTCACAACCTAGTGAGAATGGGGATAAATATGATGCCAGAGTTTATCCCAATGCGGTAGATCCCTGTGTTTTTTTTGATAAAGAAGGTCGTCTTTGGATGATGTATGGTTCCTATTCGGGGGGGATTTATATTCTTGAGCTGAATCCGGAGACCGGTTTTCCGCTGGAAAGCGGATATGGCAAAAAGATGCTTGGAGCAAATCATCTAAGAATTGAGGGTGCATTTGTCCAGTATGCAGAAGAAACAGATTATTACTATATGTTCCTTTCCTATGGCGGGTTAACTTCGGATGGCGGATATAACATTCGGGTATGCCGTTCGAAGAATCCGGACGGACCATATTTGGATTATGCGGGAAACGATATGATTTTATGCCGTGGCTCCAGTGGAAGCTTTTTTGATGACCGTGCGGCGGAAAAGTATGGTACAAAATTAATGGGGAACTGGAGATTTCAATCAATTGATGGAGAAGAATCGAAGAAAGACCTTGGATATGTTTCACCTGGCCATAATTCAACAATTTATGAGAAAGAAACCGGAAAATATTTTCTTATCTTTCATACGAGATTTGAAGGCGGAGGAGAGCGCCATCAAGTCAGAACTCATCAGATGTTTTTAAATGAAGACGGATGGTTTGTGGTAGCACCTTATCGGTATACGGGAGAAACACTGGGGATCTATACGAAGAAGGACGTGGCTGGTGCTTATAAAATAATTAATCATCAGCATGATATCTCAAATGAGGTAAGAACGTCAGAAAACCTCATCTTAAAAGAAGACCAGACTATCGTCGGTGCTTATCACGGAACCTGGGAGCTAAAGGACGAGAATACTTGCCTCTTAACGATAGAGGGAGTGACTTATCTTGGAGTTTTCCTAAAACAGTGGGATGAGAACAATAAAAAAGATGTCATAACCTTCACTGCTTTGTCTAAGGAGGGTGTTGCCTTATGGGGAAGTGGTTATGAAGCAAAATAGTGTATTAATTAAGAGTATAGGTTGTTAAATACGTATCACGATTTTTTCTAATCTTATGCAAGGAGGACACCTTGCGGACTTTCCTATAACTGAACGAAACAAAGTACATTGCAAACTTTTCCTACTCCTAAACAAGAATAAGAACACAAGGTGGACTTATTCTTGTTTAGGAGTAACATCCTCGAAGAAGTATAGATACTAAATTCATCTCTGGTAGAGTACTGCTTTTACAGCGCTCTATATACAGGAGGAATCGATCTAACTTCACCGAGGATTTTTATTTAGGCCTCTTTGCTTGTCTGCTCATTATTTTCCGTATAAAAAGTTTTTACCCGGATTGCTTGATTATGATCTCCAAATTCTTCTCCAAAGAGAGTGAAACCACCGCAGTTTGCCGTATCCTTTGGTACCTCGAAGCGAAGAGTGATTGTACTTGTATAATCAATGGCAAGGTCTTCAATTGTTACCTCCGATATCTGATTGCTTCCATCAATAAAGGTACCTTCTGAATTGATGATAAGAGTTTTTAACAACCCGTATTGATTTAAAAGCTCCGGCCACCACTGAGGAGTCACGTATCCCTTTCGATCCCCATAATCCCCGGGGCTGACCCACATTCCAAGTGGTTTTCCGTTAATAGAAAAATAAATATCGGAAGGATAATCATCGTTATATTCCGGATACTCGGAACAGATTTCAAAGGAGATTTGCAGTTCCGTTAATGTTTGTCCCGCGATAAGGTGATTTGGGATGTTGTATTCAATAAAACCGCTGCCAAACCATAGAATTCCGGCATTAAAGCGGTCTGGGAAATTAAAATACCGTGGATCATCCAAAGCACCGATAATATAGTTTCCGGTTGAGATACCGCAAGTTGGTGAAATTTTATAGTTAGTATAATAACCAACTCGAATATCATCTTGGTAGAATTTCCGGTCTTCCTTCGCCGGACTAAGGTCAATCATCAGGCGGTCATGCATGGGCTGAATGATTTTCATATTCCCGCGCTTGCCGGCTTTTGTTTTCACTTTCACAAGCCCTGCATTTTCTAATTTACCGACATGCATTGAGATAGCGCTATTTGTTAAATTCAATGCTTCAGCTAAATCATTCATACTTAATTCATCATCTTCATTAATCATTTCCATAATTTTGAGTCTCATTGGCGTACTGAGTGCTTTGAAGACTTCTTCTGCTTCCTCTAAGGATTTAAAGTATAACATAGAGGGAACCCTCCGTTTCTTTATAGTTTTCTGTCAATAAATTTAGTGCAAAATCAAAAGTATTTTAAAATTTTCATTTTATAAACCAGATCATAATTTTGTTTATAATAATAGGAAATCTGCAAGTAGATTTGATTTGCGTTATGTGATTATGCAGCTTGTTTTTCATAAACAGAACAAGAAACATACAAGTAAAAACATACAAGTTAATTTTTTACTTTCGAAATTATTATAGGTTTGAATATACAAAAAGTCAATATATTAGTATTCTGAGTGAAATATATAGTAAAAATGATGAAAAAACAAGATAGATACAACTTGACGATTGGTGAAAATGGTAGTATGTTATATATATGTTAATTGAATTATAAAGTATTTCATTAAAAGATGAAACATAAGGAAAACCAAGGTTATAAGGTTAAGTAAAAAGTGAAACATTTTATTTCGTTTAACCTCCACCTGCGTACTTTAGCACGCATATGCAAATCATGCAGGAAAATAGATTTCCACTTTTTAAGTTATTTTTATGTGTTGCAATGGAATAAAAGTAAGAGGTTAAGAAAGGTATCCTATTTAAGACAAGTTAAAAAGAAAGGATGGAACGAATTATGAAGTTATATATGAATCCAAGCAAAATAGTGGGGCATATCAATCCTGAAATTTATGGACATTTTTCTGAGCACCTGGGAAGATGCATCTATGAAGGGTTGTTTGTTGGTGAAGACTCTGAAATTCCGAATATCAACGGTATGAGAAAAGATGTGACGGAAGCATTGAACGATATGAAACTCCCAGTGCTTCGCTGGCCGGGAGGATGTTTTGCAGATGAGTATCACTGGAAGGATGGCATAGGGCCTAAGAAGGACAGAAAGAAATTAATTAATACTCACTGGGGTGGGGTGGTTGAGGATAATAGTTTTGGCAGTGATGAGTTTATGGAGTTGTGCAGACAGCTTAACTGTAAAACTTATATTAATGGTAATCTTGGCAGCGGAACTGTTCAGGAAATGTCCGAATGGGTGGAATACTTAACCTATGATGGTGTTTCTCCGATGGCGGAGCTTCGGGCTAAGAACGGACATAAGGAACCGTATCAGGTGGATTATTTTGCGGTAGGTAATGAGAACTGGGGCTGCGGAGGAAATATGACTCCGGAATATTACGGAAATCTATACCGCAGATATCAGACCTACGTTCGTAATTACAATCCGGAGAAGCCGATTTATAAAATTGCTTGTGGCCCGAATGTAGATGATTACGAATGGATGCGAGAGGTATTACATACGACTCACCGTCATGCTCCAGACTTTTTACATGGATTTATGGATGGTATCTCCCTTCATTATTATACAATACCGGGAGGATGGGAGAACAAGCAAAGTGCAACGGTATTTGATGAAAAATGCTGGTATGAAACCTTGTATCGTGCACTTTATATCGAAACCTTAATTAAACGCCACGGGGAAATCTTACGTCAATATGACCCGAAGGGTAAGATTGGATTAATTGTAGATGAATGGGGTACTTGGTTTGCATGCGAACCTGGTACAAATCCGGGATTTTTGTACCAGCAAAATACAATGCGCGATGCACTGGTTGCCGGTATTAGTTTAAATATATTTAATAAGTACTGCAATATGGTAAAGATGGCGAATATCGCACAGCTTGTTAATGTGCTGCAATCGGTTATTTTAACGGAAGGCGACAAGATGATTCTTACACCGACTTACCATGTTTTCCACATGTATCAAAAGCATCAGGGCAGTGATTTGATTGATAGCTATTTAGAGACTAAGAATATCGGTCTTGATCAGGAATTTATGGTTCCAAATCTTTCGGAATCGGTGTCCCTGGATAAGGAGGGAAAACTTCATCTCACCTTAAACAACCTGTCCGTTGAAGAGGCTTATGAAGTAGAAGGCGTGATAGCAGATAAAAGGGCAGTTTCTGTGAAAGGAACAATTCTAGCAAATGATATGGATGCTCACAATACCTTTGTGATGCCTGATAAAGTAAAAACACAAGATTTTAAGGATGTGAAATTGACAGAAAAGGGAATATCTCTTACCATTCCGCCTTGCTGCGTATTACATCTTGAAATAGAGCTGGAAAAATAGAACGTTATCCACTTATTATTTAGTAGGAAATGTGATTGCTTAAAAGTGTATCCGTTGCTTATTACAGTATTTTAGAAGCATCGGATACACAAGGTAAGTTACTTATCAACTGGAGGAGGTTAGCAATGAATCACCGGTATAAAGCAATTCTTGGTGTTCTTTGTACACTAGGTACGATATCTTTGGTTACGTTAAGCGGTTGTAGTAAAGGGAATAAAGATGCGATTCATACCGAAGCGTTTACATACACATCGGATGAGTATATTAGTGAAATGATTAGCCATAACTATACGAGTATCAGTAAAACTTTTACCGCACCGGACTATCTTGGGGAAGAAATTGAGTTTCCGATTGCTGCAGCCTATCAAGGAAGCGAAATGGGAAAGCTTACTTTAGATAATTACAATTATGGAAAGAAAGTGTTCGATATGAAAATAGGGGACACCGCAACCTTTCAGGTAGATGTTCCGGAAACGGCAGTTTACAGGCTCCGCTTTGACTATCTTTCCTATGACAAATCGATACTTCCAATTGTATTATCGATGAAGCTAAACGGTGAGTATCCGTACTATGAATCCAGGAGACTTGTGTTTGAAACAACCTGGGTTTCGGACGTGGAAAAGTCGTATGACCGATACGGGAAAGAAATTGTATCCATCCCCAATAAACTGATACGGTGGGAAACAAAATACTTGATGGATGCCAGTTATCGGCATTCGGAGCCTCTAAAGCTTGAACTGGCTAAGGGAAAGAATGAAATAACGCTTGGGGTATCGGAAGGCAGTTTGCTTCTTGGAAATATCTACTTAGAACCAATCTGTGAGATACCGCAATACATAAAGAGTGAACCGGCTTCCGGGAAGGAACGGATTATCCTTCAAGGAGAAGACTTTACTTACCGAAATGACTCCTCCATACGGGCGGTTGCAGAATTTGATGCAGATGTTGAGCCATACAACGTAAAAGAGACAATATTAAATACCATCGACAGTGATTCCTTTAAGGATGCAGGTCAAACAGTCACCTATGAATTTAATGTGAAGAAAGAAGGGTATTATTATCTGGGACTTAAGTATCGACAGTCCGACAAAGAGGATTTTCCGGTTTTTGTGGATGTCAGGGTTGATAATGAAGTTCCAAATACCGCATTCAAAGCCTATCCGCTTTCTTATGGCAATGGATATCAGACGGAGACGTTAAAGGATAAGGAGAATATAAACTTAAGTGTCTATCTTACCCAAGGAACACATTCCATCTCCTATACAATAAATATTGATCACATTCGTCATGTATTAGAGTCTGTAGATTGTATTATGAGCGAAATCAACGATTTGTCCTTGGAGGTAACAAAAGTAGCCGGTACCAATAAAGATAAGTACCGTGATTTAAAACTGACAAGGTACATCCCGGATGTCGAGGAACGGATTTATGGTTGGGCCGACAGCTTGGATGCTCTGCATGACAGCTGTTTAAGATACAATGAAGATGTTAATAAAATTGCAGCTTTTTCTTCGATTAAGGTAGCTTCAAAACAGTTGCGAAGCCTTGCAAAAGAACCGGATGAACTGATATACCGGGTTGCTGAGTTATCCTCAAGTATTAACTCCATTAATACACAGCTTGCCAACTTAATTGATTTACTGGGTAAAAACCGATTGGCAATTGATCGTATCTATCTTTATCAGGAGGAGGCTAAATTACCGGGTTCTTATGGCTTTTTTACAAAAGCGGCGAAAAGCATCAAACGTTTCGGTTACTCCTTCTTTCAGCAATCTTATTCGGTTAGTAACATAAATCCTGAGCATCTGCAGGTTTGGGTTAACCGCCCGAGACAGCACGTTGAAATTATGCAAAAGATGATTGACGAACAGTTTACACCACAAACAGGGATTAAAGTAGACTTATCCATTATGCCGGATCAAAACAAGCTGGTACTTGCGAATGCTTCCGGAGATGCACCGGATATTGCAACCGGCATCAATTATGCAATTCCGTTTGAACTTGGTATTCGAGGTGCGATAAAAGACTTAACTGAATTTACTGATTTTAAAGAAATTGCCGGACGGTTTTCTCCGGGTATTTTGCTCCCTGCAACAATTGGGGACGGAATTTATGCACTGCCTGAGACTATGAATTTCTGGGTATTGTTTTATCGCACGGATATGTTTGATAAATTAGGATTGACAGTTCCAAATACAATGGAAGAAGTAATGGATATGTTACCGGAACTTCAGATCCGGGGACTTAATTTTTATTATCCGACAGCAGGAATGCTCGTTATGAGAAACTATAATGGAACTACTCCTTTGTTATTCCAGAATGGTGCTTCCATGTATACGGAATATGCAGGAAAGAATGCATTAAACAGTGAAGAGGCGATGAAAGGATTTACAACCTTAACAGAACTCTTTACCTTATACAATTGCCCGATTGATATACCTAACTTCTATCAGCACTTTAGAAATGGTGATTTACCAATCGGTATTGCAGACTATAATGTTTACAATTTATTGGTAAACGCTGCTCCAGAAATAGCCAACGCTTGGAGTATTGCATTGGTTCCGGGAGTGGAGGATGAGAATGGAGAAATTCTTCGTTATACTGCAGGTGGCGCAGACAGTACCGTAATGTTTCACTCAACTGCGGAGAGAGAAGAGATGTCCTGGAGGTTTATGAAGTGGTGGTCCTCGGAAGAAGTACAGACAAAATTCGGCCAAACTTTGCAAATATCTTATGGCGACGAATATATATGGACCTCTGCCAATCTGGATGCTTTTTCAAATCTTCCTTGGAATACGAAGGATAAGGAGATTATAAAGCAGCAAGCTCTATGGATTATGGAACCTCCGAGAGTACTGGGCTCATATATGATGGAGCGTGAGATTAGCAATGCATTTAACGATGTTGTTGTAAACGGAAAAAACCTTCGCAGCAGAATTGACGATGCTGTAAAAGTCATTGACCGTGAGACAGAAAGAAAGTTAGAGGAATTCGGTTACCTTAAAGATGGTATTATCCTTAAGGAATATCAGGTTCCAACGATGAAGAAAGTTTACGAAATAATCGGTAATACTGCCTCGCATTAAAACCTTAGTAAAAATCATATTTAAATTTTACTTATTTTTCAGAGGTTTTATGATCAAGTTAGTATCAACGAAGGAACGGGAGAATTGGAGATGAAGCGAAAATCAAGTATTGGAAGAAGGGAGAATAGTAACCGCAGAGCATATGTGTTTTTATTCCCTTACCTTCTCTTATTCGGAGTATTTATCATAATCCCTGTAGTCATTGCAATCGGTCTTTCTTTCACCAACTACAATGCAATCGAGTTTCCGGGATTTGTGGGCTTCTTAAATTATATTAACTTAATTACAAATGATGAGATTTTCATGCAGCATGTCCTGCCAAACACGGTGGCTTACGCAATTATAGTGGGGCCGGGCGGATACATACTTTCCTTTTTGCTTGCATGGGCGTTAGCGCAGCTTAGTAAGATACCACGTACCATCTTCGCCTTGATTCTTTATTCACCAAGCTTGACCTCCGGTATCGCTATGACCGTACTTTGGAAGGTTATGTTTACCGGTGATCAAACCGGTTATATCAATAGCTGGTTAATGAGCCTTGGAGTAATCAATGAACCAATTATTTGGTTGGTGAGTACCAGATATTTACTTCCAATTGTTATCTTTATTGGCCTTTGGAGCAGTATGGGTGTTGGGTTCTTAGCCATCTTGGCAGGTATTTTAAATTCGGATGAAACGCTATATGAGGCAGCGGCCATTGATGGTGTAAAGAATCGTTTTCAAGAGATGATTTATATTACTATTCCAAATATGAAACCACAGATGTTATTTGCTGCAGTTATGTCAATTGTCGGTGCATTTCAAAATGGTACGATTAGTACCCAGCTTGCCGGCAATCCGACTCCTAACAATGCAGCCCAGCTTATCGTCAACCATGTCGAAGATTATGGGTTTATACGTTACGAGATGGGGTATGCAGCCGCAATCAGCGTAGCCTTACTTGGTATTGTATGGGCATTTTCTACAATATCAAAGAAGTTGTTTGCTGAAGATTAGGAGAGGAGAAGGGTGTTATGGCATATAAAGGACATAGGATTAATCCGAAAAAATTTGATAAAAGTCAGATAAAAATAATTTTAATTATCCTGCCGCTGGTTTTGATTATGGGACTTCCGATTCTCTACATTATCAATCATGCGTTCAAACCAATGGATGAATTATTTGCGTATCCGCCAAAGTTTTTTGTATCAAGACCAACCTTTGATAATTTTACGAAGCTTTTTAAAGCCTCAAGAACTGCCGGGATTCCATTAAGCCGTTATATTTTTAATAGTTCCATTGTAACAATTACGGTAGTGTTTTCCTCGATTCTTTTATCTACTGCCGCCGGGTTTTCTTTATCTAAATTAAAATTTAAAGGAAAATTTGCGTTAATGGGTATCAATCAGGCTGCACTTATGTTTGTGCCGGTTGCAGTTATGATACCAAGATATATGACGATTAATGTTCTTGGAATTACAGATTCTTTTTTCGCACATATATTACCGCTCATACCGTTACCGGTAGCCTTGTTTTTAGTAAAACAGTTTATTGATCAGGTACCGGACTCGTTAATCGAGGCTGCCTATATTGATGGAGCCAGTGAGTGGAAGGTATATCGAAAAATCGTGATTCCGCTAATTAAACCGGCAATAGCAACCGCTGCAATCTTAGTATTTCAGCAGGTATGGACGAACATGGAGACTTCCAATTACTATATCAGCAGCGAAGGGCTTAAGACCTTAACTTTTTATATGAATACCTTGACCACGGCACAAAATACGGTGGCTGGTCAGGGGATGCAGGCAGCAGCTTCTTTCATCATGTTCATACCAAGCTTAGTATTATTTATCATCCTGCAAAACAGTGTAATGAATACCATGGCACATTCCGGTATTAAATAGTTAAGGGAGGTTAAACCATGAAAAGCAGACTAAAAAGAATGCAAGCAATGCTTCTCCTCTGCGTAACCCTTGCCTTGACTGGTGATACAGCAGTCAGTGCGGATGCACCGTATAAGACCTATACGATGGATGGCTATGGTTATATGACAGAGACACAGACAGCATATATGCCGCACCTAACGATAACGAAAATTGGTGAGGAGGCATTATCCGAGCCAAAGGACATGGCAATCAGTGAAGATGGATTGCTTTATATTGCAGATACTGGAAATCGCCGGATTGTGGTATCGGATTTATCCGGAAACTTAGTGACTGTAATTACAAGTGAAGAGTTTGTCTATCCATGCGGTGTGTTTGTAACCAAAGATAAAAAAATATACGTTGCTGACCGGGATGCCGGGACAGTATTTGTATTAAATGAGGAAAGTAAAGTACTTGCCAGGTACCAAAGACCTGATCATCCGCTCTATGGAGACGGTGTCGACTTTAAACCGTTAAAACTGGCTGTAACAAACAAAGGAATTATGTTCATTGTTTGTGAAGCGAATACCAATGGTCTGGTAGAAATATCCCCTGCGGATGAAGGGACCTTCCTTGGCTACTTTGGAACGAATTATACATGGAGTTCCTTGACTCAGGTAATTTTACGAATGTTTATGACCGATGCTCAGCGTGCAAAACAGGTAAGTAACATTCCAGCGACACCGGATAATCTTGCTATTGATGCAAAAGGGTTGCTATATACCGTTACAAGAGGGGAATACGAATATACCCTGAAAAAACTGAATATCGCCGGAAAAAACCTGATAAGTGCAGATGCTTATGATGAATATCCGGCAGCGGTTACAACCGGTAATTATGAAAATATCTTTATGGTATCCTCTCTTGGATATATCTATGAATTTAATGAAGACGGAGAATTACTCTATGTTTTTGGCGGAAGTGATGACGGCAGGCAGAGGATTGGCTTGTGTAAGAAAGTGGAAGCAATCGGTGTGGATGCTTCTGACAAGATATATATCTTGGATTCCGATTTAAGTCAGATTCAGGTTTTTGCTCCGACAGAATTTACTGATTTCATTCATAAAGCACTTTATCTTTATTCCAAGGGAAGATATACCGAAAGCAAAGAGCCACTCAATGAGATTCTAAAGATGAATAGTTTGTTTGATTATGCAAACAAAGCGATGGGCAGGGCGTACCTGCAAGAAGAAAATTATAAGATGGCATTAAAATACGCAAGACTTGCGAAAGATCATTCTACCTACTCCGATGCATTATGGGAGATTCGAAACATATGGCTTAGAAATAATTTAATTCCTTCCGTAATGCTGATTCTTTTCCTTGTTGTAATTTGGAAAGGACTCAAATTTTTGAATAAAAAGACCGGCTGCTTTGGCGGAGCAGGAAGATTAAAACTTAGGGTATCAAGAAAAGAACTAATCGGGCAGTTAAAATACTCTGTTTACTTTATGAAACATCCGATTGACGGATGTTACGGAGTGCGCAGGGAAGGGAAAGCCTCCCTTTTATGTGCGAATATTTTACTTGCCTTGTTCATCGGCTTTCGCATCATCAATAAGTATTTTTGCGGTTTCTTATTAAAAAACGTTAGAGAAGGGCGCTTTGCATTAGGAACAGATATTTTATATGTGGTGGTGTTAGTTCTATTATTTACCGCAAGCAATTACCTGATTTGCACCATTAATGATGGAGAGGGAACCCTAAAACAAATCTACTGCAGTTTTACCTATGCATTGACCCCATACTTGATGTTACAGCCTTTTATCTTTTTGCTAAGTCAGGTGGTTACCTATAATGAAGTTTTTATCGTAGAATTTGCATTGCTTTTTGAACAGGCATGGATTGTAATATTACTATTTCTGGCAATCAAAGAGATTAATAATTATTCTGTGAAGGAAACAGGAAAGGTAATATTCTTAACATTTTTTGCTGCATTTATCGCTGTCTTGGTAGCTTTTATCCTTTATGTACTGGGGTCTCAGGTAATTGATTTTATTATAGCAATCAGCGGAGAGGTGGTGTATCGTCTTGGCTTCTAAAAAAAAGAAAATAATCAGCCTTTCTGCAATCGGAGGTTTCTTATGTTTTCTCATAGTTTTTGCAGTAATAAAAATGTCTGCGTCAAAACAAACGCTTACCGTAACCCTTAGTGAGGAACACAGGAGAAGCTTTCGTGAGGTTTCTGATACTCAGTCACCTATTGTTACTTTTAGCGAGACTATAAAGGAACATAAAAAGGCTGCAGAAAGTGGCCGTTATGAGCTATATCTGTATGAACCGACACTTTCTATTATTTTACGTGATAAAGTCACAGGTGCTGTTTTGGAGTCCACTGTATCGGAGGATTTAGGAAAGAACAATAAGCAGTGGAAAGGTTTTATGCAATCCGGAATCGTCCTTACTATCATTGACGGATTTAATGATACGGTGCAGGCAGATATGATAAACAGCACACCTGAAGTTTTGGTTAGTTACCACGCAAACGGGTTTACGGCAATGGTGGAATTTCCGAAGTTCGAGATTTCTCTGCAAATAACGGTATCGTTATATGAGGATCAATTAATTGTAGAGATACCCGATGAATTTATTAAGGAGAGCAATGCAAAATACTCCATTGGAGCAATCAATGTGTTTCCGTTCTTCGGTTACAGTTATCTTGATGAAAAAGAAGGCTATATGTTTATACCGGATGGGAACGGTGCACTGATTTACCTTGACGATAAAGAAGGCAGATTTAAGGGCGGATATTCTCAGATGATTTATGGAGAGGATATCGGATTTAAAGATTCCACGGTGGAGTCACTGCTTTGGGGGGAACTTAAAACGATAAATCCGTCGGAATATATTCTGGCACCGGTATTTGGTATGGTACATACGAAGGAACAATTTGGTTATCTTGGAATCGTAGAATCGGGTGAAGACCGGGCAAGTATTGAGGCATATCCAAATGGTGCAGTCGTGGACTATAACCGAATCTATACAAAATTTATCAAGCGCAAACTTTACGTGCAGCCAACGAGTCAAAGTAATTCAGGCTCTATTACCCAGGTGGAAGCAGACAGGACTCACACTGATATCCGTGTTACTTATTGTCTTGTGAGTGAGGAAAATGCGAATTATACAGGGTTGGCGGTAAGATATCGAAACTATCTCTTAGACGAACAAAAGCTTACGAAAAAGGATACTTCTTATCGTACAAGAGTTGATTTTTTAGGTGCGGACAAAGAAGATGGCTTACTTTTTAAATCAACGGTCAGCATGACAACAATAGAGGACGTAAGAGATATCCTGACAGAATTAAAGGATTTGGGTGTTTCTAATCTCTTGTCACTTTACAAGGGATGGCAAACCGGTGGGATTTTTGATTTGCCGGTTACGAAATTAAAAGCAGAAAGCTCTCTTGGAAGTACAAAAAAGCTTAAAAAGCTTGTGAAGGATATGAAGGAGGACGGAGTAGAGTTACTTTTATATCACGATGCCTTAAGGATAAATCCGGGAGAAAACAACACGACCTTTAACGTGGTTAAGCGGGTAGATAAGCGGGTATTTAAAGAAGATACCTACATGGAAGTATATCCTCAGTTCATGTATCAGATTCCAAGGCGCAGTTACTCATTGCTTACGTCTTTGGGGAAGGAATTTAAGGAAGAAGCCCTTACCGGCATGGCGTTATCGGGTATTACCAATATGATTTATTCCTATAGTTACAGCGGACATATGTTTTCCAGAAAGAGTACGATGGATTCTTATTTACAAACGTTATGTGAGTTAGAAGATTCCCTTGACTTATACCTGGAACAACCATTTTCCTACCTATGGAATCAAACGAATGCATTTTTAACAATGCCAACCGGTAGCTCAAGCTATATTTTCATCGATGAGGAGATACCATTTTTATCAATTGCTCTAAAGGGCGTAATACCAATGTATTCCGATTATATTAATTTTGAGGCAAATAAAAAAGAGTTTTTTCTAAAACTTGTTGAGATGGGAATATATCCATCCTTCTATGTAACAAAGAAGGATTCCTCTTATTTAATATACACCAATTCCAGTGATATCTATAGTTCACAGTATGACATCTATAAGGATGAAATTATTAGATATTCAAAGGAACTGGAAAAGATTTATGAATATACGAAGGATAGTTACATCACCGGTCATGAAAGAAGAGACAATGGGATAACAATTGTAACTTACGATAATGGAGTAAAACTATACATTAACTATTCACAGCAGGAGGAGGACACGGATGGAGAAACGATTCCTGCAATGTCGGTAAAGGTGGTGAAGCAAAATGAGCAAAGCACCAAAAGGTAAGAACGTAAAACTTGGGAAATTAGCTAAGAGAGAAGCACGGATGGGTTATATCTTTGTTTTGCCTTGGATTATTGGAGCAATATTGTTTCTTATCGTCCCGCTAATACAATCCTTTCAATATTCCTTAGCTGACATCAAAATTACTCCAAAGGGAATGAAGGTTAATTTTGCAGCATTTGAAAACTTTACTCAGATTTGGTTGGAGGATGCCCAGTATCCACTTGCTCTTGGCGGATATTTTTGGGAAACAATATTATCCGTTCCGATTATCGTAGTATTTGCATTATTAATCGCGATGTTTTTAAACCAGAAAATCAGGTGCAAGGGGTTATTTCGGCTGATATTCTTCCTTCCTGTTATTATCGTCAGCGGTCCGGTTATGAATATGCTATCCTCTCAGGGGGCGGCAACCATACCTTCAATGAATGTAGCAGCAATTAAAAATGCACTTGAGAGTTTCCTGCCGTATTATATCGCTTCCGGATTCTCGGATGTATTTTCCAATATGATTATGATTTTATGGTATTCCGGAGTCCAGATCTTAATCTTTTTATCCGCGCTGCAAAAAATAGACAGCTCACTTTATGAAGCCGCAAAAATCGATGGCGGTTCCGGATGGGAATGCTTTTGGAAAATAACCCTGCCGACCATAAAACCGATGATTTTATTAAATGCCGTTTATACCGTAATCTTCTTATCCAATAATGAACAGAACAATATCATTAACATGATACAGAATGCAATGTTTGCCGGTAACAAAGGTTATGGATATGCGTCTGCTATGGCGTGGATGTATGCTATCGTGCAAACAATGATAGTTACTATCGTGGCGGTTTTATTATTAACGAGAAAAGATGCTTATGATAAGCAGGTGAAGAAAAGAAAAAAAGAGCTTAAAAAGCAAAACAGACTGTTACGCCGCATCAGAAGGCGAAACAGACGAAAAGCAAAATCTTTTATATCTGAAAAAAGTAAAGAGGCCGGTGCGGCTTTTCAGGCAAGCGTTAAAAATCAAAAGATATTAGCTGAAAATGGAGGTAGCAACAATGAAAAAGACTAGTATTATCTCCATCGAAAATAAAAGGATATCTCTCAATAAGGATAAACTTCGTAAGTTAGTGCTTGGTTCCAAAGAGAAGAAAGGCTTGTTAAACCGGCTATTTCTTTACTCCTTGTTAATCTGTATCGGATTTGTTTATCTTTATCCCTTACTTTATATGATTAGTAAGAGCTTTATGTCTTTGGAGGATTTATTGGATACTTCTATTAGCTGGATTCCTTCCAAACTTAACTTCGATAATTATCAGAAAGCTGCACGCAGTATGGATTATCTGAAAACCTTTTTACAGAGTGTAATCGTAGCCGGGATACCAACTGTATTTAATGTTGTGGTTTGTTCCTTTGTTGGGTACGGGTTTGCAAGATTTGAGTTTAAGGGGAAGAAATTAATGCTGGGGATTTTGATTTTTTCCTTTATTTTACCACCTCAGATTACTATGATGCCTACCTATGTTTTATTCAATAATTTAAAACTGGTCGGAAAGCTGCAATCTTTTTTGATTCCGTCACTTTTAGGTCAAGGATTGAATGCACAGATATTTATCTTGATTTTCTATCAGTTTTTCAAATTAGTTCCCAAGGTCTTAATTGAGGCAGCACATATGGATGGAGCAGGATTTTTCCGTTCGTTCTTTCGAATTTCTGTTCCATCCGCAAAGCCCGCTTATATCACTGTATTTTTGTTTTCGCTTGTTTGGTATTGGAATGAATCTTACTTAACACAGCTTTATGTCAGCGGTGTGTATATTAAGGGAACTCTTTCTACTCTGATTATTAAGCTGAAGCAGTTTGATGCCAACTACAATACGATGCAGACCGTAGAAGGAGTTGCAACAAGCAACAATGAATCAATACGAATGGCAGCTACGCTGCTTAGTATTTTACCGGTGCTGATTATGTACTTTATCATGCAGAGAAGTTTTGTGGAAAGTATCGACCGCACAGGTATTACGGGAGAATAATTAATGCGTATGGATTTCATCAAAAAGAAGGGTTAGCTAATTTATGGTATAAAGTTTTTTAGAAAATATGCTTTCAAAAAGTATGTAAAGAAGTTAGAAAAAATAGGAAAAAAACAATTAAGAGAGTAGAAGAATAAGTGAAGGGAAATAAAAAAATGAAAAAGCAGGATACAAAAGAATAGAAAAGAAGGAAACAAGAGAAGGAAGAAGGAAACAAAAGAATAAAGAAGGAAATAAAAGAAGGAAACAAAAGAAACAAAAGAAGGAAAAGAAATAAACAAGCAAAAAAACAAAAAGAATGAAAGGTGACGGAGCAATAACGAAAGCTGGTAAAAGTAAAAGCGGAGAAGTAGCAAAAGCAGTAATTCAAAGAAACTAAAAAGGTTAGAAAAAGAGGAGGTAATGCTATGAGGAAACTGATAAGTATGATTTTAATGCTGGCGTTGTGTATGACTTTGTTATCCGGATGTGTGTTTGCAGGGAAGGAAGCAGAGGATACCGGCGGAAAGAACGGCAATCCTTCCGGTACAGCCGCACCGGAAGGAAAGAACGGCACAGATACGAAAACACCGACGCAAGGAATACAAGGGACAGACAGTGCCCTTCCGCCAATGACGACAGAACCTATCACACTAACATATTTTAACTTTGACAGTGAAGTTCTTACACAGAAATTAGCTGAGAAGTTTATGGATAAATATCCAAACATCACGGTGAATGTAGTCTATGTTAATGTAGCAGATGCAAATACAACCTTATTAAATTTAATCGCTGCAAGTAATGCACCGGATTGTTTTATGTACTCCGATAGTGATTTTGCGTTATCCAATCATTTGTTATATGACATGACAGAGCTTTGGGAGGCGGATCCGGAAAATCAAAATATTCTCCCAACTATTAATGAGGTAAAGATTGGATATTATGATACCAATCAAAAGTGGGGAACCCCAATGAAGTTTTTCCCTGGTATTGTCTATGTGGATAGAGGGGTTCTTGAGACCTTAAATATAAATATGCCAAGAATGAATTGGACTTGGAATGAAATGATTCAATTAATTCAGGACGCAACCGACTTAAGTCAGACACCGGCTTATTATGGATTGGGTGCATTTAATCGTTTGGATAGCTTGTATGGAATTGCTGCATCTCAGAAAATCAAAGGAGAATTTGGCTGGGACGGGGAGAGTTTTGACCTTGGTGTTTGGGCTGTCGGAGAACAGCAGTTTGCTGATCTTAAATTAAATAACTATGTAGCTCCGAATAGAGAAACAGCAAAGATGGAAAAGTGGCTCGGCGACTGGGAAGCTTGGGCTGGTTCCAGTGGACGCGTAGCTGTTATGACAGAAGCTTATTGGACTTATATGAATATTTGGGATACTGCTGCGTATCAGGATCTTGGTATAGATTTTGTGCCATATGTTATTCCTTCTGTAGAAGAGGTCGATGGTGTACCAAACTCTATTGCTACTCTAGATATGGGTGGTATTTCAGCCGGAACAAAATACCCAAGAGAGGCATATGAACTTTTAAAATTTATGGGCTGGGGAGCAGATGGCTGGCAGGCAAAATTAGATATCTTCTATGATCAGTCTATTACAAATGCCGCCGGAGATCCACTAATTCGTGATTCTATGCCGGCTCCGATCACACTGGATGAATCTGTATGGTCAAGATACAAAGCCCTTTATCCGACCGATGATGAGAGAAAGCCATATTGGGATGCATACTTTGCAAGCTGTATTCGTCCGATTCCTTTTGGATGGATGTCGATCGCGGGATACTGGACGTTCTGTGACGAGTACTTTAATAATATTGGAGTTCACAACCTGGTAGATACCGGTCAGGCAAAAGCTTCCGATTATGCAGAAGAAGCTACCAAGATGGCAAACCAATATCATAAAGAAGCAATGAAGGCTTATTTTGGAATTGATTTACCGTAACAGGAGAATTTTATAACACTTAACTAGTTTGTTTACAGGAAGGTAAGATTAGCAACAGCAATAAGTGGGTACTTGCAGAGAATAAGAAACTCTGGAACCCCTGAAAAATTCATATTTCATATGGAGGAGCAAAGCTATGAAGAAAAAATTAGTTATGACAGGTCTTGTGGTAACAGCTTTTGTATTGGGAGCACTGATAACAAATCCGGTGAAGTCGCTGGCAGCACCAACACCAACGAAGGAATATAATTTTGATGGCGATCTTGGCGGGGCTAAGACTATATCTCGTGAAGGTGATAATGAAGAGGGCGGAAATACGGGAGTTCTTCCAACCGAAGATACGAAGGCAACGGTAACTTATGTAGCGGGAAAGAACGGTCAAGCAGTATTTTTAGATGGTACCTTTGGTTTAGAGCTAGATGCAGTTGCTCCGGGAGAAACCTATTCCATTGCATTTTGGGTTAGTCCGGAGAGATTCTCAAACTTTGGGCCGATTGTTCAGATTGGCTCTGATCTTTTAGGTACCAATGCTTCGTCGACATGGCTTAACATTACAAAGACAGATTGGGATGGGGACAGCTGCCCGGTCATATGGTCAAGAAATGAGTTGACAGGGGCATGGCCATGGTATTGTACCGCTTATTTTACTGCCGGAGGCGGGTATCAGATTCCCAAGAAAGAATGGAGTCATATTGTTGTTACTGTCGATGGCCAGACGACAGCGATTGATCCTGTAACCGGTGACGCTGTTGCAGATACTGTAGTCAGCAAGTTATATGTAAATGGAGAGCTTATCGGAGAAGGGCCGGTAGCAACCGGAACGTTTGCAGGAGATGCAAAGGCATACCTTGGAATTAACTGCTGGGATATTATCTTTAAAGGTGCATTTGATGAGGTTAAAATTTACGATACCGTATTAACAGCAGCAGAGGCGGCAGAGCTGGCAGGAGTTTCCCTCCCTCTTACACCGGTGAAAAAGTATTCTTTTGAAGATAGCTTAGATGGTGCGCAAGTGTTGATTCGTGAGGGGGACAATGAAGATGGCGGGAATGCAGGGGTGCTGCCAATCGAAGGAGATAATGCAAAAGCGGCTTTTGTTGAAGGAAAGAATGGCAAAGCAGTTTCTTTGGATGGGACATTTGGTTTATTGTTGGATCAGCCGGCGATTGGAGAAACATATACTCTGGCATTTTGGATAAATCCGGCCAGATTTTCAAATTTTGGACCAATTGTTCAGCTAGGGTCAGATTTATTGAGTGCGAATACCTCTGCGAAATGGCTGAATATCACAAAGACGGACTGGGATGGGGACAGTTGCCCAATCATCTGGTCAAGAAATGAAATAACAGGGGCATGGCCATGGTATTGTACTGCATATTTTACTGCCGGCGGCGGATATCAGATTCCCAAGAATGAATGGAGCCATATAGTAGTGACTGTCGATGGTCAGACGCCGGCAACGGACCCGGCAACTGGTGATCTTGTACCTGATACCGTAGTCAGCAAACTATATGTAAACGGAGTATATGTTGGAGAAGGCCCTGTAGCAACCGGAACATTTGCAGGAGATGCGAAAGCTTATGTTGGTATCAATTGCTGGGATATTATCTTTAAAGGTTTATTTGACGAGATAGAACTATATGATACAGTATTGACAGAAGAACAAGTTGCTGCCTTGGCGGGAGCATCCGCAGTGGCTGCTCCAGAACCAACCCAAACCCCGGAGCCAACCGCAACCAAAGCGCCAACTGCCACCCCGGAGCCAACTGCTACTCCTGCTCCAACCGAAGCGGTGGTTGAAACGAATGCGGATGCAGGAAGTGTAAATTCTTCAGTAATCGTTGTAATTGTTGTCGCAGCGGCAGCAGTCATAGGTGGAGTTGTAATCTTTATGATAAAAAAGAAAAATGCGAAATAAATTTTTGAAATAAAGATTAAATAACAGGGAAATATTTAAAGTTATTTTCATACGAAGTATATAAAAATGAATATGAGATATTGTAAATATGCCCAACAGAAATTAGAAAAGATACGGAATAGAAACCAAGGAAACATATGGAGGTTAGCAGCAGTGGAGAGTTTTTTGACAGAATATAATAAAGCATGGATTACACAACGGGCAGACCCTTATGTCTATCGGCATCACGATGGGAGATACTATTTCACCGCTTCCGTTCCTTCCTATGACCGGATTATACTTAGAAGCAGTAATAAATTATCTGCATTGAGTACTGCAGGAGAGAGGGTAATCTGGAAGCGGCATGAAAAAGGGCCGATGAGTGAACATATATGGGCACCGGAGCTGCATTATTTATTTGGAAAATGGTACATTTATTTTGCAGCGGGTGAGCAGGAGGATAAGTGGAAGATTAGACCATATGTACTGGAATGTGCCGGAGATCCAATGGAGGATGAATGGATTGAACTGGGAAAAATGCAAGCAGCAGAAGGTGATGAATTTTCTTTTCAGGCATTTTCTTTGGATGCGACAGTATTTGAACGCCAGGGAAGCTATTACTATATCTGGGCGGAGAAGGTTGGAGTGGGCAAGATGATCTCTAACTTATATATTGCGAAACTAGAGTCCGCCAACCGGCTAAGCACAGTTCAAGTGTTATTAACTACTCCCGATTATGATTGGGAGAGAAAAGGATTTTGGGTAGCAGAAGGCCCTGCCGTGTTAAAGCATAAAGGGAAGATTTATGTTACGTATTCTGCAAGTGCCACGGATGCAAGTTATTGTGTTGGTATGCTTACCGCCAAAGAAGATGCGGAGCTTTTAGATCCGCAATCCTGGAAGAAGGAACGATATCCGGTATTGTCTACGCATAAGGACAAAGGGTTTTACGGACCAGGGCATAACTCCTTTACAAAATCAAGCGATGGAAGAGATATTATGGTATTCCATGCAAGACAGTATGAGCATCTGATTGCAGAGCCACTTTATGACCCTAACCGTCATGCAATGTTATTGGAAGTTGCATGGGATGCTGCGGGAAAACCAGTGTTTGAGTACCGGAGGAAAGAGTTCTGGGAGTTTGATTAAAACCAGTTTTAACACTGAGCTGTACCCTCTCTTTATTTGGTCTCCTTTGCAGATGCTTGAGTGAGTACATAGAATGGGAACATTGGGGAACATTACTTCTTGAATGGCAGATTGAATTGCTGGCTATTTAAGAAAGGAGTGTATTAGAATGAATCCATTTGAAGTAACACCAAAGGCAGTTGATTCCGCATTTAAAAATTGGAAAGGAATCTATTCAAGACCTTATTATAAACAAGGGACAGGAGTGAAATTTTATACCCTGTCCCTATATTTTTTACAATATTACAATATTTTCTAATATTTTACAACATATTTCTGCCTTTCGTTTAATATGAACGAAATTTCTTGAGAAATCACATTATTTTCTTTAATTTTGAATAAAAGATTGACTATGACAGTGGGTCAGACTTTATAATAATCTTGTTTCAATTATTAATAATGTAAGATTATAGGAGGGTTTCAATGCAAAGGGTGAATTTGAAACGATGGATAGCAAGGTTATTAGCGATGATAATGTTGCTGACAGCCATGGTACCATCATCATTTCGTATGGTTGTCAAAGCAGCCGGTACAGACATCAATCTTTTTGAAAGTGGTGGCTGGCTGGAATCAGCATATGTGAAGTGGACACCTGCCGAAGCGGCGGAAGGATATACTGCATATGTGAAAAAGGCATCAGAGGACGACAGTGCCTATACTAAGTTAGCTAATGAATTAATTAGAAAATATCCGACTTACTATAGGGCTGATGCGGTAGGACTTGCAGAAGGCAGCTATGTTCTTAAGGTGGTTCCTGTTGCAGCAGGGGAAGAAGTTCATGAAAGCGCACAGGTAACAAGTGAATTAAGTGTATCCGCACATACAAGAGAAGGATTTGCATTCTCAGAGTTTTCTACTTACAAAACAGGTTCCGGAGGATATAAGGAAGATGGAACTGTTAGAGATGATGCACAGATTATTTATCTTACCAATGAAAATAAGGATACAGTTACTTTAGATGTAATCACAGGTTCTAATACTGAGACTGGTATTGGTATTGTTGACATCTTGTCAAAGAGAGAAAAAGGGAAGGATACCAGACCGCTTATCATTCGTATGATTGGAAAGGTAGAAACTCCGACTGGAGTTAGCGGTTCTTTATTAAATATAAAGAAAACTTTTAATGTGACTGTAGAAGGGATCGGAAATGATGCCACCGCATATGGCTGGGGATTTTTGGTTCGAGAAGGTAAAAATATTGAGATTAGAAACCTAGGAATCATGTGGTTTGGCGATGATGCAATTTCGCTGGATACTAAGAATGAGAATGTATGGATTCATAACAATGATATATTTTATGGAAAACCAGGCAGTGCTTCAGATCAAGTTAAGGGCGATGGCTCTGTCGATGTGAAAGCTTTCTCCACCTATGTTACAGTTTCCTATAACCATTTTTGGGATTCAGGAAAATCAAGCTTAGCTGGGATGAAGGATACAGAAGAGTTTTTTATTACTTACCATCATAATTGGTTTGATCATTCTGATTCTCGTCATCCACGAATCAGAGCGGGAAGTATACACATATATAACAATTACTTTGATGGAGTATCAAAGTATGGCATTGGAGTTACGAACGGAGCTTCTGCATTTTCAGAAAATAATTATTTTAGAAATTGTAAGTATCCAATGCTCTCCTCAGGTCAGGGTTCTGATAAATATGAGTCAGCAACCGGCGGATATACAGGGGAAGGAACTTTCTCTAAAGAAGATGGTGGAATTATTAAGGAATTTGGTAATGTAATTATTGGAGCAACACGGTTTGTAACTCAGCATACAACACCAGATGAGGGGCAAATTGATGCCTATACGGTAGAAAGCAGAGAGGAACAAATTCCTTCTAGTGTAGTAACTATGCAAGGAGGTACTCCTTATAATAATTTTGATACTGATCCAAACAAGATATATTCCTATGTGGCAGATACTGCAGAAGTTGGAAAAGCTAAGACTGAACTCTATGCAGGACGAATAAACGGCGGAGATTTCAAATGGTCTTTTGATGTCTCAGAAGATACAAATTATGAAATTATTCCTGAGCTGCAAGCGGCGATCCGTGAGTATCAGCCTGAATTAGTTTCCATCGGTGGAATAGGAGATGTTAAGGAAGAGCCAACGGGAGTGCCAACTGTGACACCAACAGGAGAGCCAACGGAAGGACCAACCGGTGCGCCGACACCAACACAGCCTCCGTCAAGTGGAGCATATTCCCATAATTTCACGACACAAGGGATTACAAGTACTGTCTATACTATTACAGGAAACTTATCTACGTCGAAAGGCAGTGTTCAATACAATGGTTTAACTTTGACACAATGCCTAAAGATGGAAGGCATAACAAGGATTGAGTTTACTGCACCGGGGGATGGAACTTATCTTATGGTATTTAATCCTTTAGACGGTAAGGTTAATGCAAAGGTAAATGGTACAAAATTTACAGGTAATGCGGAAACCGGTATCTTAACAATTGATGTTCTGGCTGGAACAAGCTATACAATAGAGAAGGCGGATACTTCTAATTTGTTTTATATGGGCTTATCCTTTGAGGAACAAGAAGTGCCGACGCCAACACCGACGGAAATACCAACAGGTGAACCAACACCAACACCGACAGAAATACCAACAGGTGTACCAACGGTAACGCCGACACCAATACCTCCGGAATCAAGTGTAGAGGGTGATATCTTTGTTGCACCGTATGCACCGCAGGATGCAAAAGGTACTTTTGAAGAACCAATGGAGTTGAGAGTTGCACTGACCAAGATAAAGGCTGGTAATACAATTTGGATGCTGCCGGGAAATTATTCCTACAGTGAAATGATTGTAGTTGAAAAATTAAACAGCGGAAGTACCGGCGCATATAAGACTGTAAGAAGTTACAGTGGTAATGTTGTTTTAGATTTTTCTACTCAGGCATACGATACAAGCAATCGTGGCGTTGTACAAGATGGTGACTATTGGAAGTGGTACGGAATCGATTTTAAAGGTGCCGGAGATAACGGTATGTTACTTTCGGGAAATCATAATATTATTGAAATGTGCCGTTTTTATGAAAATAGAGATACAGGTTTACAATTAAGCCGTTATGACGTTACTGCTGCTACGATCGATAAGTGGCCTAGTTATAATTTAATTAAGAACTGTACTTCTTTCAATAACAGTGATCATACCGGAGAGAATGCAGACGGTTTTGCAGCAAAATTAACTTGCGGTGAGGGCAATGTATTTGATGGCTGTATGTCTTATAATAACAGCGATGACGGCTGGGATTTATATGCGAAATCTGAAACCGGTCCAATTGGAATAATCACTCTTAAAAATTGTATTGCTTTTCGAAATGGAAAGTTAACAAGTGGCTCAGGCAGTGCAAGTGGTGATATGAATGGATTTAAACTTGGCGGTTCAGGGATTGCGACACCGCATATCATTGAAAACTGTATGGCATTTGAAAATGGAGCACATGGATTTACGGATAACAATAATCCAGCCGCGCTTATATTTAAAAATATCACAGCATTTGAAAATGGTGTCTATAATAAAAATAAAGCTAATTTTCAGATTGACCGTGCAAAACAGCCAACCGTCTACAACGCTATTGGTGTAAGCACAAATAAAATCGGTTCCGATAAGATTGTATCTGCAATCGGAGCAAGAGTTGTATACATGAACAGCAGTAAGTATTATGAGTATGAAGGAAGTGTAGGAGGAGATTTTGATTCTACAAAGAAGGTTGGAGCAGAAATTAAACCGGTTGCAAGTGATATATTTGTAAGTATTACAGCACCAGATACCTCCACTGACTTTCATACCGTATGGAGAAATTCAGATGGTTCTATCAACACTCATGGTTTCTTACAGATAAAAGAAAATAACAAATATGCGTCCTTCTCCACCGAAGGCGGCGTGATTGGTGCGGTTTTTGGAATCCGGGAAACACCAGAACCAACACCAGAAGTAACACCAGAACCAACACCAGAAGTAACACCGGAACCAACGCCGGAAGTAACACCAAATCCGACACCGGAAGCAACACCAAATCCTGAGCCGGAAACAAATCCAAATACAAACACCGAACCATCGGTTAAGAAGGAAATTACCAAGAATGAAGATGGCGGTTTAACGACAACAATTATAACAACTGCATATGAGAATGATATAACTATTGTAACTACGGAATCCAAAGTAGTAGATAAAAACGATTCTATAGTTCAACAAAGTAAAAATATTTTATATCAAAATAGCAGAAAAGAATCATTAGAGATTGTTATAAGGAAAGACCGCAATGATAAGGTGATTTTTAATGAAACAACGTTATATACAACGGTATCAGAAGCAAAAGATTATGATAAGAATTTAGAGTTAACGGTATCGATGCCTTTAGAGTTATTAAAAATATCACAATCCAATCAAGATGCAGGAACGGAAAAGACAATTAAGTTAGAACTTCCAACGAACGATTTGAAGGATCAAGTGAGTAAACAATCCGTAGATAATGTCGTACTTAATTTGAATTTACAGCCGCAGGCAATAGAACAATATAATTGCAGGATAGGTGATATTATTTTATCTCAATCCGTGATTAAGACCTTTGCAGGAAAAGATAAAAACTTGACAGTAAATGTGAAAGAAGAAGGCAGAAGCGGTTACAGCTGGACATTTGATAAGGAGGCACTCAGCGGTTCTATTCATGAAACCCAAGGTGTTAATCTTCAATTGAATGTCAGAAAGAATGCTAACATTGATTTACAAGGGAATAATGAAAAAGTTAACCATACAATAGCGGGCACCGTCATAGATTTCTCTCATAGCGGAAAATTACCTGTTAGTTCCTTAGTAAATATTTCGGTAACGGATGCTAAAAATAATGGAAATACATTAAATAATAAACTGTATTTATATTATTTTGATCAGAAAAGCAGCAAATTACTTGAATTACCAAACAATGAGTATACCATTGATGAAAATGGCTATGTTAATATTGCTGTCAATCATTGTTCAAGTTACGTAATGTTAAGCCAGAAGCCATCCAAGGAGATCGTAGTATCCTTACTTGATCAAATTAAAGTGAACAATAAGAATAACATTTATATTGGAGGAACAAAGGATTGGGAATGGGTAGCTTTACGTTATCCAAGTACACTAAAGGTTGTAAAGAGCTTTACCGGATCGAATACCGATTTATCGTCAAGTGAAATAATGATTCGTTATAAATCTGATAATGCCAAGATTGCTACAGTAAGTCAAACTGGAAAGATTACCGGTAAGAGCAAAGGAACGACCATAATTTATATTACTGTAACGTTACCGGATGGTACAGAAAAGCAATTTCAACAGCAAGTTGCAGTAAAAGAGGCTAACTTTGCGCTTAAGAAATCAGTATCCTCCATGGTACTTGGAGAAAGAATAGCGTTTACTGTGGAAGCCAATGGCTATAGAGCTGAAGATATTGTATGGATGACTGCAAAGCGGGAAATTGCTATAGTTGGAAAAAATTATGGAAAACTGACTGCTTTTGTATCAGCACAATCTTTAGGAGAAGATTATGTGGTAGTTAGTGTAGTAGATAAAAATGGAAAAGTAATTTCAAGCAAGGCAAAGGTAAAAATTACTCAATAGTTCTTAGGTAAATAATATGTAAGTTAATTTAATACCAGTATGACAGGAAAGAGTGAGATTAGTATTAATCTCACTCTTTCTTTGATGGGTTTAGGGTTATCTGTAAAAAATGTTTTGCTTACTATTTTGTTTTAATACATAGCTTTCGAGCAAAACATGACTAAAATTTACAAAAAAGGGCATTTAAATAATAAAAACTAATCAATATGACGAATATTTGACATTAAAAAGCATTATGATATAATAGTAGTTACAATTTACAAAGTAATACCAGGCAATATTTTGGAGGTTTTACATGAAATATAAAATTAGCGAATTGGCTAAATTGTTAAATGTATCGACCAATACTGTAAGGAGATATGAGAGGTATGGCCACATAAAATCAGAACGGGATCAAAATAATACATATAGATACTACAATAAAGGTGCTCTTACCAGGTTAATGACAGTGAGAGCGTTAAGAAAATATGGGTTTGGGCATACTGATATTATAAAGATGAAAGATTATAGTATTCAAGGATTAATCGAACATTATCAAGTGCAAGACCAGAATATGGAGGATCAGATAGCCTATTTGACACATCTAAGGCAACGATTACGGGATGACCTGATTCTTTTGGAGAAAACAAACAGTACTTATCAAAACCTTTATATTAGAGATTGTATTGCGTATTCTTATGTATTATATCAAAGCGGAAAAGAGTTATTACTGGAAGAAAATCGTATTAAAAAAATTCATGAGTATTTATATTTGGCGCCAAAGGTGCAGATGATATATGTAATTAAAAAACAAGATCTTGAATGCGAAGAAATAGCGATTCATATGGGCTGGGCTGTAAAGGTATCCGATTTAAATCAGTTTAACATTGAGGAAAATGAGTATACGGAACGTTATCCTACAAGAAAAACTCTCATGAGTTTAGAAAAGCTGCCGGTTAATATTGATAAAATTAATAAAAATACTTATAAATATAGGAAGCATATATTTCAAGAGCCGCTTTCTTACATGAGAGAACATAATCTTAGAGTAGATGGGGATTTATTAGGTGTTAAAATAGCTACGATTGTTGAAAATAATGAAGAATTGGAATATGTCTTATTTAATATTCCAATTGCTGAGAAAAGAGTATAACAACCAGCTTCTTCTTTAATTTTCCGATTCGTATATCAGGATAATTTATCAAGAAATCGGTGTTTATGTAGAGAAATAATAGTGGTGGATGCCTGATAATAAGAAGAAAAAATATAAGAAAACAGACGAAATGCGTGCATTTTTGTCTGTTTTCTTTGCCCTGTTGGAAACCTAGTGTTACCTATCCTTAAGTGCCTGGTTTCATCACTTACATTCCGTAACCGGCAGAAGTAATAAAAACTTTTCAATATTACATAAATGTAAGTTTTTTGTAAGGAGAATCGATGGTTGATAAAAATCCTCCATGCTATCATTGTGTTATGAAATTCAAGGAGGATTATTATGAAGAAAAGATTCATTTGGATATGTAGTCTTCTATTATTAACAGCCTTTATATTAGGACTTTCTAAAGTTATACCAATCCTATCAAGTGGGTATAAGATGTACCAAAATGCAGTGAAAGAAAATAGCGTAGAAAGCATGGTTGATAAAATTAAAGAAAAAGAAGGGTATTTTACCCTTGATACAATCCCTAAAGAATATATTGAGGAATTGCTGGAGTCAGAGGATCAGCGATTTTACGATCACTTTGGTATGGACCCAATTGCTGCAGCAAGAGCGATGTATAACAATATAAAGGCAGGTTCTTATGTGCAAGGGGGAAGCACTATTACACAACAGCTTGCAAAAAATATATATTTTTCCTTTGAAAAGAAATTAGACAGAAAAGTAGCAGAGGTGTTTGTTGCTTTTGAATTAGAGAGAAATTATACAAAAGATGAAATTTTGGAACTTTATTTGAATGTCATTTATTTCGGAGAGGGCTGCTATGGGGTGAAAGAAGCAGCAAATCACTATTATGGCGTGGAACCTCAGTATTTAAGCGACGATCAGATTGTAGAGTTAGTGCTTACGATTAAGAGTCCGAATATTTATAATCCGAATGCTTATGGTGGGAGTGGGGCTTAGGAGGGGATAATAGCAATGTAAGGTGTTGTAAGAAGGTGGGTTAAGGAGAGGTTTGTTAATTAAGAGCCCGGATAGAAAAATCTATTTTGGGCTCTTTTTGTTAATGGGGATATGTCGTGTCTTTCTACATAGAAATTGTATTCTTATTCTTACGATTTGCAGGTACCTCCAAGCTATCAAGTAAGTCCAGCGCATCTCCTTCTGTGATTAAAACAAGAACTAGATAAGTAACTATAAAAAATGCTCCAAAGCTGCCAAACGAAAAGTCACGAAGAAGAGTTGAGTTTTTCTTATGCAGTAAATAGGATAAGTTATAAAACAAGTTCATAATCAATGAAAAACATAAAAAGGCATAGAGATAAATGCCCTTAGTTATCCATAGATAAATGAATGGAATAAAAGTAAATATTAGAATACCATAGGATAAAAATATTGCTTTACGTCTTGAGCCAATCTTTTTATGGATAGCCAATAATATTATACAGAGCAATAAAAAAGCTGCGAACGAAATAAGGTATTCCGAAAGAGATAAATAATTTTCTTCGAGATATAGATAACACCCAACTGAAATACCGCTTAACAAATTTGTTAAACCAATACTAACTAAATAGAAGTTATTACGAAGACCTTTCTTACCAAGAATATGAAAAAGAACGGCAGTCAGTAGACAAGCGGGAGCTCCAAATATGATATAAGAAGTAGATGGAATCAGTTTAATTGTGAGGAGACAACTTAGACTAAATAAGAGATATGCAACAATTGATAGTAAAAACAGTTTCTTCTGATTTATCATAGCGCCAGCTCCTTTCTATACAATTTTAGTGACATAATATTTTTATAATCTTCTTCCTTGGTTATGGAATATAGATTAGACAAGATTTTTTTGCTTTTTCTATAGTATATCTGTTATAATATGGATAATCAAGGGTGAATTAACCATTTATATAAAATCACTGGAAAAAAGATCATGAATCAGGATTTTTAAGCTTCAGAAATAACAGAATCATGCCAAAGGAGGAGATTATAATAAATAACCTACAAAAGTTGTATCAATTTAAAAAAATCTATGATTTAGAAGGTACCGAACGATATTTCATTGGTGCTATAAAAGATAATATGGAGTTTCATAATAAACATTGTAAGCAATATACGAAAATTTTAAGAAAGCAAGAAATTACCACAGAAGAAATACAAACTATGGAAGACTTCCATAGAATCCCTCCACTTCCAACGTTGTATTATAAAAAGGTAAGAATTTCTTCCTTACCCAGCAAAAAGATGGTAATAAAAGCAACATCTTCAGGTACCAGCGGAGAAAAAAGTATGATTGGTTATGATGCGAAAGGACTTTATTATGGAGCACATATGGTGTATCGTATTGCAAAGTATCATAACCTGATATCAACGAAACCAACCAATTATATTATCCTTGGATATCAACCAAGAAAAGAAAATCAAGCAGTAACGGTAAAGACAGCTCTAGGAGCAACCTACTTAGCACCGGCAAAAGAGAGAGTATATGCATTACAATATGTAAACGGTAGCTATGAACTTAATCTTAAGGGGATGTTAAAAGCTCTGGTTAGGTTTAGCAAACAACGCCATCCTGTTCGTATCCTTGGGTTTCCTGCCTATGCTCTGTTTTTAGTAAATGAACTGGAAAAAAGAAAAAGGCGTCTTACCTTACCGAAGGGCTCTAAAGTTATTTTTGGAGGCGGATGGAAGCAGTTTTATTCAGAGCGGGTAGACAAGGAGGTACTATATCAAAAGATTCAGACGTCTCTTGGAATTAAGGAAGAAAATATTCGTGAATTTTATGGTGCGGTAGAACATCCGATGTTATATTGTGACTGTAAAAATCACCATTTCCATGTACCAATCTATAGCCGTGTATTGGTAAGAGATGTTGATACTTTATTACCGGTGCCCAAGGGTAAGATTGGGATTCTAAATTTTCTATCTCCGCTGATGGAGAGCATGCCATTAACGAGTGTAATGACAGATGATCTTGGAGTATTACATGATGGGGTTGAATGTGGCTGCGGAATTACAGCGCCTTATTTTGAAGTTCTTGGAAGAGTAGGGCTTCGTGACATACATACCTGTGCGCAAGGGGCAGGAGAACTGCTGGGAGGTAATAGAAAATGATCTTATATGGTGGTGAAATACTTGAATCAGGCCAAACCAAGCAGGCTCTAAAAGACCTTTATCCTCGCATTCTAAAAACCCTTAGAGGCGGTATCCTACCTTCAAAAGTTGTAATTATGGCCTGTCATCAATTATCAAAGCGCATTGTCGCAGGAGAATATCAAGAATTACTTGGAGGTTTTTTAACAGAGGATCAGATAGCAAACGCAGCACAGATGCTATCTGCAGAATGTTTGGTTCGCAAGATTCGAGTTGAACTTGGTGCAGCAATTGGTGAATGTCTTCCTGAAACCTCTCATCAGATTATGCCTTTGGGAGTTTTGTTTCATATAGCAGCCGGTAATATGGAGGGCTTACCTGCTTATAGTGTAATTGAAGGACTTCTGGCAGGAAATATTAATATAGTAAAGCTGCCGGCCGCAGATTCAGGAATAACCGTTAAGTTACTGCAGGAGTTAATCCGTGTTGAACCAAAGATAAAAGATTATATTTATGTATTCGATACTCCGTCCAGTCATCTTCATGAGCTAGAAGCGATGGCTAAGATGGCAAATGGTATTGTTGTCTGGGGAGGTGATGAGACCATGAAATCGGTAAGGAACCTGGCTTCGGTTAATACCAGACTAATTGAATGGGGACATAGAAAGAGCTTCGCTTATCTTACGAAGGATGGGATTACAGATAAGGCATTATTAGAGCTTGCGGCACATATAGTAACTACAAAGCAATTACTATGCAGTTCCTGTCAGGGAATCTATCTTGATACTGATGTGATGGAGGACTTGGAAGGCTTTTGTGAAAGGTTTCTACCAATCTTAGAAAGTGTGGCTGTAAAAGAAGAACCTCCGAAGATAGGAACGAGAGCACAGATTTCACTTCTTTTGTATTATGAAGAGTTAATTGATACGAAAGGGAAATTATACCGGGGGAAACATTGTAGTTTAAAGGCATTGCCAGATGCAGAACTTACCCCTTCTTATACTCATGCAAATCTATGGGTCCGGGGGCTTAAGAGAAAGGATATCATAGAAAAATTACATGGGAACAAGGGGTACTTACAAACAGTAGGGTTGGTTTGTCAGGAAGATGAATGGAGTGAACTATCAACTTACTTTTTCCTTGTGGGAGCAACCAAGGTTACAGTTCCTAAATTAATGTCTTCTATGGATGTACTGGAAAGTCATGATGGTGAATATCCATTAAGAAGGTACGTAAGAATTGTAAATGGAAGAGTTTTGCTTTAATTTACGATATAGAAAAGGATAAGATGAAACATTTCTTTCCGTTTTGAGAATGGAGCAGGCGAAAAGTTTGCTTTCTTATTTCAGTAATATTTTGGTAAGGAGGTTTACAATGAGTTCATTTAAAGATTTACGAATTGTGGATAATTTTTACCAGACGTCAGCATTTTTTCCTATGCCGACCGTTTTAGTAAGTACCTTAGCGGAAGATGGAACCACATCTATTGGGACATATTCTCTCTGCTTTCCATACTATATAGCAGGAAAAGACTATTATGCTATGCTCTTAGAATGCAGGAATTCTTCGAATACGGCTCAGAATATCTTAAGAAGTAAAACTTGTGCACTGAATTTTATCGAAGATAGCCGGGAAGATTTTAAAGAGGCGGTTCGTCTTGGATTTCCGGGAGAAACGGCAGCAGAAAAAATGGAACACTGTAGATTTACTTTGGAAAAAGGGATTGCAGCTACCGATAAAACCAAACGTCCTCTAATTATATCGAACGCATATCAGGTGTTTGAGTGTACTTGGTTATCTGATTTAGAAGGAGCGGGAGAGGATAGAAAAAAGATCGGTCAGCTAGAAGGAATAGAGCCGCCTTATCGAAACTTTAATGGAATTACCAGTAGGTTCGGTGCTCATTTTATACTACGTATTGATAAAATATTGATGAAGCAAAAACAATATGATGCAATTATGAATGGAGTAAAAGCCTCTGCCTTCCCTAGAGTCCCGGTTGATTATGGATATCGGGATTCTACGAACTTTTGGTATACAAAGTTCCGGCGTCCAAGGGCTGTAAAAATTCCCGCGGGAAAAGAAGCGGATTTAACCTCTGTTGTGTATGCGGCAAATCGCATGGACGCAGAGGTAAAATTTACGGAAGAGGCCTGCCGGAAATTAGTAAGAGTACCCCGTATTTTTTTAAAAACAGCTCTGCAAGGGTGTATTGATTGGGCAAAAGAAAATGGAGTTACTATGATTACAGAGGAACATATGCAGACAATTCAAGATAAGAGAGCGAAAGAGAAGTCAAAATAGAATACATAAGGACAATATGAAATAAGCACCCTTCTTATTTAGTTCAGTTTTTCTGCCTAAATAAGTTAGGGTGCTTTTGTGTAAAGCTTCTTTTATTGCATACGAATGATGAAAAAACTCTGATAATAGGCAGATAATAGTTCTCATTTAGTCGGATTTCAGGAAGTTAATTTATGAGTTTTCTCTTTTTGGTTTTCCTTGAAATCTTTTTTTCATAACTATGCTGACAGCTTTGTAGATAGGGTGCTCAAATCGTCTGACAACATGTTTTAGTTGCTTTCGTATCTCTATTGCTTGAGGACAGTGAATTTCGCATTTTCCACATTGAATACAAAGGGATGCATTACTCTTTTTATCTCTCATTGTAGTACACATCACATATTCTTTAAAGGCCTTTTTATAACCTTCCGCATAACTAACGTTATAGCAGCGAAACACACCGGGGATATCAACACCTTTTGGACAAGGGATACAGTAACCACAACCGGTACACGGAACTTTTACCTTATCATTCAGTGCTTTTTTCACTTGCTCATAGAGATGCATTTCTTTTTCACTAAGCTCACCAACAGAAACAGTAGAAGCAATCCGGATGTTTTCCTTTAACATCTCCATAGAGTTCATACCGGATAAAACAACACTAACTTCTTCTTGATTCCATAACCAGCGAAGTGCCCATTCCGCCGGACTGCGTTTGGGTTCTGTTTTTGCAAACAAATCAAGTGCTTTTTTAGGAAGATTATTCACCAACCGTCCCCCGCGCAAAGGCTCCATGATAATTACAGGTATGTTTTTGCTTGCCGCCTTTTTTAGGCCGGCAACACCGGCTTGACTATGTTCATCCATATAATTATACTGTATCTGACAGAAGTCCCATGGATATGCATCCAGCAATTCTTGAAATGCTGCTGTATTTCCATGATAAGAAAATCCAATCCGTTTTATAATGCCTGCTTGCTTTTTAGATTCCAGCCATTCTAAAATCCCAAGATCGATTAAGCGGTTCCATACATTAACATCAGGCAGCATATGCATCAGGTAATAATCAATATAGTCGGTTTTCAGACGCTTTAATTGTTCTTCAAAGAAACGCTCCATATCTCCGGCTTTTTTAATCAGATAATGAGGCAATTTTGTTGCTATCATAATATTCTTGCGGCAGCTATGTTTTTGTAAAATAGTACCGAGAGCTTCCTCACTGCCGGAATAGATATAGGCAGTATCAAAATAGTTGATGCCATGGTCAATCGCATACATGATTTCCCGTTCTGTTTCCTCCATGTCAATGGCTTTACCCCTTTTTGGAAATCGCAAACATCCAAAGCCAAGGATAGAAAGTGAATCAGTTTGATTGGAATTTCTATAATTCATGGTAACCTCCTGTATAGTAAATTTGGTTATGCAGGATAACGCATCTGCCGATAATTGTAACATAGTAAATTAAGTGATACAAGTAAATTAAAGTAGTTAAAAATAAAGATAATCTGCTTTACTGCTTTTTGCAGGATGCTATCTGCAAGTAGAAATAATAAGGGAGGAAGGATTATCTATGGAAAGGAGAAGCCGTAGATTCTACGGCTAATATCTAATATGAATATTACAATTTTTAATGAAGGAAGAGATGAGAGAAGAAAACCGGAAGTATTAACGGTTTATCCGGATGAAATAGGGGGTGTGCTGCGAGATATTGTATTAGAAATAGAGGATGCCAACCTGCTAACCATTGGTTCTTTGTATGAGGAGGAATGTGGTTTAACCGAGGAAATTTTAGAAAAAACCGAGGTACTTATCTACTGGTCACATGGTGGTAATCGTGAGTTTCCGGATGAAATAGCAAACAGAGTGAAAAGTCATGTACTTCGTGGAATGGGTTTTATCGTGCTGCATTCCGCTATTGGCTGTAAGGCATTTACTTCGTTAATGGGAACGACATGTACGTTTCGATATCACCACGATGTGAAAGAGTTTGTGATTTGCTGTAACCCAACTCATCCGATTGCAGAGGGGGTTGAGGAGAGATTTGAATTATCCGCAGAAGAAAGCTATGGTGAATATATGGATATTCCCAAACCGGATGATATTATTTTCCTTGGTTGGTTTAGTAATGGAGAGGTATGTCGAAGTGGGTGTACGTTTACACGGGGAAATGGTAAAATCTTTTTCTTTCAGCCCGGGCATGAGACCAATCCATCCTTCTATCATCCGCAGATTCAAAAGATTCTTAAGAATGCATGCCGCTGGGCAGCTCCTACAAAGAAACTTTCTAAAATTTCAGAGAGTGTTGCGTTGTAAGTATAAAGTGCAAGCGGCCTAATCCTAGTTTTAGAGGTATGTAAGCTAGAAGTATTAAAAATTACCCTAATTCTGATGTAACCCCTAAATCTATTTGTAGACAAAATGATTATGGCACGGAAATCATTGCAATGTTTACAGTGAATGTTTTGTATGAAGGATAGAGATAATATACTCACTTATCAACTAACAGTATAAGAAATAGATGACTATTATAACATATAAAAGGCATGCAATTTTATTGCATGCCTTAAATGACGATTATTGAAGTAGAGGCTTTTGATTTTTAGCCATACTACATTATCTATCTTACCACATCTTAAAATATAAGTCTAGTATTAATTTTTTTTCTGATAGAATTCTTGTTACAGTTCAGCCTTCGGCTGAACACAACGACCAATGCACCGGCTAAAAGATAGACGGTGTACCCATAAATATTTTTTTGATATTCTCAATCATTGCCATTTTTCTTCTTTTTAATGTTTCGATG
>JAEWMB010000017.1 GCA_023457255.1 Bacillota bacterium | reverse complement strand
AATTAGCAGTGAAATGCTACAACTTTTGTTGTTCAAGATCAGAACTAAGAGTAAAATACTCCAACTATCCTAATCTTACAGCAAAGAACATCAAATGGCACGACGGTAGATTATGTCGCGCTTACTTCTAACCTATCCTTTTCCATATTATTAGGAATAACTTTAAGAAAATCTGTATTTGCTAATTTAACAAAATCTGTTAACCTCTGATTGTCATTTTTAAGAATGTGAGTATTTTTTATTAGCTGATAATAGACTTCGTCATTATTAACTAACCAGTCTGGTAAAACCGGATTGTTGATAATAATAAAAACTTTATCGTTTGTATTTTCAACTTGAGTTGGAGATACATAAAAAAGTTTTGAATTATTAATAACAGAATTAACGTAGTATTTATTGTTATTTAAATAAACATATTTTATGTAGTCACAGTCTTTCCCAACAAAGATATCAATCTCTTTATCGCTTTTTAGATAGGAGTAAAATTCAGGTATCTCACCAAACAATAAGTACGTAGCAATGTTCTCATTCTTATCAGTACTCAAAATAGCATTACAAAAACTATAGCTATTCTTCTGATATAATAGGGATAAATCATCTAAAACCCTTTTATTATGATCTGATTTTAAACCTATAATATAGGTATTAAAAGTTTCATAAGCATTATCTATCTCATTGCTCTTATTGAAAATATCCTTAAGTAATGATTTTGTAGACGATATTGTTATAAACATGATAAAAGAAAAAAAAATAGAATAAAACATAACAATAACTTTATCTTTTACTACATCTTTGAAACCTAAAATAATATCATTTAACATCTTAGCCTCCATGTTGTGACTATCTTTTAAAAGCAGACAATGGCTCAGACTTGCCACTACACAAACTTGTTTCCTTATAATTCTAATCGTTTAAAATTAATATGAAATCCTACAAAATAGTTCATATTTATAATCAATAGATGCACTACTATCAAAAACAGAAAATCTAAGAAAGGTATTTGTCTCAATAAATCCTTAGAGTAGGTAATATAGGCAATAAATCCACTTAACGTACAAATAATAAAATTACACGCTAAAAATTTTTTTGATATTATAACAAAAACTTTATTTTTCTCTCCACCGCATAATTTATTAACAACAATTATTTTTTTATTATTATAAAAAAATAGAATACATGTAAAAAGAAAAATAGGATACATAGATAATGATGAAATTATCAATGAACTTTCATAGATATTATGATTTTTTATAGCACTCTCCATCAGTACTATCGTCTTTATACTTTTAGTATCCTCAATTTTATAACCATATTTCGTAAGCTTTTCTTCAATTTTTTTATAGTCCTGATAATTATCATAATCTACATATATCTTATCTCCAAGATATTGTACGGATGTCATATTAATAATATATTCTATATCAGGCTTATATAAGGTACTGTAAGAATTTATATGAAATATACATTCATCAATCATCGAAGAACGTATATTGGAGGTATCACTAAACCCTTCAAATAAATTTTTGTCAGAAACTAAAATTCCTGTTTTCGTACGCTGTTTATAATCAGAGTCGGAAAAGTATCTTGTTCCCCCTATCGCTGTCACCATTTTCTGATTATAGAAGAAATATCTGGGATCATATAGGGTAATATAATTTAGCCCTTCATATTCAGATACTACTGTTATATTTTGGTCTACATCTACATTAAATATCTTATTAAAATCTACTTCTACAGGAAACTCTCTTGTAAATTTCATATAATTATTAGATAAACCATACGGAGTACTCATTTTATTATACCTTCTTGATAAAGTATACCCTAAGGACATAATTACTGACATTAAAATCAAGCCGCTCACTATACTGCACAGAATGTTTTGCCTTTTAAATCTCATATTCCATAATCCCCCTTTGATGTTACATGGTCATAGTTTTAATATTTATAAATCTTTATCTTCCGAAATTTATAGTGTAAGATGAAAAACCTGAACTCCTACGCGCTAGTCCAAAATCATAGTTACATGTTGTCTCTGGTCCTGCGTTCCATCTATCATATACCGTTATTTCTTTTATCCTTTGAACGTCATCATTTTGTCCAAGTGAATTAACCTGAGCAGTTGTTATATCTCCTTGCACATTATATTTTATATAACTAAATGTAGGATACCAGTTTAAATTATCTCTTAATATAATATCTTTTCCATAAACCGATACCGTACCTATGTATTTGTTACTCCAATAACCTTCATGATAATTTTCAACAAAAGTATTGCTGGAAAGCGACCAATAATTACTAGCATATCCCGAAATAGCTGGCAAACATATTAAAAGTATTAATAGAATTGACAATGCACCTTTTTTCTTTATCATATCCACATCCTTTCTTAACTTATATAAAACATTTAGCCATGTAACATCTCTCTTCCTAAATAATAATTGTATTTTATTATATAACTTTTGATAAATTCATTGTTATTCATCAAAATATAGGAATGAATTTTATTAATTATATCTTAATTTTAATTTATAAATTTAAATAAACCTTTCTTCATAATTACATTAAGTTAGGTCTTGTTTTAGTCTATGTTTTTAACTATCCGTATATGTAAATAAATATCTATTCTCAGCACAAAACAGACATAATTCCCTTCAGCAGTGATTATGGCAAAATAGATAGCGTAATTCAGGGATAGAAATACCGCAATCTACTTTTGGTTTAGATGAGTGTTAAAATACAGATTACGATATCTTGAAGGAGTAATCTTTTCGTGATATTTAAAGTATTTCAGAAACGTATTGCTTTCATCAAAATGTAAAATTGCTGCTATTTGCTTCATTGTATAATTCGTATGTAATAGATAGTATTTTGCCCGTATTAATTTCTGCTGGATAATATAATCTTTAATGCTAATCCGAAAGGTATCCATAAAAATCTTTGTGAGATAATCCGGATTGTATTGAAACACTTCAGATACCAATTGTAAACTTATCTTTTCTTCTGCATGAATGCGAATCCATTCTCCTATTTCTCTTAGTAACGGACGGTAAGCTTTTGAGAGGTTCTCCTGCATCCTGCGAACTTCCATAAGCATCTGGGCAAGCAAAAGCTCACCGTAGCAAGCGGAATAGTCCAACGAACAAAAGCTATGCAGCATTTGCTTTAGCAAGTTTGCTATCACATACGGATTCTCTAATGTTCCATATTTTATAGAAGGCAGGAGAAAGCCCCCCTTTTCTAAAGTAAAATGCACCCAGTAGAAGCTTAGTCTCCCTTCCAATTCTTTGGTTCCATAATGATTCTTTCCGGGTTCCAATATTAGAAATTGATTTAATTCTACAGAAAAATCATGGTCTTCCTCTGTTATGTATAGGATTCCTTCTTCGACTAAGATAAACTCATAACTATCCAGTATTCTATCCGGATGAATCCAGCTTCCTCCCTGAACAAATTTTCCCACGGATTCCATTCCTATTTTTGTATTATTATCACCTATTGTAATCATATCGGATTTTCTCACCTTTTTCGTAGTTTCATTCCATTGCTTTTTTATTTCTTCCTGCTTATAATGAGGTTAGTTTCCTTATAATAAAATCATTTGAAAGAGTATGCTGACCCTCTCTTATGGTTTTCTAAGTAGAGTATAGCACAAATTCTTTCCCTCTAATGACTTTTTTACATAATTAATTTTTTCATAAGGTTAAATAAACTTAGCATTCACAAAATTTTACGGGAGCATAAAAACCGTATAGAAAAGCTTGATACTTAAATTATTAGATGGAGTCTAAGACTACAGGATAAAAAACAATGGTACAAAAGGCAGCTATTATCTGGTATTCAATAGAAACAATTACATTTGGAACCACTATAATCTATCAAAATGAGAGGGGTAAAAAGTGAAAGATTTTAATCTTTTACTCACCAAGTTTGTGCTGCGCCAAACTTGAGCCATTCGCTGCTCCTAAAAGATAGTCGCAGCAAGGAGGCTATTAATGAACAATTATCAACCGTTAAAACTTTCAAATTTTCGTTCTGATCAGGGATTTTTTCATTATTATCAAAGACTAATCACAAATACAGTATTACCCTATCAATATAAGATATTAAATGATGAAATAGAAGGAGTGGCCAAAAGTCATGCGATAGAGAATTTCAGACTAGCCGGAAAGGTTCTAAGAGGCGAACCAATCTCCGATGAATTTTACGGAATGGTATTTCAAGACAGTGATGTAGCTAAGTGGTTAGAGGCAGTAGCCTATTCTCTTGTAGTATTTCCCGATCCTTCCCTGGAGGCACTTGCAGATAATGTGATTGATTTGATCTCGGGTGCACAGGACAGTGACGGATATCTAAACACCTATTTCACAATAAAAGACAAAGAGAAACGATTTACAAATCTTCAAGAAGCGCATGAATTATATTGTTCGGGACATATGATAGAGGCCGCTGTCGCGTACTACGAGGCTACCGGTAAAGATAAATTACTTCAAGTCATGAAACGAAATGCCGATCACTTATATGAGCATTTTATGACAAAAAATCCTTATGGCTATTCGGGTCATCCGGAAATAGAGCTTGCATTACTTCGCTTGTATCAGGTAACAGGCGAAGAGCGTTACCTTACTCTATGCAAACATTTTATCGATATCCGTGGTGCAAAACCAAATTATTTCAAAGAGGAAATAAAGAAGCGGGCTTGGCAGGTTTGGGGAATGAATGCAGAAGATACCGACTATATGCAGTGCTCAAAGCCTGTAAGAGAGCAGACTATTGCTACCGGTCATGCAGTTCGTGCCGTTTACCTTTATACCGCCATGGCTGATCTTTCTTCCTATATAGACGATGAGACTTTAAAGCTTTCCTGTGATACGCTTTGGGATAACATTACCAATCGCCAGATGTATATCACCGGTGCCATCGGCTCTACCGCACTCGGTGAAGCATTTACCAAGGATTATCATCTGCCAAATGATACTGTTTACGGAGAAACTTGTGCTTCCATTGGACTTATCTTCTTTGCCCAAAAGATGCTAAAGCTTCATCAGCATAGCCGTTATAGCGATGTCTTGGAGCGTGCTTTATACAATACTGTGCTGGCAGGTATGCAATTAGACGGCAAAAAGTTCTTTTATGTAAATCCTTTGGAAGTACTTCCCGGAATCTCAGGAGAAGCGATTACTCATCGCCATGTCTTGCCAAAACGCCCGGAGTGGTATGCCTGTGCTTGTTGTCCTCCGAATGTTGCAAGACTCCTTACCTCCATCGGAAGTTATGCTTATGCCGAGGAAGATTCTACTCTATATTGTCATCTCTATGCTGCCGGAGAAATTAAAACCAGCTCTGGTATCACGTTAGAGTGTATCAGTGCCTATCCCTTCGATGGAACTATAACATACCGATTAAAATCAAGCGGAACTTGCACATTAGCCCTTCGCATTCCGGATTGGAGTACCGAAACAACAATTACTTATAATCATGAGAATATATCTTTTTCAGAAATTATAAAGGATGGATACGTCTATCTGACGAAGGAATACCAAGAGGGGGATGAAATTAAGCTGACTCTCGATATGAGTGTTCATAAAGTATATACAACCTCCAAAGTTGCGAATAATACCGGAATGGTAGCCTTACAGCGAGGACCTCTTGTATATTGCGTGGAAGGAATCGACAATCAAGATGATATCCTTTCCCTAAGCCTGACAGAACATTCCTTGATTACGGTTCAGCCCGTTAAAGAAGACCTTCTGGGCGGGGTAGCCGCACTCACCCTTACAGGCCTTCGAACCAAAGATGTGAGTTCACTTTATACTTACCAGAAACCTGATGCAATTCCATGTGATATTACCGCAATCCCATATTATACCTGGGGTAATCGCGGCATAACGCAAATGCGTGTCTGGATACCGGAAAAAAGTTGACCCAAATCTACGGCTGTTAGAATAAGCCAAAAGCTTCAAGAAAACTATAACTCTAAGCTTTCTTGAAGCCTTCTGGCTTATCAATTTTCTTTTTACCGAGCTACCCCCAGCTCTCTCATTAAAATATCATAAGTAGCCGGTCCAACAGATAAGTATTTCTCGTGGATTTCCTTCTTACTCATTGTTCCGCCTGATTGCTCCTTAATAGCATCCATAATCTTTTTTGTATAAAGATATCCCACTGCATAAGAGCTATATAACGCCGGCGATTCCTCTACAATATTCTTAATGTAAGTACTCATAATCAGATACTGTGGTGCATATTGACTAATCACTTCAGATACCTTAGCATTGTCCCAGCCATAGTAATTTATACCGATGTCAAGCATAGTGATCAGTGTAATTTCTATCAACCGATTCAAGTGGACTTCTCTAGCCTGAACTTCCGATAAACCACCATAGGAATACCCTATTTCCTCAACATAAGTTGTCCATCCTTCCAAATATCCCACTAACCCCGTGCCGGCCCAAGCTAGAATTTTACGATAGTCTGTCGAGCCTATATTATTTAAATAATTATAGTGATAAAGATGCCCCGGTACTCCTTCATGTGCCAGTACTTGCAAAAACGGCTGGGTTCCGGGAGAATTTAACGTTCCAAGATAGATATACTCTTCTATTAACGTAGAATCGATAGCAAATGGATAGAATAATCCCCCTGCGAAACTATTCATACAAGTCGGCATATCTTTTACTCCCCACACCAAATCTGCATCCGGAAAATCTTCTTTCGCTTTCTCAGACAGCATCTTTGTGATACGTTCTGCATCGGACCACTGTCTTGCACTTATAACAATTTCATTCTCAATATTCGGATGCTCCGTTAAAATTTGCTCTTTTTCCTGTACAAATACTGATAGATTTTTCTCTAATAATTTCATCAATTCCTCCGGTGTCGCATTCACACTGCAAGAGGATTTAAGGAGATTCTCATAATAGGTTTTCCCTGCTTCCGTTTCATAAAACCCTTTTGATTTACCACCCTGGTCTTTTAATTCTTCCATAGTATCAACCAGCTTTTGATAGGCAGGCACAATATGCTTTTCAACTAATAAATCACTTTTTTTAATTAGGTCTTTCGTTTCATTCTCGCTTAGGAAACTTAGCTTGGCAACCTCTTCCGCAAATGTCTTTTTATAGTCCAAAGCATTATTATTTACTACGCTAAGACAAGTCTTTCGAACCACTTCTGCCCTGTCTCTATTCATAAATAGTCCATCTTTTGCTTTCTCACGTTCAAACTGAGCAACCTCATTAAAATACTTTCCAACCATCTCATAGACTTCAAAAAATCCTTCTACTTCTTTCTTGTTTTCCTTCCCTTTTTCCACTAAGGTCTGAAAATAACGATTACCATACAAACTAACAATGCCTGGGAGTGTAATATGGTCACCATCCAGGGTTGATAGAGGTTCGCTATAATAATAAGTATCTTTGCTCGCGATACTCTGCTCAAGCATTATCTTTGTAATGTCAAAATCTACTTTTTGAGCCGGTGTTAAGGAATTATAGTCAAACTTTAAAAGCTGTGCCAACTCTTCCTCACACTGTTTTATAGAACTGTCAAATTCTTTCTCACTTAATCTTGCAAGAACATGTTCATATTCCGTAATACCAAAATTCTCCGGGTTCTCAATAAATTGATAATAAGTTAGTGCATCCGATGTAACCATCTCTTGAAACATCTGATTACTGAATTCTTCAAACGTTAATTCCTTTGGTGGCTCCACCTTGTTCGTACAGCCTGTTACTAAAATCGAGAAACTTAGCATAATAGCAATCAAACTTTTCTTGCTGCTTTTTTTGAGTTCTTTCATATACTCCTCCTAATAATCTTCTTGTACATTAGCATCAATGATGTATATCCTTTTCCTGGACTCAGCAGTACCATATCATTACTATAAGTACACTTCGTATTGTAATTATATCGTAATCTTCAAAAATTACAATGTCTTCCACCTCATAAATTAAAATTTATCTCTTCGTTTCACCAATCATGTAAAAGACTCTTCCTTTTAGAATTATGCATAGATTCCATTTACGGATAGCTTTTGTGCAAGTCATTTTAAACTGAAGAATAGCTCGAAAAGAAATAAAATTTAAGGATAATTATAATAACATGTTTCTGCCATAACTGGCGGAAAGTTCTGTTGACATCCCCATTTAAATTAGATAAGATAAGCTTATATATCTTCCCATTTGCCGTAGTTTTAATAGGAAACTTGGCATGAAAAGGAGCGCGAATGTACCACTTTATCATAAACCCACATTCCAAAACCGGAAAGGCCAAAGAATTATGGCGAGGGTTAAGACAACGTTTAGAGAATGAAAACATAGATTATCAAGAATATTTTACGACCGGGCGTGGTCATGCCACCCAAATTACCAAAGAAATCTGTGCGAGAGACAATGAAAAAAAGACAATTATCATCGTTGGCGGAGACGGTACCGCAAATGAAGTGATTAATGGTATTAATAATTATGAGGACGTCCTGCTTGGATACATACCAATGGGCTCCAGTAATGACCTGGCTCGCGGGCTGCTATTGCCAAAAAGTCCGGAAAAAGCTTTAGAAAGAGTACTAAATCCACAAAAGATACGTACTGTTGACCATGGGCAAGTAACGTTTGAGGATGGATTCTCCAGAAGATTTTCAGTAAGTTCCGGAATCGGCTATGATGCTGCTGTTTGTCAGGTAGCTTTAACTTCTAAGATTAAGCATGTTTTAAATAAATTTGGTCTGGGGAAATTAACCTATATCATAATCGCCGCCAAAGAAATCTTTGTGACTAAGCCATCGGATGCTACCGTAATAGTAGATGGTGTCACTTATTCAGTTAAAAACTTAATATTTCTGGCATCTCTTATCCATAAGTGTGAAGGCGGCGGGTTATTGATGGCTCCCGATGCCTGCGATAATGACAGAAAACTATCCATTTGCATGGTATCTAATTTATCGAAGTTAAAAATACTTTTCCTTATGCCTACCATCTTTTTTGGCAAGCATACCAAAATCAAAGGTGTTCAAATGCTTACATGTGAAACCGTATCCATTCACACCCAGTCTCCGCTCCAGGTTCATACCGATGGAGAGGTTCATGGACCTCATACGGATATCACTCTTAGTTGTACCAGCGAGCAAGTTAGTATTATAACCTAAATACATGACACTAAAAGCAGTAGGACCGAATTACAATGAAACTTATGATTGTTTCATTGTAATTCGGTCTTATCTGCTTTTTATGATCAATTTAAATTCCTTGTGGCTTAACTTTCTTTATTTTTATTGTTTTCTTATTCCTTTGATGAACCGATTCCTTTCCTTATTCTTTTGAAGTATTATTTCTTTAATATATTATTCTTTCTCTACATACTTTTCACTTTTCTACGTTTTTTATCATCCTTTTCCATCGCTCTCCTCATTCCTCCAGAAATTATCCAATAATTCCTGCATTCTTTCTTGATTTACGATAGTATACTCCTCCCACTCTCTTGGGAACAAGTTTCTGTACTGAGAATTTAAGAAACGTTCATCCAACAATAAAATAGCTCCCTTATCTTCTACCGTACGAATCACTCTTCCAGCGGACTGAAGTACTTTATTAATCCCGGGATACAGGTAGGCATGGTCAAAGCCGGTACCATTCCGGTCATCATAGTATCCTCGGAACAACTCTCTCTCGTTTCCTACCTGAGGTAATCCCGTGCCTACAATCACCGCACCGATTAAACGATCATTTTTTAAATCAATTCCTTCCGAAAAGATTCCTCCCATAACACAATATCCAACTTTTGTATTCGTCGGATTTTCTTCAAAAGCATCCAAAAATTCCTCCTTCTCCAGCTCTCCCATACTTGCCTTTTGCAGAAGAAGATTTGGAATTCTGCCTTCACTTAATATTGCAATCTGCTGCATCATTTGATATGAGGGAAAGAACACAAAATAATTCCCAACCTTTGCATTGACAAACCCTTCAATATAGGAAACAATTCTCTCATACTCTTTCTGTCCCCGCCTGGTATACTTTGTACTGACATCCTTTGCTATCATCAGCAGTCTTTTTTTCATATCAAAGGGAGAAGGAGCATAGATTGCATAATCCTCCTCCAAACCGCCAAGCTGCTCCTTATAGTACGTAATCGGCAATAACGTTGCAGAAAAAAAGATGGCACTCTTTCCTTTATTCAAGCAGGTTAATAGGTTCCTTGCAGGGTCCATACAGAGAAGCTTTACACGAAATTCTCCTCTCTCATCATAGTCTGAATAGATAAGATAATCCTCTCCTAATATGTCATGAATGGCAAGAAAATTCCGCACATCAAAAAATAGCTGTAAAACAGTTTCTCTGCCTTCAAAGTCCCCATGATCTTTAAAAAACTCTTCGTATTCGGACATCAGCCTCAAAAGAGGCAGTACCAAATCATTCACGTCCTGTAATACTTCTATTTCATCGCAAGCTCGCTTTAATCGAAGCATTACCTCATTGCAGGCTTCCAGTCTCTTCACCATCGCCTTTGACTTTTCTTTTATCTTACCTTTTACCGTTAAGAAATCTTTTTTATACAGCACAGCACTGTACATTTCTCTCGCTCTGTCTACCAGATTATGTGCTTCGTCAATCAAAAATACATAATTCTGCTTCTTATCATTCTCAAAAAATCTTCTCAGATATACATTGGGATCAAACGCATAATTATAATCGCATATAATTCCATCTGCCCATAAGGTTACATCAAGACACATCTCAAACGGGCAGACACAATGCTTCCTAGCATACCGCTCAATAAGTTCTCTCGATATTCTTGATTCACTCGTTAATAGATCAAAAACCGCATCATTTACTCTGTCATAATGTCCTTTGGCACGTTCACAGGCAGGCGGATTACAATTTGGCTTATCTAAGATACATATCTTATCTTTTGCTGTTATAGTAACAAGTTTCATAGATAACCCCCGCTCCAAGAGCATCTGATAGGTATCCTCTGCGACGGTTCGGGTGATTGTTTTGGCAGTCAGATAAAAGATTTTAGAAACTAACCCTTCCCCCATTGCTTTTACTGCCGGAAATACTGTTGAAATTGTTTTTCCAACTCCGGTCGGAGCCTCTATATATAACTTTTTATCCCTCAGAATAGTACGGTAAACGCCCGCCACTAAATCCTTTTGACCAGGCCGATACTCAAAAGGAAAATCGATCTGTTTCACAGATTCATTCCTGCTCTCCATCCACTTGATCTGCCAAGCTGCCCATTTACAATACTCTTGGATCAAATTCTGAAACCAATTCGTAAGTTCTTCAAACTTAAGCTCTTCCGATAGAATTCTCACTGCTTCTGTTTCAATATGACAATAAGTAATCTGGATTCCTATTGTATCCAGCCCTTGTTCCCTGGCATAAATATAGGCATAACATAGCGCTTGCGCACGATGAACCGGAATCATCTGAAGAATCTGATTAATATCGGCGTAAACACATTTTATCTCATCAATAATAACATGACTCTTGCCTTCCGCCTCATCTTCCATCAAAGGGGCTGCGTTTTTAATAATACCGTCTGCTCTGCCTTCAATAATAAGTTCAAAGTCAATCTCCTCCCGAGATATCGGTACCACAATGCGAAGTGCGACTTCCGGCTGATACTCAGGTCCCATTTTTCGTTGGATTTTTCGATGCAGTCTGCTGCCTTCCTGCATGGCATCCGGATCTCTTTTTGAGGCGGAATTGTCCAAATCTCCGGATTTCATAACAAATTCCACCAGATTACGAACAGATATCTTTATGGATTTTAAATGACTATCCCCCATTTGATTTCTCCCATCTTTAAGCACTATTTCATAAGCCATATAACTACTAGGTAATTTTAACGACCTTTGCTCTGCTTATTCTTCTTATAAGCAGAATCAGCATAAGAAGTCATTATAATTAGCCGACAAGGCAAGTAACTCTTAATTTGCACGTTGATCTGCCGGTATACCCAATCTGTCCGCAACTAATTTGCGCTAGCAGCCTATGTTATTTTGCAGATTGGATACCGGTTATATAGAAGGTTTACTACTATGGTTTTTATTATAGCATTCAGGAAAATAAAGAACAAGTGTTTTGGTATTTCATTACAAAGTAGAGCCTTGCTTTTTTACATTGAATCTGTTATAGTCAAAAGGTGGAATTTAACTTCCACAATTTAAGAAATGAGGTATAGAAGATGGATAAACATGGCGATAACTGTAACTGCAGCAGCGATGAATTTTTTCATGACCAAGTAACATTAACATTAGAGGATGATACCGAAATTGTTTGCGATATTATTGCTGTATTCCCATGCGGCGAGAAACAATACATTGCATTACTTCCGGAAGATGCCGGTGAAGACGGTGAAGTATTCTTATATGAATTCATCCAAAATGGCGATGAAATCGAATTAGAGTCTATCGAAGATGATGCTGAATTTGATGCTGTTTCAGAAGCCTTTGATGAGTTTTTAGATTCTGAAGAATTTGATGAATTATTCGAAGAAGAGGAAGAAGAATAGAATTTAAGGATACTGTGTGAAACAGACCTGATATAAAGTGAGAGTAATCAACACCCTGCAAGAAGTATACTTCGCTCAGGTTTGCTGCTCTCACTTTTTAATTGATCACTTTTAGCATCTGATTTCGTATACAAAACTCTAAATCTAACACCTTTGGAAGGAATATCTTATCAAAATGAATTGTTATCTTATTCCCTTCAATCTTCTTAATGCTGCCCTCCCCATAGATGGAATGAAGCATTCTTATCCCCTCTTTTAATTCCATTGGACTAACTAGTAATTCCCCAACAAATCTGGAGGGAGTCAATTCTTTATTGTACCGCTGCTTCACATAAAAGATATGAAGGTAGCTTCTAGCTCTCGTCATCGCAACATAAAACATCCTTCTCTCTTCTTCAATATCCTCCGGTATGACTGCTTTTTTATGCGGAGTAATTCCCTCATTCGCATCCGTTAGGATTACCACATCAAATTCCAATCCCTTCGAGGCATGAAATGTAGTCAATACTACTCCATCCACATCTTTTTGATTCTGCTTTAATGCCTGTTCCTTAAGCCCTGCCTTGTATTCCTCTATGTGGCTTAACCATTCTTCCTGCGTTTTATATTCTCTCGCCTCTTCCTGAAGCTCTGATAAAACATCATAGAGCTCTTCCACCTTTATTCTCCGAAAGGCTGCATATTCCTTCAAGTAATCATCATAACCGATTGCTCTTCTAATATAATTAATCGCAGCATAAGGATTCGTTCTTCGGATTAGTGTCAAATCATAGATTAACTTATCGATTCGCTCCACGACATAAGGCTTTTCCATATAAAATTCTCTTATGGTATTAAAGTCCACTTCCGGCTGCTCTAATGCCTCTCTGCTAATATATCTTTTGGGCCGGTTCATTACCTGTAAAAAAAGCCCCCGTTCTCTGACTCCCAAAGATAACTTGAGGTAACAGATTAAATCTTTCGCAATCCAGTGTTCATAAATATTGGGCAGATTATCCCTCATTTTAAACGGTATATTATATTCCATAAGTTTCGTAACCAAAGCTCCCGGCTGCGTATTAGTTCGATAAAGAATTGCAATTTGGGAATAGAGCATTCCTCTCCGCCGATAATAATCAATCTTTTCAAGAATAGCCTGATTCTGGGCCTGTAAATCTGAGAATGACCTTACATCAATATCATTTCCCGCCTCATGAACAGATTGTATCTCCTTGGGAAATCTTTTTTTGTTATTCCCGACAACTTTAAGTGCACCTGTAATAATATTCCCTTTGGAACGGTAGTTTTTATTTAATACAACCTTCTTTACCCCTTTGTATTCTTCCTCAAAGGATAACATAATCTCAGGCTTTGCACCTCGAAACCGATAGATACTTTGGTCATCATCTCCGACAATAAAAAGATTATTCTTAGGCTTCGCTAACATTTTAATAATCTCATATTGAATACGGTTGATATCCTGAAACTCATCGATAAGAATATATTGGTATTTCTGCTGCCATAACGATAATATATCCGGTCTTTTTAATAATAGCTCATAACAAAGAAGCAGCATATCGTCAAAGTCAATCTTATTTTGATAACGCAGCTTCTTTTCATATTGTTTGTATATTTCCTGAAATGTCTCTTCGGAACAATTCATAGAATAGTAGTGAGAGATATCCATGTTTTCTCCCTTAACTAAACTGATTTCTGCTCCTATGCCTTCTAAAAATTCTTTCTCATCCTCTATCTCTACATCCATTGATTGTATAATATCACGTAGAAGACGGTATCTTTCTTCTTCCGTAATAATATTAGAAACGCTATAGTTATAGGCATAACGTAAAATCTTAAAAAAGATAGCATGGAAGGTTCCAAAATTTACTCCCATATTCTCTTGTCCCATTAACCTCATAAAACGTTCCTGCATCTCCATAGCGGCAGCCTTGGTAAACGTGATTACTAAGATATGGTCAGGTGCAATCCCATACTGCTCTACCAAATACCTCGTTCTTCTTATGATTACTAAGGTCTTACCGGAACCGGGACCCGCTAGAACAAGCATGGGGCCCTTATGATGTTTTATCGCTTTTTCCTGCGCTTCGTTCACTGCTTTCATAACTAACCTCTATTTCTGTATTAACTCTCGTGCATCTATGCAATATTACGGTAAAGCAGCTCTCTTTTTACACAGTACTATAATATATTGTTATTGTAATGTGAGATGCTGTAATATTGTTAATCAAAATTCTCTCCATATTAATCCCAATTTTAAAACCTCAAAAAATCGAAGATACCTATCGTATCTACACGCAGAGTATAGTTACATATTTCCGGCTTAGTGGTTTTTGAAGTCTTTGTGAGAAATTAGTATGATATCGCAAACAATGTTACTCTTATCATACCATAGAAAAAAGTATGCTCCTAGTAGAACGCACAGAAAAAAAACAGTATCTTCCTTGTGCATATTGAACATGGGAAATACTGTTTTCTATCTCATTTAAAGTAGATTCCTCCCAGGAGAGCGCATTTCCTCTAAGAAAATAAGCCTCTCCGAAAGAGTGAATTTCTCAAAGAGTACAAGCTCCTTCCTAAAGGGATTTGCTTAGTCTATCGATTGCAATGCGTATTCTTCTAAGACTTTCCTCTTTTCCAAGGATACTCATAATTTCATATGCTCCGCCCGGTGTAGACTGCTTACCGGATACCGCGGTACGAACCGGCCATAAGCCTTGACCATTCTTAATTTCATTCTCTGCAATATAGCCCATCAATACACTTTCTATGGAAGATACGGAGTAACACTCAAGCTCCTCAAATCTTGGAAGCACCTCCTGTAATACCTTTAAAGAATTCTCAGAGTCTGTCTTCATCTTCTTATGGGTATACATAGCAATATCATATTCCGGAAGCTCCTCGAAGAAGTCAATCATCTCTGCAATATCAAGGAAGGTCTCTATTCTAGTCTTAACTAAATCAGCAATAAATTTCAAATCGTAGTCTTTTGTGACTACCTTCCTAATATATGGAAGCGCATGCTCATAATACTTTTCACTGTCCATTCTCTTAATGTACTCACCGTTCATCCAGCGAAGCTTATTCATATCAAAAACAGACGGAGACTTATTGATGTGGGTATAATCAAATTCACGCACTAATTCTTCTAAGGAGAAGATTTCTTCGTTTGTTGTGGAACTCCAGCCAAGAAGGGCAATAAAGTTAACAATTGCTTCTGTAACAAATCCCTGCTCTATTAAATCTTCAAAGGAAGAATGTCCGCTTCTCTTACTTAATTTTTGATGCTCCTCATTTGTAATTAACGGACAATGGATATAGATTGGCTCTTCCCAACCAAATGCTTTGTATAATCTAGTGTATTTCGGTGTACTTGATAAATACTCATTTCCACGTACAACATGAGTGATTTCCATCAAATGATCATCAATTACGTTAGCAAAATTATAAGTTGGGAATCCGTCCGACTTCATTAGTATCATATCATCTAATTCAGAATTCTCAACCGTAATGGTTCCATAGATTGCATCTGTAAAAGATGTAGTACCCTCTTGAGGCATATTCTGGCGGATTACATAAGGCATACCAGCCGTTAAATTCGCTTCAATTTCTTCCTTGCTTAAATGGAGGCAGTGCTTATCATACTTGGTAATTTCCTTGCTTTCTCCATCTCCCTCACCAACAGCGCTCTTTAGCATTTCCAAGCGTTCCTTCGTACAGAAGCAATAATAAGCTTCCCCTTTTTCAATTAATTCTTTGGCATACTTCAAATAAATTCCGGTAGCCTGACGTTCGCTTTGAACATATGGGCCAAATCCTTTGTCCTTATCCGGACCCTCATCATGAATTAATCCTGTTTTTGCAATCGTACGGTAAATAATTTCGGTAGCGCCTTCTACCAAACGTTCCTGGTCCGTATCCTCTATTCTTAATATAAAATCTCCACCTTCATGTTTTGCAATCAAATACTCGTAAAGTGCAGTTCTTAGATTACCAACATGCATACGTCCTGTTGGACTTGGTGCAAACCGGGTTCTAACCTTAGCCATCTGTAATCCCGCCTTTTCTAAAATTTCTTTGTCTTCCTGAAAGCATACCAACCTCGCAGCTTTAGTAGAATTCCAAGATTCAATATGTATTACTATAATCCATCCAAAATGTCCTGTCAAGGTGATAAGGCACATCCATATCCTGCATTTTTATGAATAGTTTTAAGTCTTAATTTCCATCTGTATATCCATTGTTTTCATATCAGAATGTATGCACGCTTTCCATAGCAAAAGGGCAAAATAAAGTTTTCACTCATTTTGCCCGCTTTTAACTTAGCATTTTATATTTTTTTTGACAAAGGCATTTAAAAGAGGATTGCCTGCCTTCGGCCAGGATAACTTATTTAACCTCGACGGTTTGCTTCAATCGAATATCCCTGGAGGAACTTCCAACCTCAATTGTAAATTCACCAGCCTCTAATACAAATCTCTTACTCTTAGAACAATAATAGGTAAAATCCGATGGCTTTAATTCCATCATCAGCTCTTTTTCTTCCCCCGGTTGTAAATAAACCTTGGTAAACCCTTTTAACTCGTGAACAGGACGCTTAACATTACAAGCCGGATCGGAAACATAAACTTGAATTGTCTCAGCTCCTGCTGTATTACCGGTATTTTTGATACAAAAACTTAAGAATACGCCTTTTTCCTTATTTACTCTCGCTGCTAAATTTTCATAAGTAAATTTTGTATAGGATAAGCCATGGCCAAAGCAAAATTCCGGTGTGATATTCTCCGTATCATAATAGCGATATCCGACCATAATTCCCTCGTTATAGTAAACACTTCCTTCGGTACCAAATTCCCCATATTTATGTGCCGGGCAGTCTTTTAATTCCTTTGGCATAGATTCCGGTAATTTGCCAGAAGGATTTACCACACCAAACAATACCTCCGCCAAAGCTTTACCGCCCTGCATTCCATTATAATAACTCCAAATGATTGCTTTTGCCCTACCGGAGAATTTCTGCATGGAAACCGGTGACCCTGCATAAACAACCAGGATTGTATTTGGGTTTACTCTAAGTACCTCTTCGATTAATTTTTCCTGTGCGTAAGGCAGCTCATAGCTATCACGGTCCTGACCTTCTACATCATGATGATGATCCAATCCTACGACAAGAATAACCTCTTTTGTTTCTTTCGCAAGTAATACCGCCTCCTCCCGAAGGCGTCTCTCCTTTTCTTCTCTTTTCTCTTGGCTAACCCGTTCTAATTCAAGGCAGGCTTCCTCTCGCTTTGCTCTCTCTGCATTTATATCGGTACTGGTTTCCTGCCATCCTATCACATCAAAAACTTTTTTATATGGAACATAATATCCCGGATGATATATGACCTCTGTATTGCCTCCTAGTTCCATACGAATTCCCAGCAAGGGTGAGATTTCATAGAGCGCTTTGATTTCTGCGCTTCCGCCTCCGGCTGCATGTAAGGTATCAGCATTTTGCCCAATTACAGCTAATTTTTTTATATCCCTCATTAAAGGTAGTCTGTCTTCCTCATTTTTTAATAAAATGACAGACTCTCTTGCTACTTTCAGAACCTCTTGCTGGTGTGATATGGTATTATAAGTCCCTGGTTTTCTATGTTCTTTTTCTTCTCCAATCATCTTTAACCGAAGCATGAGACGAAGTATATTTCTAACTTTTTTATCAATCACTTCTTCTGGGATTTCTTTCTCATGTACGGCTTTAAGAAGGGGATTTGCCATGTAATATTCATTAAAATTTGTTCTCACATCCATCTCTATGTCAAGTGGTGAATTCGCTGCCGCCTTTGTATCATGGACACCACCCCAGTCTGATATTATAGCTCCATCGTATCCCCATTCTTCCCTTAGAATAGTTTCCAGCAAATAGGTATTTTCACAACACTGAGCACCTCGGAACTTATTGTATGCGCCCATGATGGAATAACTTTCTCCTTTCTCAATTGCTGCTTTAAATCCAGGGAAATAGATTTCATACAAGGCTCTGTCCTCTAAATCCGTATCAACTGCCAAACGATCTGTCTCCTGGTTATTTACTGCGAAATGTTTTACGCAAGCTGCTACATCATTTTCTTGGATTCCTTTTATCATAGAACTTGCCAGCTCCTCAATCAGCTTCGGATCCTCGCTCATGTACTCAAAGTTTCTACCGCAGAGCGGACTTCTCTTAATATTGATTCCTGGTGCTAAAATTATATCTTTTCCTCTTCCCCTTGCTTCGCTTCCAAGAACCTGCCCTGCGGTATAAGAAAGTTCTTTATTCCATGTTGCTGCTATTGCACTGTTGCTCGGAAGATAAGATACGTAATCGTCCGTATTGCAAGCGAGAAACCATCTTTGATCTTCAATTTCTCTTCGAACACCCATAGGACCATCCGACATCTTTAACGAAGGAATGCCAAGACGCTCTACTCCACCACTACGAAAGATGCCGTTACCATGAATTAATCCTATCTTTTCCTCCAAGGTCATCTGACTTAATAATTCTTCGATCACTGTTTCATTTACCTTCTTCAAAACATCACAATCCTTTTCTATTTTATTCTATACCGTAACAGTTTTTCGTACATGCTCAAATCAATCTGATTTCTATGGAGCAATCCGCTTACCGTGAAAATTATGAAAGTGTGACTGTGACCTCCATAGTACCTTGCGCTATTAGAACCGTATCGCTCCCATCCACGCTAAACGATACACCTTCCGCCTTATTTGCAATATAGTTCTTTAAGATAATTTTTACCGAATCGCCTGATGTAAGATTTAATGTTACCTTACCGCCGCTTAATACTGCACTCATTGCAACTGCCTTATCTCCATTGTCTCGGTAAACAGTAGTGGATGCTTCTATTCCCTCTTGCAGTTCATATACCTTTAACTCAAGTTCCTTTGAATAGTCGTAAACCGCTCCCTGCCCCTTTGGACCGGACGCAATGATACTGCCTTCTTTCACATAGAGCGGTATGCTTAGATAACCATGCTCTTCCTCATACCACTTTCCGCCTTCCCTTACTTCACCGGTCAGATAATTCGTCCACTTGCCTTCCGGTAGATAATAGTGAGCCATGCTGTTCTCATTAAATATAGGAGCTACCAATAAGCTATCCCCCAGAAAATACTGCTTATCAAGATAAGAGCAGTTTGGATCTTTGGTATATTCCACTACCATACTTCTCATCATCGGAATACCGGTTTTTGAAGTCTCTAATGCATTACGATAGAGGTATGGCATTAGAGAGCCTTTTAGTTCCGTAAAGAAACGGACAACCTCGACTGCTTCTTCATCATAAGCCCAAGGCACACGATACGAAGTACTGCCATGAAGTCTAGAATGAGTCGATAATAACCCGAATGCCGCCCAGCGTTTATAAACATCCGGAGTTGAAGTACTTTCAAATCCTCCGATATCATGGCTCCAATAACCAAATCCGGACATCGTTAAGGATAAGCCTCCGCGAAGACTTTCTTCCATGGATTCATAATCAGACCAGCAGTCACCGCCCCAGTGAACCGGGAATTTTTGCCCGCCTGCGGTAGCTGATCTGGCAAATAAAATTGCCTCTTCTTTTCCCTTACAGCTAACTAAAACATCATACACTGCTTTATTGTACAAATAGGTATAATAATTATGCATTTTCATTGGATCGGATCCATCGTAGTAAACAACATCGGTAGGTATTCTTTCACCAAAATCTGTTTTAAAGCAATCCACTCCCATATCAAGCAGCGCTTTTAGTTTATCGCCGAACCACTTGCATGCTTGAGGGTTTGTAAAGTCAACAATTGCCATACCGGGCTGCCACATATCCCATTGCCATACATCCCCGTTCTTTCTTTTTAAGAAGTAACCTTCCTTTACCCCTTCTTCAAATAAAATCGATTCCTGACCAATATAGCTGTTAATCCAAACGCAGATCTTTAAGCCTTTTGCCTTTAATCTTGCCAGCATATTCTTTGGGTCCGGAAACACCCTGCTATCCCAGGTAAAATCAGACCAGCAAAAATCTTTCATCCAAAAACAGTCAAAATGAAAAACTCCCAGATGGATTCCACGCTCTAACATGCCATCCACAAAGCCATTTACTGTCTCTTCATCGTAATTTGTAGTAAAGGAAGTCGATAACCACAAACCAAACGTCCAAGGAGCCGGAAGTCCGGGTTTTCCGGTTAAGTCCGTATAACGGGCTAATACCTGCTTCATATCCGGACCATTCATGATAAAGTAATCGAGGCATTCTCCCGGAACGGAGAAACCTACCTTTGCCACCATCTCAGAACCAATTTCAAAAGATACCTTTTCCGGATGATTTACAAAAATACCGTATCCTTTGTTTGTTATATAAAATGGAATATTTTTATAAGACTGCTCGGTAGAAGTGCCACCATCTTCATTCCAGATATCAAGTGACTGGCCGTTTTTAACAAATGGTGTAAACCTCTCACCAAGTCCATATATGAGTTCGCCTACCGAAAGAGTTAATTGCTCTCTCATATAGGTATCCTGTTCACCGCCATCATCATAAGCAATTCCTCGCCAATCTGTTTTCATATAGCTAAGATCACGCCAGCCGCTGGAAGTTAATTTCTCATTCCCACGATAATAGGTAAATGCCGCATTTGATTTTTGCACCTCCAGACGGAGACTCCCATTTTTAATAATCAAAAGTTCTTCCGTATCCTCACATTCCAAGGCACAAGCTCCTGATAAATCCAACTCAAACTCAGGACTTTTCTTCTTTACTCCCATATAGTGATGAGTTTTCACACGTAACACCTCCGGCGCCGGTGCTGTAATAAATATCGTAAGGTTCACGCCACCTAAAGTATCACCACGATGTCTGATTTGATGTGTCGTAGTAAGTATTCTAACCTCATTCTCTTTGATTTGATAATCATAAACCTGTGCCGGTGAAAAGCACTCCGTACCCTTTTTTTGCAGCCAGCATCCATTACTAAACTTCATAACAACTCCTATCCGTATGCTTTCGCATACTACCTTTTCCTATTCTTATTTCTCCACAACTTTTTCTCTTTCTTTCTCTTCTGTCTTATGGAATATCTTTAGTATGTATGCACTGGAGATATAAATGATTGCTCCTGGTCCAAATAATAAAAATAAGAAGATGGTAGTTATATTCCATAACCCGATAGCTACCACTGCTGCCATCATCACTAATATTATGGCAGTCCGGAAAATATAACGTACCGAAAGTAAAAATGAATTACGAATCATATGAAAAATGGTATTCTCATAGCGGGCAGTTAACGCATATGCATACAACATACTAAATACATAAATCACAGTACCAAGGATAGTGCAAACAATCATGCCCGTCGGACGTTTTGCTGCTATATAAAAACAGTAATTGTAATTAACCCATAGGACATAACCAAAGCACAAACTTAAGATTCCAAGGAGGATGCCCTGCCGGAAGTTTGCACGAAAAGCCTTAAAAAACATCTTGCTTACATAGGTTTCCTCATTTACCACAAGCTTTAATCCAACATAATAAGCCGCTGTCGTCGCTGCGCCTATCGTAACAATAGGGAGACTGCATAACAGCCACAAAAGGCTAAGTACAAATAGGTCCATCATCTTCTGCAAAAACCGGTAGATTGGACTATTGATACCAAAAAAACTCATTATTTCACCTCCGTTACAAGTATTATACCATAGGACAGAAGGGATAAAAATAAAGCATCCTTTCTTCTTCGATGTATTATGTTATAATTTCCTCACATACCTAAATGCGTGCTATCTCCGTATCTTCTAAGTATTGTGTAAGCGAACTTGTCCGCCCAAAAGAGAAGACACAAACTCGCTTCCAGCGTGTGCAAAAAGGGTGCCGCTGTAAGATGCGACACCCCAAAATACTCCCTAATCGCTATTAGTTACCCCAGAAGGATACCTGATCTTGGATGATCGTTGTTAGCATTTCTTCCGCCTGTACTCTTCCTGCCTTGTCTAAATCACTCATGAATTTTTCCCAGGTTGAATCAAATTGATCCGGTTTACAGATGATAGCTTTAATCATAGATGGCCAAGCAACATCATTTAGCGCTGTTTCTAAATCATTAAATTCTGCCGGTTTTGTTTGAGCCCAAACCGCAGCATATGGAGGAACTTTGAATTCTTCCGGCTGAGGGAAGATATCTGTCAACATCTCAGCATTCCATGCAGCTAACGCTTTCTTTTCTTCTGCATGATAGTTTTCTATTATGAAACTCTTACTATTTGTTGTATAGGTACTTCCGGTAGAATCTTCTACACCATTACCATAGCATGGGAATGGATAGTTATGGAATCCAACACCGGTCTCCTCTTTGTAATTGATATCATTTGTTGCCCTGTCAATCTCTTCCTGGGTTCTGTAACGCTGACCATTCTCATCAATAAAATAGTTTACATCTTTGATACCCCAGTTTAAAAGAACCTGAGCTTCATCGCTGCAAATCCAGTTAATAAACTTAATTGCTCTTACCGGATCTTTACAAGCTGTCGTGATACCAACACCCCAGCCTACGGAAAGGCCTTGGTTCATTAAAGCTGCACTCTTAATATCGGAACTCATCGTTACCGGAAGACCTGCATAGGTTCTATTATATTTTCCATCCGTCTTAAGAACTTTTTCACCGTCGGCATAATCCCAGTTAGCATCAAGTATTCCAAGCACACGGCCGGATGCAATCTTTGCAATATAATCATCATGAGTCTGAGTTGCAAAATCCTTATCAAGAATACCCTCATTATACATTCTGTTTAACCACTGGAAGTATTCCTTCTGTCCAGGAGCGGCATGCTTATAATATGCCTGATAATTATTTTCATCATCAATAATCCACTGACCATTGTCCGGAGAACCATTTGCTATGAAGCCTGCCGGATTTGCAAGAGTGATAAACCAGTGCCAGTCAGCGCAGGAAATACTTAACCCGATTGTATCAAGTCCATCAATCTTCGGATTTTCTTTTAAGTAGTTTTTAATCATCTCTTCATACTCAGCTAGAGTATAAGGAATCTTATAATTATTTGCTTCCAATACTGCCCACTGTAACTGTGCGGTACCAGAGGTTGTGAAAGCCCTATCACCAACGCCATTACTGCAAAGCAGGTAAATTGACTGATCCTCTTTACTGTTTTTCAAACGATTGTAGTTATCGCCATAGAGCTTCTTAATGTTAGGGCCATATTCGTCAATCAGCGGAGCCATATCAATTAATGCACCCGCATCAACTAAAGCTGCTCCGTCACCCTTTGCAAAAATCATATCCGGATAATCTTCCGAAGCAATCATAAGGGCAACTCTTTGATCATCTCCTGCAACCGGGTAATCTGTTTTCAAGGTTACACCCGTTGCCTCAGTAATCGCCTGTGCAACCGGATCAGTCCAAGGATCTTCCTGACCGTCTGCATTGTAAAATGTGAAAGTAATCGGGTCTAATTTCTCTTCCGGAACTTGAGTTGGATCTGCAGACGCAGCTCCTGTTGCGGTTGGTGCCGCGGTTGGTGATTCCGCATTTCCTGGATCATCTTTCTTCTTACCACATCCGGAAGCAGATGCAACCACCATGGTTAATGATAACAAAATTGCCAATACCTTTTTGTTTTTCATAATGTATCCCCCTGTTATGAATTATTTTTACAACCACTCAATTACCTACCATTTGGTATTGTAATAGGGTGTTGTATTTATTTAACCACTCCTTCATAATAATTTGGAATGGATTAAATCAATCTTTTACTGCTCCTAACGTCATTCCGCCGACAAAATATTTCTGCAGGAATGGATAAACAATAACAATAGGAAGCGTAGCCACAATTGTTATCGCCATACGGATTGCCTGCGGTGTTACGGAACTTGCTAATATTTCTACATTCTGACCATGTGTTTTTCCAGGATCGATGCCCGTCTTATTTACAATCTCATACATCATATACTGCAATGTTTTTAAATTTGGTGCATACAGATAAGTATCCATAAATCCATTCCACTGACCAACAGCTAGAAAAAGTGCAACTGTCGCTATAACAGGTTTACATAACGGAACAATGATTCGATACCATATCTTAAAATCAGACGCACCGTCGATTTTAGCGGATTCTTGTAATGCTTCCGGTAATCCATCAATAAAGGATCGGATTAAAATAACGTTGTACACCCATATAATTCCGGGAATAATATAAACTAAAAAGTTATTTCTAAGTCCCAAGGTTCTTGTAATCAGTAAATATTCCGGTACCAAACCGCCGCTTACATACATCGTTATGACAAATAACACTGTGAAGAGTTTACGAAAGTAAAAATCTCTGCGGCTTAATGTATATGCGAGCATTGCGGTACAGATAACCCCTGATATTGTACCGGCGACTGTTCTCGCGACAGACATCATTAACGGCGGAAACAGGTTTTTCTCTGTAAAGAGATACTCGTAATTCGCTAAGGTAAATATACGCGGAACTAACATATTCGAACCTCTTAAGGTATCCGTAGCATCGTTTAATGATATTGCAAGTACATTGATAAATGGGTATAAGGTAATAAATATAACTACTACGAAAAACATAATTAAAAAGTAATCAAATGGTGTTTTACGATTTATATAATTAACTTTATGTTTTTTTCTCTTCATCGTTATCCCTCCTTATATCAGCTTGCTGTCACTAAGCCGTCCAGCAATCTTGTTTGCACCAAAAAGTAGGATAACACTAATCGCAGATTGGAACACTCCTATTGCAGTTCCAAGACCATAATTTTGAGATCCGATACCCTTCGTATAAGCATACCAGGTAAGAACTTCCGCATAGTCTTTTACAATACCATTGCCAAGTAACATCTGACGTTCCATTCCAACACCCAGAACACCACCAATACTCATAATTAATAATACAATAACGGTTGGCCGGATTCCTGGTAAAGTGATATGCCACATTCTGCGAAATCTTCCCGCTCCATCCACTTTAGCAGCTTCGTAAAGTCCTTGATCAATTCCCGTCATCGCAGATAAGTAGATAATCGCATCCCATCCACACTCTTTCCAAGCGTTAATTACACAAACGATAACCCAAAAAGCCGGCGAATTGGAGGTCATGAAACGAACTTCTTTTATCCCTAAACTTCCTAGAAAATCATTAATTACACCGGAATCCCCCAGAAACATCTTTGCTATACTGGCAATGATAACCCAGGATACAAAGTGTGGTAAGTAAGAAATTGTCTGCGTTGCTTTTTTAAATCTAACATTTCTGACTTCGTTTAATAAAAGGGCAAATGTGATTGAAGAAAAAAATCCAAGTATCAACCCTATCAAACTGGTTCCAATGGTATTTTTTAATACCTGTAGAAATCTTGGGTCTACAAACAACTTTTTAAAATGATCGAAGAGTACCCAATCTCTCTCCCATACCGACAGCGCAAACGATTTTGGCCTGACATCTTGAAACGCCATCGTCCAGCCCCATAACGGAATAAACTTAAATATAATAAGCCAAATCACAAATGGTACTGACATGGCTAACAAATACCGTTGCTTTATCAGTAACTTTAAGGTTAGTTTCTGTTTCTGCCTTTTGGTCTTTGGTTTCTTCCTTCCGTCCATGAACTAATCCCCCTTCGTTATCATGACTTTATTATACTAAGGAAACCTTAGATTAAATACCCATAATTTTTTGTGAAAAATACCTTAATTTTTATATATTTTCTCTAGTTTTTACTATAAAAAACAAAAAAAAGCTATGAATTATGCTATAAGAAATCGTTTTCATGAATGCATAATATCTCATGGCACTGCTCTTATATAATTCATAGCTAGATAAGCCGGTAAAAGACAATAACCCGTAATCGGTTTTACCTTTCCTCTCTTCCCGGTTTTTTCTTTTGGAATTCCTTTGGACTTAATCCGACATGCTTTTTAAACTTGTTGTAGAAGTAATCAATATTGCTAAAACCTACTTTTTCGGATACCTGGTATACTTTTAAATCCTGCTCCAGCAATAACTTTTTTGCATTTTCAATTCGAATAAAATCCAGAATGTTATTAAATCCTTCCCCCATTTCCTTTTTAAATAACTTACCCAGATAAGCACTGTTGTAGTTAAAAGTCTTTGCTATATTTTCAAGTTTTAAATCTTTATCAAAGTTCTTCTCCATATAAGCATAGACACGTTTGGCTATATTTCCGGAAGTAGAACCAGCCACTATTTCACTCATCAGCTTACAAAATACAATCGCTTTCTGTATCAGACTGTCAATACTATTACAGTTTTTAATCTGCTCCCGAAGCTGATTTAAACTTGGGAATTCCGATTTCTTTTGATCATACTTTAATAAAAGACGGTTATGCAGCAATATTAAGTAATGTGCTACTAAGAGCTTGATATCCGACTCTTTTAACAAACTAGTTCTAGCATACTCTTTCAATTCATTCATTGTATGTTCAATTCCGTCTTCGTCCCCGATATCAACATAGTTGCCCAGCTGGTCTAAGATACGGTCTACTGTAATTTGCCCCACGCTTTCCGGCATATCAATCGTAATTACACGCTGATTATTATATAAAAATCGATGTTCCCAGAAAAATCTCGCACTTTCATAGGAAAATTGGATATCCTGCCATTGTTTTACCGTATGTCCAAGAAAAACAAAAGGAATCTCCACCTGCTTTCCTTCCATACGCCCTATATTCCTTTCGAGATGTTTCGCTGCCTCTGCAAATGTATAGTCCTTACAAAGTAATACGATATTCTCATCCATGAAGATTCGTTCTAGCTGATTCATATCTTTTGTCAAAGCATTTAGGCATTCCTCACTTGGAGGCTGTGAATTCTCTTTGTTTTTCATTGAAACAACTGCACAGCAAAAGCAATCATACTTAAACTCTAATCCATATAGTCTCATATCCCTTTTCAGTTCCTCGGAGCCATTATTCGGGAGCAGAATTCTTCGAATCACCTCTTGTCTTGCAATCAATTCGCTTTTTGTAAAGTAATCATCACGGTTTTTCTTCGCCTCTAATTCCGCAAGTACCTCCTCTACATTAGTCATTAACTCCTCTTCATCAATCGGCTTTAATAAATATGCTCTTACACCCAAGGAAACCGCCTGCTTCGCGAATTCGAAATCCGAATATCCGGTTAGTATGATAAACTTACCTTCAAATCCTCTTTTTTTTGCTTCTTGTATTAATTCTATCCCGCTCATACCGGGCATCTTAACATCAACCAGCACCAAATCAGGCATGTATTCCATGATCTTTTTTAACCCATCTTTCCCATCAAGACCCTCTGCGCAAACATCAAACTGATAATCTTCCCAAGGAATTAAATCTTTAATTCCGGTACGTACAATTGGTTCATCATCAATAATCATTAGCTGATACATGGCAAGTCCTACCTCCTTATGTCTCTTGGTAATTCAATGATTACGGTCGTTCCTTCCATCCATTTACTTTGAATTATCAGACCATACTCCTCTCCATATAAGAGTTTTATTCGTTGATTTACATTACTTAAGCCAATATGAGTTTTATCAAGTCTCTCAAAATTGTTAAGACTATCCATTAATTCCTCTAACTTATCCGGCTCAATACCGACACCGTCATCGATGACATAAATCCTGCATCGATCTGTTTTTTCAACGATAATTCGAAGCAAACCATTTCCATCCTTCATCTCTAACCCATGAACAAATGCATTCTCAACAATAGGCTGAATGATAAGCGGCATAATCCTTTCATCCGTAATGTCATAATGCAGCTCTATCTGATAGTGGATTCGTTCACCAAAACGATAGCTTTGAATCTTTAGATAATACTCTACTAATTCAAGTTCCGAACGAAATGTGACAAGGTGATCCCTTACTTGAATATTTCTACGCATAATTTTTGCTAACATCTTTACCAGCTCTTCAATCTCGTACTGTCCATTTGTCCTTGCTTTCATACGAATTGTTTCAAGTGTATTATAAAGAAAATGCGGATTAATCTGACTGGCAAGCATCTTAAACTCCACATCCTTTTGCCTTGAATTTAACTGCTCCTTTTGCACCTGTTCCTCAATGATTTTTCCCATTAATCCATTGATACTTGCGATCATGATATTTAAATCCTCATGGAGTTCACTAATTTCATCGTGGCCGCCTATCTTTTTTGCAATATCGAAGTTTCCTTTGGCCGCCCGGTGCATCTGATCCTTAAAACTATTAATTTTTCTGCTGAAAGCCTGAGAATATAAGCTGATTAGCATCAAGGAAATAATAAAACTAAATATCATCAATATCGTACTGCTGCGGCTTCGTTCATTTGCATTTTTTAAGATATCATCATAGGGTAAAACACTTACCACCTTAAACTTAGTAACAGATTCCGGAGCCTGAAGCAAGATAACCGTCATAAAGCATTTTCTTCCCTGATAAATGATATTCTTAGAACCCGTTTGCTGCATGGATTCAATCTCGTCACGAAGAGAAAAGTAATCCATTTCCCTGCCTCCATTGCTATGAACCAGTTCCCCTTCATCCAGAATCAGCATCGTTAGGGCTCCCCGATCCGTAATTTGAAGCTGTGACCGTTTGTTATGCATATAGATAGAGAGAACGCCAACTTCCCTGCCTTCTTTTGTTCGAAGCAAGCGGGAAAGCTTTAGGTTACTCTTTTGTGTTATTACACCGACTTCCTGCGACCAGGTTACTCTGCCATTCTCCGCGATGGCTTTTTGATACCATGGTTTACTTTGAATCTCTTCGTCTGCAACAATAAACACTGAAGTATTTGAAAGGGTGTCATTATTTATGTACATACTAAACTTCCATATTTCCTGATAATAATACTGTAAATAATCAAAGAAGGTCGTATATTTTTTATAAGCATCCACAATATCGGTATAGTCCGCAAATTGAGTGAAGGCTATATTCTCTAATTCTTCATCAAAATAAAAGCGCTTCGATATATCTGTTAACACACGCATATTATCTTTCAGCCCGTTTGCAATTAATTGAAGCTCCGATAATTCTGCTTCTTTTGACTGCTCAATTAAGAGCATTCTGGTTCCCGAATTTAAATATAAGGTGATACAAAAAAAAGGAATGATACAGCCAATAAAAAAAACAAGAAATAATTTTTCCCGTAATTTGATATGTAATAGTCTCCGCCAAATGTTTTTGATTCTTTTCATCAATGCCCCCTAAGCGCTATTAGAATTTCACAATTGGTATGCAAGCCCCTAAAACGAATATAAGAATAGAACTTCCAAAACAAGATACTTCTTGGACAGGTTAAAAAATGACAATTTCAACCTAATTCCATAGTATCATTATTTTAGAAGTTCTACAAGTGAGGAATCCGCCTCGTCAAAACTCTATGATAGCTTAGGATAGCTTAGAAACGGATACGATATAGATTCTGTCTCTAATCATAGGGAAAGTAACCTTCTTATGACTTAGTGGAGCAGTTTCTTGGTTTTCCGTATCTTCAGGGTTATCTGAAATGTTTTCTTCCTGCAGCTCCACATTATTCCCCCAACTATCCTTAATACCGTAGGTATATCGATCTGCTTTAATGCAGCAGGTGCGGTCCGTTAAGGAGCAAATCCTCGCCTTGGTCAGCTCCCCGTCATTCCATTCCATATCAACGGTAAAGCCGCCTCTTGCTCTCATGCCTGTAATCTTACCGCTCCTCCAAACGCCAGGAAGCGCCGGAAGAAACTCAATTTCCTCATAATAGCTTTGCAATAGCATCTCTAAGATTGCAGCAGTCCCTCCAAAATTACCATCAATCTGAAATATTTTCGGCGGATGTAAATCCAGCAAACTATCAGTGGCAAAATCCCCGATTAAGGCTCTCAAATGTTCCAACGCCAAGTCTCCTTCATGAAATCTGGCGTAAAGACAGGCTGTCCAAGCACGGCTCCATCCCGTATATGCTCCTCCTGCTGCCAATCGCAATTCTAAGGAAGTTCTAGCCGCCAGATAAAGATCCGGCGTCCGTTCCTCATTAATCTGTTCTCCCGGATATACTGCAAATAAATGAGATACATGGCGATGGCTTGGCTCAACTTCTTCAAATTCCTTATTCCATTCCAAAAGCTGGCCTTTACTTCCTATCTGCAACTTTGGTAAATTCTCAAGGATTTCCTCCCACCGCTTTATGCGAGAAGCGTCTATGCGTAATAACTTTGCTGCTTTTATCGTATGAGTTAATAAATCAGTGATTAACTCAATATCCACCGTAGAAGAAACACAGATCGTAACAGGATACTCTCCGCCGCCGGCAAATCGATTCTCTGGTGACTGAGAAGGCATCACCTGATAAATTCCATGCTCATCCTTTACCAGAAAATCCTCATAGAAAGCAGCAACTTCTTTCATGAACGGATATGCTCTTTCCTCCAAAAACTCTAAGTCCTGTCCATATTCATAATGCCACCAAAAATGCTGTGCAAGCCAAGCACTTACACCGACCCATACAGACCAGCCATAAGTTTCCGGAGTAGCAAGCCCCCACACGTCAGAGGATAACGGAAGCCAGATGCCATTACAGTTAAATAATTTTTTTGCAGCATCTTTCCCATGTGGAAGCATTTTTTCCAAATAAGCAAATAATGCTTCCGTATATTCCTCCAGATGCCCGCTTTCCGCCGGCCAATAATTCATCTGCAAATTAACATCATTGTGATAATCACAATCCCAGGCGGGAGATAATTCCTCGCACCACTTTCCCTGCAGATTAGCAGGAAGTTCTCCATTTGCAGACGAAGCACACAATAGGTAGCGTCCATAATTGAAATACAATACCGGAAGGGTTACATCATCTCCGCCGGCCCGATATGCACGGATTCTCTCATCGGTTGGTATCTCCGGCACCTCTTCATTAATATGAAAATGAAGTCTTCCATAATGTTCTTCGTGCTCTAGTATATTATCCTTATATATTCTTGCCCATGACTTCACCGGAATCGTAAATTTTCTGCATTCCTCAAGTGGTGATTCTCCCTTAGCATCAGTACCGATATTTAGAAAAATAAGTATCTCTCTTGCATCCTTGACCCTTATCCGGTTATTAGGCAATTGAGTAATTGTTCCATCTTTAAGTTTAAAGTCTGCTTTTACGCAAAACTTCATTCCGCCGTAAAACTCACCATGCATTACAATGGTAGCGTTTCCAAAATCATAGGAAATCTTACAGCGCTCATCGTACTCTCTTTGTAACCAGAAATCGCCGCTTAATAACTCTTCTCTCGCATAAACTCTTATGACAATACAGTCATGAATTAAGTCTCCGATGATCGTTCTGGTAATATAACGATGATCGGAAGTATCATAACTTACCTTAGCTCTTGCTTTCTCAAGATTTAGTTCTCTCTTATAGTTTTGCACTTCTCCTTGTTCTAAGCAAAAACAAAGCTCTCCGGCAGGTTGGTAGGGATCCTCCTTCGTCTGATGTCCACTGATTCCTCCGTTTCCTCCCCATGCCTCATTTGCCAGCAGGGTCGCTTCTTCGTATTTTTCTTTACGTAATAACTCTCTTACCTCAGCGAGATAATGTGAGCGGTCCTCGTTTTTTCTGTTCCGATTCCTGCCTACGCATAACCATTCATGGTTTAACACGATTCGCTCCTGTTCAATACCGCCAAGTACCATTCCGGCAAGCCTGCCAGTACCTATGGGAAGCCCATTTTTAAATTCTAATGCAGGTTTTGTATACCATAATTTATGATTCAACGATTTAACCTCCAACCTTCCTATTAAGTCAATCCTATTATACGAGATGTTTTCACACAAAAAAACCCATGAAAATCATCTGTGTAATCCTAAATAATTAGATATTCTTATAGGTCACATAGGCTAAAATCATGAAAAGATGTGAGGACGCTAATAAGTAAAAGCCTTAATTGGCTTACGAAATAATGCATCGTAAGCAAACTAAGGCCTTTGTGAGAAAATCATGTAATTTATAAGGGTAGCTAATTAATTTTTATTTCCCATAAATATAGTTTAAGATAGCATTGGGGTCTGATAGTATTTCACCGCCAGTCATGCCTATCAGCATAAAAAGAAGTGCAACAAGGATAAGCGCAACAATTAGAGTGGCACGTGCCCAGTTTTTCTTCGCTGCAGATACCGACTTATGAAAGGACCAGAAAAACAGTAATGCCAGAAATACATATGGTCCTATCAGAGGAATAAAAACCAGCAGCATTATTGCAAGCCAGTTCCCCACTGTCATCGGCTTTTCCTGAATAGGGGTATCTCTCATATTATGGATAATATTGTCCATTTCCGGACGAAAAGGTGCACCGCAATACTCGCAAAAATTAGCTTCTTCATTTTGTACTGTTCTTCCACAAATTTTACAAATCATAATAAACTCCCATCTGCGTACTTTAGCATGCATATAAATCAAAATGTTGAAAATTGATTTTTTGCTTTTTATTCCTGTAAGGCTGGAAGATAAATCGTTTCCCTAAGCAAAAACAGCACAGAAGCATAGTGAATTATGCAACGGTAATAATTTTTCTTGGACACTTTTCAGCACACTTACCACAGTGCGTGCACTTAGAATAATCAATATGGGCAAGATTATTATTTACAGTTACGGCTTTGCTTTCACATACCTTCACACACATCATGCATGCAATACATCCGACACTGCATGCAGCATTTACATCTTTACCTTTATCTTTGGAGTTGCATTGTACCTTGCAGGTAGAACTTACCGGAACAAACTCAATTAGGTTGTTTGGACACTCCGTAATACATTTTCCACATGCGACACATTTTTCCTTGTCTACTACAGCAACGCCATTCACAACATGAATTGCATCAAAAGCACAGACACGTACGCAGCTACCATAGCCCATACAGCCATAACTGCAAGTCTTTTCACCATTTCCAGGTACCGCTGCAAGCTTCTTACAATCCGGTATACCGGTATAGTGATACTTCACGGTTGTTTTGTCACAAGTACCATTACATTTTACGAATGCAACATTTCGTTCGCTAACGGCTGCTTCCGTACCCATTACTTCACCGATTTTTGCGTGAATTTCAGCGTTTGCAACAGGACATCCGCTCACCGGCGCTTCGCCGGCGGCAATTGCTTTTGCCAATCCATCACAGCCGGGATATCCACAACCACCACAGTTATTACCAGGCAGCAAATCCCTAACTATTAACTCTCGCTCGTCTACCTCAACCTCAAACACCTTGGCTGCAATTCCAAGAAGAATACCGATGATCAAACCAACACCACCAACGATAGCTGCTGCTGTGATTAGTCCTTGCACGCTGATTGCAAGTACACCGGTATGAGATAAGAGGTTATATAATGCTAAATTTGTCATGCTCTTTCCCCCTATCCTATAACAATCCAGCAAATCCCATAAAGGCAATGGACATCAATCCTGCTGTTATCAGCACAATTGGAGAACCTTGAAAGGATTTTGTGATATTGTTATGCTCAATTCGCTCTCTGACACCTGCCATAATAACAATTGCAATTAAGAAACCAATTGCAGTTCCGGCACCATAAACAACACTAGTTACAAAGCCATTTCCCCTCTGAACATTATCGATAGCCACACCAAGAACTGCACAGTTTGTTGTGATTAACGGAAGGTACACACCAAGTGCATTGTATAAACCTGGTGAGAACTTCTTTAAGAACATTTCAATTAACTGAACTAAGGCTGCAATTAAAATAATAAATACAATCGTATTCATATATTTTAAGTCAAGCGGAACCAAAACTGTATCATAGATGATACTGCATAATGCGGAAGCTACGGTGATAACAAAGATAACTGCTCCACCCATACCTGCCGCCGTACTGATTTTTTTAGAAACGCCGAGAAACGGACATAAGCCGAGGAAACGACTTAAAACTACGTTATTCACGAGCGCTGCTGCAATAAGCACTAGTAATAATTCTTTCATCTTAATCTCTCCTCCTATTCCTTCTCAGCCTGATTAGCTGCTTCTCTTGCCTGAGCTTTTTTTGCAGCTGCCGATTTTAAAGCTGCTTCTTCCTTTACGGCCTCAAGCATCTCATGGTTGCTATGGCATGCACTGCCGCTGCAACTGCCGCAGTTACCGCCGCATGCAAGTTTATCTGCTTGCGGAACGTTTGTCGCAGATTTTAACTTTAGCTTATTTTGAAGTGCAGTTAACATCGAAAGTACGAAGAATGCACCCGGTGCCAATACGAAGATAGAAAAGGGTTCGTAGTTATCCGGCATTACAGTGAGACCAAAGATTGTCCCTGCTCCAAGCAACTCACGGAACAGACCAATTAAAGTTAATCCGATGGTAAATCCCAGCCCCATACCAACACCATCAAAGATAGAAGGAAATACCGGGAACTTAGATGCATAAGCCTCAGCTCTGCCAAGGATAATGCAGTTAACAACGATTAATGGGATATAGATACCCAGAGAATCGTTTAATACCGGAATATAAGCTTGTAACAATAACTGCACGATGGTAACAAAGGAAGCTACCACTACGATAAATGCCGGCATTCTCACTTTATCCGGAATCACTTTACGAAGCATAGAAATTAGCATGTTTGACATGATAAGAACTGCTGTTGTCGTAAGCCCCATACCCACGCCATTGATTGCTGAAGTTGTAACCGCAAGAGTCGGGCACATACCAAGCATTAAGACAAACGTAGGATTTTCTTTAATTGCACCGTTATAAATACGTTCTAACGCTTTACTCATGAGTCACACCCCCTACACCATTCTCTAATAAATCCTTCACAAAGGCAAGACCCGCATTCACCGTTCCTGTTACTGCATCACTTGTGATCGTTGCGCCGCTGATGGCATTGATTTGATTATCACTCGTCTTGCTTTCAATTGCTTTGATTACTTCAAAGGCATCTACATTTTTATCAGAATACTGTCCTTTAAAGCTCTCATCATTTGCCTTTGCTCCAAGACCTTGTGTTTCATTCATACCAATAATTTCTATCGCTGTTACGGTTCCATCCACTTTTACACCCATCGTAAATTTGATATCTCCGCCGTATCCTTCCCGGGAGGTTAAGGTCATAACAAAGCCCAGCGCATTGCCGGCCTCATCCTTTGCAATACATACTTCATTGATTGTACTTGAAGGAAAGCCACGAGAAGATAAAAACTCTTGTGAGGAATCAACACGGGCATTCACATCTTCATTCTTATCATCTACTAATTTAGCCTCTGTAAAAACCATCTTATATGCTTCTGCCTTCGCCTTTGCTTCTGCCTCTGCTATTGGTCCCTTTGTAATTTCATATACAAAACCAAGAGCAACCGCCGCCACTAAGGTAATTGCAAATAATGCAATCGCATCCTTTATTATTGTTGACTTTTTCTTATTTTGCAAGTTTCTTACCTCCTACTCCGAAGCCCCTTGGCATCGTGATTTTTTCAATCAACGGTACCAATAAGTTACAGAAGATAATTGCGTAAGATACACCTTCCGCAGAACCACCAAATACACGGAATAATCCGGTTAATGCACCAAGGCAGACACCAAAAAGGATTTGACCATACTTAGTGATCGGACAAGTTACATAATCGGTTGCCATAAAGAAAGCACCTAATAGTAATCCGCCGCCAAGAATCTGGGCCAACACATACTCTACATCAAAACCCTTACCGCCAAACAATATAATAAATATCGCAAACGTTATAATATAGGTCAAAGGAATACGTAAGGAAATAATTCTACGATACAATAAATAACATGCACCGATTAAAAGCATCATAGCACTTGTTTCGCCAAGCACACCGCCATGATAGCCAAAGAACATATCAAGTAAGCCTGGAGCTGCCTCAGAGGCCTTCATTGCTGCAAGCGGTGTCGCCCCGCTAACTCCGTCTAGCCCGGCATTACCATAGTGAAATAAATATAATGCTTTATTTGAAGCACTTGAACTTGCAAAGGAATCTACTGCAAAGGTTGTCATACGGGTAGCAAAACAGATGGATAAGAAACATCTGGCGGCAAGAGCAGGATTCATAAAGTTTTGTCCAAGTCCACCATATAACTGTTTTACAACAATAATTGCGAATACACCGCCAACCATCGGAATCCATACGGGTATTCCGGCAGGCATATTCATCCCGATTAATAAACCGGTCACTATAGCACTGCATTCATACGTACGATATGGCTGCTTCATTAATCTTTCATATAAAAACTCGGATACCACACAGGATGTTACCGAAACCAATAATACTAAAAATGCCGAGAAACCGAATTGATAAATACCAAACAAACAAGCCGGCATTAACGCAATTGCAACATCTCTCATAATTTGTGCTGTCGTTACACCACTTCGCACATGCGGTGATGCAGAGACATTATACATATCTTTCAAAGATTCCACCTCTTTCATCAGTTTACCAAAATAAAAATCTCTTTATTATTTCAGTGTTCTCCTCATTCTCCTCTTTACTGCAAGATAATATCTTATGCCTTCTTGCGCTCATTAAGAATATTTCTTTTGGATTGCTTAAAGGCCTGTGTTAAATGACGCCCCGCCGGACAGATATAAGAACAGCAGCCGCATTCACAGCATTCCATGCCATTTAACGCCTCAAAGCCTTTATCGTCAAAACGTTCCGCATACTCCATGAGCTTCTGCGGAACAATTCTTCCCGGACAGACAGCCACGCAGCGTCCACACCGGATGCAGGGTCCTTCTTCCATCTGTGCCACTTCATCCGCCGTAAATGCCAATAAAGCACTGGAAGTCTTAGTAATCGGTATCTGCAGAGAATAAAGAGCAAGTCCCATCATTGGCCCGCCTGAAATTATCTTCGCAGGTTTCGTATTAAACCCACCTGCGGCTTCTGCAAGTTCACTATAATAAGTACCAGTTAATACGGTGAAATTGCCGGAATTCTTCACAGCGTCTCCGGATACTGTTATAACTCTTTTGATTAGCGGAGTATTCTCCGCAACTGCTCTGCAAACCGATATCATAGTATCTATATTATTTACGATACAACCGATATCCGCCGGCAGCATGGTAGAATTCATTTTACGTCCCGTTACTGCATAAATCAGCACGCGTTCCGCACCCTGAGGATACTTTGTTTTGATAACTTTTAATTCAATTTTATTCTCATTTTTTAACGCATGAGTAAGCGTACTGATTGCTTCCGGCTTGTTATCCTCTATTGCAATGATAGCCTTTGCATTTTCAAATAAGCGAAGTGTAATCTTAATACCCTTAATCAAGCGATTTGTCTCTTCTAACATCATGCGGTAATCACTTGTCAGATAAGGTTCACACTCAGAACCATTAATAATTAAATAATCTATCGCACTGTCATTTGCGGGAGTAAGTTTAATATGTGTTGGGAAACCAGCCCCTCCCATACCTACAATACCTGCTTCTTTAATAATAGAACGAATTTCTTCTTTTTTTAGAGTAGTGTAATCCCGCTCCGCTCCAAATCCTTCCACCGGAGTATAAACATTATCATTTTCTATAACGACAGATTCTTCCATCATACCGGACACGGTTAATCTTGGTTCCACCGCCTTTACCGTACCCGATACAGAGCTGATGATACATGCGGATATTGCACCAGCCGCCTCGCCGATTTTCTGGCCCACCAAAACTTTATCACCTTTTGCAACAATAGGTTTTGCCGGATATCCAATATGCTGTGACATTGGAAATACAAGTTCTCCTTTTGGTAGCAATAAAGTGGTTGGCTTATCCTTTGTTAAATCTTTTCCTTCATAAGGATGAATGCCGCCTTTGAATGTTTCTGCTGCCATTTTTTCTCCTTCTTTCTTTCTAATTTAAACTCTTAATAAGAGGTTGAAAATTATCCTTTTACTTTTAACTACTTCCCCCTATCGGTGTGCAGTTATAAGCATTTAAGATACTTACGCAAACCTGTATTAAATTGAATACCTGAAAAATGACGCCGGGTTAGCGTAAATTGTTGATATATCGTCTTTTTATTTGCATTTGTTTCTATTTTAACACAAATTAAACACATTTTGAATGAGAGAATTTAACTTTTTCAACATTTTTTTTAAAATTAATAGATAAAAAATAAGAATTCTTCTCTCTTTCCAAGTATAAGTTTCATTCATAACTTGTGCCAATTGTAAGCGATTACATTATTGATTCTCTTAATATCGATAAATCATTATCGCATTTGCTTAAAATGCTAATTAATTCTTATGTATTGGGCTATGTGAAAGTATTCACATATTGTAAGCGCTTTCATACAAGTAATAAGAAAATTTATCAACTTCAACCTCTTAAGTATACCATAATGTGGAACTATTTCCAACAAAATATTACATGGTTCGTGAACATTTTTCTATTTTATTTCACATTCACTGCCTCTATTGCTGAAAAAAATCGGAATATTTGAGTTATCCTCAAACACTCCGATTTTTCCTATGTTCTCGAACAAATGCATAAAGACTATTGTTCCTTAACATTGATAACGGACAGCGTCTACCCATTGTTAATATCCTTGCACTGTCTTTCCTTTATGTAGGTACTTCTCTTTGGTAGCCAATCCACCTCTGATATGTCTCTCTGACTTATTTAAATCTAAAACGACACGTGCTCGCTCTGCCAGAGAAGGATTTACTTGTAACAAACGCTCGGTAACATCCTTATGTACCGTCGACTTAGAGATACCGAACTGCTTTGCGGTCTGTCTGACTGTTGCATTGTTTTCAATTATAAATGCAGCAATCTCAGCAGCACGTTCCTCGATTTGTTTATGCTTAAACAAATTGGAGCCTTTCATGGAAGTTCCACCTGAAATACTTGTTTTTATAATCTATTCCATGGGCAGATAAATTATGCAATATACAAATACTTTTGTAGTTCAGGGGGTGCTAGGATAGGCTTATCATTATTATTAACGAATTATATTCTTTTTGATCCGGCTCCAATACTTTTGGATAAATACATCATATGCTAAATCGTAGAGAACAAATACGGCCTGTCCTCCCACGATAGCCAACGCATAGACCTTTGGTGAAATTTCTCCACGATAGAATAAGCCCGGAAAATAAAATAAAAAAGGCAGATAAAGCAGGTTAAATACAACAAACTTAATGGCATAAAAGAAAATATTTGACTTTTTTTCAACCGGTCCCCTGTTTGTAGTTGCTAACTTTTGTAACTCCTTCTTGGTTAAATATGCTCTGATTACTTCCATAATGACAATGTAAGCACCGATCACTGCAAAGGTCAGGCAATAGAGTTTATTGGGAGCTAATATTACACTAAGTAAGATAGCAGAAAGGTAGAATCCGATACCAACTCCAACTCCACTCTCTCTAAAATTTATTCCTACGAGGTACGATGCTGCCGCAAGTAAAAATAAAGTACTTGTTTCAAACACAGAGCTAAGTATCGTTAGTAAAATAGTTAATGCGAGCAATAAACCTGAAAACGCTAATTTTTTCGTACTTAGATGCATGTGCACAAATCGCCTCCCATACATTCGCAGCAAGCATCCGCAATACATAGGTTACAGCACAAATCGCCTGCATCTGTACCACCACGGCCATATCCATATCCGGTCTGCGTATACCTTCTGCTTCCCCACTGTAACTGATTCATTAAGTTAACATACTCCGGATTATTTGGTTCCATGGATACAGCGGTTCTGGCATGATCTGCAGCAAGCACATTATTACCTACACCTATATTGGCAATCGCGCTATAATAATACCATCTGGCGGTACGATTACTGATACCGGAGAGCAGACTTAGGGCTTCACTAAATCGGCGTGCATTAATTTTTGAAGCAACATCGGCAAGCACTCCGTCTTCCCGGTAGGTTTGGTTTCCATAAGATTGCTCCCCATAGCTGCCATAAGAAGTAGAATATCCGCCATTTTGGCGCTCATTCATAATGCTGTCATAGGCTTCCTGTACTTCCTTAAACTTCTCTTCTGCTAAACCAGACAGCGGATTATCTACATAGGAATCCGGATGATATTTTCTACTTAGCTCACGATAAGCTTTTTTCACTTCCTCATCCGTAGCCGTTCTGCTTATCCCAAGTACCTGATATGGATCTTGTGTCATACTATATACCTTTCCCTTCTATCTCAATTGTTTTCTTGTTACAACCTTTCCTTCCATGTTCGTCATACTTTTTCCATACTCCTGCATATAGAATGTTTCTTAACAGTTCGACATCAAGAATTAGTGGTAACCTTTCAAATTCCTTGGTACATTCGGACATCATCATGATTAAGATCTGCCGGTACTCCTCCTCAAAAGACGGCTTGTCTGCCTTCTCCTTGACCGGATTAAAATTCCCCTTTTTTATATCGTCCTTAACATCCTCATAAGCATCCAGCAAATAGATATACTTACCAAGGTAAAAGCCGAGTCTTCTTAAGGTATCCTTCCATTGATCCTCCCGGTAAACAAACATCTCTCCCATTAAATCGCCAAATGGTTTTGCTATCTTATCAAGGTCAGTAACATTGTCTTTCTCATATTCTTGTAATTTTGACAAGCAATCTGCTATCACCTGACACTTTTCAGGGTACTTCTTTTCTATTTTACGATATTTTCCTGCTAACAGTTTACTTGCACTAAGTCCTGTTATACTTTTTTCATCGTTCCAATCATCAAGGAATTTATGAAAGGTCAGTGCAATATTCATATCTGCTGCATACTGCGTAATTTCATTGCAGAGCATCCAATGTTTTTTGGCCGGATGTGCAAGACACCGATGCCGCTCTTCTGTCACCTTGCTTTCATACAAGGAAGTTAAAAGAACAATTAGAAATGTCATATCATAAGTCAGTGTCATCTGTCCAAGACGTCCATAACGTTCCTTAAGGACTTGGCAAAGCCCGCAATAGTAGGCACGGTATTTATAATATTCCTTCATCTTTAGCTCTGGCTTATGTATTTCTATATACCCAAACATCGATTCCTCCAACTATTACGATTGCTAACTTTAGTCATTGCTTATTATAACAGCTATATTCACAAGATTCATCAGATTTCTATCAATTTTAATAATGTTTTAACAAATCGGCCGGTCGTATCAGTTTATGAAACATAAGATGCTTTATGATATAAAAAGAAAGGATACCGCCTTCGCTTCATACCATAAAGCAGTAAAAAGGCACTAATACCGTTTTATAACCGGCGGAAGCAATTTCTTCTTCCACTCATCTTCTTTAAAACCTACAAGTACAAAATCCTCTCCTACTAAAATCGGCCGTTTTACCAACATGCCATTGGCAGATAATGCTTCCGTCATTTCCTCCGCAGTCATTACTTTAACCTTTTCCTTTAGATTCTGTTCCCGATAAAGAAGTCCGCTGGTATTAAAGAACCTAGTGAGCGGCAATCCGCTCTTCTCATGCCACTTCTTAAGCTCCTCCTTCGTAGGATTGTTAACTGTAATATCTCTTGTTTCAAACGTAATCTCATTTTTCTCCATCCATTTTCTTGCTTTGATACAAGTCGAACATTTCGGATACTCTACATATTGATATTTCATTAATCTACCTCCCTATTTCTTTGCTAATTCCTATCGCTGTCACACACTGTCGTTTTTTTCATAAACTATAGTAAACCAATACGATAGGATGTTCTCATTATGAGTCAAAATAATCAAACTTATCCATTTCCATTGATTCCATTGCCATACGCCCTCGACGCGCTTTCTCCGAATATAAGTGAATGCACACTATTCTTTCATCACGAAAAACACCTCAAAAATTATGTGGATACACTAAATAAAACACTAAAGAATTATAAAGAATACCACACCTGGAACCTCGAGGAATTAATTATTCATAATAACCTTCTTCCTTCTGAAATACAAACAGCAGTAAAAAATAATGCCGGCGGTGTATACAATCACAATTTATACTTTTATTCCATGAAATCACCCAAAAAAACATCGATAACTCCAGAGTACGATCCGTGTCAGGCAAGCACACCGCAAAACGAGTTTCTTAATCTGCTTCTATGCACCTTTGGCAGTTTTTTTGAATTTAAAGCTAAGCTAAGAGAAGCCGCATTAAAGGTATTTGGTTCCGGTTATGCCTGGCTTGTAAGTAATTCCCGGGGTGAGCTATCAATCATAACCACTGCAAATCAAGATACTCCGCTTCCCTTAGGTTTCATACCTCTCCTCCCAATCGATGTTTGGGAGCATGCCTACTATCTGGATTATCAAAACAGGCGCAAGGATTATATCGACAGATGGTTTGATCTCATAAACTGGGATTTTGTATATTATCGCTACAACTGCCAATTTCAATTTTACAAATAACTCATCTGGTATGGCTAACTGTCCATAGAAGATTATAACACAAATGATTTAATGTTCTAATATCAGTATTATACAATATAATTAAAATTCTGTAAGTATATTTATAATTCTCTTACTTTCGATATATAAAAAGGGATATTTTAAAGTAGTCTTACTTTAAAATATCCCATAATTTTTATAAATAGTGTTATAAAAAATGCCTGCCTACTTTACTACTGCAGCTTCAATTACAAAATCAAGTGCCTTTTCTCTTAACAAAGCAATCTTAACATTTTCTTTCCCTTGGTATGCTTCTTCAAATGCTTCCATTGTTTCATAGTCATTCTGTTCCGCATACTCTGTTACTTTTTCTGTATATTCTTCGTCTGTAATTTCTAACTTCTCCGCCTTCGCAACTTCGTCTAGCATAAGTCTTTGCTTAATATTAAATTCTGCTGCGGTCTTAATCTCTGTATTAAACTGCTCTTCCGTCATACCAAAAAAGTAAAGGATATAGGTCTTTAAATCAACCCCATACTGAGAAGCTACGCTGGTATAATAATTTCTCATATCTGCTTCTTCTGTATCAAACTCTTCTTGACCCAAGTTATGAAAGGTACAATTATCAATTGCCTTTTGAATAATATCTATTTCCTTCTGTGTCTGAGCGTTCTGCTCTGCACTTTGGGTTAATGATGTTTTAATATATTCCTTATAAGCATCTATGGTCTCATAGTCCGTATTTGCTTTTACTACCTCATCGGTTAATGGCTCTTTTGTTCCATCGGTTAAGTAATTAATTGTAACGGTAAACACTGCTTTCTTTCCAGCTAAGTCAGGATTAGTATTATAAGGATCCGGAAATGTTACAGGTACATCAACTGTTTCACCAACATTCTTACCAATCAAACCGGACTCAAATCCGTCAATAAAAGAATTGGATCCAATCTCTAAATTATACCCTTCGTCTTTTCCACCGTCGAATTCTTTGTCATCAATTTTACCGACATAATCAATATTTACAGTATCGCCGTCACGCACATCGGCTCTATCTGCTATCTTAACATCTGTGCCCTTTTGATTGTTAAGATTGTCTAATTGCTGCTGAATATCTTCTTCCGTAACCTCAACCGGCTCTACTGTAACTTCTATTCCCTTATACTGGCCTAATGTTACATTGACACCGCTTTTCTTGCCGCACGCCGCCACTGACAGCATCAGGCACCCGCAAAGCCCAAGTAATAATGCTTTTTTCTTCATTTTAAACCCTCTCTCATATTCTATCTTTTTTGAACTTATGCAACCTACCCCCATAGGATATTTTCTTGCACAAACGAACTCTTGCCAAGCAAATCATGTAAGTTTGGATAAATTTAAGTACACCATTTTACGAAACAGCCTGTCCCTCTAGTTATATCACACTTTTTCGCAAAAAAAAAGCCTTTCCAATAAGTTCACAGAATTTTTAAACTTTTTGAAAAGGCTTCTTGTATATTTTTGTCGAAATTTATAAGTTATCAAACTAAAAAAACATTCTCTGAAATAATTACCTTCATTAAGCTATTATTTTGAGCTTTTCTCTATTTCTGCAGACGAAGCAGCTCTGTGTATGCTAATAAAAATGGTCCAACGCCCTTGGCATCGTCTTTCACAATAGGCTCAGACATGTAGTAATCATAAGAACCATCTCTCATCTGCTTTCCGCCAAGACCGGCAACCAGACAAATTCCTCCAAGACTCATTTTTCCTTCTTCCGTATGAAGATACTTCTCACAGATACCATCCATTGCCTTCTTTGCATTCTCACGATAACTCTCCGGCAAGAATCCAAGACGAATTCCCTTAAGCAATGCATAAACCATAATAGAGCTGCCGCTGGTTTCAAGGTAATTACGTTCGCATCCGCCCATGTCAGGAATCTGGTACCACATACCACTTTCATCTTGGTATTTCAAAATTGCTTCCATATATTCAATAAAGATTTGTTTTAATTTTTCATACTCTTTCTCGTATCCTGCCGGCTCACATTTATCCAACGTATCCAAAAGAGCCATTGCATACCAGCCAAGCGCTCTTAGCCAAAAATGCTTGGATAATCCTGTTTCTTTATCACACCAGAACATCTCCCTTGAAGAGTCAAATGCGTGATAATATAGACCGGTCTTCTTATCTCTTAAGAACTCATATACATTAAAGAATTGATGAAAGATATCCTCGTAATTCTTTTTATTATTAAAACGAGTCTCATATTCCATATAAAATGGCTGACCCATGTATAAGCCATCCAACCATACCTGCTGAGGATAGATTAGTTTATGCCAGAAGTTTCCTTCTCTTGTTCTTGGCTGAGTTTTCACCTGCTTGTAGATGATTTCAATTGCTTTACGATACTTTTCTTTTCCTGTTAAATCATAAAGTTCAAATAAAGTTTTTCCTGCATTTACGTCATCAATATTGAACTTTTCCACATGGTATCCAGAAATATTACCATCCTCATCCACACGATAATCAATAAACTCATCCGCAAACTTTAAGTATCTCTCTTCTTTTGTTATCGCGTACATCTCAAGAACAGCCTTAATCATACAGCCGTCAATATAGTTCCATTCTGATTTTTCTCCGCTCTTGATTTTTTCTATGTTCCACATCGGTACTTCCGGTGTACTCTTATCAAGCAACTCATTGATATACTTTACAATCATATCCATGTCTAATCCTCCTAGTATTTTTGGTTACTATTGTTATTATATTGCGATTATTCTGGCATATCCTTCAAAGATCAATAAAAGATGATACGCATGACATCTTATTATACCATATGAAAGTGCTTACATTCAACCAACTAATTTTTATTCTTTTTATTAAATACTGATTTTTTGCTACTTTATATTTCTTCTACATACATAATGCCTTCCACTGTGCTTATAAGCTCAATAATTTCAATATGAGTGCATCGTTTCGGAAGCTGTAACGTAAGTGTTAATGCGTGTCTGGTTTCACCAGACACACCATAATCAGAAAGTGCTTTGCTTCTTGACAGCTCAACATCCCTTACCTTTATATCGTGCTCTTTTGCAAATCTAATAAATTGACCTACATCACTCATTTGTGATACTTCAATATAAAGATTCATAATCTTTGCAGAGGAAGTCATTCGCTCATCCAGCCGATGAAGTGCCGACATCACAAAATAAATAAGAATACATCCAATAATAGCACCGGAATAGAAACCAATACCGATAGAAAGGCCGATACAAGCGGATGCCCAAAGACCTGCGGCCGTTGTTAACCCCTTTACACGATTTTTGCCTGTTACGATAATTGTCCCCGCACCAAGAAAACCGATACCACTGATAACCTGCGCGCCCATGCGCGCAGGATCCGTATTTGGATATTGTGTATAGATGTACTGATTCGTAATCATTATCAAGGTTGCCCCTACACATACTAACATATAAGTTCGAAAACCTGCCGGACGCTTTTTCCGTCCCCGCTCAATCCCAAGGATTCCACCGCAAATTAATGCTAAGAGCAGTCGGATGGCGGTTGATACTAAATTAACTTCTGTCAATAACTCCGGCATAGTCATTCCCTCCTAAACTTATATGTGAAACTGATTTAATGCTTCTTTCAATTCTTTCGCATCTGCCTCTAAATGCAGGGTCACTTCTCTTAGCTTTTCTACCATATCTACCTGACGATTTGCCGCACTATCCACTTCTTCTGAAGCGGCGGCGGTTTCCTCCGATACTGCCGAAATACTTTCTATCGCATTTAGTGTAGTATTTTCAGCAACTTTTATTCCTGTAATACCAGTCGTAATTTCGATAAGCTCCTTCGCTATCATACCTACCGAGGCATCAATCTTCTGGAATAAATCAATGGTATCTGACAAGGCATTTCCCTGAGACTTTACTATGTTCTCCGACTTTTGAACCGTAGTTACGGTTAATTTCGTTTTACCTTGAATACTATTAATGATTGCCGCAATTTCACCAGACGCTCGGACGGACTGCTCGGCAAGTTTTCTTATCTCATCTGCAACAACAGCAAATCCACGTCCGGCCTCCCCCGCTCTGGCAGCTTCAATGGATGCATTCAAAGACAACAGATTCGTCTGTTCTGCAATATCATTAATGACACCGATAATCTTACCGATAGATTCGCTCTCCTCCTCCAATGATTCGATTTCCCCGATTATATTTCCTGTTATCCTGGCTGTTTCTTCCGACTTATCACGCAAGATGTCAATAGAAACCAAGCCTTGCCGCACAACAGCTTTGGAGGCCTCTGCCAACTTTTCAATTGAGGTAACATTATCTGATACCTGATTCACCCTCGCCGTTAACTCGTCTGACTGACGAAGGCATTTTTCCGAATCTTCTGCCTGCTGTACAATCCCTTGGCGGATTTCTTCAATTGAGGTAGAAATATTTTGAGTAGCTACCAAAAGTTGTTTTGAGGAATCGGAAACTTCATCCGTAGAGGATGAAATGGTATCCTTTACTTTCAGTGCTTTATCAATAAGCCCCTTTACATTAGAAATCATATCATTCGCACTATCAGATAACATGCCAAATTCGTCCTTTCTATGACAATTTACGGTAACAGTTAAGTCACCTTCCGAAGCCTTCTTTAATGCGACGATAATTTTATTAATCGCTCCACCCATATCTGTTGACATAATAATTGCAATAAGCAAGGCACAGACTACTGCAACAAATACGAATATTACAGTTGCGGTTTTTATCGCATTTGCCTGTGATATCAAATAGGAATACGGAACCAAACCGCATACGGTAATTCCGGATTTCGCAGCTTTTGAATATAAAAATAAATGCTTCTCACCATTAAAATCTACATATTGGGTTCCACTTAATTCCGGACCTGCTACCGCATCCGTATAAAACGATTTATCGGTAATAAGAACTTCTTCCGTTTCCCCACTATGTACTTCATAGCCGTCTTTTGAAATAGCTACAAAAAGAGAGTCCTCTGATATTTCAAGCTCCGATAATTTCTTCTGGAATAATTCTAACCGGATATCCGCTACCATATAACCGATTTGCTTAAATCCATTTCCAAAAAAGGCAGATGATACGGAAAATGCATATGGGATGGAAACCCTACTTTTATCCTGTACAAAATGCTCATCCACAAACTGATGCTTGCCGGACCAGGTATATGCTCCCCGCGCGCTCTCATCTCTTTTTCCCTCTTCTGTGGCAAGATAAGCCTCCACCAATTCTCCCCCGCTTAAATTCATACTTCCATTGGTACATAAATTATTGCCGCGTTTGCAAAATAAATAGAAATTAGCCAGAATATTGTCTGAATATGTCGTTGTATCAAGATATACCTGGAGGTTTTTAAATGTAGTCATCTCCGCAATTTGGTCATTCTTATATGTACCTGAATAGTAATTCTTTAAGTTTTCATAGCCTTTTAACTGATTCAGGCGTAATTCAACCGTTTCCATAGCTAACTCAAAATAATTTGTTGTAGTCTTCAATGCCTGAAAAGTAGATTCTTCGTAGCTCTTTAACATTGCTTCTGACGTTTTATTATATGATGAAATTCCTAAAATAATAATAAGTGTTATCGGTACCATGAACGCCATTGCTAACCTTAAACGAATCCCAAAGATTCTTTTATCCCGTTTTTCCTTCAATTCCCTCTTCTCCTTCTTTTTTTTGCTCAACATATCACCTTCTTTTTCTTTTATTTTTTGATACTTTTGCTGTTTAAAACATTTCCGTAGATTTACGCCTCTATATAACCCATTTATGTTATTTCACAGATGTCCCTCTCCTAATTCTATTATACATAAATTGCAACAAGTTACAACTAACTTCGCCATATACTGTCACATTATGCCGTACACCAGAACACTTCCTCTCAAGAAAAGCTTGTTTTTTTGCCGCGATACAACTTGTTTTTTCTTAGGCGATATCTTGTATTTTCTTGACATTTTATACGGTTAAACTTATAATAAGACTACATAGTTTTATGACTAAACTAATTATTCCATAAGCAACTTATAACACACATTTCTAAGAAAGGTTTGGTATTTTTAAATGAATAACATTCCAAACATTAATATCGGTATTGTTGCCGTAAGCAGAGACTGTTTCCCTATGAGTCTCTCCAACAGAAGAAGAGAAGCTGTAGTTTCCGCTTATCGCGAAAAAGGATTTGAAATTTATGAATGTCCAGTCACAATTGAAAATGAAAAAGATATGTTAAAAGCTCTTGCTGATGTAAAGGCGGCAAATTGTAATGCTCTCGTGGTTTATCTGGGTAACTTTGGCCCGGAAAGCAGCGAAACCTTATTAGCGAAGAACTTTGATGGTCCTGTTATGTTTGCTGCTGCAGCGGAGGAGACAACCTCTATTCTAGCAGACGAACGCGGCGATGCTTACTGTGGTATGTTAAATGCAAGCTATAACTTAAAATTACGTAACATCCGTGCGTACATACCGGAGTATCCAGTTGGCACGCCGGCAGAGGTTGCCGTAATGATTGAAGATTTCTTACCAATCGCCCGTGCAATTATCGGTTTACAGAATCTAAAGATTATCTCCTTTGGCCCAAGGCCTCAGGATTTCCTTGCTTGTAATGCTCCAATCAAAGCATTATACAGCCTGGGGGTAGAAATTGAAGAGAACTCTGAACTAGATTTATTCGCATCTTTTCATGATCATGCCAATGATCCTAGAATTCCGGATGTGTTAAAAGAGATGGAAGAAGAACTTGGTGATGGCAATAAAATGCCGGGTATCCTTCCAAAACTTGCACAATACGAGCTTACATTACTTGATTGGGCAGAGTCTCACAAGGGTTGTAAAGAATACGTTGTCTTTGCTAATAAGTGCTGGCCTTCCTTCCAGACTCAGTTTGGATTTGTACCATGTTATGTGAACAGCCGCTTCGCAGGCAAGGGCATGCCGATCTCGTGTGAAGTTGATATTTATGGTGCATTAAGTGAATACCTTGGTGTTTGTGTCAGCGAAGATGCCGTTACTCTCCTGGACATTAATAATACCGTACCTGCCGATATGTATGAAACTTCTATTAAAGATAAGTTTCACTATAAGTCAACCGATACTTTCATGGGCTTCCACTGTGGAAACACTCCATCTAAGAAGTTATCCTTCTGTTCCATGAAAAATCAAAAGATTATGGCTAGAAGCCTTGAGCTAAATCAAGAGCCAAACATTACAAGAGGTACCTTAGAGGGCGATATCGCTCCTGGTGAAATCACCTTCTTCCGCCTTCAAAGCACAGCCGATACCGTGCTTCGTGCTTATGTCGCAGAGGGTGAAGTCCTTCCTGTTCCAACCCAGTCCTTTGGAAGCATCGGTGTATTTGCAATTTCGGAGATGAAGCGCTTCTACCGCCATGTATTAGTAGAAAAGAATTATCCTCATCACGGAGCTGTTGCCTTCGGTCACTTTGGTAAGGCAATTTTTGAAGTATTTAAGTACTTCGGTGTTGCTGACATCGAATTTAACAAACCGGTCTCTATGCTTTATCCGACAGAAAACCCTTTTTATAGATAAACAGAACACTTTTAATCACGAAACTATACTCTTAAAAAAGAGACTGCTACCAAACTAATTAAGTTAGTTTGGTAGCAGCACTTTACCAGTAAGAGAAAGGACGCCACGACCCTCAAAAAATCAAAGTCCAAAGTTGGGTAAACTTTCTATCTCGAATAGTAGCTTACAATTACACTATATGATTTTTAGGCAGATGACGATGTATCCTTTTGTGCTACAAAAAGAAAAACCTAAGTAATGATTATTATTAACTAAATAACATCAGATAATAGACAATCCATTTTATTTTCAATTAATCAAATTCATTATTAAATATAAACACATAAGTTGGATCATGATACATTTCAAAATTTACAACAAATCCAACACCATATAAATAACTCGCTTGAGCTAAAGCCTCAGCATACAATTGCATTGTTCTTTGCCTCATATATACTGTATCATTCCATACCCAATTGTAAGAAAACTTAGTATTCGCTGTTTTTGTATTTGATGTAAATACACCGCCATTCCACATACTTGTATACACCTCTGCATATACATCCTCACTTGATGTAAATACATAATCTTTCCATACTGGAGGATTTGTAATTCCCATCGTAGAATATACTTGACCACGTTTGGTTGTTATTCTGGAATTAGTATATGATTTCATGACATATTGAGTTGATGTTGTAGGTAACGTACCAATCAGGGCAGATAAAACAGACGATGCTACACTTGCTGCTGGTTTTAAACCTATGGACACAATATTTATAAACAAGTCTCTTAAAATACTATAATTGTGTGCCTCTAAGTTGTCGTATAATTCGCTTTTATAATATGTATACGTTGTTTCCACCCTGTAATCTCCTAAATTAGGAGTGGAATATGTAGTAATAAAATTATTGATATCAATAACTTCACTTGCATTAGGGTACTTAGATAATATTTCTATAGCCTCATCATATCTGGTTTATAATTAAAAATATCTTCCTGAGAAATTTCATATTCTACCAATTTATCAATAGTATCTTTTATTTCATTAGATGATTTGGTTTGCTTACCTGATGATTCAACCATTGATAAATAGTGATTATATTGTTCACTTGTTATCAATAATCCATTAGCCTCAGCATACTCATAACCTACTAAATACATTTTCTGGTCAAACTCCTTTAAGGTGTCAATCTTCGTACCATTACTGGTATTAGCATTTACAATATTTGTTGAACCAAACAACAAAGTTAAAGCTAATACTAAACATTTTACTTTTTTTAAATACTTCATGTTTTATCCTCTTTCTATTCTCTTTCTATTTAATTTAAAATATAATACCATATAATTACATTTTAGAAAATAATGTAATATTGAAGTACGTGAAGTATTGATTGCTTGAAAGAATTAATTAGATATCAGAAAATTAACAATTGCTTTCTCTTTGATTTTACAAGATAGATACATACTAAAAAAATTCTCTATTATAGCTAGAAATATTTTACTTGTAGTATTAACTATGATATTATATAAGCAATATTATGGTTTTATGGAGGTGTTATATGGAATGTCCTTATTGTAACAGAAATATGTCACCAGGAAGTATTGACGTACACGACACATTAAGCTGGTCTCCTGAGGGGGAAACACGAAAAGGGAACACTCGCTTTGCAATTTCAAGAAATGGTATCCTTTTAGCTAAATATTATTTATTAGTTTCTGCATCTAAAGAAGCTTTCTATTGTGACCACTGTAAAAAAATAATAATGGACGTAGAATAAAATGGAGTGTCACTAAATCAATGTCACTAAATTCAAAGTTTTTGACATTTATTTGCAACACCCCATTCTTCTTACCTCACCTGCTGCTAGTCCTGATAATAAAAATAATCAAAATCTGCCGGAATTCTCGAACCACAGCCACCATTATTGGCATAGATTCCAACTAAAGTACCCGTATGACGCTTTGGATCATCCGGAACTCCTTCGTCGCAAAGGTAGATACAGTTTTCCAGTACTCCAGCCAGCATCCATTCCCTGCCATCGTAACTATAATAAAAACTACGGGTTAGCTTATGAACGATTACTTTTAGATAAACCGCACTTTCTTTGATCTCCGTAACTTCCGCCATCAATTCCTCTCCATGATTTCGGTTGATCACGAGCTGAAGCTTTCTTCCGCCTTCATAGCAAAGGGAGAATCTCGCATAAGTAGCCGTACTATAGTAGCAAGTAAGGCCTGCCTGCTCACCGTCTTTGGCCGGATAAAATTCTAGTTTCGTTTCTGCTTCATAGGAAAGCTCTTGTTCTCTGCGCACCAAAGTATTCTTGGCACGAATCTCATCTAATTTACCATCTCTTGTCCAGATACGAAAGTATCCCGGTCTTTCTGTTAAGGAACAGCTGCCATAGTCAGGATTTCGAACAAATTCCCACTCTAGGTTAAGCTTCTCTTCCTCAAAATCATCTTTTCGATTTCTCTCGAAGACACACTCTTTTAGTTCCGGGGCAAGCTGTCTTTCACTTGGCCCTTTTCCTTCGTTTACTATAAACCAACCATCCTCAGTCCAGGTAACCGGATCAAGGCCGGACTCTCTGCCAACCGTAGTATATCTTCCTTGATTCGGCCTGCCTAACAAATAATAGATCCACCAGTCACCATTCTGTGTCTGGACTAACTTTCCATGCCCGGTACGCTGAATAGGGGAATCCTCTTTAAACTGGCGAAGTACCGGATTATACGGACATTCCTCATAAGGTCCAAAGAGATTTTTGGATCGTGCCACATTAATACCATGCCCATATCCGGTCCCTCCCTCTGCAACTATGGCATAGTAGTAACCATCCTTTTTCATAATGTGGGGTCCCTCCGGACAACGCTCCCCTGTTCCTGCCCATGCCACAACCGGCTCTCCAATCACACGTTTTCCATCGTCACTTAATGGAATAACCGTTGCAGCTTTGGCAATTACCATATAATGCTTTCCATCCTCATCGATAAAATGTGATGGGTCAATTGCATCTACTTCAAGCCAGGCAGGCGCAGAGTAAGGACCCTCCGGTGTCTTTGAAGTAACCAGAAGCTGTCTTCGAAGCACATTATTTCCTCTGCTCCCGCCGCCATTTAAACGAAGCGTCGCATAAATATAAAACGTACCATTATGATAGGAAATATCCGGTGCCCAAATTCCGTGAGAATCTTTGATATCCTCGAGTGGAAGATATTCCGGATTTGTTATCGCATGTCCTATAATTCTCCAGTGAACCATATCCTTGGAATGTGAAATAGGAATTGCCGGAAAATACTGAAATGTGGAATTTACCATGTAATAGTCATCTCCGACGCGAATGACGGACGGATCTGGAAAAAAGCCTCTCTGTACCGGATTACAATATTCTTGTCTCATCAATGTCTGACCTCCATACTTTCTGCCTATACTCTTTCCTAAGCAATATAAATTTTTTTGTTTCTGCCTTTGAACGATATTTCATTACGTACTGTCTTATTTATCGCTGCTCTTTGCCTAGTGTGAAATCATCCTTCCTACTTATCATACAAAGAATGCGGGAACTTCGCAACGAGATTCCCGCATATTCTTATAATTTAAAGCTTTTATTTCTTATTTTGCAAGAAACTCACTCCACTGTTTTTGAATTTCTGCAAAATAAGTATCCCAACCTGCTGATTTTAATTCTTTTCTAAGCTGCTCAATACCGGAATCATAATCTTTAATACCGGATAACATTGGATTTGCTAACTCACCCCAGATACTTTCAATCTGCGCTTTTTCGGTCTTTACCGGATCATAGTTAATGGAGAAACCAAAGCTGCAGCTTGGAAGAGCCTCTTTGTCCCAGTTACGGTAAGTCTCGATAAAGTCATTTGGGAATCTCTCATCAAAGGTAGAAATATTTACATTAAAAATCATCCACTGATAGAACAATTCCTGTGTGTTTTTAGCAACAATCTTATTATCAGTAACATCATAATCAACACCCTTAATACCATAGATAAATGCATCTGCAAGTTCTGTATTCTTTTGTAAAAGGTTGACAAACATTGCAACACGGTCAGCCTTATTTGAAGTAACCGGAACCTGGAAGGCGGTACTTTCATAGGTCTTTTTATAAATCGGTTTCTCAGGATTGATATAATATTCTTTTGTAGAGGCGTTCGGCACTACCTGCTTTAAGTTTGGTTCATTTTCAATTACAGTTGTTCCGCAAGTACCTCGAAAGAAAGCAGTTAATCCACTCTGGAATGGGATGGTTACTGTATTTGTCAGCATATCCTTTGGTATTAAACCATCTGCATACCATTCGTTATATAAACGCACCGCCTGTTCAAACTCTTTTGTCTCTACAAAGTTAACTAACTCTTTCGTATCCTGATCTACCCAGATTTCAGAAGTTAATGGAGTCATATTTCGACTGCTTAATCCACGAATAATATATTCGGAAGAAGCTAAATCATAAGTGGCATAGAGACCATATGTTTCTTTTGCCTGCTTTGCGTATTGCTTTAAATCTTCAATAGAGGAAATCTCATCCATACCAAGCTCCTCCATAATATCCTGTCTTACACAAACAGTACTATAAACACCTGCGGTTGGTTTATTGCCTATTGGTATCGCATAGATTCCATCCCCATAACGATAAGCATCCAGCGCAACCTCATTCATATTCTGATGCCAGTCCGGAAGATAAGTATCAATGACATTAGACAAATCCTTTAAGTATCCCTTACTTACGCTGGATGCCGCCCAACGCGGGTCTACGATACAGGCATCAAATTCCTGACCGGAAGCAATCATTAAGTCTACCTTACCGCCTGTACCATTTTCAGACCATGGTAAATACATTAACTCAACCTTAGTGTTAATCTCATCAATAAAAATCTGCTGGAATTCATTTTCCATTAATTCCGCCATTCTTGGTGACTCTTCCCCAAATAAAATCACCTTAATGGTATCAAGTTTCTCCGGACGCAGCGGATTGTCACTCTTATTTCCTGTAGTTCCCTCCTTTACTGCATCTTTCGAAGTGTCTGGCTCAGACTTCTTTCCTGAACCGCAGCCAACCATCGAAATAGCAAGTGCTGCTGCCAATAATCCTGCAGTGATGCGCTTCATCATTCTCATAACATGTCCTCCTAAACATTATTATATTAAAAATTCACCTGACTGTGAACCTTTAATTCCGTGATAATTTAGCCTTTTACAGCTCCAACAATAACACCTTTGGTAAAATATTTTTGTGCAAATGGATAGACGCAAATAATTGGTCCGATGGTAATACAGATTACCGCCATTTTTGTTGTTTCTAACGGGGTATTAATAGAATACCCAAGGGATTGATTTGCCTGGCTTGCCATAAACTGAACATTTGACAGCATATTGTATAAATAATACTGAAGCGGATAGAGCTTTTGCTTATTGACAAACATCAGGGCCAGATAATAATCGTTCCAATAAGAAATTGCGTAGAATAAACCTACGGTTACCAGCCCAACCTTCGCAAGCGGAAAATAAACCGTAAAGAATATTTTCAAATAACTCGCACCATCCATGCGGGCCGCCTCAGCCATCTCATCCGGAATCGACTTAAAGAAGTTACGGAGTAAAAATACATTAAATGCACTCATACTGCATGGTAAAATTAAGGCTATGAACGTATCTGTTAAGTGATAATATTTTGTACACATAATATACCAAGGCAATAAACCCGCCGAAAAAATCATTGGTATATAAAGAAATAAATTAAGTGCGGACCTTGGACGGAACTCTTTTACCGAAAGTACATAAGCAAATCCGGCTGAGATAAGTACGGAAAAGACAGTTCCAATTATGGTTACTAAAACAGTAATCTTATATGCATTGAATAAATTCTTCCCCATAGAGTGAAAGACAAGTTTATATGCCTCAAGGCTAAACTTCGCAGGTACTATCTTAAATCCTTCTTTGATAACCGAAGTCTCATCCGAGAAGGATACCCCGACGGCAAGCAGCATAGGATAAAGACATACCGCTGCAAAGAAGATTACTATTGCATAAAATACCCCCCGCAGAACCTTATCATTCGATTTTATTTTGTTTAGTCGTTTTCTTTCTGACATGCTATACCTCCTAGAACAATTTGTATTCTTTATCAAATCGGCCTGCCATCCAGTTGGAGAATAATACAAGTACAAATCCAAACACAGACTGATATAAGCCAATCGCAGATCCCATCGTAAAATCGCCGATTCCAACAACAGAACGGTATACAAAGGAATCAATAATCTCTGTTGTTTCTAATAACATTGGAGATAGATTTGTCAAGGACATAAGCATAGTCAAGTCACCGCTTAGCATTCTGCCCACAGATAGTAAGAACAAAATGATTACCGTCGGTTTTAACAAGGGAATTGTAATAAACCTAATCTTTTGCCATGTTGTTGCTCCATCCACCTCTGCCGACTCGTAAAGTGCGGTATCAAATCCAGTAATGGTTGCAAAGTAAATGATGGCACTATAGCCTGCACCTTTCCAGATATTTGCAAGTGTTAATATAATGCGCCAATATTTCGGATCATTAAAAAAATCCACTCGCTCCAAACCAAGAGATACTAAAATAGAATTTATGGTACCTCCATCATAGTTTAACAAAGCTTTTAAGATACCACCTGCAACTACCCACGAGATAAAATAAGGCAGGATGGATAAGGACTGAGTTATCTTAAGTATCTTCTTATTTCGGATTTCATTGAACATAATGGCAAGACCGACTGCGGCGGCTGTTCCGCAAATGGTATACAAGGTATTCAGTAAGATTGTATTTTTTGTTGCTCTCCAAGCTTTCTCAAAGTTAGCAAAGAAGAATTTAAAATTTTCAAATCCTACCCATGGGCTTCCAAAAATACCATCTTGAAAGTTATATTTTTTAAAGATGACAACCAATCCTGACATCGGTATGTAAGCAAACATTAAAGTAATAATAATTCCTGGCAATGCTAACAGCCAAAGTCCATAGTATCTCTTAATATGCTTTACTAATTTAATGCCAATGGAATCCTTCCTCCCGATTCTTGTTACATCGCTCACTTTTTTTCCTCCTCGCTTGTGCTGGTTTACAAGTGCATTATGAAGGGTCTTCTGATGTTTTACAATGCTAAGGAATTGCAATACTATCAAAAAACTTACCTAACTTCGACAGAGTAAAAGAATTTAATAGAAGGTCAATTTTACGACAATTTATTGGGAAGCATCTAAAAAAGGCTCAATTTCTATAACCTTCGCTGGATAATCGTACGAGTACACAGCCACACAAAAGCATTTTAAAACTTATAGGATGCAACTTCTTATAAATTAAAACAGAAGGACAGAAAAAATAGGAAAACACCGACGCGATGTCTTCCCTATTTTTTCTGTCCAACCGTCATTCATACAATAGCTGACTTCCCTTGTTATCCTCTTTTATGAAAATGTATATCAAATCTTTTGAGTAAAACTAATTATTTGTCTCTTCATAAATATCCTTGGAAAGGATTCGTAAAAAATACAGTACCTTGGCCGCCTTTTCTCTAGTGACCACTTGCTTTGGTCTTAGATAAACCCCATTTTTCATAACACCCCGCAGAATTCCCTCCTCGGAACGAAGAAGCCCGAGTTCATAAACTGTGCGGAATTTTTCATAATAAGCGGTATCTATCTCGTTAAGGTCACGAATTGCCTGAAACCCTGCCAAAGGATAATACTGTGCACTTTCTCCAACAAGATTTGGGTCGTAATTCGGGTCCTCAGGGGAAAGTGCTGTTCCGTTGTAATCCGTCATATAGCTTGGCTTTCTCCATCTCCCCTCCTCATCTTTCCCAAACTTAATCAGATAGGCGTCAAAAAGAATAGAGGCTGTCACTTCTCTTGTGAGTACCAACCCTTCATATCCTTTACCAAAGGCTTCGGGTAATCCCCACAAAATCCTTATGCTTCTTAAAAACTCCTGAACTTTCATCTCAAGCTTTGGACAAAACATATTCTCACTTCTATGCTCCATTACATGGTGTTTCAGCAGAGATTCTATCTGTTCCCTATAATAAGCATTCTCCCCTGTTAACACATCAACCGATAGTTCCGGTAATGCCTGATACCAATTACCTGTCTCAATTGCCCTAAATACCACAGGTTTTAACGATTCATAAAAGGGTATACCTAATTTGTAAGCCTGTGTTACTATGATTCTAGCCCATTGCTTGGAAAGAGTCTCTTTATAATGGGTTCCATCAATAGCACCGCTTGGATTTCCATTGGCATAACTTCCGGAATTCGTCTTTCCGGGAGTCTCCCCGGGTTCCACAGATAAAAACATCGCAAACGCCGCTTCTCGTCCGACTTCTGTAAGATACTTCATACTCTCCTCATATAAGTCTATGAAAGGAACCTTAAATTCGGCTGCAATACGTTTCATTATCGCAGGAAAATCAATTCCCGGGACTTTTGAATTTCTAAATCCGGAGAACTCCATCTCCTCACCGGCTGAAAGCTTATTAATTCTTGTCATTGGCGTAATTAATACAAGGTGAATTCCACGGCTTTTGATTGCAGGTAAGTACACTTCTCTTAACCAATTCTCATATCCTTTCGCCGTATTTCCTCTTCCGAATCTAGCCGACGGCCCCATGCTGTCACCGGTGGACTCATCATTATGCCCCGACTGCAGCAAAAGATAATCCCCAGGCCTTGCAGTAAGCAATACTTCGTTAAAACGCCCTTCTTGATACATTGAAGTTAAGGAACGGCCTCCCATGGAATAATTGATAACCTTTAATTTGTCCTTCTCAAAAAAGTCTTTTATTACCTGCCCCCATCCTGACATAATGCCCTCTTCAAAGATATAGCTCTTCACCGTGGAGTCTCCGAGTAAGTACATGGCCGGCGCTGCAGTGGTTTCCTTCTTCTCTTTCTTTGTTAAGGTTATTTCCCTAATTCCCACTGTGCAGTGAACATTACCTGGACAGCAAAGTACCGGAAGGTCTGGCTCTACTTCTATTTCAATCGTATCACGCCCCGTAACAAAGTCATACTCCCATACTTTTTCCTTATAGGATGCCGTCACTGTTTTTGGAATCTTTCTAGCTGCATCCCAGTATCCTTCTTCCAGAAGTCTTCTTCCATTCATCCCGGAAACAGAGACTACGGCGGCATCGCTTTCTTTTGCTAACGTAACCGTAATATGATAAGCTCCGGGAGTAAGACCGGAAAAACGGTACACAATCCCACCATAGTTAAAATGATTTTCATTCTGCCAGGTTATCGTTTCCTCCGTCTCCGTAAGGTAGATACCATCTTTTCTTGCCTTCAGTCTGCTTACATCAACTGCCCTTTTTAAATTTCCAATGGTTTCACTAACAAATCCTTTCCCACTCTCCTTTGTAAATAGTGGAATATCTTGATCTAAAAATACTTCTTTTCTGTAATATTTTTCTGCCATTCTTTCGTTTCCTCTCCTGCTGCTTACGTGATGTTAATTTTGCATTTTGTGCTGCCGTCCGCTTTTGTGCCATTATTGCATTAAATCTTTGTTATTATTACTTAAGCACTGTAAATAAGTTAATACCTTTCTAAAATATTATCATAGCTTAATTTTAGTTTGCCATAAGCACTGTGATAAGGATTCCGCGGAAACCACCTGCGGTGTATTAAAACCCTTAGCACTCTATCTTTGACATGCGATATTTACTAGGTGTAACCCCATACTTCTTTTTAAAAAGCGCAGTAAAATAAGAAGAACTTGTAAATCCAACCGCCTCACAAATGCTTTGTATACTGCGGCTTGGTTCCTCAACCACTAATTTTTTTGCTTTTTCCAACCGTATGCCGCTTAAATAATCCGGAAATGCACAGCCTAAACCTTCATTAAAAATACGGCTGAAATAGGAAGGTGTTATATTATACTTTCCTGCCAGGAATTGTGCACTTAAGTTATAATCCATATAATTTTCTTCAATATAACGTACCGCACCGGAGACGATATCTGCCGACCCGCTGTTTTGTACCTTACTTATGGAACTTAAAATATTGGCAAATAGATCCAAAAACCACGTGGTGGTATCGCCAATATAGGAAAATGACATAATTTCCTGACGAATCTGTTCCAAATCAGATACATTTACATTCCCCATATATTGTGATATTTCCTTTTGGTATTTCATCATTTCTACCGCAAGAGAAATCAATAGTTCATATGCTGATTGTATGGAATATTCTTTGAGGGTATGAAGCATTGCCTGGTATTCTTTGATAAATCCCTCCTGATTGCCTCTCTTCACCATCCCAATCAATGTTTTTAAATCATAATGAAGTTCACCCCGCAGTGCACAACGCTGCATCTGCTCTTCAAAAATTACTACATTCATACCGTATAAAAACCGGTAACCGGTTGCTGCTCTTGCTCCCTGGTACGCCTCTCGGAGTTCGCTTAATTCTTTATGAATTACACTAATTCCTGCATCCAGTTTTAATGAGAACATGTCATTCACCAGATATAAGTATTCCTGCAATTTTATCTTGATTGTATCTGAATTTACAGAGCCTTCCTCATGAAATAAAATCATTGCAATATATTCATTATCGATGATGACCATATCCACTTCTCCGCAATCATTCATAGCCTGATCCGCCATACTTGCAATGGATTGCATCTGAAAATGCATCGCTTCCTCTGTATTATTCTGCACAAAGTCATCCATATCGCAAATACGAAGCACAATCACATAATAACCATGTGGAGTAATCCTTCCCACATAGGTTTCTTCCATATGTTCCGGCAGTAAACTTTGAGAACTTTTACTGGTAAGATAATGAATAAGCTCCTCTTTTTCCTTTTCCTCATGAAATTGGTTAAGCTGCTGCACCATTAAACTCATTGTCTGTGAGATCATAGAAAGCTCATTCTTGGAATGATTTACTTCCCGCTGTTTTTTTTCCGGTTTTTTCTCAAGCGGGGTGAATTTTCCGGTCAAAATATTTACTACCTCATCGATTGGATGGTAAACACGCACTGCTACAAAAAAGGAAATCGTTAACGCTGCAAAAGCCAGCAATATCCCGACACCTATTACAATCATCTTGGTTCGCTCAATCGCCATCATTAGATTATCCCTTGGCATAATATGAACCAAATAATATTCTCCCGGTGAACTTATGTAATTGACATAGCAGCTGCCGTTCTCTATTTGATATTCAAATAGATTTTCCCTTTTTCCATCTGATATTACCCGCTGTAAAAGGACATCCTCTATCCCGCTATCCCCTACCTGATATTGTTCCCCCTTTGCTCCAAGTATCCTAAAATTATAGTCCATAATAACATAGTTTTCCCCAGCACCCGCCTCAGGTATTACTTCCTTGATGATATGTCCCATATCAAGATTCACCATTACTCCCTGACTATACTGCAATATGTTATCACTGATATCCCCCATAGCGATGCTTAATATTAATTGCTCTTTTCCAAAAACATCCTGATAGGAAATCATATGATACCGCTTTAAATAGGCACCTCGAAAGTACTCCATCATATCGAAATCCTGTTCACCGGTCATCGGATACTTAGAATTTGTACTCTTTAAAAGGATACCTGACTCCCCAATCACATAGATGGAATGCAGTCTTGGATTCACAGATAATGTATTTACTATAGTATTCGCAACGATTGACATATTGTCATCCCAGGATATACCGCCCATAGCAATGATACGTTTTACATAGGTATTCTTAGATAGAATTTCCAGAGTATCTTGTGCTGACGTCATATAATTATCAAAGACTAAGAAACTGTTTGACAGCTCACTTTTTTGATTTTCCACAGTTTCCTTCTCCGTGTTTTTTTGAAACCAGGAAAATCCAATGCTGCACGCAATCATAATACAAATTGCAGAAATTCCGAATGTACCTAAGAAAATTCGTTGCAAGATCTTACGCTCTTTGTATTTCTTTAAAACCTTGTTATACATATGCCTTCTCCTCGCCACTCGTATTCTTCCATAAAGTTAAAGTTACTTTTATTCCCCAACCCCTTTTAACGGACTCAAAAAGTTCATTAGCATTTTCTGTATAGTAAAATTATTATAACAAGAAAGAAGACTTTCTATCAATGTCAGGTTCAGGGAAATATCAAGAATTCGATGGTATTGCAAAAATTTGATATTGATGAAAAAGCCATTGTTTTATATGCTTGGGTAGAGCATTTCCCCAATGTAATCTAAAATTCCCGGCAACAATAATTTAATTTAGAGGAAAGGATGACAATATATGAAGGAACAAACGATTCTGGTTGCAAAAGATGGAAGCGGTGCATTTGCATCTTTGCAGGAAGCAATTTACCATATTCCGGATGAACGGGATTATCCGGTAACAATCTATCTAAAACCTGGTGTCTATCATGAAAAAGTTTTTATTCGCAAAGAAAATATTAACCTCATTGGTGAAGCCGCAAAGGAGACAATAATCCGTTACGGAGATGGAGCAAAGACTTTACGGGAGGACGGCAGTGAATATGGTACCTTCAACTCTGCAACCGTTATGTTTGCAGGAAAGGATATCTATGTTGAAAATATTACCTTTGAAAATTGTGCGGGTAATGGAAAGGTAGCCGGGCAAGCACTTGCGGTATACATTGCCTCCGACCGAACAGTATTGAAAGACTGCCGTTTTCTTGGGTCTCAGGATACAATTTTTGCAGGAGACTTAAATCCGGGTATCATGAAGCGTCTGATGCTGCCAGAAGCTTTTTTAAACTCTGCCGTTCCAATTTATTATCCTAACCGCAGAAATTATTTTGATACTTGTTATATCTGCGGAGATGTTGATTTTATCTTTGGTCCGAACACCGCTTATTTTTCAAATTGTGAGATCTTCTCTAAAAAGCTTGAAAGTGAAAGCGGCTCCTTTATTACGGCTGCCAGTACACCGATGTCTCAGGAATACGGTTTTGTCTTTTATCAGTGCAAGCTAACGAGCGACGACAAAGAAGCTTCTGTCTACCTTGGCCGTCCATGGAGAGATTATGCAAAAACAGCATTTCTTTGCTGTGAATTGGCAGCCCATATCAAACCGGAGGGCTGGCATAATTGGGGAAGAGCAAATGCCGAGCTCACCTCTTCCTATATTGAATATGGAAATTACGGTCCTGGTGCATATCCCCTTTCTGAGGCATATAAGAACAATAAGAGGAGAACTCCATTTTGCAAACAGCTAGATAACCCGGCTATCTTAGAATATTATTCTTCACAACGCGTACTTGGCGGAGAAGATAACTGGCAGCCGGTTGTTTAATGCCTCTTCGCATTTGTTCTCATACTCCTTATTACAAAAATAAAAATCATTTTTTCTATTTTTATCTAGGCAGGTATATCAAAAAAAGCTAGAGTAAATAAGATAAGGATTCTTCTTACTTTACTCTAGCTGATTTACTTTTAGTCTCTAATCGATTTTTGCTCCGGTAGCAAATCCTTCGTAATCCTGTAAGAACAACTCTGCTACTCTCTTCATACCGACGGTCACGGTATCCTCCCTAAATACAAGTAATATATTCAGAGAAGCAAAACACTCTTCGATGATATTTGCCTTGATATAAAGTACATCTTCTAAAAGCCATACTCCGGAACACATGCACTCAAACCGGGTGTCAGGAAATTTTTGATAGGATGCATCCTTTAAATGAAATGCCAACCGATGCGACTTTTGTTTCATCGTGTAATCAAAGTACCCTGTTTCCCCATCTATAGTAACTGTCAGTGCTTCTAACCCCATCTGATTTGGCTGCAAGCTATAACTTTGTACCATTGCTTTCTTCTCTTTTTCATAAGGCTTGAACATAGAAGATGCGACCGGCAGCTTTAATTGCCGGGTCATGTCAGAAAGGGACTCCTCTGGTTCTTCTGATACCACATTCTCCAAATAAGGATATATTTGCTGATAAAAGGCATCGTAAATATTTTTAAGTCCGTCCGGTGAGCCTTGTGTATCTGCCATGGTAGCAAATACTAAGCCATGCTGCGGGAAACATACGGCAAGCTGTCCGCCCATACCGTAGAAGCAAAATCCATCATGTCTGGTCTTCCAGATTTGATAACCATAGCCAAACTGCTCATCAAGAAATGGCTGTAACACAGTGTCTACCTGCTTTTTTGTTGCCTCCAGCAAGAATTCTCCCGGTAAGAGCTGTTCCCCTTGATACTCACCCATATGAAGACATACATTGGCTACCAATCCTAAATCCCTCAATGTACAAATCAGTCCGGAGCCTCCTTGAGAAACTCCCATCGGATCTTTTAAGATTGTTGCATCTTTAGAAAATCCAATACGGTCTAAGAATTTTATTCTTAAATAATCCAATAATTCCATTCCGGTAAGCTTCTCAACCAATGCGGATAATACATGAGTAGAGGAAGTATCATAGGAAAAGATAGTACCCGGCTTATGAGTAGGCTCCACATGAAAGAAAGATTTTACCCAGTCATCTCCCGGGTATCTCTTATAGGTCGTTGCATGGTGAGCTGTTGTCATGCAGAGCATATCACGAATTGTTGTTTCTTTAATCCATGGGTGTACTCCCTCCTTCGGTAACTTATCTTCAAAATAAGTGCAGATAGTGTCCTCTAACTTTATCTTTCCCTCTTCTGCCAGCAGCCCTATTGCAATCGAAGTAAAGCTTTTTCCTACAGAATACATCCGATGCATCGATTCCTTATGAAAAGGTGCCCAATAGCCCTCATAGATTATCTCATCTTCTAACATCATGAGAAAACCATGCAGATTTACTCGGTCAGCCTGTATCTGTTTCAGAAATGACTTCACTGCCTTTTCCGGTATCCTTGCTTTATTCTCTGTCTTACTCATTTCTTACTCCTTCCAAAAGTAGAACTTAATATTCTTTCGTTTTCTTCTGCTGTGCCTATGTAACTTATCACCGGCAGCGCCACCTAAATAGACGGTTGCTAATACCCTCTCACGCCATCTAAGGATTCGTCATCCTCAATCCATTCATTTACTTCAATCTTACGATAGTCCTCTTTATTATCTCTGATTATCACTGTTTCGATTCCTGCGTTAATAATCATTCGCTTACACATAGAGCAGCTATTTGCATCTTGGATATAAGTCATATCCGGCATCTCAAATCCCACCAGGTAAAGCGTTGCACCAAGCATCTTTTCTCTGGGTGCACTGATAATTGCATTTGCCTCGGCATGCACACTGCGGCATAATTCATAACGTTCTCCACGTGGTACCGAAAGCTTGGTGCGTATACAGTAATTTAAATCTGTACAGTTTGCCCTTCCTCTTGGAGCTCCCACGTAGCCGGTTGCAATAATTTCATCATTATTGACAATCACCGCTCCATAAATTCTTCTAAGACATGTACTGCGCTTGGAAACAGTTTCTGCAATATCAAGATAATAATTTACTTTATCTCTACGTTCCATATGTTTACTCCTATTCCGGCATTATAGTGCCTGTCATACTTAAAAAATCAACCTGCTTTTTCAAATTTGCTTGCAGAAGTGGTCATACTATGACGGCTATTTATAATTCTTGCCACCCTAAAATAAAACAATATTCTCTGTTATCACCTAGAATAGCATACCGTTTTTTATTATACAAGTCAAAAGAAATTCGAATGTAAATTCACCTAAATATTTTTATATTGTCTGTTAATACTACACATGTAATATAACCTCTCACTAAAACTTTTTAAAGTTATGTAAAACAAGAAACTCATTTTTACCGATTTTTAGAGATTTCTTTTAGTAAATGAGGTAATGCCATAAATAAATTAATTGCCATAGAGCAGTACTTACTCTTATGGCGAACTAAGGAGCCGCTATGAAACTATTAATTAAGCATGGAATTATTTTAACGATGTCCGGGGTAACGTACGAACCCGGCGACCTTTTAATAGAGGACGGAAAAATTAAAGAAATTGCACCTTCCATTGCAATCCGTGAGACGGATTCGCTTACCACCATACCTGCATCCAATTGTATTGTGATGCCGGGATTAATCGAAGCTCATTGTCATGTTGGCATCGCCGAAGAAAAAAAAGGAAGTGAGAGTGATGATACGAATGAGACAAGTAATCCGGTAACTCCATATCTTCGGGGTATTGATGCAATTAATCCGCTTGATCCAGCCTTTCATGATGCTGTTCGGGCAGGTATTACAGGAATTATGGTCGGACCGGGGAGTTCCAATGTGGTAGGCGGACAATTTGTTTTCTTAAAGACAGCAGGCTCCAGATGTATCGAAGATTTAGCTTTATTGAACCCGGCAGCTATGAAAGTTGCATTTGGTGAAAATCCGAAGGTCTTTTATGGAGGTCAGGATAAGATGCCCTTTACACGAATGGGTATTGCCTTTTTACTCCGGGAGGAATTATGGAAAGCAAAGCAATATCAAAAGAAAAAGCGAAAGGCAAAAGAAGACTTAGAAGAATTTGAAGAGGACTTTCGATTAGAGCCATGGATTCCGGTCCTTGAGAAAAAAATTCCCTTAAAAGCACATGTCCATCGAACAGACGATATCTTAACTGCAATAAGGATTGCAAAAGAGTTCGATCTTGATATAACTCTCGATCATTGCAGTGAAGGTCACCTTATTATAGATGAAATCCTATCTTCTGGTTTTCCTGCCATTGTTGGACCCGACCTTGCCTCCCGGAATAAAATTGAAGTACAAAACATGGGCTTTAAGACTGCGGGTGAACTAAGCAAGGCCGGGGTTATGGTTTCCATTACTACCGATCATCCGGTAAGCCTGGTACAAACCTTACCGTTTTGTACCGGACTGGCGGTTAAAAATGGTTTACCAATGGAGGATGGACTAAGGGCAATTACTATAAATGCCGCAAAAATATGTAGAGTGGATCATCGAATAGGCAGCCTAGAGACAGGAAAAGATGCGGATATCGCCATTTTTGACGGGAATCCTTTGGAAATCTTTACAAATTGCCTCTATACTATTATTGATGGAAAAATTGTTTATCAAGCGCATAGACCGGAATAGCTGTAAGATTCCACAAAGATGAAGTAAAACATAAAAAGTGAGAAACTTTAGACTTTCCAGAAAATAAGCATTCCCTCTGGAAACTTGAAATGTTTCTCACTTTTATCTAACACAGCATCCGTAATATTTATAAGAAAGGTTTTATTTTTTGTAATTGCATTTCCTTAGCAGCAGGTAGCTTAAACCACCAAATAATGCAGATAGCATGGCATTGCATAGCATATTAATATATGGTTCCCGGCCAAAGCTATATCCGCTATAAAAAGACATAATCTTTAATACCAATCTAGTTAGTGCACCGGAAAACAGATAATTATCCAAAAGTGGAAATACAACGGTAATCACAGCCGGAACACCTACGCTGACGATTGTCTTTTGTAATTTATTCATACGGTAATAAAGAAGAGAAATAAAAATACCAATAGTGCCTGCTAAGATGTAAATAAAAAATTTCCACAAGTACTCATCAAGTATACCTTTTACTCCGGCATCAATAATATAAGCGGCTCCATAACTTTGTAAAAACATTCCTTCATATGGTAAGAGTTGACTGAATACCCGATAGAGAATTATCTCTATTACCGTTACCACCGCCGAGGTAGATATTAAGCATAACATCGTACTAAGAAATAGTGTTTTCCTTGAATATCCATGCTGCAAAAACAAGAGAAAATCAGACCGAATCATGGAAAGCATTGTTACAAACAACATCACGGCTGTACACAGCTCAAATCCTGCAAATCTTATATTCTCATTAGTTGAGGTGTATGCAAGAACAGTAAAAAGAAAAACAAGCAGAAATAATATCCCGTAGAAAGAAGCAATTGGTTTTCTTATTTCCCTTATTTGAAACTTAAAGGCTCTACTTAATCTCATTCTGTCACCCCCTCCATCTCCCTTGTAAGATTGATAAATAACTTCTGAAGATCCAGTCTTGTAATCTCTAAAGTATCCGGAACCTCCGCACGATTTAACTTTCCTAGGATACACACACTCCTAAGCCCGCCAAGACTATTTTCACTTAATACATTTTTATCCTGAATAAACTGTTCGATATCTTTACCTTTTCCGGTAACGGTATAGCCGGAATTTAGTAAATTCTCACATGACTCCTGACGAATCACCTTACCCTTGTTGATAATTATTACTTCTTCAATAAGAGCGGAAACCTCTTCAATCAAGTGGGTGGAGATAACTATGGTTCTTTCATACCGGTTATAGTCTTCTAAAATCAGCTGATAGAATAGCTCCCGATGATTCGCATCCAGTCCAAGCACCGGCTCATCTAGAAATAGATAAGGTACCGGCAGACATAGTGCTGTAATGATTTTATAGATGGAACCATATCCGGTAGATAAGCCTTTAATTTTCTTTTTCCCATTTAAATCAAACTTTGTACAAAGCTTTTTTGCATATTCAAAATCAAATTCACCGTAAAGTAACTTAGCTGCTTGAAAGACCTCATTTACCGAGTAATTTTCAGGATAGCAGTTACCTTCACTCATATAGTAAATCTTAGTTAATGCTTCATCATTTTCTGCTGCGGTTTCTCCATCAATAAGTACTCTCCCTGCCTCTGCAAATAAACGATTGGATATCACATTCAGTAAAGTTGATTTACCGGCGCCATTTCTACCAAGCAGACCATAAATCTTGCCAGATTGTAAAGATAAATTGATATTGTCTAAGGCAGCTATGCTCCCAAATTTTTTACTTACCTGTTCCATCGAAATTCCATTCATTTTGCTAACCCCCTTTCAATTAATTCAATAATCTCCTGTTTCGTTAAATCAAGTTTTTTTGCCTCTGTTATCAAGCGTTCCACATAATTTTCATAAAACATTTCTTTCCTTTTACCAGCAATCTGGTTTCTTGCACCTTCACAGACAAACACGCCAACCCCTCTTTTCTTATATAAAATTCCTTCTTCCATAAGCTGATTCATTCCTTTTAATACGGTTGCAGGATTAATTTGAAACGACGTGGAAACTTCTGTCGTAGATGGTATTTGTCTACCTTCTTCAAAAGCCCCAATAAATATGGCATCTTCTATTTGCTCTGCTATCTGCTGAAAGATTGGCTTACCACTTTCAAAATCAATTTTCATGAAAGTCTCCTTTCCTAAAGTAATCAGTTCCTCTGTTCCTCCCCTTACTGGTTAATCACTTATGTAACTAACTATATATCTAAAAAAGTAAAATGTCAACCTCTTTCTTCCAAAAATTATATAAAAATGTCCTTCCATCCATAGAGTACCCCTATGATTTATCATAAGGGGATTCCCGCTTTTTAACTTCTTATACTTTTATATTGATGCTCTTTGTATATTACCAAACTAAAGTTATGTTAATATCTATCTGCCATGAAATATTTATATCCATTATGACTATTTTTTTCTTAGCAAAATCTTAACGGGTTAAAACTTTTCTTTTTATAGTATTTATAATATAATCTAGCCTAGTAAATCTCTATGCGTCATTTCCATCCACAGGATCTGACACCATAAGCATGGGGTTACCAAGTACAAAAGATATTGGACAACCTGAATCAATAACACTGAGTAGGTGAGACGTAAAAATACGCAGGAAATCTTCATAAAGTACTAGGTATACAGCAGAAGATTAACTTACACAAGAAATGATTCTATCGTGATTTATTCTAGGAGGATTTTTTATGAAAACAACCAATCAGTTCAGTGCATATCTGCCTGACGAAAGACCACCGTTATGGAAGTTACTTCTTTATTCCCTTCAGCAAGTAATCGTTATGTTTCCAGCGACGGTTGCTGTAGCAATCATCACTAATTTTCACATTTCAACTACTATTTTTGCCAGCGGACTCGCAACCATTTGTTTTATTGTTGTAACAGGGCGTAAAATCCCGTTATACTATGGTTCGAGTTTTTCTTATGTAGCGGCAATTGGAAGCTTGATGGCTTCTACATCTTTAGAGGGACTCCCGTTAAATGACAAAATCTCGATTGCTCAATTTGGTATTATGATGTCAGGGCTTGTATCTATTATTGCCGGTCTTATTATCAAACGGTTTGGTCAGCAGGCAATTGAAAAAATACTTCCTGCTACTGTTACCGGCCCTATTGCAATGGTAATTGGTCTAACGCTTGCAGGAAATGCTCTCACTGACGCAAATTCCATCGCAATCGATACGTATGGTGCCGTTCGTGTAGCAGAATCCGAAGTTGCAATGGCACATAATATGGCATGGATTATCTCTTTGGTAACCTTAATTTCTACCATCTTATTCTCTGTCTACCTAAAAGGAATGCTTGGACAGCTTCCCCTGCTATTTGGACCTTTGCTTGGTTGTTTCACTGCATTTATTATTAGCCAGGTAACCGGAGTTAACTTATTCAAAGTGCTTCCAGACGCCTCTGGTTCCGGAATCTTTGCTTTTCCTACCTTTACCTTACCAACACCATCTTGGATATCAGTAGCTGCAATCATGCCAATCGCTATCGCGACGATACCGGAGTCCACCGCTCATGTGTATCAGCTTGATATCTATGTCAATGACTTAGCAAAGAAGAAAAACTCTTCCAAACGTTATGCAATTGCAGACAAGCTTGGTCTGAATTTAATCGGGGATGGTATCGGTGATTTGGTATCCGGCTTTGTAGGAGGACCGGCCGGAACTAATTACGGTGAAAACATCAGTGCCATGGCTATAACAAAAGTATTCTCTATTCCTGTATTAATTGGTGCTGCTGTCATTGCAATGATTATAAGCTGCTTTACACCATTAGTAAATGCCATCTATTCTATCCCAACCGCCGTTATTGGTGGTCTTGAAGTTTACTTATTCGGTGCTATCGCAGCGCAGGGTATTGCGATTATGGTAGAAAAGAAAGTGGATCTTTTCAGCTCCAGAAATATTGCTGTTATCTCTACCATTATGGTTATCGGCCTTGGCGGCCAGTATGGTTTTGGCGGCAATATTCCATTCTTCGGCATGAGCGTTCCGTGCGTTGCCGGTGCAGCAATTTTTGGAATTATCATAAATATGGTATTAAGCATTGGTAATAAACAAAAGAGCGCCGAATAGCGCGGTTATTACCTAGTTCGGCTTCTTCCTTATATGGCGAAAGCAGTTACGTCCCCAAACTATACGTAACTGCTTTCTCTTTTTCTATCATCTATTCTCCAACCTGTTAAGTCAGATGTTTGCTGTCCTGCTACTCCTTACATCCTATTTTTCTCTGCTTGAAAGTTATCAACTATCTTTCGGGATTACTATTGCTGTAAGTCCGTATCATTTAAGTTAAAACTATCTTCCCTGTCATACGTATCAAGGAAATGATGTTTTACCCCCTTGGTCTTATATGCTATCACCGTATCTAAACTCACATTTTCCACACTTCTAAAGATATTACGATCAATAATATTGCTTTGGCTACGAAATTTCTTAATTAATGCCTTCATTTCCTGACGTTTGGAGCCACCGCCTCCATTATCACATAAGGTACAGTTTTCTGTAAATCTGCAGGCACATTGGATAAATTGAAGTTCATGGTATTCTTTCCAATGGAGGATTGCTTCTTCCTTGATATGATACATTGGCCGAATTAGTTCCATTCCTTCAAAATTCGTACTATGAAGTTTTGGCATCATTGTCTGTATCTGTCCGCTATAGAGCATACCCATCAAAATCGTTTCAATCACGTCATCAAAATGATGCCCTAATGCAATCTTATTACAACCATGTGCCTTTGCATTCTTATAAAGGTATCCCCTGCGCATTCTCGCGCACAAATAGCAAGGGCTTTCATCAACCTCGGCTACAATATTAAAGATATCTGTTTCAAAAATTTCTATCGGAATATTTAAAAGCTTTGCATTATTTATAATCGTCTGACGGTTGATTTCATTATAACCCGGGTCCATTACAAGAAACACCAGTTCAAATGGTATTTTTCCATGCTTTTGAAGCTCCTGCATACATTTGGCAAGAAGCATAGAATCCTTGCCTCCCGAAATACAAACTGCTATTTTATCTCCTTCTTTGATTAATTCATATTCCTGAACCGCTTTTACAAACGGACGCCATATCTCTTTCCGATACTTCTTTACAATACTTCTTTCAATCTCTTGATAACGCTCCATGGCTTCCTCTATCCTTTTCCTTCATCTATTCACTGCCCTATTGTTTTCTTTATCATAAAACCTGCCACATGCAAGAGTCGACAGACTTTAGTGTATCATGAATTTTAACGTGTAAAAATTCCTGATTATGTTCTGCTCAGACCCTCGGTCCGGCAGCCTTATTATATCATAAACCACATCATCTCCGCCACGAAAAATTGCTTGATTAGTTTATCACTGCCTATCTTATCCCTGCTGCCTATTCATAGCCTTCTGATAACTTTCTTCAAAGCATTTAAAAAACTTTTCAACTTCATCCTCCGTGGTTAAATGACTTAGGCTGATCCGAAAAGAAGATAATGCATTTTTCTTATCCTTGGTTACCGCATAAACCGGTCTTGAAGGTGTCATAGTAGCTGAACAAGCGGATTTAATCGAGATACAGATTCCATATTCCTCAAGAAGTTCCTTCATCCTAATAGCCCTGACACCCTTCACGCTGAGATTTAGGATATGAGGTACACCGCACTCCGTACTATTGATACGAACATTTGGATACTTCCTTAACTTTGATTCAAATAGTTTTCGCAAGGACTCAACCTTCCGAAGCCTCTCTTCATAATGCTCGATTGAGAGCCGCACTGCCTTCGTTAAGGCGACTACATTCGATAGCGCAGGTGTTCCGCTTCGGTAAATTGTGGTACTGCTGCCACCATGAATTTGCGGAACCAATACTACATCTTTTTTCTTCACCAAAGCTCCGCTGCCGTTAAGTCCATAGAACTTATGAGGGGTAAATGCCGTAAGATCAGCTAAAGAAAAATCCACCTCTATCTTACCAAATCCTTGGGTTGCGTCGGTATGAAAAAAACAGTTCTCATAATGTTCTAAAATCTTTGCAATTTCCTTAATTGGCTGAACCGTTCCCAATTCACTATCAACCGTACAGATTGTTACAAGAACCGTGTCCTTTCGAAGCAGCTCCTTTAAATGTTCTAAATCCACCTGCCCATTTGGCAAAATGTCGACTAAATCAATCTCATAGCCAAGACTTTGCAGAAATGTCAAACTTCCGCTGACAGATGGATGCTCTAAGCATGTAGATATAATGTGCCTGCCATTTTCACGATAGGCATAAGCAATTCCTTTGATTGCGAGATTATTCGCTTCGCTTGCACCAGAGGTAGGTATGATCTGTCCTGGCTCTACATTAAGCAGCATTGCTAATTCCTTGGCTGCCTCTGATAATCGTTCTTTTGCAAGGATTCCCAACGGATGAGAGGAATTTGAGTTTGCTATAAATTGCTGCTCTGTTTCGATATAGGCCCTAATTACTTCTTCATCCACCGGTGTATTTGCCGCATAATCAAAATATATCATAAAAATCCCCATTCTTGCACACATTCTTTGTCTTGCTTTAAAAACAATATATTAATAAGTTTGCGGTGTACAAGCACAAACTTACATGTGAACTCTACTAATTTATAAATCCGCACGAATCCCATGCATATTCCTATCTGCATACGGATTGGTACTGCCTAATTACTCCCGCCTTCGCGCTTTGGTATACGCGCATATGAAGTTAAGATATTCCCTGACTATAATTCCTACGGATTTTCTATGGATTAGATTATAGTTTTTTCTCAAGCTTGTCAAGTGAAATACATGGATAGGAGAAGCGAAAGTACCTCTTGATTTTTTATTGGAAACAAATTACACTGAGATGAAAGAGAATGGAAGGGGGATTTTTGTGACAAAAAATAAGACTACAATGAGAGATATTGCAAAAGCCTGCGGCGTCTCTCTTGCAACGGTATCCTATGTAATTAATAATTCAGAAAAAGAAAAAATCAAGCATGAAACAAGAATAAAGGTTTTGGAAACAGCAAAACGCTTAAATTACATACCTCCCGCTGGAAAACTCATTACTCATCAAAAAAGCAATCTCGTCGGTGTTATCATCAACTGGACTCATTTTAGTACGGCCAGTAAACGAATGCTTTATTACGATTTAGCAATTGAACTACAAGTGCAGCTTTCCAATCTTGGTTTTGATACCATTGTAGCTACCACAAAATCTCTGGAAGAAGAAGCCGATATTATAGCAAAACGTTCCTTGGATGCTGTCTTTATTATCGATATGAATTCCGAAAAACTGCATCAAGTAACGACAAAATACTATGTTCCGATTTTATTTCTTGATTGTGAGATCAACGATGATATTTTTTACAAAGTATATCCAAATTATCATGTCATCTTAACAGAAGCAAAACGGATGTTAGGTGACCAACATCCGTTTCTGGTTATGGAAGATATTTTAAATAAAGAACTAAAAGAATTCATTACCGCAGGATTTTCACAAGAAGACATCTATATTCATACCATCAATAATAATTTGCAAGAGTTTCTTTCTGCACATCAAAACCAATCAGGAATTGTACTCGGTGAATTCCTTGGGTTAGAAGCCGAACGCTATCATAACAAAGAGAAAATGGTTGTGCTAACAATGATGGAAAAATCCAACTTACTCTCCAAGGATATAAAAACAATTACACTCACCAACCAAACCAAGGCCAAGGCAGCAGTTAACATTATGGAACGATTGCTGCAGCTTCAGTATGACTGCTGTCCGGGGAACCGGCTTTTATTAAACCCCAGCAATGAAGGCAGCGTGTAACACCCCAAAAAAATCTTAAGATAAACCTTCAAAATAACTTGCGCTCATTGCCGGAATACTTCTTCCATCCGATGCCCCGGTAAGAAGCTCTTTTCCAAAATTCCGAGCTATTTCGGATGGAATCATTTGAGGTTCCTCCGTACCATTAATAACGACATAGATGCTCTCTTCCTTGCAGATACGCTTCATGATAAATATTTTCTCAGTACTAAGGAAGGATATGGCACCTTTTGTCAGTGGCTTATAATTTTTTCGAAGCCAAATCAGACGCTTAAAAAATGTTAGAAGCTCCCCATCCCACCTCTCCTTTTCCCAGGGGAACGGCACTCTGCAGTATGGGTCATATCCACCCGTAAGTCCGATTTCAGTTCCATAGAAAATGCATGGTATACCAACATAAGAATACAAAAATGCTGCCGCATTCTTAAGTCTGCGTTTATCCTCCTGACATAAGAAAAGGAATCGTTCGGTATCATGGCTATCAAGCAGATTAAACATAAGTTCATTAATGGTATCCCCATATCTCATAAGAAGAGCTGCCAGTTCTTCACTAAACTCTCTTGCATTTATCTCCTGCTTTGCAAAATATCTTGTAGATTGGAAGGTCACTGCATAGTTCATTATGGTATCAAACTGATCTCCACGTAACCACGGCGTTCCATCATGCCAGTTCTCCCCGATGATAATTAATTCTGTTCCCAAGCTTTTTACGGTATCCCGGAATTTTCTTAAAAGAAGTTTTGGTCAAGACTTTTATAATCCGTTGTATTATATTTATGATTTGAAGATGCCTCGAAGAGAGGTGTGAAATAAATCGCTGTAATTCCTAATTCCTCAAGATACCATAGATGCTTTCTGATTCCTTCAAAGTCACCCCCATAGATGGATTTTGATTCCGGCTTTGAATTCCATGCCACTGTATTCCCCGGGTTAATGGTTGGATCGCCGTTTGCAAAGCGGTCTACAAAAATCTGATAAAATACCGCATTCTCATACCATCCCGGTTTTGTCAGCAAATCTGCCGAGTTTATACTTGGATACTGATAATATAAGCAATGCGCGGTTTCCTCACAAAACTCATCCTTAATTCCGGCTTCCGTAACAAAGCAATGCTCTTCGTTATGAAATACTTCAAAATAATATCCAATCCGATTATCCGATACCTTTAAGTTTGCTTGATAGTAATCATAATAGGCATCGGTATATAATTTATTCATTTCCACTTGATGCTGCTCGTTCCAAGCGAACTTCCTTCCATAGTGAAGTAAAACCTTATTCACATCCTGTCTTTTCGTTCGGAACCGAATCCTGATTTCCTCACTACTTACTGCATAGGCGTAACTACTCATTGGGTTATGATAGAAAGCCTCTACCATCATATCTTAATCCTCCCTGCTCATATGCTATTGGCTTGTATTATGAAATCTAATAGCCTTACTTTAACGTAATCAATACAAATTGTCAAGTATTGTTGCACATATATATCTTATTTTATTAGGAATATTTTATATATATTGCATATAATTTAAACTTAACAAAATATTGTTAAGTTATAATATAATCTATTTAATATAGGTAAATATCGAATCTTTTTGAACTAATACATTTTGTTAAGCACTTAAACTCAACTGAACAATCCAAATATTTGAAATTTATTACAAAGAAAAAGAGAGAAACTATTTTCTAAGCTTTTATGACTTCTAAAGAATAGTTCCATCTCTCTTTTTAAATGTTTTAATATTGCTCTTCTTAAATACGTTATAAAACCATTGCCTTAGATGCTGTTGATTCATATCCTTACCATATCAAAAGCTGCTTTGCATATAAAACTTATTTATTATTGATTCGTTGATATGAAAAATAAGAATACAGAATCGGTATTATCGTTAGGGCCACTACGATTATAATAAAAACTATCATAGTAGCATCCGTTGGCAAAAATACAGTTAATATCATACCAAATCCTCCAAGAAACCATAACTTTCCTGCGAAACGGTGAGTCATAAACCAAACATCCTCATTTGTTAACGTATAACAGGTTCTTATTCCGCAAAAGTAATTATGCTTAAATTTTGGCATACTATTCCCGATTACTAAAAACAGCATTCCAATTACAGCAGGTATAAGATGGTTGATATTCATTACCTCAATCCCAACACTTACTGCGATGATATAGATTTCCATGAGTATAAACAACAGAGACGCTAAGAAATGCACCCTGTAATATTGCTTGGAGAATTTATCATAGGATTGCTTCTTTGGATCGGCAAAACGGAATAATTCGGCTGCAACAATAAGAAACACAATAACTGCCGGTATTAAAAATATTGTCCATGTTCCACCATAGCGATCCACCTCTCCGGTTGGGCCAAAGTGAAAAGGAATCTCCTCGGGTAAAAACGGATATGCAATCATTGCAAGGAGCAATGAGATTATAGCAATCAACCATGTCTTATAATTTTCCTGACGAAACAACGTTCTCATTCTTCTCTCCATTTCTGTGTAAGTAGTTTGGTGGGCTGAAAGCGCCTTTCTTTCAAGCCTTTTCTTCCCTAAGGCTTGCAAACCATGCCATAATTTCCTCTACAACGGATAAGTTAAGCTCATAATAGATATATTTTCCCTTCTTTTCATCCGTAACAAGCCCTGCGGCTTTTAGTATTGTTAAATGATGAGAAATCGTAGCTCCTGTCATAGTAAAGTGCTCTACAATTTCCCCAGCAGTTAACTTTCCACGTTTTAAAATATTTATGATTTCTCTTCTAGTCGGGTCCGAAAGAGCCTTAAAACTCTCCTGAAAACTCAATTTCTCATCTCCTTATATTTAGATATTTATCTAAATTAAGAATACACATAGATGGTATTGGTGTCAAGGAATTCAAAGCTGCTCCTTTTTCTCATTTCCTTAGTACTCCGGTTAACCATCCGATGAAGTATTCACTGTAAGTATATGGCCGATACAGTTATTTTTCTCCTATAGTTAACAAATGGTTACTTCGCCCTAACATCTCTGGTTTCTCGCAGCAATACAGATGATACTTTAAATATTGTTTAAAACTCTCATCATCCATCGCATTAATTTTATCCTCAAGCAATTCACTGACCCCATCCGACGCAACTTCTTTTCGTATTCGTATTCCTGCCGTCTTTAACATCTCACGAGTTTTTTCTACTGTAAGGAAGACAAAGGGAAAATCTTCAACCTTAAAGGTCTTATGGTCATAGCTATTCTCAAGAAAAAACTTTGGGCGATAATAAAACTCTGTTAAAATAACCATATCATTTAATATAAAGGCAAAAAAAATCGTTCCTGTTGGCTTTAATACTCTTTTTGCTTCAGCAATACACTTTTGCCGGTCTTCCTCCTTTGATAAATGATAAAGTGGTCCAAGGAGCAGTACTACATCAAAGCTATTTTCTTTAAAGCAGCTAAGATCAAGTGCATTGCCATGGATTAGCTGAATCTTATCCTCTTTTGTAATCTTATTTTGAAATGCCTCAATATTGGCACTCGCCAGCTCTACAGAGGATACCTCATAACCTTTTCTTGCAAAGTACAAGCTATACTCCCCGGCACCGGCGCCAAGATCTAAGATACGGTCGCCCTCTTTTAAGTATTTTTCGATATAAGTTGTTGTTGTAATAAACTCAACACTTGCTGCTTTGGAGTGATTTAATCTGGTATCTTCTTTCATAATCCGGTAGAGTGCATCAACTCGTTCAGTATCATTGTACATACTTCTTAAAATTTCAAAATCCATGTTTTACCCTCCTGTCAAATATTTTAACCATTATAAGGAATAAGACTTAAATAATCAATAAATTTTTGCAATATGAATATCTTTTGATTGAATTAAAGGAAAAACCTTACTCATTGTATGGAAATTATAATATTTATACAATAAATTGAAATAGATATCGTTTTCATAAAAGAACCTTCGTATTTTACCTAATAAATATACATCCGAAGAATTTTTATTCATATTCTCCAAAATATTACTTTTCTACCTATGAATTTGGAAATTATTAGTATATAATAAAATAGTACTAATAATTACCATAAAGGAGAAGGATAATAATGAACAAATTTGAGGCATTAGGTATCGAAGAAAGCGAAAACACTACGTTTAGTGGAAAAAAGACCTTTTTATTGGAAGGCTTTGCACACAAATTAAATGTTAGTGAAGGAATTTCAAAACACACGGGGTATACTATCTATCGAAAGTTGAGAATCACAAGTCATGTTGAACTTACAAAGCCTTTCCGTAATCCCGTCACTGAATAAATACTCATATAAAATGAAAATAAATCAGATGAATACTATGGTGCTAACAAAAGAGTAACACAGACTCTATAATTTATTTAGCACCATCTTGTATTAGGAGGAAAGAATGACATTATCAGAAATCAAATCATTAGAGGTTAACATCAAACTAAAAAAAGAAGAATGTAGAATTATGTATTTAAAGTTAAATCATCGTGATGAACTAATTCTTAAGTATGCTAATGATACCTTATTATCTTTTTTAAAATTAAGCGATGATGTACTTGGTAATAAGGTAAATCAAATCTTTGATAAAAATATTACTCAAGAATTAACTGAGGATTTTTTTTATTATCGTTCCAATAATGAATCCTGTTCCTATCTAACCAAATATGAAAAGTCGATAAATAGCAGTATTGATGAAACATATGTATGGAAATACAGAGTCATATATGAGGATAATTCCCTGCTTTATATTGGAAAGAGAATCTGTGAATCGAAGCATTCACTCATTGCCGATAGGAAATCAAATTTTTTAAAGCTAAACTATACAAATTATCAATTTCTAACGATTCAAAAAAAAGGGGACCAATATTACTGCAGTGCTGACGATAGAATACCGCTTCCTATGTTGGATAGTAAGCAATTTTTAAATGAAAGCCTTACTTTTTTAAATGGCATCATCTATAACTCGAATTTATACGGCATTTTGGATAGCTGCTTAAATAGCAGGAAAGTTATGGAGTTTGTTGATTGTATTGATTGTCGAAGTGGCGTGCAATATTTTAAATTTTGTTTAATACCCTCAAAAAATATAGTAAATGAAATTCAGGTATTAACCATCTGTATTTCAAAAGAGGATTATGAAAATGAAAAATTTAAACAGTACTCTCATCAAACCTTCTTCCCTAACGTTTCCAGATATGCAAGCTGTACTATTTTTATAAATGATAATAAAAAATATTGTGATTTGGGAAACCGGCAATTTTATGAAATCCTGGAAGAGTTTCAAATACAGCCGGAAGATATTATTGATACAACGGAATTTAAGAATACTTTAAAATATAATATCTTCACCCAAACCGTTTTTCACCTAAAAAATAGTCATGGGATTACTTACCCCTTTCACATGTCTTTTATACCGATTAACACAATAATCAAAAATTCAAGTAAGGTATTATTTATAGGAACAATTCCGGAAAATATGATGGATGATAATCAATTAGAGCATATCCTAACAAAAAGAGAATTAGAGGTCGCTTCTTTAGTAGCCCGGAATGAATCAAATAAATATATTGCACATAAACTAAAAATCAGCGAAGGAACTGTAAAACGTATTTTATACAATGTATATCAAAAACTAAACATTTCAAGCCGAGTCGAGCTAACAAAGCTCATCTATCGTTGCATTAATTAATAATATTACATTACTTCATAAAAACCTAGAACCTCTTTCTTATTCTTTAAGGTTCTAGGTTTTAAAAGTTATTTATTCCCGAGTTGAAATTTATGGAAATACTACATTCTCCTAAGATTATTTTTTACTTTTTGTTTTCTAATTTGAATGGCATGAACTACTAATATAACTAGTACCTCTATCATACAAATGATATAATAAACTATTATAGGTATTATGGTACCGGAAATGAGGTTAGCAATGAACGACGAGATTTTGATAGTAAATGAACAGAGTCTGATAGGCAAACATAAGGCAGAACATCAAGATTATGAATATGTTAAGTATGAAATCACACCTAGGAAAGATTTTAACCAATGTTATGTTGCGATTTATGAAATACCTCCTAAAAAAGCAAATTATCCGTATCATTACCATAGGGTAAATACGGAAGCATTCTATATTCTAAGCGGTCAAGGGGTGTTAAAAACCAAGAAAGGAGATAAAAAAATACAAACCGGAGATATTATCGTTTGTCCTCCTTGCGAGGCAGGAGCACATAAGATAATAAATACCTCCGAATCAGAACCTTTAAAATACATTGATTTTGATACCTCAAATTCACCGGATATTATTCATTATCCCGACTCCGATAAGGTAGGTATTATCCTTCAAAATGAATCGGCTACTTTTTTCAAAAATACGGATAAAAAAAACTATTATGAAGGGGAATAAAGTGAAGGTATCTCTTAAAACCTTTTTCAATTCAAAAAAACCTGTACATTTTGTCACGCAAGATTCGTGCTTTAATAAAATGTACAGGTTTTTATTTATAGAGATAATGCATCAGCCCCACAGTAATTCTCATTCACCATCAAATTTTGATCTCCGAATAAAAAGTATAATCAAAGACACCATTTATTACCCTTTTTCTTAAATCTATGTCCTTCCAAACTTATCTAAAGTCATAACACTCCCAGCTCTTTCAAGGAGCAGTATTCATTCCCTCCAATAATAATGTGATCTAATAATTCTACTCCTATCATCTTCCCAGCTTGCGCGATTTTTTCTGTTACCAGCAAATCCTGCTTACTCGGCGTGATATCAGAAGATGGATGATTATGTATAATCACTATCCCAACGGCACCGGAGAGCAAGGCACGTATAAAAATTTCTCTCGGCATAATTAAGGAGCTATTCACAGTACCATGTGATAACTCGAAGATACCCAAGGGGTTGCACTTAATATCCATGGAAACTAAATATACATATTCCTCGGCTTTCTTATGAAGCTCAAATTGTTCTATCATCAGTTTTTGAATTCCGGACGGTGATTTTAGCTTGTCACCATCTTCGCAAATAATACTTTTTTCTACCCTTAATTCGTTATGTCTTGTTTCTTCATTTAGTATGGTATTATAAATATTTATTTTCATCCCTACCACCTAACTTAGACCTTCCATTAAAAGTCTCGATTACTCTTGTTCCTCTCTCTTAACCGTGAATTAGCAATATTTCTTTTCTATTTTCTTTTTGTGCTACTTATTATAGCACGTTATGTGATATATTGCTATTTAAAATATCCTTTGTTTTGTAAAAAGCTATTATAATCATCTTAAGGACGGTGATTGCATGAACAATGATCCTATCGCAAAACGATTAAAAGAACTTAGAAGGTCTTTTGAGTATACTCAAGAATTTGTAGCCTCCTATCTGAATATAGGAAGACAAGCATATTCTCACTATGAAACCGGACGGAATGCGCCTACAACCGATACACTGTATAAACTGGCTTCACTCTATCATATTCCTGTAAATGAGTTGCTAAAGCTGTTATCTCCTCATTCATCAGAAACCTATATGTCTCCTGAAAATAATAACATATCTTCCAATATGCTATCAGACTTCTTGGACTATTTAGGGAATCCGGATAATGAAAAGAAATTAAAGATGTTAAACCGAAAAGAAAAAGAACTATTATTTTGTTTTGAAAAAATATCTCCAAATGATCAGGATGATATCTTAGAGTTTATAAAAATTAAAGCGAAAAAAAATAGCCATTCATAACCAGAATTAAACCGTTTGGACCGCTAACATGTTCTGGTGAGAGTCGGCTATTTTTGCTATCTATGTCATCTCTATCTATTTGATTTTTTACAAAAAGTCTAAGTCTTTTATATGGAGAAAATCGGATTGCAACCGTTTCTTCTCTCCGTTTCTTTTCCAATGGTGGTACTTTCTCTTTGACATAAAAACCCCCTTTCGTTAGATTTTTTGTCTAACAAAAGGGGGTTGGTCACTTCATATGCCAGAGGTGATTATTTCATTTTTTTTAATGGCATTATTACCACTCTTCTACTATAACCTTACATACCACAGATTGGTCTCCACACTGAATCGTAATATTAGCCTCACCAACTTTTAAAGGTGTGTACTCCCATTCCTCATACTCTTCATTGTATGCAACTTTTAACACCTTAGGATTATTAGATTCAATTGTTACTTTATCCGTTGTGTCCCATGGCTCCAGCTCATAATATATGTTAAAATAGTCGCCTACATAGGTGGTATACTCGGAATCTACAGTAATATTCTCGCAAGGAGCCTCAGATACTGCAACTTTTACAGTTCCAATCACAGTTCCCTTTTCAGACTCCTCCCTTATTGTCACTTCTGCAGTACCGGTCTTGTTCGCATATAAATACAACTCACTGCCATTCTTAACTAAAGTTACTGCATTGTTATCTGGATTTTTTGCATCATAATTGTTGATACTAAAATAGTATGGTGTATTTTGTTTTGGGAAACTCAGTAGGTTAAATGCATTTAAATTATTTCCTAGTAATAAATCTACTTTGGAGTCAGAAACACTAGCTGCTTTTATAACTATTTTAAAGCTTCCTACCGTCTTTGTCTTCTTATTATATGTCTCTTTTACTGTAATTGTATAAGTTCCAGCCTTCTTTGCCGTAAATTCATATCCGTAAAAATAAGCTTTACCAATATAATCCTTCATTACCTCTTGATATTCCTTGCTATCTGAAACATCTTTTGCTTTTGAAGCATCGTACTTAATTTCTTTTATTGCCAAGTTTTTATCGCTTGAGGTTAAAGTATAAGATGCTCCAGGATTACGGTATGTAATACTAAATAATGGATCTAGCGCAGCAAAATAGTCGGATAGATTATAACCATAAGTACCAATCGCATATTCATTACCAAACTCCGTAATCTTTAATGCGGCATTCTTTACCGTAACCTTACATTTTCCTACGGTGGTTTTCTTATTCTTGTAAGTCTGTATACAAGTTATGGTTGCAGTACCAGCCTTAACACCGGTTAAGTAACCGCCATCCTTACCGACTTTAACAACCTTAGTGTCACTGGAAGTGAATTGATAAGTTGCACCTTTTACAGTATTTTTTACGGTAAGTTTTTGTGCATTGCTAAGTTCATAGATATTCTTATTCCAATACACCTTACTTTCCATTTTACCAACAGGTATCGTCATAGAGGCTGCACTGATTGCTGTTTTTTTCGTTGCCGCCTCTGCTGCCATATTAGGCATTACAAAGTTTCCTGCAATTAGAGCACAGCATAATGCAATCACTGCTAACAACCTTGTGGCTTTAAATTTTTGTCTTTCCATAACTCAAAATCCCCTTTTAGTATATTTTTCTGCTTCTGGTAAATGTAAGAAAATCATAATAATCTTACACAATTTATCAAGTCCTGTCAAATTATAATACTAATTTCTTCTGATGTATATAGACTACCCCTTTTATGAAATACCAGAGTCTTTTTGCAATCAAGTACTTCTATCTGATATTTTTATAGATTACCAAATTTCCTATTAAATATCGGTTATAAAGCACCTTATACCGCCCGTTTTCTTCACTAAAACCACTGTTCTTCCTTTCCGCCTCGTTAAAAAACCCTGTTACATAATAAGTTCTCTTACCTAGAAAAATCCTCCCGCCATACTTTATAGCTGTTGGCACATCTTTCTGAAAATCTGTAAGTGCCGTTCCTCGTCGCATATGATGCGCCGCAAAACCGCCACGATATTTTTATCGCAGATGGTGCTTGCCTGCCTGGAATACTTACGAATGGCAGCCTCCTCCGCTTTAATTGATTCCATTATTAATGCACATAACTCACATGGATAGTCAATAAACGAGGGTGACCACCACTTCTCATGTTTATGGCAATTCCAGAGCCGCGGATCTGCCCCAAGCAGCGATGCAAGTTCAGCGAATATATTAAGATGATGCATCTCAACAATACTAATATGATGAAAGCATGTTGAGATCCAGCCATATTGCGCCTTTGTTACAACAGAGATGTAGAAGTACCGGGTAACATCACTCATTTCAGAAACGACCTCACTCATGTTACTGAGCATCTCACAAGCATAAACAGAATTTGGCCCAATCACCTTCACCGGCGGATATGGCAGATCCACCTTGTATTGACACACATCTTCATTGCTATAATTCATCTTTCTACCTTCTTAAACCTATTTGATATGATACAATTTATTCTTGCAAACATGAGATTATAACATTCCCTGCCCCATTCGAATTAATACAATGATAGAATTTCTCTATGGTGTGTAGTACGAAAAAACATAAAATAAACCAGAAGTGCATAGCTCTTGATGGCAAAAAACTTTCAAGGCTGATTTAGCAGCAGCCTTTAGAAACTATATTCCTTTCTTAGTAAGATTATATGGAAATAGATTAATTGATTCTTGGAAGCTCCACTCGAATAGATACAATCTCATTGTCAGTGGCTACTCTTTGCGGCGGTCCCCATGTTCCTGCACCGGAAGTCACGATAACTTGCGGTCCGTTATCCGGCATCTGATAATATCCATAGTCCACATCGAATATCGCATTGGTAATGAAGTTAAAAGGAAATATCTGTCCGCGATGAGTATGCCCGGAAAGAATCAAATCAGCATTATCTCCGTATTCCCTAATGTTACCAGGCTGATGATCCATTACGATTACGGGAAGATGTTTGGCACCAACAGGTATTGCAAACTCTTCTCGTTTATCCCCTTGTCCGCCAATAGGCGAGGAATCTTTTCTACCTGCTAAGATCAATCTATCATCAATTACGACTGCCTCATCCTGCAGTACTTGTACATTGGCTCCCGATAAGAATTCTAACATCTGCCTATAACTTGCCCCGGCATCATGATTACCAAGACAAGCGTAAACGCCATAAGGTGCACGAATCTCACTAAGCAACTGCTGAAGTGCAATAGGATCTTTTAAAGAGGTTATATCTCCGTCGAAAATATCGCCTGTGATACAGACAATATCAGGGTTAACAGCATTTACTGCTTTCACAATTTTTTGAACATGACCTTGGTCTATTAGGTATCCTAAGTGCAAGTCACTGATTTGGACAATTTGAAGAAAATCTGTTTCCTCCCCTTCTCCTGCCTGATGAAGCTGCACCTCATAACTTTGAGTCTTTATTGACAGGCTGTGAACGGTACCATAAACTGAAACACTGACTGCAATAAGCATCACAGCAGCTCCTGTAATCAGGGCGGTCTGTCTTGGCAGGGGTGTAGGCAGTAAATGGACAATCTTACCTAAAAACAGCAGTAAATCTGCAAAGTTTATAAACATCACAAGATATACAAGAAAACCAAGAGCATAATGCCCTATTATTAAAATAATTCGAGGTACTCCATTGTTAGGTATACGGCTGATAACAAAAGAACCCAATATTGCCACAAGAATAACTCCATACAAAACCCCATATATAAGTGGGCTAACCCCGTTTAAAAGCGGCCTCAGCCATATGAAAAGCTTTCGTCCGGCATTTACCAATAAGCCAAGGAACGTTAAAAGTCCAAAAATAAGTACAATAATTACCTGCATAGTCGTATTCCTCCTTCTCTTTTTTTCTCCAGTCACATGGTTCACATTACGGTCTTCTTGCTTTCAGGCGATAAACACCAGCCATCTAATATATCGGTTTGTAAAAATTGAAGCATACGAATATCGTGGTATTATTTATGAAAGTTAAGAATACACTGTATCATATTATTTTGTGTTCTTTACAAAGTTTGGAGGGTCTTATACATGCACAACAATAACGGATGGTTTCAATCACAAGAAGGAAATATCCGATGTCCGACAGGCGGTCAGAACGAACAGATGAATTGTAACCAATCTCAATCACCTTACCCAGGTGTTTATAAGAGCTGTAGCCCGATGTCTGCCCCAGTTCCCTGCTCAAATGTAACACCCAAAAAAACAGGGAAGCCAGAGATATCTCACTCTCAGACAGTGGGTGTACAAGGACCTGTCCTTTTGCAGGATACCGTTCTGCATGAGTCCTTAGAAACCTTTGTATTCTCCACCACACTGCCAAGACGTATCCATACAAAAGGATATGGTGCTTTTGGATATTTCTACACCACTCACTCAATGAAGGAATATACCAAAGCCGGATTTTTGCAGACCCCGAATCAACAAGTGCCGGTGGCAGTGCGTTTCTCCCTCGCTGCAAGCAATCAGGGGACACCGGATACTTTAAGAAATGTACGGGGATTCAGCACCAGGTTTTATACTGAGGAAGGATTTTTTGATCTGCTCTGCAATCATCTTCCTGTCTTTTTTGTACGGGATGCTATTCGTGTACCAAATATCATCAGTCATCTTTCACCCTCACCGGTGAATAATCTGCCTGACCCAGAGAGACTTTGGAGCCTGTTTGCCAAGTATCCCGAGGCAACCAATATGTTAATATGGTTTTTCTCGGACTTAGGAACGGTAAAGAGTCTTCGCCATATCAAAGGGCATAGTGTGAGTACCTATGTCTGGCGAAATGCACAGGGTGTTCGCCACTTCGTGAAGTATCACTGGCTCCCTGTGGCAGGAACCCAGTATATTAGCCAGCAGGAAGCTCAATGTCTGGCATGCCAGGACCCTGATATTGCCGGGCGAGACCTATATGACACGATCGCAAATGGAAAGACTGTGGAATACGAACTGCGTGTACAGATAATGAATCCTGAAGATGCAAAGCTGCTTTCCTTCGATCCTTTGGATGATACCAAGGTATGGGATGAAGCCCAATATCCTCTTTTACCTGTTGGATGTATGGTTTTAAATCGTAATCCGGAAAATTATGCTGAGCAGGTAGATAAATTAGCCTTTAATCCGGCGAATTTACTTCCTGGTCTGGAGTTTTCAGATGACAAGGTGCTTCAGGGGCGTACCTTTATTTATTCCGATGCACAGCGCCACAGACTGGGTCCTGATTATCGTAATATCCCTGTCAACAAACAGCCAAACTGGTCTCCTGCATCTATGGCATCCAGTGGAAACGGCAGATGTGTCACCGGTGAAATCATGCGTGCCGAAATCCCGAATCCAGACAATTTTACACAAGCGACTCAGAAATATAAGTCCTTTTCCGCAGCAGAGAGAAAGAACCTTGCGGATAATATTGCGTCGGGACTTGTAGATGCCCAGTCTAATACGCAGTGCATCGTCCTATGGCATTTGGAACAAGTTTCCCCTTCACTTGCGGAGATGGTTCGAAATCAAATGCTCTTGTATGCAGGTACAGTGAGAAAATAAAAAGTAATCAAATTCAGGCGGAAACATAAAAAGGAGCTTGCTATCAGGCACGAATCTTTTTATGTTTTCGTATTCTATTTTCTTCTTTTTTATAAATGGCCCTCCTCTTAAAATCCTTAATTAACCATCTTTTGCTTGATACGGGTCATACTCCGTTAAAACCTCGACTTTTCGTAATCGTAAGGGATACTTGTTCCAACCAGCACGTCCCCAATCTTTTCTATAATCAACCAATCATCCATATTGCCTTGATAGTCAACTACCTCACTCTAATTTTTCCATTCAGACCGGCAGTATAACCAAAACGCAGTAAGCCTTCTACCGGCACCATGCTGAACCATGCTGATAAGGTGGTCACTATCTTCTAATTGATTGATAAACCAGTTTGTTTCTGGATTCATTTTTTACCTCTTTCATAAATTAAATAATTTGATCTGTCAAATACACCGATGTCAAGGCAAATGAATTGACAGTAGGTATTGGTAAAGTCATTGCATATGCGCTCAAGATAATCTAAAGTAAATTGGATTGCCACCGTTCCACCTGCTGATGTGCATAATATGTAAGTTTCTCCAATTCTAAATTTATCCGAAATATCAATTATTATTTAAAATATAAAATTATTTTATCATACCGCCATGAAAAAAGCATTCATAAATCTTTTCATTTTCATAGCAGATATCCTCATAACCTTGAAACCAGTTCATATCGCCGCTTGCTTTACAGCAATATACAAACCCATTTTCTTCAAAAAAACTTGGTCCTCGATACGGCATATCGTATGGAACACAAAGCAATGCCGCCTTTAAAAAATCACTGCTAAAATTATCATCAATCACTCTGCCACAGTAATTCATTGCATATATCGGAATATTCTTCATCCATACGACTTCTTCACCTGAAAATGCTTCTCCGCCATAAAAGGTGTCGATATAGAGCAAATCACCTTCTCCATATTCCAAATCATGCGAACCAGAGCGTATGCTTTTAGATTCTGGGCCCTTGCCCGCATAGGTTTTCTTTTTTGCTGTAATAAGAAAATTTCTGATTTCAATCTGCACGATGTGTAAGTCATTAGGCTTTTTTTGGCAAGCATCATCTTTGACTAAGTAATCCACAGTAACATGGAATTGTTCACTTATTTGAATTAAATTGCTGATATCAGGGTAGGATTGTCCCGACTCCCATTTTGCGACAGCTTGTCTGGAAACTCCAAGTATTTCAGCAAGCTGTTCTTGCGTAAACCCTTTACTTCTACGGATAAGTTGTAGCTTCTCAGAAAAAATCATTTTTTTACCTCCAAAGTCGGCAGTGTAACTATGTCTTAATTATATATTAAAATTAAAAGGAAATAAAGAAAGTGCAGGTTGATTTTGTGCAACTATTGGTTGCAGTAATTATTATGTTATCATGTTCAATCACCAGCTTTAACAGAGCAAAGTTTTACGGCTTCAGATATCTTTGAGTATATCAAAAGGTTGTATAAGTGATTCGGTAAATTAATATTTCTTTACAAAAACAAAAGAATACAAAAAAATCACCCAATCTACATTGAATGCAAATTGAGTGAAAGTCAATATGTATTTACTTCGAGCTAATAATACTGTTATTAATTTATTGTTTTAAGTTACGGAGAGTTTGCTCAAACACTGTTATTATCAATATTCAACCTTTCTATATAATAATCTATCTTACCGTCTTATTGATAAAATCAATTTCGGTTCTAATACCTTCATGTGCATCATTCCAAAGACCTTTTGTAAGCTGTATTTTAAGTATGCAAGTACCTTTATCTTCTTCATTGTTAGCGATATAATACCAATTAGCAAAAATTTTTCTCAACTTTGATATTATCTCAGTATTTTTTTCATCACATACCCATCCTAAATTTTCACCAATCCCACTTGCAGTAAAGCTTTCTACAATAACGCAAATGACAACCTCTGGATTATTTGCAATTTCTCTCATTTTATTTGTGTTTTCATGGGTGACGGTATAGAAAGCTCCATCTTCATAATATGCATCAACAATACGTGCTGATGGTTTGCACCTGCCATCATTGCCCTTTTCCAGTGCAATTGTAGACAGAGAGATTAACCCGTCTTTATTTCCTGCCTTCTGTTCCAGCAGGCTTATAGCTTCTTCATAAGTCATTGTTTTAGTCCTCCTAAAATTATTTTAAATTATATTTTCAACCACAAAGCAGGACGAATACCGCCTTTACATTTGCCGTCACTTAGGTTGCCTTTTAAAATATTATTGCTTTGTATTCCTATATTTCGGTCTGTACCATGAATATATACGGCTTTTACATTTACTCTACCGGAGAACGGAGCCACCACCAAGACCAGCCATCTTCATTATCACCTTTTAACCGTTGATGACCTTCGGGCCTGCTACCCCCTTGGCGTCAGGGTATATTTTCAACAAATTCGATGTTCAGCCCTTGTTTTTTATAAAATAGCTGCATTCATTATAACATGATAACTCCCATTTTTCGATATCTAATTTAGTAAAGATAAAAGCCCGGTGTAATCATTGTTTTTTAATACCCAAATTATTGGCGGTGCGGATGGTTTTGCGGATGGACTTTAGTGTAATCACTGTTTTTTTAATACCCAATAAATTTAGGTTTAACTCTTCTGCCTGCGATTTGTTCTATTGCATAAGCTGTGTTTAATAATTCTTCATCAGTTTGGGCGATGATATTCATTCCAAAAGGCATTCCATCATTATATAGCCCGCAGGGTACTGTAATCGCCGGTAGACCTGCATATTGAACAATTGGGTGATCTTTAAATACAATACATACATTTACATCCTTTAGCTGATCCTTCATATATAGTTTAGTGAACTCTATATCTTTTAATGTATCCAGATAAATAGATTCTGTCATTTCACCAGAGGTATTATTCTGGGCATCTTCTAATAATATTTGACCATATATTAAAGTTTCTTCTTTATGAATATTGTTAAATTCAATTATCTCCTTTAAATTTTCTATTTTATAATCCAATGGTAATTCAGCTAAATATTGATTCATAGCATATTTAAACTCATACTTTTTAATGTTATCTATCTTTTTGTTAGGGATTGTTTTGAGATGTATTCGTTTTAAGATTGCACCGGCTTCCTTTAACTTATCTAACACACCATTAACCTTCTTTTCTTCTTCCTGCGGCATATTATCTATGGTAGATTGATCAATTCCTATTACAGTACCTTTAAGATTTGTCTTTTCTGTAAAGTGTATTTTATTAGCTGTTAATTCATTAAAAATAATAATTGCATCTTTAACGGTTCTTGTCATGGGACCAACCATATCAAGAGTAAAACTTATGGGTATAATTCCCTTCATGCTCAAAGTACCCTTGCCTGGACGATACCCTACAATACCATTCTTTAAACCGGGGGATATGATAGAGCCAGAAGTATCCGTGCCAAAAGCTGCCGTACATAAATTAGCTGCTACTGCAACTCCTGAACCGGTGCTGGAACCTGCCGGGTTTTCACCTAAAACGTATGGTGATTTTACAATTCCTCCTCTCGAACTATATCCGTTTGGCATTCCTTTCGTCATATAATTGGCAAATTCAGTCATATTTGTTTTGCCGAGAATAACCGCGCCTTTTTTCCTCAAAATTTTTACAATCTCAGCGTCCGTTTCTGGACTTGAATCTGCCAATGCCAATGATCCTGCCGATGTGTGCAAGCTATCTGCTGTATTTATATTATCTTTTAAAAGAATAGGTACCCCATAAAGCAAACCAGCATCATCCTTATTTTTTTCATCAAGCTCTTCTGCTATTGTAATAACATCAGAATTTATCTCAAGAATAGAATTTAATCCATTAAAACCTTTGTCGAAAGAATTAATTTGCTCTAAATATTGTGAAACAATCTCTTTTATAGAGAAAGTTTTATTTTTTATTGTCTTACTTAATTCATCTATTGTCACTTCGCTTAAATTTACTTTGGCTGCCATATTAATCTCCTGCATCTATTTGACGTTCTCTCATATATCAATAATAGTTTTATTTTTACTATTATCTTCCTATATATTTCGATTTATTCATAGTAATGTCAGCAGATAAGTATTATAAAGCGTATAACCTAAAATACGTTGCAGCATCGCAATACTGAAAAGAAATGATGTTATGGGACAATTGACAAAAATGTTTTTCCATTTCCTTCTTGAACTTTAACATGAAAGTATTCTCTCACGTCAACAAAATAACTTTAGCATTTACAAAAACTTAATTTCCCCTTTTTTAACATTGATATTGACTTTGCCATCTCAATCAGATATATTGACTATATGAACTAAATTAGTCAATATAGAGGTGAGATTGATGCCCAAAAGCTATTCTGAGCAGGAAAAAGAATATATTAAGAAGCGATTAAAAGAGGAAGCAGCAAAATGTCTTGCTCAATTTGGTATTCGCCGCACTACAGTAGATGAAATCGTAAAACGTGTTAAGATTCCTAAAGGCACTTTTTACCTGTTTTATCAGTCAAAAGAATTGTTGTTGTTTGATGTGATTTTAGAACAGCACAACGCTATTGAAAAGAAAATGATGGATAGGCTTTCTGATATTGACTTAACTTCTGTTTCTATTGAACAGCTAACAGATGTCTTTTTTAACTTTTTTAAGATTACAGAAGAAAACCCTATTTTAAGAATACTAAATTCGGATGAAATAGAAGTGTTATCACGAAAGTTACCGGGCAAAATATTAGACAATCATTTGGAGCATGACAATTCAATGATAGATAAAATATTTTCCCTGCTCCCAATTAAATCTCAAATTGATGTAAACAGTTTTTCTGCGGCTTTTAGAGCACTATATTTTTCTACTTTACACAAAGAAGAAGTAGGAGAACTGCATTATGATTTATCATTGCGTTTGTTGATACAAGGCTTGCTTATTCAGATGTTTTAATAAAGTCCGACAAAATAATGCCGGATTAAAAACAATAATTTATTTGACTGTTTATTCTAAAATAGTCAAATATTATAAAGAGAGGTGCAAAATGATTAGAGTAGAAAACCTGTATTTTAGCTATACGCAAAAACCATTCATAGAAAACATGAATTTCTCTGTTTCAAAAGGAGAAATATTCGGCTTCCTCGGACCGTCTGGTGCAGGGAAAAGCACCTTGCAGAAAATCCTTACAGGCTTGCTTTCGGGATATAGCGGTAGTGCTATGGTCAATGGTATTGAAGTAAGCCGCCACACAAATTCATTTTACGAAAATATCGGCGTTGATTTTGAATTTCCCTCACTCTATGAAAAACTGACAGCAAGACAGAATTTAGAATTTTTCGGCTCGTTATATTCTCGCCAGTTAGTTTCAGTTGATGAACTACTACGTATGGTAAATTTGAATAATGACGGTGATAAAAAGGTATCCGATTATTCAAAGGGTATGAAGTCAAGGCTTAACTTTATTAAAGCCATCCTCCACAACCCCGATATCATATTTCTTGACGAGCCTACAAGCGGACTTGACCCCTCAAATAGCTTTGACATGAAAAAAATTATCAAGGCAGAACGGACAAAGGGAAAATCGATAATTTTAACCACTCACAATATGCAAGATGCAGCAGAACTTTGTGACAAAGTGGCTTTTGTCGTTGATGGTAAAATTAAGGCTTTAGACACGCCACACAATCTCATTATGTCAAAGGGAGCAAGTAAACTGCGATATACCTACTTTGAGAATGGTGAACAGACAGGAGAATGTTTGATGTCTGCATCAGGTAATGACAAGTTGCTTCAAAGGTTGATTTCAGAAAACAAACTGCTCTCGATACATAGCAGCGAGCCTACTTTAAATGAGATATTCCTAGATGTTACCGGGAGGGCATTGCAATGAGATTAAGAAGGCTATTGCTCGGCGATTTTCGCTTCCAACTGAAATATGGTTTTTACTTTCTTTACGCATTTTTAACGATAATTTATATCATAGTGCTTTCTTTTGTGCCGTCATTTGCAACGGCAAAAGTATCTGCCGTGATAATATTTACCGATCCTGCCACCCTTGGGCTATTCTTTATGGGTGCGATTGTGCTACTTGAAAAAAGTCAGCGTGTACTATCCTCCTTTGCTGTGTCACCTGTTAAACAATGGGAATATATTTTCTCAAAGGTTGTGTCACTGGGGCTTATTTCAACACTTGTCGGGGCAATAATCGGCATTATCAGCGAAGCACAAAATATGCTGTGGGTGATTGTTGGTACATTTTCAGGATCAATATTGTTTTCGCTTCTCGGAATCATAGTAGCGGCAAAAGCGAGCAGCTTAAATCAATTTCTTATTATTACCGTACCGATAATGCTTGCCTTGATGCTGCCACCGCTTGCGGAGCTTTTCGGATATAGTCACCCTGCTTTTGTGTTCCACGCAGGAAATATTGTGTTGCGATTTATTAGCGGCAACATAGGAAACCTAACGTTAATGTTTATTGTATTCGCTGTGTGGCTTGGTGTATTCTATTTTATCGCCTTGAAATCCACAGAAAAAATGTTTAAAGCCGTGGGAGGTGCCAAACTATGAGAACAATGTTTATTTCATTCAAACAGTTTCTATTTCAAATGAGCCACGATAGCATACTGCTTGTCATTTGCTTGTTACCTATCATCACAGGCATTATTTTTAAATTTTCCGTACCCATTGGTGAAAAAATGTTGTGTGACTATTTTGCGAAAGCTGCAATTCTTTCATCGTACTATCTGCTGTTTGACATCTTCCTTGCCGTGGTAACTCCCTATATGTTTTGCTTTGCTTCGGCTATGGTAATTTTAGAAGAAAAGGATACAAACATAACAAATTATTTATCAGTAACTCCTGTGGGAAAATCGGGCTATTTGCTATCACGGCTTGGCTTTCCTGCCGCCATATCTGCGGTATTTTCAGTAATAATGTTACTTTTCTTTTCGCTCACTGATATAGGCCTATTTGAAATGGTAGCTCTATCCATATTGACTGCTCCAATCGGTATTATCATTTCCCTGCTTATTGTTTCCCTTTCAGCAAATAAGGTTGAGGGTATGGCGATTGCAAAGCTCGGAGGGTTAATAATACTTGGTGTAGCAATACCGTTTTTTATTACTGATGCACGTCAATATTTAGGAGCATTCCTACCGTCATTTTGGGCGGCAAAGGTTATAATTGATTTTAGTACAAGTAATTTGCTTATAAGCATTGTTGTAATAGCTGTGTGGATATGCCTATTATCCAAAAAGTTTAACAAACAAATCTCTTAGTTTAGCTGCTGTATAGAGAATAAAAATGATACAATCAGAATCAATACTTTGATGGACTATACGATATTATTGTAGAGCTTTAAGAAAATAGGGATGTAAAGTTACACCGTAAAGCCGTAGAGCAAGATGCTATTACCTTAGAGAACATCTACACCTTATTGGCAAACTTCGAGAAAGTGTATGATAAAGTCAGCGATGAAGAGAAAAATCAGAGTTGCCTCTGAAGTCCATCTTATTCAATTTTCCGGTTTATAAAGACGATGGAGATGTTTGTGAATTTTTGTGGGGCAAAAATACGCACGTCTCAACATGCACTGTTATACTCTCAAAATTGTTATAACAGTATAAGAAACAAGACAAATTTAATAAGGATGTAATCCTGATCTTTTTAAACCCGTCCTTTCGTCTAGACCAAATAATAAATTCATATTTTGTACCGCCGCATGTGCTCCACCTTTGCCTATGCTATCAAGCACACTGAATACTACGATTCTACCTCTTCGTTCGTCTACATCTAAGCCTATATGACAATAATTTGTTCCTGATACAGCCGATACCCAAGGGTATGGAATGTACTGCCATGAAGCATCTTCCTCTTTCGGTAAATCAATAATTTTTATGAATGCTTCTTCTTTATAATAATCTTTATATAGATTAATTAACTCATCTCTACTTACGCCTACAACAGGAAAGCAATGACAAATATCTAAAATGCCTCTGGTAATGGGAACATAGGAGGTAGTAAAATGCACTACAACATCGGTACTGCTAATGATACTTAGCTCCTGTTCTATCTCATATGTATGTCTATGGTCAACCACATTGTACGGTACGATATTGTTACCGATCTCCGGATGGTGTATCGCCCTATCTGTCTCTGCGCCCGCACCTGCTGTTCCTGAAAGACCATCAACTATTATTTTCTTAGTATCAATTAAATTATTATGCACCAATGGAGCTAATCCAAATATTGCAGCAGAAGAAAAACAGCCCGGATTTGCAATTATTCTGGCATTCCTAACCTCATTCCGATGAAATTCAGGAATGCCGTAAATTGCTTCTTCTGCTATTTCCCAATCTGTATGAATTTTACCATAAATTTTTTCCCAATCGTTTCGTTTTTTCAGTCTAAAATCAGCTCCAAGATCTATCACTTTAGTTCCTTTTTCTATCAAACTTCGTGCCTGTTTCATAATTTGACCTGAAGGTAATGCTGTGAAAATAATATCACATGGTGTAATCTCTTCCGGTTTAATAAACTTAAGTCCCATTCCATATAAGTTCTTATGATAATATTCTATAGGTTTATCTCCCCTACTAGTCAACCATACTATTTCGACCTCT
>JAEWMB010000016.1 GCA_023457255.1 Bacillota bacterium | reverse complement strand
TGTTTTAACCATTCAGAACTTAGCTGACTTCTAAGTTGCCTTAGTTATCAATCTTTGATTCCGTTTACTGATTTAGGGTTGTGTCCGATCCTAAGACCTTACACAGTTCTTTGCCAAACATTTCTGCCTGGACTTTATTCTCAACGAATTTCAAGGTTGTTTCACTGTTCAGTTATCAATGTTCTTAGTGCTGTAATTTATATATCTTTTGCACTTTGTCCGCTACGCTTATATCTTCATCACCGCGTCAGCAAAAATGATTATAGCATCTACAACCCTTCATGTCAACACTTTTTTATAACTTTTTTTATTCCATTTATAGGTAATTTATGCTATGATTTTTTTCCTATTCTAAAACATGAAGTGTAAGAAAATTTCTAGTGCCAGGCAAACTGAATCTTATTCCTTCTATTTCTCTAATTAAACTAAAAAATAATTAAGGGAATACCGTAATGATTGGTATCCCCCTTTTCCTTAGAGCTAAACAATTAACATAATCAGTGAATTTTAGCCTTAAACTTCTCACCCATTCTTTGTTTCATTAAATCCATTACACCTTCTTGATCCTTCTCACTAAATGCTGTCATATCAACAAAATAAGCAAGCTCAGAACCTAAATATAAATAAATATAGTTTTTATATTTTCTTACCTCAGTCACCTGAACGTATGGAAAATCACTAATATATTGAATTCCGCTTACGGTAAAATAGTCATCATAAAACTTAGTAATTGCATTTTTTGACCGACTGCCTGCATACCGTTTCTTCATTGCTTCACTCATTTTTTCAACAACAATTCCTTGATAATAGCCATAAGCTACTCCTGCTACTGTAACAATAATTGTAATCCAAACGGAGGTGGTAAAGAAAAGACTGTAACCTAGTATCACCAAGTATAATACAATAACATAGCACCAAAACCAAATCCGCTTAAAGAAATGATTGTAAGTACAATATGTCTTTAGCGCCTGATCATGGTATTCCGTCGTATTCGTAAACAATACCTCTTCCTTTTGTAATTTCCCAGCCTCCTCAAGCTTTCTTCTATTTAGTCGGTATTCCTGCATATCCTGTGCTATCTTTTTCTTAATTTGAGAAGCTTTCTTATTCTTCTTGTTATATATAAGAATAATAGCAGCAATAATAAGTATAAATAAAATCGGTGCTGCAAAATCCTTAATACCGATTTCTGATTCCCTTGCAATCTCAGAAGCTTCTAAAATCTTAGTAAATGTAACCTTGTCTACCAACGCTCTCGCTATTTCCTCTTCTTCTCCTTGTATATAACTTCCTTCTTTATAAATATCAAAAGCGTAGCTTTTTCCATTCATTATGGTTCCATATATTACTTCACTTACCGGACTTACTCCTTCTTTCGATTGTATTCGTAATTTAAAGAAAGGGGTCTGCTTATGCATATACTTCTCAACAGTAGATTCCAAAGTTTCCGATTCTTTCCCTATCAATGTATTAAAATATTCTTGAAGCTCTGTCTCTGTCATTCCGATTAAGTTCACTATCTCTCGAGTTTTTGAAGAGTCTTTTACCATCATAGTAACGGATGTGCTGCTTTGTTTCTCATAAAACATAGCTTTCACACCCATGTCCTTAAATTCTTTTAATTTTGAATCAACCTGAATGATACCAGCCTCTGCCCATCGGCTATCGTTTTTGGGGGTATCGGGTGTTAATACAATTAGATTATCAGAAATTTCTAACGTCATATACAAATCATCAAATGTCAATATTTGCGAGGCTGATACAGATACTATTTGAGTAAGCATAATAGCAAACATGACACCAACAGTAACAAATAATTTTTGAAGTCTCTTCATCGATTCTCCTCCTTCGTCCATCTTATTATAGTATAAATACAACCTCAGTATAATACAAGGAACTTTATAAAAATTTAGGAAATAATCCTTACATTTAACTTTTACAGAAAGTTTATGCAAATGGCTATGTCTTTGCGAACTCCTCCTTACCAGACAAAAAATACCTTGCCAGACTGTGCACCTGATGTGCCTGTCATGCAAGGTATTCTGTAATATATAAGAAATCATTTCAACAGAATGAAAGCTTCTGCAGAAATCCAAACTTCTATACTAATTTAATCCTCTAAAACTATTACTTTTTCTGAAGTAAATGTACGGCAAATCCGCCAAGTTCACCCTTTAAGTAAACTGCTACCATCTTGCCATCTTTATATTTTGCTGTATCCATATCAAATTCAAAGCCCTGAAGTTCCATATGATAAATTGCACGCTCAATATAATTTGTCTGAATAGCGATATGACCATGAGCTCCTAAATATGGAGTCTTCATTACTTCAATTGCACTTCCGGCAAATATAGAGCTGCTTCCTACATTCTTAGCAAATCCAAATAACTTCTCAAAGGAGGTAGCAACGCCATCTGCTTCCTCTTCATTTGCTGCATTAATTCCAATATGCTTTAACTCGAAACCTAACATTGTGTTAACAGCTTCTCTTGTAAGCCTCTTGATTTCATCAAACTTACCGGCGTTAATTAATGCATCACTTACCATCCAGCTTCCGCCACAAGCTAAAATCTTAGGGAAGTCAAGATAAGAAGTAATGTTCTTTTCATTAATACCACCTGTTGGCATAAATCTCATATTCACATATGGAGCTGCCATAGCTTTAATCTTTGCTAGACCCCCGGATGCCTCAGCCGGAAAGAACTTAACAGCCTCTAAGCCAAGCTCAATTGCCTGTTCAATATCGGTTGGACTGGAGGTACCTGGAGTAATTGGAATACCCTTTTCAATACAATATTTCACAATCTTAGGATTTAAGCCAGGGCTAACGATGAACTTACAACCTGCTGCAATTGCGCGGTCAACCTGCTCTGTACTAAGAACAGTACCGGCACCAACGAACATATCAGGGCAAGCCTCTACCATATTACGGATTGCTTCTTCTGCCGCTGCAGTACGGAATGTTACTTCTGCTACTGGAAGGCCTCCCTCACAAAGAGCTTTTGCTAAAGGTGCTGCATCCTTAGCATCATCAATTTTAACAACCGGAATAATTCCTAAATGCTCAAAACGCTTTAATACTTCGTTCATTTTCTATACTCCTTTATTTGTAATTTATTAGGACAGTAACTAAGTAAATAGTTCAACTGCACATTTCCTCCTACTTAATAAGTAGTCTATGCTTCTTACGTTTGCTTTATAGATGTAAGTGCTTACAAAGCAAGTATACTCCACCTTTTCCGCAATTTCAAGTTGTAGTTTGATATTTACTTATTTTTTCAAGCTATTCATCCTAGTATACCAGATAAATTCATAACAAATTTCATAATTAGATTATTATCATAAAGTGTACTAAGAAATACACTTTCATTCATCATAGTAAAACACTCTCGGCCAAGCTTTGTTCCACTAAAGATAGTCAGTAAGATAAATAAAACCCAGATGATAATAAGTCCATGAACACCACCAGCAAGCAAGCCAGCTAATTTATTAATCTGATTAAGTATTGGCAATTTACTGATAATATTAAGCACTGTACTCAGTATGCGAAGTATAATAATTAATACAACAAAGGTTATTACAAAAGATATCGCATTAATTGCAATATTGGAAACAGTATGACTAATATAGCCTTTAAAATCCCTTACGCCAAGGACATCATAAGTATCAGAATTATTATTTTTTTGCAGAGTATTTCTTAATGACTCGGGTAAAGGAAGTTTACTAATAACACTATCTTCTACCTTTTGGTTAATTTTATCATCTAAGTCGTCAAGGTTTAATACTTCTGCTGATTTCTCTGATAGATACGTAACTAATTTCTCATTCTGCTGTAAACTCTTACTCAGATAAGGACTTAATATTAATGTAAATATCAAAGCTACCACCATCGAAAATATAGAAAAAACTGTCTTTATAAACCCTGCTCTCATACCTAAATATGCATTCAGAATAAGGATTCCCACAATGATTAACACCAATACATTCATTTTTTACTCGTATAATCCAATTATCTTAGATGGTAATTGGATTATTCCTTTCTCCCAGATTCTCTGGGCATTTTAATCCATCTCTGATATATTTTGAAAAGGCACTGTGGATCTGTATCTATTTAATTACAGCTTTGACTGTTCCGAGGTGACTCAGACCACAGCTTTTCGTCTAGTACTGTTAATCAGTTTGTTAACGCCTGACGTTTCTATTTACGTGATTACACAGCCG
>JAEWMB010000015.1 GCA_023457255.1 Bacillota bacterium | reverse complement strand
TGTTTTAACCATTCAGAACTTAGCTGACTTCTAAGTTGCCTTAGTTATCAATCTTTGATTCCGTTTACTGATTTAGGGTTGTGTCCGATCCTAAGACCTTACACAGTTCTTTGCCAAACATTTCTGCTTGGACTTTATTCTCAACGAATTTCAAGGTTGTTTCACTGTTCAGTTATCAATGTTCTACTTTGTGACTTTTTCCACAATACTGACTTTTTTCGTAACCAGCTTGATTATTCTACCATGCAGCTACTTTATCTGTCAAGTATTTTTTAATTTTCTCAAAACTTCATGTTTTCTGTATTTGCCGCTTTTGGAAACAGCTTTCACATTCTATCATGCACTTTTGAATCTGTCAAGCAATATTTTTGATTTTCTTCGAATTGTTTATTCTTTTTATACAATTTATTTCTTCATTATAGCATTATCCTTTGTATTTATCTACATGATATTTCGGAACTTATGTTCCGTATATCCGCAGAACGGAGAAAGAGGGATTTGAACCCTCGCGCCGCTATTAACGACCTACTCCCTTTCCAGGGGAGCCCCTTCAGCCGCTTGGGTATTTCTCCAAATTACATTGCTTCTTTCTACAATGCTTGGACGTTTTTTATCAACCCGTCCTAATTATTTAATTAGCGAATACATACCTTGTATTCAAGCGGAGAATGTGGGATTCGAACCCACGGTCCCTTTCGGAATCACTGGTTTTCAAGACCAGCCCCTTAAACCACTCGGGCAACTCTCCGGATGACGCTAAATTAGTTTAACATAATCGCATATACGTGTCAAGCACTTTTTCGCATGATTTCGCTAAAAAATACTTGTAAATTTATCCATATACTATTCAGGGAAAATCATCATGTTTTGTCATTAATGCTTCTGCAAATATTAGATCTTCCGGGGTTGTAATTTTTATATTGGTATACTCTCCTTGTACCAAATAAATAGGGTATTTATTTAGACCTTCCACAATCATAGCATCGTCTGTAATCATAGAACCATGATAAGAACTCAGATTATCGTAGGCTTCCCTTAAGATAGAATACTCAAATGCTTGAGGTGTCTGTATCATAAACACTTGATTACGGGCGGGCGTACTATCTATAACCCCATCTATGGCAGATAATTTAACCGTATCCTTAGAAGCAACTCCGACAATACAAGCTTTTTTCTCTTTTACCTCGGATATTACATTATTGATTGTATTTGTTTTTATAAGTGGTCTTGCGCCATCATGAACCAATACATAGTCTGCTCCTTTGATTACATTTAAACCATTTAGGACAGACAAATATCGTTCGGCTCCCCCCTCTATAACATGAGTTACCTTATAAAATCCAAAGCGCTTTATAATATCTTCCGTGACATAAGAGATGTCATCTTTCCCGACTACTACAATAATCTCCGTAACAACACTATTTTCAAAAGCTCTGAGAGAATAATATAATACCGGTTTATCTTTTAATAACATATATTGTTTGGAAACACTGCTCTTCATTCGTTTCCCTTGTCCTGCAGCCAGTACAATTGCTGTTACCTTTTCCATCAGCCCCCCTAATCCGCACCTAACGTCCTTTATATCAATAGTTACCTTGTCAGCTACATAATTTACTGATGATACAATCTCTTGTTCAATTAAGCAGCCAACTTTTCTTCTATTATCGAAGATAGAATGCACTCCGATATAAAATTCCATTCAAAACAATAGATGAGCTCTTTTCATATAGATATTTTTCCGTTTTATCCTAGCGTTGACCTATCTTTAAGTTAGGAACTGCATTTAAATCTAATCCACTAAAGTTACCTTTTAAATACTCATAGTAAGCTGCTGCTCCTATCATGGCTGCATTATCGGTACAAAAAAGAGGTGTTGGATGATAAAATTTGTAATCATTCTTATTACAGGCTTCCTTCATTGCCATACGTAAAGCACTGTTAGATGCAACTCCTCCTGCTATAGCTATCTTTTTCATACCATACTCTTTTGCTGCTGCCATGGTATGTGATACCAAAACCTCAACAACAGCCTCCTGAAAAGAAGCTGCTACATCCGCACGATTGATTTCTTCTCCTTTCATCATACTAGAATTGATATAATTTAAAACAGCTGATTTAACCCCACTAAAGCTAAAATCAAATGGACGGCCTTCTACGCTTGCTCTTGGAAAAACAATCGCATCCTTATTACCTTCCTTCGCTAATTTATCAATCTTAGGTCCCCCGGGATATCCAAGTCCAATTGCTCTGGCTACCTTATCATATGCCTCTCCGGCAGCATCATCATGCGTTCTTCCTATAATCTCATACTCCCCATACTCCTTAACAAGCACAAGGTGTGTATGCCCACCTGATACAATTAAACATAAAAAAGGAGGTTCGAGTTCTTTGTTCTCTATATAGTTTGCACTAACATGCCCCTCTATGTGATGTACTCCAATCAAAGGTAATTTTGCTGCATAACTAATTGCTTTTGCTTCGGCAACACCAACCAACAAGGCTCCAACCAGACCAGGTCCATAAGTAACTGCTACGGCACTCATATCGGTCAATCCCATCTGTGATTTGGTTAATGCTTCTTCGATTACCTGATTAATTTTTTCCATATGCTTTCTCGATGCTATCTCCGGAACTACACCACCATACAAGGTATGTAAGTCTATTTGGGATGATATGACATTAGATAACACTTCTCTTCCATTTTTCACTACAGAAGCGGCAGTCTCATCACAGGATGACTCTATAGCCAAAATATAAATATCATCTGGTTCTAATGTGTCTCGCTGCAACTTCTTTTCTTCTGAAACTTCCTTTTTTGCTGCTATGTTTTTCAAGTAATCTTCCATTAAAAAACCTCCGTTGATTTTTAAACAATATCGTATAAGCTAAGCTGCCACAAAGGATATAATTATCCCTAATGACAGCTCTTTATAATTTCTCTATTATAAAATCATAGCGTTCTTTATTCTGCGTCTGATTTATCTGCCATTCTCCATCCAAGAATCTTATATAATCCAGCTTCATCCCTTCGAAGCAGAAACTCTTGGCAGACTACGTTATATTCATTACCCTCTTTCATAGAGTAGGTAGCTAGAAGTCTTGCAAATTCCTCTCCATCTTCTTTCCATGTAATGATATTATCTCCGGAATCTATAGAATAACTTTTAATCTTACGTTCCGATTTATGGTATTCAGCAACCTCTGTTGCTAAATTCATAAGATACTCATCCAAGGGATTTGTTTCTAATAGCTTCTCGTCATATAAAATTTGAACTTTCTCACCAAGCTTTTCAAATTCTTCATCGGTAAGTTCCTCATTATGAATACACATTGAAAATCTACTATACAGCTTGACAACTTCTCTCGGGGTAGCTGGATATGTACTATCTAAATCTTTCCCCAGCAGCTTCTGTGCTTCTGTCAATATAATTTCCGGCTCCACCTTTTCTTTTTCCTCTCGATTATACAGGTAAGCAAAAGTTCCGACAATTACACAGCCTATCACAAGCATCATTATCACAGTCATAGCCGTATTTTTTTTTGAACCTTTTTTAGAACCCTTCATCAGATCAAATCCTTTCCCCTGATAATAGAAGAATGTCTGGTATCCAACTTTTAATTTTTGCAGACAATCCTTCTACACCAATTATTGTTTCTTAGCGCTTAAGCTAAGAATGTTCTTAAAGTAAGCCTTTTGCACCTCTCTATTGCTTTTTTCTATTCATTTTTATCAAATTCAAGAGTAATACTCTTCCTGTCTTTTCCTGCTTTTGCATTTGGAAATATCTCCTTTGTTTCTTTCATATATTCTTCCGGTCTCGTCAGAGAGGGACTATAGTGAGTTAGCCATAATTCTTTAACTTGTGCTTGCTTCGCAAGCTCTGCTGCCTCATAGAAAGTCATATGTTTATTCTCTATCGCATTGCTTTTCTTTTCTTTTTCTCCATACATACCCTCACAGATAAATAAATCAGAATCTTTGGCTTGTTCTACTATTTGCGGAACCGGCCTGCTATCTGTGCAATACGTAAGTTTAATTCCCTTACGCTGAGGGCCTAAGATCATATCCGGGGTAAAGACTCTACCATCTTTCTCTATTGTTTGCCCCTTTTGTAAACGGCTCCATAGCTCCTTCGGCACCTCATTTTCCATTGCCATTTCCGGGAGAAATCGTCCGGACCTCTTTACCTCAAGAGTATATCCATAACATATTACATTATGATTAACGCGAAATGCATGGATTACATAATCCTTGATGCAAATCGTTTCCTGCGGACTTGTAACTTCGATAAAGTTTAATTCAAATGGTAGTTCAGGAGCAATCACTCTAAGCGCACTCACCACGCGTTCAAGCCCCTTGGGTCCTATTACAGTAACCGGTTGTGTCCGATCCGCATTTCCCATTGACAATAATAGCCCTGGTAATCCACTAATATGGTCTCCATGATAATGCGTAAAACAAATCACATCAATAGAGTGAAAGCTCCAGCCTTTTTCACGAATTGCCACCTGTGTTCCTTCCCCACAATCTATCAATAAACTACTTCCATTTAATCGCGTCATTAATGCTGTAAGCCAACGTCCTGGCAACGGCATCATTCCGCTCGTTCCTAATAAACATACATCAAGCATAATAAATTCTCCATATTAATATATCTATTTCAACGCATATCTCTTGTACATTCTCATTCATGCCAAGCTTACGCATATAATAATCTTCTTTTCCATGCCAATTTCCTATCATCACTTAATCTTAGCACATTATATATTCATAGGCAAGAAATAGTTCAAGTGAAAAGCCCTGTGACATACGTCACAAGGCTTCTGACTTCTCAATAACTTCAATTGGTATTTTAAAGTGTGCTATTAACTGTTCATAGCAGCTTTCACAAATAGTAAACCTGTGAACTTCAAGATCTCTGCTTGAAAAAAACCCCCACTCCTTTGATACAACAAAGGCATCTTCTAGTAATATCCCTTTTTCCATACGTAATGCTCTGCCGCAGACATTACAAAAAAGAGCATTCTTCTTTCGTTCCTTATTCAAATGAGCCATAGCACATTCCTCCACTTCCTCATTATACAATGAAACTAAGGTAAAACACAGTGGAAATCACTGTAAATACTCCTTTGTTTCTGTTGAAGACTCCCCATGATTTCAGTAGAAATCTAAAAATTCAGCCACATAATTATGGCATCTTCTGTTGGATGTGCATAAAATTCTTTACGCTTACCTGCACTTTGAAATCCCAGCCGTTCGTATAACCGGATTGCAGATTGATTACTTTCACGAACTTCTAAAGTTACCGCTTCTATCTTACATAGCTTAGCTTGCTCTAAGAGTAACTGTAACATTAGTTTTCCTATCCCTTGTTTTCGTTTCTCTTTTTTAACACAGACATTTGTGATATAACCTTCTCCTGCAATATTCCACATTCCACAATAAGCAATTAAATTACCTGCATCTTCCACCACCAGATAGATATGGTCTTTTTCAGTTGCTTCCTTTAAAAAGCTTTCTTCACTCCAAGGATCAGAAAAGCTTTCCTCTTCGATAACAGCCATCGCTTTACTATCATCTGGAAGCATTCTGCGAATTATCAACTTGCTCTCCTTTCTGAAGAGCCTCTTCTCTTTCCCTCTCCGCTTGAGATTTTCTTAGATAGGTCGGGACATGTTCCATTGCAGATTCCAATTTCCCTTCCTTTATATAATGGAACGCAAGTGCTCCAAGTGCTCCCGCACGTTGCTTTGATAAATGCGCTGGTGCAAAATAATATGGTACCTTTGTATTCTCTATCAATTGGTCCTGATAAGCTTCCACACCATCTCCTAAATAGATGACAGGTCTTTGAGAATCATTAACCTGTTGAATGATTTCTTCTACGTTACATGCCGTCTGTTCTTTCAGTACGTGAAATTCATTTTTCACGAATGAATACAAACCGGTATATACCTGATTTCGCCTAGCATCCATTAAAGGACAAATAATAGCATCTGCCGCATATAAATTGTAAGCGATGGCATCAACAGTTGGTACTGCAACAATAGGCTTGTCTAACGCTAACCCTAACCCCTTTGCTGTCGCAGAACCAATACGAAGACCTGTAAAAGAACCCGGTCCCTTCGTCACTGCGATGGCATCAATTTCAGATATCTCCAATCCTAACATCTTCACACATTCATCAAGCATTGGTAACAGTGTTTGAGAATGAGTTTTTTTATAGTTCACAGTATATTCAGCCAATACTGCCTCTTCTGTCATAATTGCAACAGAAGCCACTAAACCTGAACTATCCAGTACTAATATTTTCATACTAACTCCCGCCTGCGTGCTTTCGCACGCATATAAATCAAGATGCCTATCCTCCATGGAGGTATCTTATCTGTTCACCGATAAAACCTCCATAATTCTTCATTATTTTATATTTTCTTCTACCAATATAACTCGATAGTCAAAACCCTTATCCAAATCTTTTTCTATCGTTATCCGGATATAGTTTTTTGGTAATAGTTCCTCAATACGCACCGCCCATTCTATGAGACAGACGCCGCTTCCATAAAAGTAATCCTCGTAACCAATTTCCTCCATCTCTTCAATATCTTCAATACGGTATGCATCAAAATGATACAGAGGAAGTTCTCCTTGGTCATATTCTTGCACAATGGTAAAGGTAGGACTACTGATAGGCTCTGTTATTCCAAGTCCGGCAGCAAACCCTTTGGTAAACACCGTCTTTCCGACACCCAGGTCACCGCTTAGACAATATAATTGTCCCTTTTGTGCATTTTGTCCCATTTGTTTTCCAAGATGATAGGTATCCTTTTCTGTAAAACTTTCATATTTCATACCTTTTCTATCCTCTATTTCTTAAACTTTTTTCTTGCCTCAGGAGCACGCTCCATAACTATTTTTTTCACTTCATCTACTTGATTATAAAAAGCTTCCTTAGGCAAGATATAGGCCCCTCGCAATGATAAATAGAAGTAAAAAGCACTCTTTGTTTCTACTGCCTTCCAGATATCGGTCCAATTTATTAGTAGTTTCTCTTCTCCTTGACTTACTAATATTCCTTCCTCATTGATAAAATAATCAATAGGTTTTTGAAACATCGGTGTCAGTTTCACTTGCTTCGCAGCTTTATAATAAAGCAAGACAGGGTTAATGATAGTAAATAATGACGCTATCAATCCAAGCATTAAGTTACTAAAAGCTTGTCCACCACCTGCACCGGCAAAAAGAAGAACCAATGCACCCACACTAAGCAGTAAATTTATAATACCAGATACACCAATGTATGCATGATGCATCAGAAAACGATACATATCACTAATCTTTGTCTGGTATTGAAATATAATCTCTTTTCCCATACTGCCTCCTCGTCTCCTAAGTATACCAAAAAAGAATGTCTTTAAACGTATTGTTCAGCCACTTAAGGAGAAGCAATTGTATAAAGACATCCTCTTCCTTGCATTTCATAATGCAATTATAGCAGATTACATCGAAATTTCAAGTCTATGCAAACGTAAGTTAACGGTTCTGGGACAAAAAAATAACTAGTTGCCGTAATCTCCTTTAAGAATTTTACTTATGTTTTTATAAATTAAAATAGTTATTAATGATACCAAGGAATATTTTAATAAGTTAAATGGTGCAACAGCTAGCACCACGAAAGTAAACATACTGTTTATGGCTGAAATCTTTTCTGTTCCTTGAGCTATAAATGCTTCAATCGGAGTATGGAAAGCTTCCGCATACTTTGGCAATAAAACAAAAGCATTTAAGAAGCACCCTACTAAGGTAGTGGTTACGGTCCCGGCAAGTAACCCAATTATTGCATTTTTCTTGCTCTTTCTTAAGAAATAGAAGAAAGATGCCGGAATAATAAATGCACATCCCATTAAGAAGTTTGCAAACTCTCCAACAAATGCTGTTGTCGTTCCGTCTGTTAATAAGTTAAGTATCACTTTAATCAGCTCAATTGTTATTCCCGCTACCGGACCTAAGGTAAAGGCTCCGATAATCACCGGAAGTTCGCTAAAGTCAAGTTTATAAAAGCCAGGGGTAAACCACAATGGGAACTCAAAGAACATCAAAACAATCGCAATCGCAGATAATACGGCTATAATCACCATCCTACGTACGCTTTGTTTTCCTCTTCTTCTCTCCAATCCGATTCTTTTCCGAACGACACGCTCTGCCGCATAAGCAGATCCAACAATAATTGCAACAATAGTCACACTTAGCAGTAAAAATCCAACATTTGTTTTGGCTACTTCCATCAGTTTCTCCAAGTTTTCCATCTTTTCGTCTCCTTTTGATAAAGGAAGGTTCTAGGAGTAAGTCACTGAATATACGCATATTGATGTGTAGTAAGTTTAATTTTATAGAAACTTGGAAAACTACTTCCTAATAAATATAAAAAGCCCCGATAGTTTCCTATCAGGGCGGCTAAACTCACATAACACACTACATTTCAGTGTTGTTGTGCTTCAAAAGAAAGATCCGGAAATCCCCCAATCTTTCTAAATTCGTCACAAACTTCTTCTTTCATCCAGACTATACTGTCGGTTTTGGAATTCAGCTATCTGTTTGCTGTCACCAAATCAGCGAGATTAACTCGGTCGCGGACTATACCGCCGGTCGGGAACTGCCCCCTGCCCCGAAGAACTTCCTTATTTAATTTGCATAAATATTCTATCCCTTAGCCTCTCAAATGTCAATAACAATCTTCTATTTCGTATTCCTTTTTATTCCATTTCATTATAGCATCTAATTAACGCCTATCCTAATATAAATATCATCCAAACAAAGAAAATGCCATTTCTTATAAACAAGTAGAAAAATACCAGACAGATACAGTGCTTTGCACATGCACTCGAACCCTCTGGTACTTTTATCAAAAGATTTACTTAACAGATTCTACATTTCCATAAATACGATGACAAACTTTAAGATTATCTTTCTATTTATAAAATCATAGAAAGCTGTATTCTTTTTTTTGACATATCTACGCTTAAAACTTTCACTTCCACAATATCACCGACACTAACGATATCAAGCGGATACTTCACAAATTTCTGCTTCGACATCTGTGAAATATGCACCAATCCATCCTGATGTACTCCAATATCAACAAATGCTCCAAAATCAATGACATTTCGAACAGTACCCTTTAATATCATACCATCGGTTAAGTCTTTCATATCAAGAACATCGGTTCTTAAGATTGGTTTTGGCATCTCTTCTCTTGGATCTCTGCCAGGTTTTTCGAGTTCCTTAAGAATATCATTCAGTGTTATTTCTCCAATTCCAAGTTCTTGTGCCATCCTCTTTTTATCTTTGATTTTCTGTCCAAGCTGAGATAGGCTATCCGGTGAATTTACTTCATTCACAGCCTTATTAACACCTTTTTCTCCAGATATATCGGCTATACCACCTGCATCCTGCATTGCTGAAAGTAAAAGTTGTCCCATTGCTGAATTCGGATTCTTGAAATCAAGCTTTTTCTCTTCTCGTTTGTCTTTATTTTTACGTAGCTGTTTTTGTTCCTTTCCCGCTTGCTCCTTTTTTATATCTGCTTCTTTTGCTTTTGCCTGCAATTCTTTTAAATCTTTCACATCAAAGCCAAGTGTCTCTAAAAGCTTTTCCGCAGCTTCATAGGATTCCGGGTGTACGCTTGTTCCATCCAGCGGATTATCACCATCATTAATTCGCAAAAATCCTGCACATTGTTCAAATGCTTTCGGACCAAGCTTAGGGACCTTCAGCAATTGTTTACGATTCTTAAACTTACCATTTTCTTCACGGAAGGAAACGATGTTCTTTGCAATTGGTTTTGAAACTCCAGAAATATACTCAAGTAGGGACGCAGATGCGGTATTTAAATCAACACCAACTTTATTAACACAATCTTCTACTACTCCGCCAAGGGCCTCGCTTAATTTCTTCTGGTTCATATCGTGCTGGTACTGACCAACACCGATTGATTTCGGATCAATCTTCACTAATTCTGCTAGTGGGTCTTGAATTCTTCTTGCGATAGAAGCTGCACTTCTTTGTCCTACATCAAAGTTAGGAAACTCCTCTGTTGCTAACTTACTTGCCGAATATACCGAGGCACCGGCTTCATTAACAATTACATATGAGATTGGTTCCGGGATTTCTTTTAATAAATCTACAATAATCTGCTCCGATTCTCTGGACGCAGTACCATTACCGACTGATATTAAGGTGATTTGGTATTTCTTTATTAATTTCTTTAATACTGATTTTGCTTCCTCAACCTTATTTTGCGGTGCTGTTGGATAGATTACCACAGTGTCTAATACCTTTCCGGTTGCATCCACGACAGCAAGCTTACATCCGGTACGAAATGCCGGGTCCCAGCCAAGAACTACTTGTCCGGCAATCGGTGGCTGCATTAGCAATTGGGTCAGATTCTGCCCGAATACTTTGATGGCACCATCCTCCGCTTTTTCCGTTAAATCATTTCTGATTTCGCGCTCTATTGCAGGTGCAATTAAACGGTCATAACTATCTGCAATTGCTGCCATAAGATAATCCTTGGTATATGGATTGTCTCTCTTTATCAATTTACCCTTAAGGTAGTTCCTTATGGTTTCTGTTGGTGCAGTAATCTTTACTGTAAGGAACTTCTCACTTTCACCACGATTTAAAGCTAACACACGATGTCCTGCTACCTTAGAGACTTTTTCGCTATACTCGTAATAGAGCTCATATACGGATTCTGCTTCTGTATCCTTAGCAGCAGAGGTTATACTTCCCTCTTCAAAGGTAAGCTTACGAATATGAATTCGGTAATCTGCCTCATCCGAAATGCTCTCTGCAATGATGTCCAATGCTCCTGCTACAGCATCCTTAGCAGAACTTATTTCCTTCTCTTCCGATACATAGCCCTCTGCTATTTCTAAAACATCACTGGATATCTCCTGTGCAAGAATGATTTCTGCCAGTGGCTCTAAGCCTTTCTCTTTCGCAATTGTCGCTCTGGTCCTACGCTTTGGCCGATATGGACGGTATAAGTCTTCAACCACCACAAGGGTTGCCGCAGCTTTAATCTGCGTTTTTAATTCTTCCGTTAATTTCCCCTGTTCTTCGATACTTGCAAGTACGGAAGCCTTCTTCTCTTCTAAATTACGCAGATAAGTTAAACGCTCCGATAGATTTCTTAATACCTCATCATTTAAAGAACCGGTAACCTCTTTACGGTATCTTGCTATAAATGGGATTGTGTTCCCCTCATCAATAAGTTTAACGGTAGCCTCTACTTGTTCCAGTCTGATTCCTAACTCGCCTTTTAGTTGTTCTAATATATTCATTCGGATAACTCCTATTCCTGCACTTCTTTCACGTTCAGCCGCATTCAGGTTTCCTTAAGACTCAGGGCTGCTCATGAATATCAGAATTCTTTCTTGTGCAATCATTCGACTTATTTTATCATTCCAATGTTTAGAACGCAAGCAATTCCCAATCCTTGGTTTCACAGCTCTTAGCTTAACTCCTGTTTTTCATAATTCATGCGATACAAAGAGGCATAAATACCCTCTGAAGCTAACAGCTTCTCATGAGTTCCCTGCTCCTTAATACCCTCTTCTGTTAACACAATTATATTTCTTGCATTTTTTATCGTTGTTAATCGATGGGCAATGACAAATGTTGTTCTGTTTTTCGCTAATCTTTCTAAAGATTCTTGAACTATCTTTTCACTCTCATTGTCAAGTGCTGATGTCGCCTCATCAAAAATCAGAATAGGCGGATTCTTTAGGAATACTCTTGCAATACTTAGTCTTTGTTTTTGTCCTCCTGATAATTTCACACCACGCTGTCCAATATAAGTATGATACCCTTCCGGAAGATTCATGATGAACTCATGTGCATTTGCATTCCTTGCTGCTTCTATAACCTCCTCCATAGAAGCATTTAAATCGCCATAACGGATGTTATCTGCAACCGTTCCTGCGAAAAGATAAACATCCTGCTGCACAATGCCTATGTTTTTTCGTAAGGATTTTTGGGTTAGGCCACGGATGTCCTGTCCATCAATTGTAATCCTACCTGAGCTAACTTCATAAAATCTAGGAATTAAGCTGCACATGGTTGTTTTACCTACGCCTGAAGAACCTACAAGTGCAATATATTCACCGGCTGGTACCTGCAGATTGATATTTCGAAATACTTCACTGGTTGTATCCTGATATTTAAAAGACACATCTTCAAAACTAATATCTCCACGAACACTTTTTAGTTCTTTTGCATCCGGAGAATCTACGATATCCGGATTAGTCTCTAAGATCTCCATAAATCGGCTAAATCCTGTGATACCATTTTGGAATTGTTCTGTAAAGTTAATCAGTTTACGAATTGGCTCTATGATATTATTCACATATAACATAAAGGTTAACATATCACTTAGCAGGATACCACTCATCGCAATCAATATTCCGCCGCCAACAATTACAGATACATTAATAAGATTTGTAAACATGGAAAGTCCGGAATGAAAGGTTGCCATTTGCCAATATGCATGGCTCTTACTGTCAACAAAACGCTTGTTGTCAACCTCAAACTTTGAGATCTCACACTCTTCATTTGCAAAAGATTTTACTACACGAATACCGGATAGGTTATCTTCAATCTGTGCATTGATATCCGCAATTCTTTCACGATTTTTACGAAAGGCGCGATTCATTCGACCTTTCATAATATAAGCAAATAGAAACATCATCGGAATGAACAAGAAAAGTATGATGGTCAATTTCCAGTTAATGCGAACTAAAATAAGAAACGCACCAACAAATTTAATTATTGAGATTACAATATCCTCAGGACCATGATGACATAATTCGGTTATATCGAATAAATCATTTGTAATACGAGTCATTAATTGCCCTGTTTTTTGATTATCATAAAAGTTAAAGGATAGCTTTTGGAAATGTCCAAAGATTTCATTCCTCATATCATATTCCATCTTTGCACCCATGACATGTCCTTTATATGAAATAAAGAAGTTACATCCGAATTCAAGTAAAGCCAATCCGACTAGTATAGCAGACATTCGTATAATAACTTGTATTGCTTGATTAATTTCATTATTTGCTAATACATCTTGTGTAATGTAACGAACGATTAGCGGATAAACCAAAGAAATACCGGCAGCAGTTAATGCACAAAGCATATCTGCTAGAAATAACCTCCAATATGGTTTGTAATAAGATAAGAATTTTTTTGCTCTGGGGTTCATTTGTAAAGTCCTTTCTTTAAAATCATCTACTATATATTGCTAACTCTTGTCTTTATTATTACAATATATAGCGTTTACGATAAGCAACAAGAAAGCCGTTAATAAAGTGTTCTGCTTGTTCAAGCATAATTTACTTTATTAACAGCCTTTTTATATTCTAACTCTATTCTACCCATATTTCATTTGAAAATCAATAGTAGAAAGATAACTATCGGATAAATGAGTTGCCTGACTATTTCATTTCTTTCTTTGCCATTAAGATAATCACATTGCTGCTATGGTAATTTTAGCATACGATAATTCGTCCATAACTTATCTTGATAATTTCTTTGACATCTGATATAAGTACTCATCCAAATCCTTTTTCATTGCAAGAGCCTCATTGATATCATAGTCTACAAACTCACCATGCTTATACGCAACAACACGGTTACTGCCGCCTCTGCTTAGAATATCCACAGCTTTTGCTCCCATAGCGGACGCATAAACACGGTCCTTGCAAGTTGGACTGCCGCCACGCTGAATATGTCCAATAATAGTTGCCCGCGCTTCCATACCAGTAGCAGCTTCAATTCTTTTTGCCATTCCGTAGGAATCACCAATACCTTCTGCATTTACAATAATGTGATGCTTCTTACCGACCTTGCGCTTCTCAACTATGTTATTGATTATTCTCTGCTCATCATGGTCATAACGCTCTGTGGTGAGAACATCTTCCGCACCATTTGCGATACCACACCATAATGCAATGTACCCGGCATTTCTGCCCATAACTTCAATAATGCTGCAGCGTTCATGAGAAGTTGAGGTATCACGAACCTTATCGATGGATTCCATTGCTGTATTCACCGCCGTATCAAAGCCAATCGTGTAATCTGTACAAGCTATATCAAGGTCAATGGTTCCCGGAAGACCTACTGTGTTGATCCCCCTTGCCGCTAATTGCTTCGCACCCTGGAAAGAACCATCACCGCCAATGACTACCAAGCCATCAATACCATGTTTCTTACAAATTTCTGCACCTTTATCCTGACCTTCTTTTGTCATAAATTCAGGACAGCGAGCTGTATATAAGATCGTACCACCGCGCTGGATGATATCCGACACACTCTTTGCGTCCATATCCACAATGTCTTCTTCCAAAAGACCTGTGAACCCTCTGCGAATGCCCTTTACCTCTAATCCATTCGCTAATGCGGTACGTACCACCGCACGGATAGCAGCATTCATACCAGGAGCGTCTCCGCCGCTTGTTAATATACCAATTGTCTTTACCTTGTTTGTAACGTCACTTGAAGCACCCAACTGCCCTGACATTACTTCCTTCGCACTTGTCATAGTATTACCTCCAGAATTTATATGATTTTGTATAAAATTCTTATCCGGTTCACATACGCTTACATGGCACTCCTAAGATTCCACTCGAATGTCAAATGAATTCGTACGGTGATTAGGATTTGATAACTGCCATTTTAGGTAATGTTTACAAGGGAAATCCCTCAAATCTCCCTTGCTATAAACACAAGACAAGGTTCCTTTCGGCAATCTGCCCTGACACCCTTGTCTTGGATAATTTTTTCCTTTTATCTGCGTATATTGTAATCTATCCATTGCTTTTTTTCAATAGCATTTTATGCGAAAATATGCGAAAACATGAGGTTTTTTTGATACTTTGGCTTTGGTTTTCCAATGAAAGTGCTTACATTTCTTTCAAAATTTTTCATCCCATTAAATGGTTATTATTTCCGAAAAATTATAATTTCTCTACAATCCTTAAATTCCCTTCGGAAAAAACATTTCTTAGATTCTCAAGCAGTTCCTCTTCTATTAAAACGCTTTGGCTTGGCGGTAATTTTTTGATTGCTTTTTCCTTCTCGCAATATACTGTAATACGATCGTTACCATCATAATTCCTTATGATTTCATATAATTCCTTTTCTTTGTTTGAAAAAGCTTCTTTGTCCGGAAACTTTATCCATAGTTCTTTATTGATCTCCGAAAATGGCGTAATCGATTGGCAGATTAGCTTTGCAGGCTTATCCTCCTCTACTGCGGCTTTTCCTTTGATAAATACTCGATTATCAAGTTCCAAGGTGTACTTATACTTCTCATAATCACGTGGAAAAATAATAACCTCCATCGCACCAAACATATCTTCCAAAGTAATAAATGCCATAATGGAGTTCGTTCTCGTTGTCTTTAATGTTCGGGAGGTTATCATGCCGCCAACCGTTACCGTATCACCATCCATCACTTTTACCGCATTTGTTTCCTCATCGATGATAAAATCCGAGGTATTTGCGGTAGCATTTCTTTTTAGCATTTGCTCATATGCTTCGAGGGGATGGCCGCTAACATAGATGCCTAGCACTTCCTTCTCAAATGCAAGTAGTTCTTCTTTCGTATATTCTCCTACTTCCGGAAAAATAATTTCCTCATTTAAAACCTTAGCATCACCATCAAGATCAAACAAGCTCATCTGCCCCGTCATAGCCCTCTTCTTTTCCTGGCTAACTCCATCCAATACTTGCACATAGACATGCATCAACTGCTTTCTTGTGCCTGGCATACTATCAAAGGCACCTGATTTGATGAAGCTTTCTATCGTTCGTTTGTTCACTTCTTTTCCGGAAAGCCTTGATGCAAAATCCTTTAAATTAAGATACGGACCCTTCTCCAATCTTTCCTGCACCAATGCATCAATCACCGGCCTTCCAAGCCCCTTAATGGCTGAGAGCCCATATCGGATGTTTTTACCACTTACCGTAAACGTAGCAAATCCATCATTAATATCCGGCGGTAAAAGTTTAATTCCCATCTGGCGGCAAGTATAGATATATTCCGCTACCTTACTTGGATTATCAATTACAGAAGTCATCAATGCCGCCATGAATTCTACGGGATAGTAATACTTTAGGTATGCGGTTTGATAGGATACTACTGCATAAGCCGCCGCATGTGATTTATTAAAGGCATACTTTGCAAAGTCTGTCATTTCATCAAAGATATGATTGGCGACAGTCTCCGAAATCCCTTTTGCAATACACCCAGGAACCCCTTCTTCTTTATTGCCATATACAAAGCTTTGTCTTTCCTTCTCCATAACCGATGTCTTCTTTTTTGACATTGCACGGCGAACCAGGTCACTTCGTCCAAAACTATATCCTGCAAGTTCACGAACAATCTGCATAACCTGTTCCTGATATACGATACAACCATAGGTTGGAGATAAGATTGGTTCCAGTTCCTTGCACTCATACTGAATACTTCCCTGATTATTTTTCCCTTGAATGTATTTTGGTATAAAATCCATCGGACCTGGACGATATAAGGAAATACCGGCGATGATATCTTCAAGGTTCTGCGGCTTTAACTCCTTCATGAAACTCTTCATTCCAGAACTTTCAAGCTGAAAGATACCTTCTGTTTTTCCGGAAGAGATTAAGTCTAATACTTTGGAATCATTATAGTCTATCCCGTCGATGTCTAGATAATTCTCCTGCTCTCCTTTGCCGGCTTTCGCTTGATTCACAAGCAATACTGCATTTTGGATTACCGTTAAGGTACGAAGACCTAAAAAGTCCATTTTTAGTAATCCAAGTTCCTCTAAAGTTGTCATTGTAAACTGAGTAGTAATGGAATCATCCGAAGACCTGGATAACGGAACATACTCATCTGCCGGCGCATTACTGATAACCACGCCTGCTGCATGCATGGAAGTATGACGAGGTAACCCCTCTAATCGCTTTGACATATCAATCAAATGCATCACTTCAGGATCAGAATCATAAAGCTTTCTTAAATCCGTATTTATCATAAGTGCCTTTTCAATGGTAATCCCAAGCTCCGTAGGAATCATCTTAGCAACCACATCGACCGATGCATAAGGCATATCCAGTGCACGACCGACATCACGGATTACCGCCCTTGCCGCCATTGTCCCAAATGTTACAATCTGAACTACCCGGTCTTTTCCATACTTAGATACTACATAATCAATAACTTCCTGACGACGTTCAAAGCAAAAATCAATATCAATATCCGGCATCGTAAGCCGCTCCGGATTAAGAAATCGTTCAAACAATAGGCTATATTTGATTGGGTCAATATTCGTGATCTCCAGACAGTAAGAAACAACACTTCCTGCAGCGCTGCCCCTTCCGGGACCTACAATGATATCATTGTCTTTCGCATATTTGATAAAATCCCAGACAATCAAGAAATAATCGACAAATCCCATGTTCTCAATTGTCTCAAGTTCATAATTTAATCTCTCCCAAAGCTCCTCTGAAGGTTCCTTATATCGGCGTACTAAACCTTCTTCACAAAGCTTCCTTAAGTAATTCCTAGCCATAATGTCAGGGCTTGAATCGATATCATGTCCTGCAATGAGATCAAGGCTTGCACTGGAATCAGGATTTGCAATGATGGAGCCCTTGCCGCTAGGGCTTGCATTCTCAGGGCTTGTCGCATAAGAGACAGGCACATCATATTTTGGAAGTTTATACTGTCCAAACTCAATTGTTACATTACAACGTTTTGCTATCTCCTCTGTATTCTGAAGCGCTTCCGGTGCATATGGGAATAATTCGCTCATCTCCGCAGGAGATTTCATGTAAAACTGACCGCCTTCATACCTCATACGATTCTCATCTGATACTTTCTTCTGCGTTTGGATACAAAGTAAAATATCATGGGCAGTTTCATCTGTATCATACGTATAGTGGATATCATTGGTTGCTACCAATGGAATCCCTGTTTCTTCACTGATTCTAAGTAAGCCTTGATTCACCGACTTTTGTTCCGGATAACCATGGTCTTGTAATTCCAAAAAGAAACTATGAACACCAAAAATATCCTGAAGCTTTAAGGCTGACACTTTTGCTTCCTCATAAAAATTTCTTCGGAGCATTACGGCAACTTCTCCGGCAAGACATGCAGACAATGCTATAATACCTTCACTGTATTCCTTTAATAATTCGTAATCTACTCTCGGTTTATAATAAAAGCCTTCGGTAAAGCCCTTTGATACAATTTTTATTAGATTATGATATCCGATATCATTCTCCGCCAGTAAAACCAAATGATGGTATCGTTCCTCACTGGCACTGCCTTCCTTATCAAACCTGGAGTTTGGTGCAACATATACTTCGCAGCCAATGATTGGCTTTATTCCTTCTGTCAAACAAGCACGATAGAAGTCGATAACTCCGTACATAACTCCATGATCCGTAATTGCCAGTGCATCCATCCCTAGTTTTTTAGCCTGAGCAGCCATTTCCTTTATCTTACCGGAGCCATCCAAGAGACTAAACTCCGTATGCACATGCAAATGTGTAAAACTCATAATCTCCTCATTTCTGCGCTGCCAATATCCTCTTCAAGATTGCTGCAGCGCGAACACAAATCTTATAACAAACCTTTAAAATTTTTTCATTTTATTCTAATGCAGGTCTCGAAGCATCTAGCATCGTACCTAGATCAAATAAGTCTGTCAGTCGTGCAGGATACTGAAGCATCGCCTGACCATCGATAGCACGGCGGCTCATACGAACATAATTATCTTTTACCTGTATCCAAGGCTCCTTAAATACTCCAAAATAATAATGAAATCCAACACTGTCCAGGTATTGAAACTTTGCATTGTTATAGGCACCTGCACCGCTTTGAATATCGATGCCATAAGGAAAGATATAAAGATCTGTTTCACCAACCAAGGAGCCTACGTATTTCAACCAATTATTTGTATCCTTTTTTAAAAACTCCTCGGTGCAGGCTCCCATATCACGATGTCCGTTACTATGGCTTGCAAACTCCCATCCATGCTCCTTCATTACTTTTGCTACCTGTTTTACTGTTTCCCTGTCCTGTTCATATGTTTTGGAATTCTTAGAGGCGGGGTCTGTACGATAACCAAGTGCTCCTTCATAGCCAGTCAGTGCAATGATGCCTCTGGCTCCGCGATAAGAAAAATCAGGATGCTCTGCGATAAAACGCTCAACAATCGGCACCATGTCATAATCTCCGATTGAGGCAGTTCCATCGTCGTTTATCATTAAAGCGGAGGGATTACCATTTTCATCAATTACCATACGGCTGGCAAATCCATCTCCGTCCATATAGTCATAATAATTCACATCGTCCTGCGATAATACAAACGGCTTTTTGTTGGGAGGCAATAAAATGTCTCCATCCTGATATGCCATTGTTCCATCTTCTTTTGTGACTTTAATCACCAAATCGTGGATACTTACTAAAACATAGTCATTTTCATATAACTGTTTCAGCATCTCCTTAAATTCTTTCACGGTTACCATATAATAGTTATAACCCTTCGAGTCATATTCACCGTCAAATGCTTTGCCGGTATCATAAATTAAAGAGTGAAAAAACAGATGACTGACCTCGGCAGAAGATTTATAAGCACCAAAAGGAACGAGAGCCTCTTTTTCTTCTTCAAATCTTTTTATTGCCTTCCCAAAGGATTCCATATTTTCATAACCTTCTTCCGATTTTAGCATATGGATGGCTTTGTCATAATCATAGCCTGCTGCCAAACGATTGGCTTCCTTTAATCTCTTTTGAAGCTCTGCTTCCTGCTCTTTTTCTAATTCCTTTATCGGATCGACAGTTGGAGGAATATTATTTCCTATCTGAATCTCTGGTTTTGTTTTATCTGGCGGGTCCTCTTTATGCTCCGACAGCTTTTTCATAGCAAAACCAATTAAGAGTACCGAAAGGAGGAGTCCTTCTGCGATCAATATCTTTGTAATCTTATGAAGTGTTATTTTACTTCTTTTGGCTTTTTTCTGATTATCCATCCATGCCCTCCGTTCCTATCGTATAGTTAATAAAACGGTGTTATTATGTTACCCATCTCATAAGAAGCCTGTCTATTTTTAAATTTCTAATAGAAGTTACATGTTAGCACCCCTCATCTCAGAAAAGTCTGGCTTATCCGAATAGGATTGTATCTCTTTATAAAAGATACATTTTTCACTCGAGTCCTCCCACTTGAAAAGCTAAAGAAGCTTCATGATATCTTCATTATAACACTAGAACGCCTGTTTTCTCAATGCTTATATTTATCGGATAAAATAAGAAAAGAGCTTCTGCTCCAGATATCTCGCTGTTTGCAAAAGCTCTTACACTAAATCTATTTATCTCCACAAAGATACTTTTCAATGTTTTCCATCGCTATTTCCTCATCGGACCCATCCACGATTACATTGATTTCCTCTCCGGCCGGAAGCCCGAGACTCATCATACCCATAATACTTTTCGCATTTACTTTTTTGTCTTCACACTCTACATAGACGTTGCTTTCATACTGGCTGGCTACCTGAACTAATAGCGCTACCGGTCTAGCCTCTAATCCTGTTGGTATTTTGATAACAATTTTCTTAGAAATCATCGCTTGTTTCCTCCTTTTATTGCCTAAGACCATCCGCAATACAACACAGTTTTTTTAATCGGTGATTCACGCCTGATTTACCAATCGGCGGATTCAACATTGCCCCCAATTCCTTCAATGAGCTTTCAGGATAAGAAATTCTTAGCTCCGCAATCTCTGCTAACCCTTCGGTTAAGTTGTCAAATCCCATGGTGTCTCTTATAAATAGGATATCATCAATTTGTTTTGTCGCTGCTGTTACTGTTTTGTTAATGTTAGCGGCTTCACAGTTCACTTGCCGATTAATCGAGTTTCTCATCTCCTTAAGGATTCTCACATTCTCAAAATCCATCAGGCTGGTATGAGCCTCCATAATATTTAGCAGATCAACGATTTGTGAACCCTCTTTCACATAGACAACGTAATATTTCTTTCGAAGTACAATTTTTGCCTCTATGAGAAAGGAATTGATAATCTCTTGCAATTGACCGGCACGCTCTAAGTCCGGAAATACAACCTCATAATGATACGTTTTCTCCGGATCACTCATGGAACCTGCTGCCAAAAATAATCCTCGTACAAAAGCTCGTTTACAGCAAGTATTTCGTACCACAATAGAATCTACTACAAGTGCCTTATCACCTAATTCTTGGTGCAGGGATAGTTTCGCTGCCTGATATAAAAGTGATACTTGCTTTGGTTGCTTTACGACGAGCAAGAAAAGCAAACTGCTTTTTCCAGCCTTATTTTTTCTAATTAAAATTTCAGTATTAATATTAAATGTTTTTTTCAATAATGTAAAGTATTTTCTTGCAACTATGATATTTTCTGTCTGCAAAACGATGTTTTTTATTCTTCTATCCTTTTGATTGACATGACCGCATGCACTAACAAGCGCTGCAATCTCTGCAAGTCTACAATGCCTCGCATTGCTTATCTGCTTTGCAATTTCTTCCTTAACTTCTTTTGAAAATGACAAAATCCTCTACCCCTTCTCAATGTCCCTATGCTCTGCCTTCACACCGTATTCTGTAACAGATAATCGCCTTGCAATCTCATTCGTCAATGCCACCGAACGATGCCTTCCCCCGGTACAGCCAATGCCAATTACCAATTGGTTTTTCCCCTCTGCAATATAATTTGGAATCAGGAATAATAGCATATCCATAAGTTTTGTTAAGAATTCTTCGGTTTGTTTTAAAGAAAGTACAAATTCTCGAACCTCCGGTTCATTTCCGGTCTTTGGCTTTAACTTAGAAATATAATAAGGATTTTCCAAGAAACGCACGTCAAAGACTAAATCCGCATCATTTGGCAATCCATATTTAAATCCGAAGGATAACACAGTAATAAAGAAATTCCGATAGGTACCATCCTGTACAAATATATTATCTATCTCTGTTTTTAATTCTCGTACAAGCAATCTGCTTGTATCAATAATATAATCTGCCCGTTCTTTTAAAAATCTTAACTTTTTACGTTCTAATTCAATGCCTTTATCCACACGTCCGGTTCCCGACAAGGGATGCATTCTGCGCGTTTCCTTGTAGCGCTTTACTAAGATTTCAGTACTGGCTTCAAGAAATAAAATTTCGTACTGATAACCGGCTGATTTTACATCCTCCAGTACTTTACCAAGTTCCTCTAATGCCTGACCGCTGCGTATATCGATTCCTAGCGCCACTTTAGTAATATTCGCACTTTCCTTCACCGCAAGTCTCGCAAATTTCATGATAAATGGGATTGGTAAGTTATCTACGCAAAAATAACTGCTGTCTTCTAACATCTTCAGTACCGAGCTTTTCCCAGCTCCTGACATGCCTGTGACTATAACAAATCTCATATGTTCATCCACATCCTCCGATATCCCTCGATACCCTAAGTTTAAGAGCATCTCTCCCATTCTTACCTGTTCCCTTATCTTAACTTTCCTGATGCTATTCCTGATGATATTTCTTTATAAAAAGATTTTTCAGGAGGTCTTTTTTAATGAAAATTTATTTTAGCTTCCTCACCAATCAAACGTACCTCTGGTTCTAAAGTTACACCAAATTTTTCTTTAACAATGCACCTGACATCGGCAATAAGCTGCAATACATCTTTCGCAGTCGCATTTCCGGTGTTTATCACAAAGCCACAATGTTTTTCCGATACCATAGCTCCTCCGACCTGGTATCCACGAAGTCCTGCATCCATGATTAGCTTTCCCGCAAAATATCCTTCCGGACGTTTGAATGTACTGCCGGCACTTGGATAGTCCAAAGGCTGCTTCTCTTTTCTCGCCAGATTAAGCTCCTCTATCCTGCTAAGGATAGTTTCCCGATTCCCCTTTTGTAATAAAAAAGTAGCATCAATAACATAATACCCTTTTTTTTGTATAATACTGCTTCGGTAAGAAAGCTCCAATTCTTCCCTGTTAAGAGATAAAATTTCTCCCTCTTTCGTTAAAACACGTGCACTTTTAATACAGTCCTTGATTTCCCCTCCATAAGCTCCTGCATTCATATATACAGCTCCACCTAAACTGCCCGGGATACCGGCTGCAAACTCAAAACCGGTCAAACTTTCCTTTGCTATCTTCATCGCAAATACAGTAAGATTCATCCCTGCCCCTCCGGTAACCAAATAACCTTCTTCACTGCAGGACACATAAAATTCCTCCGGGTTATCCTCCTGTTTTAGCACAACACCACGGATGCCTGAATCTGATATTAGAAGATTACTTCCTTTACCAATCATAAGTATGGGTAAGTCATGCTGATTACAGCAATGGATCACTGCAGCAGTCTCTTCGGTTGTTTTTGTTACGACAAAATAGTCTGCGGGACCCCCAATTTTAAATGTCGTGTGTTTGCTTAAAGGTTCTTTGCATACCACTCGTTCCGGTGTAACTATATTTTTTAATTCTTGCAAAATCTCTGTATCCATGTATTCCCTCCGGTTTGCCTTGCACAATGACGAACAAACCTTTCCTTCTAACTTATTACTACATAATATGCCTAGAGATTTCTTTTGTAATTCAATATTAATTAGAAAAAAGAGCTAACATTAAAAGGAATTATAGAAATACATTCTCTCTAATGGCAATTATCCAATCACTAATTTTGCACAGCCGTAAATTCCTGCATCATTTCCAAGCTCTGCAAGACGAAATTCTTTATTGGATAGTGCAAATAATATATTCTGATTATAATATTTCGAAATTACCTCAATTAACATAGAACCGGCTCTTGATACACCACCGCCAATTACAAATACCTGCGGATCAACCACCGCAGCAACATGAGATAATGCCAGTCCAAGATAACTGCCTAGTTCTTCGACAAGCTCCAATGCTACTGCATCTCCTAATTTGGCGTGGTCAAAAATATCTTTTGCCGTTACCTCGGTAAGCTCAAAAAGTGAAGTTGCAGCATTCGTATCTGATAACCGCTTCTTAGCAAGGCGTACGATTCCTGTTGCAGATGCGTATTGTTCCAAATGACCATGCCTGCCGCAGCCACAGACTTCATTTTCATGAAGATTCACTGTCATATGACCGATTTCTCCGCCTCCGCCATTGCTTCCTTCAACAATCTTACCGTTTAAAATCACACCTCCGCCTACGCCGGTACCAAGAGTCACCATAACAACATTTTTGTAACCCTTACCGCCGCCCATCCACATTTCACCAAGAGCGGCAACATTGGCATCATTTGCACTCGCTACCTTTAGTCCGGTAAGTGCACTCATCTTTTCATTCACATTAAAAATATCCCAGCCTAGATTAGCGCATTTTAGGACTGTTCCATCTTCGGTTATAGGGCCAGGGACACCGATTCCAACTCCCAGCACATCCTTTTTCTCAATGGACAATTCTCTTAGCTTGGCTTCAACCGTATCTGCCACATCCTGCGGTACCTGAATTCCGCCATGTTCTGTCCTGGAAGGAATCTCCCATTTTTCTTTTAGCTCACCATTCTCTGTAAATAATCCACATTTAGTGGTTGTGCCGCCTATATCAATTCCAAAGCAAAACTTATTCATGTAACCAATCCCCCTGGTATTAAATATAATGAATATCGTACTTCGCTGTTTTAAACCTTGAACTGTTTTCTTGGGATGAATGCTTATTATAAAAGACCATTCACTCCATAGCTTTGCTTACTTCCCAATATATCTTTTTATTTGCTTTTTTTCATTAAATTGTTTGTAACGCGATTATATAATTCCTGAGCTGCATTATAGCCCATCTTTTTCTGACGGTAATTTACAGCCGCAGATTCACAGATAACAGCCAGATTACGTCCCGGACGGATTGGTATATTATGGCATACTACCTTGTTCCCAAGGAACTCAATGTACTGTTCCTCAAGACCAAGACGGTCATATTCTTTGTCCCTGTTCCACTCTTCCAGTTTAATTACTAAATCAATTGATTGTGTATTCTTAACACTCTCAACACCAAATAACGTCTTTACGTCAATGATACCAATTCCTCGTAACTCAATAAAATGGCGGGTAATATCTGGTGCTGTTCCGATCAAGGTATCATCACTAACTTTCTTAATCTCCACTAAGTCGTCTGTAACCAGACGATGTCCACGCTTAATCAGTTCGAGAGCAGCTTCACTTTTTCCGATTCCACTTTCCCCCATGATTAGAATACCCTCACCATAGACATCCACCAATACTCCATGAATGGATATTCTTGGTGCCAGCTCCACCTTTAACCAGCGAATTACTTCTCCCATAAAGGAAGAAGTGGTCTTCTCCGTACGGAAGATAGGTACACCTTCCTCTACCGCAACTTCCTTAAAGTCATCAGAAACTTCAATACCCCGGCAGAATACGATACAAGGCATCTTAAAGCTCATTAGCTTTTTCATGATACCCAGACCATGATCTTTCTCCATCTTTTGCATATAGGCATGTTCTACATTTCCAATAATCTGTACACGATCAGAATCATAATAATCAAAAAAACCAGTCAGCTGTAACGCAGGACGATTCACATCAGGCTGTGTTATTTGAATGCTGCTGATATCAATTTCAGGAGTGCAGTTTTCCAGATTCATCTTTTCCACTAATTTTCCTAATTCAACAGTATACATGGCAATCTCCTTTGCGTATTTTCTATATCTGCAATAAATCACAATCGAATTTTTAACAATAAAGCTCATTCTCCCCACATTCTATCATATTCACCCCCTATTAGCAACCACTCCCAAATGAGATTTCGCACAAATGAAAATGAAGTTTGTATGCTGCAGCACTGGGTTTTAATTAATATGCCCGGTAATTAAATCTTCCGGTTTCAGAGCTAATGCCATTCCCTATCTTATAAAGCACGCTCGCAAAATCTATCTTAGGCATTACTACTTTCGGTTGGAGCATGAAAGAACTCATATACCTTTGCTGCAGAAAGCTTATTCATAGATGGTACCTTCATTAATTCCTCCATGCTTGCTGCTTTGATTGCATCAATAGAAACGAAATGCTTCATGAGTGCTCGCCTTCTTGTCTGTCCGACACCATCAATATCGTCGAGAATAGAGCGCACTTGCGCTTTCGAACGCAAGGAGCGATGATACTCTATTGCAAAACGATGGGTTTCATCTTGAATTCTCGTTATCAATCGAAAGGCTTCACTGTGGGTATCAATTGGGATTTCCACATTATTATAATACAGTCCCCTTGTCCTATGGTTATCATCCTTCACCATACCGCACACAGGAATCATCAGTTTTAGTTCCGCTAAGACTTCCAAGGCAATATTTACCTGACCCCTGCCGCCATCCATTAATATCAAATCCGGATATCTCGTAAAACTTCCATGACTGATATCAATATTCTTCTTAGCAAGTTCCTCTGCTTCCTTTTGCCCATGAGAAAACCTTCTGGTCAATACCTCACGCATTGAAGCATAATCATCCGGCCCCTGTACCGATTTAATCTTAAATTTACGATAATCATTTCGCTTTGGTTTACCATTCTCATATACAACCATGGAACCAACGGATTCAAATCCATTGGTATTAGAGATATCAAAGGACTCCATTCGAAATATCCCCGGAAGAGAAAGCATTTCCGCAATAGTATTCACAGCACCGACGGTCTTTGCTTCCTCACGCTGCAGCTTATCAGAATCTTGCTGTAATACAAGGGAAGCATTTTTTTCAGCAAGCTCAACAAGACGTTCTTTGTCTCCCTTTTTCGGAACATGAATCCGTACCTTTTGTCCACGCTTTGTACTTAACCATTCACTAATTAGTTCCTCTTCCTCCAAAGGCTCTGACAGCAATAGCTCTCTAGGGATGTATGGAGTTCCCGCATAAAACTGCTTCACAAAGTTCGTCATAATGCTCGACCTGCTCTCATTTGCGACTCCCGTAATATGATAATGCTCCCGTCCAAGCATCTTGCCATCCCGAATAAAAAACACCTGAGCTACCGCTTCATCGCCGGTGCTGGCAAATGCAATGATATCCCGATCAACGCCGTCCACATCGGAAGCTTTTTGTTTCTGGCTTAATTTTTCAACACTAAGCAACAAATCCCGATACCCTGCTGCTTCCTCAAACTCCAAGTTTTCGGAGGCTGCTTTCATCTTAGCTTGCAAATCCTTCGTAACCAATGTATAGTTTCCATTCAAAAACTCAATCACTTCATTAATCGACTTACGATACTCTGTTTCCGATATATACCCTTGGCATGGTGCCTTACATTGCTTAATATGATAATAAAGACAAGGACGTTCTGCACCTATGTCCTTGGGCAGATTACGGTTACAGGTACGAATAAAATAAAGGCGGCGAAGCAAATCTAAAATATCTTTCACTGCACCCAAACTTGTGTACGGACCAAAATATTTCGCCTTATCTTTTTTCTGCTGCCTCGCAAACAGCACTCTTGGATAAGCCTCATTCACGGTTACTTTGATATACGGATAGCTTTTATCATCTTTTAGCATCGTATTATACCTTGGACGATGCTCTTTAATTAGATTGCACTCAAGTACCAGCGCTTCCATCTCGGAATCTACAATGATATATTCAAAATGGTCGATATGACTGACCATCTGCTGTATCTTTGTTGATAGGTTTCTACTGCTTTGAAAATACTGGCGCACACGATTTTTAAGGCTGATTGCCTTGCCTACATAGATAATCTCATCTTTTTTATTATGCATTATGTAGACACCTGGTTTTGCAGGAAGTTTTTTTAACTCTTCTTCTATATCAAACATAATTATCCTCATTCCCATTATAGAATATAGTACGTGTTATTAAGCAGTATCCTGATCTCAGCATATTGGATATACAGGGAGGTTGCCTGCTTAACCGGAAAGAGTTACTAGGGACCTTCATCCGTAGTAACTCCAATCCTTGTCACTATAGTACGGTATTCTCTGAGTTGCTATTCTTTTCTCCCTCAGTTTCCGTGTTATCTTTTATCTCTGCTGCTCTAACTACTGCAGAGCTTTCCTCTAGGCTGTCTTGCTTGATTATCGGTGCTTCCTGAATTTTATTCACTTCCTCGGAAGAAATTAGCTCTTTTCCTGTTTCTTCTGGAATTCCCTTTACCTCACGGTAAATCTTCATGAATTCTTTTCCTGTAATCGTTTCTTTATTCACCAGAAAGTCTGCAATCCTATCTAAAACATCACGATTATCTGCCAGCAACTCTTGCGCACGATCATAACATCTCTTAAGAATTATCATAACCTCACTATCGATTTCCGCTGCAGTAGCATCCCCACAGTTAAGTACCGGTCTGCCATCCAGATAACGACTTTCCACAGATTCTAACCCAATTAAACCAAACCGATCTGACATTCCATACTGTGTCACCATAGCACGGGCAAGAGAAGTCGCTTTTTCAATATCATTGGACGCTCCTGTTGTAATGGAACCAAAAACTAACTCTTCTGCAGCACGTCCGCCATATAAGGTAACGATTCGTGCCAGCAGCTCATCCTTACTCATCAGATACTTCTCTTCTTCCGGAACTTGCATTACGTAACCAAGAGAACCCATGGTACGCGGGACTATTGTAATCTTTTGCACCGGTTCGGATTTTTTCTCTAAAGCAGTTACTAAGGCATGTCCTACCTCATGGTATGCAACTATCTTCTTTTCTTCCGGCCCAAGAATACGGTCCTTCTTTTCCTTGCCGGCGATAACAACCTCAACGGATTCAAACAAATCATTCTGAGTAACTACCGTTCTGCCTTCTTTTACTGCTAAAATTGCAGCTTCATTAATCATATTGGCTAAGTCAGAACCAACTGCGCCGCTGGTTGCAAGCCCAATTTCTTCTAAATCCACCGAATCATGCATCAATACATTCTTGGCATGAACTTTTAAAATGTCAACACGACCCTTTAAATCTGGCTTATCTACAATTACTCTCCGGTCAAATCGTCCCGGACGAAGAAGCGCTTTATCCAATACTTCCGGACGATTCGTAGCCGCTAAGATAACGATACCTTTTGAGGTATCAAAACCATCCATTTCAGAAAGCAATTGATTTAAGGTTTGTTCCCGTTCATCATTTCCGCCGCCGTAATGAGAATCTCTGCTCTTACCTATGGCATCAATCTCATCGATAAACACGATACATGGTGCCTGACTTTGTGCTTGCTTAAACAAGTCACGTACACGAGAAGCACCTACGCCGACAAACATCTCAACAAAATCAGAACCTGACAGAGAGAAAAAAGGAACCTTTGCTTCCCCTGCTACCGCCTTTGCCAGCAAAGTTTTACCTGTACCCGGAGGTCCCACAAGAAGAGCACCTTTTGGTAGCTTCGCACCGATTCTGGTATATTTTCCGGGATTATGAAGAAAATCCACCAGTTCCGTCAGGGATTCCTTTGCTTCTTCCTGACCCGCAACATCCTTAAAGGTTACGCCGGTTTCTTTTTCGACATATACTTTCGCATTACTTTTTCCAACGCCCATCATTCCGCCGCTGTTCTTAGAAATCATTCGGAATAAGAAGAACATAACTCCATAGATCAATACAAAAGGCAGCGCATACGCCAATATAATATCAATGATTGTTGTTTCGCTATCGTTACGGACTGCTTTGAATTCTATCTCCTTTTCATCCAAAATCTGACTGATCGAATAGTCATGTGTAATACCGGTAACATAAATTTTCTCTCTCGGATTGTTCTTTAATTGTTCTGTATAAATCGTATATTGATTTTTACTATAATCAAATTCTACAAGTTCAATCTTATTTTGATTGTTATTATTAATCATCGATAGAAATTCATTGAATGTGATTTCTTCGATTTTGCTCCGTTCCAATTGCTTTGACATATAAGAAAAGAGCATTACCATAATGAAAGCTGCGACAAGGCTAAATATCCAACCGCGTTTTCCCGGTCCGGTCTTTTTCTTGTCTCCGCCATTCTTATCTCTATTATCCATCGGATCCTCCTAACGAATTCGTTTTATTTTTTCCATTAAAAACATAGTTTCATTATAATGATACTTAAAATATAAATCAAGTTTTAAGTTCTGAAATTTTTGTGTCCAAATTATAAAAGAATTGTTCTATTTTCGCACAATTTGGCTGCAATTATAACAGATATTATCCCTCAAACCTATAGTAAACCACGATTCGGCATGCTTTCGATTAGATTGAGTATTTTCGCATATATGCTTCTTCATTTTGTATTGGACACACATATGTATATTAAAAAAGCAAAGTCCCATATTATTTATGTTAGAAGACATAGTCAGTTATAGGATTGGATTGATAGTACTTGATTTTATTTTTTACTTCTGATAATAATTTTCTGATTCAATAAAAAAATACTAGATTTTATATCCCAATAGTATTATAATATAATTTGTTTTTTTAATACACTAGCGAAGGTGTTAGCGTTTAAAATCTTAATCTGTCCGGACATTCGTGACCCTTTTTCTATAAAAGGCTAAGATTTTAAATGCTTTTTTATTTTTTAACAGGAGGGAGCTAACTATGGACGTAAAATACGTTTTTGTAACCGGCGGTGTCGTATCTGGTCTTGGCAAGGGTATCACCGCCGCTTCTCTTGGCCGGTTATTAAAGGCAAGAGGTTACCATGTAACGATGCAAAAATTTGATCCGTACATCAATATCGACCCGGGTACCATGAATCCGGTCCAGCACGGCGAAGTCTTCGTAACGGACGATGGAGCCGAAACAGATCTTGATCTTGGCCATTATGAGCGTTTTATCGACGAAAGCTTAACTAAGCAATCCAATGTAACTACCGGCAAGATTTATTGGACCGTATTGTCCAAGGAACGTCGAGGGGACTTTGGAGGGGGTACCGTACAGGTGATACCTCATATTACAAATGAAATTAAAGGTCGCTTCTATCGTAACAATGGCTGTAATGAAACACACATTGCTATTATTGAAGTCGGCGGAACCGTAGGTGATATCGAGAGCCAGCCTTTTCTCGAAGCAATTCGCCAGTTTCAGCATGAGGTCGGAAGAGAAAATGCAATGCTCATTCATGTAACTTTAATCCCTTATCTAAAAGCTTCGGGTGAGATGAAGACAAAACCAACCCAAGCCAGTGTAAAAGACCTACAGGGCATGGGGATACAGCCAGATATTATAATGTGCCGTACAGAGCTTCCTCTCGAGCCGGGAATTCGTGAAAAAATAGCACTCTTTTGTAATGTACCCCGCACTCACGTTCTTCAGAATTTAGATGCAGATACCTTGTATGAGATTCCGCTTATGATGGAAGAAGAGCACCTGGCTGATGTTGCCTGTGAGTGCCTTCATTTAAACTGTCCGGAACCAGATTTAAAGGGTTGGGAGGATATGGTACACTCTTTAAAAAATCCTACCCGTGATGTTACCGTAGCCTTAGTTGGTAAATACACTCAGCTTCATGATGCCTACATTAGCGTAGTGGAATCTTTAAAACATGGTGCTGTTGCTCATAATGCCTCCATTCAAATTAAGTGGATCCCATCAGAATCCGTTACCAAGGAAACCGTAGCAGATCTTTTACACGATGTAAGTGGTGTCCTAGTACCGGGTGGATTCGGTGATCGTGGTATTGAAGGCAAAATCTCAGCAATTCAATATGCAAGGGAACATAAACTTCCTTATCTTGGACTATGTCTTGGAATGCAGCTTGCTGTTGTTGAATTTGCCCGGCATGTTCTAGGTTTTTCAGATGCTCACAGTATAGAACTAAATCCCGAAACTACTCACCCGGTAATTCATCTGATGCCGGAGCAAGATGGTATCGAAAACATTGGAGGGACATTAAGACTTGGCTCTTATCCTTGTATCCTTGATCAGACCAGCAAAGCATTTGAGCTATATCAGACCGCAGCGATTACGGAACGTCATCGGCATCGCTATGAAGTGAACAATTATTATCGTGATGAACTAATTCGCCATGGTATAAAATTATCTGGACTAAGTCCGGATGGAAGGATTGTTGAGATGATAGAACTTCCGGATCACCCGTGGTTTATCGCCACTCAGGCACATCCGGAGTTTAAATCCCGTCCTAATCGGCCTCATCCGTTATTTAGAGGTTTCGTAGGTGCTGCCCTAGACAAAAAATCAAATCGATAATCTTATTCAAAGTTACGATAGCCCCCTTCTAATTATAAAGAAATCGGCTATGTTCTAAGGCCGGAAAGCTTCTGGTCTTTTTGGGTTGAGGGGCTAAAAGGGCTGAACGGCGGTTTCGGGAAAATCAAAACCGCCGTTCTTTATATAATTTAAGATACGAACTCTGAACGTACCGGCTGGAACGATAGGTTCGAACAAAGTACCATCACAGCGGAATCGTTTTTACTCTAAGCCTTTAAAGATAATGCGAACAGTCAGAAGAATACTGCCCAAGAATATAAAAAAGTCGGATATGTTAAATATCACTTTTTGGTAACAAGAAAAACTAAAGTAATCCACTACATATCCCCTTCTAAGCCTATCGTATACATTGCTGGCAGCACCGCCGGCTAAAAATGCAATCCCGGTCTTAAGAAGCCGTTTTCCCTTTTGAGGGAATATGATTGCCATTAATATGGTAATGCCGCCAATCATAATACCGGATACTACCAAAAGGGCCTCTCTTCTTTTTTCCATAAGATTTAAAAAAGCACCTTGGTTATGATATTTTGTAACAACAATACGTCCTCTTAAAATCTTCTCACTTTTGCCAATCGTTTTATTTTTCTCGACATATTCTTTCATAAAAAAGTCTAATACAAAAATCGCTGCTGCAATTAAGAAAAAAATCATAACGTCACCTCATTCTATCCTCTAAAAAGTAGAGCCTATTCTAATACCATACCTATAACTTATTCATAGTCTTATAATATCTCGAAGCTTTGGAATAAGCAAGCAGGCATTCTTATCTCTTTGTATCCATAGGATTTACCTTTCTTTTACTTTCCATTCATCCCGTAACTTTTCATATTTTAGAGCCTCTTCTTTATTTCCCAAGTTATGATAACAAAGCGCAAGTTGATTCAGAGGATAATCGCCTTGATAATGAAGATTAAGTTCTGCTTCTGTTTCAAATGCAGCATTATAATACCAAAGGATAGCCTCTGAATCATCTCCATGCTGCCGATAATATTCCCCTAATTCATAGCATATTTCAGCGGATGCTTCACCACCGGCAACATTTTTTAAGCATACTTTAAAAAATTCCTGATCCAACTGCTGTACTCTTGCACTTCTGGCTAATACACACTGGCATTGCTTTAGTTCTGATAAACTAAAAGCAGCGCAAAGCAAGGTATCATAAAAGTAGGAATAAGCATCCATGAAATCACGGTCCTCACCTGCTATAAATAGCTCTCTGGCATACATAGACCGCAGCTTACCAGAAAGTTTTTCCCCGCGTGCTATGATTTTTTGATAGACAGCGAAATCTCTTGGCGCATGATTAGATAAAGGTTTATGAATAATCTCTATCTCACTGTCATAGATAACCGGATCCAAACGTACCGCTTCATGCAGCGGATCATAAAAACGAAATTCCCTGACTCTTTTATAAAGCTTTGGACGATACTCTTTGTCAAAATTATAAGTTGTGTTGAATTCAAGCTGGTTACAATAATACATTTGCACGATTTCAATTTCCGGCAGCAACGTTTCTTTTAACCGCAGAAAATTATGTATCTGTTCCTCTTCTATTATTTCATCTGCATCCGCAACATATAAATAATCCATAGATGCCTTTGAAAATGAAAAATTTCTTGCAGCGGAGAAATCATCCACCCATGGAAAGTCGTAAATTAGATTCGTATAGTTACCGGCGATCTCCTTGGTCCGATCCTTTGAGCCAGTATCCACAATGATAATCTCATCAGCTACCCTCTGTACACAATCCAAGCATCTTGCTAACACTTTTTCTTCATCTTTAACGATAAGACAAGCGGATACTGTTATCATACGCTGTTCCTCCTTAGTTCTTTTCCAATGTTTTAAATTTTGACTTGTTATCTACATACTTCGTCATTTTTTAGTAAATGCTTTAATAAATAATATCAATTATTCTCTTTTTCGTACCGTTTTTGTTGCAATTACTGCTACCCCAGAATCCACAAGATTTTCAACAATTATTTCTCCTATTTGAACAGGTGCTTTTACCTGTATCTTCCTTAACTGTCTTATTCCCTCCATAATCTTATCTTTCGGAATTTCTCCTCTTGTTCTCACAGGGAGCATTGCTTGCGTGCCGCCGATAACTCGGACTGTAGTAGTCAAAACCCGTAATGGCTTCCTCAGTTCTTTTTTTGCGTACTGTTCCCCGCGAATGCAGGCATTTCCTTTTACAGTTACTACACCATTGTCATTAATCGTTGCAGTTAATTCACAACCCATGGGGCATCTGATACACGTAAATATTTTTGTTTCCATTCTAACTCCCATCCGCGTGCTTTAGCACGCATATAATCAAGATGTACCTAACTCGCATCTGCGCATAGAATCAGCGCAATTAATTTTATCGATACAAGACTGGCGGAATAGCCATTTATCTTATCCTTCTTCCACCTTGATTGTAATGTGATTTATCTCTGGATATTTGTTGATGTCCTTTTTATTTATCACGATCTGTCCCATTTCACCAGGTACTATATTTTTCTTACTCTTTCGGTCTATCCGGATATCATCAAAATAAACGCAGAGACAGACATCAGCGAATGGTTTATTTACCCGGAAACGTACAAAAGTTTGTTCCTCCAATCTTTGGAAGCGCAGACAATTAGGAATCGTATAACGAATTCCCTTCCCCGCTTGCAGAAGAATCTCCTTCTCGATTCCTTTCTTGATTTCTTTTTCTGCTTCTTTCTCTTTTTCTGTTTCTTTCTCGGTTTCTTCCTTGGTCTCTGTTTCATGCTCCATTCCTTTATTGATATACTCTGCCGCATATTTTCCTGCCATGTGTGCTTCCTTTGATACGTTATCCACTAAATCATGTACATGAAGTACATTCCCGCAGGCAAAAACTCCAGAAACACTCGTCTCAAGATTTTCATAAACAAGGGCTCCGCCGGTTGCGGGGTTTAAAGCTATAGGTAACATAGCAGACAATTCATTTTCTGGTATCAAACCTACGGATAGCAGCAGAGTATCACAAGAAATATATTCCTCGGTACCTTTGATCGGTTGTCTCTGTTCATTCACTTTCGCCAGGGTAACTCCCTTCACTCTTTCCTTCCCGTCAATTGCCACTACCGTATGACTTAACCTTAACGGTATCTGATAATCCTCAAGACACTGTACTATGTTACGCTTTAAACCACTGGAGTACGGCAAAAGCTCTGCTACCAATTTTACTTTTGCTCCCTCTAAGGTTAGCCTCCTTGCCATAATTAATCCGATGTCGCCTGAACCAAGAATTATAACTTCTTTCCCCGGCATCCTGCCTTCTACATTAACATAGTGCTGTGCTGTACCGGCAGAATAAATACCGGCAGGACGATATCCTGGAATATTTAAAGCTCCTCTTGGTCGTTCTCTGCAGCCCATAGCAAGCACGATGGCTTTTGCTTTAATGAGAAAGCAACCTCTTTCCAGGTTCATCACAGTAATTAGCTTCTCTTGTGTTATTTCAATAACCATCGTCTGAAGCATCACCGTAATATCTATTCCTTCTAATGCTGCTATAAATCGATGTGCATACTCCGGTCCTGTTAATTCTTCTTGAAATGTTGTCAGCCCAAACCCTGTATGAATACATTGATTTAAGATACCTCCAAGCTCCCTCTCTCTCTCAATAATCAAAACAGAACCTTCTCCTGATTCTCTTGCACCAAGAGCTGCTGCTAAACCTGCCGGTCCTCCGCCGATAATTACGATATCATAGTTCATTCTTAGCCTCATTTCTGCACATACACTAGCGTGTGGTGCTTTTCTGTGAACATCCGGTTTTGCGGAAATGAACTTGTTCGTTTTGCACCGCAAATAGTTTGCTGAGTGAAGATTCTCTCTCACTCTCGATTTTCATCTAAGCGTGCGGTATGCAATGAATAAGTGAAAAACATTGTTTACCGTATTTCTTCCTTGTTAAATCCGGTCAGAAGATAGGCACCTTCTCCTGACTTTGTTATAACAAAAGGATCTACCTTTAGCTCCCTCGCTAGGATTTCCATAACCTTAGGAGAACAAAAACCCGACTGACACCGCCCTGCCCCTGTTCTGGTTCTGCGCTTTATTCCATCCAGTGTTGTAGCTCCAAGCGGTCTATGAATAGCATCCATGATTTCTCCTTCTGTTACCATTTCACAACGGCATATTACATTCGCATAAGCCGGATTTTCACTAATGTATTGCTTTCGTTCTTCAAAGCTCGCATGAGCAATGGAGATAAAGCCTTTTCTGGAAGCTATAAAAGAGGGTTTTATACCGGCAGGCAAATACTCCATAATTAAATCAGAGATATATTCTCCAATCGCAGGTGCACAAGTGAGCCCCGGAGATTCTATTCCGGCAGCTTCAAAAAAGCCTTTTGCATCCTTACATTCTCCTATGATAAAATCTCCTGCTTCTTCCTGTGCCCGTAGTCCTGCAAATGAAGTAATTACTTGCTTTATAGGGAGGTCTTCTACACTCTTTGCAGCTTTTTTTAAAACCTCATCCAGCCCCTCCTCAGACGTACTGATATCCTCCTTGTCTATTATCTCCTTCGCAGTTGGTCCCACTAGCAGATTGCCGTGTACGGTCGGGGTAACCAGTACACCTTTCCCCATTTTCGTCGGCAGTTGAAAAATTGTCTTATGGACATAATCTCCGACATTTTTATCAAAAAGGCAATACTCACCCTTTCTTGGAAGAATTTTTATCTTATACTCGCTCATCATATTGTGAAATATATCCGCATAGACCCCGGCTGCATTTACAACTGCTCTACTTCTTAATATTCCATGATTGGTTTCTATATGATAAAAATCCAACGGTTCTTCCTTGGTGGCTGATATTCTTCTAATTTGTTGTACCTCCGTTTTTAGCTTGAATTCAACTCCATTAACAAACGCATTTTCAGCTAATGCTATTGTTAAATGAAAGGGACAAACAATTCCTCCCTGTTTTGCATACAAAGCTCCAATCACTTTCTTTGATAAATTAGGTTCCAACTCCCTTGCTCTCTCACCAGTTATTATCTCTAGCTCTCTTACTCCATTTTTCTCACCCTGCACTTTTAATCTCTCTAGCTCTAGGAAATCGTCTTCTGTAAATCCAAGTACCAGGGAACCATTTCTTTGGAAGGGAAAATCCAACTGTTTTGAGAGCCCCTCCATCATTCGATTTCCAAGGATATTAAATTTTGCCTTCAGGCTCCCTGGTTTTGCATCAAAACCTGCATGAATAATCCCGCTATTTGCTTTCGATGTTCCTTCACAGATATCATTCGCCTTCTCCACAACCAGAATTTTTCTCTCATATTTTGATAATTCTCTTGCTATGGAACAACCTATAACACCAGCTCCAATAATTATGACATCATACATAAAGACTCCCTTTCTTTCTAAGGAAATTAAAAAAGCCAAACAAAAATACACTGCCCAGGCAGTATACATTTGCTTGACTCCAATTCTCATGCAATTTTATTTCGTTGTCTCAGGGGTATCAGCTAAACTATCTATTATGAAAGTTTGCAGCCTTCCTATCCCTTTTATTATATTCATTTTAACACAAAAGGGTTCCATTTGCAAATCATGATAGCATAACGTGCCGGCAAATCTAAAATACACCGCAGCACGCGAAACAATCACATAAACCAAACTTCCTTGTCAGTCGTTGAAATAGAAATCGCACCAGCATCCAAGGCTAATATAATATCCTCTTTGTCTGATATTAAACCGCCTGCTATTACAGGAACCTCTTGCGTATTACATATTCTTTTAATTACCTTTGGCATAACACCAGGCAGAATCTCAATACAATCCGGCTTAACATTTGCACATTGCTTCTTAATATTCTCATAAGCCATGGAATCAATTACAAAAAAACGTAAAATTGTGTAAAGTGATAATTCCTTTGCTCTCTTAATTAATATTGGCTTTGTTGAAATAATACCATCAGACCTTGTATGTTCTTTTATAAAATCAACACTGACTTCTTTCGCACTAAGCCCTGATATCAAGTCAATATGAACCATAGCAAGTTTCCCCTGTTCCTTTACACGATTTACAATATCTGAAATCGTAAGGATATCCCCAAACAAGATAAAAACAATACTGCTCTCCGAAGAAAGGCTATGCTCTAAACCCTCCTTATCTTTCACCGCCGCAATTACCGGACAATCCTCTAATGTTTTTGTAAATGTTTGTTTCATACTGACACCTGCTGTAGTTTTGATACGGCATAGCTAAGTGTGTGTGAACATGTTTCTTATTGTTACTCTGACGCATCAGCACTCTTTCTAGCGGTATCTACCATGTGCCGTAAAACAAAGACCTCATACTAACCTGCCCTATTATTCTTTACCACTCCAGCAGTAGGTACATAATTGACATGGTGATATTCCCACTGATTTTATCATATCATCCAAACGGTGATAACGCAATGAGGTAAAGTTAAGTTTAGCCCTAATTTGATCGAGCATGTAATGATAGCGGTCTGATTCCGGATTTGCATACTCTGACAGAACTCCCTTCGCATGCTCCCCTTCTGCCTCTGCGATTACACGTCTGGTTATCAAATCCATTTCCGAGGTCGATCTGGAAAAGTTTAAATATTTACATCCAAATAAAAGAGGCGGACAAGCTGGGCGAATATGCACTTCTTTTGCACCGCTTTGGTATAGAAACTCTGTTGTTTCCCGAAGCTGAGTACCTCGTACTATTGAGTCATCAATGAGCAGCAAACTCTTACCCTTAATCAAGTCATGAACCGGAATTAATTTCATCTTTGCTATCAAGTCTCTTTGACTCTGCATTGTCGGCATAAAAGAACGTGGCCAGGTTGGCGTATATTTAATAAATGGACGTGAAAATGGTATACCGGAGCGATTTGCATATCCAATTGCATGTGCTGTTCCGGAGTCCGGAACACCAGCTACGATATCCGGTCTTACCTGATCTCTTTGCGCGAGTAAATCGCCGCAGCGATAACGCATTTTCTCTACGCTGACTCCTTCATACGAAGAGGATGGATAACCGTAATACACCCATAGAAATGTACATATCTTCATATCAGAAGATGATTCCCTTAAGGTCTGTACCCCCTCCGGTGTGATAACAACTATTTCACCAGAGCCTAGTTCTTTGTATTCCGTATATCCAAGATTTAGATACGCAAAACTTTCAAAAGATGCACAAAATGCCCCTTCTTTCTGTCCAATGGAAACCGGAGTTCTTCCCATTCTATCCCTGGCCGCATAGATTCCCTTCGGGGTCATCAGAAGCAGTGTCATAGAGCCATCAATGATTTCCTGTGCATAGCGAATGCCTTCAACAAGATGCTCTTTTTGATTGATGATTGCTGCTACCAGCTCCGTAGGATTAATATCCCCGCCACTCATTTCTAAAAAGTGTGGATTTCCAGACTGAAATATCTGACTAACGATTTCCTCGCTATTATTTATTTTACCCACAGTGGTAATTGCATAAGTGCCATGGTGGGAACGCACAATAAGGGGCTGAGGTTCAAAGTCAGAGATACAGCCTATTCCAATGTTCCCCTTCATCATATTGACATCTTTCTCAAACTTGGTACGAAATGGGGAATTCTCAATATTGTGGATGGAACGCTCATAGCCACCTTCCCCGTAAACTGCCATACCACCTCTTCTTGTACCAAGATGGGAATGATAATCCGTTCCAAAGAATAAGTCAAATACGCAATCTGTCTTAGAAGCTACGCCAAAAAATCCGCCCATATGATTCCTCCAATTAATCAGTATTGTTCTTAATACCAATTATTATATCAGAATATGGGCGGATTACCTAGATTTCAATTTATTATAAAAATTAATAGAATTAGCAATTACAGCTTCTGAATCATGAAAGCAGAATGGTATCTTAAGGAGCAGGTGTTGGGGTTACGGTTGGAGTAGGAGATGGTACTGCTGGTTTCTCCTTTATAATAACTGTGTACTCCTTCTTTAAACCTTCTATTGTTACCGTAAATTTATAAGATTCTACTACCGGAGCAGAACTTGATATTTTCACTGTAATCGTAAACTTTCCATCTGTTTTTACTTTATCTGCTGTAATTGTAACGCCATTTGGCTTTTTAAGAGCAGAAACTTTCGGAGCTGCTCCAACTGAAACATTCGTAGTAGAGACTTCGATTTTACCTTCGGTTACAGTACCTTGCACAAGTTCAACCTTAGATTCTACGGAATCTGCTGCTGTCTGAACTAACTCTGTCGGTAAATTAACTGCAAGAGCCTTAGATGCAATCACTTGTTTTTGTGTTTTCGATTCCTTGACCGGTGCAATACGGTAAATAAGTATTGGCTGCTCTATTTCGTTTTTTCCCGTATACACAGAAGCAGGAATTTTCACGGTGGATGGCTTTTCTTTCGTTCCTGACTTCACAGTGTACCATCTAGCGTTCGAATAATCCACTTTAGAAGCATCAAAAGAATTTACTCCTCCGCAGTACTTCCCACTAATCAATGCGATTTGATAGCTATCCTGATTCGAATTAATAAGCATAATTCCGCTTTCTTTGCTATACGGCAATGTGTAAGATATTTCAATACCTGCCGGTTCCGCAGTCTTTGGTGCTATCACATGAATATCAAATATCTTGGAGGATGGTTTTTTTGAAGTGGCTGCAATTCTTACTTCCATGTCAAACTCTTGATATTGGAAAGGAAATTTTACGTTCTTTAAACTATCACTCACATCGTATTGCTTATATAGCGAATACAAAGAAACAGGTTCAATTTTTCCTAATGCATTTGCATGTGCATCTACAACATTAACCCAATCACCGTCCGGCAAGATTCTATATTCGTAACCAGCTCGTAGACCAACGGTTAAACCACTGCCATCTAAAACCACCTTAGGAGCATTGGTAAGCTTCGTATAGCTTAAACGTACTTCTTTTCCTGCAGGAGCACCTTTTGTAACATATACGCCTTGCTGGTCAACAACGCTAGTCAACTTTTCTTCCCCAGAGGATTTTACCCTAAAATATATGGAAGCACCTCTGTTTGCATAAAGCGCCGGATTAAATTCTTCAAAATCTCTCCATGCTCCCTCTGCGCCATTCTTCCATTCAATGTTATCATATCCTTCGTAATATCTTGCAGAGTAACCACTGCCTGTATAAAAGTAAATATAACCATACTCTTTGCATACTTCATTAATGGTATAAGTACTTGGGTATACTACTTCTAAAGGCTTGCTCACAACTTTATCGATAACGACAGATTGTCCGCTTAACCCTGCTTTCAGGCTTTCTTCTCTGGGAAGTAAATTAATTTGAATCATGGCGTCATTCGAGGACTCACTTGAATCCTTAAGACCAAGAATAAATTCTTTGGAACGGTTAATCCAGGAAATATCAATGACCGCAACAGAATTGCTTCCATCAGGCATTGTGATTGCTTCCATCCAATCAAGTTTTTTTGCATCACAGTAAAGAATTGTATCTCCCGGCTGAACTGATATTCTTATTTCTTTCCTTGTATGGTCGATGGTGATATCACTGTATGTAATACTTTTGCCTGTCTTGCCAAAAGCAGTCAAGCTTGCAGTAAACAAGAACAATAATAGAAAACAACCTAGAAACTGAATGAATGTGACTCTACTTAATTTTTCCTTCCATCTACTATGTTCATTAAATTCCACTCTCATATCCACTCTCCTTTTTCTTCTGCAATCACTATATTACTTCACCATATTAAGTGGTAAAATTTTACTTTGTATTTCCTATCAGTATAGTTATCGACAAAACCTAAGAAGCTATTTAGCTTAAAAATCAAATTCATGTAAAAATCTTACGATTCCAGAAGAGCCTGCTCTTTACGAATGTTTTTTCGGTATCTATTCAAATCACCATAATAGTATCATTTGGAATGCCAAGGAAATAAAACTTTCGTTGACTCCCGCGGTCCGCTAAAAAGCATAAGAAGTTTCGTAATTGAAAAGAAGTGCCGCAGTAGAATACGCAGCACTTCTTTTCCTAAATTTTTTAGCTTAAATATTTCTGTTAACGTTAATTATCTTAATAAAGATAATACACCCTGTGTAGACTGATTTGCCTGAGCAAGCATAGATTGAGCAGCCTGCTGAAGGATATTGTCTTTCGAGTATTTAACCATCTCTTTTGCCATGTTAACGTCACGGATACGAGATTCGGAAGCCTGTAAGTTCTCAGAAGTATTATCCGCATTTGCAATAGTATGCTCTAAACGATTCTGAACAGAACCTAAATCTGATCTCCATTCGGAAACTTTCTCTAATGCGTCATTTACTGTTTTAATTGTTGCAGTAATCTGATCACTTGTAGCAGTAGCACCTTCAATGATAGTTGCAACATCAGCATCCTCTAAATCAAGAGAAGCAGCGTCAACTTTCTTCATTTCAACTGAAATGTTGTTCTGTCCATTGTTCGCTCCAACCTGGAACTTATAGGTTTTATCGCTGTTTAATATTTTTTGTGTGTTAAACTCTGTAGAACCACCGATACGAGTGATTTCAGCAGATAACTGCTTAATTTCTTTTGCGATTGCTCCACGATCTACACTTACGTTGGTATCGTTTGAAGCCTGTACAGTTAATTCACGCATTCTTTGAATAATACTGTGTACTTCATTTAACGCACCTTCTGCTGTCTGAATCATAGAAATACCATCCTGAGCATTCTGTGATGCCTGATCCAAACCACGAATCTGTCCTCTCATCTTTTCAGAGATAGAAAGACCAGCCGCATCATCACCAGCACGGTTAATTCTATAACCAGAAGATAATTTCTCACTGGATTTTGCTAAGTTACCAGTTGTAATGCCTAATTGTCTGTTCGTATTCGCAGATGTCATATTGTGTTGAATAATCATATCATTTCCTCCTTGAATGTTCAGCAGCATCCATGCCGCTGATATTTTGGCTCTTATGAGCAGTAGAAGCATTCGCTTTACTTATTCTATATATCGAATAAAAGTCCCATAAAATTAATAGTATTATCTTATTATTTTCCTGTATTTTTTTAATCTTCCTACCTATCTCTTGTGTCTATTTTTTCTCTGGCATATTCGGACATACTTCTTCCAGACTTTAGATGGTTTCATCTTAAATACATGATTTTCCTTACAGAGCCGATATTCGCAGCATATCCATACTCATTGCTTGTTGGTATGTCAAGCAATATTTTCTGCTTACCGCTTTGATAACTTTCCTAATCTAAAAGAAGTGCTGCACCAAAATATGCAGCACTTCTTTTCTTAATTTTTTAGTCTAAATATTCTGTTAATTATCTTAATAAAGATAATACACCCTGTGTAGACTGATTTGCCTGAGCAAGCATAGATTGAGCAGCTTGCTGAAGGATATTGTCTTTCGAGTATTTAACCATCTCTTTTGCCATATTAACGTCACGGATACGAGATTCGGAAGCCTGTAAATTCTCAGAAGTGTTATCCGCATTTGCGATAGTATGCTCTAAACGATTCTGAACAGAACCTAAATCTGATCTCCAGCCAGATACTGTCTCTAATGCAGTGTTAACCTTTTCTATCTCTGCTGTAATATCATCACTGCTAGCAGAAGATCCGCTAATAACTCCGCTTACACCATTAATTCCTAACACTGTACTCGTTACTTCCTTCATAGCAACGGTAATATTGTTCTGGCCTGAATTCGCACCAACCTGGAACTTATAGTCCTTATTGCTTGTTAATAACTTCTGGGTATTAAACTCTGTAGAACCACCGATACGGTCAATTTCACTTGCTAACTGTGTGATTTCCTTAGAAATCGCTCCACGGTCAACAGATACGTTTGTATCGTTGGCAGCCTGTACTGTTAACTCACGCACTCTTTGAATAATACTGTGTACTTCATTTAGCGCACCTTCTGCTGTCTGAATCATAGAAATACCATCCTGAGCATTCTGTGATGCCTGATCCAAACCACGAATCTGTCCTCTCATCTTTTCAGAGATAGAAAGTCCAGCTGCATCATCACCAGCACGGTTAATTCTGTAACCAGAAGATAACTTTTCGCTGGATTTTGCTAGGTTACCAGTTGTAATGCCTAACTGTCTGTTCGTATTTGCAGATGTCATATTGTGTTGAATAATCATATCATTTCCTCCTTGAATGTTCAGCAGCATCCGTGCCGCTGATATTTTTTCTTAACTATCCAGTAAAGGCTTTTGCTTTACTTATTCTATATATCGAAATGAAATAGAGAAAAATTAACAGTATTATTTTATGACTTTTCTGTATTTTTTTAATCTTCCTTTTTCTTATTTTTACTTACTTTCTTTTATCCATAAAGTAAGATCCTTCTAATTGGACACCATTCATACTTTTATAGTAACTTGAAGTTATCTGATTATTTAAACGAAAGCTTTTTATCTTTTCGCTCTCTTGCCTTATATACGATTCAAAGTTTTCTTTACTCTTTTCTTCTAACTTCTCGATTTCTCTGCTAAGTGAAATAATTTCCTGATTCAATCGATTTACTTGCCGTACCATATCCTGATTATTGTCCCATAAGTCAGCCCCAGCACTTACCTTTATCAATTCCTCGTGCTCCTCACTTATCTGATTAAGAGTACGGATTAAGTTTTCTTTTTCACCGATGTATTCACCGAATAGATCTAATTCATCCTCATTTGTAAGAATTAACTCCGCTTGTACTTTTGCCGTAAGTAAAATTTCTTGTAAGCATTCCTTCTTTTTTTCCATGATTTCTTTCAATTCCAGAAGTTTCTCGTATCCCATAAAACCTCCTTTCAAGCACTTCAATTATGTTTTCCAAAATAATTCTAGCCGTTATGACAATTAGACTTCATAACCCTATCATCATAACGGCTCTCTATTAGTTATTGCACATATAAATTATTTTTTTTCATAACTTCTTTCCATGTATCCCTCATCTGACGGATATAGTCAAGAGCCTCTTCTAAGATTTCCTTATCTTTCCTTAGATTAGCCTCAACTAATCTTCGGTAAATGTAATCATAAACTATCTCAAACTCCTCTGCAATTCCATATTTAAAGTCCAGGGTTGATCGAAGTTCCGTAATAATTCGCTGAGCCTTTAGCAAATTTTCATTTACTTTCTCAAAATCATTTTGTTCCAACCCATACAATGCTTTGTTGCAAAACTTAATTGCCCCCTCGTAAAGCATTAGTGTCAGCTCTGCCGGAGAAGCCGTATTTACCTTAGTTCCTTGATATATACTTGCTGCATTTTGAGCCATATTAAAATCCTCCTACTTATCCATCTTTTACAAGCCCAGCATACTAGATAGCTGGCTAGATTGAGAATTCAATTTACTCATAGCAGATTCCATCGCTGAGAACTGCTTGTAGTAACGATTTTCCATCTCTTTTAATTTCTTTTCCAATGTTGCCAAATCCTTTTTATAACGAGTTTCTAATTGAGTCATCTCTTTATCATTGTAGATAGTTAACGCACTGCTTAGAGAAGTACTTCTCATCTTTCCGGAGATATCTTGATAAAGACCATCGGTCAATTTTGATAATACTTGCATCACTTCATCAGGATTTTCCTCAAGTGCCTTTTTTAACTTATCACTAATGCCTGCATATAATGGATCATCACTATCCCCTGCAACATGCAGAAGTCCTTTCTCGGTATAATCTCCCGTTACTATTCCAAAGGAGGACAACGATAAACTCTTGCCATTCACCATTACGCTTCCTGACATATTCATTCGCATAGAGGATAAAATACCACTTAATTTATCATCACGGCGTAATAAGGAGTCTTTTATCTTCTGCTCCCACTTCTCTATCTGACCATCCGTCATCGCTTCTTTTTCATCATCAGTTAACGGATTATAGCCTCTGGAAGAAGTTGCATTATATAATGTATTCATCTCCTGCAACAATTCATTGTAACCTTTTACAAAGCTACGAACCATATCATATACTGCATCAACATCATTTGACACAGTTAGGGAAATAGTTTCTGAGCCTTCTGTTACGGAGTGCAATTCAAATGTTACACCATTTACTGTTATTACATTGGAACTCGCCCCTAATGTGGCACCATTATATTCAATTTCGCTGTCTTGTGCGTTGACTACGTTAATCCCAAAATCAGACTTATAAGAACCGTTAACATCCTTTGTAACTGTTCCAATTCCAAGGCGGTTTAGTCCGTCCGTATTAATTGCTCCTACTGCTATTTCCCCCGGAGCAGAATCCTTTGCCAATATTCCATTGGTCTTATCGAATACACTATCCAGTACTTTAAAATATGGGCTTTCTTTCAAGGCTTCTGATACATTTGGATATTGTGTCACTAATTCTTTTTGCTGCTTCTGATAGAATGCTGCAAATTTATTTCTTTCTTTCTCAATTGCTGCTTCTCTTGCTTCTTTTATAGCTTTTTGCTTCTCTTCCTCTACCATTGTATCATTAAACTCAGAGACAACTTTGGCTTCCGCCTTATCGGCAGCCTCTTTTCCGCTTAATATCTTATTCTCTTCAGCAACACCCTCATTAGCTTGTTCTAATAGTTTCCCGACTGTAATATCATCCCCGAAGATGCTTTTTAAGGAAGCTTCTTTATAAAATTCATTCAGTTTTGAGGATGTATTATCTTGGTCTGTTCCACCTGTCTTATCATAATAAAACTTACTTAAATCACTAATAAGTTTATTTCCGGCATACTCCTTTATCTTCTTTTCTGCTGCCTGAAAAACTTTATGATTTGCTGTGCCCGCAGTACTATCTTTGTATTTTAAATACTCATCAATAGCCTTGTCCATATCGATTCTTGCAGCACCACTCGTATTATGATAGCCTAAAATATCCCGCAAAGCATTTCTTTGTTCTGAGATACCTACCGTTTTTGAAGTAATCTCAAAAGTATTCTCTTTTCCACTCTCCTTAGAACTAAGGAATAGCCGTTTCTGAGTGGCATCATAACTTGCGTTTAACCCTGCATTCTTAGCCGCCTGTACAAAATCATTCAGGGTTGTATTTTTAGTAATATAAAGACTTGCCGTTGTCTTTCCTTTAATTTCAATTACAGTTTCTTTCTCTGCTTCCACCGTAAATCCTAATTCTGTTAGCTTAGTATCACCTTTTACTTCTATGCTAGGTAACATATTTCCGCTCCCAAGATCAAGAGACGAGTCTAGCTTCTTGCTTGTCACATATTGAGCACTTGCAAGTTCATTCACCTTTATCTTGTAAGACCCTGTAGCTGCTCCTGCACCTGCCTTTACTGTAACCTTGCTTTCATTGGATGAGACGGCTTTTTTCGTTGTATAGCTGCCTTGTGTCTTTAATTTTGATAATGGTCCTGTATAGAACTTATATATTTTTGAATTCATATCTTTCCAAATATCTTTTGTCCATTGCAGCTTCGTAAGTTTATTGTCAATTTTCGTCTTTTTTAAACTCTGAGCGTTCATTAACTCTCTTACAATTGCATCTGTATCCATATTCGATGCAATTCCTGATAAACGTATCGGCATATTTCATAACCTCCTTATCTTTTTTCGTCAACAAGTAATCCCGCCATCTCCCACATCTTCTCCACCATATCAAGAATCTTTTCCGGTGGAACTTCCCGTAACACCTCGTCTGTCTGTGTATCAATTATCTTAATTGATATGCTCTTTGTTGGTTCATGGTAAGAAAACTCGCATCTTGTCTGTGTATGCTTCATTGCCTTATTGGCTTTATCAACCGCTGACTTAATCTGCTTCTCATTTGACTGATTATTAGTCTCATTGTTCGGCATGTCCATGCCTTCCGATGATGATTTTTTCTGTATTGGTGATACCGCTGCAGTTCCCGATTTCCCTACCGTAGGGATTATTGCCGGTGACTCTGCGTAATTTGCCATTCCATTTATGGATTTCATCTCCATAACTCCACCTCCGTGTGAACTATATAAATATCCTTTTTATGCAAATTTACTCTGTCTTATGTATATATCGTCACCTTTTCAATTTTGTAAAGAGCTCTTGTCAAAAATATCTATTAAACCTGTTATTACTTAAAAATAAATTAGTTGAGTCTCTAATTGATTTAGTTCCCAATATATTTCCCGCCATATTGTCCATTGCAGTAAATTTCATTACTTCTTTTGATCCAACAAAGTCTTACTATCCTTTAAATTGTTAATCGCCCGATAATAGTCTGCAACAGATTTACTGCTCTTTTTCGTATTCACAGCTTCTTTTCCTTTCATCGAAGCAATACGTTCCAATTTCATTTTATTATTCTGTTCCAGTCCCCTTAGAGTAACCCCAAGTTCAACAACTATGGGAATCATCTTTTGCATCTTTTGAATTTCAACAGCAAACTCAGTTATCCCATTTATAATGCAGCCTTTTACTTTATGAAACAACAACTCAAATTGTATATCCAGCTCATTAATCTCTTTGATTAGTTCCTCCTTTTGCGATACTTCTGATTTAAATTCCTCTAAATTTGGCGGCTGAGCTTCTAATGCAATCTTTTGTTTTTTGGTTATTGCTATTAGTCTAGTAAGCACTTGTTCCTTTTTCCCTAAACTAATAATTAATGCACTTAAATATGCCTTTATCATTTCTTCAGACTCCATACAACACCTCCATTCCGGTATTTACATACCACGCTATATTAGCAGCTATACACTATAAACAAACCTCAGCATATAAAATTTCATTCCGTTTTCTTCCTCTTTGAAAACAAAACGGGGCCATGACTGGTGCTAACCTCCCGTCAAAGCCCCTCCCATATATTAAGGATTCTTATATTGCAAATCCTATAGGATAAACCACTGAATAAAAAGCTTAAATATACTAGCAATTATAACATTTTAAAATAACTTACGTATATTCTCCAAGGAAACACTTCCATCAATAGCCTCCTTATTCGACTCCTGAATTTGAAGATATATTTCCTTTCGATAAATCGGTACTGATTTTGGTGCATTAATACCAACCTTTACTTGATCACCCTTTATTTCTAAGATAGTGATTTCAATGTCATTGCCAAGCATGATGGATTCATTTAATTTCCTTGATAACGCTAACATTCTCCATCCTCCTTCTTGGCCCTATTCTGAAATATCTCATATACCGGATACTTAACTACATAATTAGGGTCTTCAACTACAACCTGGCAGCCCTTCTTATTCGCGGTATTGATTATAATTGGAGCTTTCAGATTTGATGTCATTTTAGTCAAGTCTGAAGGTACTGTCAATGTTAAAAAAACAACAATATTCTCCTCTTTAATATTGCCCAAAGCGACCAATAACTCATCCTCTATGACCGGGTTATAATTTTCAATCACATAGCTAGGTTGAATAATAGGTAACGCAAGGGATACCTCATCCAGACTTTGTAACCAAGAGATTACACTGCTATTCTCGTCCTCTCCATTATATAGAATAGTATAACGTTTGCAATTTTCAAATCCAAATATCCCATGATCAAAAGTTAAGATTTTATCTTCTTCTAACTCTATCTCACCAAAGTGCTTTGTTGCTATTACCATAAGTACTCTTCCTTTCTGCCATTACTGCCTATTCTACAGAAAATCTAATAGCGAATTCTTAAGAATAAGCCTTCCATACCTCTTTTTACAGAAAATTTAATAACGAATTCTTAAGAATGAGATTCCTATTCCTATTCTATAGGAAATCTAATAACGAATTCTTTACAATCTTAGCTGCTGCAGACAAAGAGGAATTATATATGGTTTCCTGTGACTTTAATTTGATTACCGTATCTACAATGTCTGCTTCTTCATTCTTAGAGAGTAAATCCTCAAAATCGACTTGTTCCATCGATAAACGACTTTCGGTCAGTTGTATTCTAGCAGAACGGCTACCCAAATCGGCAACCGCAACATTAATGATATTCTGCTGCCCTTTTATTCCCGTAAGAGCACTTCCAAATGTTTTTTGCATTACCTCATCTTTTAGAGTCTTCTCTGTCGTCAGAACCTCTAATGCTTGATTCAATGTTGACTTCTGATCCTCTGTTATATTTCCGCTTTCTAACATCTTTTTAACTTCCGTAATCTTTTTCTCAACTTCGATCACATCATTAACGGCAAAAATAATATCATCAATAGTTCTTCCAATTCCATGCGTGATGGAATCACTTCCTTGTGTGTTAATCACCATTGATTGGCTAAAGTTAACCTCATAGCGAATCTCCTGATTTTGCTTTGTAAACGTACGCTCTTCAAGATCATCGCTGGTTAGATCCGTCTGTACACAATCAAAATAATGCTCCGGCTTTAAGTCATTCTTTATAAAAGAATTTTTCTCATAGGTAACCTTGATCTCTGCTTTATCACGGAATTCCTGGTATACATCCTCCGGTAATATCAATTCCCCGGTATCCGCTAAATAATATATGGTTCCATCCGGCGGTGTATATGCGCCCTCATCTGTGGATAACTTAGATTCAATAATATCACCATATTCAGTATACGTTCTATTTCCTTCACCGTCAAGAATTACATTACCGTCCGCATCCTGCTCTGCAAATTCAATCTTTATTTGTCCTTCATCTAAACTCTTTAAATTATTGTATGCCAATCTTAATCGGTGCGCAGTGATGTAATTTGGCTTTTCATCAAAATTAGTATTGAGTGGTGCATCTGAATCATAAGAATTTAGGTTAAAGGAATTAATTGACCTTCGGATGATATCCAAATTGGCTGAACTTAACTTTTCCGTAATTACATAGTTATAGTCTGAAGTAGTCTCAGGAAAAACCAGACTGGAATCTGTCTTGTAACCACTGAAAACATATCTGCCTGCATAGTTTGTATTGCCTTCCTGATAAATTTGATCCTTTAGCTGCTGTAAGTTAACCGCAAGGCTGTTTCTGTCCTCTTCCGTTAACGTATCATTGGAGCCGTTTACACAATATGTGTGTATCTTTGTTAATATCTCATTGATATTACCCAAAGACCCCTCCGTTAAATCCATCCATGCTAATGCATCCGGAATATTTTTCTCATAATATTGATTCAGTTCTGTAAGATTGGTACGAAGTTTCAATGCACGTACTGCAATAATTGGATCTTCCGAAGGACGCTGGATCTTCTTACCGGTGGAGTATTGCTGCTCTAATTTAGACAGACTGTTCTTATTGTTGTTAATATTATAAAGAACATTGTTCGTCATCATTTTATTTGTAATTCTCATACTTTTCTCCATTCCTGCACGCGATTTTCGTGCTTCTTTAGCGGAAAGTGTAAAGGTTCTTTTCTTCCCACGGAAACATGTGCCTGCTTAGTAAGCCGTGTGAACCTATGCACCCATGTAATTAATAAGTCTATCATATATCTGGTCCATCACAGAAATTACCTTTGCGGATAAATTATAAGCATTTTGGTAACGTACTAGGCTCATCGCCTCTTCTTCCTGGTCAACACCGCTGATAGATAATCGTTGATTTTGAACCGCATCTAGAATGTCCTTTTGATTTTTAGCAAAATTACCTGCTTGTTTCGCATCAATACCAATCTCTGCTACAAGCGTCTGAAAAAATTGTGCCGGTTTTCCCTGGCCAAACATAGTAACATCATCTTTTAATGCAAGTAACTTCTCAACATTATCAGCGTTAGCAACACCATTTTCTATGGAAGATGCGGTGGCTAATTTTTTGGGGTCTGCTGCAACTGCCTTTGTTACACCAAAGGTGTTTGCAGTGAGTAAATAATAAGAAGCATAATTTGGTTCATCGGCATAGTCTGCTGCATAAGCTCCTGTTTTTGAAGTAAACAAATATCCATTTCCTTCATCCGAAGGCGACTGATCAAAAATAAAATTCTTTCCTGTCACCACATCTATGCCGTTAAAGAAATCTAAGCCCTGAGCACCATTTAAATCCTGTCCTGATTTATGTACCTCATTGAAGGCCTTGGCATAGGTCCTCGCGAACTTATTCAGTTGTGCCATATAATAAGGAATTCCTTTGTACTCTATCTGCTGCCCAATAGAAGCACCCTCATCCGTCACCTCTACCTTAACTTCTTCGTCTAGAGAAAATTCGTAGCTAAACTCTCCGGTATCTTCATCCTTTGTTACCGCAAACCCGCTATATCGATACTCGCGATTTCCTATTGTAATAATACCATTGGTTGCAATATTTAAATCTTCCACATTATTTTTATTCGTAGAAGTTACCGTTATCGTTGTATCCCCGGCACTTGCTGTTACTTTCCCCTGATAGCCTTCTTTATTGTTGCCATCACGTACTTGCAGCAAGGCTTTTAGGGTTCCTCCCATGGTCGGGCTATTCAAATTCACAGGCTGCCCATTGCTCCAGCATACATCGTATAAACCATTTGCATCCAGTTGATTTACCTTGGAATCTCTAGGTACAACCTTTAATTGGCCTGCCTGATAGGTATCAACTAATGTCTGCCCATCTAATTTTACGGTATAGCTTGTAACACCAACATTATCTCCAACAATTCGCTCCGAAACACTTACTGTCGCAAACCCGGATAGCTCCTCTACCATTAAGGCCCGTTGATCGCGCAGATCATTTGCGGTACCTCCGCCCACTTCAATCGTATTAATCTGCTTAGTAACAATAGCAATCTGCTGCGCTAAAGAATTTACACGCTCCACTTGATTTTTAATTTCAAAATTGCATTCCTCCTGCAAACGACTTAAACTGGTAGTAAGTGAATTCACATAATCGCAGGTACTTTGTGCCATATTCATAACCTGAGTACGTACCGTTAAGTCCTCCGGCTGCTTACTTAATTCTTGAAGGCTATTGTACATATTATCAAAATTGGTCAAAAAACCCTCTAGCTTTACTTCATTAAAATAATTCTCAATGGAGGTTAGATAATACTCTTTGGTGGAGTATGCTCCATACATGGTGTTGTTTTTCATAAATTTTAAATCATAGTATTCGTCACGTATCTGAGTTACTCCCATGATATCGACACCTGTACCTACCATACCATAGGAACTATTCACGCGAAGGGCTGTTCCAGCCTGTTGTTTTGCCACTTGTCTTGAGAAACCTTCTGTTTCAACATTTGCAATATTATGAGCAGTGGTATTCAGTCCTGCCTGCGAAGCATACAGTCCGCTATTACCTATGGAAAGTCCAAAAAATGTAGATGGCATTTACTCACCTCTTTCGTCTTTTCGAATTATGTTAAATAGATCTTTCCTCTATTTTTTCTTCTGGCTTTGCCTATTCTTTTTCCAGCATCTTCAAAAGAAGACTATATTCTTGTTACAATATGCTCTAACATCTGGTCAATCACATTCATATATCTGGCTGCTGCATTATAAGCATGTTGAAATTTAATTAAGTTTGTAAGTTCATCATCCGAAGATACACCAAGAACTGACTGCCGTTGATTTTCAATGCTTGTGACCATGCCTTCCTGACTTTTTACAATTGTATCATAACGCTCACCGGTAGTTGCAATGCTGCCGATAAAAGAGTTGTAATAATCATTAAAATTAGACTTTGTCAGTGTATTCGGAGATAGTGTTGCAAATGGCTCCTGCCACGCCTTTAACAATCTCTCCGTAGTCTTTATATCGTAATCACCCGTATTGGAACTCTGGCTTAAAGGTATCTTTGACTTATCTTCAATCATCTCCTGATTTACAACCAACTCACCAACCGTATATAAAGAATAATTGTTTGTAGAATCTTCCTCATTATAAATCTTAGCGCGAATCATATCCCCATTTGCCAATGTTATCTCTTGATAATCTGTATAACGAGGCATGGATTTACGGCTGAATAACTCCGTTCCGCCCTCACCGTTAATGCCGATCGGTGCATTTTCGTCATCAAAAATCTTTATAACCGTATCTTCTTCATAAGTATAGGTACCGCCGTTCGGAAGTTCAACCGCGGTCCCCGCTGCAATGACTACTTCTTTGTTTGGGCATAAGATATCATTAATGGTTGTAACAATACCATGAATCAATTGATCGTATTGAGCCTGCGCTGACATTACGATTGAAGGTTCTATTGTTTTGTTGTATGTCTTAACAGCTTCTTTATATTCTTTGAATGCCTGCCCATAGACTGCTTCCTTTAACGCTCCAAATTCGTCCAAATAGTCGTCTTGGTTTGGAGCTATTGGTATATCCGTCGCCTTTGCTACTTTTGTACCCCTTGCCAGAATTAAGCCTTTTAAAGATCCAATATCGGAATTATCCGCTGAATTCGGAATTAAATCACGATTAAACACCTCAACATCACCATAAGTTGGCCAAACAGGAATTAACATCTCCGAGTTTTCCATGGCACCGGTGGCATCCTTGTTAAACTCCTCTGAACCAAGTTCACGCTGCCTAATCTGCGTAACTGTCATGGTCCCCATATGATGCGTAACATCCTCTGTGACAAATGGAACTCCTTCCGCATTTACAGTAACTCTGCCTTCTGCGTTCTCCCGATATGTAATTGTTATCATTTGGGATAATTCATCCAAGAGTTTATTTCTCGTATCTCTTAGGTCATTCGCATTTTCATATCTATTGCTTTCATAAGCACATATTCTATCATTTAACTTTGTAATCTCATCTCCGATTTCATTGATACGAGAAATAGTATTCGTTATCTTCAAATTCAAATTTAACTGATAATCCCGAAGCTGTTTGTATAAATTCTCAGCCCGCTCTATGAAGTTGACACTTGTTTGTACCAGAGAAGCCCGCTTTACCAAACTATCCGGTTCCTTGGCAAGTTCTTGCAAGTTGTTCCAAAAATCTGCAATCGAATCCTGAAATGCAACTCCTTCAAGCTCACCCATTAAGTTTTCAATTTCGGATACTGTTTCATACTGAGAATCATAGAAACCTCGGCGCCCAAGCTCTTGGCGGTATGATCTATCCAAGAAGATATCTCTAACCTGGCGAACAGCAGCAGTTTCTGCTCCAAGGCCTGTTTGCATTGGGGAAATGTACGATTGTCCTATTGTTCGATATTGAGATGTCTGTAATACTGTTTGCTGTCTAACATAACCCTCTGTTTCTACGTTTGCAAGATTATGCCCCGTGGTATTCAGACCATTTTGACTGACATTTAATCCAGATACGCCTATATATAAGCTACCCATTAGGCTCATGGAATTTCACCTCTCTTTGCATCATTTCTTTGCTAAAACAATACTCTCACACCCATACCCATTCAATCCGCAAACGAATTCTATCCGCATATGGATCAAAATAAGAAGTGTGAAAACCGCTTTCTATTTTCACACTATCTATTGCTTCGCATCAAACATCCCTGTCTGCGCAGCCGGCATCTCAAACTGAGATGCTCCTTTGGTATAATTGGTGCTCCCCGGTGACATCCTTGTACTCTGAATTAAATTCATATTGAATTCAATCATCTCTAGGGATTGTTGAATTAAAGATTTATTCTTTTGATTAAGTTCTACTAACCGATGAAGTGTGACAGTCAGAGAATCGTGAATTATCGATAATTCCTTTTGCTCCTCCGGCTGTTTCTCTAACAATGCAATAATCGTCTTCATGGTCAGCGTTTCCGGCTTTCGATTTATTACTGTCCCAATATTTACAATAACCTCTTCTCTCTTGCGTTCCAGAGCATTCACTTTCTCTACGGTAATCTGCTCTTCTTGTGTTATCTGCTGCAAGGAAGCGAGGTCATTGTCTATAATCACTCTGGTTTTTTTCGTCGCAATCGGTATCATTTCTTGATAAAGCTGTTCCTCTGTGCGAAGCGTTGTTATTAATTCCTGTATCAGGCTCGCCAATTGATTACCTCCGATCTGCCTGTATTTCACAAGTCCTTCTCCTATGAATGCCCCTTCAATACAAAGCATCTTCTACTCAAAGAAGTCATTTATCATCTTTTCTGCTAAATCCTCAAGGCTAATCTCATAATTACCTGATGCCAACTTCTGTTTTATTTCCTCTACCTTTTCCTGACGAATATCCGGCGTAGCCGTGACTGCCTGCTTCGCTATCTGAAAATCCTTACCCATCTGTGAGATTTCCACACTGTCCTTTTTATTTCCAGCATATGATTTGGATACTTTTCTTGTATCGTTTGTCTGATAAAGTTGATTAATTTTACTTAATGCATCAATACGCATACAACTCACCACCTAACTAATAATACTTAATTATTGAAATACATTCTTTTGTTTCAATAATCGAACTTGAATACTACCTTATTTATCGGATGTTTTCTTTTTTACTTTATACCAAGTAGAAATAATTTTAGTACTTTATTCTTATCTATGTTACACCAGCTTTCGTAGTTTGCATGTTCTTATCTGCCGGTATCCCACCTGTCTGCGATGTAAGATACAAAGGGTGTTTAAGTAAATTCACACCATGGTAACAGTTATTATATCGTACTTATTCGGAGTTTACATTAGCACTTAGAAAGGAAATTACGGTAATTTTTAATATCGCTCAGATCATACGACAAGGTTTGATAACCTCGCTATTGTTACGACAAAAAATGGCTACAAAAAACTCCATTGTCTAATTCTCAATAGAATTTTTGTAACCACTTTATTTCATATATTATTCATTTATTATTAAGCTAGTAAAAATAATTCATAAAGTAAGACTCCATTTATACAGAGCAATAATCCACTTAACTCATAAATTATTTCTTAGATTTTCGTCTCTATCCAACTCTTATTTCTTCTTTAAAATATCACAAAAATCAAAGGTTGCAAAGTAATCTTCCGGAGTTTCCGCCCTGCGGATCATTTGAATGGAACCGTCCTCTTTCAATAAGAGCTCCGCAGATTTGAGTTTTCCATTATAATTATACCCCATAGCAAAACCGTGGGCTCCGGTATCGTGAATCACAAGATAATCCCCCAAATCAACCTTAGGCAGCATACGGTCAATGGCAAACTTATCATTGTTCTCACACAGAGAGCCTGCCACATCATACATAGTATCCGGTGGTGCAGCCTCTTTGCCAAGCACCGTGATATGATGGTAAGCTCCATACATTGCGGGCCTCATTAAGTTTACCGCGCAGGCATCAACACCTAAATACTCCTTATAAATATGCTTTTCGTGAATTGCTTTTGTCACAAGATGGCCATATGGTGCAAGCATAAAACGTCCAAGCTCTGTAAATATTGCAACATCACCAAGACCATTTGGAACTAGAATTTCCTCATAAGCCTTGCGAACACCTTCGCCAATTATCATGATATCATTTCCCTTTTGATCCGGTAAGTAAGGAATTCCTACTCCGCCGGATAGATTGATAAATGTTATATTCGCATTGGTTTCTTTTTTTAGCTCCACAGCAAGCTCAAATAAAGTTCTTGCCAAGGCAGGGTAATAATCGTTGGTAACGGTATTGCTTACCAGGAAAGAGTGGATACCAAAGTTTTTCGCACCAAGCCTCATTAATTTTTTATATCCATCGATAAGCTGCTGCTTAGTAAAACCATACTTCGCATCTCCCGGATTGTCCATAATCCCATTGCTTACTTCATAAACACCACCTGGATTATAGCGGCAGCAGATAGTTTCCGGTATCCCGCACTCATCTTTCAAAAAATCAATATGGGTATAGTCATCTAAATTGATGATAGCCCCTAATTCCTTTGCTTTTGTAAATTCACCTTCCGGAGTATTGTTAGAAGAGAACATAATTTCACTTCCTGTAATGCCTACTGCTTCTGACATCATAAGTTCAGTCATGGAAGAGCAGTCACTGCCACAGCCTTCTTCCTTTAAAATCTGCAATATAAATGGATTTGGTGTGGCTTTCACCGCAAAATATTCTTTAAACCCTTTATTCCAAGAGAATGCTTCTTTTAATCTTCTGGCATTCTCTCTAATTCCTTTTTCCTCATAAATATGAAAAGGTGTACTGTGGGTATTTGTAATCTCTTTTACCTTCTCAAGCGTAACAAACGGCTTTTTCATAGATACCTCCATTCTCGCGCAAGCTTTTGCGCCTATATGTTTATCTCATGCATGATGCGGAAACAACCTTATTTTTATAACCGATTCAGGCCCTATTCTGCCGACATTCCTTAATTTGTACAGCAGCAAAAACTAACTCCTAAAAACCGCAGCAAAACTACGGCAAATTTTAAATAAGACTGATATCACTTCATATTCTTACTATTGTATCAATAAGCGTTATCTTATCGACAATTCCCTGATATTATTATAAGTGTCTTCTCATCATATGTAAAATAGATTATATTGATATCTACCATTCATTTTGCGAATAAGAGTATCCTCTATAATATAAATCCTTAAGTAATCTTCTCATTTTACCACACCCCCCAGACACAGGAAAGAAGGGGCTGTCATAACCACAGACCCTCCTCCAATAATAGCAGAAACCATTTTACTCTATTTTTCTACTTTTGATGATAGAAGCCGAACCGTTCGCTTCGCTGCATTTCCATTCTCAAATGTATGGTAATTATCACAAAATGCTTTATACTTATCAGCGTAATCCTCCGGAAAATAGTTCTTAACCACAGAAACAAGTTCTCTTGAGGAGGTGAATAATGGTCCCGGAGCTTCTTCCACAAAATTAAAATAAAAACCTCTAAGCTGCTCCTCATACTCCTTTAAATCGTAGACATAAAAGAGCATAGGACGGTATAAGAGACTATAGTCAAACATAGCAGAAGAATAGTCCGTAATCAACATGTCAGATACAAGATATAACTCCGAAATATCGACTTCTTGCTTCACAATACGGTAAAAACCCCGATACTTCTCAAGATTAAGCTTCTCTCTTACCATATAATGATACTTTAATAATATCACATACTCTTCTTTCAATTCTTCATATAGATAGTCATAGTCAAGGGGTGCGCTAAATTTATAGCTTGCTTTATCATGGTATTCGTTATCTCTCCAGGTTGGAGCATACAAGATTATCTTTTTTTCTTTCGGCAGGTTTAAATTCTTCTTTATTTGGCCGATATCATACGAATTATTTTTCTTAAACAATACATCATTTCTTGGATAACCGTATTCCAAAATCTCCCCATGGAAGTCAAAAGCTCTTTTAAAGGTTTGGCTGGCGAATGGATTTTGTGAAATAAGATAGTCCCAGGCAGCAGTGTTTTTTCTGAACTGCTCATGATATTGCTCTAAAGTTTCCTCGCCGGCCATGGACAAAGACGTCATATCTAAAGCTAATTTTTTTAATGGGGTACCATGCCATGTTTGCAGATAAGTAACTCCCTTACGCTTTTTTATGTAGTTCGGAAACCTTGTATCACTCACCCAGATACCGGCTACAGCCAGGAAATAATAGTAGCGAAAACGGGAAAGCCTTACCTTCCATACTCTACCGGGAAGTGGCGTATTAATATCCTCCAGGATAAAAATGCAGCGAAATTCCTGATCAAGGCCTTCTCTCACCATTTCTTCATAAATACTTTTCGGATTTCCGCCATAACTTCGCCCCAAGTTACTCATAAAGCAAATGGTTCGCTTTTGGAGCGGTAAAAGTCTTAGGATTCTATATACGGCCAATATCCCTTTTTTCATGATTTTCCGCAGCATTAACACTCCTATTCCTGCGCACGTTTTCAGCACACAATTAAGTTTACTACTAGTGCAGATATTTCTTCGATTCCTCTTCCCACTTTGATGCGATTGGTATACAACAATGCCGCACGCTAAAAATATCCTTTACTTTATTTACTTATGCAAATCACTCTTAATTTTCGTTGTTGAAATCCCTTCTGTCCTTGGAAGATATACAACTTCACAATAATCTTTTAAGAAATCAAACTGCCCTTTCCAATCATCTCCCATAACGAACACATCCACATTATTATCCACAACATCTTTGATTTTTTGTTCCCAATTAAATTCTGGGATTACTTCGTCTACATATCGGATTGATTCAAGAATTGTTTTTCTATCTTCATAGCAATGATAAGCAGTCTTATGTTTAATGGCATTAAACTCATCTGTTGATAAAACAACAATTAGATAATCTCCATATTCTTTTGCTCTTCTTAGTAAGTTAATATGGCCAACATGCAATAAATCATAAGTACCGTAGGTAATTACTTTTTTCATTCTAATCACCACACCTTTCTATAACCTGCAATCTGGCTGCAGGCAAAAATTAGCGTGTACACTCCTTTCTAATCACTAATCTTGTAGTTTATATCTTCTATCGTATTCTTCCTATCTGCAGAATTTAATTCAGCTTCCGATATCGGCTTTCCTCCATGCCGCATGTTTGCCTCAGCAGACTCCAAGCCAGTAGCTTGAAGCGTTCTGCTTTCAACCTGCTCTTCCTCTGTCTCTACAACACTTGCCAGATAGATCGGACGATTTTTTACTTCAATATAAGTTTTGCCCATATACTGACCTAAAATACCCATACAGAATAATTGGATTCCACTTACCATCAGAATAATACAAACCAAGGATGGCCAGCCACTGGTCGGGTCTCCCCAAATAATTGTCTTTATCACAATATAAATAATAGCCAAAACAGAAAAACCGCAAAAAGCAAGTCCTAATATCGATGACATTGCAAGAGGTGCTGTTGAAAATCCTATAATTCCTTCCAGCGAATATTTGAATAATTTCCAATAAGACCACTTGGTTTGCCCTGCCGCCCTCTCAACATTTTCATAGGCAATCCATTTGGTATGAAAGCCGACCCATCCAAAGATTCCCTTCGTAAAGCGATTCTTCTCACTCATGGATAAAACAGCCTTTACCATCTGCCTCGTCATAAGGCGATAGTCTACGGAACCTTCTACAATCTCTATTTTACTTAGCCTGCACAAAACATCATAGAATTTTCTGGAGAAGAATGAGCGGAGCTTTGGCTCCCCATCTCTTGTAACACGTTTTGCTGCGACACTATCGTATCCCTCTAAGACAATTCCCTGATACATTTCGATTAACATCTTAGGAGGATGCTGTAAATCAGCATCCAAGATAGCTACAAAATCACCGCCGGAATGCTCCAGGCCGGCATACATCGCCGCTTCCTTGCCGAAATTACGTGAGAAGGAGACAAGCTTAACCCGCTTGTCTCTTTCCCGCAGTTTTCGAAGTACCTGCAGCGTACCATCGGTGGAACCGTCATTAACAAACAGCACCTCAAATTCTACTTCATTTTTTAAATCTTCTGCGACTCTCATGATTTCCTCATAAAATATCGGAAGAACTTCTTCTTCATTAAAGCAAGGTACAATTGCCGTTAACCGTTTCATAGCCTCCCCCATTTCTGCGCCGCTTTTTCTTTCTTGTAAGACAATGCGCATCATTAAATTTTGTGTAAGCAAACTTGTCCGCTTTGCAGCGCAGACACAAACCGTTACTTCCTCAAATCAAGTGCACGTTTTAAGAAGTCAATAGATGATGCTCTTAACTCCCGTATCCTCTGCCTTAACGCCTTTACATCATCAATCTCAAATTGTTTCATGTCATGAAAATCTCCGATATGATATAACAGATGAGATTCCAGTCCTACTGATTTTAGCAAATCGCTTGTTCTTGCCCCGGTACTCGTGTGAAGCATGGAGATAAATGGTTTTTCATAGATTAAGGAAAATACTGTTGCATGAAAGGAATTCGTAATCACATATTCCGCTTTCTCAATCTCACCTAAAAATTCTGCTGCCGTATCCTCGTAATAAGAACCTAATTCATTTCGAAATACCCCTGGCAGTTTTCTTTGAATGATCGGAAGGCCGATTGCAACAGAGAGACGATTTGCAAACTGAACTAGTTCCTTGTTGGCTTCCATCATATAAACCATAATATATCGGCCTTTAAACTGACCCGGCTTTTTTAACTCTTCATAATCCTTTTTCTCAAGCAATAAGGTTGGATCAAGTACTACTTCTACCGGTTTCTCGGTCAATGCTTCAATGGCCGGTTGAGCACTTGGTTCTCTAACTGAAATTGCAGTATAGCTTTCAAGACTTTGACGGAACTGCTCCCTATATTGAGGCAGGATAAATTCTCTTCCTACACTGGCTGCATAAGAAATTTTCTTAGTCCCCGGTTTAGCAAAATCCAGGGTGTAGGCTGGATCAAAGCCTCCGGTATGGTCACTGTTCCATACCTGATCGCTGCCGGTGATATAAGCATCCAAGGAAAGATTTGCACTTAATAATTCCTCATATGTCGTATAATCACCAATGAGATGAAATTTTTCATGAATAAATTTCGTATAGCGTTTATTTTTATATCTCTGGGATTGGATACGAGAACGATACTCTCGCTTTAACAGGTACTTCAACTTTTTTCTCGTGGTATCCAGTCTAGGTGCAACATATAACTTATCTATAATATCAGGATGATAATGAATTACCCCCGGTTCTGTTCCAAGATTCTTTAAAACCTTTTGAAGAGCCCAAGTCTGAAGACTCGCTCCATAATTATGAGCGTTGTGAAATGTTACAACTCCTACCTTCATTATCTGTCAACCTCCTTTAATAGCTCTGGTAATTCAAGCTTTGACTCTTCGCCAATCCATACTTTCACTTGATTTTGTTCAAATACAGATTGATTTACCTTACGAATCTGATCGGTACCTGCAACGTAATCATAACCATCCATACGATTTATGAAGTAATCCATAAACTTGCGATAGTCTTTGTTCTGAGTATATTTCTCATAATCAAATGCCTTCATATTAAATATCTTAGCACCATCAAAGAACTTACACATATGGAACAAAATCTTATCCAAAGAAGAAAGGTTAATTACAATATCAAAGTTAATATTTCCAAAATACTTTACTTTCTCGCGCTCTGCCAATTGACGGATTAAGCTTTCTGTCCTCTTAGAACTAAATCCAAATTTGAAAGACTTAAGACAAGCAATACGGTCTTTAATCGTATAGTTTACATCAAACATTAATGGAATATAATTAATTTCATCCCTTAATTTAGAAAGCATAGAGGTTGCCTTGCGAATCGTGGAGGATTTGGCACAAAGGAAAATATCATAACGGTCGGTATCTAGTTCATTAAGACGCTCCATCAATTGTTCTGAAGTTGCATTATTTCTAAGACCGCTGATCAGTATTAAAACTTTCTTCTTATTCTCTCGTTTGATTGGTTCTAATGAGAAATTCGGTTCTTTGCTAAGGATTAATGTCTCACAAACTTCTTCTGCCGTATCCGCAGAATCTAAACTGCAAAACTCTTCATGGAATTTTGGATAGTTAGAATCCTTCTTAATTTCTTCCACCAACTGTTCTACCGTATCTGCTAATGGGAATTCCAAATCATTTAAATCTAAATACATACCCCGGTCATTTAGATACTCCTCACGATCATAGGTAAATAAAATAATCTTCTTCTTTGACACGGCATAATCAAACATAATACTGGAATAATCCGTAATCAGTAAATCCGTAGCATTTAAGAAATCATAAGTTTCAAATTCTTCCGGAAAAGGCATAATATGCGCAAACCCCTCGTAATTTACTTCGGATTTCACAAACGGATGCAGTTTAACATATAATACTTGATCATCACGAAGCAGGAAATCCAATTCATAAAAATAATTCACCAGTTCAGAGACTTGTTTCTTATTTTCCTTTTTATTGAGTAAGCCACGCCATGTCGGCATATATGCCATGACTTGCATATCTTCTATACCAAGTTCACTGCGAATTGCATCATAACGCTCCGCATTAAAAAACGCTGAATTTCTTGGATAGCCGGATAACATAACTTTCCCTTGAAATAACGGCGCAAGCATATAGTCCTCCACAAAAATATCTCTGGAGAATTGATTTTGATATAAAAGATAATCTGCTAAGTAAAAGTTACGCTGAACGTTACCAAGCGCATACTCTCTCTTTGGCACGATACGCCCCATCGCTTTTAAAGGTGTTCCATGCCAGGTATTTAAATAAACCTGCTCCGGCCTCTTGATGTAGTAAGGCGGAAAACTGGTATCCGTAATCAGATACTTTGCGGTTGCCAGCACTTTTAAATACTCCTTGCTATCCGTAGTAATGATATCTACATAGTCAATTCCATAACGTGCAAGCAAAGCACTGTATGAGCTGATATTTTCTTCCTTTAGGGTAAGCATAATATGAAAATCCTGATATTTTTCATCCCCCATGGCTTGCAGCATCATAAAGATATTTCCTGCAATATCATCACCATGCTTTGATTCAAACAATACATCCTTTTCCTTCACACCAAATTTTTCATAATACCTCGTATAACGAACATCATTTGGAAGATGAAGCAGTTTAACTCCTGGGATACGATTGTAGATAAAACGAACTTTATTCTTTGACTTCGAGAATTTCTTCCATTTTCCCTTGATTTTATCTTTTATCTTCTTTACTTTACGCATGATTTTTACATAAAATAATGGCGTATACTCACGTATGGTAGCAGTTCGAATCATCTTTCCCCTGCTGGTATACTTTCTCATCTTAGCTCTTGCCGCCCCGGATGCTGTATATAGCAGATAACGATTCTCCCGCCATTTTGGGAAATTTTCTTCAAAGAAGTCATTGCAATTATGAATCATTTCCTTCTTTATGCCTAGTTTTCCCTTTGTTGCAGTATCAAAAATAGCGTTATAGCGAATTAAAAGATGCCTTGTACAGATATACTCAATTTCTTCTTTAAATTCTTCGTAATTACCCTGCTCCTTCATCTGCTTCACAAATAATCTTAATGCCGTGACAATATCCAGGGTTCCTTCGCTAAAGTTACTTAAAAAGCTTCCTTCACTGGCTCTTCGGTAGTTATAAAGTCTGTCTTCAATGACTCCGATACTGTTTGCTTTTGTGATCAAACAATACATAATCGCAAGATCTTCAAAGCGTAACTTCTCCGGAAAACGGATGGTATCAAATAAATTTCTTCGATAAAGCTTGTCCCACGGGAATGGAGAAATATGTGTCAACTCAAATTTTGTTTCATGAATATTAAAATTTCTGCCAATCACGATTTCATAAGCTTTCCCCTGCTTCACCGTTAAAGTCTGTTTTTCCGTATTTTCATAAACATCATTATATCGGCAAATAACAACATCATTGTCATCTTTCGCTGCTTTTTCATACAACTTTTCGCAGATTTCAGGTTCGACAAAATCATCACTGTCTACAAATAAAACGTATTCCCCGGATGCACGGTCTAAACCATAGTTTCTCGCATGGCTAACTCCTCGATTCTCTGTAGTATATATGTGTATCCATTCCGGATGCTGCGCTTCATACTCCTTTAATATACTTAAACTGTCATCCGTACTCCCGTCATTCACCACGATAAGTTCAATCTCCTTCATGGTCTGAGCAACAATACTGTCCATACAGTTTCGCAAATAACGACTTACGTTATAAACCGGCATAATTATACTAACCTTACATTGTGCCAATGGAAATTCCTCCTCATTTCAATCCTATTTGCTATATTATCGAAACTAAGTACTCATTCCGATAATCAGATTAGCGGTGCAAAGTTCGCACCTTTTACCAGAACCCGCGAAGGGGTTCTGGTAAGTTATATTATCGAATACGGATTTCCGCAGGAAATTCGTATTCCCCCTATACCTCCCTATGATACGACTACAAAAGTTTTACATTGAACTCATTATATAACCTTTGTAAACCTTATTCAATAGGAAATCTAGGTGCTTTGCTTACTACCAAGTACATTACCACGTTTTTATATAGAATGCTTTTCTTAATTATTTACATGTTTTATCCTTTTTAACGAGAAATTATATTTCCTAAGTTTGCAAAGCACATTAATTATTAGAAACTTTGCTGTCGTATCATGGAATTTTTGAAATATATCCGGTAAGTCTAGGTTACAATAAATCTTGCAGCACCATGTCTTATACTTACTTTGCTTGATAAGAACAGATGTTTTATGCTATAATACTGAGGATTTGATGTGATTACACATCTCATTTTTTCGTTATTATTCCTTGCCTCTTCCTGCTGCTGACTTAAAAAGTTAGAACATAGCAATCAAGAGGCTAACATCTCTTTTCACTGCTTGTATTCAAAAAGAGGTTGGAATTCGATATATAATATATAAAAAGAAACAGGAATTTAGGAATAGAAAGGAATTTACTATGGAGCAATACAATGGCAGTCAAATTGTAGTACTGGAAGGCTTAGAAGCCGTGAGGAAACGTCCCGGTATGTACATCGGCAGTACCGGTGCAAGAGGTCTGCACCACCTTATATGGGAAATCCTTGACAATGGTATCGACGAGCATCTGGCGGGTTTTTGCAGCCAGATCGAGATTACCTTGCTAAAAGACGGAGGAATCTCCATTACGGATCACGGTCGGGGAGTTCCTGTCGACATCCATCCAACGAAAAAAATCCCAACTGCACGAGTAGTCTACACAATACTCCATGCGGGCGGTAAGTTTGGCAGTTCCGTATACAAGGTTTCCGGAGGACTTCATGGCGTAGGTGCTTCTGTTGTAAATGCGCTTTCCACCCGTATGATAGTTGAAATTAAGCGTGACGGAAAAATCTATCGTGACGAATATGCAAATGGAGGACATCCATGTGTAGAACTTGAGAACGGCATGTTACCAATCGCAGGAAAATGCAATAAATCCGATACCGGTACCAAGGTAACTTTTTATCCGGATCCATCAATTTTTGAAACTGTCGAATTTAAAGCAGAAACTATTACAAAAAAATTAAAGGAAGTAGCATTTCTAAATAAAAACCTATCGATTGTATTTTACGATCAGACCACCGGTTTTAAAAAAACCTACTGTGAAGAATTCGGTATTAAAAGTTTTGTTTCCTACCTTAACCGAGAAGCTTCCGTTATCCACGAAGATCCAATCTATATTGAAGGAAAGGGCGGTGATATCGAGGTTGAAGTTGCCCTTCAATATACAAATAGTTTTTCGGAGCAGATCAATGCCTATTGTAACCGAATCAATGTCGTTGATGGCGGTACCTTAGTGACCGGATTTAAAACCGCCTTAACACGTGTCATGAATCAGTACGCAAGAGAACTTGGAGTGCTGAAAGAAAAAGATGAAAATTTTGATGGCAAGGATATTCGTAATGGACTTGTTGCCATCATCTCAATAAAGCATCCTGATCCTCAATTTGAGGGACAGACCAAAACAAAACTGGGCAATACCGATGCAAAAAGCGCAGTGGAGGATGTTTTTGCCGGAGAGGTAACCAGATTTTTCGATAAAAATGTGGAGATTTTAAAGGCTATTTTAGAGAACTCCATGCGTTCCTATAATGCAAGAAAAGCAAGCGATAAAGCACGAAGTGCCGTACTAAAACAATTAAATGATGTTGATACCAAGAGTAAGCTTGCTTCGTGCTCCTCTAAAAAGCCCGAGGAATGTGAAGTATATATCGTAGAGGGTGATTCTGCGGGCGGTACTGTAAAAACAGCGAGAAATCGCCGTACTCAAGCGGTTCTTCCATTACGTGGTAAGATTATAAATGTCGAAAAAGCAACTTTAGAAAAAATTCTGGTTAATAATGAAATCAAATCCATGATTGCCTCCTTTGGCTGTGGAATCGGTGATGATTTTGATATTTCAAAATTGCGTTATGATAAAATTATTATCTTAACCGATGCCGATGTTGACGGAGCACATATTAGTACTCTACTGCTCACTTTTTTCTATCGCTTTATGCCGGAGCTTATCATGGAGGGTAAGATTTATCGCGGTCTTCCACCACTATACCGTGTAGAGTATGAGACTTCAGAGGGAAAAAGAAAAAAGAAATTCGAATATATTTTCAATGATTTCGAATTGGACAAGTTCCGAAAAACAACAAATCATAAAATCATCCATATTCAGCGTTACAAAGGACTTGGTGAAATGGATGCAGAGCAGTTATGGGAAACTACCTTAAATCCGGAAACAAGAGTATTAGCCCAAGTGTCCATTAACGATACTGTGGATGCAGACGAAACAACAACGATGCTAATGAGTAATAATGTACCTCCGCGTCGTGCATTTATTATGGATGAAGCGAAGTATGCAAAACTTGATATTTAGTCCTAAGTTAAAGCGGAAATACTTAGAAACTTATGTTTTCTTGATCGCAAGTACAACAACATATGAATCGTGTCATATCCTTCAAGCCTGGAAAAGTATATTGAAAACTATAATTACAGCCTGGAGCCTATATTAAAATCACGGATATGTATCGTTATAAAAAATCGCTGTGGCGTAAAAAAGGGAGTTAACCTGATTTTTATGCGTGCTAATGCATGCGGATGGGAGTTAAGATGAAGAAAGAAGCAGAAAATATAATTCAGTTGGACTTTTCGGAAGAGATGAAAACCTCTTATCGTAATTATGCGATGAGTGTTATCATGGCAAGAGCCCTGCCTGATGTTCGTGATGGGTTAAAGCCGGTTCAGCGAAGAATCCTTTATTCAATGATTGAACTGGGACTCGACCCGAAGAAGCCACATAGAAAGAGTGCCCGTATTGTCGGTGATACGATGGGTAAGTATCACCCTCACGGTGACAGCTCCATTTATGATGCACTTGTCCATATGACGGAGCCCTACTCTATGCAAATCCCTCTTGTCGATGGTCATGGGAACTTTGGTTCCATCGACGGTGACGGTGCGGCAGCGATGCGTTACACAGAAGCCCGCTTATCCGATGGTGCAATGACTTTACTTGACCACCTGGAGAAGGGACTTGTCGAATTTGTTCCAAACTTTGATGAAAGCGAAAAAGAGCCTTCTGTCTTGCCGGCAATGCTTCCAAATTTATTAATCAACGGAACTACCGGCATTGCAGTTGGTATGGCAACAAATATTCCGCCTCATAATCCAAGTGAAATAATTGATGGTGTTATAGCTTATATCGACAATCCCGATATCACTACCGAGGGACTGATGAAATATATACCGGGCCCTGATTTTCCAACCGGCGGAAGCATCATTAACAGCGAAGACATCAGAAAAATTTATGAAAGTGGCGAAGGCCGTCTAAAAATACGTGCAAAAACGGAAGTTGAGGCCTCTGACAATGGCAGAAAAAACATTGTAATCACCGAAATTCCATATACCGTAGCCGGTAATAAGACAAAATTAGTCGAAAGCCTTGTGGATTTGATTAAGGATAAAGTCTTTGATGAGATTTTTGATGTCCGGGATGAATCCTCCAAAGAAGGCATCCGTATCGTAATTGAAGTAAAAAAAGACCGTGATATTGAGAATTTATTAAATGGCCTTTACAAAAAAACCTCGATGGAAGACACTTATGGTGTAAATCTTCTTGCTGTAAAAGAGCAGCAGCCAATTGTTTTTCAATTAAAGAGCTTGATTGGTGAGTTTGTTTCTTTTCAGGAAGAACTTTACACCAAAGAATACGAGCATTTATTAGATAAAGCGAATAAACGTCTGGAAATTGTCGGTGGTTTAATTCGGGCAACTGATGTTATTGACCTGATTATTGAAATCTTACGTGGTTCTTCTTCCATAAAACAAGCAAAGGATTGTTTGATCCATGGAAATACTGAAGAGATTAACTTTAAATCGGAATCCTCCAAAAAAAAGGCGGCGAAACTTGATTTTACGGAACGGCAAGCGGATGCAATTCTTGCAATGCCATTAAGTAAATTAATTGGTCTTGAAATACTTAGACTACATGAAGAGAATAAAAGTTTGTTGGAAAATATCGAACAATATAATAGAATTTTAGGAAACAAAAAAGAGCTCTTTAAAGTCATCAAAAGTAATTTAAAAGAATACAAAAAGCAGTTTAACGCACCAAGGCATACCGTTCTTGCTAATATGGCAATTACTGAATATGTGGAAGAAGTCAAAATTGAGGATATTTATATCTTAATTGACAAATTTGGCTATACAAAATCCGTGGATAATACCAGCATTTCCCGTGTTTCCGAGGATAGCTTAAAAGACTTTACTCATATCATTAAGATGAAAAATACCGACCGATTATGCCTATTTACAGCACAAGGTAACATGTATCAGGTGAAGGCAGAAAAGATACCAAAGTGTAAAATAAAGGATAAAGGTACGCTAATTCATAATTTATGCAAGGTAGATAAGGAAGATATCCTTCTCTATATTGCCTTTGAAGATTTATTCGAATCACAATTGTTATTCACAACGAAAAATGGATTTGTAAAATTAGTCTCCGGAATTGAATATGAAACCAATCGAGCTATGATATCTGCAGCAAAACTGGTGGAAGACGATCATTTGGTCTCTGTTCTTTGCTTAAGTGCTCACACCATATCAAATCCTGATTCCAAAGTAATCCTTTTGACAGAAGATAGTCTTTCTCTTGGTTTCCCATTATCCGAGGTATCTGAACTAAAGAAAACCAGTAAAGGAGTGAAGGGTATCACCCTGGAGAAGAAGGATAAGGTCGCATTTGCTACGGTCGCCCTCCCTGAGACAGAAAGCTTCGAATTTAATGGAAAAGAACTCTCTGCTAAGAAAGTTCGTAATAGAAAGCGGGGAGCTAAAGGTCAAAAGGCCAGTTTATAATAAATTAATACGGTTCGTTTCTTAAGCCTGTATTCTATGCAGAATAAATCTCCTAAAGTTTGAGAATAATCCTAAGGTGAATTCTAACATAGGAGGTTTTTCATGAAGGATTTTGAAGCATATCAAATGGCAAGTATCACAGAGGAATGCAGACAAAAAATTACTGACCTGGAAAATGAGATAAAGAATAAGTTTAGCAGTGATGTCGTTTTAGTAGCATACGAAGAAAAAGAAGTGCAAGTAACCGGCTAGAGCAAAGACCTTTCCTATCCTGCTTTTTATAAAAGTTCGGATTAGAAAGGTCTTTTTAATATCATATTTAAAGATCCTCAGGTATTAGCTAATCTCCTTTGCTACTTAGGTGATTGCTTCTTTCCTCAAAAAAAATATTGTTATCCGGCGCGCACTTATTATTTGCTCCGTAACTAGAGCCTTGTTTCGCCATCATACCAGGCTCTTCTTTTACATGGTTCGTGCATTCGGATGGGGCTTCCTTTAAATTAGGATGTGTACTCATAAGCTCTTCCACCTTGGCGCTTAGCTTTTCTTTACGGTTTGACATGAAAAATCCCTCCTTTCAACAAGCATGACAGAAAGCTGTCTATTCGTTTAAAAACCATTCATCCGAATTATTCTTATTAAATTTTCGCAGATGAATGGAATGCTTATAAATAAGCTGTTCCAAATTTAGTATTCGAAAATTTACGAAAATCATACACAAAGCTTGATAAAGAGACCATCTTAGGGTAACATTAAAGTATTATAAAATGACAGTATTATTCGGAGGCTACCAATGAGAAAACAACTCATCACACTCATCTTCGCTCTTATGTTATCATCTCTGGTTCAAGGCTGTTCCTATGAACAAGAAGCTGCATCATCTAACCACAATCAGGAAAACTTAGAATCAGTTCATGTCAATGAGTCTCCCTATCTAACGATGCTGCCTACGCCGGCAATTGACGTAGAGAACTCAACCTATCTCATACCGGAACTTACCATATTGCCTTTAGAGGAATATGATATTGAGGAAATGTTAATAGCAATTGACACTGGTTTTATCCCAGAGGAAATTCAGGGACACTTTGATCAATTAATTACGGCCGGCCAATTCCTTGATCTTTTAACTCAGATTGTTCATACAAAAGGTGGTAATACAGATGCTGTCCGCCTATCAGAGGATAAGGATGCCGATGAACCTATTACCAGGCTCAATGCTGCGGCTTACCTGTATGAGGCCGCATATGCAATGAATCACCAGGTCAATCATGCTATTTTATCAAATTACTTCTATGATTCGAATGCAATTTCACCACTTAATCTTAGCACCAATAGCTTTTCCGACCTTAAAACCCTTCCTTTATCAAAAGAAGATAAAGCAGCCATAAATTTCGTGATAAATCAATGCGACCTTCTTAGTGGCTATCGGCTTATGGAATATACGCCTGATTTCCGGTTTCGCCCGAAGGATGCCTTAACAAGAGCAGAAGCAATTCTTGCAGCCTATCGTTTGTATAACTCGATTCCAGATCATCCGAAAATGATATCTCTTGATGAGGTTACCACACACACCATACCAGCAGATTTACTGTCAAAAGATAGTTCCCTTCCCGATTTAACTATAAAAAATATCCCCGCCTATCAGGGAATAAGACTAAAACATTCCTCCTCTTATAATAGTCTTAGTGCTAATTTTACAAAGACCGATATCAAGTATCTGGCTGAACAAGGTTTTAACTTCTTTCAGGCATACATAACCGCAAGCTCCTTCGCTGCTCCGTATTTTAATGATTCAAATCCAAATCTCATTAATGAAGTATGTTTACAACAGTTAGACCAGCTCATCGCATGGGGTATCGAGTATGATGTCCATATCAACTTATGTATCGACGGCCTGTTAGGTCACGGATTATCTGTTATTGATAGCCCGGATGAAACTTCTGAAATCTTCCTTCTTGATGATGTGGATGCCTTAACCCGTACCATTCAATTTTTTAAGCTGCTTGAAGCACGTTATGTTGATGTACCAAACCAATTTTTAAGCTTTCAACTGTTTGATAATCCCGAATTTACTACTTCCGTTGAAATTAAAAATTATATCCTGCCGATTGTGAAAGCCATACGTAACATTAACCCTGAACGTATTATTTTTTATGATGTTATGGATACCCCGGACCGTCAGAAACCATTAACCCTTCTCGCAAAAGAGGGCGTAAGCTTTCTTTACTCTCTGACTCAAGAACGATTCGAAAATAATATTGGAACTGTCAACGATTTCTTACAAGAGGAAAACCAGATGGAATATTCCAACTGGAGCAAGCTTCTATATCATGATGTTGTAAAGATAGCAGAAAAATATAAGGTTGGATTTATGATTCACGGAATAAATACAAGTGGGGCATCCCCGATTGACATAGAACACAAATACCTTAAAACACTTTTAACCGGTATTCATGAAAGCGGTCTTAGCTGGTGTTTTGGGGAATTTGGCGGAATTGGTGCTACTGCTTTAAATGGGGACAAGTACGATGCGGAGTACATCTGGGATGAAAAAAATAATTGGTATGTTGATGAATCTTTATTGAAATTACTGGTAGAGTATCAATATCAAACAGATGCCGGAAATGTAAATAATGAATGATGTTGTATTTTTATAACCTATGGAAGGCATTCTAAGATAAGAAATCAGTATAGCTTGCTAACCGGAATAAACTCTTTTGGCTTTACCGGATGTTCCTCTAAGATTTTTTCCATCCAGATCATATCATACCAACGATTCAGTTTATATCCGCACTTTGTAAAGTGTGCTACTGTTTTATATCCAAGATGTTCATGAAAAGCTATGCTATCCGGATTTGGATAAGCAATACAAGCATTCATATTTATAATATTTTGTTTTTTTACAATCTCCTCCAAACTAAAATATAGCCTTTTCCCAACACCGCTTCCTCTTTGATTTTGCTTGATATAAATTGTAGTTTCTACCGCCCAATCATAGGCAGCCCGCTCCTTAAAAAAAGATACATAGGCATATCCTATCACTTCCCCTTTCTGTTCTGCCACCAAATACGGGTAACGTGTCAATATCTTTGCAATTCGTGACTCAAATTCCTGAACCGTTGGAACCGTATATTCAAAGGTTATCGCTGTTTCTCTTACATAAGGTGCATAAATCTCCAATAGCTTTGGTGCGTCCGGAGCTGCTGCCATGCGTATGATTAAATCTTCTTCCATTGTAACCCACCTTTCTGTCCTGCTAGGATTTCGATTTATTCTAAAGTCCCGGCAATAAAATCTTATGTCATCTATAATCGGCGTATCGGATAAAAGAAGTACCTTTGGCCTTTTTAGTACAATGCTTTATCTGTTTTAGATTATAAATCTCTGAAAAATCTGTACAAAAGCTTGAATTTATTGCTGATTGCAAAGCTTTTTAAGCTTTCATAAGATTTGTATATAACCTTTTCTTATTATAGAATATTACCCTTTCGATAGCAATAAGAACCTAAAAATAAAGAGAAATTACACCAAGTATTCTTTTTCCGCATTTCCAGACATTCTTATAAAATTTGTTATAAAAAATTCACACATCATACATAAATATTTGGTATAATAATAAGTACAAGTATTTCATACCTTGTCCCGATTCTTAAAAACCAGAAGGGGAGTCCGTGTATGAAGGGAAACATAAAGGGAGGATAACATGGAAAAAGAAAAGGAATCCGTAATGAGTATGAGCAAGGCAAGAAAAATAGCTCGTAAAAAAGAAATTGAACAAATGAAGCGCAATGCTAAGATTTCAAAAATTGTATCAATCTGCGTTGTCACAGTATTATGCGTTGGTCTGGTATCCTATATCGGATACAGTATTTATCGAAAAGCAACCAGAATAGTGCCTAACAGCAATTACAGTGCAGGATTGAATGATAACGGTTTTATTGACGGTGTGGAAGCATCCTCTGCACTTGACTTAGTAGATTATAAATCAATTAAGGCTCCACTATCTGAAGTTGAATACAGCGACGAATCAGTTGCAAAAGATATCGAAACAGCAGTAGAAGCGAAAAAAACTTTAAATAAAGAGACAGATGCTGCTATTGCAGATGGTAACATTGTTAACATAGACTTTGTTGGTACTGTTGACGGGGAAGAGTTTGAAGGCGGCAATACGGACGGAAAAGGTACTGATTTAAAAATTGGCTCTAAAAAGTTTATTGATGATTTTGAAGAACAGCTAATCGGACATAAAATTGGTGACGAAGTAACCGTTAATGTAACTTTTCCTGATAACTATGAAAATAAGGAGTTAGCTGGTAAGAATGCGGAATTTAAGGTTGTAATTAACGGAATTTATGATGTACCTGAATTTACAGACGCTTTTGTAAAAGAAAATTTATCTGAATATGCAGCTAATGTAGAGGATTACAAAAAGTATTTAAAAGATACGAACTACGCTAGTAACTTAACTACTTATATTCAGAAATATTTAGCAGATAATACAACTGTAACAAGTTATCCTGAAAAATATATGAAACAATTAAAAGGTCTTATGAAATTTGGTGAACAAAGCTATTATGAAGCTATGAATCAGTATTATCTTGAAAATTTCGGTACTCAGGCATTTAGAAGCTTTCAAGAATATACTGGTATGTCGGAAGCAAAATACGATAAGTCTTTAACAGAGCCGGTACAAGAACAAGTAAAAGCAGCTTTAATTTATCAGGCTATTCTTGAAAAAGAAGGTATCTCAGTTTCAGAGGCAGACTATATTGCTTACTTGGAAACTGAGGGTCAGACAAAAGAAGATTATGACAAAGAGGTAGAATCCTATGGCAAGGGTTATGTTATGCAAAAGATGGTAAAGATAAAAGCTCTTGAATTAGTAAAAGGAATGGTTACCGTAGAATAAAGAACTATTCAGACTAAGATAACAATAATTAGACTAGCTTTACTCAAACTCTGGGTCGCTTTCATGTAAAAATAAAAGGAGCAGCTGCACTTATTTCCTAGTGTGGCTGCTCCCTTTTTTAAACTCGTTTTTAGTAATTAAGCCACCGCTGTCACTTCTTCACTTTCCGAGTTCTCCGTAAGTTTCTTGAATTTTCTTGAACATTTTTGGAATTTTTCATATAAATCAGTCTTTAACGGCTGATTTTCTATTGATGCATAGTACTGCTTTGTCATAACCACAACCATATATGGTTCAACAAAAATAGCTTCTAAAGCATAAACCAATAAGAAGGAAATAATGATAGCCACTGTTGTAGCTGCAAATACTTTTCCTATTAACAAGAAGATAAGAAAACTCACAATTCTTGCTCCCCAGATACTAAAAGCAACTTTTGCCGCACCCTTAAACATTCCCTTCCAACTCTGTCCATAATACACAATCGCATCGCATGCTTTTTTCCAAGAATTTTTCTCTTCCTGGTGGAAGAATATGTAGCTAAGTATTGCCTCATCAATAAAGTTTAATGCTACCGCTATGATGTAGGTAAGAATATTAATCACTGCTTCTAATCCTGGTATAAACGATAAGAAATCACCAATCTTAAAAAGAAATCGGCAAATTTGATGAACTGCGCCTGAAATTAGCGCATCTGCAGCAAATCCAACATTAGCGGAACCAAAATTTTCTTTTACCAAAGAAGTACCATAGGCTAGAACACCGCTATACCCTTGTACTTTAGGAGACTCTCCTGTCTTAAGATAGGCTGTTAAGGCTGCAATATTCGCAATCTTAATCATATAAAGCACGTATCTTTTTGCAAATTTAATAATACCGAAAAAACAGGCTCCTAGAATTAATACTACAACTACTCCACCTTCACCCGTCTGGGTTATAATCAGTATACCAATGACTGCCATTACTATCATGACCAGAGTTACGATAAGCTGAACTATTCCCTTTACAAAAATAAATGGCATAGTTGCTTTGATCGCATCCATTGTCTTAATCTTATTGACAGATGGATGGATATAACTGCCCTCATAATTTTTCTTTTCTTCCGCTGGCTTATTCTGTTTCATAACAGCGGCACTTCCATTTTCATAAGCCTTATTTACTTCCCCACAATGAATACAAAATTTTGCTGCCTTTTCAATCGGTTTTCCGCAAGATGTACAAAATGCCATAAGTAACCTCCTAGTTTTATCATTACTTCAATTGTAATTATTTTGTATTTATTGTCAATATTTATTTTATTTTAAGTTGAAAATGTAATTTAATTTTTTATGTAATATGATATTTTATACAGCGTACTTCACAAAAGTAAAAGTTTAAACACATTACTTTATTATAAATTATAAGGTATCTTATTCTTTTACTTTATCTGTTTCATAGGCTGCCTCGTTATCCTCAAATGCTAATATATAATCAACCTCTGCTTCCTGCTTACAGGAAGCAGCTTCCATAGCCCGGTAAAATATCATTTGATATTGTTTCAGGATGCTTTTATTATTCTTTGCATATCTCTCATATGCAATTAAGGTCCGGAGGATTGGGGTACATAATTTCTGCATCATCAGTTTCGCCGCGATATTATTATAATAGGCTTTGATACAGTCCGCATCAGCCTGACGTCTGATTAACAGATATAATCTTTCACTATCAATTCTAAGCTTTTTACTAAATAACATATCATGATAGAATCCTTCCATCCTCCTCAGTAACTCTTCCGCTTTATCGAACTTCCTTTCCTTTAGATACTTATTATATAATGTCCATTCCAAATAATAATTTAGCGGCTCCGACCATACCGAATCTTTACTAAGTTTAAGATATTCTTCGTTAATATCTTCTAATTTTTTTCCCTCAGAAAGCCAGGCATGGCATTCTAACTGCTTGAAAAAAGCTTCCTTCGCAGTTTTATCTCTAATAATAGCTAAAATATTAGCACCATCGTTATTGGAACTTGATAACTGTAATGGAACTAGGTTTAAAATTGTTAAGACCATGCCATAACAAAAGAAAACAAAAAATATATTTTGAAGCACCGGGGATGAGGTTAACCGGAAGAGTTTAACGGAAAGTAACGATGCAAGGAATGTTGCTATAATTCCTCCTGCATGGTATAAATAGCATGGGGAATTAAGAGTCCAGTTAGGAGGAGGCGTCATCAGACACTGCCCGCCTGTACCTGGTATCCTCTGTCTTTTAACACTATACTTTTTATTTTCCTTCACTATACAATAAGAGAATATTCGAAACGACTGAAAACGATAAGAAGTTAGGAATCCTCCGATAAAATGTCCAACTTCATGAAGCAAAAAAAGCAAAATTCTACTCACCCATAAAAAAGGAATTGCGATCAGCCAATATTTTGAATTCTCCTCTGAAAATGGAATTCTATTTGCCATTAGTCCAATACCGATCCCTAACATTGTACATGTAAGTAAATAAATTATTCTGTTTTTGAGCTGCTTTTTATCCTTTGCATTACGACGTAAAAATAATTCATCAACATACGCCTTCGTCCACAAAGGTTTTTCTTTGATTAATCACACCTTCCTTCGTTGTAATCCCAAAAATGGCCGCAAGTCACAAGACCGAATTTAGGATTGTATTTTTAGTTCTCCGAACCTCTGGTTTGATATAGCGAATTGAGCCTCCGGATAGTTTACAACTTTAATCCTATCTATATGCCTTTTCCCCAATTAGTATGTTTATTTTGTCCGCCGGCTTATTCCTTTAACATCGCTGCTCCGATAATTCCCGCATCATTATTTAATGTCGCTATCCTAATTTTAGTCTGATGATTGGAGTTTTTTGTATATACCTGCCTTCCAACCAGCTCTTTTAAGGGAACCAAAAACATGTCTCCCGCCTTACTTATTCCTCCGCCAATGCACAGTACTTCCGGCTGAAATATATTAATGATATCCGTAATTCCAACACTAAGATAGTAAATATAAGTATCCAGAACTTCCTTTGCAGTTCGATCCGATAGTTTACTTGCAGCAAATACCGTTTTTCCCTCCACCCTATCGAGATCTCCTCCACAAATCTCCCACATCTTAGAATCGCGTGCTTTTTCCATAGCATCACGAGCCATGGAAGTCAACGCAGTAGCAGAGCCATAAACTTCAAAACAACCCCGTCTTCCGCAATTACACTCTTTTCCATCGAACTTAATAGAGATATGCCCTAACTCTCCGCCGGCGTAATTACTTCCGGTGTAAATCTTATCATTAAGAACAATACCTCCGCCAACACCGGTTCCTAATGTGACCATTACAAGTGATTTCGTTCCCCTTCCGCAACCGGCCAGATATTCCCCATACGCTGCTGCATTGGCATCGTTGTCAAAGTATATCGGTTTATCAAAATACTCCTTCAGCAGTTGTAATAGCGGTTCATTATAAAACTCCAAGTTATTCGCATACTCCACCAATCCAGTCTCTTTATTGGCGGTTCCCGGTACGCCGATTCCTATTGAGGTTATATCATCCATGAAAAGTCCTGCTCTATCTATTGCTTCCTTGGTTGCCTTAACCATATCCTTTACAATTTCTTTCGCGCTTCTCGGTAATCTTGTTGGCATCGCAGCCGTTGCAAGTATCCGGTATTCTTCATCCACAACTCCCGATATAATATTCGTTCCACCCAAATCAATTCCTATGTAATATTTCATAAGTTCTTCTTTCCACCTTCTTCTAAAAATATGTCCATCGTACATATGTTACTATATTCTGCATATGCATGACTGCGTTTACTTTTCTGTATAAACATATTAAAAATTGTAGCAGTATAGACATGACTGCTGCATGTAAGATGTACCTTCCCTTTCGCATGTAATTTTCTAACTTACTATAACTATTATAAAGAGTTATTCTAAATTTTCTCTTCTGTATCTGCAATACAAACCTCCACATTATGAAGTTTATACAATTCGATTAACTCAGTCTTTATTTTAATGTCTATCCCAATATCACTGGGCAATTGCCTTCATATCATAGTACTGTTGTTTTAGGGTACGCTCTTGATAGGCAGAAACTAATTTAATCTGCCTGTAAACTGTTTTATATGTAAAAGTAAGATCGATATTGCCATGCATGGTCGTAAGCAATATGGATATTAACTCTGAGGAAATTGGAATAACAACTTCCGGACACTTAAAGTCAATCGTCTCGGACAGCACGATTCCTTCTTCTGAATTAGCCACTTCATACTTTTTTATGGATTGGCTATCCCTGCTCCCATCCCCATTCGGTGTAGAATATATATTGAACATAATATCTTGATACA
>JAEWMB010000014.1 GCA_023457255.1 Bacillota bacterium | reverse complement strand
TCCCATAACGAAAGTTAGTAAGACCCCTGAAAGACGATCAGGTTGATAGGACAAAGGTGGAAGTGTGGCAACACATGCAGCTGATTGTTACTAATCGGTCGAGGGCTTAACCTAAAAGGTTTGTTTTACCCATTCAATGTGAAGTTATTAAAGAGAATATGGAATCTGGATAGTAAAGAATGAGAGGATCTCTTGTTGTTTACTATTTTTTTATTTCAGGGATAAATAATTCTGAGTTATCATAGAACCGCAATGCGGCGGTATCCCAAAGTTGGCAGTTTACTAAGCGACTCTAAAAGACGGAGTCTGGTACTGTATTGAATTTAGTCCCTTTTCCTTAATTTTTGCTATCGAAATAATTCCTATATATTTCTAGTTCCTCTATCAAGCGTATGACAGAGGAAAATTCACGTTTGAAAAATAACTCCATTCTGGTAATCAAGGAAATCTTCTATTATTAAATTGCCCGGCAGTTGACATTACTAAATAAAATCACTTTTATAATAGAATAAATCTGTAAAAATCACTACATATTGATATAAAATAGCGGTTTTCTAATTAATTCTACAAATTATTCTATCACATATCGTCAGATTACGAATAATATAACATAAAGGGACTGACATAGAGATAGAAGGGAGAGTGTGGAAATAAAAAATTAATTCCACATTGCAGGTTTGTGCTTTTGTACCACAAACCATTCTTGCACAAACAATGGTGCAAGAATGGTGATTAATAGAATGATATATTGTGTAATGGAACTTGTTGCTAAGGCATTTAATATAAAGGGGGGGATTATAATGACATTATCCGAGCAAAGGCAATTATTAGTGAAGTCATTAAAGAGTAGAGAAAGAAAAAATAATTATACTCAGGATAGTAAGCTAAGACTTAAAGTTTATGAAACTCCAAAAGGTTACGGTGACTGTTCCTCAACTATGTATACTACTTATAAGAAAATTGCAGGAATCAATATAGGAGGATATTCATCATCACAAGCACAGAGTAAATCCGGTATCATTGTTGATGTTGCCCGGAGTGAATATCCGGATGAAAAAAAGTTATTACCTGGCGATTTAATATTCTTTAATTATAAAATTGCAAAGCAAAACAGTAACAATTGGGGGACATGGAAAGATAGATATCTTCATATTGGACACGTTGAAATGTATATCGGAGACGGTAAAACAATAGGGCATCCATCAGGAATAGGGCCAAGAATAATTGATATGAAGACTTATTGTAAGCAGATGTTTGAAGCAGGGAAGAAATATAGTATAGCAAAACGTTTTGTATATAATGAAAGTTCCTATGATACAAAATATACAGGTTTAGAGAGTGTTTTCCGTTCATGGTGCATGGATTTACAAAAGGAGATTAAAGCGAAGATAGATGGAATTCCGGGACCTGAAGTTCTTAGCAAAGTGCCGTTGATTAAATTTGGAGCCAAGGGAAAAGTGATAGAATTGGTACAGCGAAGGCTCATTGATCTAGGATATGATATTGGAAAATTCGGTAAAAATAAAGATGGGATAGATGGAATTTTCGGAAAAAGATGCCAGGAGGCAATTAAAAGCCTTGCTCAATGGGTTTTACTAAAGAATGTGGGGACAGATATTTCTATCGGTATTGATGAGTGGAAGTTTTTATTAAATCTGGCGTGACAAATAAATTAATTAGGTGCTCTCCTAAAAACGTATTTCGAAGGTGCCTTTAAATGAAACAGATAGGCCTGCCGAATTTTCGGTAGGCTTTTTCTATTGTGGAAATTCATACCGGATATCGTACATAGCACGTTCGTTTCTATAAGATATCCGGTACTGTTCTTATTTTTATGATGCTCCTTTTTGCTAGCCTACCTTAGAAATAACTGTTACTTAAATATAAGGTAGGTTATAGAAATCTTTTTCGGTAGAATAAGTATAAGGAGGTTGGATTAGATGTCCTTTGGAGAGAAGGGAATACAACATTAATCGCAGCTTATGTATCGGAACAGGAAACATGACAGAAAGCCTTTCTATCATTTACTTGTGGATTGTATCGGATAGTTTGAAAAATAGCTTGAATCGGGCAAAATTTAATAAGAAATATACAATGTTATTTAGTATAATGACTAGTATAACCAGTATGAAATGATAACGTATTTTACAAAGAAGGGAGCTAGTAAGATGAAATATCGGAATAATATGGTGACGGATTTACAAATAGCTTATATTGGTGGAGGTTCTAGGGGATGGGCATGGACTTTCATGACTGATTTAGCAAGAGAACCAAGGTTATCCGGAACTGTTCGACTTTATGATATTGATAAAGCAGCAGCAAAACAAAATGAGGTGATAGGTAATTCAATTACTCAAAATGAAGATTGCATTGGAAAGTGGAATTATGAAACAAAAGAGACATTAGAAGAGGCCTTAACCGGTACAGATTTTATTGTTATCTCTATTTTACCTGGTACTTTTGATGAAATGCAATCGGATGTACATACTCCGGAACGTTTGGGAATCTACCAGTCTGTTGGTGATACGGCAGGTCCTGGCGGTATGATTCGTGCACTTCGTACGATTCCTATGTTTGTAGATATAGCAGAAGTAGTGAAAATGTATGCTCCTAAAGCATGGGTTATAAATTATACGAATCCGATGACTTTATGTGTGAAAACTTTATATCATGTATTTCCGAAGATTAAAGCATTTGGATGCTGCCATGAGGTATTTGGAACCCAGAAAGTACTAAAAGGCATTGCAGAGCAGGTGCTTGGTCTTGGGGATATACCGAGAAATGAAATACATGTGAACGTCTTAGGAATTAACCACTTTACCTGGTTTGATTATGCCTCCTATCAGGGAATAGATTTATTTCCAATCTATAGAGATTATATAAAGGAGCATTTTGAAGAAGGATTTTTGGAAAAGGATGAAAACTGGGCGAATTCAACTTTTGCTTGTGCCCATCGTGTGAAGTTCGATTTATTCCAGAAATATGGGCTGATTGCAGCTGCAGGAGATCGTCATTTGGCTGAGTTTGTTCCTGGTGATTGGTATTTAAAAGATCCGGAAACCGTAAACAGTTGGAAGTTTGGCTTAACTACAGTAACCTGGAGAAAAGAAGACCTAATTAAGAGACTGGAAAAAAGTCATCGTTTAGTAAGCGGAGAAGAAAAAGTTGAGTTAAAAGCATCTGGTGAAGAAGGAATTTTATTAATAAAAGCACTTTGCGGTTTAGAAAGGGTGATAAGTAATGTAAATATCCCAAATAGCAAGAAGCAGATAACTAATTTCTCAGATACAGCCGTGGTGGAAACAAACGCTATTTTCGAAAGGGATGCAATACGTCCGATTATTGCTGGGGAGATGCCAGAGTCCATCTTAAATTTAACCATACCGCATGTAGAGAACCATGAATTGATATTAAAAGCAGCACTTACATATGATAAAGAGTTAGTAAAGCAGGCGTTTGCTAATGATCCTTTAGTGAAAGGAAGAGCCACTGCAGAGGATATTGATTCACTGGTGGAAGATATGATTCAGGCATCTATAAAATATTTGCCGGAAGGCTGGAGATAAGACAAGATAAAAAGTAATGTCTATCGGTATAGCTTCCTATGGATTTTCTAATATTCCAGGGAGAACAAATATTAGAAAATCAGGGCTGGATTAAATCTTTGTCTAACAGCCAATTAACGACAGGAAAATTAATCTGATAGTAGAAAGTCGTTTTTTTAAGCATAGATAACTAAATTTAATTCAGCCCTAAATCTTAAAATCTGTCTTAAGCTATACCTTGCTTTAAGCAGGTTTTTATATCGTCCTTTGCGGTGCTGATTGCTCTAATGTCAAAGGTATCAACAAGATATTGTAAAACATTAGGGCTAAGAAACGCCGGTAAGGATGGCCCAAGATAAATGCTCTTAATTCCTAATGAAAGCAATGCCAACAAATCTGCAACAGCTTTTTGCTCATACCAGGAGACGATTAATGAAAGAGGTAAGCCGTTTACATCTGTCTGAAAAGCATCTGCTAAGGCTGTTGCAATACGTATTGCAGAGTAGACATCATTGCACTGTCCAACATCTAGTAACCTTGGTAGACCGGCAACTTCACCAAAGTCAAGTTTATTAAAGCGATATTTTCCACAGGCTAACGTAAGGATAATACAATCCTTAGGAACTAGAGTAGCAAATTCAGTGTAGTAGTTGCGGCCTGGTCTGGCTCCATCACACCCTCCGATAAGAAAGAAGTGCCGAAGATCTCCGCTCTTCACTGCTTCGACAATCTTTTCAGCATAGCTAAGGGTTGCATGATGACCGAAACCTACAAGAATTTCATGTGGTTCTTCATCTTCTGGAAATCCGCCCAATTCTAGTGCTTGTTGAATTATTTCACTAAAATCTTTCTCTCCGTTTTCGTCTTTTTTGATATGCTTAATTCCATCCCAGCCTACAACATTTGTGCTATAAATTCTATCCTTATAGGATTCTCTAGGTCTCATAAGACAATTTGTAGTCATTAAGATACATCCGGGAAGATTGTCAAACTGTTTTTGTTGATCTTGCCATGCACCACCGAAATTTCCGACGAGATGAGGAAATTTTTTTAGACTTGGATAGCCGTGAGAAGGAATCATCTCCCCGTGGGTATAAATATTGATTCCCATGCCCTTTGTTTGAATTAAAAGCATCTCAAGATCTTTTAAATCATGACCGGAAACAATGATAAATGGACCTTTTTTAATTTTGACGTTAACCTTATGAGGAGTCGGATTTTTATAGGTGTTTGTATTTGCTTCATCAAGTTTTTTCATTACCTCGATTGCCATTTCTCCGGTTCTCATTGTCCATCGAATCAGATCTTCAACAGTTAACTTATCGTCTGTAACGGCTTCGAGAGCAAGAATATAAAAATCATCCGCTTGATCACTATAGTATCCCAGTTCTCTTGCTTGATGACCGTATGCGCTGATTCCTTTCAAACCATATATAATAGTTTGCCTTAAGGAACGGATATCCGGGTCTAAGGCATTATCATACATGATGCCCGCGAATGGAGCATCTTTTAACATTTCGGTTTTGGTTTCTGGCAGGTTATAGGTGGCATGAGCAGTATTATTTTGAATTTCACCAACGAGGGCCTGCAGTGACTCTTTTACCTTTTGAGTTTCCTTCAACAGCTCAACATGTACGGAAGCATCAAAATTAACATTTGTTAATGTTGTGAATAATATGTTTTCAACTAGGATAACAATTGATTTATCAATATGTTCACCACGCTCAATTATTTCTTTTGCATAGCAGCTAATACCTTTTATCTGAAATATTAGTAAATCCTGCAGATTTGCTATTTCCGCTGTTTTACCGCATACCCCCTGCTTAGTACAACCTTTTCCGCCAGCGGTTTGTTCGCACTGATAACAAAACATTTCATATTCTAAATCCATATTATTTCCCATAAATAGACCTCTCTTTCTATATTTATTTTTATAGTTTCTATTGTTTCAGGTTTTTTATACATCATAAAAGAAGAAGACAATAAAATTCTAAGTTAGAGCAGCTCAAAAAGGTCTATAGAATTAGATCAATATAATAAAAGCAGGTATAACGTGAAATTCCGATAGCAATAAGCTATATGGGAAAATATGCGTTATACCTGCTTTTATACCTATATTATATTTACGTTCAGAGAGGCATATAATTAAGTGCGTTTATGGAGTTAAGATATTGCATCAAGCGTTTATATTAGGAGTTTAACTTATTAAGGAGTGCTTCAACGTCGATACCATGAACACCACAAGCTTCTTCTAATGTCTCCATCTGTGATGCAGGGCATCCAAGACAATGCATACCTGCTTCCATCAGTGTAGCAGCACTTTCAGAATTGATTCTTAAAATATCACCAATTACAGTATCCTTTGTGATTCCATTGGATTCATTGGAGACAGATTCCGTACCAAAGAATAGTTCAATATCTTCTTCTACCGTCTGGATTCCTGCGATACCAAAGTTATTTACTAAAACATTTGCAACATTTGGAGAAAGGAAAGCAGGTAATGTTGGTCCTAAGTGAATGTTCTTCACTCCTAAGTAAAGAAGGGAGAGTAAAACAATAACTGCTTTTTGCTCATACCAAGCAATGTTATAGATAATTGGAAGTTCGTTAACGTCGTTTAATTCGAAGACTTCTTTTAATTTTAATGCAATAAGGGCTAAGGAGTAGGAGTCATTACATTGACCAGCATCTAATACACGAGGAATTCCACCGATATCTCCTAAGTCTAACTTATTATACTTATACTTTGCACAACCTGCAGTTAAAATTACAGTGTCATTTGGAAGTGCTTTTGCAAAATCAGTATAATAATTTCTTGATTTGGCACGTCCGTCACAGCCAGCCATAACAACAAACTTCTTAATTGCACCAGACTTAACAGCACCCACTACCGTATCTGCAAGTGCCAGAACCTGAGCGTGTGCAAATCCACCTATGATTTCACCGGTTTCGATTTCTTCCGGAGCCTCACATTGTAAAGCATGTTTGATAATTACAGAGAAGTCTTTATTGCTTCCAGATTCTCCATCGATATGTTGACATCCGGCGTAACCAGCAGCACCGGTAGTATATAATTTATCTTTGTAAGAAGCTTTTGGAGGTACGATACAGTTTGTAGTCATTAAGATTGGACCATGGAATTTTTCAAACTCTTCATTTTGTTTCCACCAAGCATTTCCGTAGTTACCCTTTAAGTGTTTAAACTTTTTAAGGTTTGGATAATAGTGAGCCGGAAGCATTTCGGAGTGAGTATAAACATCAATGCCGGTCCCTTCCGTTTGAATTAATAATTGCTCTAAATCGGATAAGTCGTGGCCGGACACTAGGATACCAGGGTTTGTTCCAACACCGATATTAACTTTTGTGATTTCTGGATTTCCATAAGTTGTGGTATTTGCTTTATCAAGTAATGCCATACCATCTACACCAAATTTACCTGTTTCCAATGTTAATGCAATTAATTCATCAACAGTTAATGTATCATCAAGTAATTTAGCTAAAGTTTCCTGCATAAAGACAGCAATTGCTTCTTCATCAAAATGTAAAGCATTTGCATGTTTTACATAAGCGGAAAGACCTTTTAATCCATAAGTGATTAACTCACGCAAAGAACGAACATCTTCCTCTTTGGTTGCTAATACTCCAACTTCATCAGAATTTGACTTTGCAATCATGGAATCGATTTCATCCTTGGTGCTATCCATTGGTAAGGTCCAAAGAGCAGCTTCGGATAAATTTTCTTTATTTTTTAACTGATTTATTAAATTTTCTTTCATAGATAATGTTTCTTTTACTCTTTGATAGAAAACTTCATTATCAAAATTGGCATTTGTTATTGTTGTAAAAAGATTTAATGTAATGTAGTGATTGATTTCTGTTGAAACAGTTCCACCTTCGGAACGAAGCTTTGTGGTTACCTCAGATAATCCCTTTGTTACATAAATAAGTAAATCTTGAATATTTGCTAGTGCAGCAGTCTTGCCACAGACACCATTAAGGGTACAGCCTTTATTCCCAGCAGTCTCTTGACATTGAAAACAAAACATTTGACTCATATTTTATCTCTCCTTTTTATTAATTTCTTGTTGCTATGTTAGTATTGTATTGGATGACAGAAGAAAAATCTGTTGTTTTTACAACAAATAGATAAGTAAAATTAAATATTTGATTATTCTATGTAATGTAACATCTCTATATTTTAAGTCATAAAACTTATATTTTAAAGGATATCTTAAGAATATGCCGGAAGTTGAGATTGAGAACATAATCATAGATACAAGAAAAAACCAGCAAGTAAACAGTAGCTACTCACTGGTCCATTTCCTATTTTTTAGATTATTAAGTTAGAATTTAGTTTGTGAAATTATCAAAATATCCTTGGATTAATACAACCGGAGTTCCTTTATCACCAGAGCCAGAAGTTAAATCACAAAGAGAGCCGATAAGGTCAGTTAGACGTCGTGGTGTTGTACCCTGACTAGCCATATTACCAACTAAATTATCTTCTTTATGTTGAATACGTTCGGAAATAGCTTGTTTTAAAGCATCACCGGATAAGTCTTTGAAATCATTATCTGCAAGATATTTTAATTTAACTTCATTTGGTGTACCCTCTAATCCTTCCGTGTATGCAGGAGATACACAAGGATCGGCAAGTTCCCAAATCTTACCCACAGGATCTTTGAATGCACCATCACCATATACCATTACTTCTACATGACGATTGGTTTTCTCTTTAATTTGCTTTTGAATATTCTTAACAAGATCAAAACATTCTCTTGGGAATAGCTTAATTTGATCTTCGGTGGATTTATTGGATCCTAACAATCCGAATTTCTCATTGTAACCATTGCCATCAATCGGAGAATTTAAGATATCGTCTAATCCTATGACGTTAGCACCTGCAGCTTTTAAGATTCTTTTAGTTCTTGCCCGGGTATGGATATCACAGGTAAGTACATTCTTGGTATAGTCAAGGATAGTCTTTGGCTGATTGGAAAAGATAATTTCTACATCTGCACCGGCATCTTTAATAATAGAGGAGTAGTAATCTACATAATCAACACCGGTAAAGGGGTGCTTATTTTCTCCAAACAGGTCGCGATAACGTTCTAACGTAAGGACATCGCTATATGGATTAACCCCAGCTTCATCCAGTTGATCCAAAGATACTAATTCATTACCCACTTCATCGCTTGGATAACTTAACATAAGGACTACCTTTTTCGCACCCATAGCAATGCCTTTCAGACAAATAGCAAATCGGTTTCTTGAAAGGATTGGGAAGATTACACCAATCGTTTCTCCGCCAAGTTTATTTTTTACATCGGCAGCAATAGCGGAAACACTTGCATAATTTCCCTGTGCGCGTGCTACGATAGATTCTGTCAAAGCAATAACATCTTTTTCTTTTAAAGCAAATCCTTCCGATTCAGCCGCATCTAGTACACTGTTAACTACGATTGTAGATAAATTGTCTCCTTCACGAATAATTGGGCAGCGAATACCTCTTGATACTGTTCCAACTTTTCTTTCCATAAGTATACCTTCCTCTCCTTGTATAATACTTTGATACAAAGTTAATTTTATATTCGGTTTTTATTACATATTGCATCCTTTATTATATAATGAAAAGGGTATATAGTAAAATAGGAGTTTCTACTACATGGTATAAGGTATGGTTATGGATTACAGGATTATAGGACGAGATATGGAGTTCATTGTTTCCGAAATGGTTTTTTGCCTTCATGTTATTTCTGTGTTACTTCTGTAATGAAGTTTCTGTAGTCTATATAAGCCGATATACTATTTATAAGCAAGGAAACAACTTAATCAATAATATGGTGTTATCCTTAATCTAAAGGTATAAATAATCATTCTTATAGAGATAATGTAAGTAAAAATAGCTTCTTCCTATTATTATTTAGGAAAAAACAGTTGACTTTTGTCGAAGAAGATGATAAGCTATCATAGCTGTCTGTAAAACAAGTAAAATATTATCAGATAATTTATAGAATCCAAAAGCTTTAACTTAAGGCTTGACAAATTTAAAATCATATGATAGTATATACAAACAGTAAATTGTTTGAAAAGAATAAATAATTCAAAAAACTTTGAAAAAAGTTCTTGACAAACAAAAAGTTGCATGATATACTAACTAAGCTGCTTACGAGAGACAAAAGCAAGCGATGAAAATTGGAAAAACGAAAGTTGATGACAATTTTCATACACTAAGAACATTGATAACTGAACAGTGAAACAACCTTGAAATTCGTTGAGAATAAAGTCCAAGCAGAAATGTTTGGCAAAGAACTGTGTAAGGTCTTAGGATCGGACACAACCCTAAATCAGTAAACG
>JAEWMB010000013.1 GCA_023457255.1 Bacillota bacterium | reverse complement strand
CAATCCCCAGTAAAGCCAGCAAACCTGACTCGTGGTAAGTTTTCTCCAGCCTGCGGAAACATCTGCTGCAAGTAGGCGCTCTTTAATTCCTTTAATCCCTCCAGCTTACGCTTATGTAGGGTGATAGCGTCATCGAGAGTACGGAAAAAATTACTGATGGCGGTTTGTTCGGGGACACTAGGAAGTGATAGCGGTGTGGCCTTTGCTTGTTCGATAGTATAGTGTGGTATAGTTCCAACATGAGATATGGTCGAAACATAATTTCTTAGTTTTGGTGAACTATAAAAATAATAAACAAATGACCCGTTAAGAAATTGATTCATCTTAAACCATATTAAGTCAGCATCTTTGAAATACAATGGATCTTCACTCGTTACAATATAAGGAATTGCTATGCTTCCGCCACCAGTAACCAGGACATCACCTTTTCTTACTTTACCGGACTTTGCTACGAGTTCTTTGTAAAGATCATATGAAATATATGCTTTGACATTCTCTGCGTTTTTAAAGGCCGAGACGACATCACTTGACCTAAAAAATGGTACACCCTCTTTCATCCAATCTTCTTTATGGACCCGAGAAGCGGAAGAAATTTCCGCAACCTCCCCCAACGTTCGCTGTTCCCAAGCGTGAGTTAAATATAATATTGTACTAAAATTACTATCATGTTCTTATTGGCAACTACTCTGAAAGAGGACAGCTTACATAAGGTGATTATGACAGTGATCAACAGCGTGTACAGCATTACAATATTCATGACTAATTTTGCCGTTATTAGGCTGCTTTTTGTTGAAATAAATAGTATTATTTGGTATAATTACACAACGGTAGGCTATTAGCCTTTCCTTTTGAGATATACAGTAGCCAAGTGTAACCGTGCAGGATTAATTCTGCACGGTTTTTTCAAACAAAATAAAAAGTATTAATAGAAGATTAAGCTTAGATGATAGGGAGATAGGTTCAATATGTGGAATGATGTTGAGACAACTCAAGATTTTCTTAACTTTTCAGTAATTGCTGAAACAGTCGCTGAGTTGATAGTTGAGTCAGGTGAAAACCCCATATCTATCGGCGTTTCTGGCAGTTGGGGAGCAGGAAAGTCTTCAATGGTAAAAATGATAGGAAAATCCTTAAAAACCAAAGACAGTGATAAAGGCGATGAAGAAAAAAACTATGTATTTTTAGAATTCAATGCTTGGCTCTACCAGGGCTATGATGATGCAAGAGCAGCCCTATTACAAGCTGTTTCAGATAAACTCCTTGAAGAAAGTAAAAAGCGGAGCAACACTACAAAAAATCTTACGGGCAAAGTAAAGGGTTTTATTAGTCGTATCAATTGGCTTCAAGTTGCTAAAATGGCCGTTCCACTGTCAATGGGATTAGTACCTGGGGGAGTTGCTGTCGGAGGAATAGCGTCCCTAATAGGCGCTGTTACTAATCTAATTCAAAATAAAGATGATGAAACGCAAACTGAAAAAAGCGAAGCAGTTAGTGCTGCATTAGAGGATTTGACTCCGGATATGAAAGCACTACTAAAAGAAAATGCATCAAAATCAACGCCGCAGCAAATAGAGAAGATTCGGGCAGAGTTTGCAGAGTTACTTAAAGATTTGAACATCACGCTAGTTATACTGGTGGATGATTTAGACCGTTGTTTGCCTTCAACGGCTATTTCTACGCTTGAAGCAATGCGTCTTTTGCTTTTTGTGGAGAGAACAGCATTCATTATCGCTGCTGACGAGCAAATGATACGAAATAGTGTAAAGGCACATTTTGCAGATGTGGAATTGTCTGAAGGACTTGTAACAAGTTATTTTGATAAACTAATTCAGATTCCTTTATCCGTTCCCCATTTGGGCGTGGCTGAAGTCAAAATATATTTGGTAATGTTATTTGCCGAATTGCTGGAGAGAAGAAACAAAATAAAAAATGGTAATTGGGATAAGATAAAAGCTGATTTGTTGTCTCTTCTGTCTAGTGCTTGGCAAGGCGGCATTTCTAAAACAAAAATTGAAGAAGTTTTTGATAGCGATTCCATTGGACAAATGCAGGAATATATAGATATGGCTGAACAACTTGCTGGAATTATGGTTACCGCGGAACATATTAATGGAAATCCTCGTCTCATTAAGCGATTTTTAAATAATTTAATAATAAGAGATAAGGTAGCTCGTCTTAATGGAATGTCGCTTGAGTTGAGTGGCCTTGTGAAGATGCAGTTGTTTGAGCGGTGTGCCTCACCTGCTGCATTTGAATTTCTTGTTAAGAAATCCGTTGAATCAAAAGATGGAAAGCTGGTTTTTCTCCAAGAGATAGAAGCAAGATTAGAAAGTGGAGATGATTATGAGACAGAGGACTCAAACTGGGATACCCCATTTATAACTGAATGGCTAAAACTTGAACCCAAACTCGGTAATATAGACATTAGACCATTATTATACTTGAGTCGCGACAGATCACTATCTCTGGCCGCTTATGATGAACTATCACAAAAGGCCAGTGAAATATTTGCTGCACTAACTTCTGTTGATAAAGATATTCTTAATGAGCTGGTGGACAGAATTAAAGAAATCGGAGAGACTGAAGCTGAGAAGTTATTAGTGAGGTTAGGACGGATAGGTAGTGGAAATCAGTGGGAGAGGAAAACTTTCATTGCTTCATTACATATTACAAAGGCCTATCCTAATTTAGGTAGTAGGTTTGTCAACATCTTGGATTCGATTCCAGCAAAAGCACGAAAGCCAGCTTTTATTCCTCAGTTGCGTAAAGAAACATGGGCATCGGAAATGCTGACCAGATGGCAAAGAGATCAGGATACGCCTCAACCAGTAAAAAACGCTATTACGCCGAAAGGAGGGAAATAATATATGGGAACATCTGCATCGCATAGTGGACCCAAATCCGGTGTCTCATTTGACCCACCTTGGTTGGATGATATTGATACTCCAGAGACGACGGAAGCACCCAAACAGGACCCCCAAGAAGAACCTGTAGCACCATTGCTTGCGCCCCCTGCGCGATTTAGGAGCGCTCGACAAAACTTAGGGGATTACATAAAGAGTGGCAGCCGTGATTCTTTGAAAAAATCATTGGGACATTATTCACGCACTGGCATGGGTGGTGCACGGAATGTAGCAAACCGTATGCGCCATTCTGCGAGTATTGCTTCTAAATTATATTCTTCTTTTAGCCTTCTCAGAGAGGGCGATGAGCCCACAATAAGAAGCATCATCAGTAGCTATCGAACAGAAAATACTGATGTGTATGGAATGATTGATGCAATTGCAGGATTCATTTGCAGCGATGGAGGAAGTTTAGATGAAATTTCTCCAATAAATTCTGTATCTTCAGCATTGAGTGACTTATTTGACAAAAATCCTGACATTGATATTGCTGCCCTTTCAGATGACAATGTTTGGTCGCTAGTTTCTTCATTTCTCAGCTATGAAGCGTTCAGTAAGATCCAACTTGATATTGGACAAGGATTTGAATCAAAGGATATTCCCCTTGTTGATCGAATAACTAGACTGAGCGATATGCGCGAATATTTAGAGTCAGAGATTAGTTCTCAAGTAAATGATGTTCGCAATGAATTGGGAGATAATATCCCTTCAAATCTACAAAATGTTATGATGACTGCCATAGAAAGAACTTTTAAAGTATTTGAGGTGACAGAATGAGAAAGATAATATGCTATCCGAGCTCATCAGTGCCAGATCATTTTGACAATGATGTTGATTACTTTGAACTATTTTCACGCCCTGATAATTCTTATGATAATGTCAGACCCTTAGGACTTTCATTACCCAATGAATTGAAAAGATATGGGATAGTGCCGCCAGTTGCAGCGATTGATTTTGCTTCTTTTGCATTTTCTGTAGTTGCCGTAGACAAATTGATTCCCAGAGATCAAAGTCCAGATGGATGGACAAGAATGATAGATTTAACCGTGTTTTTATCTGAACCTGAAAAATGGATGTCAGTAAAAGCAAAAATTGAAAAAATGCTTAAGTTTTTAACTGGAGACTTTTGGACATTAACTTTCAAACCAGCTAAAGGGCCAGCTATTCAATTTACATATGAATCTCGTCCACGAGAGAACGATTGTGTCTGCTTGCTTTCTGGTGGCATGGATAGCTTAGTTGGCGCAATAGACCTGCTATCTGAAAAGCGTAATCCGCTATTTGTGTCGCAGATTATTCGTGGAGATGCAAGGCGACAGAAGAACTTTGCTAAGCGATTTGGTGAGCGCAACCATTGCCAATGGAGTGTAGGACGGCTAAGGGGACCAGAGGGATCAACTCGAGCCCGATCCATCGCGTTTTTTGCTTTTGCACTCTTATCTTCCTCTGTAACTTCAAAGGTAGGTGAAATTACAGAAATAGTAGTACCGGAAAACGGTTTTATCAGTTTGAATGTGCCATTAGACGCTAACCGTATTGGGAGCTTAAGCACAAAGACTACCCATCCAGTTTATATGGGATTACTACAAGAAGTTTGGGATGCACTTGGGATCAATGTAAAATTAACTTTGCCTTATAAGTATAAAACTAAAGGTGAGGTTCTTAAAGAATGCAAAGATAGGAAGTTGATGGAAGAGCTGATTTTTGAAACGAATAGTTGTGGCAAATTTCAGCGGCATGGCCTTAGGCATTGTGGCGTATGTGTCCCCTGTCTTGTGCGTAGAGCAGCATTTTTAGAAACCGGGCTTCAAGATATCACACAAACGGGTTATCACTATGACAATATCAGCAAGTCAAACTTTATGGATTTGACTGCTGTTGCAATGGCAGTTAAACAGGTTGAACTCTCAGGTATAAACAGCTTGATTAAAGGAAATCTGTCATTTGCCTCCGCTGAGGAGCGTATTTCCTATTTGGGAGTAATTTCACGCGGTATTAAAGAACTTGAAAATTTGTTGAAGGGTTATGATATTTTATGATTGATATGCACTGCCACCTTGATTTGTATAAAGACCCTATTGCGTTACTCCCAGAAGTTCAGAAACGCTGTAAATATGTACTGGCTGTTACAACTAGTCCGCGTGCTTGGCAAAAAACAAAGAAAGTATTCTCGGAAATTGATTGCGTTCAGGTGTCTCTCGGCTTACATCCAGAAATTCTGTCTCAAAAAAGTAATGAAATTGATATGCTGTTATCTAATATTCAATACTGTAATTATATTGGAGAAGTTGGGATAGACGGTTCTGAACAATATAAATCTTCTTTTCTAGCACAAAGGGATTTATTTAGAGAAGTTGTTTTGACTACCGAAAAGTATGGGGGCAGAATACTCAGTATTCACTCAAGAAATGCATCAAAAGACGTTTTAGATATTATCGAGAGTAATGTGGTTAACAGTATTCCTATTCTTCATTGGTTTTCAGGAAACATGCAAGAAGTTGAGCGGGCAAATTCACTTGGCTGTTGGTTTAGTATCAGCCCTGCAATGCTTTTAAGTAAAAAGGGCAAGAACCTTGTTTCCAAGATGCCCCTGTCGAAGATTTTGCCTGAGACTGATGCACCATTTACTGAAAAACGTGGAGTGCCTTACATGCCTTGGGAAGCTATTGAAATAGCTGAAACACTTAAAGATATTTTTCATCTTGATCTTGAGCAAATAAAAAGTCAATTGATTTCAAACGCTAGTGAGTTGAAAAAGGGTATAAAATAATCATTGATAACAATAAAGTCCTCAGTGAACACCTTGAGGATTTTATTATTGGCAGTGATCAATGGAAAGTTCCTCAGCTACCAACTACTTAGACATTTCTTATACGAGGGTAGAATTTATTAATTCAATATTCAGGAGTAGCACCCTACCATCAAGGGCAATTTTTGCATTGGGAGAAGCTGAACCAGATCATCAACGCATTGCAAAATTAGCTGTATATTATCGAAAGAATTGTCTCGTTTAGAATAAAATGATTGTAAGCATAGGGGGATAAAGATGAACAATAAATCTAAAGAAATAACAAAATACTTTAGAAGTGCAGTAGCAGCTCAAGCTAATATTGGCATTGATTTTAAGGCTGACTACTTTTCCATACTTTCACTTGATGAAGTAATTCAGGGAAAAATCAACTTGGCAGCATGCAAAAGAATTTTTGTAGAAGCAAAGAAAAACACCTTGGATGATGAGAATGAAGCAAAGAAAAAGCCTCTGGTTAATGTCATTATCTGTGCGAAAACTATAAAAACAATTTTTGAAGCTAACGAAAAGTTACAGGATGAGATTGAAGAGCTGACCGGAATATACTATATCCCGGCAAGTCTCAATGAGCAAGGCCAGCTGCTGTTTGACGAGGGTGAGAAAAAGCTTCCGTGGTTTCCTAGAGAATACTTAATGCCGATGGTTGAGCCCAAATTAGCCATAGGGGATGCCGATGCAGTTGATGGTTTTATGAGCAACCACGTAGACCGGATTGAAAAGATCAAGTCATGGTCTGACTACGCTGTATTCTTTAAAGGCTTATACGAGGCCGTTGCAGAATCTCCCTTTGAACAAACCATAATCCGTAATATGGATGAAAAGGAACCCTTTTTTGAGCTGGAGAGCAATGTGTACCTTTTCCTAGACAAGACTGTTTATTCCACTTTTCATATTATGAATTTGTACAACCACTTACAGGAAGATGACCAGCCTAAAGCGCTTTACGATAATTTCTTATCTACACAAATAGCAAATGCAAGCCCACTTATAGAAAATGGGTTAACGCAAATGCAGGCACACTGCGGTCAGATGAATGGTGAATACCCGCTATCCCCTTCCCAAAGGGAAGCCGTAAATCATTTTGATACCATGGACTGCGGAGAAATTCTGGCGGTCAATGGCCCTCCTGGTACCGGGAAAACTACCTTGTTGCAGACCATCGTTGCAGATATGTATGTTAAAAGAGCGATGAAAAAGGAAAAGGCTCCACTGATTGTTGCTTCTTCAACGAACAACCAGGCGGTAACAAACATCATAGCTTCCTTTGGAAATATCAAAAAGATGGGCATCTCTAATTTGGAAGAGAGATGGATTGAGGGAGTGAACAGCTTTGCCAGCTATTTTCCGTCTTCCTCAAAGGTGAAAGAAGCAAAAAGCAAAGGCTATCAGTACACCAATCAAAAAGGAGAATTTTTCGTCTCTGATATCGAAGATAAAGATAATATAGAAAAATCCAAGGCCAAGCTGATCGCATGCTGCAATGAATATTTTGGGCGCGAGTACAAAAGCATCACAGCCTGCCAGGAGAAATTGCATGAAGAGCTGTTATTCATTGAAAAGAGTAAGATAGCATTGCTATCACTTGCTCAGGAAGTCTCCCAATGTGATTTGAAAGGTGAAACCATTGACATATTCCTTGAGAAATTGCTCATGGAAATTGAACAAAAGCAAACAGTAATTTCCGACATCCGCCAAAGAGTTCTTGACTGGGAAAACTGTTATAACAAGATTCCCTTCTATATAAAATGGCTGAAATTTATAAAAATCTTTGCAAGGAAAATTCAAACCCAATTCAGACTGTTTATAAATGAAGAAGAGCAAAGTTTTCTCAATGAATACATGACCTTTGACGAAATCAAGGAAAAATACAGCCAGCTGTATGCCCAGTGCAATACAGCAATTTCTGCGCTTAAGCAGAAGAAATCCGTGGCTGAGAAAATAAAAAGCCGGTATGACAGCGAACTAGAGCGGTTACAGCAGCACAATATTAATTTGCACGGAGTAAAAGATGAGAAATATAAGCTTGACCTTGAGTACATAAACAGCTTGATGGATAAAAAACACAGGTATGTAGAGTTCTGGCTGGCGGTCCATTATTACGAATGCAGGTGGGCCGGCGGAGAGGACGAGCTGACAGAAAAGCAGAAGGGCAAAAACTTTGTAAATGTTTTGGACAAGTTTTATAACAGGCTCAGCATGATAACACCTTGTCTGGTCATGACATTCTATATGCTGCCTAGGCAGTTCCTGGCATTTGGAGAACAAAAAAGCTTTTTCCTCTACAATTATATCGATTTGCTCATTGTAGACGAAGCCGGGCAAGTATCGCCGGAGATTGCCGCAGGGGCGTTTTCCCTTGCTAAGAAATCTGTAGTCGTTGGTGATGTTTATCAGATAGAGCCGGTATGGAGTGTGAACAGAGCTTTGGACAAAGCACTGGCGGTCTCCAGTGGGGCAATACAGTCCACAGATGAATTTGAATTACTGGAACAAACCGGGTTAAACAGTTCTCGCTCCAGCGTAATGAAGGTCGCTGCCAAGTGTTGCAAATATGAAAAGTTTGAAGAGAAAGGCCTGTTCCTTAGCGAGCACCGTCGCTGCTATAATGAAATTATTGACTACTGCAACCAGTTAGTGTATAAAGGCAATCTCCAGCCAATGAGAGGAAAAGGTAAGGAGGACGACAAGCTTGCCATAAAGCACTGGCCGCAAATGGGCTTCAAGCAAATTGATACGGAGTATTCCAGCAGAAAGGGTAGTAGTAGAGCAAATGGTTTAGAAGCAGAACAGATTGTGAAGTGGTTGAAAAATAATTTTAAACTCATTGTGAATGCTTACCCAAGCGAGTCGAAAGAAAGTCTAATTGGGATTATAACACCATTTAAAGCTCAGGTTCAATGTATAAAAGCAGAATTGAAAAAGCAGATGCCAGCTAATTGTGTAAAAATAAGCGTTGGCACAGTTCATACTTTTCAAGGGGCAGAAAGAAAAATCATAATATTGTCTACAGTATATGGAAAACAGGACGGTTGTTTTTTCATTGATGCAAACAAGAGTTTGATGAATGTTGCCGTATCCCGAGCCAAGGACAATTTTTTTGTGTTTGGAGATATTAACTGCTTCAAAGATACAAAAAACTGTGCGAGTGGGTTGCTTAAAAATTTCATTGCTAATTTTCAATTAGAATAAGGAGCATTGTTTTCTTACAAAGGAATTCGCTTTAAAATTGATTACCTATATGGCGTTACTAAATTGTGTGATGCAATTATTAAATGCTGTGTAAGAGAGGAAAGTATGATGCCGTTAAGTAGAAAAAAGTATGAAATTATAAAAGATGCACCGAAATAAATTGCATGGGATGATTACTACAATAAGTCGTTAGAAGATTACGAAAATTTACTAACCAACTTTTCTGATGATGAATCATGCTTACAAAGGTTTTTTGAAAAAAATCCAGCATTCCTCCCAGGTGCTTTAGAATTATTTGGTCATTCAGGCCACTATCCATATATGGATGCTTTAGTATCTCAACCAGAAATTGGAGGTGTATTCAAAAGAAAACCGGATTTTGTCTGGCTAGCAAATGATAGTCTTACTTTTGTTCCAGTTTTTATTGAAATAGAGAGTCCTGAGAAAAAGATGTTTAATCGGGATGGGACTACTACAGCAAAGTTTAATCAAGCATTAGGGCAAATACACGAATGGAAATTTCTTTTAAATCAACCATTAAATATACAAATGCTATATGAATATTTTAATTTACCCTTGGATCTCAGAGAAAAAACTTTTACTCCTCAATACCTTCTTATCTATGGAAGGCGAGAGGAATATGAAGGAAATAAAATGTTAACAGGTATAAGGGCAGCTCATAAAACAGATTGTATTGATATTATGTCTTATGATAGATTAAAACCACTTATTGATTGTCAACAATTTGTCTCGTGTAAAGTATCTGGGGGAACCTATAAAGTTTTAAATATATCACCAACATATCGATATCGTGCAGATTGTTCAGAAGAACTGCTGAAGATGGATGGATTTTATTCTAAGATATCACAAATGGAATACACGAGTGAAGAAAGAAAACAATTTTTGATGGATAGATATCAATATTGGTGTGAGTTTGGTAAATTAGAGTCGAAAGGTATAATGGTATCGCAGGAAGGCGAATGAAATAGGTCGGAGGGTATTGAATGAAGATTTTTCAAGATACAGGAAAAATGGAACAGTCAGCACATTTTGGTTGGCAAGATAAGGACGATGCGCTATATGGATTAAGAGAAGGTTATAAAAACAGTGCTGATAATTTGGTTGATATAGCAATAAGCAATGGAAATAATATAAAAACTCTTGATACATATATTTTCCCTGTTTTGTTTTCATATCGTCATTCATTAGAATTATCATTGAAGCATATTTATTTAAGAGCTCGAGGTAATATGCCAACAGGAGGACATAATTTATTATCATTGTGGGATGTAATAAAAAGAGAAATTATTGATGATATGATAAATTCAAAAGAGTTTGTAGAACAGGTAAAAACATATAAAGAACATTTTACTCCCTATTTATTGAATGGTATTTCTTTAGATAAGGTTCGGTTATTGCTTAAAGAGCTTCAGGAAGCTGATCAGCATGGTTCCGAAATTAATATGGCAATAAAACAAGTGGATCAAAATGCAGAAGTTTGGAGATATCTTGTGACAATGGACAATCAATTGTATTTTACTAGTTCACATTCTATTGATTACTTAATTTTGAAAGAAAGCATCAAATTTCTCTATGATATTTTTGATTTCATCTATCATATTGTAGATGAGTATTTATCATCTTGACATGCAGTCACCTTGAGCGCAAAGTAATAATAGAAAAATGATCTTACTAAATGCAATAATCATTCTCCGCCAAGGATAAACTACGCTTTTTATGAATCCGATTCACAGCATCAACACATGTTGAGTGTGTTGTCTTGATAACAAGAAAGGACGGATGAAAGGCTGATTTACTGGGGTTTTAGAGAAAATAGAAAAAACGGCAAGGCCGGTTAAAAAACTGGTCTTGCCATTTTTTTGTTGCACGGAAACATATCCACTGATGAAAAATATAGTCCACTCAAGGCTCGGAAGTGTGAGGGAACATATCGACTGTTGATTTTGTAGGTTGCTCGTGTGAGGGAACATATCCATCACTTAATAGAGGGAAAATCAAAAAGTATACACACAAACATTTTGTTAAAGAAGAGAGACGAGAATTACATCAATTTGATTTCATATGGATGCCAGACAGGAGAGGTTTTAACCTCCTCTCTGTCAATTTGGTTTGAATAATAATGTTTGTTATTCATCCATAACAGTATCCATGCCTATGTCTATTTTCTTGATTATCCGAGCGATTTTATCTTTAGGGTAAGCGTAGCCCGTTTCAACCCACTTGCTAATTACAGCCAGACAGCCTTGTATATGATAACTTGCAAAGAAAGTCCATTCTTCTTTGAAATTTCTCTGTCCAACTTCATACTTCCATATATCAATATACTTTTCTTCTAAGAATGTGCTTATGCGGGTTGTAAAACTGCGATTTCCGTTCTTGCACAGGAGCATTCGGCACATTTTTCTATTGTCATAAACGTAGTCAATTAAAGTTTCAAAAAGCCACTCATATTTGTGAGATGGATCAGCTACAATAATTTTACTAAGCTCTTCAACGATACTATCTTCCATTTTCTCGTATAGGTCATAAATGTCAGTATAGTGTGCGTAAAAGGTTGCTCGGTGTACGTCTGCAGTATCTGTTAATTCGCGGACTGTTATATGGCGCAGCTCCTTTGCAAGCAATAGTTCTGCAAGCCCTTCTTGTAGGGCTTTTTTTGTTTTTCTTACACGTCTGTCATCTGTATTCATAAAAAATTTACCTTTCAAAACAACATATAAACTACATTTTGTTGTTTAAACTACCTTTTGTCGCCAAATTGAATATGGTAGTTAGAACTTGAATCTATTATAATATAAATATGGAAATAAGTCAATGTGGTTAATTGCATTATGGTAGTTTGTTTAGGAGGTATTTATGACACACAAAAAGATAGAAAAGAATTCTTTAATAGTAAGTTCTATAGTCAACCTGATAATGGCGAGTGCAGGCATTTGGGTATTTGTCGCCACAAGTATTCATGCACTTTTTTTGGATGGCATTTTCTCGCTGATAGGCTGTTTGTCAAATGTGTTTGCAATTATTATTTCGGTTGTAAGCCGAAAAAGAACAAAGTCATACCCGGAGGGAATCTTTTTTATTGAACCACTGTATGCTATTTTGAAATCTCTCTTAACCTTAACGCTCATGGTGGTTTCGGTGGTGGCAACAGCAAGGGTCTCCTATCAGTATTTTGCACATGGAGTAGGCGAGCCAATGCACATCGAGCCGGTAATGCCGTATACCATCGCAATGGTGGTGCTGTGCTTTGGTCTAAGCTTTTATAACAAGCTGCAAAATAAAAAAACCGGAAATATCAGCACGATGTTAACCGCAGAATCCAAATCGAACTTTGTAGATGGTATTTTGTCCTTAGGAGTAGGTATTGGGATAGTGTTGCTAAAGTTTATCGACATTGATGGAACTTTAGGTTTCTTGCACTATACTGGTGACTTTTTTGTGACAGCTATTCTTTGTCTCATTTCTTTGAAAACGCCTATTGCAGTGATAATAAGCTCATTCAAGGAACTGTCAAATGGTGTAACCAGTGACGCGGAGATACAGCACAATGTCAAGTTGGCAATGGCCACATATTTGGACGGCATTACGGCGGAATCAAAATATAAGGTCTACAAGATAGGTATGCACATAAAAATTCGGGTTTACTTGACCCGCGAGATAAACGAAGATTCTTTTGAAAAGCTGAACCATGCGAGAAGAAACATCATGAAAGAATTGAAAGCAACCTATGACAACGTCGATATCGTCTTTGTTTTTTAGGAGGAAAAATATGAATAATAAGACTATGGAAATCGATCTGATTGGACAATACTATACGTCCATTAATAACAGTAAAAGTCCGGGTGTTTTCGCACTCTCGGTTTACTTAAAAGAGTCGATACAGCCTAAAATTCTACAGCAGGCGGCAAATGATTTGTTTCGTCGTTTGCCGTTTTTGAACGGACGGGTGAAAAAGGGCTTTTTTCACTATCAATACGAAATTTTGAGAGCACTTGCAAAAATAGAGTCTGATGGCAAGGAGCCTTTATTTAGCGATTACTACAACAAGGGCAGCCACCATATGATAAAAATTGTCTATGGCAAACAGCATTTCACAGTTAAGGCTACACATAGTATTTGCGATGGTCGCGGACTGTCTAAGTTTACAAGCGCCTTGCTCGTTCACTATTTTGAATTGCTCGGCATGGATTTAGATAGAGGCGATGTGATTGATTGCAATGGGAAGTTTACACCGGAGGAAGCAGAGGATGCCGCTAAGCGTTATATGACTGCACCGCCCAAGAATTTCAAGAAAAAGACTGATTCAAAGGCGACCGTATATCGTGTTAAATCGCCAAAATCCTCAACCCAACAGTTTCTGACTCAGAGCTTTGACGCAGGCAGAATCAAAGCCGCCGCAAAAGCGCATGACGCAACCATCAACCAATATCTCTTAGCACATATCTTTAGTGTTATTGCAAAAAAACGGGATGTCGAAGGTGGAACGGGTAGAATAACCGGCAGTGTTCAGATTGACTGTCGTAGCTTTTTTGAGAGCAAAACATTGAGAAGTTTTGTTACGGCTGCAACAGTATTTAAGATAGAAAATAAAGACTTTTCTAAAATGGTAAAACACATTAAAAATCAATTTAACGAAATTACAAAAGATAGTGTGTGGGAGAAGTTATACGAACAGCAAAAAATGTACCAAAACGCACGATTTGTACCAAGAGTGTTAAAGGTGCTGGCAATGAAAATGATAGCCCGCATGGAAGCTGGCAAATCAACAACTGGTATATCAAACTTAGGACTTATCAAGCTACCAGCCGAAATCGAAAGCCGTATTAAGCGAATAGAATTTCCCATTGCTATTGAGCAAGGATATTCAAATTTCTTTAGCTGTGCAACGATTGGCAATACGCTGGCATTAACCGCAACTTTTCGAGAAGAAGGAAGGGATATTGTTGAAGCTGTAATGAAAACGATTGGAGATATAGGAAATGGTTACTGCGATTAAAAAATGCTTTAGTCCTGAAATAGTAAATACCGGGCGGCAACCGGAACTGGATATAGCTAAAGGTCTTGCTATTATTTTATGATATGGACGCACGTTTTTGAAGAGCTGTCACCTGATACCGAGGGTGCTTTCGTTACACTTGTGAGAAATATTCTTGGCGGACCGCTTGCTGCCCCTGTATTTATGATTTGCTTGGGCATAGGTATTAGCTTCTCGAAAAAGAATACGCCAAAGGATTTACTGTACCGTGGAATAAGCCTATTGAAAATCGGACTGCTACTGAATCTTGTTCGCTATGTCTTGCCCGACTTCATTAAATATGCGCTGACAAATGATAGCGCCTACTTGTACGACACCTTCGCCTTATTTAGCGTGGATATACTGCAATTTGCGGGTTTGGCATTTCTATTCTTGGCGGCAGCAAAAAAGTTGAAGCTGAAATATCCAGCCTTACTGCTCATTGGTGTAGCAACCTCTTTGTTGGGCATGTCCTTGCGATGGATAGAAACGGATAGCTACGTTATCAATCAGTTCATAGGCTTGCTTTGGGGAACGAAAACGGCAACTTTCTTCCCGTTTCTAAACTGGATTATCTTTCCGATTTCGGGGATGGCTTTCGGTTTGCTCATGCAGCATTGTAGGGACAAAAAGGGTTTCTATCTATATATGACGCCCCTGTGTGCGGGACTTATGATAATCTATCTGATACTAACGATTGTCTACGGTTTTATGTTTACATCAAGCGGAGCTTATTACTTTTTAGGATTGTTTGATGCGGTATTCTTTACTATTTTTGCACTCATGTGCTTTGGCGTGCATTATGGGCTGCTACAGCTATTCCCCAAGGTGCAATTTAAGATACTTATGCGATGGAGCAAAAACACAACAATATTTTTTGTATCCATTGGTCGATAATAGGATGGCTCGGCATTGCTAAGTTGATATTCGGTGTTCCGAGCGACTTACCGTTCTGGCAGGTAACATTGATAGCAGCGGTTATTCTGATAATTTCTGACTGGCTTGCTGTTTGGTATTTCAAAAAGCTAAAGCTAAAATTACGTTTAGGAGGTTCAAAATGAAAAAAATATTAAAAGTTATCATTCCATCTATTCTGGTGCTGACTTTAGTCATGGTGGTAGGCTACAATGTTTATCTCCATGAGGATAGGGCTTACGAAAAGACATCACAGTATGTTGAGATGTCAGATGGCACAAAACTGGCGGTAGATATTTACATGACGGATAATATAGCGGAAAATGAAGCTTATCCGGTTATATTCCAGTACACTCCCTACGGCAGAGCGTTGCTGTACCAGATATGAAGTGGTATGAAAGAATGTTCTATAAAAAAGAGGTCGGTACGGGCGATTATGTGTTAGACCGGGCGAATAGCCACGGCACCGTGTATGGCTCGACAAATGGGCAAATTCTTGAGTTCCTGTCTAAAGGCTACATCTATGTAGTAGCAGATATGCGTGGCACAGGCGCAAGCTATGGCAAGAAGATCGACTTTCAACCGCTTTTTAGCACAGACGGTGCAGAGTTGATTAACTGGATTGACGGGCAAGACTGGTGTGACGGTAATGTCGGGATGTTCGGCGGCTCTTACCTTGGATATTCCCAGCTCATCATGGCAGGGCAAGCCCCGAAAGCTCTAAAATGTATTTTTCCTGAGGTAGTGCCATTTGATGGCTTTAGCGGCGAAATCAGACCTGGAGGGATATTAAACTGGGCCTATTCTTCAATGGATATACAAATATACCTTGAACACAATTACTATCTGCCCGACGATGGCTATTATCCAACTGCACCCGTCGTTGATGAGGACGGTGACGGAAAATATCATGATGAAATACCGCTAGACTTAAATGGGAATGGCACATTTTTAGACGATTACAATTATCCTGCTGACCCAAACGACCCACCACAGTATGCAGATGGCAAGGAAAGAGAACACATTTATTATCTTGCGACCTATGAGCATTTAAAAAATGTTCCTTACAATGAAATAGGCCCGAACACGCAGTTTATTGATACCGATTGGAGTTATGGCGATCAAACTATGACCTCCTATGAGGTTGGCCCGTCCAGCGGAATAAAAGGTTTAATGGACAGCGGTATTGCCGTTTACAGTCACGGCGAATGGATGGACCCGTTCGTGAGAGGCACAACAGAGCTTACTCTACCCTAAAAGACACCAATCCTTCAAAAATCATCATCGGCGCAGGCTATCACGAAGAAGATTCTCCCTATTGGGAATATTTCGGGGAAAATGCGGTCGAGATGAAGGACAAATACGATGCCGAAATGCTTCGCTTCTTTGATTATTACCTCAAGGGTGCTCAAAACGGCATTGATACTGACCCGCCTATTTTAATCTACAGCATGAATGGTGATGGTTGGCGCAGCGAGAGTGAATGGCCTCTTGCAAGGCAAGAGCTGACGAATTTCTTATTTACTGAAAACGGTACGCTTGATACACAAGCTACAAGTGACAGTAGCGACCAGTATACTGTAGACTTCACCCACGATGCCCGTTGGGGAAGCTGGCCAACAAGCCGTTGGCAAATGTTTCAGCCCGACGAAATGCCTGTGCGTACCGAACTTGATAAAAAATGCCTTACATACACAACAGCACCGCTGGCTACGGATACCGAGGTAACAGGTCATCCTATCGTTGACCTTTGGGTTTCCTCAACCGCAGACAATGGCGACTTCTTTATCTATCTTGAAGATGTAGACAAAAACGGAAATGCAGTTTTAGTAACAGAGGGTTTACTGCGAGCGGGATTTAGCAAGCAGTTTGACAACGATACAATGGTTGCAAAGGGCGAATATGATATTGAGGTATTACCAGAGCTGCCTTGGAGTGGCTTTGAAAAATCGCAATACAATGACAAAGTATTTGCAGAAGGAAATATCGTTCATCTAACAATAGATTTATTGCCTACCTCGTGGGTATTCAAAGAGGGGCATAGTATAAGAGTTTCGATTGCGTGTGCCGACTGGCCTACCTTTGAGATTTTACCACAGCTTAGTGAAACAAATGATCCTGCTGATGTTAGCATTATTCCCGAAATTACGGTATATCGAAGTGAGAAATATCCGTCAGGGATTACCTTACCGATTATTCCGAGATAAAAATATGGAGGTACAAATCAATGAGAAAACTTTTAGACATTTCTGATATTGTCGCGGGTGCAATTAGTCTTGCAGTTAGTATTGTATTTTTGTGTATGAAGAAGATTTAATAAATTGAAAGCCGCTGTCTTTGAAATTCATATGAGCGGTAGTGTTAAATTGCACCTTTATTTACGGCGGCACCTAGGAGGTGACCGCCGTGTGCCGTTTGCGTAAACGACAAAAAGAACCAAACAATTACATAATAATACATGAAGCGTGGAGCTTAGCCGAAAGGTTTAGTTCCACACTTTTTGGTTGACGGGCTATGCCAATTCCGAACTGCAGGCATAGATTATAAAGAAGGTCGACTACGAAACCTTCTTTCGCGAAGCCCTGCAGGTCAACCCGGATGCCGCCCAAATTTCAGGTGTGATCTGCGGATATCGCGTCGAGGAAATGAAAGAACCGCTGATGCAGAAGATCAGATGACTTGATAAGCTGGTGGATGAATTGGCAAAAGGCAAGCCTCTGGAAAAAGTTCTGAGATACTGAAGACTCACAGGTATTCCGTAATTCATCAATGAATATGAGAAAGCACGGCTTAAATTTCGGCGGGTGTTTCTTTCTTGGCAGAAGTCTCATCCTCAGCGGTATCATAACCATCACCAGCCATAGCCAATTTGATCTTATATAATTTTGACCATTTCAGCGGCGCTTTCAATTTTTTGTTATAAGCAATAAGCATGGATTCTGAATAGCCAAGAAATCCTGCTTTTCTTTCTCTTGCTGTCCGTCCGATGTCTTTTGCGGAGAAAGCTCCAACTTTCTCTTTGAATAGGTCGTCATTTAGAAGGTCTCCAAAAGCGACAATCAGCTGAGCAATTCCTTTCAGCATATTGGAAGAAAGCGAATTAGAATCACCTTCCCATGTTCCAATACAAAGACGAAGAGTACGATCCAGCACGTGAAATCCGAATTTCCGGTAGATGTATTCCAGACATGCCACTGCACAGATCCCGCCGGGAATTTTGTTATATGTGATAGATAATCCATATGATTCTACAAGGGATTTGATAATAAGCTGCTCATCATTGCCGGCTTCAACATTTGCCATAAAAATTTCATATGGCAGAAGAGGCTTGACATACTTCAGCTGATTTGCAAATATGTCCGCTTCCTGGGTGTATTCCAGATCATCATATATTATGCACCAGACCGGAGTGTCACGTGTTCCGGATACAATGGCTACAATTTCTATCGTATGCTGACCGTTGAAAACATAATTAACGCCATTGCGGCGGCTGACCTTTACCGGATTGATTTGATATAAATCAAAGTTTTCTACCGTTCGCTGGACATGTGAAATAGATAGATTTCTTTGATACTCCTGATTAGATACCAGGTTTTTAATTGGAATCTGCTCAAAATGTACTTTAGGAACAAACGCACTGTAATTGTCCATTAATTTAATTTACCTCCTTTAGAGCTTGAAGCATATGGTTGATGGTTTCTTCTAAATTTCCCAGTTCTTTCTCTAGCCTGCGGCACGCGTCACCGGTTACATCATTGAAATCTGATGCGGAGCGGGTACGGTTAATGGAACTAATCCAGGAAGGGATGGTCAACGTAAGGCTTGATATTTCTGCGTCCGGATCATACACAGGCATTTCCTTTATAGAACCCGCTGGTATGGGTAGCGAATTACTTTCCGGGGAATTTTGTTTTTGCAGCATTATCCGGCGAAGATTTAAGATAAATTCCCTGGGATTATCAGTGAGTAAAGGATTTAGCTCTTTTACTTGCGGCACTGACAGCTGTGAGAGCGCAATTGCATTTTCAAGGGATATCTTAACTTCACTGGATAGGATACGGGGAACCAGTTCTGGTATAATCTTTGATAGCAAGTCCAACGCCTGTGTATATTTTTCATAATTCAAAATAGAAGCCGAAGAAATAAGGTATTCTTCACTTAGCCGTTCTCTTGTCTGACCTGCGGCGGTAAAGGCCGGTTCAGGCAATATACCTGCCCTGAGCTCTCTTTTTGTGTATTGACTGGCGCCAGCAGCATGATGTGCACCAAGTATTTTTTCCATTTCGCACCTTTTTCCAATCAAGTATCTGCGAAGCTCTTCTGTGGTATTGGAGCGTTTCAGCTGATGCGCGCAAATCCAAACAATTGCTTCTTCATGGCTTCTGAGATATATGCGCTGAATTCTAAACGGAATCCGCAGTTTTACACATATTTCATAGCGGCTGTGACCATCCAGGATGGTACTGTTCCAGACAAGCAGAGGTTCACGGCATCCGTCCCGTATAATACTTTCTTCCAGAGAGAGCAATTCTTCTGCAGATAATGGCAGAATCAGCTGTCTGAAAGCTGTGTCAATTTTCAATTTATAGATATATTTCTCTGCCATGGCATTATGATTTGGCCCGGTTCAACAAAATGGATTTGTCCATGTGAAACTGAGCCGCTCCTTCATTTGGAATTATTTCGCCATATAGGCGGTAAGATTGATTGTTCTCCCATTCGCCGCACAAACTGCGCAGATTATTAACAAGAGACCTGCTGTACAGTTCAACTGACTTTTGGATGGATGATGTCTGCGTGATTTTATGAGCCCGCGAATCAGAACTGTCACTGCCAAGAACCGCTAGTGTTCGGTCTATTAAAACAAGAATATATTAAAATATATTGTATATTGTTCCGAAGATCGTGTATAATGAGAAGATCGGAATAATAAATAGGGGGTGTTTTTTTGGAATATATGAACGTACAACAAGCAGCAAATAAATGGGGAATTTCTGACCGGAGAGTAAGAGTATTATGCGACGAAAATAAAATTCCTGGAATCATTCGTAAAGGTCGCTCATATCAAATTCCTATAGACGCGGTAAAACCAGTAGATGGAAGAAAAAATAGAAATAAAAAAATACCTGAACAGTTTGTGTCCCTATTTTCAAGAATCGATGCTTTAAAAAACGAATTGGATAATCGACGTCCACTTACACAAGGAGAAGTTCAGCGCCTACGTGAAGAATTTCTTATTGAATATACATTTAACTCTAATGCTATTGAGGGGAATACGCTTACTTTACAAGAAACAGCTATGGTATTAGAGGGAGTGACTATTGATAAAAAGCCATTAAAAGATCATTTAGAAGCCGTTGGACATCGTGATGCATTTTTATATGTCCAAGATATAGTAAAAAATAAAATTCCTTTTACGGAGAGTATTATAAAGCAGATTCATACCTTGGTTTTAATGGATCGTCCAGAAGACCGGGGAGTCTATCGACGCATTCCAGTTCGTATTTTAGGTACATTCTATGAGCCACCAGAACCGGTTTTGGTACCTGAATTGGTGGATAGATTAATTAAGGAAAATAATTTGGTTAAGCTTCATCCAATTGAAGAAGCAGCATTATTTCATTTAAAATTTGAAGGGATTCATCCATTTATAGATGGAAATGGGCGCACTGGACGCTTAATACTGAATTTATTTCTAATGCAAAACGGATACCTTCCGGTTAATGTTAAATTTGCAGATCGTAAACGTTATTATGAAGCATTTGACAGTTATTACCGAGATGGATCATCTGCCGAAATGACAGAGTTGATAGTTGAATATTTGGAAGAGCGTTTTCAAATCATTTTGACGTATCTGGACTGGCAATAAAATAATATGTACTGAGGTAAAACATGAGCTCAATATTTGATAATGAGAAAAACAAAGATAAGTGTCAAAAATTCACTCCGCCAGAAATGGTGAAAATAATGTTAAATTTAGCTGGTTATACTACCAATTTAATTGGGTGTCACATTTTAGAAAATTCATTTGGGTCTGGTAATATTTTAAAAGCTATTGTTAAAAAATATATTAAAAATGGTAGAGATTTGGGTTTAGATTCTCAAGTGATTTCAAATGGGCTCAATACTGATATTTATGGTATTGAGCTTGATGAAAAATTATTCGTAAACAGTATAGAAGAACTTGATATAATCGTAGGAGAATCTGGGTTGCCCCCAGTCAAGTAGAATTTGTTTAACGAAGACGCGTTAACCTGGAAAAGTGAAATCCTTTTTGATTTGGTTATTGGAAATCCACCATATATTACTTACAAAGAAATTCATTCAGACAATAAGAGTATGATAAAAAGTAATTTTTCTACCTGTGCTATTGGAAAATTTGATTATTGCTATGCTTTTATTGAGGCGGGCATTAAATTGTTAAATACTAATGGGAAGCTTGTACAACTTGTGCCAAGCAATATATATAAAAATGTATTTGCCGAAGAATTACGCAAATTATTGCAATCACACATTTCATTAATTTTAGACTACCCTTGGGAGGTTTTCTTATGCTCTTAAAAAAATAGTCCGAGCCGGTTAGAATAAATATATATACAAAATAGTGCAATGTTGTACAGTAGTTTTGACTAAGATTGAAGATAAATATATACTCTTATAAAAAACAACTAGCAGTTGATATTACAACAAATGATTGTTTATTGAGTTTTATTCCTCCATATTATACAATATAGCTACAAGTGCTTGTAAAAAACATTATAAGAACGGAGGATTTTTATGATTATTAAAATAGGTGAAAAAATAAAAGAATTGCGTAAAAAAGCGGATGTGAATCAAGAAAGATTTGCAGAATATTTAGGTGTTACGGCACAAGCTGTGAGTAAATGGGAAGTCGAGGGCTGTTATCCTGATATAGAGCTTCTGCCGTCAATCGCTAATTTTTTTAACATAAGCATAGACGAATTAATGTGTTTTGATGTTATGAAAAATAAGGAAAAGATTGATTCGATTATTAAACAAGCAGGACCTGAGAGGAGTAGAAATTGGTTTGATGGTACAGTAATTGAAATGTTCAGAAACGCCGTTCAGGAATTTCCTAATAGTTACGATTTGTTGTACTGTCTGGCGAAAACTTTATGTTTTACGAGAAAACCAGAAGAAGAGAAACAAAAAAACCTGCGGGAATCTATATCAATTTGCACACGCATTTTGAGTGATTGCACGGATGACAATCTGCGTTTTCGTTCGCTTCAAGTGCTAGCACGTGCTTATAAAGACATAGGTGACAAAGAAAGAGCTGTTGAAACAGCGAACAGACTGCCACTTGCGCGTGATTCACGTGATATGGTGCTTCCGGAAATACTTGACGGGGAAGCGAAATCAAATCAGATTGTTCAAAATATATGGCTGTTATCGGATATGTTTGAATATCTAATTGAAAATCTTGCAAACACTAAATATAAAGATAACTCAGAAAAGAGAGTAGAACTATTTAAAAAACTCGTAAGTATTGAAGAAATACTGCACGAAAATAATGATTATATTTATGAAACTTTAAGGTTACGGGCAGTTTATTATTGGCTTTCGGAAGATTATCTAAAACTAAAAGATTATGATAATGCGCTTGACTGTATAGAGCTGTTTGCGGAATATAGTATAAAATTTGACACTCTGCCGGAAGAATCTACGTACACATCGGTTATTTTTCAAGGTCAGACCTGTTCGAAATATAAGGATCTTGATATAAAAACCACGGTGTCAGGCTCAAAAGAATACTTAGTTTCAAGAGAGATTTTTACGCCGGTACGGGAACACGCAAGATTTAAAACTGTTATTACCGAACTTGAAAAGCACATAAAATAAGCATAAACTAGCTTATGTCAACAAAAACAAGTCTGCTATTTTGCAGGCTTGTTTTTATGCTTAAATGTTTATTAAGCGTTACAAACAAGCTATTTTCTGTTATACCTAAGTAATGTTGTTAATATTTTTGTAAAGGTCACAAAGCATGCTGCTTCTGCTGGACTTCTCAGAGATATGTCTGATTTTAGTATCAGTACTTATTTTGGGTGGCTGAAAGACTAAAGCATTATGATGATTACCTTGAAAATGATAAATTTTATCCATATATAGAACGAGGTATTTACCGGGAAACATTATCACTAGAGAAATTGGAAAATTATGCGAAGCAGGCTGGGCCTAGATGCGCTTTGACGGTGTACTTCAGTCCAATTAATTTCTAGATATACCACAATGCATGACAATATACGACAAAAAATATAAAAAGTTTGATAACAGAAAAGCCAGAACTATCGGACGTTGAGAGCAATTTCTATGTTTGGTTATTGTAAAACAACGGAATTATATTGACTTTAGTTGGTACAAGTGTATAATTAGATGTAAAATATGGTAATAAAATGACAAATAATACTATTTTTGTAGATAATGTAATTTAATAATGTATACTATATTTCTAAAATTTAATGGTTGTATCGTTGTATAAAGATTAAAATTTATTCGAAGGGAACATTATTGTGGCTAATATTTACGCTACCAATATTAATGAATTGGTCAAAGAAAATCAGATTAATTATTTTTTAAGTATTATTTCTGAAGAGAAAAAAAGACGCATTGAACGGTTTCATTTCCGCGCTGACTATATCCGGTCGTTGTATGGAGATGTAATTGTTAGAAAAGTAATTGAAGAGAAGATGAAGATCAATTGTAAAGACATTCAGTTCGATGTGAATGAATATGGAAAACCATATGTCCTGGGTGTTCCTGATTTCCAATTTAATATATCCCATTCAGGTGATTGGGTAGTATGCATTACATCACTTAATGAATGTGGGATTGATATTGAAAAAAAAACAGAAGTACATATGGATATTGCAGAAAGATTCTTTGCTGAATCAGAGTATATGGCATTACTGAATAAAAAGGATGAGGAACAAAGAGATTATTTCTTTGATTTATGGACATTAAAAGAAAGCTATATTAAATATAAAGGGAAAGGGTTGAAAATACCATTAAACAGTTTTTCGTTTGATAAAAGAAATGAGAGCTTTTATCTTAATCCGCATATCGAAGAAAAGGTATTATTTAAACAGTATAACATACAAAGTGGTTATTCCCTATCCGCATGTGTCGAAGAAAGAATACAAGGATTACAGTATATCAATATGATGTTATTTTAATAATAAATTTAGGAGTATTACTTATGAGTAAATATGATTACATATATGCAAAGCCTCAAGATGTACTTTGGTTTTTGGGTGGAAGAAACTGTATAGAAAAAGCAACTTCTTACATATTAAAAGTCAGATACTATAATAATAATCGGTTATTAGATATTTTTTTAGAGGATATTACTCCATTCCTAAGCTGCGACGGTAAAGAGTTAAAGAATTTGTGGACAAATAAAAAGATTTATGAACTTAATAAAATCACAGGCAACAAAAATACATCTGTAGAGCAGTTAAAACATGCATTAGACACCTATGGAGAGGTTATTATCATTATATCAACGAATGGACTGCCGTATAAAGTGAATTATGACATAGCAGTGTTGAATCCTGACAGTGGACGTCATGCTGTTGCAGCAATTGGATATGATAAAGAGTATTTTTATATTCTTGAATCAGAAAAGTATATAGGTAATGGATATGAGCATATGTCAACAAACCCCTCTATTGGAAAATGCAAGATAGCTGATTTGGAAAGATGTATGAACGAATATTTGGAATGTATGGAAGTTCGTTGTGAGCTTAAAGATAAAAAGAAAATTGATAAGTATACTACTAATATCATGCAGGTTATGAAAAGGAATAGAAACAGGGAGGATCAAGCCGGTTATTATGGATTGACAGCGATAAAAAAACTTTATTGCAATTTTCTTGAAGCTTCAGTCCCTTATGAATTTTATTCAGATACTAATGTTATGGAGATCAGTAACCTAATACAAAGCAGGAATGTTCTAAAACATTATTTTGCTCATGGAATTAAGGATAAAAAAGCTAGAGAAATTTTCGAAACTTTGCTAGATGAAAGCTGTAAACATTGGACAAAACTTATGAGAATCGTTATGAGAAGACGGGCAAATGATCGGGAAAGAAAGTATGATAATTCCGATGTCTGTAATTTGTTTCAGACACTTTATGATATAGAATCGAAGATTTACGATCAGATATAAAATCGATTCAATTGTTAACGAGTAGACAAATAGTTTAGGAGAAGAAGCATGATAATAAAGAAGTTTACAGAGATAAGAAAAGCACTGATGGACAGATATCATTCAATCATTGGACAGAAGTATCAAGGGACAGAGAAAAGCATTTGGATCATATCAAGTATAATTATCGCATCATTAATGGCATTATTTTTTTTGGATTCCGGATTACCGAGGTGGATTAGCTTTTTATTATTTGGTGCATTATTTTTTATAATGTTGAATTTGATGTTGTTTGTGATACGGCTGATAGTAAAAAGGATAGGAAGATATGGTTTAAAACATGGATTATTTGAAATATTTTTATTTTTGATAAGTTTTGGAATAATCTATCTATCTTCTCCTACAGTAAATACGGGATTTATTTTTCTTTGTGCATTCTGTTTTTGCTGGATAGAGTTGTCATTTGGGAGAAGCTTACATGCTATTATACATAATAAACAGAGGGACATACCTGTTTTCAGTGTTCTGGCAGTTACAGTACTGATGAATATTGCTATATGTGCCTTTTTATTTGGAAAAGGATTTGACAAAGATTACCGATCCTTTTATTTATGTGCTGAGGATAAGGATGGCTATCTGCCGGAAGAAGGGTTGTATGATGTCGCTTACTGTGAATATGGAACAAATAATTCAGACATGCTGAAGTCAGACCGTGTGAATCTATCATATTATGTGGAAGATTATAAAGGAATGATAAAAGCATTAAGAGATAAATATTGGGGATACAGCATTAATGAAGTTCCATTAAAAGGAAAGATATGGTACCCTGTTGAGGGAAAGGATTATCCCGTTTTGTTTTTGGTACACGGAAGACATACGATCCTAAGTAATTCTTACTTAGGATTTGATTATCTTGCTGAATATATTGCAAAGTTCGGATATGTGGTTGTATCTGTAGATGAGAATTTCCTCAATCTTTATATAGATCAAGGTTTGAAAGATGAAAATGATGCCAGGGCTATCTTACTGTTAGAAAATATAAAACAGCTTGAAAAGTATAATAAGGATGATTCTTGTATACTATTTCAAAAAATGGATTATGAAAAAATAGCGTTAGCAGGTCATTCCCGTGGTGGTGAGGCAGTTGTAATAGCATCTGAGTTTAATGCATTCGATGCATGTCCGGAAAATGCAAAAATTACCTGGGATTATCACTTTAATATCAATACGGTAATATCCATAGCTCCGACTGCTGATATGTACAAGCCTGCCGGACAAGATGTAATTCTCAAGGACATAAATTATTTGCTTATCCAAGGAACAAATGATCAGGATGTTATCAATTTATTTGGATATAAGCAATTTCAGAATATTGTATATACTGGTGAAAAAGATTGCTTTAAAGCATATCTTTATATAGCCGGAGCAAACCATGGGCAATTTAATTCCGAATGGGGTAGTTATGATTTGTTTGAACCTATGAAATGGTTTTTAAATGTAAAAAATCTTATAACGGAAGAAGAACAGCAAGCAATACTGCAGGTTAGTATGAAATATTTTTTAGATGTAACCATGAAAAATATGGAGAAAGAAAGAGAGTATTTTTATAATATCAGGAAATATACTAATCAGGTACCGGATACACTCTATATCCAGGGATATCAGAATTCAAAATTTTCAGCTATCTGTAATTATGAGGAAGATGCTAATCCTATTTCAACTACTGACCAAGCAGGAACCATTCATGGTCACGGACTGGATATCTGGAAAGAGGAAAAAATGCAGTTTACGAATAAGAGTTTTATTAAATGGGACACAGCCAACCATGTAGTCAGGTTAAAGTGGTCAGGGACAAAAGAAGCAGGATATGATATCAGCAATTTAAATGTAGATGCTGTGGGAATGTACCTGCAGTTTGATATAGCGGATATGAGGGAAATACTTTATCAGAAAAATAATTATAATAATTTAGACTTTCAGGTAGTTTTGGGAGACCGTTCAGGTGAAGAAATAAGCTTTATGTTAAGTGAAGTCAACGCAGTGTATCGAGCGTTACCAATCCAGTTATATAAACTCCAGTTTTTATCAGGTGATTACGATTATAAGCATTGCTTACAGACGGTTAGGGTAGATTGCAATAGTTTGCTAGAGCGAAATATTAACTTTAATTTAATGGATATTACGGATGTTCGTTTTACATTTAATGGTGATGATACTGGGGATATTATACTTGATAATATTGGTTTTGAATAATAATTAATGGAGAGGGTATATAATGTTCGATAAAAAAATGATGGAAGAGTTTTGCTATGGAGGGAAACTGGTCACAGAAAAATCAACCTGCCATGAGTATTTTGAAATGACGGTAGAAAAATACCCGAATAAAGTTGCGCTAAGCATGAATGATATAGCTCTTACATATTCAGAACTCAATAAGAAGGCAAATCAAATGGCGAGACGCCTAGTAAGTTGTGGAGTTGGTCCGGATGTCTGTGTTGCCATTATAGGTGAAAAGGAGATAGAAACAATAATTTCTATACTTGCTATATGGAAAGCGGGCGGAGCGTTCGTTTCAATCGATTCTAATCTTGGTGAAGAACGTGTTTCATATATTATACATGATTGCAAGCCTGTTTTACTCTTAACCGGAAGAAAAAAGCTGAACTTTGTACCGGAAATTCCCACTCTCTTAATGTTTGATGAGAAGAATTTTGTTGGGGAAGATGATAATTTAGAACATATTGTTGATGAGAATAATCTGGCTTACTTCGTTTACACATCAGGATCTACAGGTCAACCCAAAGGAGTAATGCAGATACATAAGGGAACCATTCGATTTATTTATCACGTTTTAAATCAAGACATCTGCTCAGAAGATACTTTGTTACAGTTTTCAAGCTTCTCTTTTGCTATGTCCGTATGGGAAATGATAATAACTTTTTTTGCTGGTGCAAGACTTCAAATGATTCCAGAACAATATATATTAGATATCAAGAGTTTTGAAGAATATATCCAAAAACATAAAGTGAATATCCTTCTATTACCTCGCCAATATATTGAACATGTAAAATGTTTTGATGGAGTTACCAAGATATTTACAGCAGGTGCAGAAATCACCAATGAAATCTTTGAATATATTCCTAAGGGGATTCAGTTTATTCAGATGTATGGTACCAGTGAAGTATCCGGTGTTATTACGGAATGGAAATATGATGGAAGGGAATATGAATCGAAACTCCCGGTTGGAAAACCAATGCCAAATTGTTATGTCTATATTGTCAAGGAAGATAGATTGTGCAGTGTTGGTGAGATAGGTGATATCTATATTGCAGGGGAGTGCATATCCAGAGGGTATATATCAAAGCCAGAGCTAACGAATAAGGTATTTGTTCCTAATATGTTCGGTGATGGAGTTATGTATGCAACTGGGGATTTGGGTCGGTGGCTTCCTGATGGTAATATTGTATATCATGGGCGTAAAGATAATCAGATCAAATTAAGAGGCTATCGAATTGAATTAGGTGAAATTGAAGCAGTATTAAGAAGTAAGGATAATATATTAGAAGCAGCTGTAGTTGTTAAAGAGGATGCACATCAGGAAAAAATAATTTGTGCCTATATAACTGCAAGTTCCATTGTGGATGTACACTCCTTAAAAAATGAATTACGTAAAGCATTACCTGACTATATGATTCCTGCTAAGATAATACAATTAGAGGAAATGCCGCTTACAATTAGCCGTAAATTAGATAAGAATAGATTACCTGATATTGATATGAAGCTGATGTCAACCTTTGTTCCGGCAGAAACTAAGCTTCAAAAAGTCTTAGTTAAAATGTATGAAAAGATATTAAATATCGATAAAATCGGTATTAACGACAACTTCTTTGATCTTGGCGGACACTCATTAAGTGCATCAAAGCTTTTAAATTATTTAAATATAGAATGTGGTGTACGTCTTACCATTAAAAGTATATTTGAACATCCTTGCATTAGTGAATTAAGTAAGGAGATTGAAAATTGTAAGATTAAGAGTTCCCAACATAGTTCCATTGCAAAGGCCAAAACCAAAGAAAAATATGTTATGTCTCCTGTACAGAGGGGGATTTATTTCACATGCCAGATCAATGTGGGAATAGCATACAATAATTTTAGCGGATATCGATTAGATAGCGCACTTGATATCGAAAGGCTTCGTTATGGTTTTTTAGAATTAACGAAACGACATGAGATGTTAAGAACGAGTTTCCATATCGAAAAAGGTGAATTAGTACAACGTGTACATGACAATGTTGAGATTAATTTTGAATATATAATAAGCGATGTAGCTGAGGAAGAACTGATTCAGGATTTTTGTCAGACTTTTGATTTAAGCATAGCGCCTTTAATGCGTGTATGTCTGGTTAAACAAAAGAATGGGTATTTATTATTGCTGGATATCCATCACATTATTACAGATGGTACAAGCAATGCACTTATAATTGATGAACTATCAAAGTTATATAATAATGAATTACTTATCCCAAAAGACCTGGATTATACAGATTATAGTGAATGGATGAATCATCGTAATATTGAAAAGCAGAAAAGGTTCTGGTTGAAGGAATATAAGGAAGCAATTCCTATTATGGATTTTCCACTGGATATGACGAGACCTAAGATAATAGATTTTTCTGGTAAGACAATTAGTACCTTCCTTAATCCGGCGTTACGTGGAAGAATCTCAAGACTTGGTAAGAACAGTAATACAACTGATTATATGGTTTTTCTTGCTAGCTTTATGGTTTTACTGGAGCAATATAGCGGGCAGGAAGATATTGTTGTTGGAACACCTATATCCGGCAGAGTCTCCCCTGATACAGAGAATATGTTTGGAATGTTTGTTAATTCATTACCAATGAGAGGAAAGCCTAAGAAAGATAAAATGTTTCATTTATTTTTAAAGGAATTGAAAGAATTTTCTTTATTTGCTTATGAAAATCAAGAATACTCCTTTGAAGAACTAGTGAGAGAATTACAGATAAAAAGAGATTTATCTCGAAATCCTATGTTTGATGTTATGCTTGTTATGCAAAACATGAAAGATCAGGAATTGAATTTGACAAGTGTTAATTCTGTAAAAGTTAGGCAGATTAATCCAACCGCAAAATTTGATATCACTATTTTTATTAATAATAGAGAAGGTCAATATGAGGTTGAATTAGAATATTGCAGCAAGTTATTTGATCCAAAGACAATGGAGGTAATGTTAAATCATTATGTTCAGATTTTAGAGTATGTAACTGACAATCCGGATATAAAGATAGGGAACATACCGCTTGCTTCGAAAAACGATATTAATATAATATGCAATGAATTTAATAATACCTCAACAGAGGTAAAGGAGATTCAAAACGTCTTAAATCTGATAGAAAAACAAGCTGCTTTATATCCTGACCGTATTGCGCTATACAATGAAAGCTGGGAGATATCATTCAAAGAAATGAACCAAAAAGCGAATCAGCTTGCGAATGAATTGGTAGAAATGGGAGTGAGAAAAGGTGATTTTGTTGCTGTCATCAGTGAGCGAAGCATCGAATTAGTTATTGGTATTTTTGCCATATTGAAGGTAGGAGGAGTTTTTGTTCCTATTACAACAGATTTTCCAAAAGAAAGAATACAGTACATATTAAACGATTGTAATCCGACCGTAGTATTATGTGATAATACCGTTGAGATCTCATCCCATGCCCCTATTATCAATTTGGAATCTGTGAGAGATCTAAAGGGATCGGATAAAGAGCATAACATTGAGCTAAATCCCGATGATCTTGCATATATGATCTATACATCCGGTACAACAGGAAAACAAAAAGGTACAATGATACAACATTGCGGACTGTCAAATTATATTAGCTATGGAATGAAACATTATGTTACCAAATTACCAACGGCACCACTTTTTACTAATATCAGCTTTGATCTTACAATAACAACGATCTTTTTACCGTTATGCTGTGGCGGAAAAATAAAAATATATAATGGACCTGTTGATGAAATGATCAAAGATATTTTTGTAAATAATGAATTTACTCTGATTAAATGTACACCACAACATCTGAAGTTTGCCAATGATTACAAGAAAGAGCTTCTTTCTAATTTGGAAACAATGATTTTAGGTGGGGAGGAATTGGATACAGCTACAGCAGAAGAAACGCTGAATAACTTTGGCCGGCATATAAAAATTCATAATGAGTATGGTCCGACTGAAGCCACTATAGGCTGTTGTGATTTTATTTACACAGGTGATTTAAGTAAGAGAACAGTATCAATAGGTAAACCTATTTCAAACACACAAATATATATTATGGATGAGATTCAATTATGCGGCATCGGAATACCCGGTGAGTTATGCATTGCTGGAGCAGGTGTAGCAAAAGGTTATTGGAAGAAAGAGGATATGACATCTTCTAAGTTTATCTCTAATCCATTTGGAGAAGGTTTGCTTTATAGAACCGGTGATAAAGCAAGATGGTTACCGGACGGAACTCTGGAATATCTGGGAAGAATAGATGAACAGGTAAAAATACTTGGGTATCGAATTGAACCAAGTGAGATAAGCAATGGCATTAGAAAGCAGAAAGGTATCAAAGATGCTATTGTTGTAGTTAATGAAGCAAAAACAGGTGAAAAACAGCTTTGCGCATATTATACCGCGGATTGTGAAATTGAGATTGCAACAGTAAAAGAAGCACTTCGTAAAGAGCTGCCTGAGTATATGATTCCGGCCTATATCATGCAACTGGAAACAATTCCATTGACTGATAACGGTAAAGTTGATAAACATAAGCTGCCGGAGATTACCATAAATTTATCAAGAGATTATAAACCACCAAGAAATCAAAAAGAATCGATTGTCTCAAAGATTTTCACAAAAGTTCTTGGGATAAATCAGGTTGGTATTTTCGATAACTTCTTTGAACTAGGAGGGCATTCCTTAAAAGCTGCAAAAGTTTTGAATTATATCGAAGAAGCTTTTGGAGTACGGTTGGTGTTAAATGATATTTTTAAAAATCCTACGATCGCTGATCTGGTACAGAGTTTGGATATCAAGAATAGGAAGCCCCGTTCCAAAGGCCTAAGGAAGGCGGATGTACAAGATTATTATATGGCAGCACCTGTTCAAAAAGGAATATATATTTTATCCAGCTTTGAAAAGAATACGATTTATAATATGCCATACGCAGCGAAACTGATGGGAAGCGTTGACATTGATAAACTACATCATGCTTTTTGTACGGTTGTAGAACGTTACGAAATACTGCGAACCGGTTTTGAACTCAATAATGGAGAGATTATTCAAAGAATTTACGACAAAATAACGTTAGATTTTGCTGTCTTTCATTCAGAAGATGAAACCTTTCATTTACAGGAGCTAGTAGAGCCTTTTGATTTAGGGGGCGGGTCGTTATTACGCATAAGAGTGATTCAGAATAAAAAATATTCTATTCTGTTTATTGATATTCATCATATTGTATCTGACGGAATATCACAGTCACTGATTTTAGAAGAAGTATCAAAGGTGTACAATGGGCAGAAGGTTATTGAACCAGTGTTTCAGTATAAGGACTATAGCCAATGGTTTAATAATCTAGATATGAGTGCTGCTAAAGCATATTGGTTAGAACGTTATTCTGATGGAATTCCAGTACTTGATTTACCTACGGATTTTTCAAGACCACAGATCCAGAGCTTTCAAGGCTCAAGCAGGTACCAGTCTTTAGGTACTGATTTATCGAGTAGTATTAAGTCGCTTGCTGTTCAAACGGGTGCCACGGAATATATGGTGTTTTTATCAGCGTTTATGATTATGCTGGGACAGTATAGCAGGCAAAAAGAGGTAGTAGTTGGCTGCCCTATCTCAGGAAGATTTAATAAAGATATCCAAAGCATGCCAGGAATGTTTGTTAATTCATTAGCACTTAAAGAAAATATCGATTTACATTCCAACTATCTACATTTCCTTGAGAATATAAAGATAAATACATTGAATGCATTTAGTTATCAAGAATATCCGTTAGAAGCTCTGGTAGCTGACCTAAAGATTAATAGAGATTTGTCCAGAAACCCATTATTTCATGTAATGCTTGTTATGCAAAATAATGAGAAAAACAGTTTGATGTTAAAGGATACAGTTGCAGAAGAGATCAAAGTTGGTAATACAGTATCAAAATTTGACCTGACGATTTGCATCAGGGAACAACAGGGAAATTTTAATATGGAATTTGAATATTGTACTGACCTGTTTTTGCCAGAAACCATAGACTATATGATGAGACATATGACAAACCTACTGGTAGAGCTAACAAAGAATCCACAAAAAAAATTACACGAATACTCCATGTTAACAGAGAATGAAAAAAAGAATGTTCTTGTAGAATTCAATCATACAGAGCAGAAGTTTAATGATAATTTATGCATCCATGAAGCTTTTGAACAGGTTGTAGCTAATTTACCCGATGAAATTGCTATATGGCACGAAGGAGAACATTTAACTTATCATTTGCTAAATGAAAAAGCGAATCAGCTGGCCTCCTGGCTTAGTAAACAAGGCATTACAAAAGGAGACTTTATAGCTGTAATTACAGACAAGTCAATAGAAACAATCATTAGCATCATTGCCATATTAAAAGCTGGAGCAACCTATGTACCAATGGATCAATCAGCACCGAAGCAGCGATTAGAATATATGCTAGAGGATACAAATCCTGCTATGGTATTATCACATAATAGCGCTTTTGATGGTTGGAATAAACAAAAGGTATCCTTGAAGGAATGGGAATTCTCATCTGAGCCTGTTAATAATCAAAGGATAGAATGTGGTTCTGAAGATGTAGCATATATTATTTATACTTCTGGTACTACAGGAAAGCCAAAAGGAGTAATGCTAAAGCATAGGGGAGCTATTAATCTGGCTAATTATCATAAAATAAAATACGGTATTAACGTGAATGATAGAATATTACAGTTTTCTAATTTTGTCTTTGATGCATCAATATGGGAAATACTTATGGCTTTGTTAAATGGGGCTTCCTTGTATATCCCGGGAGACAATACGATTTTGGATACAACACGCTTTGAAGATTATGTTAAAGATAATAAAATTACAGTACTAACTCTACCACCACAGTATTACCTACAAATTCAAGTACCGGATGTGCGTCTCATTATAACTGCCGGATCGGAATCTGGGCAGAAGATTCTACAGCAAGTATCAGATTCAACACAATATATCAATGCTTATGGACCGACAGAAGTAACAGTTTGCGGAACTGATTGGAAATGGAATAAAGAAAGAATAAGCAGCAATAAAATTCCGATTGGAAAACCCATTGCGAACACACAAGTATATATTATGCAGGATGATAATATATGTGGAATCGGGATACCAGGCGAAATATGTATCTGTGGTGTCGGTGTAGCAAAGGGATATCTTCATATGCAGGAATTGACAGATAAAAAATTCGTCAACAATCCATTTGGTACAGGTAAATTATACCGAACCGGTGATGTGGGAAGATGGCTGGCAGATGGAAATATTGAATTCTTAGGACGTATGGATGAGCAGGTTAAAATACGGGGCTATCGAATTGAACTCCAGGAGATAGAAAGCGTTTTAAGACAAAAAAAGGATATAATCAATGCCACAATCATCATTCGCAAAAATAGTGCGGGCGAGGATAGCATCTATGCTTATTATGTAGCTGCAAATCCATTAGCTTCCAATGAAATAAGAGAATGGCTGCGACTAAAGCTACCTGAATATATGGTTCCATCTTATCTGATTCAACTGGAAAGCATTCCAATGAATCAAAGTGGGAAAGTAGATAAGGCAAAGCTTCCGGATATTGAAATATATGATTTGCAAACCTTTGAAGAAGCGGTAACCAAAACCCAAAAGGAACTTGCCAGCATGTATGAAACGATTCTGATGATTCCAAAGGCAGGAAGGAATACAGATTTTTTTGGTGCCGGAGGACATTCATTGAAAGCTGCAAAGCTTTTGAATAATATTGAAGCAAAGTTTGGAGTAAGGCTGACATTAAAGGAAATCTTTATGAATTCTGTAATTAAAAGACTTGCAGAATATATAGAGAAAGCCGCCAAAGATATAAACTATGAAAAAATTTCAATATGTGAAAAAAAAGATTTTTATCCTGCAACCAGAATGCAAAAAAGCATATACCTAGTATGTCAAAAGGCAGATTCAACGAATTATAATATGCCCCAGGCTGTATATTTTACTGGGAACTTAGAGGTGGACAGATTACGACAAGCTTTTCAGACGCTGCTGGAACGCCATGAGATATTGCGAACTAGTTTTCATATTGAGAACGACGAAATAGTTCAAAAGATTAATGAAAAGGTAGAGCTCGAATTTATTTATGCAAAAGATAATTGTCCGGAAGAAAAGCTAATTGAAACTTTTATCAGGAGTTTTGATTTAAGTGTAGCACCTTTAATGAGAGTAAAAGTTGTGAAACGCAATCGTGGTTATCTACTGCTATTTGATATTCATCACATAATAGCAGATGGTATCAGTACTTCGATTTTAGCAGAAGAGATTTCTTCTTTATATAATGGAAATCTATTAAAGGAAGTAACGCTTCAATATAAGGACTATAGTCAGTGGTTACAGAATTGCAATTATGAGACTCAAAGGAAATATTGGAAGGATGAAATGGGAGAAGAAATTCCAATACTTAATTTTCCGTTAGATAAGTTAAGGCCGAAATACCAAAGCTTTAACGGTAATAGAATTGTTACTAATTTGGATGAAGAATTAGGAAGCATGATAAAAAAGCTGTCCCGAACCTATAACGTGACTGACTACATGATTTTCTTATCTGCCTTCATGATCTTATTATCAAAATATGCCAGACAGGAAGATATCATTGTTGGAAGCCCTATGGCGGGAAGGTTTCGTAAAGAAATCGATCAAATGCTAGGAATGTTTGTTAATACACTGCCTGTTCGTGGTCACGTGGATAAAACGTTAACATTTGCAGATTTCTTACAGCAGATTAAGAATAAGGTACTTAAAACAATAGAGAACGGGGAATATCCTTTCTGGGAACTGGTCAATGATCTCAATGCAGATACTGACATTTCTAGGAATGCAATATTTGATATTGTAATATCAATGCAAAATCAAGAGATGGTTGAGTGGAATTTGCAGAATGTAGGTAGTACAGAGCTAAGAGAGATTAAAAATAGAACATCAAAATTTGATCTTTCTTTGAGTATCAATGAGAAGTCCGGTAGGTATCAGTTGGAATTAGAGTATTGTACTGATTTATTTTTGGAAGGGACAATAGTAAGACTAATCAAACACTATAATAGTTTGTTACAAGATATCTTAGAGAGTCCGGATAAGGTAATTGAAAAGATAAGTATGATAGATGATGAAGAACTTCGCATTTTAAGTAGAACCTTCAACTTCAATAAGATTGATATGATGACCGAATGTATTCATGAAAGATTTGAAAAGATGGTTCAGCAGTTTCCTAATCAAGTCGCAATCATTCATAATGATAGGCAATTGACTTATTGGGAATTGAATGAGAAGACGAATCGGTTGGCTCATTATCTTCAGAAATTGAGTATTGGAAGAGATGATTTGGTTGCTGTTTGGGGTGAAAAGAAAATTGAAACCATAATTGCAATCCTAGGTATATTAAAAGCAGGGGGTGCATATGTGCCAATTGCTCCTGATTATCCAAAGGATAGAATTGAATATATATTAAAGGATTGTAATCCAAAAGCGTTATTGGCAGATGTTTCAATAACCCTTAACTATGATGTACCGGTAGTGATGATTGGAAAAGCAATTATGGAAGAGAGCAATAGTACCAATCCTATACATAGTAATGTACCTACTGATCTTGCATATGTCATTTATACCTCTGGAACAACTGGACAACCAAAGGGCGTTATGCTGGAGCATAAAGGCTTGCTTAACTTAAACAACCATTGCCGCACGAACTTTGGAGTCAATGAAAGTGAAGTAGTCTTGCAATTTGCTAATTTGGTATTTGATGCTTCTGTGTTTGAAATTGCATTAGCGTTACTAAATGGAGGTTCCTTATGTATTGTTGATAAAGATATCATTTCAGATGTAAAACTTTTTGAGCAATATTTGTTAGAGAAAGGTGTATCGTTACTACTTCTTCCACCGCAATATTATCTTCAGGTTGAATTACCTAGGATTAAACGCATCATAACAGGTGGATCTGCATCTAGTATTGCAGTTCTTGAACATGTGCCTGCGAATGTGATTTATACCAATGCCTATGGACCTACTGAAATAACGGTATATTGTACAGATTGGGAAAAACAATCGGGAAAGATACCGGATAAGATTCCCATCGGAAAGCCGATAGAAAATTCCACTGTTTACATTATGGATAAAGACGAGCTAAGTGGGATAGGAGTGCCAGGTGAACTATGTGTTGGTGGTCTTGGATTAGCGAGAGGATATTTAAATCAACCTGAGTTGACCAAGAAGTATTTTGTTGAAAACTTGCAGGGTGAAAGATTATTCCGGACAGGAGATTTGGCAAGATGGCTCGAAGACGGAAATATTGAGTATATGGGAAGAATTGATAATCAGGTTAAAATTCGGGGATACCGAATTGAATTAGAAGAAATAGAAACTGTTTTCCGCACTGTCAAGGGGATAGAAGATGTTGCAGTAATACTGAAAAAGACAGAAGGTATGGATGGAACACTATATGCATACTTTACAGCGGATATAGCGATGAATCAGGATGATATTAAGGACTCTATTGCTAAGAAACTTCCTGAATATATGATCCCACAACGCATGATGCAGCTAGAAATAATCCCAGTCAATCAAAGTGGAAAGATTGATATCAACAGATTGCCAGATATTAATATAGTTAGCAAAAATGATTATGAAGAACCAGACGGAGAAAAAGAAAAATTAGTTGCTGCAGTTTATAAGGAGATATTAGGACTTGAAAGAGTAGGTAAAAAGGATAATTTCTTTGAACTCGGTGGTAATTCCATGAAGGCAATTATTGCAATGAATCATTTGAAAAAGAAGGGGTATAAAGTAAATTCGCAGGATATGATGAGATTTCCTGTTGTTGAAAAATTAGCCTCCAGATTACGATACGAAAGGGGGAGGGCGTTACGCTGATACATATGAAAAAGATTACTATGTGCTTAACGAAAATGCCACGTTTAAGGAAAGGCAAGTTTTCCGTGTTTTTCTGTGTGGATGATGCGATTGCTACGGTTGCTTCCCACTATAAGAAAAATTATGAATATATGTATCTGGAAGTATTGCGTTTTAAATATGACAGTACAAAAGAGTGTATTGGAGAAGGAATTTGTGTATCTAATCTTTTCAATGAACAATTAAGAGATTATTGCGGTATTACTATGACTTTCATTGATCCTGCAAAGAACCAATACAATTTAATTAAACATGAAATAGATCATGAGAATCCTGTTTTCATAGCGATGAATGCTTATTGGTGTCCATGGGATTGGAGGTACCAGGAGATAGAGGATGGCGGACATGCCATTATTATTAACGGATATGATGAAGATAAAAATATATTCTTGTGTATTGATCCATATTACGAGAAAACAGATTTAGAACTTCCGTATGAATTATATGAAAAGGGTGTAGTCCAAATTGCCTGCTTTCGTAAGGAGGAGGATTATCAATTAACAGATGTAGATACATTGCTTAAGAAAAGTATCAGGGAGATGTTAAAAGAGGATTTTTTTGAAAATCTTGATGAACTAAAAGAAGAGATAAAACATAGGTTTACCTTTGAAAAGGAGATCTCATTCTACGATCCATCCGAAGAAATAGACATGGAGGAAATTCCCGATAGAGTACCAATTGTGCAGGCTTTCACGATTATCTCTAATAACAGGCAGCGGTATGCAGTAATGATGGAGCATATCAGCAAATACAGTGTACATAGGAAAGAGGCGGCAAGGCAGGTTGTTGAGAAAATGATTCATTTTGCAGAACTATGGGATACTCTTAGATATATGTTAATAAAAGGAATTTTACTGAATGATCTTACAAAAATAACAGGTTATATTCCCGGAAAACTTGAGGAAATTATTCAGATGGAAAAGCAGTATTATGAACTTCTGGACGATTTTTTTAATAGCAATTACGACAAACTAGAGGAGAAGCAAGAAAGAACTGGAAATAAGAAAGCGAAGGAATTCATTTGTTACGTACTAGATTCTGAATTTAATAATGAGGGTATTGGGAGCTTTGAGAATGTCTCAGCCAATTTAAATGATAAAGGAGATTACTTCCTTCTAGATGAGTTTGTAAATATCATGTGCTGGAACGATATTCTATTTCAATTATCTGGATTAGAGAATGGTCAACAGGATAATCTAATCTGCCAAGGACAGCGCTTGGATCTTAAAGCGGATTATTATATGATGTGCACTTTTTTGGGTTGTTCTGACTTTGGTAATTGTTATGAAAACATAAAACTGGTTTATGAGGATGAAACAGAAGAATATTGTAGAATAGAAATGCCTGATTGGCAGCCTGAATTACAATATGGGGAACCGGACGGGACAGCCTTCACTCTTAAAGCAGTAGAAAACTATTATGGTGAGAAGTCCGTCAATCAGGATGGAAGACGGCTATATGCAAGAAATATAGATATCGATCCGTGTAAGAAACTAGTATCCATCACTTTACCACAGCTGCCGAATATCCATGTGTTTGCCATAACATTCGGCAAGTAACTTTTGTTGTAAGGAGAGGAGGTTATGAAATAATGGATATTGTTAATGAACTGTTCAGTATTCTCGGAAAACTGGAGATAAGAATTATCAAAGAAGATGAAAATGAATTATTGGAAACTTATATTACTAATTCTTATAAACAAGTTAAATTTATTATTGAAGTAGAGAAACTATTCCATATTGAGATACCTGAACGGCTAATGATCGCTGTGGATGATATCACTGTTAAGCAATTTGCGAATGAAATTAAAAATCTTATAGGATGAATGGCTTAAGAAAAAGGAGTGTAAAAAATGGAATTTGATAAAAAAGTTATAGTTATTACAGGCGGTGCCTCAGATATCGGAAAGGCCATATCAACACAACTTATAAATTACGATTGTACGATTGTACTATTAGATATCAATAAAGATGGTATGGAAGCTTTCCAAAAAGAACAGACTGGTAAGAAGGCTCAGATTGTATTGATTCATGCAGATATGACGGATGAAACTGTTGTTGAGAATTGCTTTAATCAAATTGTTTTAAAGTACGGATTAATTGACTATTTATTTAATATAGTTGGATATGGTCTGGTTGGAGAAGCGCGTGATATGACAGGGGATCATTGGAAGAACATTGTCAATGTTAATTTCTTTGGTATGCTATATCCTACTCTAATCGGCTATAAAATTATGGTGAAGCAAAAAAGTGGCAGCATTATGAACATGTCATCCATAGGAGGCGTAGTTCCATCACCATTTAATACCGGATATGCTGCAACTAAGGCTGCAATTATTGGTCTTTCAGTCTCTTTGAGAGAAGAAGGTAAGGAATTTGGCGTGAATGTATCTGTCGTATGTGCAGGTGGAATTAATACAAAACTTTGGGATAATGTACGCTTAATTAAAATACCGATAGAAGGATTTAAAAAACTGATACCACCAAGTACGCTTGCATCTCCTGAAAAGGCAGCTAAGTTAATGATAAAAGGAGCAGTAAAGAAAAAGAGAATATTATTTTTTCCGGCATCCGGTAAGGTATTCAACTTCGTTTACAAGTTTTTACCGGGAGTTTATTGTGCGGGTGTAAAAATGTCCGTAAATAGTCTGCGCTCATTAAGACAGGAATCATAATAGATGAGTAAAGAGGAGAAAACATGAAAAAGACAAATATGAAAGTTGAAGCACTTGATCAGACTATGTACTTGGCAGAATGCAGTTCGGACCAACAAATTAATTGTTATATGGAATTTGACGGAAAGATTCGTGCTGATCTTTTACAGAATTCAATAGAACAAACGATAAGGCTGGAGAAAATTCTTTCTTACAACATTAAACGAACATTTTTCAATTTATATTGGAATAAGCTAGAAGAGAATATTGTGAATAAAATACTTCTTATTAAAAATTGTTCTGGTGATGTGCAGAGATTAGTGAATGAGTTTATGGCAGAGAAAATAGATATTAGAGTGAATCCAATGTTAAAGATATTATTATTGAGGACGGAAACTCAGGATTTCCTCGTATTTAAGGCACATCATGTTTTGGCGGATGCATCTGGTTTCACTAATTATATCAGATTGGTTATTTCTATTTATAATAAACTGATAAAAGATAATTCTTACATACGTCCTGATTATAAGGTATACCATAGAAGTATCCAACCAATTAAGGAACGATATACAAAAGGTGAGCGTTTTAAGATTATTCTTTCCAGCACGAAGGTAAAAGTAAAGGAAAAGATTTATTCGTTTCCATGGAATAGGGAAGAAAAAGAGGATGATATCTACTTTGTGAAACATATTATAAAGAGGCAGAATGTAGAACGAATCCTGCAATATTGCATGCAGAAGGGTTTTACGTTAAATGATTTTCTCTGTGCAGTATATTATAAGACATATTATTCTTATAGAAATGAGCTTCTTAATATAAAGACAAAGTATAATCCATTTTTCCTTACTCTTGATTTGAGAAATTACTGCAGGCCAAAAAACAACAACGCATTGTTCAATTATAGCACGGGTCTATTACTCCAATATTATATCAATCCGGAGAATGATATTGAAACGATAATAAATCAGTTTAAAGAAAAGACAGTTGATCTAAAGATTGATTTTAAAGATTATTCTAAGAATAAAATTCCAGGGATTAATACGGTGTTCTTATTGGAAAAGGTGTTAAAAATCATGCCTTTTGAGTTAATCTTTAAAGGCTGTTATATGAAAAGAGAGGAAGTAGGGTGTGTCCCGGGATTTGGTAATGCAGGGAACCTTGAACAAATAGTGGATCAATGGGCTGACATCAAAGTAAAGAACGCTTATCTTACAGGTGGCTTAGGTTTTTGCATGGGTGCATTTGGTTTTTCCAGTTCCAGTTACTATGATGAAGTATTATTTTCAATGAACTTTTATGGTAATCAAAAAAATATGGAGTTTGTTAAGGAATTTTTTAAGCGCTTTGATTCAGTTTTTAAAGATATGAGTATTGTAGAAAATGAGACTATGATACAAAAGATTAATTAGATAGATAGGAGAATAATATGGAGGATATCAGAGAAGAAGTCTTAAGCTTTATTGAAAAAAGATTTAATGTTGAAAAAGAATTCATCAAAGATGATACAGCATTAATGGATTTGGGTAGTATTTATTCAGTTGGAATTATATCAATGATTAGCTTTATCGAAGATACCTATAACTTAATTGTTGAAGATGAAGACATAACACTAGAGAACTTTGGAACTGTTAACAGTATAGTCGAATATGTAAAAACACATTGCGAATGAGGTGGCAAATTAAAATTAAAACAAAGGGAGTATATTATGAATAAGTTAATACAGACGAGTCAGTTGACGAAGCAGTTTAAAGAGTTTAAAGCAGTTAATGAAGTAAATCTTAATGTAGAACAAGGTGATATTTATGGGTTTATAGGCCAGAATGGAGCTGGAAAGACTACAACAATCCGTCTACTCTTAGGATTATTATCACCAACTAACGGTCATATAGAGTTATTTGGAGAAAAAATGACGAATGCTAACATTCATAACTTTTTAACCAAGATTGGAGCTATGATTGAAACACCCGGTTTCTATCTTAACTTAACCGGTTATGAAAATTTGGACATACATAGAATGATGATGAAGGTAAAGGATAAAGAAGCCATTCAAAGAGCGCTAAAAACGGTGCATCTTGAAGATACCAAGGGAAAGAAAGTGAAAGATTATTCCTTAGGTATGAAACAAAGGTTAGGAATTGCAAGATGTCTTCTTCATGATCCTGAGCTGTTAATACTCGATGAACCGACAAACGGACTTGATCCGAAAGGAATCATTGAGATTCGGGATTTAATTATTGACATCTCAAAGAAACAAGGAAAGACTATAATGATTTCTTCACATATCCTTGATGAGGTAGAGAAGATGGTTAATAAGATAGGAATCATTAATAAAGGAAAATTGCTGGTAGAGAATGATAAAGATGAGTTAATGAAGAATACTATTAAAACATTATTATATAAAGTGGATGATATTAATAAAGCTGTAAAAGTTGTAAAAGAAAATCATTTATATGAGAGTGAAATCAAGATAGAAGAGAATCAATTTATTATTGCTACCAATAATGATACTCTTAACAGTCAGATAACGAAAGCTCTTGTAGAGAATAGTATTAATGTGTATGAAAGTAAAATAGTGGTGCCGACTTTAGAAAAGTACTTTCTTGATTTAGTACAAAAGGAGGAAGCATGTTGAAATTTATTGGATTAGAATTTCATAAAATTAAAAGAACAACAATGTATCTCATCATTATTTCTCTTTCTGTATTACCGGTATTAATGATTTTATTACAATACTTAGTTTCGAATGATTCGGAAAAAGAATTTTATACAACGGTTGCTAGCAATAATATCGTAATAACTATGTGTTTATATACGGTAGCTATTATTCTGGCTAATTTTATAATTACCAGAGAATATCAGGATAGAACAATTATATATTTATTTATCACTCCACAAAGCAGAAAAAAGATACTGGCTTCTAAATTTGGGTTGCTATTTATCTTATTATTCAGTCTGGGAGCCTTTACATATGGGAGTATCCTAATCTTGAATATGATATTTGGTGGAGTTGATGGTGATGTCGCAGCGAAAATGATAGGAGCATGGTTCTCAGGTGTAATACTGTTCTTTCTTCTTATGCCTTTCATTGTACTGATTGCTTTATGGAGAAAGAACTTTATCTCATCTATGCTAATTTCGCTTGTTCTTGTAATTTTTACAACCCCATTTATGTTTACAGAAAATATATATATGTTTCCACATTTGATACCAATGGCAGTTTCCAATAATTTGCTAAGAATCAATAATAAACTGGACATTAATTATCCCGTTGCCTTTATTATATTGGCAGTCGTATTTGTAAGCTGTTCTCTCTTATCAATGAAGTTATTTAACAGAAAGGAGTAGGTATTTTTCATGGGGAACTTAGTACATGTTGAAATTAAGAAGCTGATGTCTTCAAAAATATTATGGATGATTCCTGCCGGAGCAATACTGCCCGCGATCATTTCTGTGTTAACTTTACTTGATGTAGAAGGTGTCTATTGGAAAGGTTATATTCACACTTCGATGGATACATTTAATTCTCTTGCTTTTCTAATCTTTGCGAGTTTTACAAGTTTTATTTGGGCTAGAGAATATGAAGAAAAGATGATGGAAATTACGCTACTTTATCCGTATCCAAAATATATACTATTAATGGCAAAAATAAGTTTGATGGCAATTATTATTGCTTTGACAGTTCTTATATGGGCAGCAAGTACTTGTATAGCAGGCGGTTTTTATATGGGAACAATGATTGAGGGCAAAGTACTTATAGAACTTCTAAAAGTTTTAATACCTATGATTGTGATGCACTTCCTATTAGTAACAGTAACTTTTTTTATTACAATTATACTAAAAAATATATTAGTAGGAGCGATATTAGGTGTGATTGAGGTTTCTTTATGCTATTTATTTCAATCAGGAACCATCATTCAGTATATTCCCTTATGTCTTCCCATGGTAATTTCACATAACTTATATGGATTTAAGAAGGTTATATTAGATAGTTATATAGTATCGTGGAGCATATTAATAGTCACCTTTATAGCTATGTTGGTGGCAAGTATTGTTTATTTGTTAAAGAAATGGGAACTAAGATAAAATTAATTGGATTAACAGGCATTGGACATGGAAGGTTTCGAATATCAGATGGATAAAAAACAAATAATTTTTCTATTCTCCGGTCATGGTACTCAATACTATCATATGGGGAAGGAATTATATGAAAATAATAAAAGATACCGTAGTATATTAGACGCTCAGGATGATATAGTCTATCAATTATCAGGACGTTCAATTATCAAAGAATTATACCATAAGAAGAATAGGAAAAGTGATATCTTTACCGATATTCGATATACCCACCTTGCACTTTTTATGGTTCAATATGCGTTGGCAAAATGTGTAATAGAAGAGGGGATACATCCGGATTATGTAATAGGAACAAGTCTTGGAGAATACGTTTCAATCACTGTTGCGGGAATACTACCTTTAGATAGTATGTTGAAATTTTTACTTATGCAAGCTGATTTGCTACATCATTCTTCTTCAAATGGGGGAATGCTTTCTATTATTGATAATGTGGAAAAGTATAAGAACTCGTCGATTTTGGACAAAGTTGAAATTGCAGCAGTTAATTCAAAAAGAAATTTTGTGATTTCCGGTAAGAATTATGATTTAAAACAGATAGAAAATATCTTGGCAAAAAAGGTTTTGTATACCCGCTTGGATATTGCATATTCTTTCCACTCCTCTTCTATGGATGTATATGAGGATGTTTTTGATAATTACTACAAAGAATTAGAATTTCAAAAACCAAATACTAGAATAATCTCATGTGCAAGGTGTTGTGAAATCGATACGATAGAAAAAGACTATTTATGGAGTATTGCAAGAGAAAAAATCCGGTTTCTGGAAACGATACAAATGCTCGAGTGCCAGGGAAACTATTGTTATATTGATATGAGTCCCTCAGGTACGTTAACCAATTTTATGCACGATATATTGGACGAGGTTAGATGGCCGGATATTTATAGGATTATGTCTCCCTATGATTATGAAGAAATACGACAATATACTGAAATGATTCATGTAATCAATCATCAAATTACAGAGAGGGAAGGAACGATGAAAGCTGTTGTTTTTGCAGGGCAAGGTTCACAAAGAGTTGGAATGGGAAAAGATTTATTTGATCTTTTTCCTGAATTAGTGGAAAAGTCAGATAGAATTTTAGGATACTCTATTAAGGAGTTATGTCTTGAGAATTCTAATAATTTATTAGATCAGACGGAATATACGCAACCTGCCATATATGTAGTGAATGCATTACGTTATTATAAAATGCAGCAAGATGGAATAAAAGCAGATTATTATGCAGGACACAGCTTAGGAGAATACAATGCATTACTGGCAGCCGGTGTCTTTCACTTTGAAGACGGTTTACGTTTAGTCAAAAAAAGAGGCGCATTAATGGGAAAGAGTATGGCTGGAGGAATGGCTGCTTTGATTGGAGTCAGCAAAGAAGATGTTATAAAGCTTCTTGATACATATGGGATCACTTCTATTGATATGGCAAATTATAATTCACCCAGTCAAATTGTTGTTGCTGGCCCGAAAGCTGATTTGGAGGTTCTGTCAGAGATAATACAAAAGGAGCAAAAGGGAAGATGTATTATTTTAAGAGTAAGTGCAGCATTTCATTCTAGATATATGACAGACGCACAAAAACAATTTTCCGAGTATTTATCGAATATTAAATTGGAAATACCAAAGACCGAGGTAATAGCTAATATAACAGCATTACCTTATGAATTTGATAAAATATATGAAACATTAGCTACTCAAATCAACCATTCCGTCAAATGGCAGGATAGTGTTGAATATATGCTTGATCATGGCGTAGAGGAATTTATTGAGGTTGGTGAAGTTAATACATTAACGAAATTAATCACTGAGATAAAAAAATGCTATGTACCTAAAACAGTGAGCGCGGAAAGCAAAGAGCTTAATAATCAAGTTAATCCTGATAAGATACAAAATGACGTTACGATTGAACGAAATGTAAATCAAACGAAAAACAATTATCTGGAAGCCTTCACCAACAAAGAATTCATGGAAGACTACGGGGTATTATATCCATATGTAATTGGCGGTATGTATCATGGAATATCATCAGTAGATATGGTGGTTCGTGCTGCTAAAACCGGCTTTCTGGCATTCTTTGGCACCGGGGGATTGAGCATGGATGATATCAGGTTGGCGGTAAAAACAATTCAAAGCCAAGCAAGTCGTGGCGCTGGATTTAATTTTACTCCTAACTATTTTGATGAGGATTATAATGAGAAAATGATAGATCTTTTTATCGAACACCAGGTATCTGTGGTAGAAGCATCCGGTTTTATCCGTATGCTTCCTGCTCTCGTCAGGTATCGATTACATAGTTTAAGGGAAGATAATCATGGTCGTATCATAGTAAAAAATAAAGTAATTGCTAAGCTATCCAGACCTGAGATTGCTGAATTATTTATGAATCCCGCACCGAAAGGGATGGTAAGTAAACTTCTGAGTGAACAAAAAATAACTGAGTCTGAAGCAAAACTTGCTGAGAGAATACCTATGGCAGATGACATCTGTGTGGAGCAGGATTCCGGTGGTCATACAGACCAGGGATCAGCATTTGTATTACTGCCAACATTGAAACGAATGGTAATGAAGTGCTGTGAACAGTATCATTATGATAAGAAAATCCGAGTTGGGCTAGGAGGAGGAATCGGTACACCGGAAGCTATGGCAACTGCTTTTTTTATGGGAGCACAGTTTGTCGTAACTGGGTCTATTAACCAGTGTACGGTAGAGGCTGGAATAAGTGATCTCAGTAAAGAATTACTAGCAGAAGCAAATATTCAGGATACGGAATATGCTCCGGCGGGAGATATGTTTGAGATTGGTGCAAAAGTACAAGTCCTAAAAAAAGGAGTATTTTTTCCTGCGAGAGCAAACAGACTTTATGAAGCATACAAATTCTATGATTCGATACAAAATTTTGATAGTAAACTAAGAAACCAAATAGAAAAATTCTATTTTGAAAAGAGTTTAGAACAGGTATATGAAGAAGTAAAGCAGCATTATATTACGAAAAATCCAGGAGAAATCGATCGAGCAGAAAAGAATGAAAAGTACAAAATGGCATTAATTTTAAAACAATATTTCCGTTATGCCACCAATGCAGCAATAGAGGGAAATGAATCTAAAAAAGCAAATTTCCAAATTCTATGCGGCAGCTCGATGGGTGCCTTTAACCAATGGATAAGCAGTACAGCCTATAGTGATTTTAAAAAGAGGCATGTTGACGAAATTGGTTTAAGGTTAATTGAAGAAACAGAAGCTTATTTACAAAAATCTCGCTACTAAAGGTTTGATTATAATATGAATACAAAACAAGAAGATAGAATTAGATTTACACAGGATGATTTGATTCAATTCGCCAAAACTAGCGGTGATTGGAACCCGATGCATATGGATGAATTATATGCACGAAAGTCTGCTTATGGTAGACAGATTGTCTTTGGAATGCTGGGTGTGTTAAAAGCTCTGCGTTTTGTTCCTGTGCAGAAAATAAATAAAATAAGTAATATAAAGATAGATTTCATCAATGCAATGCTTTTAGATAAGGATTATCATGTACACCTAGATTCTGATACTGATACAAGCTGTTGCATTAAGATTACGGATCAGACTAGCGGGTATGTAGATATCTGCTTTGGCTTTTGTGAAATTAAGGATCCTGCAATCGATTGGAATACGTATAGCACAGATGGAAACCGAAAAGAAGCAGCCAATATTACTGATAATGAACTAGAGGCTAAGCTTCAAATTGAGAAAAAGTATAAAATAGATAACAAAGCTTTACAGGAATATCTATCTCATAATCAATTAGAAAATTCAGCTTTATTGAATCATATTCATATATTTTGCATGTGCAGTTACATCATTGGTATGGAAATCCCTGGTAAGAGTGCGATGTTTACTGGTATGAAATTAGATATTAGCAGTAATTATTATTCCGAATCCCATGAGTTGTATTATTGTGCTAATGTGAATGAATATGACAAGAACTTTAGAATGCTGACCTTAGGGTTGAAGGTCGGATGTGCTGGTAAACAGATAGCATTAGGTGAACTGAAGTGCTTTGTTAAACAGGAATTGGAGAGCACAATTTTATACGATGAATTGCGTATAGGTGATTACTCTGGTCCCTCTGATGAAAAACCGGTTGCCCTGGTTATGGGCGGAAGCAGAGGACTTGGTGCGGCATTGGTGCAATGTTTGGCTGGTAGAGGGTACCGTGTAATTCTTAATTTCTTAAAAAGTAAAAAGGAAGCGGAATATATACAAAGTAGTATTAATCAAGTAATTAAAGGGGCTATCATTCTTTATCAAGGAAATATTACGCAAAAAGCACAGTGTGACAGCTTAGCGGAATTTATAGAGAAAACAACCGGCCGATTAGATATTCTTGTATGTAATGCAGCATTACCGCCTATGTCAGAAAAGAACAAAGATCTGTATGAGCAAATGAACGAAAAGTATTATCAATATCCCATCAGTAGTTGTTTGGAATTATTGAAGAAATGGAAAGGCATAGTAGTTGCAATTTCTTCAATTTATGCTGATAAGGGTCCAAAGGAACTTTCACATTATGTTAATGCCAAAAGAAAGATGGAAGAGTATATCTTTGAACTGTCAAAGAAGAACAAAGAATGCAGATTTCTTGTGGTTAGACCAAAACCATTGCGAACAGATATGAATAACACACCGAGTGGCTTAATCAATACCATGAAGCCTGAAATAGCAGCAGCAGTTATCGCAGAGGAAATTGCTAACAATAAGAATTATCATGGTGAAAATTATCAGCTTATATCAGATTTTAATCAGAAGGTTTCTGTAAAAGTGGCTGCAACGTTTACAATTGATCATTTTACAGACTCCCTGGTAAAATACGGGGAATTTATCGGGCTCAGCATGAAAATAAATAAGACCGGCTACAATCAGGTACTTCAGGAGCTGCTTAATCCCAATGGAGCATTCTACGAAAGCGGATATAATATTGTTTTAATTCGTCTCTGTGATTGGCGTCGTTATAAACGCTCAACAGATGTAAATGGTTTTGTATCTGGAAAGGATGTATATGATGATACAGTTCCAGCATTTTATGAAAATAGTATGGATGATTATATTAATGCATTTCAATATTACTCGGACCATTCTTTAAATAGCATGGTTGTAATGATGTGCCCAGAATCGCAAGAGTATTTGCAGGATGTGAATTGGTTACAGCTGTTTGATAAGATGGTTCCAATGTTTATCGAACGTTTAATGAAAATAAAAGGTATTCGTGTAATCCATACTCAGGATTTTCATGAGGATTATAAAGTAAATAATATCTTCGACCCTGCAAGAGAAGTAATTGGACATATTCCATTTGCGCCTTCTTATTTTAACTATATGTCTTCTTTAGCTGTAAGGCATTATTTCTTTATGATGAGAAAGAAACCCAAAGTGATTATCGTTGATTGTGATTATACATTATGGAAAGGCATAGTAGGAGAAGCTGGTGCATGTGGTATAGAGATAACCAATGCGTATCAGGTATGGCAACGGAAGTTACTTGATCTTGTAGGACATGGGTGGTTGTTATGTCTTTGTAGTAAAAATAATGAGAATGACGTAACGGAAGTGTTTAAAACAAATAAAGACATGATACTATCCTTGGATCATATTGTGGCCAGTTATATCAATTGGAATCAGAAGTCTGAAAATATCAAAATGCTGTCGAGTTCATTAAAATTAGGGATGGATAGTTTCGTATTTATTGATGATTCGGAGATGGAATGTGAAGAAGTACGTAATGCATGCCCTGATGTATTATCGTTATGTTTTCCCAAAGAGGAAGATAGGATAGAACACTTTGTGAAACATTTATGGATTTTAGATGATTATGATTCGGTTACTGTTGAAGATGCAGTCAGAACTGATTTTTACAAAGCTAACGCTGAAAGGGACAGCTTAGAGCAAAATAGTGAAAGCTTTGAAAAGTTCATTCAGAGTCTGAATGTCCAGATTCAATTTAATATTGCTTCGGAAGGACAACTTAGCAGAGTGTCTCAAATGACCATGCGTACGAATCAGTTCAATTTTACAACAATAAGAAGAAATGAACAGCAGTTGATGAGCATAATATCTGATTCAACCTATTCCTGCATCACTGTAAATGTCACGGATAAGTTTGGTGATTACGGACAGGTAGGACTAATGATTGGTAAACAAGACGGTTATGAATTTATTGTAGACACTTTCTTATTAAGCTGCAGAGTGCTGGGACGTAAAATCGAGAATACGATGATGGAATATATTGCGATAACAGCTAAAAGCAGAAAATGTTCCAGAATAAGAGTTAAATTCGTTAAGAGTGAAAAGAATTTCCCGGCGTACCATTTTTTTCAAACCTTAGCAGAAGTTCCATCTGCTAAGCTTACTCAATTATCTAAGGAAGAGTATGAGTGTAAATGTTCCGTGAAAAAGTTACTTAAATCAAAACTTAAAGAAGCAAAGAATTCTAGTCATTCCAGCTCTGAAGTAATTAAGATAAATAATCATCATCAAACAAGCAATTTACGAGAAACAGAAAAACTTCTGGAGCGCATCTATACAAAGGCATTTTGTCAGGAAGTCATTGACGGTATCCTTATGCACGATACACCCCGTAACGAAAGGACAAGTCATATTAGCATGGAGAATTATGATCATAATAAAGTAATATTGACAAGAAAAGATATTGAAAAGTCTATTTGCAGTTCTGTCAGTAAATGTACCAATATTACAAAGAGCACCATATCATTTACCCAGCCAATAGAGAATTTTCCATGGGAATCTATGAAGAAAGTTGAAATAAGCTCTGAATTAGTAAAGAAGTACCCAAAATTATCATTAACTTTCTTATATGAATTTCCTACCCTGGGTCGCGTTGCTGATTTTCTGGAACAAGAATATGCAACAGAAAAGGAAATGAATCAGACGATACAGTCAAAGCGAATTGTATCAACTGGAAATGCGAATCAATCCCCAGAGACATCAGATGATATTGCGGTCATCGGATTTAGTGCATATTTACCTGGGGCGGATAATGTATCAGAGTTCTGGAATAATCTAACACAAGGTAAATGTTCCATTACCGAAATCCCAGAAAATCGCTGGGATAGTAAGTTTTATTATGATTCTAATTATGTAGAGCCAGGAAAAACCTATTGTAATTATGGAGGGTTTCTTAATGATATTGAATCCTTTGATTATCGCTTTTTTGGAATTTCAGCAAAAGAAGCGATGGCGATGGATCCACAGCAGAGATTATTCCTGCAAATTGTCTGGAATGCTATTGAAAATGCGGGGTACAGAGCAGATGTTTTTGATAAAAACACAGGTGTTTTTGTTGGTGCTATCTCTAATGATTTCAGCCATTATTTAAATTCCGCAGCAGAGTTAGGATATAGTCCATATAGATGGGGCGATTTTTATCAGATAGCAAACCGGATTTCGTATTTTTTTGATTGGAAAGGTCCTAGTATGGTGGTGGATACAGCGTGTTCCTCCTCTGGTACTGCATTCTATCTCGCTTGTAGAAGTATCGCAAATAGAGATTGCAATATAGCCGTTGTAGGTGGTGTTAATCTTATTCTCCATCCAAGCCGCTATATCCAGTATTCACACATGGGATTATTGACAAAACAGGATAGGTGTTATCCTTTTAGTGAAAATGCTCAGGGAACCATAATGGGAGAAGGAATTGGTGCTCTGATTATTAAGAACAAGTCTGCCGCTATACAAGACGGTGATTATATTTATGGTATTGTTAAAGGATGTTCAATTAATAGTGGTGGTAAAACCAATGGATTTACTGTACCTAATCCGGTAGCACAAACAGAGTTGATTCAGAATGCGTTAAGAAATGCAGGAATAGAACCTGAGAAGATAAGTTATGTGGAAGCGCATGGAACAGGAACCAAAGTAGGAGATCCAATTGAAATAAGTGGAATAAAGAATGCGTTAGGAACGAAAACATCTGCAACCCATATAGGAACCGTGAAATCCAATATAGGACACCTGGAATCAACGGCTACGATTGCTGGAATGATAAAGGTTTTGCTTCAGATGAAATATCGTACGTTAGTACCATCGATAAATGCATATCCGCTAAATTCTATGCTGGAATTAAAAGACAACAGTATAATCATTCAGAAGGAGATAAAGAATTGGGGGGAAGAGGATGAGAATCTATATGCAGGAATAAGCTCATTCGGGGCCGGTGGCAGTAATTTTCATGCAATTATTGAATCCTATCCGCAAAAGAACAATGAATTCCTTCCGGCAGATTCTTATATAATTCTTTTATCATCAAAAGCAAAGCAGCAGCTTTTTGACATGGTGCAGCAATTGTATACCTACCTTAAGTCAGAGGATAAATATAATATCATCAAAGATGAAAAAGAATACCTGACTCGATTGTCATATACACTGCAGGTGGGTAGAAATCCCTTTGAACACAGAGTAGCATTTACCGTGAGTGATTTACAGGAACTATTCATGGTATTAGAGAATCTGGTAGAAAACCGGGCGGAATGCAACATGGCTCAAATGTCTGATTTAAGTAACGGTAATCTCATGAAATATCAACTGGATGAACAGGAAGTAGAATATTATAAGTATTTGTTCGTTAGCGGTAAGCATAGTAAATTGATGCACTTCTGGCTACTGGGTGTTGATGTTCCATGGAGTGCCTTTTATGAAAAATATCATATAACGAAGCTTCCGTTACCCGGCTATGTATTTGAGAAAAAATACTTACCATTATCTTCGATCAAGAATTGTGGTAAGAAGAGAGCTTTTTATGAGAAATTAAATTCTCCGATTATAGCTGAGAAATGCTTTCAATTAGATATAGGTCTGAAAGAATTTCCATTTTTATACGATCATCAAGTTAACAATACACTTATAGTACCGGGGGCTTTTCCTTTATCGCTTATGCTGACTGTCATAATGAGAGAATTACATTATTCTGTGCTGAAATTAAGCGATATTACATTTCGGAAAGCTTTGATATTGGAGAATAATAGTTCTTCTTATCCAGCACAAGTTGTAATAGATTCTGAAAAAAGCAGTATTAGTGTTTATGTAGACAAATCAAAAAAGGATGAGGAGAGACAATGGTACCTTTATACGAAAGGTATGCTTGAACGTAACGAGACCTATCAAAAATATAGGGATGTAAATCATCTTATATTAGAATGCCATACCCATATTGATAACACTGCTTTCTACAAGTACGGAGCAGAACAAGGATTTCAATGGGGGAAACAGTTTCAGTGTATAAAGGAAATATGGTTAGGGGAAAAGTCAGTTACAGCTAAGTTATCCTTTTTGTATGAAGAAAAAGAAGACTCTGTCTTTCCGGCATCTGTATTGGATGCTTGCTTACAAACATATCTATATGCAATGGAACAACACTGCCAACTGATAAATCGTAAGGCAACTTATATTCCTTTCAGTATAGAGGAACTGATTCTTTATTCGGAGGTCCCGGAAGAATTCTATACTTATACGGAATTTAGAAAACCTCTGAAAGTGCAGCAAGAATATTTTCAGATAGATGTTACGGTACTTAATCTGTCAGGAAAAATTGTATGCAAGGTTCATGGTCTGAGATTAAAAGAGGTAGAAAATCATATCTTGGACGGTGCTGAGCAGGCACTTAAGAATTATATGTATCAGTCGCAGTGGTTATTAGAAGAGAAGAATTATGCGGCTTGCCGGATTCATAACGATGCTAGAACAGTATTCTGGATGGATGATAATCCTAAGCTTAGAGCCTTGATCAGCGAAGTAGAAGAGGATTCAGAGATTCAGATGGAAGAGTTTGATTTCAATAAGCTATTGGATGAAAACAAGGAGTCATATCAGTCTCTAAGAGAAAATCTGCTACTTTGTTTCAATAAAATTAGGAATTTTGCGAAATTATATCACGATCAAGAGACAGAATTTATCCTTTTTACTGTGAATTATGACGATTTGCACGTAATGGAACCATTCTATCAGGCAATTACTGGGATGGTTAAGGTTATGAATTCTGAAGATTCCAATATCACAGTGAAGGTGATTGAGATTAATAATAGAGATTTGGATGTATGTACAGAGGATCGTGATTATAAAAAGTACTTAATAGACTGTATAAGTATATGCTTAAATAGTGAAGATACAGTTGGTTTTTCGGAATACCGGATAGCTAACTTTCAGACTTTAAGACGTGTTCTTGTTCCTATGGTGCAAATGGGTATGGAAGAGGCATCTGGGTTGATTACAGCAGATGATACATGCTTAATACTTGGAGGTGCCGGTGGAATCGGTTATGAGCTATCTAAGTACTTAGTCTCAAATAAAAAGTGCAACCTTGTTTGGATGGGAAGAAGTACAGAAGAAGCATGTATGAGACAGCTGGAATCAATTAGAAATATGGGCGGTAAAATCATCTATATTCAAGCCGATGCAACGGATATAGAAAGTCTTAGTGAAGGAATGTCTCAATTACCAGACGACATTAACATTACCGGAGTGATTCATTGTGCAATTATCTTAAAGGATTCTTTACTGTCTAATATGAGTGAAGAAGACTTTGTTCAGGTTTTTGATACCAAAGTACTTGCGATGAAAAACTTATTACATAAGCTTAACATGGAGTATTGCAAATTTGTCATTAACTTTTCTTCAGAATGTGTATTCCGGGGTTCACCTGCTCAGGCAAATTATGTGGCAGCCTGTAGATATCTGGACGCCTATTTGATGAAGGAATGCAAGCAGCGTGACATGATTCTTAAGAATATTAACTGGGGTTTCTGGGGAGAATCAGGAATCGTATCGAAAGGTGATTATGCAAAACGCCTGAAGTCAATTGGTCTCTTTTCTTTCTCAAATGAAGAAGGGATCCGTATATTTGATCGAATTCTTGCATCAGAGGATCAAGAAATCATTGCAATTAAAATAAATGACCAATACGAGAGAAAAGTATGCATTAATCGATATGTGGAATTAAGGAGAGAAGCATTTGACACAGAACTAGTTGACCAGAGTATACATGAGGCTGATTTACAGTTCATGAATCATTATGATTATAGTGAAATAAAGAGGTATTATAATGAATTTCCCCAAATGATTGACTATGCTAAGTTAATAGCTTTCTTTATTCAAAAAGAAGTTTTAGAACTCGATGAAACACAGGTTGTGAAGAAATTCCCCAAATATATTAAAGCTTTGAAAGAGATACAGCACAATCCTGCCGCAGACGTTTCATCCTTTGATGATATTTCTTTCCGAAATGGTTTAAATCATGGTATACGGGCATGGTATGAATTCGTTGATATCGTTAGAAACAGAGGAAAAGAAATTCTAGAAGGAGCAATAAAGTTTAGTGATGCTTTTTTTGAAAAAGGTTCCAATGATATTGTAGAAGGGATTTATCGTTATAATCCGGTATCTACGTATTATAACAATAAAATGGCTGTTTTGATTCGTAGTATTGTTCATTCAATGACCACTATTGATAAAAAGAAGATTCGCATTCTTGAATTTGGCGCAGGAACAGGAAGTACCAGCGAGATTGTGTTAAATGCATTAAAGCCTTATGAAAAGCAAATAGAATATGTATTTACAGATGTTTCAATGCATTTCCTGCAAATTGCTAGGAATAAGTTTCAGGAAGAGTATGATTTTGTTCAATACAGATTATTTGATTTTACAAAACCTATAGAGGAACAGTCTATAGAACAGGGTAGCTTTGATATTATTCTGGGTACTAATGCCATTCATATATGCAGCAGCATATCGAAAGTATTGACTAATTTAGGACAGGCTCTTGCACCGAACGGGTATTTATGCATAAACGAGCTGACAAGCAGCCATGAAGCATTAACGGTAGCGTTTGGGTTGTTCACTGGCTGGTGGGATTATGAGGACGAGAAGCTTCGTATCAAAAATTCCCCTTTACTGAAAAAGGAACAATGGATTGATTTACTTAAGAATACCGGATACCGTAATGTTCAGGCATTTGACTGCCCTATAGTACATAGTAAGAGCTGGTCCGTACAACATGTATTCTTGGCTAAAAATCCAGGAACTTATAAGAAAGTATTGAAATTAACCAATAAATCAAATGCTTCTGTAAGAAAAACAGTGGAGAATACCACCCAAAAAGTCTCAAAAATAGATAACAGTCAGAATTGGGCAGATGTCACTGCGAAGGAGAAAAAGAATAAACTATATGAAATGTTATGTAAAGATTTAAAAGATATTATGATGATGGAAGAATCAGAAACAATATCTTTAACTTCTGGATTTAAGGATATGGGAATCGATTCCCTGCTTGCTATTCAATTCAGAGACAGGTTAGAAGAACGTACGAGTCTGAAATTATCAAGTACGATAATTTATGACTACCCAAATATCAATACACTAGTGGAATATCTGTCGCAGAGAATGAACGAAGAGAAGTCAGAATGCAATGATAGCAGGAAGGGTATAGATGAATCTGTTGTTAAGATGGATGAAGCATCTGCTACTCAAGAGAATATAACGGATATGTATAGGGATTTGAGATATGATACCATATATGATTTAAAAGATAGAATTGACTTAATGACAGAAGATGAGACCGCGGAAATGTTAATGAGAGAATTGAATATAACATTGTAGGAGTAATAAGATGGATAAAGACTCATTGATGAAACAGGCATTATTAGAGATAAAACGATTAAAAAATGAAAAGGAAGCACCCATAGCAATTATAGGTATGGATTGTATATTTCCTGGAGGAATTAATGGTACGGATGATTTTTGGAATTCATTAATGAAGGGCAAGGACTGTATCTCTGAAATTCCAGAAAGCAGATGGAACCTTTTGGAATATTATGATGAAAATCGTACAAAACCAGGAAAGATGTATGTGAAAGAGGGAGGATTTATTGATAATCCTGATGCATTTGATATCGATTTATTTCAGATGACTGAGAGAGAGGCAAGATATCTGGATCCACAGCAACGACTTTTTTTGGAATTGGTATGGCGTTGTCTGGAGAAAAGCGGTATTCCTATTCATAATTTAAAAGGTACAAAAACAGGGGTATATCTGGGAATCAGTACGCATGATTATGCAATGCATAGTATCTATTCTGGTAAACCGGAGGCTACGGATATATATTCCTTTACCGGTTCAGCTTTTAGCATGGCAAGCGGAAGATTATCCTATATGTTGGGTCTAAAAGGCCCAAGTATCTCTATTGATACTGCTTGCTCTTCTTCTTTGGTTTGTATCCACGAGGCATGTCAAGGTCTTAGACTTGGAGATTGTAATCTTGCAATCGCAGGCGGAGTGAACATGATGTTAACACCGGAGCATACAATTCAGTTTTGCAAGGTTAATGCATTATCTCCTGCCTCTAGATGCAAAGTGTTTGATGCTCGGGCAGACGGTTATGTAAGATCGGAAGGCTGCGGTGTCATTATTCTTAAGAGGCTAGACGATGCCATTAGGGATAAAAACAGGATACTTGCTCTTATCAAAGGAACAGCCATTAATAATGATGGAGTGAGCAGTAGCCTGACTGCTCCCAATGGTATATCACAACAGGAAGTAATCAGTTCGGCTTTAAATAAAGCAAAATTAGATGCTTCAGAAATTGATTATGTAGAGGCACATGGAACAGGGACTCCGTTAGGGGATCCAATTGAAATTCAGGCAATCAATAAAGTATACGGTGCAGGCAGAAATAAACCGCTTTATGTAGGGTCAGTGAAATCCAACTTAGGTCATCTAGAAGCAGCTGCAGGAATGGCAGCTGTCATCAAGACGATATTAATGTTACAACATAAGATGATTGTGCCTAATCTACATTTTAAAGTACCCAATCCTGAATTTGATTGGAAAAACTCTTGTATCACTGTACCAACCAGTGTAAATCAGTGGGAAGCACTTCATAGGAATGCCGGTGTAAGTGCTTTCGGATTTGGTGGGACAAATGCTCACATTATATTAGGAGAAGGACCGGAAGAGAAGCCTGTTTCTTTCAATACGAAGTGTTGTAATGTCTTAAAGCTTTCAGGTCAAAACAAGGAAGCATTGAGTCAATTGTGTAAGGACGTTGCTCGTTATATTAGGATGAATAAGATATTCAATTTAGAGAAGGTTGCTTATACATTTAATATATTACGTTCTGACCTAAAAGTAAGAAAAGGTTTTATGTATGATGACGTAGAGATGTTATTAAATCAACTTGAGAGTTTTGCATGCCAGGAGGATAGCCCAGAAGAACATCAAAAGATTTGTTACTACTTTACGGAGGCTAATGATTTATCACCAGAAGCTTTGATTGAAATGCATAGTGACATCAGGCCATTCCAATTAGAGCTTGATGGTATGCTAATCGAGAGAGGTTATTCTGATGTTTATGATTTGATAGCAAATGGTAGAAAAGAAGAGATTCAGCTCATTATGAATGCTTCGCTTGCAAGAGCCTTGATAGGATTTGGTGTAGAACCGGATAGTTTAACAGCGGAAGGGGCAGGCTGGATTACAGCAGGATATATTGCTGGGATGTATTCAATGATGGATGCGTTTCGATTAATAGATGCTTATAATCTCTATGGTTATCACTCGGAGTTTGAAGAGATTTATTCGCAATTAACTTTACAGAATCAGAGCTATCGTTTGATATATTACGGTAATACGGAAAACATACTTAAAGTAATGGAGACAGTTGTTGATAAACAGAATATGGAGCAATGTATTATATATCGCTTTGGAAATGATGCTGAAACATTAAAGGAAGATAACTCCATTCATAGCAGAAAAAAGTTTTTTGAAGCTGTCCTTAGGCATTATGAACGGGGAAACACGATTCACTGGGATATTATGTATCACGAGAGGGCTTATTATCCGACGGAGGTACCTGTAACTCCATTCATTCACAAAAGCTATTGGATTGAAAGGCCAACTGTATTGGAAAACTCTTTAAAACGATATACAGAGTTAATGTTTTATCAGACCCACATTCCGATTTATGGAGATAATAAAAGCTGTTATCTGTTTCAAATATGTCCAGGGCAGTATCCATTTTTGCTTGACCATGGATTTCTTGGAAAAATAGTACTGCCGGCTACAGCCTATCTAGAGATGATGAATCAAGTCGGAGCGATATTATTTGGTAAGTATAAGTATTCAATTTGCAATATTAGTTATCAAAATGCCATGACTTTATCAAAGGAACAGGAATTGGATGTTCATGTATATGCCGGGAAAATAGATGAAAGTACATATTCTCTTACCATTGCCGCTCAGCAACAATCGGATGATTGGACTGTTTATGTAACAGCAGAATTAGCAAAGACAGTGGATGAGACTATAGAAGACAAGGTTCTAGCGTATGAGAAAGGATATGGAGAGAACCTATGGACAAAGGAGTACTATCTACGCCTGAATGAGTATGGCTATTTGTTCGGTCATCTACATCAGGGAATTTGTGATTTGACGGTGTCAGAACAAAAGGCATGGGCTAAAGTTGTTATACCGAAGGAATTGAAAAATGAAATGAATAGGACAATCGCACATCCAGCACTCATGGATGCTTGTAGTCAGGTATTTCTTAGTTTTATACTACCTGAACTAAGTGCGGAGGATATATTTATTACGGTATCAACTCATAAGGTGGTGTTGTTTCAGGATATTGAAGAAGAATTATATGTAATTGCTGAGAAAACAGGAGCATCTGAGTTGGGTATTGCAGGTAATATTTTTATTTATAATAAAGACTACCAAAAAGTTGCAGCGATATTTGAATATAGAACAAAACAGGTGAAAAAAAATTCCTTATTAAATAGTAGCAAGATGAATTCTTTATTCCATATCGAATGGGAAGAAAAAGATAGTAACTATAAGAATGATTATGATAATAAATTAATCTTAGTCTGGGAAGGAGAACAATCCTTTTGTAAAGAGTTTTGCACAAATTTAGAGAAGCAAGGCGCTCAATTAATTAGAATCAAGCAGGGCACTTCTTTCTATCAAACGGGAAATCATCAATTTGTTATGAATCCTGAAAAAGATATTGATCAGATAAAAAAAGCTCTAGAAAATGATAAAGCACTTATTACAAAGAGCTTCTATCTATGGAATCTTGACATAGTATTTTCTCCGTTATGTGATGTGATACAGGAGAATATCAAACAGGTAATACATCCTATGCTATTATTGCAAAAAGAAATATACCTTAATGGATTTATAGAAAATGCGTTTGTGGTAGTGACTACAGCCTGTGCCCAGGTAACCACTTTTGATTACTGGGTGAATCCGTTCGCATCAGTGCTGCGAGGATTTCAAAAGATTGCCCGACTGGAATATCCTAATCTGATATATAAAATAATCGATGTGACAGATCTCTCCAATCCTGGTTTATCCATGGTAATGCAAGAAATCTCTAGTACTGATGACTCAGTATTTGTTGCCTTGAGAGATGGAAAACGATATATTCCGAAGTTGGTAAAGTACCATAGAGAGCCAGAAGAAAAAGAAGTAAGTATACGAAACGAGTCTTTATGTCAGAAAGACAAAGGGATCATAGAAAGTTTAGTGTATGAAGAAGTAAGTAGAGTAGAAATTGGCGACTGGGATGTGGAGATTAATATTGCTTTTGCAGGAATGAATTTTCATGATGTCATACATGCATTAGATTTGATGGAAAGCCCAACAAAATATTTTGGTCTGGATTGTTCTGGAGTAGTTACCAGAGTGGGTAACAAAGTGAACGACATTCATGTAGGTGATTACGTGACTGCATTTGCTCCAGGATGTATTGGAGACTATGTTGTAACGAACCAGCGTTTTGTTATGAAAAAGCCTGATCATATGAACTTGCTGGAGGCAGCAACGATTCCCTCGGCGTATTTAACAGCTTACGCAATTTTACAAAAAATGAGGCTGAAAGAAGGTAGTAAAATTCTTGTACATGCTGCCAGCGGGGGCTTGGGAATGGCTTTTATCCAATTAGCTAAGCAGATGAAATTGGAAGTATTTGCAACAGCAAGTAAACCAAAGCAGTATATATTAAAACAGATGGGAATAAAGTATATATTTGATTCAAGAACCTTGGATTATGCAGAGAAGATTCTTAACATAACAGACAATAACGGCGTAGATGCTGTGATTAATTCCTTTACCGGAGATTATGTTATGAAAAACTTTGAAGTTTTAAGCAAAGATGGTTTCTTTGTAGAATTAGGAGAACGATTAAGGCTGGATGAAATGCAAGCAGCTGGTATAAGGTCGGATGTTAAGTATATTGACTTTTCTTTATTTCACATGATTTATAACAATCCTAATGATATCAGGCAAATGTTTTCTGAACTATACCAGATGTTTCAGAGTGAGAAGATAAAAGCACTTCCTTACCTAGTATATTCAAGAGATAAGGTGAAGGATGCTTTTCGTTTGATGCAGAAGGGTAAGCATATCAGTAAAATATTGATTCAGATGAACGGGAAATGGAAAGGGGAAGCAAAAGCAAAAGGTACTATAGTTATCACAGGAGGAGCTGGTGGAATAGGTTTTGAAATAATAAAAAACCTAATAGAAAAAGGTGAATATTATATTGCTGTGATAGGGAGAAGTAAGCAATCAAAAAGTATCTTGGAAAAATTTCTGTCTATTGGAGAAAAGGCGAGCAGAATTCATTATTTCTGTGCAGATGCAGGAAAATATTTGGAACTTGAAAAGGTATTTGAAGAAGTCCAAAGTACGATGCCACCCATCTGCGGAGTAATTCATTCTTCAGGAATATCCAGTGATAATTTAATAGCGAATGAGACATGGGATAATATGAATAATGTGTTGAATTCAAAGGCATATGCAGCTTGGAACTTACATAGGTTAACCAAACATATGGATATCAAATTCTTTGTTATGCTGTCGTCAGTGACAGCAGTAATCGGCTCCATCGGAGTATTAAGCTATGGTATTAGCAATAGTTTTCTCATAGGGCTGGAACAATACCGAAAACAGCTAGGACTTCCCTGTTTATGTCTTAACTGGGGACCTTGGGAAGAGACCGGAATGCTAAAGAATTTAAAGAATTCTGCTCAAAAAATATGGACACAAAACGGTTTTGAAACAGTGAAAAATAAAGAAGGATTAGAAATAATCGATGCTCTGATGAATCAAAATGGTAATGTGTCTATTATGCCTATTAATTGGAAAAGATGGCTTAAGCAGTATGGCGGCGGAAATATTCCGGATATGCTGGAGAATATCTGCCTAGAAAAAGAGGTTAACAAATCATCCAATGACAAATCGCCCAAAGAGAAAGATAGCGAAAAAGAAGTCTGGGATGTAGATGATGTATATAATATATTAGTTCAAATACTTCAGAAGGTTTTGCAAAAGCAGCTTTCAGAAGATGTACTTGATACACTTTCTTTCCATGATATAGGAATTGATTCTTTGATGTCAGTTGAATTCAGAAATTTACTTGGGGAGAGTTTTCATCATAATTTCTCGGTATCCTTACTATTTAGTTATACGGATATAAAGAGTCTGCATCAATATATCTGTAATGATATCTTGCATATTACTGACCATCAATATAAGAGCAATCACATGGAAGAACAATGTACTACCGAAATGAAAAATATAGATTCTGTGACAGATGTGACGGATGATGACAAAGGAACTCAATTAAGAAAAGCCTTGGATGATAAGATTCATACATACTTGAACATTTTATGAGTACTTGATTTGTCCACAGTTTATTAAATTAAGGCTGATAAGGTTTAGAAGGGAAGATAAATATGTTCCAACACGAGGAAGATAGCATACGCTTAAAAAAGGCATATGACGTGATAGTTCGTCTTGAGGAAAAATTACAGCAGGAGAAGGAGTTGAAAAGTGAGCCTATAGCTGTAGTTGGAATCGGTTGTAAGTTTCCGGGTAATGTTGAGTCAGTGGAAGATTTTTACCAGCTGCTTGCTAATGGAAAGAATACAGTTGGAACGATTCCTGACAAAAGGTGGAACTTTGATCAATATGATAAAGATTTGGCAGATAAAATCTATTGCAGAAGAGGTGCTTTTTTATCTGATGTTTATGGATTTGACCCTTTGTTTTTCAATATTTCTCCATTAGAAGCTGAATATATGGATCCACAGCAAAGAATTTTTCTGGAAGTTTGCTGGAGAGCATTGGAGGATGCAGGCTATACTCGAAAAATGATACAGGATGTGTCTTGTGGAGTTTATGCCGGGGTTGTAAGTAATGACTATTTCGGATATTTAGACAAGTTAAAGCATAAGGTTGAAGCATATGAAGTTATCGGTAATTATAATTCTATGCTATCTGCCCGCATCTCCTATTTTCTTAATCTGAAAGGACCAGCAATTACGGTTGATACCGCTTGTTCGTCATCAGCCGTTGCAATTCATCTGGCTTGTCAGGCAATTAAAAACGGTGACTGTGAAATGGCCTTAGCAGGTGGAGTTACATTATACTTGACACCAAGACCATATTTACTTATGTGTGAATCAAATATGCTCTCAAAATCCGGTGAAACCTATGCATTTGATGATAGAGCGGATGGCTTTATACCCGGAGAAGGCTGTGGGGTGGTGGTATTAAAAACACTTTCCAAGGCACTCATTAATGGGGATCACATCTATGGACTGATTCGTGAAACAGGTGTGAACCAGGATGGGAAATCGAATGGAATTACAGCACCAAGCGTACTAGCCCAACAAGAATTAGAAATCCGGATGTTTGAAAAAAGCAAATTAAATCCGGATCAAATTACCTATATAGAAACCCATGGAACTGGTACAGAATTGGGTGATCCGATAGAAATTGATGCACTTACACAATCCTATCAGAATTTTACTGATAAAAAACAATTCTGTGCGATTGGTTCCTTAAAACCGAATATTGGACATTTGCAGGCTGCAGCTGGAGTTGCATCTTTAATTAAGGTTATGCTGAGCCTGGAGTATAAAAAATTGTTTCCAACGATTAACTTTAAAAACGAAAACCATCATATCAATTTGAAAAATTCAGCCTTTTACGTTCAAAAGGAATATACAGATTGGAAAGTTGGGAAGGAAGAAATTAGACGCGCTGCGATTAATGCATTTGGATTTAGCGGGACGAATGTCAATATCCTTACGGAAGAGTATATAGTAAAACAAGACGAACAACATAATCAAAGTGTGAGATACTTTTTCCCTTTATCAGCCACCACACAAACAACTTTACGTTCCTATGTCAAGGAACTGAAAAAGTTTATAAAACAAATGAGCAGCAGGAAGGTAAATAAAGAGAAGGAAGAAATCACAGAATTTATCAGGAGTAACGTTGCAAAGCTATATTCCTTAAAACAGGAGGAAATAGATTTACAATTCGACTGGGAATGTTATACGAATGATTCTGTTAAGATACATCAATTTCTTGAGATAATCAATGAAAAGTTTGAATTGCAAATCGACCTGCCATGGTTGATTAGTTTATCTAACGGAAAGCAATTGTGCGACTATATTATGAACAATTCCATCTATTTGGAGAGAAACTTTTTATATCATTTGGCAGCAACTTTTCAACTTCGCAGAACACAGATGAAAGAAAGAGCTTTATTTATTGTGAATTCAATTCCTGAATTACTGCAGCAGATTAATAGCTATGAGAAGAAGGAAAAACAGCAGTCTCAGTGGGACTTGCGAAATGAGAAGGAAGAATTCTGTGTAAAGAGCTGGATAGCGGGAAGAGAAACCGATTGGTCTTCTTTATATGAGCGTATACCGCAATGCATTAGTGCGCCTGTATATCCGTTTGATAATAAAGAGTATCTTGTGATTCAGGAGAAAAATAATGAAATAGTATGGGAGAATTCAGGTTTTGTAGAGAAAACAGCAGAAGAGATAACTGCGTGGGAGCAGGAATACCTCTTACCTGAACGAAAAACCGATTACAATTCACATATCGTAGGGGAAAGTGAAATATTACCTGCGGCATATATTATTACATTAATATGGGAGGCATGTCATTTGTTCTGGCCGGATAAGATTTTTGAAATTTCTCATACGAATTTTCAAAGACCATTATATGTTGGTGGGGCGGCAAAGGTCAGAGTGACAGCCAGAAAAGGAGGTTCCAATATTGTTTGTAGCTTGATATCAGGTCAGGATAACCATGTATATGCGACTTCCGAGATAATATTTATAGATGAGGCTATGGAAGAAAACCATAAGATTATTCCAGAGCATGTGAACAATAGGAATTCAGAGAAGAATATTGAACACTATGTTCATGAAGAGTGGTATCAATTGATGAAATCAAAAGGATTTGGTTATGGAAAACTGTATCAATTGGTAGAAAAGCTTGAGTTTACGGAAAGCTGTATAACAGCTTCATTAACTGAACGGGAAAGAGAAGAGGAGATTGCCACATATCAGATAAGTCCTTACCTATTAGATGCGTCCATTCAACCAGTGGTAGCATTGATCGAAAAAAAATGCAAAGAATTCGCTCTGGCAATTCCTAAAAAGATAGGATGCTTATATGTGCTCGGTAATTTAAGCAATCAGATTAATTGTTATACTCAATTTACAGGCTGTCAAGGGGAGAATCAATATAATTTCAACATTTATATAACAAATATAAATATGGAGTTTATTGCTAAGATTGAAGATGTGGTAATTCATGTGGTCCCAAAGGAAGAGAAAAGTCCTAATATAATAAATCCAAAAAAGGAGAATCATCTAATAAACGATACATGTATGAACACGGTAATCCATTATCTGAAAAATGAGATAGCAGAAATTACAAAAACAAAGTTAGAAGACATAGAAGTCGATCAGCCATTCCAGAATTATGGATTGGATTCCTTCTTGTCACTAAAAGTGATTGAACGGTTGGAGAAAAAATTAGGGAAACTGCCTAAGACTGTATTATTTGAATATTTTAATATAAAAAAACTAGCAAAATATCTACTTGGTAGATTTCCTGAACAGTTTGAACGCTCTGAGCACCAAGGAATAAAGAAACAACTCACTGCGAATAAAAATATAAACAAGGCCAGATTAATTAGTGAAATATCGCTAAAGACCAATGAAAATGACCGCATTATAGTTGAGAAGCTAAGACAAAAATTCGAAGCGGAGGGACTGGCTTATGCCCGCAGAGAAATTGCACCTGATATTTTTATGGGAGCTAACGACAGAGGGTTTTTCTATATTGCTGTAAGAGAACAGTCTGTATTGGCATTTCTATATGTTGGAGACGAAGCTTGTTTTAATGAAACTGCCGAAGAATTGGAATCAGCTTTTTTAGGATATCATATCTATTATCTTCTACCAAGAAAGATGGAACAGGTTGGAAAGAGAGCTTTACAGAGTGTTTCTATTGGCGCATTGCAGCGAATGAATTATCTGCCGGATTCACTGAACGGTAAGCAGTACCGGCACCTTCGGTATGCTGTAAATAGTTTTGAGAAACAAGGTGAATGTGAGACACATGAATATAGAATAAATACTGAGGATAAGATTGATAATCAGATTATTGAAATTATTGATGAATGGATATCTCATAAAAGAGTAGTTAATCCATATATCAAGCAGGTGAAAGAGCAGATAATGAGCAAAACATTCCCGAAGGAATATCGGTTTTTTATAACTACGATTGATAGTGTAATGCAGAATGTAATCGTAATAACACCACTTCCATCCAACAATGGATATTTGATGGATTTGGAGTTTTACGGCGATACTATGCCCTTCGGAGGATTGGAATACGCGATTATACAGATATATATGCAATTAAAACAAGAAGGGGTTACGGAATTTAGCTTAGGAGCTACCTTTGGAGTTAATGCAGATATGGAGAATAGTAATGACCAGGAATGGTCAAAAGCCCTGGAAGAGTTAATTTGGCAGGGTATCTTTGACGGTAGCGGAAATTATCAGTTTAAAAACAAGTTCAGAACTACAAATATACCGTTATATTTAAATCGTTTTTTGGATGACACCCAAGGTAATATCATAGATGTGATTATGTTTATTGCCGATCCTGTGGGAAAAGAAGGTAATGTAATAGATATATCATCAAGTATTTTCCCTGAAACAATTCCACTAGAAGGCTATTATGCCAATACATTATATCTTCCTTCTGACAAAATAAAGTTTGATTTATTAACCGACTCCTGGTCAGAATTAAGCAAGTTTGCAAATAGTATGGAATTGAAGCAAGACTATCATGAAGTCAATGATATGGATTTAGTTGAAGCATTGCAAAAGTATTTTCCATTTCCCTATATTATACCGGTATCATCCGGTAGATATGCGGAATCATTACTATTCTCAAGTTTAGATAAAGAGAAAAAGACAGTAATTCAGAATGTTTTATTTCCGACAACGAGATGGAATATAAAAGAACAAGGCTATAAAATCAACGAAGTGCCAATGAATAATGCTGGGAATCCATATTATAGCGGTGATTTGGACATAGAACTGCTTCAGAATACACTGCATGGATCTGATGTTGGGTATGCAGTAATTGAACTTGCCAATAACGCCGGCGGCGGTAGTAACATATCCTATGATAACCTGAAACATATTGCACAATTATGCCACAACAAAGGTGCCTATTTATTCATCGATGCTACCAGAGCGATAGGAAATGCATATGCGGTTGCAAAAGAGGATGCCAATATGGGTGGTGATGTATTAATTACATTGCAAAAGTTACTAAAATGCGCTGATGGCGTTTTCGCCAGCTTAACAAAAGAATACGCGGTCTCTAAGGGCGGGCTGATTGCAATAAATGATGTCCGATTGTGTGAAAAAATAAGCAGAAAACTTATGCTACAGGGAAGTGGTTTAAGTAAAACGGATAAAAGTATATTATTTCAGCAAATAATCGATACAAAACAGATTATAGCTGGAGTGAAACACAGAATTGAAGCTGTAAAAAGGATAAGTAAAGAACTGGGTAGGTATTTGCCAATCGTAGTAAAACCGGAAAGTCATTGCATCTTGGTTGATGTTATGAAGATACCAGAACTTTCAAATTATAAGTATCCTGCACAGGTATTTGCGAATTGGTTTTATCAGTACGCAGAAATAAGGGCAGGAGTACATAGTGGCGGCGATTCGTTAAGTAAGGATAAGGACAGATATGTAAGATTTGCTGTTCCGGTTGGATTAAGCAAAGATGAAGTAGAGAATATCATTCAAAGAATTAGTTTGTTAAAAGCGGTAGAGAAGAAATTCAGAAAAATATCTCTATTAAAACCCGGACCAGAAGAATTCGGTATAATAAAAAATCAGTATCAGTTTATCAAAGATAAGGAAGCAGATAATAGTAAGGAGACAACTTATATAGATCCACGCTCTCAGAGCGATTCGCTGGTGGCTGTTATCGGAATGAGTGGAAGGTATCCCAAATCAGATACGATTTATCAGCTATGGGATAATCTGTCATCAGGAAAAGACTGTATTACAGAAATTCCAGAAAGTAGATGGAAATACCATAATTATTTTGATCCTGAGAAAAAATCCGGGAAAAATCCGTGTAAATGGGGTGGGTTTATAGAGGATGTCGATAAATTCGATGCACAGTTTTTTAAGATATCTCCTTATGAGGCCGAAAAGATGGATCCACAGCAAAGGCTATTTCTTTTGGAGGCTTGGCATGCAATTGAGGATGCAGGCTATAAGGTTTCTGAATTAAGGGAAAAAACAAATAGGAAAGTTGGTGTTTTTGCTGGTGCAACATGGTCTGAATATACTTGGTTCACTGACGAACAGGCTGATTTTTATCCGGAAATTAATATCGGATCAATTGCAACAAGAACGGCTTACTATTTAGATTTTACAGGACCAGTATTGACAGTGGATACCCATTGCTCCTCTTCCCTGACCGCATTATATCTGGCTTATGAATCGATAATACACGGAAATTGTAAGGTTGCTCTTGCAGGAGGGGTGAATCTATCCTTAAAACCTAATAAATATCAATTTGCCAAGCATTTTCTGTCAGCACAGGGAAGATGCAAGAGCTTTAGTGCTAAGGCTGACGGATATGTACCAAGCGAAGGTGTCGGAGTTGTTATACTTAAGAGCTTAAGTCAGGCCATCGCCGATCATGACCATATCTATGGAGTAATGAAAGGAGCAACCCTTGGTCATGGCGGTAAAACAGGTGGTGTTACAGTACCTAATTCCTATAGCCAGGCTGATGTTATCCGTGAAACTTATAAGAAAGCTAATATTGATCCGAGAACAATTGGCTATATCGAAGCGCATGGAACAGGAACCCCGCTTGGAGACCCTATTGAAATCAATGGTTTGACACAGGCCTTTGGTGACGTAGACAAAAAAGAGTATTGTGCTGTTGGTTCTATTAAATCTAATATTGGACATACAGAAGCTGCGTCTGGAATATCACAGCTTATGAAAGTATTGCTTCAATTGAAGTACAAAAAGATAGTGCCTTCCCTATTTGCCAATGAGTTAAATCGAGAAATAGATTTTTCTTCAACTCCGTTCTATGTTCAGACAAAGCTTACTGATTGGGAATTAGTCGATGATACCTGCGATGTAAGAAGAGCGGGAATTAGTTCATTTGGAGCAGGTGGAGTCAATTGCCATGTCGTTGTTGAGGAATATCCGGCAAAGAACCAACTCGTGGAACAAAGAGAAAGAGAGTGTACCTATGTGGTTCCCATATCTGCAAAGAGCTTAATATCACTACAAGATTACGTTAAAGATTTGGGAACGTATTTAAGTAGAGATGATATGACACCGGATATACAAGACATCGCCTATACATTACAGACAGGAAGAGAAGTATTTAAAGAAAGAATTGCTTTTTTAGCTAAGTCAAAAGAAGAATTGATTCAGCTTTGTCATAAGTATTTAATGTATGCCAAGGATGCTAATATCCTTGGAATGAGTCCAGCAGTAGCGGGTGGAGTAGATAAGAAGCAAGATTTTCTTACCCAGGAAGATAAAGAAGTGTTTCGATTGGCAAACGCATATGTTAGCGGCGAAGATATTAATTGGATGGAGACTTATGGGGAAGAATACGGAAAGAAGGTTTCTTTACCCGGTTATTCTTTTGAGAAGGTGAGTTTTTGGGCACCGAAAAAGGTTAGTGACGAATGCTTAGCTAACGATCAGGATGAAATCGCTAATTTCTTGTGCGAAACTCCTAAGATTTTGGTCGAAGGTGGAGAAGCATGTAGTTTGTATTCGACACGAAGAATACCAGAATCTACGAATAGACCGATTGAGCATTATGACAAGTTCGTAATATTTGAAAATGATGAGATGTTAGCAAAAGAATTGATTAATATAGGGAAAACGGTTGTGCGTGTTAGAAAAGGAACAGCTTATATTTGCGTACAGAAAAACAGTTATCAGCTTAACCCAAAGGTCAAGGATGATTATACAAAGCTTTTTAAAGATATTGGTATCAATTCAAAAACTCGTATTGTATATGATTGGATTGATGGGGATGAGATAGCAGATACAGATTATAAGCTTTTAATTGAATATTTACTTCTATTTTTTCAAACATTGAACAGATATGCAATGGAAGAACCAGTATCGGTATTATGCCTTGCTACATTATTATCTGAAGAAAATGGGCTGATAAAAAGAGCTTTATCTGTATTTATGAAAACGATTCATCTTGAGAGTTCATACTTTGGAATCCGTCTTGTATTACTAAAGAAACCAATGGGTTTTAATATCCTATATGAAAAGGAATTGACTCGAAAAATCACAAAAAGCTCAACGGTATGCTATGATTCTGAAAATGCAACAACAGAAGGATATGTCCTGCTAGATAATCAGGATAGGAACAAACAAACGGTGCTGAAACCTAATGGGGTTTATCTCATTACTGGAGGCATCAAAGGCATCGGATACTTAATTGCCCAATCCTTTGCACAGACTAGAAGTATTAATCTTATACTAGCAGGCAGATCAAAATTGAATAATGAAATACAAAAAAAGATTGCAGTACTTGAACATAGGCATGCCAAAGTAGTCTATGTAGAAGCTGATGTAGCTAGTAAGGCAGATACTATGAAACTGATCGAATTAATAAAGAACCAGTTTGGTAGAATAGATGGTATCGTTCATAGTGCAGGAGCACTTAAGGACTCGTACTTTGTTAAGAAAACAATGGATGAAGTGAATCAGGTACTTTTACCAAAAGTGGATGCATTGAGAAACCTAGATGAAGTGACTGCTAATGAGAAACTTGATTTTATTGTAGCATTTTCATCCTTAGCTGCAATTGCTGGTAATATAGGACAGTGTGATTATTCTTATGCCAATGCTTACATGGATCAGTATATGGAATATAGAGCCAGATTATGTGCTCAGGGTCTGCGTCATGGAAGCAGTATATCGATTAACTGGCCATTATGGGAAGAGGGCGGTATGAATATACCTGCGATTAAGAAGGAGCTTTTGTTTGAACAGAATGGTTTATTAACGCTGTCAACTAAGGATGGATTAGCGGCTTTTTATACTGCAATTGCATCAAAGGAACATAGAATTCTTGTGACTGTCGGTAATCAGGACAGGATACAGGCAAGTATGTTAGAGAGTCAGATTATGAAAATGGAACCGGTTGCTTCTGATTTCTTAAAAGAAGATATTTATAAAGTTATCAAGAGGCTGGTATCAGAAGAAACAAAGCTACCTGTCGAAAAAATAGATATTCAGGATCCGTTTGAAGACTATGGCATGGATTCTATTATGATAGAATCCATGGTACAAAAGATGGAAGAGTACTTTGGAGTGATTTCCCCTACAATCCTGTTTGAATGTCAGACGATACAAGAATTGACAGAGTACTTATTTAAAAGACATTCAGAACGATTTAGACTATATATATCAAAAAAGCAACAAAGTAAAAACAAATCTAATGTAAGCTTACATTTGCCACGCCATTCTCTGGTTGCAGCTGAGTTATTCAATGATAATAAAGAAGATCATAATACTCAGAAAGAAAATACTCAGAAAGAAAAGTGCAGCTGTAATGAATCCGGTATTGCAATCATCGGAATGAACGGTAGATACCCTGGAGCTAATTCAATAGAAGAATTATGGAATAATCTTTTAAACGGAAAGGATAGTATAACGGAGGTACCATCCGACCGTTGGGATATTCAGAAAGAAGAAACCCTGAATAACATTTATTGTAAATGGGGCGGATTCCTTGAAAATGTGGACTTATTTGACGCACTGCTATTTAATATATCCCCAAAGGAAGCGGATACCATAGATCCTCAGGAGAGATTATTTTTACAAAATGTATGGGAACTGATGGAACAGACAGGACATACCAGAGAAAAATTGGAAATCAAATATCCGAAAGGAAAAGGAGCCGACATCGGTGTCTTTGTTGGTGAAACAACGAACAGCTATCAATTGCTAATGGATGAGAGTCAGGGAAAAGATACGGTGTATCCAATTTCTTCACCTTGGTCAATAGCGAATAGAATATCCTATGTATTTAATCTCACAGGCCCCAGCATGAGCATTGATACAGCATGTTCCTCGTCTCTTGTGGCAATACATATGGCATGCGAGAGCCTTAAACATAAGGAATGTAAAATGGCAATTGCAGGGGGAGTGAATTTATACTTTCATAAATCAAAGTATGCTGCGATGTGTCAGCTTGGGATGCTTTCAAAAACAGGTAGATGCCATGCTTTTGGCAAAGATGCAGATGGCTTTGTACCTGCTGAAGGGATAGGTAGCATCCTTCTAAAACCACTTTCCGATGCAATTGCAGACGGAGATAAGATTATAGGAGTAATTCGTGGTACTTCAGTGAATCATGGTGGAAAAACCAACGGTTATAAGGTGCCTAATGCGATATCACAGTCCCTAGTTATTAAAGAAGCTTTAGATAAGGCAGGTGTAGAAATTGATGACCTATCTTATATTGAGGCTCATGGCACTGGAACAAGTTTAGGTGATCCTATTGAAATCGAAGGGTTAATGCAATTATATGAAGAAAAAGATTATAGAAAAAATAGTTGTCCAATCGGTTCCGTTAAGACTAATATCGGACATGCGGAATCTGCTGCCGGTATTGCAGGACTTACCAAAGTTTTACTGCAAATGAAAAACAGAACGATTGTACCATCCTTACATTCGAAAGAATTAAATCCTTATATTGATTTTACCAACTCACCATTCTATGTTTCACAAGAAGCAAAAGAGTGGAAGCCAACTAACGATGATGTAATGAGAGCAGGGATCAGCGCTTTTGGCGCAGGTGGGGTGAATGCTCATGTGATTGTAGAAGAATACAAAGATATCCGAGCTGATTTAGCGGGGGATGGAATAGACGAATCTGGTAAGGCAATATTTTTGTTCTCAGCAAAAGAATTGGAACAGTTAAAAAAATCAGCCGATCGTATCTTGAAATTTATTAACGAAAGCAAAGTGAATTATAAAGATCTGGCATACACACTCATGTATGGAAGAGAAGAATTAGAGGAACGTCTGGCAATTGTTGCTGTTGATTTTCAGGATCTTTTATATAAGCTGCGTCTATTTCTGGATGGGAAAGAGGGAGTTTGTATTTTCCACGGAAATAAAAATGATAATATTAAAGCGTTTACATTACAAGAGAATAAGGCTTTATCACAGATGTTAAAGCGGGAAGATTATGAGTTGGTAGCAGCAAAATGGGTTTTAGGAGCCAGAGTGGATTGGAGCAGTGCTTTTACAGGCGAAAGAAAAATGATAGAACTTCCCACCTACCCATTTGCTCTGAAAAGCTACTGGATTCCAAGAAAAGAAATGCAATCAATGCTTTATCTGACACCAAGTTGGAAGCTGGAACAGCTTCAAGTCTCTAATCCTTCTTTCAAGAATCAGAAAGTAATGTTAGTCGGAACAAGGGAACAATTAAGGCTGCAAAATATGTTTGAACATACACTGGGCTATGGAATTGATACGGTCATAGTACTTGGTAGCTGTAATATGGAATGTGGGAATTCTATTTTTGAAATTGATGTACAACACGGAGATATTGATTTTTCTATCGCTCACCACCGAGTTCCGGATGAAATCTTTTTTCTTGGTGGTCTAAGTCAGTATTCTCTTAAAGAGCTAGATTTTAAAGAGTATCAAGAGGCTACACAATATGGGGCTTTCGCTTTGATTTCTTTATTAAAAACATTTTCAAAAAATGTTGGTATCAAAGTGTTAACGAATAAAAGTGTAAGTGTTACTGCTGCTGAAAATGTAGAAAATATATATTCGGCTTCTTTATTCGGCTTATGTAAGACGATAGTACAGGAGTATCGTTCGGTTAATTTACAATGTATTGATCTATCAGCAAAAGATATCAATGAAGTAAATGAATTCGAGATACAACTGGCTGTAACGGAGAGCGATTGGAAAGAGAATATGTTCCTAGCTTACCGGGAGAATAAAAGATATAAACGTATATTGACACAGCAAGTAGTTAATACAAAAAATAACACAATACTTACGATGGATGGGACCTATGCAGTATTCGGCGGAATGGGTGGAATCGGCTATCTGACCGCAGAGTATATTGCAAGACGGTATCATGCAAATCTACTTCTGATAGGCAGAAGTGAATTGAAGGATGAAAAGCTCCATCTAATAGATAACTTGAGAAATTATGGTACCGATATTAGATATCTGCAAGCTGATATATCTGATGTGGAATCTGTGATGGAACTAATCAATAGGTACATCAATGACAATGGTTATACCATTGATGGAATTATTCATGCAGCAGCAGTGGTTGATAATAGTCTATTGCGCAATATGACAAGAGAACAATTTATGAAGGTTGTAAATCTTCAGATGAGCTCTTGCTTCATAATGAATCGTTTGAGAAAAGAGCATAATATCAGTAATTTTATTGTATACTCCAGCGCATCAAGTGTCTTTGGAAATCAAGGGGGAGCAAATTATTCGGCTTCCAATTCATTAAAGGATGCCTTTGTTAATTGGTTTCAACATAAGTTCCCTGTTAACATGAAGATAATCAATTGGGGCTTATGGAGTGGGGTAGGCTTAGGTAAAGAATTTGGTGATGTGCTCGGCAGGAAGTTCCAAAGTGTAATTCCGATATCAAAGGAAGAAGGATTGGAAGCTTTGGATAAAGTGCTCCATAGCGATATATCACATACCTTTGCATTAACGGCATCCCGTAAATATTTGGTTCAGGAGACAGATCTATATGATAGTACTCCTATGACGGATCAAACAGAAAAGGTTGTAACTCAGTCATCTGGGAAGGATGAAGAAATGGATATTACAGGATGGTTGAAAAAGATTGCTGCTGACAATCTCAAGATGAATCCAGAGGATATCCATGTTCAGGTTCCACTTGGTGAGTATGGAATGGATTCTGTAGTTGGCATCAATATATTAAATGATTTGACGGAAGCTTTTGGTGATATGCCTTCGACTTTTATGTATGAGCATTATACCATTGCTTCCATAAAAGAATATTTATTGAAAGAAAAAGGGATAAATAATTATTTTGCAAGTTCTCTTGGCAAGGCGGAAGTAAGCAAGGAAGTTCCGTCAGAAATTACAGTACCGGATAACGATATTGCGATTATTGGTGTTGCCGGAATTTATCCTGATGCTGAAAATCTTGATATATTTTGGGATAATCTGATTAATAAAAGATGCAGTATTAAGAATATACCCTCCAACCGGTACAATGGGGATGTTTATGAAAAGACAGGTAAAATCTACTCTAATTTCGGTGGGTTTATTGATCATTGTGAAGACTTTGACCCTTTATTCTTCCAGATATCGCCGAAAGAAGGGAAAGGAATTGATCCACAGGAGCGTTTATTCTTACAAAATGCTTATCATACCTTTAACGATGCGGGTTATACGAAAGAAGCATTATCTAATCAAAGAGTCGGTGTATTTGTTGGTGTAACGAATAATACTTATCAAATGCAGGGAGTAGAAAACTTTGTAACGGGAGTGGAGGAAGCAATTCCATTTGCACAAAGCTATTCCGTTGCAAACAGAGTCTCGTATACTTTTAATTTAAAAGGTCCTAGTATGGTAATTGATACGGCTTGTTCCTCTTCTTTGGCCGCAATCCATATGGCATGTGAAAGCCTGATGTCAAAAGATTGTACCATAGCTTTAGCAGGGGGGGTGAATCTTTATCTGCATCCATATAAATATGCTTCACTATGTCAGATGAATATGATTTCAGAAACTGGAAAATGTAGCGCTTTTCAAGAAACCGCCGATGGCTTTGTACCTGGTGAAGGAGTTGGTTCCATATTACTAAAGCCATTGAAGCAGGCCATAGCGGATGGGGATAATATTCAAGCAGTGATTAAAGCTACCGCTATGAATCATGGCGGAAGGACAAATGGTTATACTGTCCCGAATCCAAAAGCACAAGCGGAACTAGTGACCGATGCTTTGCAAAAGGCACACATAGATCCAAGAACTATCGGATATGTTGAAGCTCATGGAACAGGTACAGCTTTGGGTGATCCTATAGAGATTGCTGGATTAACCATGGCATATGGACAATACACAAAGGATAAGAATTACTGCTCTTTAGGATCAGTGAAGACGAATATTGGTCATTTGGAAGCAGCAAGTGGGATTGTAAGTATTACAAAAGTTTTACTTCAAATGAAACATAAAAAATTAGCCGCTTCTTATATTACTGATCCGATTAATTCGAGAATTGCTTTACAGGATACTCCTTTTTATCTACAAACGGAGACAACGGAATGGAACAGGATGGTACTGGAAGAAGAGGGAATGATAAAACGCCGAGCTGCAATCAGTTCATTTGGTGCAGGAGGTGCAAATGTTCATGTGATTATGGAGGAATACTGTACTGCGAAAGAAGGCGAAGATGGAATGCAAGATAAGAATATTGTGATATTATCTGCTAAATCCAAAGAACAGGTAAAAACAATGGCTGGTAAATTACTTGCCAAATTAGAAATGACTCCAAATAAAGCAGAGTACTCCTTGAATAATATTGCTTATACCCTTCAGACAGGTCGAGATGAATATGAAGAAAGGCTAGCCATTATTGCAGATTCACTTTACATACTAAAAGAGGAATTAAAAATATATGTACAGGGAGAAGAAAGCATTAATCGTTATGAAGGTAGTATCTTAAGCGGTGCTAAAGAAGGTAAAGCCCTGGATTTTCATAGAAACTGTGATTTTCATCAATATGCAAAAGAGTGGGTAAAGGGTAATAAAATTAATTGGAATATTATGTATCAGAATAACCCTGGAAGAATAATATCACTGCCTGGTTATGAATTCATCAGGAAGCCTCTCATGATACAAACGAGTGAGCAAAATTATCCTTTAATAAGAGAATTATCAGGAGAAGAAGATATTTTAAAAGATCATGTGATCAATGGGAAAAAGGTATTTCCAGGGGCTGCTTATCTGGATTTTATTATGGCGGCACTGAAACCAAGCTATCCAAATAACAACTATAGGTTACATAATATCAAATTCGAGTCAGTATTAGAAGTTGATCATAGCTTAGTAACACTGAGTGCAATGATTCAGAAAAAAGGCAAAGAGATTGTTACAGTAGAGTCTATGCAATTAACAGGCAGGAAGACAGCTCATGCAGAGTGTTTCATAGATTCTGTATTGGAACCGGAGCATGTTAATATTGAAGCAATTAAGGCTATTATTCAAACGGGATATCTCTATGACGGGCAATTTGTTTATGAGAATTACCATAAGCTTGGTATAAAATATGGAAGTAGTTTTAAAGGAATTCATAAGATATATGTACAGGAGAATCGTGCTGTTGCTGAACTATCTCCATCTGTATGTATATCTAGAGAAAGGCAAAATCATATAATATATCCGGGATTGTTAGACAGTGTATTACAGACAGTTATCGGATTTCATATGAATAAGAACAATATAGTTATGCTGCCCTATTATATTGGTACTTTACTTCCGGTTAATATTCATTCAAATTGGTGCTATGTGTACATCTGCAAAACCAGTTCACAAGTTGATAAGTATGATATTACAGTTTTGGACGATCAATTCAATATAGTGTGTCAGATTAAAGAATTTTTGGTAAGAACAATCCAAATGCAGGATAGTAAAAATAATGAGTTGGATCATCAAGCGATAGTAGTAGAAAAGAAGGTTGCCTCTATAGAAGGTGACCACACTTTATCACATGAAATCAAGAGAATTATAGCAGATTTACTAGAACTACAGATGGATGAAATTGATCATGATACAGAGTTCGGGGATTATGGATTTGATTCGTTATCCTTTACAAAATTATGTGATGTTATGAATGAAAAATATCAAGTTGACATTACACCAGCAACTTTATTTGAATATCCTACGCTTAATACATTATCAGATTATATGAATAAAAAATATTATATCAGGATGAATCATGATAAAGCTGCAAAGGGAGAGGTGTTTGAGACACTACATAGTGGGTCGGATGAACATGGGGAATACAGAGATGATGTAGCTATTATCGGTATTGCCGGAAAACTACCAATGTCGGACGATTTGTCTGAATATTGGGGTCAATTAATTCAGGGTAAGGATTTTATAGAAGAAATTCCTAAAAATCGATGGGATTGGAAGGAGTACTACGGAAATCCTAATAAGGAGAAGAATAAGACCAAAGCAAAATGGGGTGGATTTCTATCCGATATTGATAAGTTTGACGCTCCCTTTTTCCATATCTCAAATCATGAAGCAGAGCTAATGGATCCACAACAGCGGATTATGCTTGAACTTACGTGGAATGCTGTTGAAGATGCCGGATATAGTATGCAGGAGCTTAGCGGCAGCAATATAGGTGTCATCATTGGAGTCGCTTCGAATAATGAATATAATAATTTACTGAACAGTAAAATGGAAGAAACTAAGGTATATCAATCTACCGGAGTAGCGTCCTCTGTTCTTACAAACCGTATATCATTTATGTTTAATTGGCACGGCTTAAGTGAACCTGTAGATACAGCGTGTTCCAGTTCTTTGGTTGCAATTCATAGAGCTGTTATGGCAATGAAAAACGGCGAATGTGAACTAGCGGTAGCTGGGGGTACAAATTTAATCTTAACACCGAAGGGTGCGGTATCTTTTGATAAAGCAGGTATGTTAAGTGAAGAGGGACGCTGCAAGACATTTTCTTCTTCTGCAAACGGATATGTACGAAGTGAAGGGATGGGATTGGTACTGCTTAAGCCTTTGCAAAAAGCAATTCAAGACCATGACAATATCTATGCAGTGATTAGAGGTAGTGCCGTAAATCATGGTGGAAAAGGGAATGCGATAACTTCACCGAATCCCAATGCACAGGCACAGGTAATTGTTGATGCTATGAAGAGAGCAAATATTGACTTTAGCATGGTAGATTTCATTGAAACACATGGTACCGGAACAAAGATAGGTGATGTAATTGAAGTGAATGGCTTAAAGAAGGCTTACCGTATGTTACCGGGATTAAACAGAATCAATAAGATTGCTCTTACCGGAGTAAAAGCAAATGTTGGTCATATGGAGACAGCGGCAGGGATGGCAAGTTTATTTAAGGTTCTTTTTGCCTTTCAAAATCATAGAATACCAAAACAAATTCACATTGAAACTGTAAATCCCAATATTGATTTTGAAGAATGTCCGTTTTTTATATGTGAAAAAGGTATGGAGTGGAAGAATAAAACATTAACTGCAGGTATCAGTTCCTTTGGCTTTGGAGGTGTCAATTCTCATATAGTACTTGAGGAATATGTGAATGATAAGACAACCTATACCGCCCATAGAACGAAGTTTTTCATTCCATTGTCCGCAAAAAGAGAAGATGACTTACATATAAGGGCTAAACTCTTACTAAAAGAGATTAGCAGTAGTAGAATCCAAACCAAAAAGTCTCTCACTCCTATAGACGTAGACAATACCATGGAAGAGAAAATCATTACACTGATATCAGAAATTCTACAGATTCCGCCACTACAGATTAGTAAAGATATGTTATTTATTGATATGGGTTTTGATACGGTTACGATAGGTAAACTGAATGATGAAATCAATACGAAGTTAGGTATAGTGCTACCACTAAAGAGTTTGATGTCTATGGAATCAGTAGAACAAGTGATGGCTTTTATCAGGGAAATGAAATTGACTTATAAGGAGAAGGATATGGATGTGGAAGACATGCAATCCGACAATGACTTCCTGACTGAACTGGAATATACCTTACTAACAGGTAGAAATCATATGGAGGTAAGAGCAGCATTTCTTGTTGAAAGTTTTCAAGATTTAGTAAATCAATTAAAGGCATTCATAGAACATAATGAAATTATGTATTATGGAAAGAAAGAGAAAGTCTGGAACACTAAAATAGAGTTACCAAACAGCCATATAGCCAAACTTATGAATTCGGATGGATTGGAAGAGCTGATAAAGAATTGGATTGCTGGTGCAGAGCTTGATTTTCAATCGGCATTACGTAGTAAGGGGATTAGCAGGATGCATCTGCCTGGATATCCGTTTGCAAGATTTTCCTATTGGTTTGATGACTCTTTTGATAAAAACAGTGAAGAAGTCGAGTTAGTAGATTCAGACAAAGAAGGATATGAATACTGCGCCCATTTGGATTCGATGTTTGACCTTTTTGCAGATCATGTTATTAATAAGAAAATCATCTTGCCAGGTGCTTTTAGCATTGACTTGTTAACTTCAATTGGTAAAAGGCTTTATGGAGCGGAGGCTTTAATTAAAATTGAAAACCTATATTGGTTGTCACCTTTGGAATTGATAAATAAGAAAGAATCTGTATTATATATTTCAATTGAAAAGAAATTAAATACCAAAATTAAAGTAGTATCATTTACATCAAGTGGTAAAGTAACACATATCCAAGCCGAAATCAGTTCCAATACTAATAACAATATAAACCAGAAGATAGATATCAGTGAGTTTACAACAGAACCTGGACAAGAAATAGAAATAGCCGAACTTTATGACTTATGTCGTAAGAATCATTTTGAATATGGGACTGCTTTTCAAACTTTAAGTCAACTTAAAGTAATAAAACATATTGGCTTTGCAGTAATTAAGAGAAATGATAATAATACATTTCATTCACAGCTGCATCCAGCAATGATTGATGGAGCTTTTCAGGCTATAGCAGGTATTAATATGTCAAATCAGGAAGAAAGTGCATATCTTCCTTATGCTGTTAAGTCAGTCTCTGTATGGAATGAGCTTCCACCATCCTGTTATGTAATCGTTAAGGAGGTCGAAGCCACACATGATATGAGAAAGTATTCTATATTAATAACGGACAAAGAAGGCAATTTACTAATTGAATTTCAGGAGTTTACGATTAAGGTATATGAGGTCATAAAAGAACAATCAGAACTTTGTTATTTTACAACACAATATAGAAAAAAGAATTTAGAAAACAGTATAAACCAATCCTGTGAATGCTTGCATATATCACTTTGTGAAAAAGGAGATACTTTTATTAATGAAAATGTTTCATTGCTACAAAAGGATGAGATAATTTCTGCAGTTGAGACCAGAAGCAAGCATAATGAAGTTGTTAAGCTGATTGTTGCTCTAAGAGGTGAAGAGGCAGAGAATATGAATTCAACTTTTTATGAAAGCTTTGAATTCATAAGGATGATGATGAGAAGATTTCATACTATCAATGTAACGTTCGCATTTGTATACAAGGTCAGCAATAAGGATAGTGCTAATAAGGCGTTAGCTGGATTTATGCGTACGGTAAGTATGGAAAATTCTAATTACAGGATAAAACTCATAGGTATGGAGCAATATAGGGAGGATATTGTTCTTGAAGAAATACAAGAGACCAATCAGAGCTTTGCAGATATTCGTTATATAGGGAAAGAACGCTATGTAAAAGAACTTGTGGAATGGAGTAATACAGAGATATATTCACAACATTTACTTAAAAAAAACGGTACTTATCTATTAGTTGGAGGAAACGGTGGAATCGGATACATTGTAGCAGATTACCTTCTAAGAGAATATCAAGCGAGAGTGCTTATCTTATGCAGAAGTCAAAAGAAAGATGAAAGATTTAACGATATACCTAAGGAATATGAAGCTAACATAACATTTTATTATGGAGATATTACGGATATGTCGTCCGCTGAAGCTGCGTTTCATAAGGTTAAGAATGAAAATAGCGACATCAATGGTGTATTTCATTTGGCAGGAGCATTGAACGATAGTGTGATTCTTCATAAGAATGAGAAGAATATAGCTAAGGTAATTAATCCTAAAACAATAGGGCTTAAAAATCTCGATCTACTTACTCAGAAGGAAAAGTTAGACTTCTTTTGTACATTCTCATCTGTTACAGCGGTCAATGGGAATGTGGGACAAGCTGATTATGCATATGCTAATTCCTTTCTGGACGAATTTATCAGTAAACGGATGGAAATGGTGCAACAAGGTCAAAGAAGCGGAAAGAGTATTACAATTAATTGGCCATTTTGGGAAGCAGGGGGAATGACCTTAGATCAAGCAATCATTAAACTTCAATACAAACAGTTCGGGATTAAGCCGCTAAGTGCAAATGGGGCAAGGAATGCTTTAGAAACCGCATTGAACTCAGAATTGTCTAACATTGCAGTATTCTATGGGGAAAAAGAAAAAATCAGGAAAGCACTGAATACCTTAGAAACAGTTTCTGATGTAATAAAAAATAAGGATGGGTCAGTTTTACCGGATCAAATTGAGAATCTGAAACTGGAACTGACTAAGCTTTTTGCTAAAGTATTAAAAATTGACGAAAAATCCATTGATACGTCAGAAGACTTGGAACTATATGGCTTTAATTCTCTTATGATGATGGATGCATTAGAAAAATTAGAGACATTGTTACAAGATTCCACAATCAACCCAAGCATTATCAATGATTATAAGACGATTGATAATATTACGGATTTTATTATCAAGAATACAGAGTTTCTGCAAACGAAACAACAGGAAAAGCAGATATGCAGCACGGATATACAGGAGATTTTGGTTAATCACTCAGGAACAACAAAACCAGTTGAGGAAGAAGATGAACGTATTGCAGTAGTTGGAATGGCTTGTCGTTTTCCCGGTGCAAAAAACCAAGAGGAATACTTTAATAACTTGATGCTTGGAAAGGATTTAATTTCTGAAGTTCCAATTGATCGGTGGGATGTAAGTCAATATTATTCTCTAGACAACAGCAGAAAAGACAGTACTGTATCAAAGTGGGGAAGTTTCATTGAAGATATTGATCTATTTGATGCAGATTATTTTGGATTGACACAGACGGATGCCTTGGTGATGGATCCACAGCAAAGATTAATGCTTGAACTGTCAGAAGAATTAATGTGTAATTCGGGTTATGACAAGGAGGAACTTAGTGGGAAGGAAATCGGAGTATTCCTTGGAGCTTCTGAAAGTACATACGTTAAGGACCATTTACATCATGTTACACAGGAAGGCATGAAACATATTGTGGTTGGAACGATACAGAATATGATAGCAGCTAGAATTTCTGATTATTACAATCTGAAAGGACCGTCGTTAGTGGTCGATACTGCTTGTTCCTCTTCCCTGGTTGCAATTGATGAAGCAATAAGACATCTAAAAGACGGCAGTTGTAATATGGCAATTGCTGGAGGAGTCCAACTATTAATGGATCCGGTGATTCATATTGGATTAAGTCAAGCAGGTGTATTAACTAAAGAAAATAAAACATATGTGTTTGATGAAAGAGCTAAGGGAATTATCCTTGGAGAAGGGGCAGGAGTAGTTATGTTAAAAAGGGTAAGTCAGGCAATCAAAGACGGCGACCACATTCAAGCAGTGATTCTGGGTTCAGCTGTGAATAACGATGGACATACCATGGGCCTTACGACTCCGAGTTTAGAGAGACAAAAAGAGGTAATTCATAAAGCTGTGCAACAAAGTGGTATATCACCAGAAACCATATCCTATTATGAGGCTCACGGCACAGGAACCTTATTAGGAGATCCCATTGAGATTAAGGCTGCTTCACAGGTATATCTTAAATTCTCTGAGAAACGTAAGTTTTGTGCAGTAGGGTCTGTGAAAGCAAATATGGGACATTTACTGAGAGCAGCAGGTATAGCGAGCTTTATTAAAGTAGTAATGTCGATGAATAAAGATACTATTGTTAAAACAATAAACTGCGAAAAACCCCATCCAAGATTCAATTTTTCAGATTCACCATTTTATCCGCTGATGGAGAATCAATCCTGGATTGGCATTAATGGCTATAAGAGAGCAGCTATATCGTCTTTTGGTTTCGGGGGTACTAATTGCCACATGATTTTGGAAGATTATAAAGAGATGAATCCAAACAGAAAGATGCGGATGTCCAGGCCATTACCCAAATATAAGAAAAAAGTTTATTGGCTCGGTAAAAACATAGAAGAAAGAGCAACCGTCAAAGAAACTATGGTAGAGAAGGAAAATGACATTATACTTAGAGAATTGTTACAAAAGCTCAAGGAAGGCAAAATAACGCCGGAAGAAGCTCTAAGAACCATAAGAGAGTAGCAAAGGAGGAAATGGGACAGATGGATAAGCTGGACATTTTCAAAGATGTATATAATCAGAATATATCTGTTGAAGAAGCGATGAGTAGATTAACGTCAGAAAAAACAGTAAAACAGGACACATATACAAAATTGCTTAAGGCTACAAGTACTTATGTAACCGAACATAAGGTGTATGACAAGCCAATTGTATTAGGGGTAACGTATTGTGCTGTGGCTATTGAGGATGCGTTGAATAGAAGTGGCAATCAAAAAGACATACACCTGTCAAAATTTCTCTTCCAATCACCAGTGGTTCTTGAGAATAATGATAATGCAACTATAGAAGTTGTAAGAAAAGATAAGTCAGAACAATATTCGGTCAGAGTCTTACTGCAATCGGAAGGTACATCCATAGAAACTGCATCTTACTATTATCATGAAGCAGAGCAAGGCAAAATTAATGATCAACAAATGGATATACAGAGTTTCATCAATACTCCAGATCAGATTATTACCAAAGAAGAGATTTATAATAAGATGAAAGCGGTGAGAGTCGAATTTGGACCGTCGCTAAAAACAGTGGAAAAGGTGTGGGTAAAAGGGCAAGAAGTTATCAGTGAACTAACCAATCATATACCCACAGAAAAGTATGCAGGAGTTTCCCCGGTTTTTCTTGATGGAGCGATAGTCGGAAGCCTGTCTCCATATTCACAAAAAGAGGACAAACCCTATGTTCCAATCTTGATTCAGGAATTGATTTATTTTAGAAGTAGGGATGAAATTAAGTATTGCCATTCTGTGTTAAAAAAGATGAATTCAGATATTGTCTTATTAGATATTGATTTATACGCTGAAGATGGAATGCTGGTAATACAATTACATGGAGTAACTTTAAAAAAAGTAGACAGTGTAATGAGTTTAACCAGGGAAGTGACTTCTTCTGATACTTACCTATCAAATACTGCAATAACTAACCATACTTATGAGAAGTCAACACCTGAGAGTAAGTATACACCGGAGGATAAGCTTAAAAGCTTCGTTGAAGAGTATCTTAAGGACAAGGTATTACAACGATTGAAATCCGTTTCTGGGAATATAGATATAACTAGAAATTTTCTGGATCTTGGTTTGGAATCGAATCAGTTGGTCGCTCTGGTTGATGTAATCGAACAGGATATGAAGATTGAGTTATACCCCACACTCTTTTTCGAGTATCAGAATATAAAAGAGGTGGCAAATTATCTGCTAGACCAGTTTAATGACAAAATCAGAGAATATTTTGGTGATTGTCAGGAGTCTGGTACGGATACTCCAACAGAGAGTGGGGTGGTTGAAGATAACATAGAATTGATGATAAATAAGCAGATTACTGGTCACAAAGATATCGCGATTATTGGAATGCAGGGTATGTTTGGAAAGTCGAGGGACTTAGATGAATTTTGGGAAAACATACAAAGCGGTGCTGATATGATAGAAGAGATTCCCATAGATCATTTTGATTATAAACCTTGGTTTAGCGAGGATATGCAGGCGAAAGATATGACCTATTCAAAATGGGGAAGCTTTATTCAAAATGTAGACAAGTTTGATGCGGATTTCTTTCATATCGCACCTCGGGAAGCAGAAACTATGGATCCGCAGTTACGGCTGTTATTGCAGGTTCTATATAATACGGTCGAGGATGCGGGGGTAATAAACGAGATCAGGGGATCAAAAACAGGTATATATGTAGGAGCATGTTTTCAGGATTATTCGTCCGAGATGGGAAAAACGGGAAAAGCAGTTGAACCATACGATGGATCAGGAAATGCTCAGACAATGTATGCGAATAGACCTTCATTTTTCTTTGACTTAAAAGGTCCAAGTATGGCAGTAGATACTGCTTGTTCCTCTTCCTTAGTTGCCATTCATCTTGCTTGTAAGGCACTTATGCATGGCGAGTGTGAGATGGCATTTGCCGCAGGGATAAATCTGTTGCTTTCTTCATGGCATTATCGTTATTTTTCTAGTATACAAGCGTTGTCACCAACTGGAAGATGTCATACCTTTGATGAAAAAGCAGACGGATATGTTCCAGGAGAAGGAATAGCGGCGATACTATTAAAGCCTTTAGATGCAGCTATAAGAGATGGGGACCGGATTCATTGCGTAATTAAGGGATCAGCAGTGAATCATGGTGGCTATACACCTTCGATTACTGCACCGAGTATGAAACAGGAAACAAAGGTAATCTTAGATGCCTGGGAAAGTGCGGGTATCAATCCTGAAACCTTAGGTTATATCGAGGCTCATGGAACCGGTACGAAACTGGGGGATCCTATTGAGGTAAATGCTTTAAAAGAGGCATTTAAGCATTATACGGATAAGGGTAACTTTTGTGCTTTGGGTTCTGCAAAGGCGAATATTGGACATACGGAGGGTGCTGCCGGAATTGCAGGTGTTATTAAAGCAGCATTAACTATAAAAAATAAAAAAATTCCAGCAATGCCATTTTTTGAAAAGTTAAATTCATATATCAATATAGAACATACACCCCTATATATAAATGAAGAACCTGTAACTTGGGATAATAATGATTCATATCCATGTCGCGCCGGCATTAGTTCCTTTGGATTTGGAGGTACTTATGCTCATTTGGTTTTGGAGGAATATCAACAAGAGAAGCAAGCAGTCAAGAAGCAACAAGAAAACATTATTATTATATCTGCTAAAACGGAAACGGCATTACATTTACAGGTGAAAGCGTTAAGAAATAGTATTACAGAGAAGATGCCACTTGAGAAAATAGCGTCTACCTTGGCTTTTGCACGGGAAGAACATGAGATAAGAGTTGCATTTGTAGCTGAGGATATTAAAAGACTGATAAAACAGTTCGAGTTTTTCGAAAAGAAGCAGGAGGCAGAAGGAATATATGATGCGTCTATTATAAAAGCTTCTTTAGAGTATTCAGAGAAAGATACCGCCAAGGCTTATGAAGACAGGAATCTGGAAGTAATTGCAAAAGCATGGATTAGTGGCAAGACAATCGATTGGAAATTTGTCGTAGAAAAATTGCCGGTACTCTCCATTCCGGGATATCAATTTGACCTTAGCCGTTATTGGGTAATGGATAAATATCCAAGGGAATCAAGAAAAGACCAAAATGGAATCCATTATCTCATTGATTCGAATGTATCAACTTTTTCGGAACAAAAATATAAAAAGATGTTTCATCAGAACGAACCCTATCTCAAAGATCATAAAATAGGCGAGTACAATGTATTACCCGGAGTAATTACGTTAGAGATGGTACATACAGCCGTTGTAGATGCCTTAGCAGATCAAAGTCATAATACCTTTGAACTTCAGGAGTTTTGCTGGAATATACCAATTACAGTACCTACCGAGCAAATTGCGGTTTATACAGAATTTTTATATCAAGAGAATCAGTTTAGCCTTCATGTATATTCTGAGTCAAATAAGAATATCATCAGTCATGCTCAGGGCAGAATCGTTTCTCCGGTTACTGTTGAATCAGTAAGTCAGGAGAATAGGATTGCCCAGATTAAAAAGGAAGCAACAAAGGTATATACCGGTGATGAATGTTATCGTATGTTGGAAAAACAGGGATTGGTGATTGGACCCTCTCTTAGGGCAATGAAGAAATTATACATATCAAAGGACAGACTCTGTGTTGAATTAGAAAATGAATTTGGGAGCAGCAAAGGGTTTATTATCAATCCTTCCTTATTAGATGCTTCTATTCAAGCGATGATTGGATTTTCTGAGAATACTGATATGATTCTGCATATACCTTATTCTGTCAGGAGAATAAGGTATAGTCAGGAATTAAAACAGAACGCTTATGCGGTATTAGTCTTGAATCCTGAAAGTAATAGAGAGAAAAGAGAAAAGGAAGTAGATATTACTTTATATGATGAAAACGGTTTGGAAGCGGTGAAAATGGAAGGCTTGATTTTGAAGCCCTTTATGAATGAGTTCGTACTAAATAGAAAGACGAGTGAAGATGAAATTCTAGTATATAAGAAGGTCTGGAGAAAAGTAGAAATTGGGGATTTGACTACATCAAAGCCAAGGACCTTTCTTCTATATAACAGTAGCTTAGAGAAGCACCTGCAGGATACAGTTATTGACAGCCTTACAATGTATGACCACACGGTGAAAATCATTCAGAATATAGACTCCCTTAATATAAGGGAGCATCCTAAGGCTGAAATTATTTTTATTGATGAGTACGGAATAGAAGGCGTGTTTTCAGAAAAAGGGGAGATTATTCAAAGGAGTTTTGAACAATTAATGCTACTGTTAAAGACCGTAATCCAACAAAAGAATCATATAAGCATTTATTATATCACTAATCTAAGCATGCATGAGGGAATGGAGGCGTTCTTAAAATCTGCAGTTTGTGAAGAGAGTCAATTAAGCTTTAAATTGATAAGCAATGCTTCAAAAGCATCCTTATTACAGCTTGCCAATGATATCTCAAGTACTGCTGATAATTCTGTGATCCGTTATGATAATAATGATAGATACTGTATGCAGGTTGAGGAATCTTTCATTACAGAAGGAAAGAGGATTTTTGATAACGATAAGGTGTATGTGATTACAGGAGGAATGGGAAAACTCGGATATGAGATCGCTTCGGATCTTATGAAGAAATATCACAGTCAGATTATCCTCTTAGGATCAAGGGAGAAAGACTATGACATAGAACATAGACTTAACAGCCTAAATCAAGGTCTTTCTAGTCCTAAAGCAGCTTATTACACCTGTGATGTTAAGGATTATTCTGTTGTAGTAGAAACCCTTGATAGAATAAGGAAACAGTATAAAAGAATTGATGGAATCTTACATTTGTCAGGTTGCTTACAAGATTCTTTGCTCAGGAACAAGAGCATGGATGATGCAAAGCAAGTGGTAGCTGTTAAAGCATTGGGAGCTATCCATATGGATTTAGCATCCAGAAATGATAAACTGGACTTTTTCCTATGTTTTTCTTCTATTACAGCGGTCAATGGAAATGCAGGGCAAGCAGATTATGCTTATGCGAACGGATGCCTTAATACGTTTACTATGGAAAGAAACCGCCTTGTACAACAGAACAAAGCATATGGACATACCCACAGTATTTGTTGGCCAATCTGGGAAAATGGCGGCATGTTGATATCTTTGGAATCATTAAAACAAATGTATGATATCTATGGAATTAAGCCTATTTCCCTTGCGGAGGGAACCAGTTTTCTTACGAACATTACTGATGACAGTGAAGTGGTTATTCCGATTAAGGGAAATCACAAAAAGGTAAGACAAATCCTATTAGAGAAAAGTGATATTATAGTTTCAGAAGAACTAGAAGTTGTTTATATAGAAAAAGCTCTGCTGGAGGAGAACTTGACCAAGCTTTTGGCACATATTCTAAATGCGAATGTAACGGCGATAAAACGGGATAAAAAAATGTCGGATTATGGTCTGGAATCGATTTCGATTACCCAGTTTTCCAGAGAAATATCAGAAAAATATCAGATTGAATTAAGACCATCTGTATTTTACGAGGTAGAATCCGTTCAAGATTTAGCCGGGTATTTATTAAAGCATTATCCAAAGGCATTTATACTTCAAACATGCAAAATGGATGAACAGGTGATTGATACAGATGTTCAGAGAGAGATTTTCAATAAAACAGTAACTGATAGGTTAACTGAAAGCAAAAAGCCCATTCGGTTTGAAGCAAAAGTGCAAGAGCCAAAAAAGTTAGAGTTTATTGTGAAAGAGCCAATTGCCATTATTGGTATGGCTGGTGTTATGCCAGGCTGCGATGATTTGGATCAGTTTTGGGAAGCTCTTTCTAAAGAGCAGGATTTAATCAGCGTTGTACCGGCATCCCGTTGGGACTGGAAACAGTATTATGGAAATCCAAAAAAAGAATATGGAAAAACCCTATGTAATAAAGCAGGGTTTATTCGTAATGTTGAAGATTTCGACGCAGAATTCTTTATGATTTCTGCAAGAGAAGCTGAAGCAATGGACCCACAACAAAGATTATATATTAAGACGGTATGGGAATGCATCGAAAATGCCGGTTATAAGGCGAGTGATCTGTCAGGTACCAATACAGGTTTATTCGTAGGTGTAGGTAATTTTGATTATAGCGATTTAATGAAAGAATATGAGATACCAATTGATTCCTATTCATCCACCGGAATCGCCCATTCCATGTTAGCAAACCGGATTTCATACATGCTTAATCTAAAGGGGATATCACAGCCAATAGACACTGCCTGTTCAAGTTCATTAGTTGCAATCCATCACGCGGTTCAATCAATTGAGCATGGATTCTGTGATATGGCTATTGCTGGAGGCGTCAACCTGATTTTAACACCTAATATGACAATTGCATTCAGTAAGGCTGGTATGTTAAGTGAGGACTGTAGCTGCAAGACCTTTGACGAAGCTGCGAATGGATACGCCAGAGGGGAAGGTGCAGGCGCAATCCTAATGAAGCCACTTAGTAAAGCGGTAGAAGACGGTGATTACATTCATGCGCTTGTGTTAGGTGGAAGCGTTAACCATGGAGGCAGAGCGAATTCTCTGACTGCACCTAATCCTCAAGCACAATCCCTGGTTATCAGGGATGCATACAGACGATCGAATGTTAACCCGGACACAATTACTTATATTGAAGCCCATGGAACAGGAACTGTGCTGGGAGATCCTGTTGAAATAGAGGGATTATGTCGTGCATTTGATGTTAATCTAACAGATAAATCTGCAGAATATGATAAGTATTGTGGAATTGGTTCTGTTAAAACAAACATAGGACACTTAGAGACGGCAGCTGGTATTGCTGGAATTTTAAAAGTAATACTGGCTATGAAGAACAAAACATTACCAGCGAATATACATTATAGCCGCTGTAATCCCTATATCAATCTTGAACATACTCCGTTCTATATTGTTGATCGCAGTATGCCTTGGAAATGTAAAGTAGATAGAGATAACAATATGATAAACAGAAGAGCAGGTGTAAGCTCGTTTGGGTTTGGCGGAGTGAATTCACATATTGTATTAGAAGAGTACAATAATACAACCAGAATGTTAAATACAAATTGTAATCAGAAAGAGTATGTATTTGTTTTATCTGCGGATTCAAGAAAACAGGTGGAGGAATATGCGCAAAAACTGCTTTCCTATATGGAACATATCACAGACAGAGAAGAATTCAAAAATATGCCAGAGCACGTTATCTTATGTCATGTGGCATATACATTGCAAGTTGGCAGGGAAGAGCGATCAGAGCGCTTGGCAATCGTTGCTTTAAACTATTTTGAATTAATGGAGCATCTGCATGGATTCCTGGGTGGAAAATGTAATCAGGAGAGAGTATTTTATCAAAGAGTGGAAGAGTCAGGTGGAAACTTACTCCAAAAAAATGAAATTGAGGATATCCTTAAAAAGCTGGTTCGTGAAAGAAATTATACACGTTTGGCTCAGATTTGGGTGAAAGGGATGCAGATTGAGTGGAACCTTTTATACCCGGAAAAGCTTGTACGGGTTCCTTTACCGACTTATCCCTTTCACGAAACATCGTATTGGTTGCCTGAGAATAATCATAAGCCGAGAAAATCGGACACAATGATACATGGTCTTTCACCAGTGATAGATCGTAATATATCAAATTTAGACGGGTTGCTCTTTGAGAAGACTCTGTCACAGAAAGATTTTTATGTGAGAGACCATGTTATTCATAATCAATACGTTTTGCCAGGCGTTGCTTATTTGGAGATGATCAAGAAAAGCTCAGATTTAGTATCAACTAATACGAAGGCTAGGATTTTCGATCATATTATATGGAAGCAACCGGTTACCCTTGGACAGAATGACTATAAGGTTAAGATAGCATTTGAAAGAAGAAATAATACGATCATGGGAAGGGTAACATCGGACTCAGAAAGTGAAAATCAAATTCACTTTCAGTGCACTTTGAACTATGATTTGCCGAGTGTGGCAGAAACGGTGGAACTAGATAAATTAGGAAATCACTTGGAGAATGTAACAAACGCTACATCTTTCTACGAGGATTTTAAGAATAAAGGGTTAATGTTGGGTTCGGGTCTTAAAGCGGTAGAAAGTATACAACGAAGTGAATCTCAGGTGCTCATAAAGTATGCAGTTCCGGCGGAGCAAAGACGGGATTATGAACAGTATGTCCTTCATCCAAGTATTATGGATGCAGCAATTACCTCACCAAAGGGAATCCTTGGTTCGGATAACGGCAAGCTCTACATTCCGTTTTCTGTTGATCGAATTATCATACATGATAAAACAGAACCAGAGGGTTATATTTATACAAGAATTGCATTGATGGAGGGAAATAAAGTTTCGGAATTACGTAAATATGATATCTCAATACTTAGTCGTGAGGGAAAAACTGCAATTGAGATAAAAGGATTCCTTCCAAGAATGTTAAAGTCAGCGAATCATATTCAAATGCTTCATATGGGAATGGAAAAGAAGGACATACTACCTGTAAAAAGTCTGAGTAGCTTTAATAATATAGTATTATTTGCATATTCAAAGGAAGAATTAAATGAGTTTAGACAACAGGTGAATTCAGTAATCCATAATAAAATGATATATGTAACAATGGACGATTATCAGGAAAAATTACTAGGATTATTGAATCAGAACTTGTCAATTCTGTATTTCTGTAAGAAGGAATTTACTAAGGAAAGTGGGAAAAAGAGAAGTAAGGTATTACGCCCATTCTATGAGCTATATCATTTCCTGCTACAAGAAAAATTTGATGGGCAGCTGGTCAAGATTCTTGTGACAAATGAGGTAAATAGTGAACTGTTTGGAGCAATTCAGGGTTTGGATGCTTTCGCTCAATCAGTGAATAAAGAAAATCATAGTATAAAAACCAAAGTACTACATGTTACGAATACGGATGTATATCAAGCTGCTATGAAGGAACTATTATCCGATGATTGGGATAACCAAATAGTGTACAGAAATGAAAATCAACGATATATACGTTGTTTTAATCAATATACTCAAAACGATGATGAAGTACCTGTCTTTGTCCCTAAAAATGGGAACCATTATTTGATTACGGGAGGACTTGGAAAGCTTGGAGTTCCTTTGGCATACTACATTGCAAACTTAGGAGGAAATCTGATACTTACCGGAAGAAGTGGGCTTGATGATAGGAAAAATAAATTATTAGATGACTTAAGAAAATATGGAGTAGACGTAACTTATTATGCATGCGACGTAACAGATCAGACAGGCATGGCACAGATATTAACCCGGCTGCATGATAGCGGCAAAGAACTTCATGGGATTTTACATCTGGCAGGAACAGCGGATGATAAAATGTTGATTCATAAAACATATGATGAAATGGAGCAAACCATTGCCATAAAGGTGGATGGCGCATATTGTCTGGATCAGGTTACTGAAAATGAGCCTTTGGATTTCTTCCTGATGTATTCATCAATTACTGGTATCGTTGGAAATTATGGTCAGGCTGATTATGCATACAGCAATGCAGTCCTGGATATATTCGCAACAGAACGTAATCGTATGGTCGAGAAAAATGAAAGACGAGGCAGGACGATTGCGATTGCTTGGTCTTTATGGGATAACAGCGGTATCCAAATATCTGAGACATCAAAAAAATACTTAGAGACCACAGTAGGAATGGTTCCGATTCTAAGTAAGGAAGGAATCAACATTTTGCAACAAGCTTCATGCTTTACAGGAAATCATGTGATTGTACTAAAAGGAAACCCTGCAAAGTTATCAAAACTTTTCCATTTCGCATCCGTTGAAGAGGAAGCATCATTTCAGAAAACAGGAATAAAAGAGAGAAAGAGCACTTCCTTGATGGAAGATGGCGTGTATTCTGATTTTTTTCAGCAACTCGAAGAAATAGTATGTACTGTTGTAAAGAAAAAAGGAGGGATTAGCAGAGATAAGGATCTAAGTCAATATGGTTATGATTCTATTACGTATTCGGAACTGGCAGAAATATTAAATAATAAGTATGGATTTGATTTATCTCCTGCATTTTTCTTTGAGTATCCAACCTTGGAAGGAATCTATAAGTATTTATGCAAGACCTATGAAGAAGCAATTACGAAAGTGCAAATTCCACCAATATCATTATCAAGGAAAAATGAAAATAAACCTACTGAAGATATTGACTCGATATATGGAATGATTGTGGAACCTATTGAAGAAAAAATACATAACAGCGATACCTGTGATGCAGTAGCAGTCATTGGTCTGAGTTGTATTATGCCAGGATCAGAAGATGCAGATAGCTATTTTGAGCATTTAGTCCAAGGAGATGATTTGATTAGTGTTGTACCTAGGGAGCGTTGGGATTGGAACGATTACGAGGGTGATACTAATCAAAAATGGGGTGGTTTTATTAACGATGTTCAGAACTTTGACTCAAAGTTCTTCAGAATAAGTCCCAAAGAAGCTACCTTAATGGATCCCCAGCATCGTCTTTTTATTCAGACAGTATGGAATACGATAGAAGATGCTGGATATAAGGCGGAGGATTTGCGAGGAAGTAATACCGGTATCTTTGTCGGTATCTGTGGATGGGATTACAACGAAGTCCTTCGAGCAAATTCTAACCAAGTGGAATCCTTGTCTGTTATTGGTATAGCGCATTCGGTTTTACCGAATCGTATCTCATACCTGATGGATTGGCATGGACCGAGTGAACCGATTGATACAGCATGTTCAAGCTCACTTGTTGCTCTTCACAAAGCGGTGGAACAAATAAGGACAAATCATTGTGACTATGCCATTGCAGGCGGTGTGAACCTGATATTGACTCCAACAGTTAGTATATCCTTTCATAAAGCCGGGATGTTGAGTCCGAACGGACGTTGCAGAGCATTTGATTCAGAGGCGGATGGATATGTCAGAGGGGAAGGTGTAGGTGCTGTTCTTTTGAAAAAATACAGCAAAGCAGTTGAGGATGGTGACCATATTTATGCTGTTATAAAAGGAAGTGCAGTAAATCACGGCGGACAGGTGAATTCCTTTACCGTTCCGAACCCAAACTCACAAGCAGATGTAATTGTACAAGCTTGGAAAAATGCACAAATTGAACCTGATACAATATCATATATTGAGGCTCACGGTACAGGTACAAAACTGGGTGATCCGGTTGAAATACAGGGAATTAGAAAAGCATTTATGGCAGCAGGTATTCAAAACTTTGATGATAAATTCTGTGCTATTGGTAGTGTAAAGAGTAATATCGGGCACTTGGAAGCAGCTGCTGGTATTGCCGGTATCATCAAGGTGATTAAGGCACTTGAACATAAAATAATTCCGCCGACAATACATTTCAATAATCTAAATCCACATATCAGAATGGATCAGACACCCCTATATATAGCCAGTGGCAAAGCGAAACAGTGGCCGGACCGATATGATATAAATAGCAAAATCATTCCAAAGAGAGCCGGCATTAGTTCTTTTGGATTTGGTGGAGTCAATGCTCATATTGTGTTCGAAGAGGCACCAGAGCGGGTGATACAGTTTGAGGATAAAAAGCAGTATCCATTCGTTCTATCTGCAAAGAATGAAGAGCAATTACGAGTATATGCTAAAGTAATGATGGATTATTTATTAAGCAATAAAAAACCAGAGAATCTCCGGGACATTTCCTATAGCTTAGTGATAGGTAGAGAACCAATGGAGTATAGGCTTGGATTTTATGCAGAAAACCGACTCCATGCAGCAAAGATTCTGCAACAGTATTTAGACAATTTCAAAAGTGACAACATATATTATCATGACAATAAACATGACAATAAGCAACTGGCAGAAGACAAGGAAAGGATAGAGATTATAAAAGAAAAAGATGCATTAGTAGGTTGGATTTATAATGTTGACACGGATGCCTTAGTACAAGCCTGTATGAATAGTGGCAGAAGAATTTCATTACCAGGTTACCCCTTCGCTAAGATCAGACACTGGGTAAAGAAAATTAATTTACAGATTAAGCCAGAGGATGATATAAAATCTTCTAAAATTACTGAAAACAGTAAAAAGTCGAAGGAAATATCGTGGCCTATTTCGTCCATGACTTATAGGATCAACTGGGAAATGGAAGATCATAAAGAGAGAAATGGATTAACCAATGAAGATATTGTTATTCTTACTGGGCAATCCGGATTTGCTTTAGCTGAACATATAGCATCCTTATATAATGCAGAAAATATTTATACGATTCGTACACAGGATATGGTGACAGAAGGAAATAAAATCCTAGCAGCCGAACATATCTATTTTCTAGGGGGAATTCGGGAAGAAGAGATAGAACTTTCGGATCAGGATACTCTCGATGGCTGTCACCAGGAGGGTATCTATGCATTACATCAATTATTTCATATTTTGGAGCAATACAGCAAGGCAGATTATAATCTAAAACTTACAGTGATAACTCAAAATGTATGTAAAGTAGTGGAAAGTGATATAGTTCATCCGGCTGGAGGTACCTTATTTGGTTATCTGAATTCAGCTGTGAAAGAATACCCCTATGTAGATGCAGTATGTATTGATATTGAAAAGGTCAGAGATAAAGATAGACTGAAGACTTTTGCTGGTATGATATGTCATGAAGAATGTGCAAGAAATTTAAAGCATATTGCATATCGTAAGGAGAGAAGATTTATCAGTAAAATTCTCCCTGTTACATTGGCTGATAATCCTACTGCTTTTCGTAAGGGTGGAGTCTACGTAATACTTGGTGGAATGGGTGGCATTGGAAAAGAGTTAAGCAAATATCTTGCTGAAAGCTATCATGCTAATATTGCGGTTATCGGAAGAAGTACTGATGTCAAGGATAAAGTAACAAAGCATAGGAAAGAAATCGAGGAACTTGGCGGCAGGCTGATATATATAACAGCCGATGCAGGTAATATAGAACAGATGAAAGAGGCTGTTTCCCTTATTGAAGCAGAGTATGGTCAAATTCAAGGAGTGATTCATTCAGCCATAGTACTAAAGGATATGTTGATATCAAATATGCAAAAGAATGACTTAGATATTACACTATGGCCTAAGGTAAATGGCAGTATTGGGTTATATCAAGCCTTTAAAGGTAAAAATCTTGATTTTATGTTGTTTTTATCGTCAGTGCAGTCTTTCACCGGTATGAGAGGCCAAAGTAATTATTCTGCGGCATGCACGTTCAAAGATTCATTTAGTAAATATGTTGCATGTAATGAGAGTTGGAATGTACGTGTTATTAATTGGGGATACTGGGGCAGTATCGGTATTGTTTCAACGCAGGAATATCAAAAACGGATGATGAATCAAGGGGTATACTCCATTGAACCAATGGAAGGAATGGCTTGTATCGAAGCTGTATTATCTAATCCATTAGATCAACTTATTGTACTGAAAGGGGAAGCCGAAACACTGAAAAGTATCGGTATCACTTGCGATATTCGTTCTATGGTTAATGTATCTACGGATATGTCAAGTACAGAGTATAGGAATAGGAATTATACAGTGGAAGACATCATCGGTAATGCGAAAGGTTTTAAAATTCTGGAGGATTATAGCCGTTATCAGCTCCTTAAAGTATTTCAAGACAGTGGTTTATTACTCCATGGGAATGAAGTAATTAATATTGAAGATATGATGAACTTGATGTGCATCCACAAAGAATACAAAAAACTGTTCAATGAATTGCTTTCGATATTACAAAGGGGTAATTACATCGAATTAATCGGAAGTGAAATACGAACAACAGAAAAAGTACATATAGCTCTGTCTGACAGTGCTTTTGACAAAGCAGCCCTACGATCCCAATATAGGGAGATTACTGACTACTTAAATCTGATAGATACCTGTATGGAACACTATAGTGATATTTTGTGTGGTAAGACAGAAGCGACGAGTATTATATTCCCTGATGGTGGAATGGACTTGGTTGGCAAGGTATATAAAGGTAATCCACTTCCTGATTTTTATAATGAAATGATTGGTCAGATGATAGTTGCTTATGTCCAGAAGACGATTGAACAGGGGCATAAGGGGAAAATAAGAATTCTCGAAATTGGTGCAGGTACTGGAGGAACTTCCGAGGGTGTTTTGAAAAAATTAGATCAGTATCGGGATGCTGTAGTCTATGTATATACAGACATTTCAGAAAGCTTTTTGAAATATGGCAAGAGAGTCTATGGTAGCATTTATCCTTTTATGGAATTTAAGTTGTTTGATGCGACGAAAGAATCCAGAGAAGACATCGGGGTATATGATATGGCTTTCGGAGCGAATGTATTGCATGCCACAGCTGATATGGATATTACCCTTAGAGTTGTGAAACAGAAGTTGAAGAAAAATGGAATTCTTTTCATTAATGAGATGGTGAAAAAGGAAGAGTATGTAACCTTAACTTTTGGCTTATTAGAAGGATGGTGGCTTTATAAAGATCCGGATAATCGAATTCCAGGCAGTCCGTTATTGGATGATAAGAAATGGAAGGAAGTATTGGAGAGAAACGGTTTTTTAAACTTCAATAAGCTTAATCAGGGAGAATGTGAAATTTTACCACAGGATGTTTTGACAGCGGTAAGTGACGGAGTGATTTTACTAGATGAGAGGCATTTACTGGACTCCCATCCTGCAAATGATAGGAAGCCAAAGCAAACTGTAAAGTTTGAAGATGTGCCAAAAGGTGCGATTAGTTGTAATTTTAAAAAGCATGAGATCCTAATACAAGTGAAATCCTGTTTGGCAAAGGTGCTTGGAATGAATGAGGCTGAATTCGAACCAGATACTCCTTTTGTAGATTTAGGTATCGACTCAATACTTAGTACTGAGTTTATACAATTGATTAATCGTCAGATGAGTATAGCTTTACGGCCAACAGAATTATATAGTTCTTCTAATCTTATGCTATTAGTGGATAAAATATATGAGGACTACCATAAAAGCGGGATTACAACCAATCTGATTGACATTGATGATAAGAAGGACGCAGCCGTCGCTGAGAGTTTAGAAGAGAAATCATCTAATGAAAAGAGCAATATTCAAACATTTAGTGTAAGTGATTTAGATAACCTGAAAGAAGCAGATATGCTGTTAATGCTGAAACAATTGTATGACGGAACCGCAAAGTTTCATGAATGATGGATGGAGAAGGAATAGATGGAGACAAGTTTACTAACCAAATCAGATGTATTAAAAATGGTACAAGAGAATGAAATTAAGCCACAGACTGCGTTTAAACTGCTAAATTCTTTATCAATAACATCTAAAGAAGATGAGGCCATTGCAGTTATTGGAATATCGGGACAGTTTCCGGAAGCAGATAACGCTCATGAGTTCTGGAAGAATCTTGTTGATGCTAAGGACTGTGTTGTCGAAATACCGGAGGAACGTTGGAAATTAGAAGGCTTTTATAACCCTGATCCTTCAGTTCCGAATATGAGTACCAGCAAATGGGGTGGATTTTTAAAAGGGTATGATCAGTTTGATCCACTATTCTTTCACATTTCTCCTAAAGAAGCAGAATATATGGAACCCCAGCAAAGACTATTTTTAATGGAAGCATGGAGAGCCTTAGAAGATGCAGGATATACGAAAGAAAGCCTGAATAATAAAAAGTGCGGAGTCTTTGTTGGATATGGTGGTGGAGATTATACCAGTGTAATAAGGGAAGCAGGTTGCGATGTTGATGCTTATCAGTTTATGGGTAATTCAGGATCGATTCTCGCCAGCAGAATTGCGTACTACCTGAATTTAAAGGGTCCAGCTGTTTCAATGGATACTGCCTGTTCCTCCTCGCTGGTTTCTGTTCATCTGGCTATGGAAAGTATACGGGATAAGTCTTCAGAAATTGCAATTGCCGGTGGTGTAATGGTATTTGCAACAAAAGATTATTATTTGATGTCAAGCAAAACTAATATGCTGGCAATCAAAGGACGATGCCGTACTTTTGATATGGATGCGGACGGTTTTACACCTGGAGAAGCAGCTGCGGCTATCGTCTTAAAACCATATAAAAAAGCAATTAAAGATCATGATCATATTTATGGTATAATCCTTGGATCAGGAGTGAATCAGGACGGAAAGACCAATGGAATAACGGCGCCAAGCAGTTCATCACAGCAGAGTTTGATCAATGAAGTATACGACAAATACCATATAGATCCCGAAACGATTGGATATGTTGAAGCACATGGTACAGGTACTGCATTAGGAGATCCAATCGAAATATTTGCATTAAGTGATGCATACCGAAAGTATACCATGAAAAAGCAATTTTGCCCAATTGGCTCCGTTAAGAGTAATATTGGCCATACGCTTGTTGCATCCGGTGCATGTAGTATTATTAAGACTTTACTATGTATAAAAAATCATACACTGGTTCCGTCCTTACATTACCATAATAGCAATCCGACGATTGATTTTGAAAACAGTCCTTTTTATGTCAATACAAAAGTAATGCAGTGGAAGACAGAAGGAAATTCACCAAGAAGGGCAGCTATCAGTGCATTTGGATTTTCAGGAACAAACTGTCATTTGGTACTTGAGGAACATATAGATCATACCGAATATCAACATCGTGATGGATGTTATCTATATCCGATATCTGCGCACAGTAAAGAATCGTTAAGAAGAATGTGCGAGAAGTATATAGACTACATCCATAGTAATAAAGATAATTTTGATTGTGGCAACTTTGCTTATTCATTGTCCTGTACAAGACAACAGCATAAAGTTCGAATTGCAATATTGGCTGAAAAAGCTGATAAACTTCTTAAAGCACTGCAAGATATTTTAGAAGAAAGAGAGAATGACAGAGTACTGACAGTGCCTTTAAAACATCCCGTTCAAGAAGAATATAGTTTGGCAGAGCTGTATGATATTTTGAAAGATGAGAAATTACCAGAGGATGAAAAAAAGTCATTCTTAGCTCAATTAGGTAAGTCCTATGTATCTGGCGAAAATATTATATGGGACGAATTATACGGGAAGGGTAAGTATCGAAAGCTTTTTCTGCCTGTTTATGAATTCTCAACGAACCGGTTCTGGATTCAGCAACAGAGTAAAACAGTAGGAGGCAGTAAAACAGCAGAGGGTAATAGCATGGCTGTTATGAAGGAACAACATCCTATCATGATAGAGAATATGTCTGACCATTCTGGAAAAAAGTTTCTAATACAATGCAACAAAACTGATTTTTATATCAAAGATCATATTGTTCAAGGCAAATGTGTATTGCCCGGTGTAGTTTTTTTAGAGGCGGCCTATTACGGCGGGTTACAGGTTTGTTCAGATATATTCTGTATAATTAAGAATATGACATGGCTAAAGCCGGTTACGGTATTATCTGAAGAAAAATTAATCGTGCATTATATATCCAGAGACAATGGAATGCAGGCAGAATTCTATGAATATAAGAATCATTGTATCGGGGATCGGTTAGCAAAATGTGATATCGTATTCGGAACTCCCAATGCAGGACGCGAACAATTTGATATAAATAGCCTGATTACCAATTTAAATGTGATTAGTAGGGAGGAATGCTATAAGGCCTTTCAAAAAGTAGGATTTGCATATGGGGAAAGCTTTCAAGTAATACAGAAAATTTATTACAATGAGGAGTATGCCATAGCTCATCTTAAACTATCCAATGTTTTAGATAGCCATAATCCAGCATTTACATTAAATCCAGCAATTATGGACGGGGCTTTGCAAACAGTAATTGCATTTATGTCACACCTTAATCCGGATATCCAAAGTTCATACGTACCATTTTTACTAAAAAAGCTGGAAGTATATAGTAAACTTCCTGAGGAATGTTATGTGTATGCCAAAGTTTCTGAATCAAGGAATGATGATCAAAACAAAAAGTTTAATCTTCGGATCTGTGATCTTAGTGGAAATACCCTTGTAAACATGGAAGATTTCTATGCCAGAGCATTAAACCAGCCAACTTATGGTGTTGCTTATTATGAACAAAAATGGACTCTTCAAAGGTTGACTGCAGAGAGTAACCATAAGAAGGTTTTGGCCTTTTGCGATGATATCAAGCAAGCTTGCTCATCAATATGTGATATTAATGTACATGGGTATGAAGACTATAACTTGCTTACGGATGGAACTGAAAGTAAAGAAAACGTTATTATATTCTGTTCCAAGAAGATGGAGGAGAATTACAGCTTTCCACTTGGCCTGTTCCAATTACTGAAACATATATTAGCGTTTGGAATCAAAAAGAAACTTCAGCGAATCATGTTAGTATATGAAACATCTGAGAATAGTATGGCTTATTGCGCTTTGGAAGGATTGATTAGGGCGTTGCAGTTAGAGTATCCGAACATAAGCTTTAAACTTTTGGCAATGGAGAAGCTTGAAACTGAGTCGGATTATAGATTATTGAATCAGGAATTACAGGAGAAGCAATCTAGTCCATCAGTGAAATATATTAATGGAGAAAGATTCATACATGAATTAGGACAGATAAAGCCAACCTGTGATTATGAGTTTGCTATTCAACAGAACGGAACCTACCTTATTACCGGGGGATTTGGCAAAATAGGTTATCAGACGGCTCTGTATATAGCAAAAAAGAAGGGAAATCTACTAATCGTTGGTCGCCGAAATGAAGAAAAAATTAATACTATGCTTCATGAGCTCAGAAAATATGAAATACAAGTTACATACATGCAAGGGGATATTTCCGATAGTGATTTTACCCATCAGGCAATAGAACAGGCGAGACAATTCCCTGGTAAACTAAAGGGGATTATTCATACTGCAGGTATTATCAATGATAAAAGATTTATAGAAAAAGAATTCGATGATTTTATGGCAACTTGTAAAGTAAAGATAGATGGAATCCATAATCTTGATGAAGCTACAAAGGATAAAAAATTAGATTTTTTTATCGCTTATACTGCAATGGCAGGAATCCTTGGTAATGAAGGTCAGAGTGATTATAGTTATGCAAATGCATATGTAGATTATTTTATAAGTGAGCGAGCTGTAAAATGTGAGAGAAATAAACGTTTTGGAAAAAGTATTAGTATAGCATGGCCTTATTGGAAAGACGGGGGTATGCAGCTTTCAAAAACCATGCAAAATCAATTAAGTCTTAAATTTGGAATGCAGCCGCTTCCTAATGATATTGCAATTAAGACTCTCGACAACATTTTACAATCAAAATTAAAAAATGTAGTTATATTTTATGGAAATAAAGATGTCATTTCAAAAGAAAACAAGGTGTTAAAAGAAGAATTACTTATTACTACTGATGGGATGAAAGAAAAGGTAAGTGGTGTAGTTATGAATAGTAATTTGATAGAAGATGGAAGTGTGGAAAACTTTATAAAAGATGAGATTAGTAGAATTCTTAAGGTTCCGATGGACTATATAAATAATGAAAATGATTTTGGATCCTTTGGCTTTGATTCCTTAACCTATATGGAATTAGCAGACAGCATTAATGCAAAATACGGTTTAGAACTAACGCCGGCTACTTTTTTTGAATATCATACATTAGATACGATGCTTGCTTATCTCAAAGAATATCATTCGGAGCGATTTATTAAGAGTGCTGCTAGACAGATAAATGTAGTTCAAAAAATGCAAATACCTGTAACAGAAACGACAAAATCAGGTAAGGATATACCTGTTGCTATTATTGGTATAGCCGGTATTATGCCAAACTGTGAGAATCTGGATGAATTCTGGGAGGCTTTAGTAAAAGGAGCCGACCTAGTCGACGAAATACCAATTGATAGATGGGACTGGAGACAATATTTTGGTGATCCTTCTAATGAAGTGAACAAGACAAATTCAAAATGGGGAGCATTTATGAATCATGTGGATTGCTTTGATGCCGAGTTTTTTGGAATCGCTCCGAAAGAAGCCCAGGTTATGGATCCACAGCAACGGTTGTTCTTACAGATCGTTTGGCATGCGATTGAAGATGCCGGATATAATGCTGAGAATTTATCAGGTGAAAAGATTGGTTTATTTGTTGGAACTTCAACATCAGATTATCAAGAACTGTTACGTGAAAACCAGGTGAATATTGAAGCATATTCTGCACTTGGCATTACCCATTCCGTTATTGCCAATCGAATCTCTTATATTATGAATTGGTCCGGAGAGAGTGAACCAATTGACACTGCTTGCTCAAGCTCTTTAGTTGCAGTTCATAGAGCAGTTTCTGTAATACAGAATGGCGAATGTGAAATGGCTGTGGCAGGTGGTATCAATTGCATACTGTCACCCTCTATTTATATCTCCTTCGGTAAAGCAGGAATGCTTAGTCCTGATGGCAGATGCAAGACCTTTGACAAGGATGCCAATGGATATGTAAGGGGAGAAGGCGGTGGTGCGTTGCTGCTCAAACCTTTAGATAAAGCAATCAAAGATCATGATCATATTTATGCTGTTATAAAGGGAAGTGCAGTCAATCATGGTGGAAAAACGAACTCCCTTACTTCACCTAATCCCAAAGCACAGGCCGAGGTTATTTATGATGCAATCAGTAAAGCTAAAATCGACCCATTAAGTATCAGCTATCTTGAAGCTCATGGGACAGGAACTAACCTTGGTGATCCAATAGAGATTAACGGAATTAAAAATGCGTTTACACGTTTTTATCCGAATACAGATAATAGGAAGAAGTCCTGCGGAATCGGTTCGGTAAAATCGAATCTCGGACATCTGGAAGCAGCTGCTGGAATGGCATCCTTGTTAAAAGTGGTATTAGCAATGAAGCATAATATAATTCCACCAACGATTCATTACCACACGCTTAATCCTTATATTAACTTAGAGCATAGTCCATTTTATATTGTAAACGAAGCTAAAAACTGGGATGAGACAATAGAAGAATCGTATCCCAAAAGAGCAGGAATCAGTGGCTTTGGCTTTAGCGGAGTAAATGCACATGTGATTTTAGAGGAATATCCAGTACCGAAAGCCGAACAGGAGCATAGAGAAAGTTTTATCTTTGTACTATCAGCTTTGAATCCAGAACGGTTAAAAGAATATGCCACCCTATTCTTAAATTTCATTAATAGGAACAAGGATACTGTTTGTCCAAATGAACTGGCATATACTTTACAAACAGGAAGAAAGAATTTTAACTATCGTCTGGCTATCCTATTTAATAATCTAGACAGCTTAGAACAAAGGTTAGAACGCTTCATCCACCGTGATAATGATAAACATGTTTTTTTTAATGATGCTAAGTTGAAAAATGAGATTTTAGACACTTTGTTCATGGATGACTTAGGGAAAGATTATATTAACAAGCTTTGTGAGTATAATCGGACAGAATCCATTGCAAAGCTCTGGGTATCAGGAGGAAATATAGACTGGAGTAGTCTTTATAAAACCGAAAAACCATATAAAATACCTTTACCAGGTTATCCCTTTGAGAAGAAACGTTACTGGATGAAGAAGGAAAATAAAGTAGTTATCGAAAAGAGTGTTAGAAAGAGAAGTATTATCGGACGTCACATTTCTGTTTCTCCATTGGAACACGTATTTCCGATCAATCTGACCGAACATGAGTGGTATGTGGAGGAACATCAGGTTTCGGGAAAAAGAGTAGTTCCAGGAACAGTGATTCTGGAGATGGTAACAGAAGCTGTCAGTGTTATTGAAGCAGTGGGAGTTATAACATTACAAGAGGTCTATTGGTTAAGACCGATTATTGTTGATGGAAGCTTACAGATCGACTTAAGAATAACAAAGAAAGGATCTGAATACTCCTATGCTATTACTGGTTCTGATCAAAGTACCGAAACTATATATGCAAAAGGCGTGGCTTTCGTTGAAAAAGAATTTTATTCGAAAGCAATATCACTGGATAAGATAAAATCACGATGTAATAAACAACTAGATGCAAAACAGCACTATTGGGTAACCGAGCAATTGGGGATTTTATTTGGGAGCTGTTTTCGATCCATTCATTCCATAAATTCCAATGAGAATGAAGCACTGGTTCGGTTCGATGCGAACGTAGAAGATAATCAGAAAGGCTATGAACTCCCGTTTTTATCAATTGATGGAGCATTTCAGGGAATCAGCGGGCTCATTATGGAGGGTATGGAAGGCCCACTCCTGCCATATTATGTTGGAAGCCTTACCTGCAAAATGAATCAACGCAGTGTTACCTATGGATATGTTACAAAACAAGGAAATAATCAGTTTAATATTGAACTTACTGATGCAGAGGGCAATGTCCTATGCGTTATCAATACCGCTGTGGTTGGTATAGCAAAGGAAAATCATCGAAGAGATACTTTTACTCCTGTTTGGGAAAGATATCCTTTGGAGGAGTTAAAATCCGAAGGTAATTATTCTAATCAGCTATGTGTCATTATATATTCAGGACATCAGCTTGAGACTCTAGAATTAGTAAAACAATTGAAAGTAGTATATGGTATCAATACGGTAGCTTATGCTATAGAGGATTTAATTAATAGCAGTGAAAGCATACAAAGGGTTGGTTTAGCGGACCGAATTTATTATCTGGCATCCATCGAGAATGAGGATAATTACTTTAATAAGATTCACCAATTCGAACTAGAGGATAGTAGTCTAATGAAGCTTTATCGGTTGATTAAGCTTCTTGATAATAATCAGGGCTTTGACCATAAGGTGCAATTAACTGTAGTGACCAATAACCTTCACCAAATTACAGATGAAATGATAGTAGCGGAAGGAGGAGGTATATTTGGATTTCTTCATTCTGCTGCAAAGGAGTTTGAGAATCTATATGTAAGTTGCCTGGACTTGGATCTAAGTGAGATACATACCGACTTAGTTACCACCGTACAATTGTTATGTACAATTCCTTGCAGTAAGGAACTGCAGGAGGTATGCATAAGAGAGAGAAAAGCATACTTTAAGAAATTCTACCCGATAGTAATGAATAAAAGGAAAGGTGGATTTAAGAATCATGGTGTCTATGTAATTCTTGGTGGCAGAGGTGGAATCGGAACTGTATTGACTGATTACTTATTGAAGGAATATCAGGCAAGCATTATATTGATAGGTCGAAGCAATGAACTAAGTGAAGCAGAAATGTTACATTTCCAAAAGACATCTGAAAAGGGTGGAAATATCACCTACCTTAGTGCAGATGGTGGAAATGATCAACAAATGAAAAATGCTGTAGCTGCCATTGAAGAAAAATTTGGTCCTGTAAACGGTGTAATACATTCTGCCATTGTTCTTAAGGACAAGCTAATTACCAATATGTCGGAAGAAGATATGAAAAATGTGCTTTGGCCTAAGGTAAACGGAAGCATCGGGTTATATAAAGCATTTGCTGGAAAGCAACTGGATTTTTTCTTGTATTTTTCATCCGTTCAATCCATGATTGGAATGATTGGACAAAGTAATTATTCTGCAGCTTGTACTTTTGAAGAAAACCTTGCACGTTATATTGCTTCTGTGGAGAATTGGAATACACGCGTTATTAACTGGGGATATTGGGGTAGTACCGGTATAGTCTCAGGAAAAGAATATCAACAACGGATGAAAAGGGCTGGAATCTATTCGATTGAACCGGAAGAAGGAATTGCCTGCATCGAACAGTGCCTAGCCAATCCGGTTAAGCAAGTAATAATGATGAAATGTGATAAATCAATATATGAAAAAATAGGTATTGATGACAGCAAGGAATACATAATATCAGCAAAGACTTCAGGTTTTGAAAAGATAAGTTTGGGTGCGGAGATAAAAGTATCTGACATCATCGAGGATACCTGTGGTTATGAAAAGATTTCAAATTATGCTGGAAGAAAACTTTTAAAAGTATTTCATCAGGCAGGTCTCTTCCAGTATTATAATGAAGTTAATTCAATTGATTTCATAAAGAGAAAGTTGGGTCTGATTCCAAAATATAATAAATTATTCGATGAATTATTATGTATTACAGAACGGAATGGTTTTATTGAACGTGCTGAAAATAGTATTACTACAAGGAATGAAGCATTGAACGAATTAAATGAATTGGAGGAAGAAGGAAGAAGATTAATGGACTGCCATCCTGAAACAGAGGCTTATATCACATTGATTGATGCCTGTATGGAACAGTACCTGGCTGTTCTTCGGGGTGAGATTACAGCGACTGAGGTTATGTTCCCAAATTCCAATGTCAATCTGGTTGGTAATGTCTATCGTGGTAATAAAATATCTGATTTTTATAATCAGGTGCTTGCGAATTGGGTTGGTAGTTTTGTGGCTTCCAGATGGAAAGAGAATCCGAATGAGCAAATCCGCATATTGGAAATCGGAGCTGGAACAGGAGGAACATCAGCTTATGTACTAAAGGCCGTAAACAAATATGCAAATTGCCTGCAATATGATTATACCGATGTGGCGGAAAGCTTTATTCATTATGGTAAAATGACTTATGGAAAGGAATATCCGTTTGTTAATTTTAAAGTGGTAGACATTGAACAGGAAACTAGGGACGACGAGGGAAGATATGATTTGGTGATAGGTACTAACGTGCTTCATGTTTCTTCCAATATCATAAAAAATGTATCTAACATAAAAAAGAAAATAAAAAGGGAAGGTGCCCTTATTTTCTGTGAGATGGTAACAAAGGAGGACTACATAACACTTACGTTTGGCCTTTTAGATGGCTGGTGGTTATTCGATGATGATGAAAATCGAATTCAAGGCACACCACTGTTTACTCAGGAGAATTGGAAGAAAATCCTTTTAAAAACCGGTTATCATTCCTTTGATTCCTTTAATCAGGGAGAATGCAAGCTATTACCACAAGACGTTATGGTAGCGTATAGTGATGGAATATGCGGTTTTAACCTCAGTCCTAATATCTACGATAAGGAACACACACAAACAGATGATAAGAATTCTCGACCATCCATTTCAGAAGAAGGATGCAGCATACAAACCATCAGTGAGAACAAAAGCATGGATGATATGATGAACTATGTTGAGAATGTGATACGAGAAAGCATTATGAAAGATTTGGAGATTGAATACGACAGAATTGATGTAAATAAACCTTTTCGCGATTACGGTATTGATTCTATCACAGGAGTAAATGTAATTAATTCGTTAAATCAGCTATTAAAAATTGATATGAAGACAATAGTGCTTTTTGATTATTCAACTATTTCTGAATTAACGAACTATATTATATTGGAATACGGAAGTAAAATAGAGCTTGTCCGGAGCAAGGAGTCGGATACTCTTATGTCACATAATATTGTTAATGACGTTGAGGGTAAAGATATAAAAGATATCTTGCATCAATTAGAAACAGGAGAAATATCAGTAGATAAAGCAAGTCAGATGTTAGGAGATTAATATGAATAATGCAAGAAAACTGGAAATATTACAATTAATTAAGGAGCATCAGATTACTTCTGAAGAGGGGTATCAAATGCTTATGAATCTGAAAAAAGATATGATATCAGGACAGGGGAAAGCAGGGGAAGAAATTGCTATTGTGGGACTGGCCGGACAGTTTCCCGGAGCAAAAAATGTTGATGAGTTCTGGAATCGTCTTATCGAGGATGAGAACCTTCTGATTGAAGTTCCAAAAGAACGATGGGATTTGGAACAATTTTATGATCCCACTCCTGGAAAAAACCAAAAAACCTATTGTCGTAAAGGAGGTTTTTTATCTAATATCGACTTGTTTGACCCACGCTTTTTTAATATTACCGATAAAGAAGCAGAATGGATGGATCCGCAACAAAGGCTGTTTTTGACCGAATGTTGGAATGCACTTGAGGATGCAGGTTATGCTAATGATAATATAAGTCAAAATACCTGCGGTGTATTTGTCGGTGTTGGCCAGAGTGATTATCAGGATCGTTTTAAAAGCGGAACTATTGTTGCCGGTCCTCAATCATTTTGGGGGAATGATACTTCTGTACTTGCTTCAAGAATCTCTTATTACCTCAATCTAAAAGGCATTAGTGTGGCTATTAATACGGCGTGTTCCTCCTCTCTAGTTGCTATTCATTTAGCCTGCAATAGCATACAGAGTGGGGAATGCGATATGGCAATAGCAGGCGGCGTCTATGTAGGTAATACCCCCGGATTTTTCCTTGCTAGCAGCAGTGCTAATATGCTGGCAACACGAAGTGAATGTAATGCTTTTGACTATAGAGCATCCGGATTTGTTCCTGGTGAAGCAGCGGCTGCAATTGTTTTAAAATCAAAAAAACAGGCTATTATTGATGGTGATCATATATACTGTATAATGAAAGCAAGTAAATCAGGACAGGACGGAAGAACCAATGGCATTACTGCTCCCAGCGCTAAATCACAATCTTTATTGGAGGAAGAAGTATACAGGAAGGCCAATATTAATCCGGAGAGTATATGCTATGTCGAAACGCATGGAACCGGAACACCTCTGGGTGATCCTATCGAGTTTGAAGCACTAAAACGCAGCTTCCAAAAGTTTACTGAGAAGAAAAACTTTTGTGCATTAGGATCCGTAAAAGTAAATATAGGACATGCTGCTACGGCAGCCGGTGTAGTCAGCGTTATAAAATCGGCTATGATGTTAAAGCATCGAACTATGCTTCCATATATTAATTTTGAAAAAGCGAATCCAGAAATTGATTTTGAAGACTCACCCTTTTATATCAATAAAGAGTTAAAACGGATGGAGAGTTTTGAAGGACAGCAGAGTAGAGTTGCAGTAAGCGCATTTGGTTTCAGTGGAACCAATTGCCATATTGTGTTGGAATCATATGAAAGACATAAAAAGATTAACAAAGGCGGATCCTTTCTATTTCTCTTTTCCTCTAACAGAAAGGATGGGCTAATCGAAACTGTGAATAAAATGTTATCTGCTTTAGACCAGTATCGGGATGATGATTTGGAGAATATATCGTATACGCTTTGTGTCAGAAGAAAGTGGTTTCAACAAAGGTGTTATTTTGTAGCATCGAGTTGTAACGAACTAAAAGCTCAGATGAAAAACTGGCTTCTTAATCATGCTGAGAATGATTTAGGTGTAACAACAGAGTGCTCAGTAAATGATTTAATTGCAGACTATATACAAGCTGATCAGAATAGCTATGATAATAGGAAGACGGAACTCCTTAATAAAATAGGCTCGTATTATCTTGTTGGAAAGGGATTCTCATTAAAGTCAATCTATTCCGATTGTACGTGTATATCGTTACCAACATACTCTTTTCATAATAAAAGGTATTGGATTGAAGAAAAGGATAATAGGAAAGCACCAAGTGATACCAATAATGATAAAACGAATCATGCATCTTTGAAATTTTATAAGAGAACCTGGAAGCAGGTAGAATTAGATAAGATGGAAAAATATTCTGATGAATCAAAGAGCGCGGAGATAGATTATCTACTAACAGATGATTTATTAAAGAAACCAGATATACAAGCCCGTACGGTAATTGATATCAATACATTTACGCAAACAGAGTTTGAGAAATTACTTCAGCAACAATCAGGTAAGAATAAAGAAGTATATAATATTCTTTTCTATATAAATAAAGGTATTGATATGCATTATGAGAGCGCCATTAAAATATCTTTCGAATCTGTGATCTACGTGATACAAGGTTTATTAAGGAAGTCTGCGAAAAAGGCAAACATACTCTTCGTTATGAAAGAGCATGATGAAAGAAATCCTTATTTTTATGCGTTGGAAGGGTTGGCAAAATCAATTCATATGGAAGAACCGGAGCTTGGAATGCGCGTGATATCAATGGATAATCATTGTGGTGAACGTCTCGTAAAAATTCTGGCTGAGGAGTTTCAAGATAATGCAGAGCATAAGAATACTACGCTCGTCCAGTATAAGAATGGCTTACGACATCTGTATTTATTACAGGAGCATACTCACAATAAGGAAGAGGCCGGAAGAATAAAAGTAAATGGATGTTACTTGATTACCGGCGGTATGAAAGGGGTAGGTTATCAAATCGCAGACTATCTTGCCAAAAAATATAAGGCAGCGCTAATATTAGTTGGTAGAACGGAGTATTCAGATAATACAGGTACAAAGTTTAAAGAAAAATTAATGCAGTTGGAGCAATTGGGATCAAAAGTACGTTATATCCAAATGGATGTTTCTGATAGTGAGAGCTGCCATAGCCTGGTAAGTAAGTTGAAGTTTAATGACCTACAATTAGACGGTATTTTTCATTGTGCGGGATTGAGTCAGGACGATATGATTCAAAACAAGACAAGGAGTCAATGGGATACTGTCTTTGCCCCTAAGATAAAAGGAACCGAAAATGTTGTTCAAATCCTGGGAGAAATAACCGAGGATTTTATAGTACTGATGTCGTCTACAGTTTCATTATTTGGAAGTATGGGACAGGCAGATTATGTTTATGGGAACAGCTTTATGGACTTTTATGCATCCAGTCTAAAAAAACTAAAACCACGGGTAATAAGTATCAATGCATTTTACTGGGAAAATGGTGGTATGAAAGCGAATCAGGGATTACTACAGAGGATGCAGAATCAATACGGTTTATATGCAATGAATCATGTGGTAGGAATGCAGATTTTAGAAGAAGCAATTCATTGTAATCTATCACAATTGATAGGTCTTTACGGTAATGAAAAAATAGTATCCGCGTTACGTTCGTTTATGATTGACTATGAACCAGAGCCTAAGGAGAATCATAGAAAATTCGAAAGCAGTTACGAGAATATGCAGAATCTTAATCAAAAGATTGAAGCGTTTCTTAAAAATCTGATTTCAAAAGAATCAGGAATTCCTGTAGATGAGATTGAAGCGAATCAGGGTTTTGATGAATTAGGACTGGACTCTATCATGATTACGAATATGAATACAACCATTGAAGAGTATTTTAATGATGTTCCAAAGTCTGCATTTTATGAATTTACTAGCATTAAAGAGATGGCAAATGGATTATGCAGCTTTTATTCAGATAGTAAGTTTGAATTGGAGAATTCCGAATATAGTAAGGCAGATAATACGACGAGTATAGAAAAAACTTTAGATGTGGTGATACAAACGGAGGAGCAGCAAGCAGCGCCAGATCATGCAGAAGTACCTGCAATCATTGGAATGAGTGGAATATTTCCTGAGTCCGCCAATCTTAATGAATTCTGGGCTAATTTAAAATCGGAGAAGGATTGCATCAGTGAAATTCCGAAAGAGCGATGGGATTACAAAGAATTATTACAAGGTATGCCTGAGCATATAAGGGACAGTTATTGTAAATACGGAGGGTTTATTAAGGATTATGATTGTTTTGATCCGCTGTTCTTTAACATTTCACCAAAAGAAGCAGAATGGATGGACCCACAAGAAAGATTGTTCATTCAGGAAGTGTGGCATGCATTAGAGGATGCGGGCTATACAAGGAAGAGTCTATCTAATAAGAGAGTAGGAGTATTTGCCGGACTTACGAATGCACATTATCAGCTTTATCAGACAGAAACAGAGGGGCAGGCACTATCACCATTAGTAACCTATGCCTCGTTAGCTAATAGAGTATCTTATTTATTTGATTTTAAAGGACCAAGCCTGACAGTTGATACTATGTGCTCTTCCTTTCTTACAGCTATGTACTATGCGGTTGAAAGCATAAAGAATAATGAATGCGATATCTGTATTGTAGGCAGTGCAAATCTTCTTTTACATGAAGATAAGTATACCCAATTAGCAATCAGCAAGTTTGCATCTATAAAAGGGAAATGTCACAGCTTTGGTAAGAATGCTGATGGATATGTTCCTGGTGAAGGTGTTGGTGTAGTTATTTTAAAGAAACTATCACAGGCTGTAACTGATCGGGATAATATATATGGAGTCATGAAAGGGATAAGTATTAATCATGGTGGAAAGACAAATGGTTATACAGTGCCAAGTCCAAAGGCACAAAGTGAAGTGATACGATCCGCTCTTAAAAAATCGGATATCAATCCATGTAATATTTCGTATATTGAAGCCCATGGAGCCGGTACTCTCTTAGGAGATCCGATTGAGATTGATGGACTAACCAAGGTGTTTAGCGAATATTCAAAAGAGACATGCTATATACCGATTGGTTCAGTTAAATCAAATATTGGACATTTGGAGGCAGCAGCCGCTGTGGCTGGTTTGATAAAAGTACTATTACAGATGAAGAATAATGTATTGGTTAAATCTTTACATTCGGAAGCTCCTAACGAAAATATAAAATTCACAAAGACACCTTTTTATGTGCAAAAGGAGACTGCCTTTTGGGATAGGAAGCAGATAAATGATACAATAGTTCCACGAATGTCCGGTATCAGTTCGTTTGGAGCAGGTGGAGCGAATGGACATATGATTATAGAAGAATACATCAAAGAACCATTACCGGAAGAATATGAAAGGGACCAGTTATTTCTTTTTTCAGCCATGGACGAAGAAAGCCTTAAGAATAATGTCCGTGAGATGCTTCATTACCTCGATGATATCAGTAGGCCAACAGAGAAACTCTCGAATCAACATATTCGTGAGACTATACTGAGTAAGATTGCAAAAGTTTTTTCTGTGCCAGTAAATATGTTAAATGAAGAGTATGTATTAGGGGATTATGGTTTTGATCAATATAAGCACGCTCAATTAATGGAAGTATTCTTAGAATGCGGTTACCAAATCGATTATAAAGAATTTGAATTAGAAGCAATGACAATAAATGAGCTAATACAAGCAATTCATGGAGCATCCTCCTTCAGTTATGTTATAAAACCGAGGCTTCAAGATATCTCATATACTTTACAGACGGGCAGGGAAGCATTACGACATAAAATTGCAATCGTTGCACCTGATTTAGATAGTTTAAGAACGATACTAAAGAATTGGCTTGCATTCGGATCCGGCGCAAGTTGCTATACAGCTTCAAAAGAGACTTTGTATTGTAATGGAGAACCAGTACAACCAAATTGCAATAAGAGCATGGATACGCTGTTGAATGAAGAGAATTTACCGGAGCTAGCATTAAATTGGTTGCTTGGTAAGGAGATTAACTGGAATCAGCTTGCAAGTAACAGAACGGCCAAAAGAGTATCATTACCAGGATATATGTTCCGAAAAGAACATTATCTGATTGATCGAAACGCAGTACAATTAAAGATAGAACGCCATAATCCTGTTCTAGGCGAAAATGTATCAGGATTAGACAAATGCAGTTATCGAGTAGAATTCACAGGAAAGGAATTCTTCTTACATGATCATATCTTATTAGATAAAAAAGTACTTCCCGGAATGGCTTATCTTGAACTCGCAAGAGCGAATATTGAACAGGTTACCAAGGAAAAGGTTATTGAAATCAGTAATATTCTATGGGGGAATAGATTCTCAATAGACGATAAGCCCAAGGGAATGTATCTGGATTTAAAAAGAGAGGAGCCTTATATAACTTGTAATTTTGTAGGGGATATGAATTATTCAAATTGTAGGGCCATCACAAGTAATGATTATCCATCCTCCTTCTATAGAGATATTGATCAGATCAAACAAAATTGTAAAAATAGTATTACACCAGTAGAATTATACTCCTATTACAAGATTGGCGGTCTAAATTATGGCCCTTCGTTTAAAATGTTAGATGAAGTGTATTATAACGAAACTGAGGCATTAAGTCACCTGACCATTCCGGATTGCTGTTATGAAACCTTTGATTATTTTGTATTACATCCTTCCATGCTGGATGCTTCGCTTCAGGCCGGGTTATGTATACGGGGAGATAAAGCAATAAAGGATGATACGACAACACATATTCCTTATTATATGGAAAAGATATCAATATTCGGGAAAATGGAGAGAAGCTGTTATTCCTATATTACTTTAGCTGAAGAAGAAACGGATGGGGTAAGAAAGCTAAATTGTGACATATTGTCAGATGATGGCAGAGTATTGGTGAAAATACAGGCATTTACCGCTAGAAAAGTAACTTCTGAAAAGGAGACGAAACATACTCAATTACATTATTATAAATCACAATGGCATGATATGAAAGCTCTCGGCTCACAAACGAAGTTAGAGAAATCTCTGGTAGTAACTGAAAGTAAAATCATAACCTCAGAATTACAGAAGCGAATCAAAGACGGTTATTATTTCAACTGTAAGGACAATTTTCTTGAAAGGTTAGAAGAAATCCCCTTTACCCCTAAGAGTATATTGTTTGATTGCAGAACTACAGCTAAACAAGTTCATATTACAGAGGAAGAAATTAAAACTGCTCTGGAACAAACTGTATTTTCATTATTGCTATTTCTTCAGGCATGGAATACGGTACACGGAATAAAAAAGGTAAAACTCCTTGTATTGACAGATGGAAACTGGGATGTCATTTCAGCTATATCAAAATCTGTGTCAGGATTTGTTAATTCTATACGTTCTAACATGCCTGAGACGGAGATGGTTATACTTGAGAATATGGGTATTGATGAAAATCATTTGACAGATAGCATTGATACTTTATTATCTCATAAGTGTATGGAAAAGCGATATAGAGTATATCCTGATGGAATGAAGTATATGGAACTATGTTCTTGTAGTCATAAGCCAAGAAAAAAATCGGCTTTAATGAAAAATGGAACATATCTGATTACCGGTGGCTTAGGAGCCATTGGAATGATTGTAGCACAATATCTGGTAAATAATTATAAAGCAAATTTGATTTTAACTGGAAGGAGTGATATGAATCATGAACAAGAGGCCTTTATCAAAAGTTTAAACGAAAAGTCAAACAGTATTATTTACTTTAAAGGTGATATATCGAAATATGGAGATGTACAGGAGTTACAGAAACAAATAAAAACCAGCGGGTATATACCAAATGGGGTATTTCATACTGCAGGTATAAATAGTACGGGAGATTGGAGGAATAAGACAGAGCAAGAATTTCTTGCGACATTAAGACCAAAAGTATATGGAACGGCATTATTGAATGATTTGTGCAGAGAGTGGAAAGTTAGTTTTCTTCTGTTATTCTCTTCTACTTCTTCTCTGATTGGTGACTTTGGCAGAGGAGATTATGCAGTTGCTAATAGTTTTCTTGATAGTTTTGCAGAAGGGCAGCAGGAGTTGATTTGGGAGAAAAAATCCGGAGTAATGACCTATGTAATCAATTGGCCTATCTGGGAAGAAGGAGGAATGCATACTGGTTCTTTGGATAGTGAAAAGCAAATGCTTTCACGCCTGGGAATGACATATATTCAAACAGACCAGGCCTTGGAGTGTATAGAAAATGTATTAGCAGGTGATGAGTATCAGTACATAGTTATGGCAGGTCAAAGAGAAAGTATTAACTCCATAATAGAAGATTCCTTTTTGGTTGCTCCAAATCAAAAAAAGAGTAAGAACAAGGAGAACAAAAAAGAACAACCGATATTAAAAACAAAAAGGAGTAAGAGAACTGTAATAAAAAATGATCGGAATATGGAACTAAAGCGAATCATTGGCATGCTCTTAAACATTGATGTTGAAAGAATCGATGAAGATGAAAGTATTGAAACATATGGTTTTAATTCTGTAACCATAGCACAGCTATGTGCAGATATAAACAAAAAGTATGGGACAGAATTAAATCCCACAATATTTTTTGAGCATAATACTGTTAATAAAATTAATAGTTATTTGGAGAAAACTCTTCTTCCTAAATTAGAGATTTTGAAATCTGTTACTTATGAAAGAGCAATACAAACTTCAGGAGAAATAAAAGATAATGAGAAGTTATTTTTGCTTGCCAAGAAAAATATGGAAAGTGCGTCTGATCTTTTCTTATTCCTAAAAAACTGTTCTGAGCAGTATAATAAAAAATCAAATGTCTACGAAATAAAGGATGAACAGCTTTATTCGAAGGATTATAGCAAAGAATGTGATAAAGAAACACTCTTGCATATGATGGTACAGTTATCAAGCGGTCAGAAGATAGAAACCATGCTATGGGGAGAGGGAGATGTGCTGGTAATCATCCCTGGGTTTGGTATTTCAGGCGCTGCATTAATGAATCAATTGATGGAATTGTCCAAACGATATAGGATAGTATTGATACATCTTCCGGGTTCCGGTTACAGTGATGGGATGACAGATATTTTATATCCACCTAGAATTGCTGCCGTTATAAAATCAACATTAGAAGTATTACAGATTCACCAACCTGTGAATCTAATGGCATTTTCGCTCGGAGGCTTAGTTGCACAGGAATTAGTAAAAGACTATCCAAATTTGTGTAAACAATTGATTTTAAGCTGTAGTTTTACAAGAGCTGATTCTGCAGAAACAGCAGAAGAGTCTTTGGAGAAGAAATTTGAGAATGATTTTACTAACACGGGGAATTTGGAAGAATTCTATGAATACTATGAAATGAGCAAATGTGTTAATCGCTCTTCCATTAATTATCTGGCAGAGGCAAGTCTTAAAAAATATACAGAAGTGGATAACCTAGAAAATGTTGAAATTCCTGTATTGGTAATATCAGGTAGTAAAGATGCAGTGGTGGATAAGCATGAATCTGAGCTTATAGCCAATAGGTTGAATAAATCCATCCATATTGAATTTATGAATCATGGTCATTGTGTTAACTTGACAAACGCTTCTGATTTTAACAAGATTATAACAGAATTCATAAAAAAAGATGGTTATTTAACGAATGCTGATATCAAAGAATTGACCCTGAGAGACATCATAATTCGAAAGAACTATACAGAATAAAATAGAAAAAGGAATCTATAACATGAAAAAAATAATATTTTTGTTCTCGGGTCAAGGTTCACAATACTTTGGTATGTGTAAATCTTTATATAAAACACAGAATACTTTTAAAAATAAAATGGATAAGATGGATGAAATGGTCTATGAATTAACACACACTTCCCCACTTCATTATATGTATGATGAAGAAAAAAGTATTTCGAGTTCTTGTGATGATCTAATGATGACGCATACATCAATTTTCATGATGGAATATGCAATTGGACAAATGTTAATGAAAGAAGGTATTTGTCCGGATTTATTAATCGGATATAGCTTGGGAGAGTATGTAGCACTGGCTTTATCAGGTGCAGCAGATTATCTTGAGGTTCTAAAACTTCTTATAAAACAGGTTGAAATTATTACAGCCAATTGTAATGAAAGCAGAATGCTGGCTATTATTGAAAATAGTTGTATATATTATGAAAATGAAGAAATAATGAGAAATAGTGAAATATGTAGTGTTAATTTTAAAAAGCATTTTGTGGTTGGTGGAAGTAAGGAGGGAATTTTTAAAGTTCAAGCCTTTTTACAGAAGAAAAATGTACCGAATGTAGTACTTCCTGTTACATACGGATTCCATACCAGTTTTATTGATCAGGCAAAAGAATATTTTACAAAAGTATCCAATGGTATTTTTAATAATCCTATGGAATATAACATTTATTCCTCCGCATATCAGAAAATACTGGATTATATACCTGAGAATTATCTATGGAATGTTATTAGACAACCTGTTTATTTTGATTCTGTTATCAGAAGACAGGAAATATCAGACAAACCATGTATCTATGTTGACCTTGGTATAGGTGGTACACTTAGCAATTTTATAACGAATATTATTGATGAGACGGCTACAGCCCGATGTATGTATATAGTAAATCCTATGGGAAAGGATGATAAAAGATATGAAAAAGTACTGAGGCAGCTTAAAGAAATATGTCATGTAACATAGTAGTTTGTCTGTGATGCTTTGTTTTACAATTGCTATTAAAAATTAAATAAAGGATGTGTTTATAATGAATTATGAAGGAAAGTATGAGAGTGAATATGTAAATATAAATGGGATAGAGGAATTTTTTTTACATTTTCCTTCCTCACCTGAAAAAGAGGTTATCTTATTTCTTCATGGGGGCCCTGGTACATCAGAGGCGGTAACCGGTCATAGCATGTTGAAATATCATGAAGATAAATTCCATGTGGTATATTTTGATCAGAGAGGAGCTGGAAAAACTTTTGTTCGAAATATAGAGAAAGAAGCTGATATTAATAATTTACTAGTGGATCTAGAGGAATCTGTTGAATATGTTAAGAATAAGTATAAAAAGGATAAAATAATTATCCTTGGACATTCATGGGGAACAGTTTTAGGAACCTTATATGTAAAAAAACATCCGGAAAATGTATTATGCTACATTGGTGTGGCACAAGTGATTAATATCAATGATAATGAAAGAACTCGATGTAATTATCTAAAAGATTTGTATTCTAAAAAAGGGAAAAGAAGGAAAGAAAAATTTCTTCAGAAATTAGGTGAGAAAACAGATTGGAAGTATGGTAAAAATGAATTATCAAAGAGCCAAATACTAAGGTTAAGAATGATGCAGTTGAGGAACAAAATGTTAGAAGGGGCTAGCTTATCTATGTTAAAGATTATGAAGAATAGTCCAGTTTACGAAAAAACAGATTTAAAGGTTATGATGTCAGCAAAAAAACGTTGTACTAAGTTATGGGAATATATTTACAACTATAATTTATACGAAATAATTAATGATTGGCCTGTTAGGGCATTGTTTATTTCAGGAAGTAAAGATTTTCAGGTACCGAATGCATTGGTAAAAGAGTATTTTGATACGATATCCGGAGAAGAAAGTCAGCTAGAGATTTTTGAGGGAGCCGGACATTTTGTCATGTTTGATGCAGGAGAGAAGTTTTGGGATACGATTTATAGATTTATAATGAAATCGAAAAGTTTATAAGTTTTTTATTTCTTGCAAAGGAGGTGTAAAGTGGAGAGAACATATGATTTTCGTTCTGCGGTTATTCCCCGTCTTTCCAAACAAACCTCTTTGTTGACAGGTTTAACAATTCATAGTATAATAATTCCAATTGAATAAGATCTTCGGGGCAGGGTGAAATTCCCGACCGGTGGTATAGCCCACGAACCGCAAGGTTGATTCGGTTAAATTCCGAAGCCGACAGTAAAGTCTGATAGTAGAAGATAAAGAAAGATTCGCGTTTTTGCGTGGGTATTTGAATTTATGCTCTGAAATGAATTGCCATTTCAGAGCTTTTATTTTAATATCTATGCAGTGTAATTGCGGTTCGCTTTATAAAAATGCCTTGAACAATTATATGTTCAAGGCATTTTTGCGAGATAACTTCTGGTTTGTGTACGGTAAAACCGCCGTTTATTTCTCCTGCCCTGAGCATTTTGTTCGGGGCTTTTTTATTCTATAGGAAGCACACTTTTGTTCGCTAATAAATTTTATTTTAAGGAGGTGTTGTTATATGGAGGAAATGGAATATATGCGTCTTGCGATTCAACTTGCAAGAAAGGGATGCGGATGGGTGAATCCTAACCCCATGGTTGGCGCTGTGATTGTGAAGGACGGCAAGATAATAGGACAGGGCTGCCATAGAAAATACGGAGGGCTCCACGCAGAACGTGACGCATTGGCAAACTGTCAGACATCGGTAGCCGGTGCAACCCTGTATGTAACGCTGGAACCCTGCTGTCATTATGGGAGAACCCCTCCTTGTACCGATGCAATCATTAAAAGCGGCATTAGCCGTGTGGTATTCGGTTCTTCTGACCCTAATCCGCTGGCTGCCGGGAAAGGTCTTGCGATTTTGCGTTCTCACGGTATTGAGGTGGCAGAGAATGTTTTAAAGGATGAATGCGACAAACTCAACGGCAGCTTTTTCCATTACATTCAAAATAAAACACCTTATGTAGTTATGAAATATGCTATGACCATGGACGGAAAGATTGCAACCCATACCGGAAGATCCCAATGGATTACCGGATCGGCGGCACGTCGGCGCGTTCATGAGGACCGGCACCGTTACTCTGCCATTATGGTCGGCGTAGGTACGGTTCTAACAGACGATCCGTCACTGACCTGTCGGCTTGAGAACAGCAGGAATCCTCTGCGTATTATCTGTGATACCGGATTAAGAACCCCCCTGCAAGCAAAACTTGTCACCACAACCGAGACGGCCCTTACCATCATCGCTACGGCGGTAACAGATACTAACAGACATCGTCCGTATTTGGATGCAGGTTGTGAGATTATGGTACTTCCTCAAAAGAATAATCATATTGACTTAAATATCTTGATGCAAAGGTTGGGTGAAAAGCAGATTGACAGCCTTTTACTGGAGGGCGGCGGCACATTGAATTGGTCTGCCATGGAAAGCGGCATAGTAAATAAGGTGCAGGCATACATTGCGCCAAAGCTGTTCGGCGGCAGCGGAAAGACTCCGGTAGAGGGGTTCGGTGTTGATTACCCTGAGGGAGCTTTTCTCCTAAGCGAGCCGCTTATTACACAGGTAGGTGAAGACATTTTATTAGAAAGCGAGGTGATTCATTGTTTACAGGGGTTATAGAAGAGATCGGTAAAATACAGGATATTAAAAAGAAGACGAGTTCAGCCATTTTATCGGTTCAGGCATGGAAGATCATGCAGGATATACAACTTGGCGATAGTATTGCAGTGAACGGCGTCTGTCTCACGGTTACTTCCATTTCTCCCAACGGTTTTACCGCGGATGTAATGCATGAAACCCTGAACCGTTCTTCCCTTGGAAATCTGCGGATAGGAAATTGCGTTAATTTGGAGCGGGCTATGCCCGCAAACGGCAGATTCGGCGGACATATTGTTTCCGGACATATCGATGGCATCGGTACGATTTCAGAGATTCGCAGAGATGATAACGCCCTTTGGTACACAATCAAAACGCCTTTACCGATTCTTCGTTACATCATTGAAAAGGGCTCGATTGCTATTGACGGTATCAGTCTGACGGTGGCGAGGGTATATAAGGACAGCTTCAGCGTTTCCGTCATACCGCATACGGCTTCATTAACAACTTTATCAGGCCGTCGTGTAGGAGATTCGGTCAATCTGGAAAATGACTGCATTGGAAAATATGTGGAACGCTTAATGGGAAAAGAGTCGCAAAATAACAATATTACAGCCGGGTTTCTTGCAAAACACGGCTTTTAGGAGGAATCAAAATGTTTCGATTTAGCACGATTGAAGAGGCGTTAGAAGACCTTCGCCTCGGAAAAATTATTCTAGTTACGGACGATGAAGATAGAGAAAATGAAGGAGACTTTATTTGCGCTGCGGAGTTTGCCACCACCGAAAACGTAAACTTTATGGCGGTTCATGGGAAAGGTCTGATTTGTATGCCTATGAGCGAGAAGCTTTGCCAAAAACTGCAATTTCCTCAAATGGTGAGAGACAATGAGGATAACCACAAAACAGCGTTTACGGTATCCGTTGACTGTGTGGACACCACCACTGGTATTTCGGCGGCAGAGCGAAGCATGACTGCTTTGAAATGTGCAGCGGATGAAAGCAAGCCGGAGGACTTTCGCCGTCCCGGCCATATGTTTCCGCTGCTTGCAAAGAAAAACGGCGTATTGGAGCGAAACGGACATACCGAAGCCACTGTGGATTTGATGAGGCTGGCAGGATTAAAGGAATGTGGCCTTTGCTGCGAAATTATGCGGGAGGACGGAACTATGATGCGTACGCCGGAACTGATGGAGCTGGCGCAGAAATGGAGCCTTAGAATGGTTACGATCAAAGCCTTACAGGAATACCGCAAACGAAATGAAAAGCTTGTAGAGCAGGCAACATATACCCTTCTTCCCACAAAATATGGTGACTTCAAGGCTTACGGATATATCAACAGTCTCAACGGAGAGCATCATGTTGCGTTAGTGAAAGGGGAAATCGGGGATGGAGAAAAGCTGTTATGTCGTGTCCATTCCGAGTGTCTGACAGGCGATGCGTTCGGGTCCATGCGCTGTGACTGCGGTCAGCAGTTTGCGGCAGCTATGGCGCAAATTGAAAAGGAAGGTCGGGGTATCTTGCTTTATATGCGCCAGGAGGGCCGGGGAATCGGTCTGATTAATAAACTGCGGGCTTATGCGTTACAGGATCAGGGTATGGATACTTTGGAAGCGAATCTTGCCTTGGGCTTTCCGGGCGATATGAGGGAATATTTTATCGGAGCACAGATATTGCATGATCTTGGAGCCAGGACATTGCGCCTGCTCACCAACAACCCGGATAAGGTGTATCAGCTTTCCGGATTTGGCATGGAAATCACCGAGCGTGTTCCGATTCAAATGGATGCTACCGATCACGATTTATTTTACCTGAAAACAAAGCAGAAAAAAATGGGCCATATCTTACATTATTAAATGAAAAAGGAGATTATAATAATGAAAACTTTTGAAGGAAAACTTGTATCTAAGGATAAGAATATTCGAATCGGTATTGTTGCTGCACGGTTTAATGAATTTATTACAAGCAAGCTGTTGGGCGGCGCTCTTGATGGGCTGAAACGTCATGAGGTCGGTGAGGATAACATTGAGATCGCATGGGTTCCCGGAGCATTTGAAATTCCACTCATTGCTTCCAAAATGGCGAAAAGCGGGAAATACGATGCAATCATCTGCCTCGGTGCTGTGATTCGCGGCAGTACCACCCACTACGACTATGTGTGCAGTGAGGTATCCAAAGGTATTGCGCATGTATTCCTGGACAGTGGTATCCCGGTGATGTTCGGTATACTGACAACTGAAAATATCGAGCAGGCGATCGAACGGGCAGGAACCAAGGCGGGTAACAAGGGCTTCGACTGTGCCGTTGGCGCAATTGAGATGGTAAACTTAATCCGTGATATGAACTTATTGGATTTATAACGCTAAGGTGGTAAAATATGCTATGAGTATACGTAATACGTATAATATTTAACAATATTATACTGCGCCGAGCAAAGCGAGTGTGCAAAAAACATACCGCGGCCGCTTGCGGCTAAGATATAATTTCTGTCTACTAATTGCGGCATAAAAAGTCGGGAAGAAATGAATTATTTGTTTTATAATTGTAATTCGGGAGGAGGGGAATATGGATTGGGTTAAACAGCTTAACGAGGTAATGGATTATATTGAGATCAATTTACAGAACGAAATATCGTATAACAGAATATCTGAAATTGCGTGCTGCTCTATATACAATTTTCAGAGAATGTTCTCATACATGGCACAAACCTCATTATCAGCGTATATTAGAAATCGCAGATTAACACTTGCAGCCTTCGATGTAATGAAGGGTGATGAAAGAATCATCGATATTGCCTTGAAGTATGGTTATGATTCGCAAGATGCTTTTTCACGTGCTTTTAGAAGCTTCCATGGAGTATTGCCGTCAACAGTAAGAAATGAACCGGCGACTCTTAAATCCTGTCCTAAGCTCTCCTTCCAAATTACGATTAAAGGAGCAGAGAAAATGAAGTATCAGATTGAGAAGTGGCCTGCATTTAAAGTAGCTGGGATTTCCAGTAGGATTAAAACTGATAGAGCTTTTGAGATTGTACCGCAGATATGGGATAAGGCGTGGAAGGATGGAACTATGCAAAAATTCATACAGTTTTTTCCTGATTATCGTCCTGGTGGTTTTTTGGGGATTGCCTCCGGAGGTGAGTGGGGCAATGCGGATGAGATGGACTATATTTTAGCAGTTACAAACCATGTAGATGTGCCGGGGTGCGACCATGTCCCGGTCCCGGAAGGAATGGAAGAGTTCTCATATCCTTCCGCAACATGGGTTATCATCAACGCGGACGGCGAGATTCCAAAAGCAGTGCAGGATGTTTATCAGAAATTTTATTCGGAATGGCTGCCGAGTTCAGGGTATAAGCTTTCAGACTTGCCTGTATTTGAATGCTATATGCAAGAAAAACATCAAGAAGTGTGGATAGCTATTGATGTTTTGGGGGAGGGATAGAATACTATGTATGAAAGAATGTTAGACAAGCAGACAATGCCATCATTTGACGAAATGATTTCTTTTTGCGGTGATGTGGGAGCATTATGGATTGAGATGGATAGCTATCTAAATGATAAGTTTGGAATCAAAGGAAATATTCGATTTCCTTATGGGAACAAGTATGGCTGGGGTATGAAATATAGCTATAAAAACAAGCATATATGTGATGCTTTTGCTGAAAATGGTGCTTTTATGGTGCTAATCCGTATTTCGGATGATGCAATCAAACCGATGTACAATGAACTGGGTGACTATGGCAAAACTGTTTGGAACAATAGATATCCATGCGGAAACGGTGGATGGCTTAATTATCGTATTATGAGCAAAGAGCAGTTGCCGGATTTAATAAAGATAATACATATAAAAATAAACAAGTGAAACAAATGAGTATATGATAACTCCATAAATTTGAATTTGCAGAGGTAATGTGATTTATGACAAGGAATAAACTATATTCGTCATTTAACGGTAAATATGAAGAGTTAAAGCAGGCGCTAAAAGGTAATGAATTAGAAATAATAAAGGAACTGACATTAGAAGTTCATGCTATGGTACACCCTGCTGAGATTTCCGGAAGAAGAGAAAAGACCATTGCTGATTATATTTTAGATTATATGTTGTCTGGTAATCAAAATGTATTAGTACCCAGAGAGAATTATGATACGGACCCACATTATGCAGGAACAAAGACTGTTCCTATGTGTTGGCAATTTTGGCATATATATCGTATTGAGGATCTGGTTAGCAATATTCTGATGGCAGACCAGGAACAGATTTTTAATAAAGGATGGCAGGAAAAAATAGGTGCTTCTATCACGGATACCGGTAATGCATTAGAATTTGATGAAGTAGTTGAGTTCGGAAAGAAAATTCATGTCGATGCACTTCGTGATTATATGCTCATAGTGGGTAAAAACACACGTAGTATTATAGAGAACTTGACATTAGAGCAGATACAATCCATGGTGCCTGAGGAATGGGTGATGAGAATATTAGAATCAGGTGGTGTAACTACTGATTTCCGTTCCGTATGGCTGTTAGTATTTTGGGGAAGGTTGACAAGGGGCGGCATGATTTTGACTCCAATGACCAATCATCATATGATGCATTTACCAGCGTGTTTGAATAATCTGCCGATTTTAGAGTAAAGATGGGAAAATAGACCTGTTTGCATAGAAAAAATACGGCTAATATCTATTAAAAAGGCAAGTCACATGATTATTATAGATATGTAATGAATCCCCAAAGGTAAGGCACTTAAATATAGCGCCTTACTTTTTCGCAATATTCATCATATTCCTTCCCATAGATTTTTCTAAGTGCATTCTCCTCGAGGCAAACCTGCCGGTCGATCAGCCATAATCCCGCAACGAAATACAGAAAGAATATCCATGAAGGGAAAATTAGAAAAATCCCCATTAAAATCATGAAAAAAGCGACATAAAGCGGATTTCGGCTTATGGAAAAAACGCCTGAACTGACAAGTCCTCCGGGGGTATTCATATCAATGCCAACGCGAAAGCTTCTGCCAAAAGAAATAAGGCCCCAAAGGAATAGGACAGGTGCCAGAAGGCAGGACAGAACGCCAATCCATGCTATAAAGGAGCTTTCGTCCATGATATGTCCGAACTTTGGCAGATGAAACGTGTTTGCAATAATGAGATAAAGATATAAAAGGGCAAAGGGCGGAATTAAGAAGTCTTTTTTATCCATTTTGCCGAAATGGACTGCTGTGATTCCCAGTTTTTTTAGCTGTCTGGAACGCAGTAAAACAAATAAAATCATTAAACCTAATGTGAAAATAACAAAGTAACCCTGCATATAGATAACCATACCTTTCTCATATCTTGAAAACTCAGCAGTGCCTAATACCCAAATGCCTTTATGAACTAATAGTAACTATTCTGTAAGTATAATATATTTTCCAAGAAAATACAAAAAATATTCCTAAGAGCAAGGTTAGTGATATGTGATAGCAGAGGGGGCAAGTGATATACAACTTGCATAAATATGATGTGATAAAATAAATTCATTCTATAATTTTATATTGTTAGGACTTGATTATATTGAAATCATATGGTAATATTTAACAAGTAAGTATTGTTAAAAAAATAACAATTAATCACTGCTGTTCAGGGAAAGGAAGGTAATTTATGAAAGCATTTGCAATGTTAGGGATTGGGCGTACCGGATGGATAGAAAAGGAGCGTCCCGGTTGTGGACCTATGGATGCTATTTTGCGTCCGCTAGCGCTGGCACCTTGTACATCCGATGTACATACTGTTTGGGAAGGCGCTGTCGGTGACCGTCACAATTTGATCTTAGGACATGAAGGTGTTGGTGAAGTAGTAGAGGTCGGCGAACTGGTTAAGGATTTTAAACCAGGTGATAGAGTGATTATGCCGGCGATTACGCCCGATTGGAATTCACTGGAAGCGCAGGCAGGTTTCTCCATGCATTCCGGCGGTATGCTAGGCGGCTGGAAGTTCTCCAATGTGAAAGATGGTGTATTTGCTGAATTTATCCATGTAAATGATGCGGATGGCAACCTTGCAATGCTTCCCGAGGGATTGGCTCCGGAGACAGCGGCGATGTTAAGTGATATGGTGCCGACCGGTCTTCATGGTTCAGAGTTGGCCAATGTACAGTATGGCGATAAAGTTTGTGTGATAGGTATTGGACCGGTAGGTCTGATGGGAGTACGCGGTGCGGTACTGAGAGGTGCGGCTGATGTATATGCGGTTGGCTCTCGCCCTAACTGTATTGAGATTGCAAAAGAGTACGGTGCTACTGATATTATCAATTATAAGGATGGCAGTATTCTTGAACAGGTCATGGATAAGACCAAAGGTAAAGGTGTGGATAGAGTTATTATTGCCGGCGGCGATTGCGATACCTTTGATGAAGCGATTAAGATGTTGAAACCAGGCGGAGTGATCGGTAATATCAACTATTTAGGCGAAGGAGAATTCGTTAAGATTCCCCGTGCAGAATGGGGTGTCGGTATGGGACACAAGACCATTGCCGGAGGTTTGATGCCCGGTGGAAGATTACGTATGGAGAAGTTAGCGGCTATGGTAATGGCAGGGCGCATCGATCCCAGCAGGCTTATTACGCATCGATTTGAAGGTCTGGATAAGGTAGAAGAAGCATTGATGCTTATGAAAGATAAGCCAAGAGATTTGATTAAACCGGTCGTTACAATTAATTGGTAAAATTAATCGTTAAGTTTGCAGTACAATAAATTGTTTTGATCTTTTGATAATTCCCTTATAGTTATAATGTAGTGAAGGAGTTTTGGTAAAAATAGGAATGTTGCAGGATAGATGAGAGGTCTGTGAGCAGCATTCCTGTTTTATTCTATAGAAGAGCCCTGTTACCTTAAAGTGTAAAGGTGTTGATCCTATAGAAAAAAGTAGAAGTTCCGATTGAGGATGCAGTAAAAGATGATATAATATTTGTAGCTATAGAATCGCTGTGTGCTATAGTAATTTACTAAAGGGGAGACAACATGCCGTACTCAGCAGATAGAGAGAAGTTGAATCATATACTTGTTTCAAGTAGAAATATTGAAGAGAATAGAGATGAAATTCTTAGAATTATTCCGGAGCTTATCATTTGTGTCGACTGTGAACAAAATATGCCTACTCATATTTATAATGTATTTGATCACATAATGGAAACCGTGAATAAGGTGGATTTCGATTTGATGCTGAAACTGGCAGCATTGTTACATGATATAGGTAAACCTTACAAAAAGACTGTTGTCAATAACATTGATAGTTTTAAAGGGCATGAGGAAACGAGACCAGCTATGAAAAGTCAAGCATAAAATAGCAGGAAATTTCTTTTTTATATCAATGGTAAAAAAGGGTAACTTTAACAGAGCTCCCTAAGGGTGCTTTTTCAAAATCTATCGATATTGGTAGGTATACAGACCTCTTATTCGAGGTTAAATTCGATTTCGTCAGTGAGCATCTTCCAGATGACTCTGACAAGTTTGCCGGAACAGTGCCCTAAGGCATTATAGTGAGTCCGGCCTTCCGCCCTCTTGGCATCATAATAAGCCTTGAAGGTCGCGTTGTTTCTTACAACGTTCCAAGCTGCATTTACCAAGGCATATCGCAGTACGCGAGAGCCGCGTTTGGACATACGAGTCCGTTTAGCCTGGAAATTACCAGACTGATATACAGACGGATCCAGACCTGCAAAAGCAAGCAGCTTGCTAGGATTGGAGAAGCGGTGAATATCACCAATTTCACCAAGTATCATTCCCCCGTTGATATAACCGATACCAGGAATGGTCATAATGACAGAATCATTGAATTTCATAATATCCGTCATTTCAGCTTCAATCTTTTCTAATTGACTATCCAGTAACTCGATTTGTTGAATTGTTTGGGTTATCTGAATAGATATAGCGCTGTCGTTTGCACCGACAGACTTCTGTGCCAGAACTCTTAATTCTTTGGCCTGCTCTTTGGTAAAGTGTCCGTGCGAGTTCACTTTGAGCAGATTTGCCAGATGAGTCATATGCATGGAAGCAATCCCTTTAGGAGATGGTGCTTCTTTTAAAAGAGCATAGACAGTGTGCTGATGCAGTCCAGATTTAAAGAAATACTGTAACTCTGGAAAAACTTGATCAACATAGGCTGTAAGCTGAATTTTAAGTCTGGTTCGCTGTTTTACCGTTTTCTGTCGGAAACGACCAAGGGATTTAAGATCCATCAGATCCAGAGCATAGAAGCTTACAAACCTTAAAGAATTCTGCATCATAAGAGTTTTAGCGATTATGTATGTGTCGACCTTGTCCGTCTTAGTTTTGCGAATGTTATTTTTTCGCATTGCAGACGTTTTAATGGGGTTCAACACACACACTTTAAAGTAGCTGGCAACAAGGTATCGAACTAGGTTGTCGCCATAGTGTGCCGTTGATTCAAGACCGATGATGATGTCGTCAGACTCGAGGGATTCGAGTTTGGAAACGAGCAATTGAAAACCATCACCGTCATTTGTAAATTTGAACGGCTCGATGAGTATTTCACCATCAGACGAGATTGCTGAGGCGAAATGGTTAAGTTTGGCAATATCAATACCAACGTAAATCATGAGGTTGTACCTCCCTTTCATAAAGTCTGATACCGTGATATCCACCAGCGATTATCATCGTAGACTTGATTGAAATAAGTACTCAGGAGAAACACCCCCGGCAACATCCAGCTGATAAACAATTCAGATAAAAGTAGCGGCAATACACTCCAGTTAAGTAGTCAAGCTACAGGAAAAAATCAAAAGTCCACAGTATCTGAATGTATTATAACCACGATATTAAAAAGAAAGGAAGTTATGGTGTTTTGTATATATAAACATCATACAAGTGAAATAATAGCAAATCTCGTTTTAAGAAGGCTGGGATATGAAGAAGAATTTATAAAAAAGGTATGTATACTCATTAAACATCATGATTATCATATTAAGCCTACCGTAACCGGAGTGAAGGAAGTGATTCATTTGGTAGGAGACGAGCTTGCACCATGTCTTCTCAGCTTACAAAGAGCGGATTTACTGGCTCATTCCCCGGTGCGTTACAAGCCGATACTCCCTAAGTTAAAGAAAGCAAGAAGAATATATGCAGCAATGAATAAAGAAGATTTATAAGAAGATTCATAAATGCATTTTGGATATTAATATGTGAATAAAGAAAATAAATTAGGTTCAACCGAACTTCTTCCGGATATTTCCGGCCAGTCGTTCGGTTGAACCTATACTAAAGACAAATTAGCTTTTACTTTTCACTCTTGAATGTCCTTCCTGAGGTACATATCCTTTACGGAAGAGAAGGTATATTAGTCCAACGAGTAAAATAGCAGCGATTACAGTGAACGGACCAAATGCAGCTTCACCGGTAATCAGGCCGCCGAGCTGATAAACGATTAATGCAATTATATATGCGAATGCACACATAAATCCAATGGCGCCTAAGGTCCATTTTGTATTATTCATTTCACGTTTGATGGCACCCATTGCGGCAAAGCAAGGTGCGCACAACAGGTTGAACAGCATGAAGCTGTAAGCGGACAGGGCAGTAAAGTCTTTGGCAACCAATGTCCAGATTTCATCGCCTGTTTCTGATAATTCACCGCTGTAATGATACAGAACACCGAAGGTATTTACCACTTGTTCTTTTGCCATAAGTCCTGTAATTGTAGCAACGGCAGCTTTCCATGCCATATCGCCAACCCAGCCGAGAGGATAGAAGATCCAAGCAAAGGTATTACCGAAAGCGGCAAGTAAAGAATTCTGATTATCTTCCACCATACCAAACAC
>JAEWMB010000012.1 GCA_023457255.1 Bacillota bacterium | reverse complement strand
CGTTAATTGTAAAATGAAACGCAACCCTTTCCACTACAATCAATAGTTTTTGAATAGTTAAATATATATCTGCTAAGAGGTTGCATCTTAGCTTACAAAAGATTGGTGTATGCCAGTCTTTTTGTTTGCACTTTTTTACGTAATCCTCTATTCTGAGATTGTTGGCGGCAGATTGGAGGAAATTATGTCAGCATTTTTTAGTTATGAAGAAAGACTTCATTTGCAGAGTTATCTGAAGGAAGGCCTTTCCTTTAAAGAAATTAGTCGCAGATTAGGGAAAGACCCTAGCACCATATCCAGAGAGGTCGTAAGTATAGTTCTGAAATTGCAACAGGCTATCCAGGTCAGGCTCATAATACCTGTAAAAATCGTAAAGCTTGTAACCGTAGAAGAATCTGTGGTCAAGCCTGTTCTCGGAGAGCTCTTTACTGTAAATACTGCAATCTATGCAATCAAAGCTGTCCTGACTATACCGAAGAAGTCTGTTGGGCCAGGTTTCGTGCTCCTACATATGCAATGGTTGTACAGAGATAGGAAAGTGTTCTTTAGTGAAGAACTTTTATGATGCAGAGAAAGCGCACATTAGGGCAAATGAGACTATTTCTGAGTCTAGAAGTGGTCTGTGTGTAGCCGAACAAGAGATAATTCGCCTTAATCAAATCCTATCTCCATTGGTGCAACAGGGACAGTCTCTTCATCAGATTTATATCAACCATAAGGATGAACTTATGTGTAGTGAAAAGACGATGTATAACTACATTGATGCTTGTCTGTTTGATGTCCGAAATATGGATCTGCCAAGAAAGGTAAGATTTCGAGAGCGATATAAAAAGCCAGAATTCAAAGTAGACAAAGGCTGCCGTGTTGGACGATCATATGAAGCATTTGAAAAGTTCATGGAGAAGAATCCTGATACAGCAGTGGTGCAGATGGATTCTGTCATTGGAAGTAAGAGTGGAAAATGTCTTCTAACCATTCACTTTGTGGATTCCAGCTTTATGCTAGCGTTTCTAAGGGAGGCGAACACCTCAAAATCTGTGACAGACGTATTCGCATATCTATATGAATTATTAGGTGACAGAAACTTTAAGAATCTATTTCCAATCATCTTAACAGACAATGGCAGTGAGTTTTCTAATCCAAAAGCCATAGAAGAACCGGATATGCTGTCAGGATTGAAAACAAGGATATACTACTGTGATGCTGGAAAGCCGTATCAAAAGGGAGCCATTGAGGTGAATCATGAGTTAATACGAAGGATTCTCCCAAAGGGAGCAAGCTTTGATCAACTGACACAGGATGATATTGACTTAATGATGAATCACATCAATTCCTACAAAAGAAAAAAGCTGAATAATCGTAGCCCATACGAAACATTCAGCTTTTACCACGGTGAAAAAGTTTTAGAAAAGCTTGTATGTGAACCAGTATCCGCTGGAGACATTCTACTAAAACCTTCTCTTTTAAAGAAATAATGTAACCTGTAAACTGTTAAGCCGCCAATCCCTGTTCATAGCCACACAAACAGGGGTGGATTCTCCGACTACAAAAAAGTCGAGCGAGAGTTGACCTCCCTTTGGCATGCAGTTATATAAGTATAATACGACGATTTTCAGTAAAAATCAAACTGCATCTTGGTTACAAAAATAGATTCTCGCTTAAAAACAGGGGTAAAAGTTGCGTTTCGTTTACAAATAGGGAGCATCCCAAAGTTTGTGTAAACCTTCAAACTGATGTAAAATAAAATTACTGAGTTTGGAGGTTTTATTTTATGGCAAAGAGAAGAAGGGATGAGTCTCCCGAAAGACAGGCTCTACGAGAAATGGTAAGTGGATACCTGAAGGATAATCCAGTTAAGAATGGTACTGATGTTAATGCTCTCAAAAAATGCATCTGGTTTTACATCTCACCTTCCATATTTTTAAATATTTATAAGTTTTCCATAATTTATAAATATATATAAATAAAATTATAAAAATAGCAACTGTATACCAATTCCAGTTAACTATAATATTTTTACCTTCAAGGACATATCCTACAATAAGTGGTATTAATGAAACTGGGGCAATCGATTTTAAAACTCCTAGCTTTTCAAATTCTAATTCATAATTCATTTGATATTCATCTATACTGTTTAAGTAAATATTTTCTGGACTCGTGTATGAATATTTACCATCTATTACATTATTTAAGAAATCATGAAATTCTAGTCGACTATACAATAATTTCGCAGACTTTAAATGAAAAACAATCCATATTGTAAAAAAAATTTTCCAATATTTATTAAATTGAAATAGATATAATATGTCTATATAAAAAGATTCTTTAAGCAGTATTATTAGAAATAAAAATATTATAACCTGCACTATCATCTGTACTATTTCATTCTTAATTACTGTATTATAGCTATACCATTTTTTATTCTCATCATTATCTCTCTGTTTTTTTAAATTAATTGCTATAATAATTAAAGCAATGATAGTCACTAAAATTATTTCCGCAAAAAAATTATTATACACTTCTAAAATTTTTTCTACAATTTTGGTTATTTCATTCAAATATAATTTTCCTCCCGGTACCGTGCTTTTATTAAATTTCTATAGTTGGCCTAACAACAATACTTTCATTATCAATATCTAAAAACTTTCCCTCTAAATATTTATCAAGGTTTTCCATGCATAAAAATGTAGTTATCTCATCCTTATCTTGCAATTCTATATCCAGCGGTTTTGAAGAGACAAACAATAGATGTACTTTAATCGTTTCTTTTGCAGCACCGATAAACTCTTTAACTTTGTCAGCTTCCTTAAGAATTAAGTCATATCTACGTCTACACCTATCAAAATATCCATCCTCTACAAATAATTTTTCATAATCAGTTACTATCCCGCTACTGGTTAGTGAATCCGAAAAAAACTTTGCTTCTATCAAAAATAACTCTTGCGTTTCCCTTGCAAAAAATACTATATCAAAATCCCCATAATTAATTTCTCTTTTTCCAAATATTCTATCATATTTGACCTCTATTTCATTATATGGAGTATAATGCCTACATAAGCTACTTTGCAGTCTTTCTATAAGAATATTTGATAATTCTTTATTTCTTTTTTCAATTGCTAAAGTCAATTCATCTTTTGCATTTGTATAACACATTCCTCCATTGCTTGAATATGAAGCCCACATTTGTAATGCTTGATGTAATGCACAAAATGAAATCATAACTCTATCATTTTCTAATAATACAAATGGCCTCAACTCATGGCGGATTTTGTTCGCACCTATCAGCCATATAATCGACTCTCCCTTTTTCAATTGTGTTGAAAGATTTTCTTTGGTTAAAGTAAATTTATTCAATATACTTTCTCCTTTTACTGGCGGATTCGTTGCACCTTCAATAAAATCAATAAATTGCTTTTTTGAAATCGTAGTAAGTGCAACTTTACCATCATATAGTAAATATTTCTGGCATGAATTAAAAAGTGCAAGAATCACCAGAAATTTTTCCTTATTCTCTTTATAAAAACCGATTTCAAATTCCGAATCATTATCTTCTAGTGATAGGGGGACTGGAGCTAAAACATTTTGATTACCAGCTATTAACGTACTAAAATAAATCACTGGATGCTCTTTTATAACTTCGGCTGGTATATCTTCATCCGGTGCGATTTTTAAACCATAAAACAATTCTTTTTCTCTAAATTTCTTACTTAAGACTAGAAGTGACATAGATTGTGAAGCCAAACCATAAATAAATAACTCAATCAATAACTCACAGTCTAATTCAAATGCTTCATCATGAAATTTTCCTTTTTCTTCATGTTGATGCAATACACAATTTTCAATCCAGATATTAGTAGCATCAATAATATTTTTAGCAATATTTCTATTTTTTTCGAAAGTATCTGTAACTGAAGGAACATTGATATTCTTATAAACCATATCCGTTCTAGCTTCTTTTTCACGAATATAAATATGATAACATTCATCTAAAACTTTATATAAATCTCTGATAACTCCCTGTACATTATTTGTTTTGATTCTATCACAAAATTTTATTTGTAATTCATTTATTATCTCACTTAATAATCTTATTGCTTCATTCCTGTTTTCAATTTGATATGTATGTTCGCCAAAATACTTTTTAAAACGTTCTTTTACTAGAGTATTTGGTATATTTAATTCCTTCCAAATTGTCCTAACTTCAAACATAAATAACCCCATATTCATAATTCCTCCACCATTTAGCTAACACTTACTTGATAATATATTACCACATCATTCTTTCCTCTTCTATCCAATAGAATAAAAAAAGGCACTATCACTTATATTTCTACAAATGATAGTGCCTTCTTATACTGCTATTTAGCTATATCCAGACCTCAACAGTGATATCATCCCACTGATTCCGTCTTAGATATGCTCCATAGCTTTTTCTATATTCTTTTGCTTCATCAAAATCTATCGTATGCTCGAAGAGTTTGAATTCGCCTACTTTTGATTCAATACTGCCTGTGCTGCTGCCAATCTAGCAATTGGTACACGGTATGGAGAACAGGAAACATAGGTTAAACCGGCCTTATGGCAGAATTCAACGGAAGATGGATCGCCGCCGTGCTCACCGCAGATTCCAAGTTTAATGTTTGGACGAACCTGTCTGCCCTTTTCGCAAGCCATCTGAACCAATTGTCCAACCCCGTTTTGGTCAAGTCTTGCAAATGGATCGGACTCATAAATCTTACTCTTATAATAAGCATCTAAGAACTTACCGGCATCATCACGAGAGAAACCAAAGGTCATCTGAGTTAAGTCATTTGTACCGAAGGAGAAGAATTCTGCCTCTTCTGCAATCTCATCAGCAAGTAAAGCTGCACGAGGAATCTCAATCATAGTACCAATATGGTATGGAATGTCGGAATTCTTCTCTTTCTTTACTAGTTCTGCTGTTTCAACTACGATATCCTTAACAAATTTTAACTCCTTCTTCTCACCAACAAGTGGAATCATGATTTCTGGTACGATATCATACCCCTTCTCATTCTTCACTTCAATAGCGGCTTCCATTACAGCACGAGTCTGCATTCTAGCAATTTCCGGATATGTTACGGCAAGACGGCAGCCTCTGTGACCCATCATTGGATTGAACTCATGAAGAGAATTACAGGTAGCCTTAACTTCAGCAACCGTAAGACCCATATCCTTAGCAAGTTCTGCAATATCCTCCGGATCTGTTGGAACAAACTCATGTAGAGGCGGATCTAAGTAACGAACTGTCATTGGCTTTCCTTCGAGTGCTTCGAACATAGCCTTAAAGTCTGCTTTCTGGAATTCAAGAAGCTCATTTAACGCAGATTCTCTTCCTTCTACAGTCTTGCTTAAAATCATCTTACGAATCTTAGGAATTCTTTCCGGTTCAAAGAACATGTGCTCCGTACGGCAAAGACCAATGCCTTCCGCACCTAACTTCACTGCATTTAAAGTATCTGTAGGAGTATCCGCATTTGTTCTAACCTGAAGTGTTCTAAATTCATCAGACCACTCCATAATTCTTCCAAAGTATCCGCTTACGCTGGCTTCAATTGTCTTAATATCTCCAAGATAAATCTTACCGGTGGAACCGTCTAAGGAGATGTAATCACCTTCGACAATTCTTTCTCCACCAAGCTCGAAATACTTTTCTTCTTCATTCATCTTAATCTCTCCGCAGCCGGATACACATGCAGTACCCATACCACGTGCAACTACTGCTGCGTGAGAGGTCATACCACCACGTACGGTTAAAATACCCTCAGCTGCATGCATACCCTCGATATCTTCCGGAGAAGTTTCAAGGCGAGCTAAGATGACTCTTTCACCTCTCTCATGAGCTTCTTTCGCTTCGTCTGCGGTAAAGTAAACCTTACCAGCAGCAGCACCTGGAGATGCTGGCAGGGCAGCTCCAATTACTTTCCCCTCTTTTAATGCCTTTGGATCAAAAGTAGGATGTAATAGCTGATCTAAGGACTTCGCATCAATACGAAGAACCGCTTCCTGTGGAGTAATTTTTCCTTCATCTACTAAATCACAAGCAATCTTGATTGCAGCAGGAGCTGTTCTCTTACCATTACGTGTCTGTAAGAAGTATAATTTACCTTCCTGAATCGTAAACTCCATATCCTGCATATCGAGATAATGATTTTCTAATTTATTTGCAATCTCTATAAATTGCTTATAGCAGTCCGGAAGATCCTCTGCTAATCTTGTAATAGGCTGAGGTGTTCTAATACCAGCAACAACATCCTCTCCCTGAGCATTGATTAAATACTCACCGTAGATACCGTTATCACCGGTGGAAGGATTACGTGTAAATGCTACACCGGTACCGGAGGTGTTACCCATATTACCAAATACCATTGCCTGTACGTTTACTGCAGTACCCCAATCACCAGGGATATCATTCATACGACGGTAAACAATAGCACGTGGATTGTCCCAGGAACGAAATACTGCCTTAACAGCCTCCATTAACTGAACCTTGGGATCTTGCGGGAATTCTTCTCCCATCTTGTTTTTGTAGATTGTTTTATATTTTGCAATAACTTCTTTTAAATCATCGGCAGTTAAATCAGTATCAAATTTAGCACCCTTTGATTCTTTGATTTCATCTAAGATTCCTTCGAAGAAGGTCTTGCTCATCTCCATAACAACATCAGAGAACATCTGGATGAAACGTCTGTAAGAATCGTATGCAAATCTTGGATTACCTGTTTTCGCTGCGAATCCTTCTACCGCAATATCATTTAAACCAAGATTCAAAATAGTATCCATCATACCAGGCATAGAAGCTCTAGAACCGGAACGTACAGAAACTAATAAAGGATCTTCATTATCGCCGAATTTCTTTCCTTGCATTTCTTCCAGCTTGCCAAGTGCCTCAAAAATCTGAGTTTGTACTTCATCTGTGACTTTCTTGCCGTTGTTGTAATAGTCGGTACAAGCTTCTGTAGTAACAGTAAAACCTTGTGGAATAGGAAGACCAAGGTTAGTCATTTCTGCTAAGTTAGCACCCTTACCGCCAAGAAGGTTTTTCATAGTGGCGTTGCCTTCTTTGAACATATACACCCATTTTGCCATGTGGTATTACCTCCTAAAAATATTTGACTATATATTGAGGCTTGTCCTTATGTACTTTTTAATCAATTTTGAAAGCCTGACTATAGTCGCCATATACGATTATAGCACATTGTTTATCCATTGAAAATACTTTTTTGAATTATTCGATATTTTTTACGACATTTTTAGCTATATTTTTGTACATTGTTCACAAATACTTAAAAGCAGTTTTTGTAAATACTTACATAGAACAATATGTACAAAAAAATGTAGATAACTTTGAAAGTGCTTACATTTATCAAAAATCTTTTCTTCCTTATAGTAAATATCGAAGTAATAATTACTAAATTGTCGAAGCAAAATCAGCCTGGATATGTAGTACTTATACAAAATAATTCTATTTTTTTCAATGCCGTACACTATGGATTTTTCTACATTTTTTGAACTCGGTTAACATACAAGTTTGATTCTCTAAAAAAAGTAAGAACTTACATTTTTTTCAACTCCCTCGAATCCAGTACTCTTCCCCAAACAGACTTTTAAGGATAATCCCTCCATCCTGCCCTTCTCCTTCAGGTAACGTAAACTCTGCCCATTACCCACCCATTATTACTCCGGAGAGGCGGATATCCCCCATATTTTAGTCAATATATTACTTCGCCCTTTTCCGATAGCGTTTCACTTATATGGTACAGAGAAATTTTGACCGCCCATCCCTATAGCATTCAAGCGAGCAAAGCCCCTTCACAGAGTGAGTGATTTTTATTAAACTTGTGCATAAAAAAGAAAGGTAACATACTCATATAACTGGTATGTTACCTTTTCTCCTGTTTTATAAAAATTAAAATCCTGCAAACCGGTACTGTGATAAAAACAAGGAAAAAGCACACTCACCTGCTTTTCTCTGTTTTATAGGAAAAGCTACAGTTACCGTATACTATTTTCTTTCATTCTAACCCATTGATTAGAATTCAAATTTCTTCTCAAAATAAGTCTTTAAGTCTTCAATTTTAATTCTTTCCTGTTCCATTGTATCACGGTCACGAACAGTAACTGCACCATCTGTTTCAGACTCAAAATCATAAGTGATACAGAATGGAGTACCAATCTCATCCTGTCTTCTATAACGCTTTCCAATATTTCCCCTGTCATCAAATTCACAGTTATAATACTTGCTTAGGTCTGAATAAATCTTTTCCGCATTCTCGCCCAGCTTCTTTGACAATGGAAGCACACCGATTTTAACCGGTGCTATTGCCGGATGAAAATGAAGTACTGTACGAACATCACCTTCCGCAATTTCTTCTTCATCATATGCTGCACAAAGAAAAGCTAAGGTTACACGGTCGGCTCCTAACGACGGCTCAATCACATAAGGAATGTATCTTTGACCCTTTTCATCATCAAAGTAACTCATATCTTCTTTGGATACATTCTGATGTTGTGTTAAATCATAATCTGTTCTATCTGCAATACCCCAAAGCTCTCCCCAGCCAAATGGGAATAGGAATTCAATATCTGTTGTTGCTTTGGAATAGAAGGATAATTCTTCTTTCTCATGGTCACGTACACGCATCTCATCTTCTTTGATACCGAGTGTTAACAGCCAGTCAATACAGAACTGTTTCCAGTATGCAAACCATTCAAGGTCTGTATCTGGCTCGCAGAAGAATTCCAACTCCATCTGCTCAAACTCCCTGGTACGGAACGTGAAGTTACCAGGAGTAATTTCATTACGGAAAGACTTACCGATCTGTCCGATACCAAATGGAATCTTCTTTCTGGATGTTCTCTGAACATTTTTAAAGTTTACAAAAATACCTTGTGCTGTTTCCGGTCTTAAATATACCGTATTTTTTGCATCTTCGGTAACACCCTGAAAAGTTTTAAACATTAAATTAAACTGGCGGATATCCGTAAAATTATGTTTTCCACAGGTTGGACAAGGAATATTGTTCTTCTCAATGTATGCAGACATTTCCTCATGAGGCCACGCATCAACAGAGCCTTCTAAGGTAAGATTATTCTCTGACGCATAATCTTCAATTACTTTATCCGCACGGAATCGTTCATGGCATTCCTTACAATCCATTAATGGATCAGAGAAGCTGCCAAGGTGTCCGCTTGCTACCCAAGTCTGTGGGTTCATTAAGATGGCACAATCTACACCAACATTATATGGATTCTGCTGAATAAACTTAGTCCACCAAGCTTTCTTTACATTATTCTTAAGCTCAACACCAAGATTACCGTAATCCCAAGTGTTCGCAAGTCCGCCATAGATTTCAGACCCCGGATATACAAAACCTCTTGCCTTAGCTAGAGCAACAATTTTCTCCATTGTCTTTTCCATTACAATCATCCTCACATTTCATCATTCTATCATTTCAGAAACCTGCAAAATACACCAAATACGGCTTTTATTGAAGTTTCTACTAATTTTAATATTGTAACCTTAATTTCATATATTTTCAAGCATAATTTTGGTGATTATCCCCGTAAAAACACTGATACCCCTCACAAGGAACTCTACATTCTTCAAATAACTCTATCACAGAGCAAAGCTTTAGCCCGTCAAAGAATTGAAAGTAATTCCAATGACTTCATACGATGCTCAATTCGGTCTTCCCGATAACAATCGATAATCTGTTTTAATTCATGAAAGACTTTCTCTGTGACTGTAAAGTTATATAACTTTTCTACCTCTGCCGATATTATGTATTGTAAAGTATATAACGTTGAAGTTAGAATTCTTTTGCCATCCGTCACCTTTTGTCTGCAGCTCTCACAAAAGCAGCCACCGGCACTCACACTAAACCTGCTTAAATTCTGCTTTGTCCCGCAATTAAGACATTCAAACACTTGTGGTGCCTCCCCACTCAGGCTAATTATCTTTAATTCAAAAACATAACGCACTAATTTAGTCCCAATATGAGGGCTTAATAAAGCTCTAAGAGATTGATACAGTAATTTTAGCATTTCGGTTTCGTCATTGCCTTCACGCGTCATATAATCTGTAAACTCACAAAAGTAAAGCCCATAGTATACGTAACTGATATCCCCTCTTAGTTCACCAAAATAATTCTTTATGTTAACGGATTGGATATTGTAGGAACTGCGGCCTTCATACAGTTGAAATTCTCCAAAAGTAAACGGCTGAGAACATGCCAATAAGGCACTATTCGGTCTTCTAGCGCCTTTGGCAAATGCTCCTATTTTTCCACGTTCCTTTGTCAGTATCGTGAGTCTTTTATCATAATCACCGATGGGTATTGCTGCTAACACAATCCCTGTAACTGTAACCGTACCGGTCATCCCTAGTCTCCTTTTTAGTTTCAGGTTCTCTCTCTCTTGTACAAGCTGTGTAATTTAGATAATCTTTAATATCACCTGTCTGTTCAAATACCTTCCAAAACTCTTCGTTCTTCACCATTCATGCCCCCTAAATGATTTTTTATGAGCTCAAAAGATTCCTGGAGAAACCTCCATATTAAGTAATTGTTTGCGTTTTCTTTTGTGCTTATATTAATATCATCTCCGAAGCAGTCGATTCTAAACTGATAAAAATAGACTAGGCCATCTTATAAAATTTACCCTTGACAAACTAAAATGCAGCCGTTCAATCTTTCAGCCTGCCATATCCGGTGCTAAAAAATTATATATTAATGTTCGGAATTCTCAAGGTATCCGTAATTCTTAATTAAGAAGTCACTATTTCTCCATTCCTTCTTAACCTTTACCCATAATTGAAGAAACACTTTAGTATCTAGCAAATTTTCAATTTCTACTCTTGCTTTCATACCGATATTTTTTAACATAGTACCTTGCTTACCAATGATAATTCCCTTGTGAGAGTCACGTTCACAGATAATCGTAGCATCAATATCTATCACCTTACCATCAGGACGTTCCTTCATACGTTCTATCGTTACAGCAATTCCATGCGGAATCTCATCGCTTAATAAACGTAATGCCTTCTCACGAATTAATTCAGCAACAATCTGACGTTCCGGCTGATCTGTTATCGTGTCTTCATCATAATACATTGGTCCGTAAGGAAGATACTTAAAAATCACATCTACTAATTGTTGTTTATTCTCTCCTTTTAAAGCAGAGACCGGGACAATTTCAGCAAAATTGCACTGATCCTTATACGCATCAATAAAGGTAAGAATTTCTCCTTTCTTAACAGTATCTATTTTGTTGATTACTAGTATAACCGGAGTATTACTTTTATTTAATTTCTCTATGATATGCTGTTCGCCTGCACCGATGAAGGTAGAGGGCTCTACCAGCCATAGAATCACATCAACTTCATTGATTGTGCGTTCGGCAATGTTAACCATGAATTGACCGAGCTTATTCTTAGCCTGATGAATTCCCGGAGTATCTAAAAAGATTATCTGTCCCTGATCATCGGTATAGACTGTCTGTATTCTATTTCTTGTGGTTTGCGGCTTATCTGAGGTTATCGCAATTTTCTGACCGATAAGTTGATTCATTAACGTTGACTTTCCTACATTTGGTCTTCCTATAAGGGTGACAAAGCCTGATTTATGTTTCTTTTCCTGGTAATTCATCTTTCGCTCCTGTTCCTATTTTAGAGGATATAGTGGCAAAATACTGCCACTATATCTCAATATTGATCTACATCAAAGCAGATATTCGCAATCCGCTTACGCTACCAGCCCTACCTCATTGCTATTGCGTAGCAGCGGGAGTTTTAACTAATGCTAAAGCAGGCCGGCTCCTTCCCGGATACGGTTAAAATAATGCTTTAATTTCCTGAAACATCTGCTCATTACTCTTAACTTTTTCTTCATTGCCAATGACGCAGAGGTTATCCGCCTCGTATACTTCTCTGACAATCGGTGCCATCCTACGAATTTCATCTTGTGTCGTACTTAAGATTTCACCGCGATCACGGTTAATATCCTCCATCGTAATACCAGTCATATAAGCATTAAGAGATCGGCTTCCCTTCATCATTGGGGTGAGTGGTGTATCCACAGTACTCATTGTTCCTATGATATACTTTATCATATCCCTATCATCCGCAGTAAATTCTTTTGTATACTCATAAGCTTTTCGATAGATTTCATCTGTTTTTTCGAGGTTTGGATCACGGTAGGATACCATATAAGCAGAACCATCGAGTCCGGCAAACTGACACATACAGCCATACGCTCCACCCTTTACACGAACATTATTCCATAAATAGTCATAAGACATAATTGTTCTTAAAACTTTTAATGCCCCATTTGTCTTAAAGCCTGCATTTACATAATTCGCACAACGGGCAACATATTGTACTTGACCGGAGTACATAAAACCTTCCTTTAATTTCTCTACAGGGAAATTATAGTTTGCAGCTTTCAGCGTTTCGTTGATTGTATTATTCTGACCGGCATCTAATGTTCCCGATAAAGTGTTACTAAATGCTCCCAGTACTTTTGTCAACCGCTCAAGTCCATCCTGTTCAGCCGTTATGCTAATCACCATACCATTCTTTGAAAAGATGATTTCACTTAACTTTCTTAAGGCAGCAGCAATTTCCTCTTTTCTGGTTTCAAATTCCTGCTCTAGTGTTTCCAGAAATCTAAAGTAGCGAATTCCCTTCGTTTCCTCCGTATAATATCCGCTTTGTGTAATATAAGAAAATGCACGGTCAACTGCAACAGAGTGACCTGCAGAATTCATTCGCATCTGAATTCTTGATTTTACCTCTCGAATAATTTCAAAAAGCCGCTTGGTGTCTCCTAATTTTGAGTGATGAACGATTTCTTCTATCAGCTCAAACAGCTTATCAAGCTTTTGATATAACACCTTTCCACTCATAGAGAATACCGGAATATACGTATTGGGGTCCATCTTCTTATTAAAGGTAATCAGTTCGGCGCTCATACCACCGGTATGGATATTGATTTCATTGGATAACTCTAAGAAGCTATAATTCTTTGTATCGGTATAACCAAGAACAGTTGCCAATAGGTTTAAATAAGGAACAAGCTCTTTTGGCACACGACTTAAGTCAAACATACATTTTATATAAGCAATTCCATTGGTAAACACATCATGATGAAGAACCGGTATGCCCTTAATAGAACATTCCTTATTATAAAGTGGCTGCGCTTCTTTCTTAATATCCTCAATCGTAAGAAGTGGTATCTTTTCCAGCTCCTCTTTCGTCGATGGTGCTTCTTGATACTCTTTTAAATGTTTTGTCGCAGAAACTATTGCTTCCTTCTCTTCTTCTGATAAAGAATTCTTATACTGCTCAAGTTTTACCTTTAATGCTGCCTCTTTCTCCTGAGTCAATCCTTTCTTCGGTTTTAGTACCAAGTAAGTTGCGTGATTATTATTTAATAAATGCGTTCGAATAAGACCTTCATAATACCCTGTATTAATTTGGTTCTTTAAAAACTGAAAAATTCGATTCCCGTGCATATAATCAAAAGCTTTCGTATCATCATAAAGCCAGCTTCCAAACATTTGGATCCCAAAAAGCAAGCCTTTTGGAAATTGCCCAAAATCAGCTTCACGATAACGGAATTCCAAGTTGTTAATTGCAGCCAATAAGGATTTTTCATTGAACCCATTCTCCGCAATACTTTCTAAGGTAGCAGTAATGACAGAAAGGAACTTCTCCAGCTGTTCCTCATTCGCATTTTTAGCAATAATCGTAAAGGTAGGTTGTAGAATTTCATGATCATAGCTGCTTAAAATATCCTTTCCAATCCCCGCATCAATCAATGCCTGCTTTAGCGGTGCTCCGGGAGCAGATAAAAGCGCAGCCTCAAGAACTTGAAATGCCATACACTGTGTCGTATCAATTGATGCTCCAATTACAGTATTATAGCTTAAATAGGTATTATCCGACTCGTTCTCGCTATCGCTTAGAGAGTATAGGGAGGTAATCTTCTTTGGGCCATCAAAAGCCTTTTGCATTGGGATTTCAGAATCCACCTTTAAAGTATCAAACTTGTTCAGGTAAGCTTCATCCAGCCAGTTTAGCTTTTCTTCCACATCCACATCTCCATAAAGATAAATATAACTGTTGGAGGGATGATAAAACTTTCGGTGAAACTCTAAAAATTCCTCATAACTTAAGTCCGGTACATAATTAGGATCACCTCCCGACTCTACTCCATACGGAGTATCAGGAAATAAGCTGGCTTGAATCTCGCGGTATAATTGCTGTTCCGGGGAAGAAAAGGCACCTTTCATCTCACTATATACAATTCCATTATATTTTAACTCTGCATTTACATCTTCAAGCTCGTAATGCCATCCTTCCTGCTCAAAAATTTCTCTGCGATGATAAATATTAGGATAGAAAACTGCGTCCATATAAACATGAATCAGATTCTGAAAATCTTTCTCATTACAACTTGCTACCGGGTATATTGTCTTATCCGAATAGGTCATTGCATTCAAAAAAGTATTCAAAGACCCTTTCGCAAGCTCAATAAACGGGTCTTTTGCCGGAAACTCTTTTGATCCGCAAAGTACCGTATGCTCAATTATATGAGCTACACCCGTACTGTTTTTTGGTGGAGTACGAAAACCGATTGTAAATACTTTATTTTCATCTTCATTCGAAACCACACAAATTCTAGCACCTGATTTTTTATGACGAAATACAAGTCCCAGGCTTTTGCTATCCTCTAACTCCTCTTCGTATTCTAGCTGATACGCCGGCATATGAAGGAGTTCTTTACTTTGTTTTATGCATCTTGACATTCTTTTCCCTGCTTTCCTATTGATAATCGGAAGTATGTTCGATTCTTCCAACGGTAACCATACTGTAAATTAGTGTAACACTGATAATTCATATTTATACGATGTCAAACTGTTTCTCTGCAATTTGCCGCAATTAATTTCCACACGATATTATCGTATCTCATATTGTTATAGTACGTGATTGCTGTATACTATAAAATCGTATACTTTTTAACTTAGATTCCTATGAATTTATCAAGCAGTAATCATTGCCATTTATGGTCGGTATCTACACAAGGCTTCTCTTTAACAGTCTTATTATATCATAATTTCCATGGATTGTCATATAAAAAACAAGATTACAGTGTGTCTCTTTTTTTAAAATGACGACAAATGTTTTCTTAAAAAAACAAAATTTTCTATGTATTTTATAAAGAGAAATTGACAATTTATTAAAAATATGTTAAATTATTCAATAGATTATCCTATCGATAATTGAAGCACTACATATTTTTTAACAGTTTTCAGGAGGCACTTTTATGAAAAAAGGTACAGTTAAGTGGTTTAATGCAAAGAAGGGTTTTGGTTTCATTTCTGATGAAGAAGGAAACGACGTATTCGTTCATTTCTCAGCTCTTGACATGGATGGCTTCAAAGTTCTTGAAGAAGGTGAAGCTGTTTTGTTTGAAGTTGTAGAAGGCGAAAAAGGACCTCAGGCAGCTAATGTAACAAAGTTATAATCAGACTGAAATCATACTTAAAGTATAGAAGTTCGATTTATAAGGTTGTAACAAGCGAAATGGATGCGAAAAGTGGGTAATTCCAGTGAATTACCCACTTTTTGTATATTAATGCTTAAAATGCCTCATTCCTGTAAATACCATTGTGATTCCATACTCATTACATTTTTTAATTGAATCCTCATCACGAATAGAGCCGCCTGGCTGTATAATTGCGGTAATCCCTGCCTTATATGCCTCTTCCACACAATCATCAAATGGAAAAAAAGCATCGGAAGCAAGAACAGCTCCCTTCGCTGCATCATGGCCAATTAGCTCCCCGGCATGATCGATACTCTGCTTCGTTGACCAGATACGGCTTACTTGCCCAGGTCCAATCCCAATACTTTGCTTATCCTTTGCCAAGGCAATGCCATTTGATTTCACAAATTTCACAACCTTAAAAGCAAATAACAGGTCTTCCATTTCTTTTTCAGAAGGAGCTCGGTCCGTAACTACCCTTAGTTCTTCTTCTATTAATAATTTACTATCAATTGTCTGGACAATCAAACCACCGTTTACTTTTTTAAGATCATAAGCATTCTCCTCCTGAGGAACTTCGATACCTTTTAATTCTAAGATTCGAATGTTTTTCTTGGTTTTAAAGATTTCTAGTGCTTCCTTCTCATAACTTGGTGCAACCACTACTTCGAGAAATACATTCTTCATCTTTTCAGCCATTGCTAAGGTTATCTCTCGGTTAGCTACTACGATTCCACCATAGATAGAGATTTTATCTGCGGAAAATGCCTTATCCCAAGCTTTTTCAATATCAGTATCGCTGCCAACGCCGCATGGATTTCCATGCTTACAAGCAACTACCGTTGGCTCAGTAAATTCTTTTAATAACTCAAGAGCTCCATTGGTATCATTGATATTATTAAAGGATAATTCTTTCCCATTTAACTGAACGGCATCTGTGATAGAGCCTTGTTTTTTACCAATTTCACGATAAAAGGCTGCTTTTTGATGAGGATTCTCACCATATCTCATCTCCTGAATTTTTTCAAAGGTCATTGTTAAGGTTTCCGGAAGTGCATGATCATTTCTTTGTTTTCTTAAATAGTCTGCAATCATTGTATCATAACTGGAGGTGTGCATAAAAACTTTCTGCATTAAATAGAATTTAGTATCCAGGGATACTTCTTTCTCTTCTTTTAGTTCTCTAAGTATGGTACTATAGTCTGCCGGATCAACCACAACAGTAACATCCTGATAATTCTTAGCAGCAGACCGAAGCATGGTTGGACCGCCAATATCGATGTTTTCAACAGCTTCTGCCCTTGTAACACCTTCTTTTAGCATCGTAGCTTTGAAAGGATAAAGATTTACTACTACCATGTCAATCGTATCAATATTCATATCCTTTAGCTGCTTCATATGACTCTCATTACTTCTTACCGCTAATAATCCGGCATGTACGATTGGATGTAAGGTCTTTACTCTTCCGTCAAGGCACTCCGGAAATCCAGTTAACTCTGAAATCTCAATTGCAGGAATATCCGCCTCCTTCAGTTTGCCATAAGTACCTCCAGTTGATATAATCGTGATTCCAAGAGAAACTAATTCCTTTGCAAATTCTACAATTCCTGTTTTGTCTGATACACTGATTAATGCTCTCATCATCCATTCATCCTTTCCTTTTTGAGTTCATAATTTCCTTGATTCCTGTACATAAAACGGGATACACAAAGTATGCAGCATATGCTCTTTGTGCATCCGAAATTTGTGTCAGGTATTTACAGACACAAATTCCATGAGTAAAAGATTGAAATCTTTCACTTTTTATGCATTAAAAAACCACCTGAGCTACTGCCAACGGATATCTAAATCAGATATCATCGAAGGTGGTGGCCCAGGCGGTCGGCTCTTAAAGTTATATCATGCACTCCCTGTGGGTTATCCCCGCCTGTAGTCCTCTACAGTTTCCGCCAGTCATACATCATGGTTTCATATTACTATACTTTGTTATTAAGCGCAAGAGTTTGTTACTATGCCGCGTAACATTTCTTTTGCTTATATTTACCCTTTGGCTATATTACCTCCTGCATTCTTTAAGGTTATCTTACATTCCTTCAGTTATTGTTCCGTTTCTTTCATAAATCATCCCCGATTCCTCATAGGTTTTCCTATTTTCTTTAATGAAGTTGTGATAATTTTTTAATATATTACATAAAAGTAATACTAAAAACACTTATCATTTATTTCTTAAGGAGGTCTCATGACTTATACAGGCATTATCATCGGTCTCATCTCTTTTATAGCAATTGCGCTATACCATCCCATTGTTATAAAGGCAGAATATTATTTTACCAAAAGAATTTGGCCGGTCTTTGCTGTTGCCGGCATTGTACTGCTGATTTTATCATTATTTGTGTCACAGGTTATCTTAAGTGCCGGCTTGGCTGTACTTGGTATTACAAACCTATGGAGTATCGGAGAATTAGTTCATCAGGAAAAACGAGTAGAAAAGGGCTGGTTTCCCAGAAATCCAAAAAGAAAATAAGATTCTGCCGGCAATTACATAGAATCGAATTCAAATATGACTGTTTCTCAAAAATATTACAAAATAGATAGATTGTGTACAGAACTCCAAAGTATGGTATAATGGAACTATACTTTCTATAGAAAGGAACATTTCCATGACTAAGTTAGATGAATTGATCGAATGCATTGAGCAGCCTCATGTATACATATTAATGCATAATTATCCCGATCAGGACGCATTGGCTTCTGCACTAGGATTGCAATTATTATTTCAGGCAAGAGAAAAATATGCAACTATCATCTATCATGGGATTATCGATAAAGTCAATACATTAAAAATGCTTGAACTTCTCTCCATCGAAATCTTTCCCTTGCAAGATGTTTCCTTGGCACCAGAAGATGAAATCATCATCGTAGACGGGCAGAAAGGCAATATTAATATGGCGGATACCAATGGCCTCGTCATTGCCTGCATCGATCATCACCAAATGCAAAACACTGCTTGTTACCGTTTTTATGATATCCGAAGTGATGTTGGTGCATGTTCTTCCATTATTACAAGCTATTTCTTAGAAAATAACATACCGATAACTTTAGATTTAGCTACAGCACTTCTCTACGGTATTAAAATCGATACCGCTAATATGACAAGAGGCGTTAGCCTGCTGGATCTCACTGTCTTTAGCCATCTATATCACTGTTCGAATAATAAAAAACTGCGGTCATTAGAAAAAAGCAGTATTCAATTATCGGATTTGATAAGTTATAAGAAAGCAATCGAAAATTTAAAAATCTATGGTTTGCTTGCCATTGCCAATGTCGGCAATGATTGTTCTGAAGCTATGATTGCAACGGTAAATGACTTTTTGCTTACCATATCTGAGATTGAGTTTACTCTGGTATATTCCTATCGTGGCGGCGGAATCAAATTTTCTGCACGCAGTGCTTTGCCATTATTAGATGCAAGTGATGTTATCAAAACCATTCTTACCGGTTTTGGTGACGGCGGCGGACATTCGAATATGGCTGCCGGATTTGTCCCTAATATCTCAAGCGAGGAAGAAGCCCTGCAGCTTGCTGATCTGATTATATCAAGAATGATTTCCTATATTACTCCAGGTACGGATTCGGATCAAATAAAGGATTAGTGAAATTGGCCGGCATACCTAAGTAATTTCAAGTCCAATCTTTACTTACAAATATTCATGCCTCATAAGAGATCTAAAATCAAAAGAAAAGATTATGATATTAATCAATGTGAGCCATATAAAAAGTAATTCAAGTCGAAATAGCTCTTAACAAAAAATAGCATAGAAAATTCCTGAAAAGTATCATAATAACTTTTCTTAGGAACTTTCTATGCTGTTAAATCTTTAAATCCGGACCTTTCGATTACTCTAGTCCCTCTTCTATTGACTTCTCAAAATTATCAAAGATATAGGACAATACCGGTGCCATTCCAACAAATTCGCAGCCATAGCGATACATATTCTGCCCCGCTCCCGCCTCTTTTTCATGAAGAGTACCAGAATTATCTTTCATCTCCTCGGCCCGGATAATTTTAATGACACAATAAAGCTTTGCATCTTCATCACCTAACTGAATACATGCATTGAAATAAAAACCGACAGGTAGATTGCTCTGAGAATAAAACCCCATTCCGCCACGTGAAATATTTATCACTGTTATTGGAGCATCAATATTATGAACCAAGACATTATCTTGTTTAAATAAAGAAGAAATCTTCAAACATAGTGTAACATCTATTCTCTTCTCTTTTCTTTTTTCCTGCACAAATCACCTCATTTCTGCACCTGCATTCCTGCCTGTGCACATTCTTCTTTAAAGACAATACATATCCTTAACATTTGTTGGTGCGGTGCCGACACAAACTTATCAAGTGAAGATTTTATAGCTAACTCTCTGTGTAATCTTCGCCCACCATTTTCCATTCCTATTATAGCGATTGAGGTTAAGATTTGCAACAAATATTACGAAACTTTAGATAAGAGCTCACGTAAAATTTCATTTATAACACTTGGATTTGCTTTTCCCTTCATACTCTTCATTGTTTGACCAACTAAGAAACCAAATGCTCTTTCTTTCCCATTTTTATAATCCGATACGGATTGTTCATTTTCTTTTAAGATATTTTCTATCGTACTGCGAAGTAAACCATCGTCGCTCACCATCAAAAGCCCATGTTCCTTAATATAAGCTTTCGGATCAACGTCCGACTTAAAAATTTGCTCAAAAACTTCCTTTGCAACAGTACGATTTATTTTTCCTGCATCAATCAGCTCAATTAAGCTTGCAAATTTAGATGGTGAAAGTTTTAGTTCTTCTGCTTCTTGTTCCGACTCTTTTAATAAACGCATCGCCTCAACCATGAGCCAATTGCTGACTTCTTTTGCCTTGTTGCATAAAGCAACCGTGGCTTCGAAAATATCTGCAAGGTTTTTAGAGCCTGTAATAATCCCTGCGTCGTATTCCGGAATCTCATATTCCTTGACATAACGAAGCATCTTAGCATCTCTAAGCTCAGGTTCTCTACTCTTTATTTCCTGCAGCCATTCTTCACTGATTTCAATCGGAACTAGATCAGGTTCCGGAAAATAACGATAATCCTGAGCATCCTCTTTGCTTCTCATTGCAAAACTTGTATCTTTGTTGTCATCCCAACGTCTTGTTTCCTGTATCACTTTCTTTCCATATGCAAGAACTTCTATTTGGCGTTTTCTTTCCCCTTCAATTGCACGGGCTATCGCCTTGAAGGAGTTCATATTCTTCATCTCGGTTCGGGTTCCAAACTCAGCCGCCCCGGCCTCTCTTATGGATAAATTAATATCGGCACGAAGGGAGCCCTCTTGCATCTTGCAATCAGATACTCCAAGATACTGTAAGATTAACTTTAATTTTTCAAGGTAGGCAATGACTTCTTCTGCACTGCGCATATCAGGTCCGCTGACAATTTCAATGAGTGGTACTCCACAACGGTTATAGTCAACCAAAGTACAGTCCTCCCAAGGATCATGCACAAGTTTTCCGGCATCCTCTTCCATATGAATTTCATGAATACCAATGCGTTTTTTAACACCATCTACTTCTATTTCAATACTGCCATTTCTGCAGATAGGCAGGTAAAGCTGAGATACTTGATATGCCTTTGGTAAATCCGGATAAAAGTAGTTCTTGCGGTCAAACTTGCAGTTTTTGGTTATCTTACAATTCATAGCAAGGCCTGCGGCAATTGCAAATTCTACCACCTTTTTATTTAATACCGGCAGAGTTCCCGGCATTCCCATACATACCGGACAGCAATGTGTATTAACTTCTCCGCCAAACTGTGTGGTACAGCCACAAAATATCTTCGATTTTGTCGCCAGTTCAACATGAACCTCAAGCCCTATGACTGTTTCATATACTTTCACGCGAAACTCCTCCTCTCTTTGCGTGCTTTAACACGCATATAAATTAAGATATTGAAAAATTGATTTTTATTTTTCAACCTAACCTTCTATCTGCACGCATACAAGAGATAAGGCTGAAAAAATTTCTTATTTATACTTATACTAGCTGGCTCCTTCCCGCCTTAATCCATCAAATTTGGCCGTAGATAGGTTTTCGATTGTTCCAAGGTATATGCAGCTTTTATAATATCTCTTTCACCAAAAGGTCTCCCAATTAATTGTAAGCCAATCGGCATTCCATTACTTAATCCGCAGGGTAAGCTTATTGCCGGCAGACCCGCCATATTGACAGAAACTGTGAAAATATCTCCCAGGTACATTTTGATAGGATCGGATAAACTCTCCCCAAGTTTCGGTGCTGTAGCTGGCGCTGTCGGTCCAAGTATCATATCAAACCGCTCAAATGCACGATCAAATCCTTGTTTAATCAATGCTTTTACTCTTAGTGCTTTGTTATAATAGGCATCATAATATCCGGAACTTAGTACAAAGGCTCCTATCATCATTCTGCGTTTCACTTCTTCACCAAAGCCTTCACTTCTCGTCTTTTTATATAACTCCTGTAAGCCATCAAAATCAGCAGTTCGGTATCCATATTTTACACCATCATATCTCGAGAGGTTAGAACTGGCTTCCGCAGAGGCTATGACATAATAAGCAGGTATCGCATAGTCCGCTGCATCCAAATCAAATTCCTCTACTATCGCTCCCTGTTCTTTAAAAAACGCTGCCGCCTCCAACACGCATTGCTTTACAGAAAAATCAAGCCCTTCTGAAAGATATCCCCTCGGAATACCTATCCTTAAGCCTTTTACATCTGGCGTTAAAGCACTCATATAATCGTAGGAAACTCTCTTTACACACGTAGAATCCTTCTTATCTTCACCGGAAATCACTTGAAGTGCTGCCGCACAATCCGATACACTGCGAGCAATCGGGCCTATTTGATCAAGAGAGGAAGCATATGCAATTAATCCATACCTGGATACCGTTCCGTACGTAGGTTTTATTCCGGTCACCCCACAGAAGGAACTTGGCTGTCTGATGGAACCTCCGGTATCGGACCCTAAAGTAACAAATGCTTCTTCCGCTGCAACAGCGGCAGCCGAGCCTCCACTGGAACCTCCCGGGACACATTCCGTATTCCAAGGATTTTTCGTTATTCCAAAATAGGAGGTTTCCGTTGTACTTCCCATCGCAAATTCATCCATATTTGTCTTACCAAGGATAATAGCTCCCGCATCCTCTAAACGCTCAATTACAGAAGCATTATAAGGAGGAATATAATCCTTTAATATTTTAGAAGCGCAGGTTGTTCGCATTCCTTTCATACTAATGTTATCCTTAACTGCTATTGGTACTCCCGCAACAGGAGAATCCGCAAATTTCCCTGCTTCTATTGCTGCTTGAATTTTGCCCGCCTGAGCCAGCGCCTCTTCTTCATAAACCGTAATATAACTTTGATAATACGGCTCTCTTCTCTTTATCATAGAAAGCGAAGCCTTGACCGCTTCCTCCACCGAGAGTTCCTTGTTTTTTATTTTATTGGAAAGCTCTATGGCAGTTAGTTTTGTTACCTCCATATCTTACCTCATTTCCATGTGATTTTCTCTCACATACAATACAAATCAACAAGCTCATGCAATACAGATTTGTACATTGCAAATGTGTTTACAGTATTGGCGTAAACTTGTTAAAGTAACGAATCTCGTTAACACAGCGCTAATCAACAGTCTTTGGAACCATAAAACAACCATCCTTTTGTTTTGGTGCATTTCTTAGAAGTTCCTCACGGTTATCTTCGTTCGTAACCAAATCTTCACGGAATACATTCTTCATAGGGAAAGCATACGACATTGGTTCTATTCCATCTGTATTTAATTCCTTCATAATATCGATGTATTCCAAAATATTGCCAAGATCTTTTTTCGCCTTCTCTCTCTCTTCCGGTAATAAACTAAGCTTTGCTAATGCTGAAACATATTCAATTGTCTGATCGGTGATTTTCATGCAATGCTCCTTTCTTAATCCCATTCTTTTATGTTTTTTAATTCCTCTCATAACAATATGCCTGTTTAGTAAGCTGTCTGTTTATGCTGAGGAGAATCATATTTCAAATTTCTCTTTCTATCTATTTTCCTATTGGATTTTAAGCTTCTTGGATAAAAATTTTACCATATATCAATTATGGTTCAAGCCGCGTTACATCTCTGGGGAATAACGTTGTCTCTCTTACATTGGCTTCATTCAGCAAACGCATTGTCAAACGCTCCAAGCCAATGCCTAAGCCGCCGTGCGGCGGCATTCCATGCTTATGAATTCTGAGATAATGTTCAAAATCCCCGATGGTCATGCCTCGATCTAACATTTTTGCAACCTGTTCTTCATAGCTGTGGATTCTCTGTCCGCCGGTTGTTATTTCCATCCCTTTAAATAATAAATCAAAGCTCAGTGTATATCTTTTATCACTGGGGTCATCCATTGCATAAAACGGCCGTTTCTTTGAAGGATAATGGGTAACAAATACAAAATCTGAATCATATTCTTCTTTAAAATATCGGCCAATTAAAACTTCTTCTTCCGGCTCCAGATCAAACGGGTTTTTAATCTTACGGTTATATTTTTTTGAAACCAGCTCCTTTGCCTCATCAAAACGTACTGCCGGAATCTTATCTGTCTTCGGCAAGACAAGCTTTAAGAGCTCGCATTCCTTCTTATAATCCTTGGAAAGCAATTCAAAAATAAACGAAAACATTGAAGTTTCCATGTTCATAATATCTACAAAGGAATCAATATATCCCATCTCAAAATCCAAACTTGTATATTCATTTAAGTGTCTCACGGTATTATGCTTTTCCGCTCGAAACACCGGCGCTGCTTCAAACACCCTATCGTAGACACCAACCATTGTCTGCTTATAAAACTGAGGACTCTGTGCTAAGAAAGCTCTTTTTCCAAAGTACTCCAGTTTGAAAACATTTGCTCCGCCTTCCGCATTTCCGGCAACAAGTTTAGGGGTTCTTACTTCTGTAAAATGTTCTGAGAATAGAAAATCCCGAAAGCCTCTTACTATCCCTTCCTGTATCTTAAAGATTGCCCTTTCCCGCAGATTACGAAGTGCGATTGGCCTTAAAGAAAGCTTTGTCTCCAGCGAAGTATTTAACTTCCATTTAGAAACTCCCAGCGGCATAGTGCTATTCTTTGCCGGTTCTGATAATACTGTTAATTTCGTTAAAATAATCTCATATCCATTTGGAGCTCTAAGTTCCTCCTGAACTTCTCCGTGTACTTCCACTGTCATGCCTTCTTTTAAGGAAGCAGCCTCGGTCTTTGCAGCCTCTTGTGAAGTTACACATTGAAGAACGCCTTCAAAGGTTCGAATTACTACAAAGGAAAATTCGCCCATATCACGCACGGTGTGAATCGCACCACGTAGTGTAATAGATTTGTTAGTAAATTCTCCAGCGAAAATTTCACTTAGTAAAACTGTCTTTTGCTCTTTCTTTCCTGTCACAAATTGCATACTGTTTTCTCCTTTTCTAGAATATTCTTGGCATTTGTCAAATACCTGCATGTTCCAGGAAACTTTTTTACCTAGAAAGGCGAATTTACAAGCAATTACAGATAATTTCTTATAAATAAAAAAGCCCCGGAACAAATGCCTCGTGAAAAATCACGATACAATTATTCCGGGACGAGAATTCTGTTTTCATAAAGCAAGTATAGTCTCTAATAAAAATCATAAGCCACATTAATATGCTTGCAGATATGATATTGCAAGCAGATCCATGTCTGCCAGAATAAAAAAGCTTTCTACTGCCTTAAGATTCCCGCGGTACCACCCACGTTGAGAAACGCCCTTGCTTCTCCTCTCTTGACACTTAACGCGTGCGACGCATGAACCTACTACCGATTTAATCGATTCAATTCACGAGCTCCAGAGTGTTCCGTAATACACATAGAGTCAAAGACACGCTCTCAGTCGGTGACGCATCCTTCCTGTCGTTAAACACATCTGTGTACTAAAGTCTCCTTCATTGCCTTTCATCATATAAAATGATTTCTTATCATACCATGAATGTCATAGGGTTGCAAGGGGTAATTTATTTTTTCTTATAGGTTTCTAAATCAAGGAATTTTAAGATGTTATGATAATAATTATTTTTTATCATACTCCCGGATACATTAAATTTATTGCGTACAATGTTTACATACGCTTTTATATAATTCTCCGGCAACTCCTCGGCATCAAGTTTGACTATTTCACCTGTCTTAGAGTTATACATTACATGGTCTGTTATAAAACTCTGGTTCGACATCATAACAAGTGCCGGTGAATCAGAGAGAATGTCTTGGCCCATAAATAATCTGGAATCATAAGGAAGGCCAAATAAGTTATATACGGTCGGCATAATATCAAGGCTGGAACAGTACTTCTCTACAACAATAGGCTCTTTTATCTGAGAATTCCATAAAATTAGATTATTTTTATATAACTCAAAATTTTCCTCTACCTTATGTCCTGCAAGTTCGTTAATTTCATCCATGGAAAGACCATATGGATAATGGTCTGCACTCATAACAATCACAGTTTTATCAAGAACACCTGCTTCTTCTAAATTCTTAATCAGATACTCAAGTGCTAAATCAAGCTCCTTATTACAAGCGATATAAGCCTTACAATCGTCAGAGTATGGCAAGTTTTGCACATAACTTTTATTCTTTACCGACATAGAATTTCCTAAAAATGTGTATTCCATATGGCCGCTAACCGTCATATAGTAAGTATGGAATTTCTCATCCTTGATATACTCCGGTAAGGTAACCTGCATCATCTCTAAATCAGATTCCGGCCAGGTTGGCTTTACCTCTAATCCGCCTCCATTTGCTCCTTTATAATCATAACCCATATTGGGATGCGATAAATTTCTATTGTAATACTTATAGCTATGATTATGGTACGCTCTGGTACTATAACCAAGTTCTTTAAACTGCCAGCCAAGGCATAAAGGCATATCCCCTTTCGCCGACTTCGTAAAGCTATTCGTCCCGTTTGGTATTAATCCTGTACAAGCAACAAATTCTCCATCACTGGTACTGGTCCACCAAATAGGAGTATAAAAATTCTCGAATACAAATCCGGAATGGGTGAGTTTATAGAGTGTAGGTGTCACTTCCGGATCAACCGCCCATGGAGAGAAGCCTTCCGCCGTGAGGAATATCAGGTTATACCCTTCAAACATACCCGTATACTCATTTTTATTCGTAGGAGTTACGCTAGAAAAATATTGATGAAGATTTTTAATCGCCTCGTCTTTCTCTCCTTCTGCAAGTTTGGCAAAGTCTATAGTAAGAACATTCGGTGAGGTATCGATCGGGATTTTGGTTGGAAGCGGTGACGGGGTAGGTGAATTACCTGCCGATGCTGACTGTTCTCCGTTGTTCTTTGCCGGCACTTTGGTAGGGGAAGGTGCTTTCGTTACCTTAGGTATATCCACCGACACTATCATATCTCCACCCATCTTAAAATCAGGCGCACCAAAAACAACATTTCTTATGTCATATCGTGTCGCAGTGAGCAAGCCAACTTTTTCGATTCCAAGATCCTGAACAAAATCGGTATGATATAAATCGTATGGAGTATGCGGCATCTTTCCCGGAAGCAAAAGAAAGAGCAAGAATATAAAGTAAGCTCCAAGTCCTGATAGAATCTGAAATCCTGCAAAAATAGGAGGTCTTTTTCCCTGGAAGGCTACCTTTTTTGCCAGTATCACTAAAACCGGAATCGGCAATAGCAGTAGAAAAATACCTGGTAATTTTGCAAGAATCCCATTTAATGCTTCTCTCCAAAATTCCAGCACATCGCCACCATTTTCCCCAACGCTGTAGAGGGATAAAAAGGTTCGGAAAATATGTTCAAATACTAATTGAACACCAAACCATATACTAATAATAGTTGTTAAAATTATGGTAAGCACGCGATTGATTCGCTCTTTCCATATACATGTTACTGCTGTAAGGAAAAAACCTACAACGATAGCCATTAACACAGGAAATACGATATTGCTGTCTATTTTCTTAAAAACCAGCAAATGAAAGCATAACTCCAGATACACCAATAAGCACGGAAAACAAAGCATAGAGTAAGTTCCTTTATTCTTAAACTCTCCTCGCATGCTCTCATTAAGTAAATTCAGATAATTATTACTCTTTTTCCCCTTTTCCTCGTTATCTGAGGTATGACTGACTTTAACCAGCTTCTGATTTGTCGTTTGATTGGTACGATTCATTGGTCTGTTGTATTCATCCTTTGTATGTTTTATTTCAGAAAGAGCTGACTTAATAATTTTACTATAGTTCCAAACTGTATTCTTAATATAGTGACTAGCTTTATTTAGCTTTTGTAGTACAGAATTTTCCTTCTTCCACTCCTCCTTCATAACAAAGAAGAATCTCCTTTCTAAAGTTTCATACTTGGCACGTTCGTAACTAAGCTAATGATGCTCCAGCCGCTATATTGCGCGCGCATTCTTTTCTTTTTTTGATATCTATCTTACTCGATTATATCACTAAAAATTGGAATATCAAGATATTTCTAAAATACTGTATTCCTCCTTCTTATCTTCTTATATTTTGCCTGGAGCAACCTACTACATAGGTCACTTTATGCTAAGGTACCGATGGACTTAATCCGTTCATCGTGCCTGATTAACCTACCAAATATGTTATTTTATGCTACTTAATCTTCCGCCTTCTGATAGATAAAACCTGAATTATTTTTGCAGAAAACCTTCCCTTTTGCGCCGTTAATGATCGCCATACGAGGTGGTTTGTGTCCAAAATCGGCATCAAAAATAATCGGAACTTTTAGCTCCTCTAAAACAGATAAGATAGCCTCTTCATATGTGGTATCCGTATGTGTTTCAAAAAAGCAGGGGCGTCCAAAAACAAACCCTTTGGTATATTGAAACCATCCGGCCTCCCTTAAATTCCAAAGACCGGTAAATAATTCTTCCGAATCTCTGCTAAAGCTTTCTAAATACCATACAACTCCATCCTCTTTGTATTTCTTTATAAACTGGGTTGTTTTATCATACTTTGTTCCGACAAGATTTAATAAAACATCAAGGCAGCCCCCAAGAAATCTCCCCTCTATTAAGATTTCTTCTTCTCCGCGAGCATTTTTCCAGCAAACCTCCTTGTCAGGATCATACCCTTCATACCCGGTTACCTTTTTCTTAAATCCATCCATATAGAAATCAAAACTCTCTTGCTTTACTCCCTCACCTTGTAATAACTTTAAATTATTGCCCAAGGAATGGTGCCATTCTCCCATACCAAAATCGGCAAAATTACAGCCATACACTGTAGCAATATCACAGCCAACTGTGACAGTATATAAAAGCCCCGTCGGGTCAGAATATCCTTGAAGCCATTTTGGATTCTTTTTAAATTTGTTATAGTCAAGAAGAGGTAACAGTTCCAGTAAATAATCCCCGCCGGAAACCATCATAATTGCTTTTACCTCGTCATTTTCTAATAATTCTTCTAACTGCTCTTTACGTTCCATCGCAGAAGAACTGCGGTTCTTATAACTGGTTCTGGTGTTTTTTGTCTCAATTACTTTATAACCTACTTTATCTAGCTGCACTTTGGCATGATTAAGTCTTACTGCATCCAATTCATCCGGTTTTCCGTCAGAACAGGCAGTTACTCCTATTGTATCGCCTTTCTTTATAAATGATGGGTATATCATATCCTTCTTCCTTTCTAAAACTTGCTGACTAAAACCTTACTGCCAGAAAATTTTGGCGGCAGCACAAATTTATCCTGTAATTTCTCTTTACTTCTTCTTAACTCCCATCTGCTAGGATATAGTTTACAATATTGCCGTATTTCCTGTTTTATCCTGTGCTTAGCACGTATACAAATCAAGAGTTATCTACTCTCCTAGTGTTAGTGTAAGCAAAAATCAAATTTATTACAAGAGAAAACTGTCTTCCCGTTAAGGAAACATTAAAATATCATGAAAATACTTGATTATTCAAAAAAATCTGATATGATAAGTCTATAGCATATGATATGATTGTATCATTGTAAATTTAATCCGATATCCAATGTGAGGGAGTAATTCACGTAAGCATTTGCTTATGCGGCAATTCCAACATCATGGCGTAATGCCTGGTTTGCCTTAGAGAATGAGACTCATGTATAACTTACTTTTTAAGTTATACATGAGTCTTTTTTGCTGTATAGCCGGTAAATCTTCTTTGACAAGCAGATAGTAAATGTGAATAGCTTCCCTTTGGATTAGAATGGTGTATTAAATTTTAGATTAAGTAATACATCAAAAGATTAAATACAAAAGATTATTCCTATGCATTCCATCATGTGATAGGTAAGCATCTACTTAATCTATACTTATAAGAAAGGGAGATTTGAATGAATTATTACTTAAAATCTACTGACGATGTACTAAAAGAGACTGGGAGTCAATCTACCGGTCTTACATCGGAAGAAAGCGGAGAACGGCTTTTAAAAAACGGTAAGAACAAACTAAAAGAAGCGGAAAAGGTGTCACTGATTGCCAGATTCTTTTCCCAAATGAAGGATCCTATGACAATTATCCTCTTGTGCGCCGCAACAGTGTCCGGTATCACTGCTGCCTATGCACAGGAATCCTTCGCAGATGTATTAATTATTCTTGCAGTAGTTATTATTAATGCTATTCTTGGAGTAACACAAGAAAGCAAGGCAGAAAAAGCAATTGAGGCACTTCAAGAAATGGCTGCTGCCACAAGTAAGGTTCTTCGTGATGGTGTGATTCAAAACATAAAAAGTGAAGATTTGGTCGTTGGTGACGTTATTTTACTTGAAGCCGGTGATGCAATCCCTGCAGACGCAAGGTTACTGGAAAGTGCCAGCCTTAAGATAGAGGAGGCTGCTCTTACCGGTGAAAGTGTTCCTGTTAATAAAAAAGTGGAGAAATTAATTCTTGGAAAAGAAAAAGATATCCCTCTAGGTGATAGGAAAAATATGGCCTATATGGGCAGTGTTGTCGTATATGGCCGTGGTTCTGCTGTTATCACTGCAACCGGTATGGATACCGAGATGGGTAAGATTGCAGACGCACTTGCAAATGCAAAAGAAGGACGTACGCCGTTACAGATTAAATTAGCACAGTTAAGTAAAATCTTAACCATACTTGTTATTGGTATTTGTGCATTTATCTTTGGTTTTAGCTTGTTAACTGCCGGCGAACTAAGCGGCGAAGTTGCATTAAATACATTCATGGTTGCCGTAAGTTTAGCTGTTGCTGCAATTCCGGAAGGTCTTGCTACCGTAGTTACCATTGTTCTTAGTATTGGCGTAACTAATATGAGTAAGAAAAATGCTGTTATCCGTAAGTTAACCGCAGTAGAGACTCTTGGTTGTGCACAGATTATCTGCAGTGATAAAACCGGTACTCTTACTCAGAATAAAATGACTGTAGTGGAGCACTTTGGAGAAAAGGAAGACCTATTAGCTGCCGCAATGGCACTTTGTTCCGACGCCCAGCTTGATGAAACCAATAATGCAGTTGGTGAGCCAACCGAATGTGCACTTGTAAATTATGCGACTAAATTATCTTTAAATAAGAATAAATTAAAGGAACAACAACCTCGTGTTGCGGAAGCTCCTTTTGATTCCGTTCGTAAGATGATGAGTACTGTTCATAAGACAGCAGAGGGAATAGTTCAATACACCAAAGGTGCTCCGGATGAAGTCTTAAAATGTTGTACTGATGCATTATATCAGGGTAAAGTAGTTCCATTAACAGACGCTATCCGTAAAGAGATTCTTTCAAAGAATAAAGAAATGGCAGATAAAGCGCTTCGTGTTTTGGCTGCTGCATATAAAACCTACGAGAATCTTCCAACCCATGTTAACCCGGAGAACTTAGAAAAAGAGTTGATTTTCGTTGGTCTTACCGGTATGATTGACCCTATCCGTCCGGAGGTAACTGGTGCAATTGCAGAATGTAAAAAAGCCGGTATTCGTCCTATTATGATTACGGGTGACCACCGTGATACTGCTGTTGCGATTGCAACACAGCTTGGAATTATCAAAGATGCAAACGAAGCGATCACCGGTGCGGAATTGAATGAAATCTCCGATGAGGCATTTAAAACTGAAATCGAACGTTATTCTGTATACGCCCGTGTACAGCCGGAACATAAAGTTCGTATCGTAAATGCTTGGCGTGCAAAGGGCAAGATTACTGCGATGACCGGTGACGGCGTTAACGATGCTCCAAGTATCAAGTCGGCTGATATCGGTGTCGGTATGGGTATTACAGGTACGGACGTTACAAAGAATGTTGCCGATATGGTACTCGCAGATGATAATTTTGCTACCATCGTAAGTGCGGTTGGAGAAGGCCGCCGTATTTATGATAACATCCGTAAAGCGATTCAGTTCTTACTTTCCAGTAACTTAAGTGAAGTATTAAGTATCTTTGTTGCTACAATTCTCGGATTTACTATTTTAAAACCAGTTCACCTGTTATGGATCAACCTGATTACAGACTGTTTCCCAGCACTGGCACTTGGTGTGGAAAAGGCTGAAAAAGATATTATGGAACGTAAGCCAAGAAGTACGAAGGACGGTATTTTTTCCGGCGGTCTCGGTATCGACGTATTATATCAGGGTGCTATGGTTACGGTTATCACATTGGCAGCTTATTTTATCGGTCACTACATGGAATCCGGTCTTTGGGAAATTCCAAAAGATTTAAGTGAAGACGGCATGACAATGGCATTCTTAGCGATGTCCATGGCCGAGATTTTCCACTCCTTTAACTTACGCAGCCAAAGAAAGAGTATCCTTCATATGAAGCACCACAATATCTTTTTAATTGGCGGTATGGCACTAAGCCTTGTTCTTACCACCGCAGTTATTTACCTTCCAGGGATCTCTACAGCGTTTGGGTTTGAACATATTTCAATTGCTGAATACTTCGTTGCTTTGGGACTTGCGTTCTTAACAATCCCGGTTGTTGAGGCAGTAAAATTCCTCCAGCGTAAATTTGGTAAGCACTAAACATTTCTATTGGCGGATTTTATTATTCTAAAGTGCTTAATAGTTCGGCAGCTGCTTCGTAAGCTTTCAAATGAATTTAGATCAAATAAAATAGTATAATATATCTGTTTATTAAAAAATAAAAAAAGACACTTTTTTTAGGTGTCTTCTCAAATATTTATATTTTTAATTTTTTGATAGTAACACATATATAAATCCCAATATTTTATTTAATCGGCATGTAATTTAAATGAAAATACTCCTTTTCAGGTAAAAGTGGAATAATAAAGCACTTTTTATTAAAAGGAGTATTTTACTTAATACGTTAAGATTATAAAAAACTAACTTTCAAATGGAGATTTATAATTGCAATCCTTATATATTTTCTTTTTATTATTGCAAGAAAAGATTCCATGCGACATTATCTCATAGCTTTTCTTGAGTAGATTGAGTTACATAGATTGACAGTAGATTTTTGATATTCTTTCATTAATATTTATAATTTCATATACTATAATACTATAACATCCAATATTTATTTTGTTCTTGGGTTTTTAATTAACATTATTTTAATTTGTATTCCCAAAAATACTAGTAGTAAGGACTTATATTATTAGACTCTTACCAAGTTAAGTTATAAATTTTTAATCCTTCTTAATGCTTCCAGCGTATTTTCATATGTGCCAAATGCAGTCAGCCGGAAGTATCCCTCACCGCTTGGCCCAAACCCTGAGCCAGGTGTACCGACAACAGAAGCATTTAAAAGAAGATAATCGAAGAATTCCCATGAAGTCATATTCTTTGGAGTCTGTAACCAAATATAAGGTGCATTGACCCCACCGGATATCTGATATCCTGCTGCTAATAAACCATCACGGATTACTCGTGCATTATTCATATAATAAGTAATCTGTTCTCTTGTTTCTGCAGCTCCCTCCGGAGAGTACACGGCAGCACCAGCTGCTTGAATAATGTATGGTGCACCATTAAACTTTGTGCCATGACGTCTTGCCCACAAACTGTTTAAAGAAACACCGTCAGAAGTCAATTCCTTTGGTACTACGGTAAAACCAAGTCTGGTTCCAGTAAATCCGGCATTTTTACTAAAGCTTCTTAGTTCAATTGCACACCTTTTAGCTCCATCACATTCATAAATAGTGTGAGGACAGTTCTCTTCGCTAATGTATGCTTCATATGCGGCATCGTATATGATAACCGCTCCTTTTTCTATCGCATAATCCACCCATTTCTGGAGTTCCTTCTTCGTGATTGCCGCTCCTGTCGGATTGTTAGGGAAACACAGATAGATGATATCCGGAATTTCCTTTGGTAAGTCCGGAACAAAATCATTTTCCTTAGTACAAGGCATATAGATAACATTGCTCCATTTGCCTGTGGCAGAATTAAAGTCACCGGTTCTGCCAGCCATTACATTGGTATCCACATAAACCGGATAGACCGGATCACACACGGCAATTTTATTATCTTTAGCAAAAATATCTCCTATATTACCGGAATCACTCTTAGCACCATCACTGATAAATACTTCATCAATCGCAATTTGTATCCCTCTAGCTTCATACTCCTGTTTCACAATTGCACTACGTAAAAATTCATATCCCAAATCTGGGGAGTAGCCTTTAAAGGTTTCTTTTTCCGCCATCTCATCCACAGCCTTATGAAGAGCATTTATTATGCTTGGAGCAAGAGGCAGCGTTACATCACCAATGCCTAAACTAATCACATTTTTATCCGGATGTTCTTCTTTATAAGTGCGTACCTTTTTCCCAATCGTTGAAAATAAGTAGCTGCCTTGTAATTTTAAATAGTTTTCATTGACTTTAAGCATTGCAACCTCCATTCTATCGTGTGTTTATGCACACCTTATGTTTTTACCAAGGATACGCAGGCTATATTTCTATCTCACCGTCAAAAACAGTGACAGCAGGCCCTGTCATAAAAAGTCGATTATTTTCTCTGTCATATCGAATGACAACATCACCGCCCAGCATATGAACTGTCACTTCATCCTCTGTCAAGCCATTTAATATAGCTGCATATACACAGCACGTAGCTCCGGTTCCACAAGCATGAGTTTCCGCAGAACCACGCTCCCAAACACGCATATTCACTGTTTTCCGGTCAATAATTTGTACAAACTCTGTATTAATCTTTTCAGGAAACAATGGATGTTCCTCAAATAAAGGTCCATAAGTTTCGATTGGAAAAGAAGCGGTATCTGCAATAAAGGTAACCGCATGAGGGTTTCCTACCGAAACACCTGTGATAAAGAATTCACGATCAGCAATTATAATTGGCATATTTAGTACCGGTTCCTGCTCTACTGCGATTGGAATTAATCTAGGATCTAATACCGGTTCTCCCATATCGACTGTTACTTCTGTTACTTTTTTGTTGTCTACGATTAATTCTAAGGATTTAACACCGCCTAGGGTTTCAATTGACAAGCTTGTTTTCTGTGTCATACCATGATCGTAAACATATTTACCGACACAACGAATTCCATTTCCGCACATCTTCCCCCTTGAACCATCTGCATTGTACATATGCATCGTAAAATCTGCGATTTCAGAAGGTTTGATTAATATTAAGCCATCCGAACCAATCCCAAAACGGCGGTTGCTCACCTTTTTTGCCACTTCACTTGGATTGTTTAATGTTTCCTCAAAACAATTCACATAAACATAATCATTTCCGCAACCTTGCATCTTAGTAAATTTCATGTTAATCTCTCCATTTCTGCTGCTGCCGGCAAATTTGATTGCGGCATAATATTTTCAAAATGAATTGTCCCACAATCCACTCTGTGATAACTTTCCTTCTTTTTCACGACAAATATCCGATGACTTATTATATACAGCAACTTACTCAAATGCAAGGTTCCAGCCACTTTCAAAGAATAGAAATTTCGAATACCTATGATGTATAAAAGGAATACATTACATCATACTTAAAATCATTTCCGCTGTTTCTATCATGTTCGTACCACTATCCATGCTAGTCTTCTGAATATAACGATGGGCTTCCTCTTCCGTTATTTTGTTACGCTCCATTAATAAAGTCTTTGCTCTGGCGATAGTCTCTTTCTGCGCCGTTGTACGATCTTTGGGTCTGTTCTTATCTTTTTTCTTTCGCCGCATATAATTGTATGTCATCAACTGAAGGGTATTCAAAAGATCTTGTATCTTAATCGGCATACTAAGGCTTAGGATATTTCCATCGGAACACTCTAACAGCTTTTGCGGTGAAGCTAATAAAAGCATTTCAAATCCACGGGGCAGGTAACCATTTAGTTCCCGATAAATCATATCCCCCAGACGAAAACCACAGATAACGATTCCTTCATCAAGTTCGTTTGCTATTGTGATTGCCTGCGCGCCGGTAGTACAGGCCGCATTCACTTCATATCCGCCGCGCACTAAGATATTTCTTATGTTATTTGCGTCCTCGATCTTGGGAAATGCTATGATGATACTCAGCAAATTTGACCACCTCCGTTACGTTTTTTTACTCCTAGATACGGTTAAGGTATTGGTCAATTTCCCATTCGGAAACCTGAGTGCGATACTGGGTCCATTCTGCTCTCTTCGCTTTGATATAAGTATGGTAGGCATGGCTCCCCAATACTTCCTTCATAAATTCGCTCTTCTCAAATTCATCCAAAGCCTCACCCAAACTACCAGGGAGATTACGAATCCCCATCGCTAATCTATCCTGTTCCCTCATGGAGAAGATATTCTTATCTACTCCAATTGGAGGACTCATCTTTTTCTTAATGCCATCCAGTCCTGCTGCCAGACATACCGCTAATGCCAGATAGGGATTGGCTGCCGGGTCCGGACTACGTAATTCCACTCTGGTACTATCTTCCCTTCCGTCTGGAATTCTAATCAGCGGGCTGCGGTTGACAGAGGACCAGGCGATATAAACCGGTGCCTCATATCCAGGTACTAACCTCTTATAAGAGTTAACCAAAGGATTCGTTATCGCTGTCATACTTGGAACATGATGCATCAATCCTGCAATAAACTGATAGGCAATCTCGCTAAGCCCTAATTTATCACCGGGATCATAAAAGCAATTCTCCCCTTCTTTCTCAAGAGACATATTAATATGCATTCCGGAACCATTGACCCCGGACTTCGGCTTTGGCATAAAGGTAGCATGCATGCCGTGACGCCTTGCAATAGTACGGACAGCCATCTTAAAAGTCATAATATTATCTGCGGTGATTAAACCATCCTCATAATGGAAATCAATTTCATGCTGCGCAGGGGCAACTTCATGATGGGAAGCTTCTATTTCAAATCCCATCTCTTCTAAGGTAAGTACCATTTCACGTCTGGCATTTTCACCGGCATCCATAGGTCCTACATCAAAGTAACCGCCCTTTTCCTGTGTCTTTGTGGTTGGCAACCCATTTTCTCCTATATCAAAAAGAAAAAACTCACATTCCGGTCCGACATGAAATGTATACCCAAGGTCTTTGGCTTCCTTCAATACACGCTTTAATATGTATCTGGGATCTCCTTCAAATGGTGCTCCATCGGTGTGATACACATCGCAGATAAATCTTGCAACCTTACCTTGCTGCGGTCTCCATGGAAATATTTCAAAGGTATTTAAATCAGGATGCAGATACATATCCGATTCTTCAATTCGTACAAAGCCTTCGATTGCGGAGCCGTCAAACATACATTTGTTATGTAAGACTTTTTCCAATTGGCTGGTTGTTACTGCTATATTTTTAAAATTACCAAACATGTCGGTAAACTGAAGCCGTATAAATTCTACATCCTCCTCTTCCACTAATCTAAAAATATCTTTTTTCGTATAATGTTTCATACGTTACCTCCTGATTAATTAGTTTACTCCTGTAAGTTTCAATCTGCATGCTGAACTTGCCTCTCAAAAATGCTAATTTTATAGCAATGAAATCATCAGCCACAGCAAAAAACAAGCCAGCCTCCCGCCATACTAATAAAAAAAGACAAAGGCTCCTATTCCAAGACGCCTTTGTCTATAATGTAATAATCTTAACAGTGGACAAAAAATTTGTCAATGGAAATCAAAATGAGATTTTATTATATGCTTTTTCTGCGATTCTTTATCATCTGAAGCAACAATTCCCTGGAATGATTGATAATCAGATTTTCCGGAAACATCGCTTCTTTTATGACCTCTTTTACGTATTCATGATTTCCTATATCGTATGCCGTATGCGCATCACTGCTCATAACAACCGGTACTTCATATTCCCTACAATATTGAAGCATTGTAAGATCATTTTCTCTTGTATTTGGCCGAAAGCTTCCCGGAGCCAAAGAAGCATTATTTAACTCTAGTATTACCCCGAATTCTTTTGCTTTTTTTACAATAATCTCGTAATCAAGTTCGTATCTTCCATCGTCAGGGTGACCAATAATATTTACATAAGGATTTTCCATCGCACCAACGACTGCATTTGTATTCTCCTGCTTCGTTCCCTTTTGATAGCATGGCGGATGGATACTTGCTACACAAACATCTAATTTTTTTAATACTTGGTTCGACAGGTCAAGTGTTCCCTTATGATCCAAAATATTTAACTCACTTCCAAGAAGAAGTTGTACGCCATACATTTCTCTTGGAACAACGTGAAGATTTTGAAAATAAAATTCATGGCAAGTGCCGGGCATAGCAGGAGCATGTTCGGTTATGCCAAGCAATTCGATTCCCTTTTCGGATGCCTCTATTGCCATTTCTTTGATGGTGTTGTATGCGTGACCGCTTGCCAAGGTATGGGTGTGAACGTCTAAGATGTCTTTCATGTTAGTCCTCCAAAGTCATTTTATCCTGATCGTCAACAATTTATAATTGTTCGCAGTAGTTTCATTTTTCCTGTTTCATTCTCTCATATTCCTTCCAGGTTGTAAAGTGGGTTCGTGGCTTCGCTGGACACAGTAAAAAGAAGAAATTATTTATGACCAAAATCTCTTAAATTGCGAAGGAGCTTTCCCTACAGTTACAAAAACTCCAGAAAAAACTAATCTATGGACATTGCATTATTTTAAAAATTCGTCTATAACTGATATAGTACACTACTTTAAAACGATAAGTAAGGAAGATAAAAGAAAGGGTATACTTATGAGATGGATACAAGCACAGATACAATCTAGCGCACTTAAGATGCCAATTGGTTTCGATGTTTTACTTCCAGAATCAAAGAAACCAATGGACTCACTCTATTTGCTGCATGATTCCGGCAAAGATCATAGCCAGTGGCTTTTACTTGGGATTGCATCATTTTTTGAGCAAAGTAACTGCGCCTTAATCATGCCACAGGGAAATAACAGTTTATTTTTAAATACTCAGAATAATTATAATTTTTTTGAATTTTTAGCAAAGGAATTGCCTTCTCTATGCAGCACCTGGTTTCCATTAAAGGATGAGCAAACCTCACGATATATCAGCGGCATTGGCACCGGAGGCTATGCTGCTGTTTTAGCGGCATTTGCTATCCCATCCTTTTATCACAAGGTAATTGCCATAGAAGGACAGTTTGACATAGCTTCCATGTATCAAAAAGAAAACAAAAATGAGATCTTCCATGGGCTAGGCGATCAAAATACCTTTCATAACAGCTTGAGAAACTTATGGAATCCGGATACGGTTTCCATAGAGAACCTAAAGACAGACATAACTCTTATCACAAAGAAACAGAGTAATGTATACGAAGATAATTTAAAGCTGAATAATCACCTTGCTAAATGTCACAAAAGCAAGATTCATTTTGAGCTTCTTCCTAGCAGACAATTTATGTTTCAGTCAATGAGTAAGTTATCCGAAACTATCACCGGCACATCAAAGGAGGTGGTACCATGGCAGTAATGCAATTACACCTGCCAAGTAAAGTGCTGGGAATGACAATGGAAGTTTTTGCGATTGTACCGGAACAGTTCTATGACGAAAATAATAACCTGCCAAGGATACTATGGCTCTACCATGGCGGAAGCGGCGACCATATGGCCTGGGCATTGGAAACGAATTTAGTAGAATTAGCTAAGAAAGAACATCTTGCGGTTTTTTGTCCTCATGTTTATAATTCCTGCTTTATTGATATGGCAGAAGGAGAACGTTACGGAACATTTGTCGGAAAGGAACTTCCGGAAATTATTCATTCCATATTTCCTCTACTGCCAACTGACCGCACAAGAAATATCGTCTCCGGTTTTTCCAATGGCGGTTATGGATGCTTTCAGGCCGGCTTAACCTATCCGCAAACCTTTGGATACATTGCTGCTTTCGGTGCCGGTGATAAGGCAGATGCCGACTTTTCCTATCGTCCGTTACAAAAGAAACTATTATTTGGTGAAGGTGATCTTCAAAAAACAAAGTATAGTACCAAGTACTTGGCACAAAACTTGATTGACAGCAGCAAAGTTTTGCCTAAGATTTTTCATTCCTGCGGGGAAACTGATCCTTGGAGGGGTGATAATGAAAAGATACGAGACCTATTCATGTCTTATAATAGCAACCCTTTTCATTATCAATTCCATCTGTTTGAAACTATGGACCATAGTTATGCTTGTGCAGAGCTTGGGCTTAGGATGTTTTTTGAGAAATATCTGAAAAGCTAGGAGGAGTACAGTTCCTTATTGCTTCGCCCATACTTAGTTCAATTTTGTGAATTCAAAAACCCCCAAAAGCGACGCTGTAACAAGTGTGATTCTGGGGGTTTTAAATTATTTATTGTTTTGAATTATTGAGACGAGAAGATAGGATTGCCTTAAAATTGCTTTTGGCTGCTTCTACGAGTTCCGGATTAGTTATCTAAATGAGATTTGAATTAGTTTTTTATTCACTTAAAAGGTATTTAAATAAGTTCAACTCATAACTTGCTTATATCTTCTGAAACCCTTCGGGCAGATACTTGACCGTATTTCGAATCATCGCAGTTAGCAGCTCTCTCGCATCTTCTTCTGATAACTTACCTTCTACCAAGGGATCTGATGTCATTGCTTTGAGCGCAAGTTCAAAATCACAGGTAAGTGCTGCTTCAAGAATCATCTCATGTACTTCTACATGAGGTAAAATCAAGTCACGAACGCTCTCCGGTAAACTTCCTGCAACCACAGGCTTGATGGAATTTCTTTCAAAGACTGCATTCGTTTCTACAACTGAAAGTTTTGGAAGATTTGGAATTTGACCATTGGTATTTGGAATATTAACATTACTAACAACCCTCCCCAGGCCGCAAAGTGCTTTGATTAACATAATTCCTTCTTCGCCGGTAGGTTTTAACTCGATGCTTTCCTCCCCATTCATTAAGCGGACCGCTCGTTCCTTCCGCTGTTTTTGCGTAACCTTCCTTTGCTCCACTGTTGTAAGTCCAAACTTCCATGATTTCACGGTTTCAGGATCCTTTAGATACCAATCTCCCGGTAAGAATTCAGCCAAATGACGGTCCCCTGCTGCTGCTATTAAGCCAAATTTCCGGAAGAGGTCAAACTTAACCCTGTGTGCGCAGTTAAAGGTTCCATTTGCCCAGTTTCTATCCGGATCATGATAGCCTTCCTCAAAGTTTTCTTCTATGAATTTACGATAAATTGGGAACAAATCAATTCCTTTATAGGACGCTTGATCAAACCATGTAAAATGGTTAATACCAAGAACGTTTACTAAAATTTCATTGCGTTCGATTCCTTTGAAGCCGGTTGCAAGCTCACAAATATTTCTTAAAATCTTTTGGGTACCGAAAACTTCATGACAGCAGCCAAACGCTTTTATCTGTGGAAATACATGATATAAGGTCTTAACACACAAGGTCATAGGATTCGTATAATTGATTACCCAGGCCTCTGGGGAATACTTCTTTATCGCGTTTGCTATCTCTGCAAACATGGGGATGGTACGAAGAGCACGAAGCAATCCGCCAGGCCCTGAGGTATCGCCAACCGATTGATAAATACCATATCGTTCCGGGTAATGTACATCGGACTGCATCTCTTCAAATGTACCCGGCAAAATAGAAATAAGTACAAAGTCAGCATCTATTAAGGCTTCCTGCAATGAACCTGCCGTAGTAAACTCCCACTTTCCGGTAACGTCCTCACGGCTGAATAAACGCTTTGCAATACATTCGTTATTCTTTGCTGCCTCCATATCAATATCATATAACCGTATCGTTCCACTAATTGCAGGTTCCATTGCCAGATCCGTCATAAAGGTCCAAGCCCATCCATGGCTGCCACCGCCGATATAAGCAATTTTTACATCAGATACTTTATTGTCTGCATAAATCATTTGTGTTCTTCCTTTCTTATCTAAGCCTCTCTTGTCTGTAGGTTCGGAATATTAATTTCAGGACTGTAATCCTAGTTTTCTTATGCCTCATTCTTTTATCAGCAGGATTTTAAACTTAATAGAATGTAAGGGATTCTTCTTAAATCATAAGATTACAGGTGAATCTTTTTATTTCATCCTATGATTAACCTGTATTTCAAGTACGTTTCTATTCGTAAGCTCTCTGCTTCTTTTATCCGGTGCCTGGGTGCCAATTAAGAGGGAAAATCTTCTTCCATCCATGTTGCTGTTCCCTTCCTCATCCACCGTGAAAAATGCACTCCTTGGAATGGTAAGAAGAACATCTTCCTGTTTCCATGCTTCAATCATAATATTTTTATAAGCACATAAACTAACGTTACGAACGGCATAAGGAGAATCATGATTCTTACAGTAAACCTGTATCACTTCTCTTGTGGCGACATCACTTTCATTTTGAAGGGTAAGATGAATCTGAAGAGTATCCGATCGGACATCAGCCAAGCTGTCATTTACTTTAAAGCCATTGCTTAATAAAATTGCATTTTTACAAATCACATTACCATAGCTAAGACCATAACCAAATGGATAAAGCGGTTCTTTTTCAATAAAGCGATAGGTACGGTTTTTCATGCTATAGTCTGTGAAATCCGGCAGTACATTATCCGGCCCATAAAAGGTGATTGGCAGTTTCCCACTTGGTGACTCCTTACCAAATAAAATCTGTGCGAGAGCACTGCCGCCTCTTGCACCGGGATACCAAAGCATTAGGATTGCATCGCATTGCTTTTCATATTCACTTAGGTCGATTGCACTTCCTGCCATGAGACATAAAATCGTAGGCTTTCCAACCTTTAATACTTCTTCTATTAAGGTTCGTTGTACTTTTGGTAAAAGTAAATCTTCTTTATCTCCACCGGCTGCTTCTCCGGTACTGATGTGATGTGCTTCCCCTTCTATCGTTTCATCAAGACCGACGCATAAGACAACCACATCACTGTGTTTTGCAGCGATTACTGCTTCTGAAATACGATCCAAAGGAAGTGCCAAACGTTCTGTACGATCTGATTTTAGTTCGCATCCGTTAGAGTACAGCACAGATATCTGTTCTGATACTTCCTTTGTAATACCTTCCAGAACTGTGATGTAATGAGAGGAGGTTCCATGGTAATTACCATGCAGGGCAACTCTGGAATCCGCATTGGGTCCTATTACTCCGATTGTCTTTAGGCTTTCTTTCTGTAATGGTAACATTCCATTGTTTTTAAGCAATACAATGCTTCGTTTCGCCGCTTCCTCATTTAGTATCTGATGCTCCCTGCAATCTATCACTGTGTAAGGAATATGATCCCATGGTGTTTCTTCAAAACATCCAAGCAGATATCTGGTAGTAAAGGCACGCTCACAGGCAGTAGTAATCTCTTCTTCAGTAACCAAGCCTTCTTCCAGCGCTTTGATTAGTTGAAGATACATAGACCCGCAGTTAATATCACAACCGGTATGTAATGCCAATGCTGCTGACTCAGAAGGTGTAGCAGTAACCATGTGATGCTCATGAAAATCTCTTAACGCCCAACAATCAGAAGCAAAGTATCCTTCAAATCCCCATTGACCTCGCAGCACATCCCGCATCAGATAGTAGCTGCCACAGCAAGGCTCATCATTTAAGCGATTATACCCTCCCATAGCACCTTCTACTTCCCCCTCTTTGACACACCTTTTAAAGGCCGGCAAATAGCTTTCCCATAAATCTTTTTTTGATACTTTTACATTGATTTCGTGACGAAGCGCTTCGGGGCCAGAGTGTGCAGCCAGATGTTTTACGCAAGCTGCTGATTTTAGAAACTTTTCATTTTCTCCTTGCAAGCCTTTGATAAACGCAACACCTAAGGTTCCGGTAAGATACGGGTCTTCCCCATAGGTCTCATGACCTCGTCCCCATCTTGGATCACGGAATAAGTTGATGTTTGGAGACCAGAAAGTTAATCCCTTATAAATCCCGGCATCTCCTTCCTTTGCATAAGCATGATGCTTCGCCCTGCCTTCCGTAGCGATAACATCACCGATGCGTCTCATCATCTCTTCATCAAACATCGCTGCCATTGCTATTGCAGCCGGGAATACCGTTGCAGTCCCTGCGCGAGCTACCCCGTGCAAGGCTTCATTCCACCAATTATAACTTGGGATATTTAATCTAGGGATTGCCGGAGAGTCATATCTTAATTGGGATGCTTTCTCGAAAATATCCATCCGGCTGACTAATTCTTTTGCTTTTCGTTTTGCTTCCTCTCGCTTTCGCATATTTAACTCCATTTCTGTTTGTATTCCCTGCTATTCCCCCTAGCAGAGCTTCAATACTGCTTCGCTCTATCCTTCTATTCGATAATCCACTATGAGCTTAAGACTCTCTCTTTTTCAACGGATTTTCTTCAAATGTTATATAGGACTCATCCGGGAAAGAATATTCACCGCGATAATTAGAAGCATTGTAATGCGGATACTTAACAGGCTGATAATTACATTCCATTGGTGCATCCTCCTGGGTATAGATATATAACGAATGATAATCCCACACAACAATTTCATCACGGCAATCATTGCATAGATCAATCGCTTCGCAGCACATCATAGGATGTCCGTCCTCCGGAAAGGAAACCACCTGTCTGCCATAGCCATCCATCAGGCCTCCTCGCTTTACATCCGGATTTAGCAAGAATAAATCTGTTCCGTCACCCTTCCAATTGACAGGTGCTAAAATATTTCCATTTAATTCATTTTCATATTCCCACAATGGATTTCCATAACAGTCATAGCAATATAGGATGCCTTGATGCCCCCAAAAATTACTTACGACTAATTCAAATCCTTCTTTGTCAGGACAATAATTTCCCACACTCACACGCTGGGCATGTCCGATTTTATCCCTCATAATAATATTTCCCTGAAAGTCACCAATGAAAAATCCTTCCGTACCTGAGACACAAGCAAAGTATCCCTTGTCACTGCCCGCCATAAACTTACCGGCTACAATTTCATCGGTATGATCAAATTCAATCGGATAGGTCCATAGCTCTTTTCCCTTGCTGTCAAGTAAGGTATATCCACATAATAATTCATCCGATCCATCTCCATTCACATCGATTGCAAGCGGATAATGACCGGTATTCTTTGGACTTTTATACTTCCACATCAGATTTAAGTCACAATCTAATGCATAGACACGACAATAACGGTCTTTCATTAAAATATCACTTGGCCTTTTTTTACCGGAGAAATTTGCAATACGAATTCCGTCCGGATTAATTCGGTCAAAGGCATAAATCTGATAAGGAGCCCCAATTACAGTATTATCTTCATCGTCGGAAAGCGGTGTTTTAGCACGCTTTTTCACTTCACCGGTTCTTCCGTCTAAGATAAGGATTTCAAAATTATGCGCGGTAATAACTTCATCTACACCATCTCCATCAATATCATAGACCTGAAGTGGTAAATCCGCGGAAATCTTACCAAGTACCGGAGTATCTTTTGAAGGCTCACCTCTCTGCCATAAAATATTCCCCTCTAAGTCAATCGCCGTAATGCAGCTCACATGAGCATAAGCATCTCGGTTGATCCGCTTTTGTGCCTGTCCAAATACGATATACCACTCTTTCGTTCCGGTTAAGTGTCCAAATCGTACTTGCCTGCTGGTACCAAAATCTTTTAAATCTATCTTTTTCCAAAGCTTCATCCCCGGCTGCTGTTCTTGTAAAAAGTACTTTTCTGCTTCTGCTTGTTTTGCTGCGTCCTCCATATCATCCTTGGTTTCTTCGCTTACTTTAACGAGTACTTCACAAAACTGTGTAGGACAATCCGCGGTAATGCCAATTTTTCCAGCCTTTACTTGTTCTCCCTCATAAGAAAGAAGTAGGTTACCGTCTACATAACAACTCACCTTGTTTCCCTTCCAGGTGATGCCTAAGGTATAATAGGTATCGCAGTCCTGCGAAAATTTTTCTGAAGCTAAGGTGATAACTTCTTCTTTATGCCGATAAACTAAGCTTACTTCCTCTTTCTCCATCTGGAAGACTAAGGTATTTAAACTGTTTTGCATGCAAAAAGCAATTCCAGCGATACCTTTGGTAGAAAGTCTTCGAATCTTTGCCTGATAATGATAGTCCTTCCAGAACATGGTTCCGGTTTGAAGGGTCGGAAACATACGGTGTGGTTTATTCTTCTCTATACGCATCTGCTCCATATAGTGCTTTCCTTCGGACTCGGTTATAATCCAGCTAGGGCCTGTCCCGTTATAACTGTAATTACATACCTGATCTACCCATTCACCTGCATACCCCGGGTTTATTACAAAATGATATTCTCCGGTAGCAGAATGATCCTTATCATATGGAAATTCACCAATAGGGAACTCCTTAAAATTGTCATAAAATAATGTTACTAACTGTTCCATCTCTATGTCTGCCTTTCTATCTTCTTTGTAGTAACAAAACGATTTTTGTATTCCTGCGGAGTCAATCCGGTTACACTTTTAAACAGAGTAGAAAAATATTGAACACTATTATAGCTAAGTGCATTGGATATTTCATATATTTTCATGTTAGAAGTATCAAGCAGCTCCTTCGCTCGTTCCATCTTTAGGTTTTTCACATAATCAATAAAGGCAATTCCCATGTCCTCCTTAAAATATCTGCTAAAGTAGGAGGGATTCATATGCATATATTCAGCAACCTCTGTCATCATAACTCCTTCGTCGATATGTTCCTTCATATATTCGATTGCACGCTCAATTGGACTTTGTGGTATGTTTTCCTTTTTCTCATTTGTTTCCTTATTTTCCTGAAGTGCCTCTAAGGCTTTTCGTCCAAGCCTTCGCTCCTTAAGCTTATCTTTGGCCTGTGTAATCTGCTCCATAATCTCCATCTTAAGAACCGGTTTTGTAATAAACCCGGTAACACCAAGTTCAATTGCTTTTTTTGCATATTCAAATTCCTGAAATGCTGTAATTACAACAAATTCAGCATCCGGTAATTGTTCATGAAGCTCTTTAATTGCCTCCAAGCCATCCAGCTTTGGCATACGGATATCCGTTAGTATAATATCTGCTGCTTCTTTTACGGCCATTTGAACTAATTCCAGCCCATTTGTTGCCTTTCCTACTATACTAATTCCATTTTCCTTCCAAGCAATTGTGTCTGCAATACCGTCAAGAACATTTTTCTCATCATCTGCAATTACTAGTTTATACATAACGGTTCCTCCTCCGATACCCTTAGTACCACTAAGGTCCACTCACCATAAGAACTATCGATTGTAATTTTCCCCTCGCCTGGATAATACATTCGAAGCCGCTCTGCAATATTGGTTAATGCAAAAAACTCGGTTCCTTGATATCCCTCTTGATGAATTGCTTTTCTAATCTGCTTAAGACGTTCTTTATCAATTCCCGCACCATTGTCATAGAATTCAAAGTATATTTTATGATCCTTTCGATATCCTTTGATGCGAATCTTAGTCTTTCCTTCTTTTCTCGTCGCACCATAGTTAATCGCATTCTCTAAAATAGGCTGTAGCAAAAGATTTGGTATCCCTAAAGATAAAATATCTTCTTCAAAATTAATTTCATAATCAAACTGATTTGGAAAACGAATCTCCTGAATCTTGGAATAATATTGCAACTGTTTTAAATTGTCTGCCAAACAAATAAGGCTTTGTCCAAAGTTTAAGCTGGACTTATAATACCCTGCCGTTGCATATATCATTTGCTCCAGTCCTTCATAGTTTTTCTGCTCCGACATCCAAATCATATTATTAAAGATATTATATAAAAAATGTGGCTTGATTTGCGATTGCAGCATCTTTAGCTTACTATCTTTCATGCGTAGCCGTTCCATAATCAGTTCTTCAATCAACTCTTTGCTTCTTGCCGACATGTGGTCAAAACAAAAGAAGATTTCTCCAAAGACATCGTTACGTACTTCTCTGATTTGTACTCCAAACTCTCCCTCTTCAATGCGTTTCATTGCTTGCTGAAGAGTCTCTACCGGTTCGATGATTTTCTTTTTAGAAACCCGGATAATCATAGCATAAGCAGCAACCAAGCTTAGAAGAAACAAAATACAGCATAAAAGAAACGGCAATTGGTCAAGCGGTAAGTACACCTGTTGATAATAGGTTAGGAAGGTCCATCCGGAGCGCCCGGAACTTTCATAGACACAGCGGTATCGTTGTCCTTCATAAGAAAAATCAACTCTTCCCTCTTTGCCTTCATATACCTTTTTCATGACTCCTTCTTCTTTGCTCCACTCATTCAGTATGTCTTTATTATGAGTTTTCTGTGTCAGAATACTACCATCTTTTATAATAGCAAAACCTTCTTCTCCATCGTCTTTTTGATTGATTAATTCATTAAACGTTTTCAGCGGAATTTCAATGCTGACTAAACCTATTTTCTTACCCGTTGCAGTGGAATAGATAGGACGAATATGGGAAATCATCTGACTTTTTAATTTTACATCATCCGTTAGCCTGTCTGCAAAATCAAGTGCCCAGGTAGACTCCTCCAGGGAATCCATCCATCCTTGGTAGTAATTAACAGTATCTTCACTTAGCTTATAAAACACTCCATTTCTTGAGGTTACCAGCGTATTGGTGTCCGCATAGAACAACCGGATTCGATAGATAGAACTCACACTAAGCTCCATATTCGTTAAGTAATTCATACAGTCTAAGAAGGATAAATAATCAATTTTTTGCAGGTTTGCTGCCTTTAGTCCCTGTACCTGTGAACTGGTCCAGATAGCTTCCCCGATTGACTCCACTTCCTCCATAATGCGATCGGCATAGGTTATCGTCTGATAAAGCATCCACCTTCTTCCAGAAGCAATTACTTCCTGCTCACGATATGTAAAAAAACCAAGCAGCACTAAATTAATAAATAAACCTGTTAACAATAAGACTTTTAAAAAATATACATATAGCTGTTTTTTCAGGGTATTCCCTTGCTTCTTCTTTCGAAATCTGGTCATACGGCGTACCTCCTAACTCCTCTTACTACTATGATACCAGATTTATTTCTGAAGAACTATAAAATTTGAACTAAGAAGGTGTTAATGCGTGACTCAAAAAGTGCTTCCCGATAAGAAAAACAGACTGCTATAACATACTGTTTGTTCAAACAATACAGATATCTTATCACAGTCTGTTGACATCATTCGTTCTTCGGTTTTATGCAGAAAGCCTTTTCTTACTTCCTAATTATCCTTAGTATATCAATCATTCTACTTGCCGTTTAATTCTTTTAGGATAGTATCTCCGCTCACACTCTTCCAGAAATCCTTGTAGTTTTCCATGCCTTCTTCTGCGGAAACAGTACCAAGTACAACCTGAGAAACAATCTCTTTCCATGTGTTAGTAATCGAAGCGGCAACCTCATCATAAGTATCAGAAACTCCGGATGGAATAGCATATTTAGGTCCTTTTTGTAACTGAGCTTCTTCGATAATCATGTTCTGCGAAGATAAAGATTCTTCGATTTCAGAACTTGGCTTGAAGTTCACCTTAAATTCATCTAAGAAGGTTTCATAAAGGAAAGTATAGGTTGGATTATAGCCTGAGTTCGATGCTTTCTCTGTTGGAGCTAATAAACCATTTTCATCTACCGTATAGTGTTCGCCCTCTACACCAACATTAAAGAAGGCCGGATACATCTCTTCATCAAAAATTAATGTTTCTAATACTTCCATTGCTTTCTCCGGGTTTTTACAATCCGCTGAAATAGCAAATGCCGTTTGTACGGACTCATTTAATCCGCCGCCTTTCCCATTTGGTCCAAGAATCGCGTAGATTGGATATACATCGGTTTCTGCTCCGGCTGCTTTGGATTGAGAAACGTAGTTCGTATAATTTGTTGTATAATCAAGAGCACTTGCTGCTTTACCGGTATATACATACTCTCTCATTGTAGCATTTTCGGTTGTAATAAATTCCTGATCAATAATGCCGCTGGTGTATAGTTCGCGAAGATAATTTAATGCATCTAACATCTGTGGTTCCTGGAAACCATCTACATACTCACCATTTACATTCTGATAAATCCCAGCGTATGCATCAAAGGAGTTCATAAAGAATTGAAAGTTGTCAATCCACTTTGGAAAGCTAAACGGAATAATTCCGGTACCATTTAATTTACTCATCTCCGTCATAAACTCTTCTGTTGTAGGAGTAGTGGATAAGTCAATCCCATACTGTTCCATAATATCCTTACGTAAGTAAATAATTTTAACCTTAGGATATTGATATGGAATATGATAGATGCCGCCATCTACGCTGATTGCATCATAAAGCTCCTGAGGAATGGAAGAAAGCTTTTCAGACTTTGCTATGTAGTCATTTAATTTTAAAACCTTACCTCTTGAAATGTAATTTGGAAGCTTTGTCATCGCCTGAGAAACACAGAAGATATCCGGAACATCTCCGCCGGCAATCATAGTTTCAACCTTTTCGTTGTAACTGGAAACAGGTGGAATAATTGTCTTTAAACTAGTACCGGTTTTTTCTTCTAACATCTTAGTAACTACTTTTTGTAAATCAGCATCGGTACAATAACCGAACGTGTTGTCTGCGGAACTTAGGGATAACTCCACTTTTTTTGTTCCATCTGCGGCTGTGTTACCGCCCTTGTCTTTGCCACAAGCGGACAGCATAGATACTGCCATTGCTAAGACCAATACCATAGTTGTAACTCTTTTCATAATCTTCTCTCCTTAACGCTTTAGTTTATTTTTTTGCGAAGGAAAACCTTCGCTAAAAATCTTTTGTTATTCCTTTACGCCACCCAATAACAAGCCGCTGACAAAATAGCGCTGAACGAAAGGATAGATAATTAATACTGGTAACATACCAAGAACCATAACTGCCATCTTCATATTATCATAGACAATATTATTGTCTCCCAAGGAGCCATCACTTTGAAATACGAGGGCACGAAGCATAACCTGAAGGGTATATTTTGAGTTACTGTTAATAAACATTACTACTTCGGTATATCGATTCCAAAAGGACACAAAGTAGAATAAAGTAACTGCAGCTAAAATAGGTACGGACAATGGCATTACAATTCTTATTAATGCAGTAAAATCATTACATCCATCCAGCTTTGCGGACTCAACTAAACTCTTTGGAATCGAAGTCATAAAGTTCTTGATAATAATTAAATTAAAGGTTGATACTGCAAAAGGCAGAATCAAAGATAAATAGCTGTCTATCATTCCAAGATTTTTAATCAATACATAGAATGGAATTAATCCGGCATCAAATACCATGGTAATCGTTACAAGCTTCATTAAAACATTACGGCCAACCAAATGCTTTTGAGCAAGAACAAACCCCATCGGCACTGTTACAATCATAGCAAGTACTGTTCCGGATGCCGCTACAAAGAGCGAATTTAGAAAACCACTCATATATCCACTTTGTAACACTTTTGCGTAATTCTTTAAAGTGAAAGATTTTGGTATCAATAAGTAGACACCACCCATAACATCTTTATCTTCCGCAAAGGAAGTGATTACAACATTCCAAATTGGTATGATAACGATAAAGCATATGGCAGCTAATAATAATGTGTTTATAATTCGAAACACAATACGTGATTTTGATTCTTTAATATGATTATTTATAACCTTAGTTTGGCTCATCTTTTTCCTCATTTCTGTGCTGTTTTTTGCTCATTCTAAGTTTGCGGAGGCAGCACATCCGTAAACTTTTGGAGTGAACGATTTATCTTTCATTCTTTTCCCTTCTTACAACATCTTTTATTACAGTACCGAGTCATCCAAAAACCTCTTACTAGCAAAGTTGGTACCTAATACCAAGCATAAGCTGACAACTCCGACAAATAAGCTAACTGCTGTAGAATAAGCAATATTTCCTGAAAGGATACCTTCTCGATAAGCATAAGTTTGTAATACATCACTTACGGAGTAAACCGAAGAGTTATACATTACAAGCACCTGTTCGAAAATCAACAGTACATGAGATAAATTTAAGAGTAACATTGTAACAATTGTTGACTTAATACTTGGTAATGTTACATATAGCATTTTACGGAAACGGCCACATCCATCAATGGAAGCTGCTTCATATAGCTGTGGATCAACCGTAGCTAACGTTGCGACATAGATTACCGCACCATACCCCATCTGCCGCCATATGTAAGAAACGATAAGCACCGGCCGAAACCAATTGGTATCTGCTAAGAAATAAATAGAATCAAAACCCAAGCTATCTAAAACCTTATTTACGACACCAGAGGAAGGGGACAATAACGTTACGAAAATACATCCTACCACTACCCAAGAAAAGAAGTAAGGGATATAAATCATAAACTGAACCGCTCGCTTTGCAAACAAGGATCTCAATTCATTAATCAGCAATGCAACGATTAAAGGGAATGGAAAATAAAAGATAATGTTACATAAACTAATGATAACGGTATTACGGAATGCATTCCAGAAAACCGAAGATTGGAACAATCTCGAGAAGTTTCTTAATCCGACAAAGGAAATCTCATCACGAAAACCATAGTTGGTAAAAGCAAAGCTTAAGCCGGCATACGTACAATATTTAAAAACGATAAACCATAAAAGCCCTGGTAATATCATAAACCATAGATATCGTTGATTATAAATGGTAGACCAAATTGATCTTTTTTTTGGTGCAATCGAATTTTTCTCGTTTTTTGCACTTTTAAAAGACGTTTTCTTTCGTTGCATAGTAATTCCTCCATATTTTTAGATAACTTTAATCTGCTATCTTAATTGATTAAATTATAGCATTGTTTTTTTGATATAAAAACATAAGAGTTTTTACATTCTGTTCGTTTTTTTTACCTTTTTCATAAAATATTGATAGAAAAAAATTATTTTTTGTATAAGCTGCTTAGTTTATTTCATTCTTAGAGGATAGCTTTTTACCGGCTATCAATATCAGTAGTTTCAAAAGTAATTAAAAAGGACATGCAGCAGCATAGACATTCCATCTATGTTACTGCATATCCTTGTACTAATAATGCTCCAAATAGAAGTGCTCCTGCCATATGGTAAAAGCACTTCTATTATTTACGGACTGAGATTAAGACCTGCATATTCCAAGTCTTGTTCCCCGTAAACTCTTAATTTTAAAAATACATCAAGGTACTTTTTTTACTGAACTTGAACTCCATTATAGTAAACCTTAAGTACCGGATTAGATATCGTTCCAAAAGTTGTCCAATCCGTCTTTGCAAATCGCAAGTCAATTACGAGCTTTCCTGCTCCTTCTGACAGCATCGTACTCTTACTGATGCTCACTGTGAGCTTTTGATTGGCCAATTGTCCGGAAACATTACCATTTAGCGGAGTGTACCACGGTTCCACCGTTAACTGTAACGCTGCGTTATCTATCCATACATTATGCTCCTGATTACCAATTCCATCCGCTGTAAACTCTATGGATACCTTTGATAAATCAATAGTTCCACCAATTGCAGTAATGGTATACTGCTGGCTTATTGTGTTACCATTGTTTTTCGTGGTTACCGCTGCTGCCGGATTAGCTCCCTCTGGTATTATGGTAGGAGTTGGAGTTATCGTCGGGGTTATCGTCGGGGTTATCGTTGGGGTTATCGTTGGGGTTATCGTTGGGGTTATTCCTTCAATGATAGAATAGTATGCCGGTTTTGCTTGATAATTACCATCAAATAATAATGGATATCCACCTAACCAGCTAGTCTTATCCGTCACACCCCAGAAGATAACTCCGGTGATATTCATGCCCTCTTTCTTTAAACTAATCACTTTATTAATCAAAAGCTTATATCTATTTGCCTGTGCAGCCAATGCTGTCTCACTATTGTCCGGCTGCTTGATATCCAACTCTGTCAGCTGTATTTCCAGTCCCAGAGTATTGTATTTGCGGACAGCGGTTTCAAACATGCTGATACTTGGATACTCCATAACCCAGTGAGACTGCATTCCCATTCCGTCTACTAAGCCTTTTTCTTTTAATCCTTTAAGAATGTTAAAGATGAAGGTACTCTTTCTATCTTCATACTCGTTATAATCATTGTAGTACAGCTTACAACCGGCCGGTGCATATTTTCTTGCATATTCAAATGCCTTTTCTATATATTCCACACCTATGGTCTGCATCCATGGAGAATTACCGGCTGTTACATTATTTGATCCAGGATTTCTCATACCTGTTGATGTATTTGGATCTACTGCTTCATTTACTACATCCCATGCATAAAAATCAACAGTTGGATAGGTTGCTGCAATTAATTGCATAACATTTTTAATGTAATTTTCCAGTCTTTGAAGCATCACTTCCTTGGAAACCCATGCCGCATTGGAATCGGCAGAATAGTCTACCTTAAAGAACCAATCCGGTGTCTGGCTATGCCATACTAAGGTATGTCCGCGAACCGGAAGATTATTGTCCCTAGCATACTCTAACAAGGTTCTTGCCGCCCGAAGATTCACCTGAGGATTTACCTGATTCCCGCCATTTGCTTCCATATAGGCAAGAGTTGCAGCATGATCCAATACCGAATCAGGTTTTAATTCATTGCCGGGAGTTAAGCTATGATAGTGTTTTGACACCAGTTCTTTTGCAGGCGCTGGCGCAATTTCACTGGCAGTTGCCGCTCCTCCGACAAAAAAGTAACCGGAAAACACATCCTTTAAACTAGGGATATCTTTCTGAATTTGCGGCAGAGTGGCTGGTGTTGCGGCAAAATCATCAATATAAAAATCTAAAAAATCCTGATTTGTAGGGGAAGACTTCCATTCTGTCTCGACATAGACTTGCACATTAGTTGCATCTGTCGGAATCGTATACTCACCCTGAATCAAGGTCCATTGATCTTTTGTAACTGCCAAGGTTTTTATCGTTTTATATTGATCATTTACTCCATCGTTGTACTGTAATTGTAAACTAAACTTTTGTGTACCGGAATAAGAATTGCCTTTGTATTTTAAATAGATGCCAAATACATAAGTTTCTCCAAGCGTTAGTTCCTCCGTCATATCACAGGTTGCTCCATGCCATGTCTTGGAGCGATTGCTGATTTTTAAACTGTTCAGTCCTGAATATGCCTCTTCAGTGCTTTGTTCCACAACCTCCGCCTCGTCACCCCTTGGCCCCCATCCATAGGTGCTTGCTTCAAAATCGTGATAAATTAAGTTCCCATAGCTTACTGCTTCTTTCGTAGTTTCCGCCTCAACCTTTTGTATGTTATTAACGTTCATTGGAATGACAATGGCAGCAGCCATTGCAAGTGCAACAAGTTTTTTGAAAAACATAAACACACCTCCTGCTTGTTAATGAACAGTGACTTATTACCCCTTATTAAGCTTAAGCTTGTCCGTCTGGTAATACCATTATTTTACTATAATTTGAAAGATTTTTATAGTATTGGCTTATAACTTGTTCCGTTTTTTAACCGCAAATTTCGAGTTGTCGAACTGTAGTATGTAATTTCACAAGAAAAGTGTCAATTCAATCTATTTTCAAAAAGGCCAAATCCGATACAATACCGAATCCAGCCCTGTAGAGTTGTCTGATTAAGATTATCATTTAGGAGGTACTTGCTTTGTTTGCCTAAATTTTTATTCATAATATCATATGTAACAGCTTATCGCATTATAAATCTGAAGTTTCTGTATATATCCTCATAAAAGTTGCGAAGAATATCCATAAAAACATTGAATTATGAATTGTCCCGAATTACAAAGGAGCGTTGCAAAATAGCTATTAGTCAGCTATTTTACGGCGCTCCCTTAGTGGTTAATTTATTATATCAATCTCACCTAAAATTATCGATATACTTTCACATTATCGATCCGGAATATGGATAGAGATGCTTTTTCTCCCTGTATCAGGAAGGAATCAATTGTGTTTGCAGTGGACGCCGGATCTGTATTAGGAACAGCCGGTTTTTTGTTCGGAGCTTCGCTCACTACTTTTACCCCATTTATGAAAATGGATGTAGTACCCGCTTCTCCCGGAGTCATCACGAATTTAATCGTATACCAGGTATTCAGTTCATATGATATTCCCGGGATGTCCGTATACTTGCCGCTGTTATCCTCCTGCTCGTAACAGAATTTTCTTCCTGTTACCACAGAAACACCCTCTGCGGTTTCTACATTCGCTTTCGTCTTAAACCGGAACATTTCACGGGCTTTTGACGATGGACTGCCAATATCCGAAGATCCGATTCCAATGGAAACTACGGATGCTTTCTCTGTCCCATCGTTATAAATCCTGTCATCTTCTATCATCAAATCAAACTCAATTGTCGTAGTGCCTGCAGCTTTGTCAAAAATTAATAACGCTTTCGGCTGCAGAGCGTCGGAATCGTCCATAAACCTTAGTGCCTTATTATTTTCTCCATCACCCGCTATCTCAATAGACGCACCGCTTGCTGAGGTTACTTTCCAGGAAGGCCGAACAGAAGGGTTCGTTTCACTGGAAGCAACCGGAAGTTCTTCTGGTGTGGTATAGTCAAAGGCTTCGCTATAGATTAAAGTCTGACCCGGTTCTTCCGGAACTGTTCCTTCGCTGCCATCTGCATAATCGCCAGTCCAAATCTTCATGTCATCAATAAAGTATTCTGTAAAATCTGTTGTCCCTGTTTGGAAAATAAACTTATCAATCGTTGCAAATTTATTTTTATTCACTGCCCTGTCAATTACTTTTATTCCATCAATATAAAGGTCTGTTGTATTCGCACGCTCACTGCCGTCATCCGGTGTAGTGACCATCGTTACGGTATACCATTCCTTCAACTCATAGTTTTTACCAGTATCTAAGAAACCGGTGCCTTCCGGATTACTATATACAAATCTTGGATTTACTACAGTACTATTTGAGATAGAGCCGCTTGTCTTAAAGCGAAAGGCTTCATTTACCTGTGAGGTAATCGCTCCGGTGCCAAAACCAATGGTAACGGCTGAAAACCGGTCGGTTCCCTCTTTTAAGTCTCTTGTTACTTTAATCTTAAATTGCATGGAGACTGTGGATGCCTGTGGTTCAAATGCAAAGAATGCCTTTGGCTGACCTGCGCCATTGTCATCAAACATGCGTAAGGCACCATCTACTGCTTTGTTTTCCGTAAATTGATTATTAGAAGTTGCAGTCTCCCACTTTGATATATCTAACACCGTACTGAACGTATCATGAAAAATAATTGTCCCTGCGGGAACGCTCTTTACGATAGCAATATTACAATCTGTATAAACTTTTGGATTATCCAAGCTCTTAACACGTACTGTGGCTGCTCCGGCTTTTAATGCCGTTATTACCCCTGTTTGTGATACCGTAACACAATCAAATCCACTAATTACTTCATAGCTTATCCCTTGCTCTGTCGCATTTGCCGGAGTAATCTGCGGAACAAGCTCCTTTGTCTGACCTATGGAAAGTGTAACTTTATCTTCTGCAAGAGTTAATGACTCCACACGAACAATCGCATTATTATCTACTACCGTGATTATACATTCATCATAAACCTCCGGGTGAGACTTACTGGAAACCCGTATAGTTGCGGTTCCTTCTTTTACCGCCGTAAGAAACCCGTCCTTACTGACAGAAACAAATTCCTTACCGCCGGTTACAGAATAAATCAAACCTTCCTGCGCACCATCCGGAGCTATTGTAACGTTAAGCCTGATGGAGTCACCAATCGCCATAATGGATGGCGTAACTCCAATTTTGACAGATTCCGGTGCCGAAGCATTTGCAGACTCCGGTGCTTTCACTCCGGAATAAACTTTAACATCATCAATTGAAAAACTTATTAAGTCCTTTGTTCCGGAATAGAAATTCACTTGATTTACATATGGACTGTTAAAATTGTTCGTTAGCTGACTGCCTACTTTCAGACCATCAATATAGACATCCGATTTATTTCCTTTTGCTGTTCCGTTATCAGGAGTTGTGATAATGGTTACTTCCCTCCACTCTCCAAGTTCAAACTTCGCCGCATCCAAATTCATAGCTGCTTCCTGATAACCATGAGTCAAGAGCCACATATGGTTCGTCAGTGTCCCTGCATTATAAGTAGAACCATTGCGAAGGCGGAACATTTCATCAGCCGCCGTTAACCAGGTATCACTGCCGCCAACACATAAATATAAATAAGACGGAGTATTCTTGGTATCCTTGATTTCTGTTTCGTCGACACGAACTTTAAAGCTTACCGTTACGCTATCTAATTCTTCCGGAAAATAAATACCTGCTTTTGCACTGCCGGAGGCATCATTATCCGAGAATTTCAAGACATAGTTACCATCTTCCTTTACTACCTTTACAGTAGTAGCACCACTTGGAAGCAAGCCGATTTCCTCGGCTCCTTCGATATCATAAGGAAGCTCCGTACCAAAATCCTGTTCATACACAGCTTTTACTTCCTGCGTAATTTCTTTTACAATTACTATGCTGCACTCTGCATAAACGTTGGTGTTTTCTACGCTTGTAGCTCTGACTTTTGCAAACCCTTCCGCAATGGCTGTAATAATCCCCTGGTTATTTACCGCTAAGTTCTCATTTCCTTCTACTACACTCCAGGTTACTGCTTTGTTTACGGTATCGATCGGCGTACACTGAGTTTCTAGTTTCATTGTCTCACCAACCCCCATGGTTATATTATCCTGAAGCATCGCCAAAGACTCGATTGGTACAGGTTTTACATAATTATCATCATGGAAGGTTTCGATTTTATATACCTTAACGGTAGCTCCCTCACCCTCATAGTCTTTCACACTATCCTGCACATAGTTACCTACTTTAAAATAACCTAATTGACTTTCCCAGGAGGAATCATTACCTAAAAAATCATACGCATAAGTTTCACTTCTTCCATTACTTGAGATAGTAACATAAGCAACACCTTCTACAATCTTAATTTCGGTATCAAACCTCTGATTTAAATCAACATTAGGAAAATAGAATTTCTTATCTGACGCACTGTTATACGCTGCTGTCTTAATAAATACACCTACACTCTTTGTCAAATATTCATACTGAACTTTTATCAACACCGGCCCGTTTTCTCCGTTTGGCCAGATGCCATGAATCTGGGAAACGATTGTTTTCCCATTGGATGGAACCTCTGTTACCATCTCACTGGTTCTTAGAATATGAGTCCCCTTCCAGTACCAGTTGACGGAGGCTGTTTTTCCATCAATTAATTCACGAAGTTCGGAACGTGAATAGGTTGTATTCCCCGTTTTAAATCCATCAACGGGTGAACTCATAACAATACCGCCGTCCATCTGATCGACATAAAAGTTCGGTCCTTCGTATCCATTCACTAATCTGTCCGCTGTAATTTCTTCCACTCCGGTCATCGTTTCATTCGGTGTCGGGAGCTGCAGCTTCCAAGTTGAGAAATCAGCAATATCACATGGTAATAATTTGGTTGGTATCTGTGTTGGCTGCGGGGTCGGCGTAGCCTGCGGCACTTGGGTCGGCTGTGGTACCGGCGTAGCCTGCGGCACTTGGGTCGGCTGCTGAGTCGGCGTTGACTGTGGTACCTGGGTCGGCTGCGGGGTCGGTGTCGATTGTGGTACCTGGGTTGGCTGCGGTTTTTTTGTCGGCTTTGGAGTGACCGTTGTGGTTGGCACAATCGTTGGTTTTGGAGTCTCTTTCACCTTTTCTCCATTTACAATCGTTGTTCGCTGCTTTTTCTCAACAGTAACCGAACCCTTTTGTGTTTTCACAACAAGTTTTTTTGCAGTATTATTTTCTACAGTAAAGCTATCCACCTTTTTCGTGGAGGTTATCTTGGCTACCACTGCATTTTTATCAAGAACCATATGTAAGCTTTTTGCTTCGATTACAAAAGAATTTTGCTTACCGGCTTCCTTCCAGCCGTTCTGATTTAAACTTCGAATGATAATTTGCTGAAAGGTTGCCCGATTTGATACCGATGCCTTCGGAGCATTCACAATAAGAGTAATACCGTTATATTTCTTATTCGGAAGATCAAACCGAATCGCTTTATCAGATTCAATTTTTATTGTCCCATACAACCCAGAATCGAAAGCCTTATTTAGTTCAGACTGATTTTTTACTACCTTGGTGGCTCTTCCCGGTATCATTAGTTTCTGTCCGACTCTGATAAAATTTACGTTTTGAAGGTTATTTAATTTTGCAAATTGTGCCACTGACGTACTATATTGCTTTGCAATTTTACTTAGTGTATCCCCCTTTTTTACCGTATAAACAGTTTCTTTCTTTTCTTCCTTTGCATATGCCCGGCTCATTGGTATGCCTGAAATTGACAATGCCATAATTAATGCTAGAATAAAGATTTTTCTTGCTACATTCTTCACTCTTCTTGTGTTCCCAATACAGTTCATAAAATCCTCCTTACTCATCATTGATAAGCTAACTATGTTGTATCAGTACCTTAATGTAAATCATTAATAATCCATATCATATACAATATCCTTTTTTTAATCATATCAAATTTTCACCATATCCTTCATTTTCTATTTTTGGTATTCTTTATTACCTTTTTATAATCTAAAAGAATCTATTGAGCCATAAAAAATAATCTGTTTCTTAATAACCTTGAACCTGCGAATCTGCTTTGTTTCCTTTTCTTTTCCATAACTTAAATAGAAAATTGTTTCAATGCTCCTTCTAATATTTCAGCATTTTGCTTTAACTCGGCAGAAACCTTCTCCGAATGCTCTACCGCTTCCTCCTGAGCTGATAAACTGTCATTTACCATACTGGAAGCCGCATAAGTTTCTTCCGATACCGCAGAGATATTTTGAATCGCCTCTAAAGTACTTACCCTTGCAGATTCCATACTGGAAACATCTACATACACCTTCTCCATATTAGAAAGCATTTTTTGCATACTGTCTTTCATATCCTGAAAAACCTCTATCGTTTCTTGTATTGCCGCATTTTGTTTGAAAACAATGCTTTCTGCCTCCATCGCCTTTTCAACGGTATCCAAAGTCTGCAGGTTAATATCTTCTACAATTTCTTTAATTTTACCGGCAGAATTTTGAGATTCTTCGGCAAGCTTCTTTATTTCATTTGCAACTACTGCAAATCCTTTTCCGGCATTTCCGGCTCTTGCTGCTTCAATACTTGCATTTAAGGAGAGCAAGTTAGTTTGATCTGCTATCTCATTGATTACATTGATGATTGTGTTTATAGATTCTGATTTTTCCTTTAGGACTCCAATATTTTCAACAACGCTCCCTGTTATCTTTGATGTCTCCTCCGACTGTTTTGTCATAATCGTCATCTTTTTGATACCCTTATCCACTATAGCCTTGGATTCTTCTGCTACAGTTACTGTCTTTCTGATATTGTCATTCACTGTTGTAATACACTGTGACAAGGTATCCACCTGAGCCAAACAATCCTGAGAGTCCTGCGCCTGCTGCAAGATTCCCTGATCGATATCTTTAATTGCAAAGGAAATCTTCTCCGAAGATAATGCAATACTATTAGAGGCATCAATTACTTTTCCGGAGGATAGCGTCACTTCCTTGGATACTTGCTCTACCTGATATATCAATTTTCTGGTACCTTCAATCATCTCACAGATATTGAAAACAAGAACAGCAAATTCATCCCTGCGTTTTGTTGCTATTGTTATACTTAAATCACCATTGGCTGCTAATTTTAACTTTTTGTTAATAGCAGATAAACACCTGCTAATACCTGTTGATATCCTAACCCCAAAGAAAAGTGCAATGATACTTGCTATGACAACAATGATGCTAACAATATACTTAAGCTCACTGGCTTGCTTCACAATATTTTTTTGTGGTACCAGCGCACAAATCATAGCATCGGTATCACCAATCTTATGATACATGTAATAGTACTTCTCACCTAGAATATCTACGTAAGAATTTCCTTTGGCTTCTTCCCTTCGTTTGCTCTCTTGATAAAAGGATTGAGCAGAATATGATATTTCCTGCAAATCTTGATTTTCTCTTGATACTGCTATTTCTTTTCCGTCTGCGGTTATAAAACCTACATGACTTCCTATCCCTAAATTCAATTGGCTTAAAATTTCCGTCAATTCTTTTTTACTGATATCAACAACCAAAACACCATAATCTTTATTAAAACTCTTTATTAATTTCATATAGGAGATAATATAGCCGCTTTCATTCATCCCTAATTCTTGATCAATTGTTTTATGTGTTCCCACCCAAATAGTACTCTTTTGCTGCAGTGCCGCTCCTTCTGGGGATTCTTCTAAAAGCTCATAAAAGCCACGATTCCCTTTTAAGGTGGTTGAAAATACATTATATTCTTTCCCCGGTATGATATGTATATTTGTGATAAACTTATTTGCTGTAGTTGCCGAGGAGATAGATTGATATATTTCATCCAGGAAAGCCAATTGTTTTGTTAGGTCGCCCATGGATTCGCCGGACATGTAATTATATAATTTCATATTTTTGCTATATTGATCAATTTCTGCTTGTGCCGTTTCCAGAACTAATTCCAAGTAGTTTGCAGTCATGTCAATTGCTTGGTTTGTACTATTCTCAAAATTTTCGTTTAACCCGGAAGAAGACTTAAATAACGCAATAATTCCCAGCAGTATCATAAACAAGACCGGAACAAAATAACCTGCAATTAATTTTACAAAAATACTAATGGAAAACTGCTTTTTCTTAATTATCGTACTCACACTCCGTTTCTTCGATTTTAGATTAAGCTTTTGTGTGGCATATCGTGAATCATGGGGCTTCTATTCCCTGTAGAAGCCCCATGAAAGTTAGTGTAGATAGCAGGAGAAATTACATTTTCCCCATCATAAACTAAATAAATGCCTGCCCGCCATTCACTTGAATGATTTCACCTGTTAAGAAGGAAGCTTTGGTTGAAGTTAAAAATTCAACAACAGTTGCTACTTCGGACGGATCACCAAAACGCTTCATTACGATACCAGACTTCCATGTTTCCATAACATCTCTGCTTGTTGCAGAATGGAACGCAGTATCAATCGTTCCAGGTGATACCGCATTTACCCGAATGCCAAACTCCGCAAGTTCTTTTGCTAAAGCACGGGTTAAGCCTTCAATTGCTGCCTTGCTTGCTGCATAAATTCCAGCGCCTGGACCTCCGCCGGAAGTAACTGCTATGGTGCTATAATTAATAATGGAAGGATTCGTGCCTTTCTTTAATAGAGGGATTGCCGCCCTGCTTGCAAAAAATGCACTGTCAAAATTTAATGCCATTACTCTTCTCATAAAGGAAGTCTCCATACCATCAAATTTCTGTCTGCCTCCTAAGCCTCCTACATTATTTACTAATACATCAATGGAATCATACTGTTTTGATATCTGTTCAAAAGCTTGGTTCACATCCTCTTCCTCCATGGAATTGGCATAGATAAACTCAGCATTAATATTATTTTCTTTTAATTGAGCCAATGCATTGCCGGCAGCTTCTTTATCAATTCCGGTAATGATTATATCATACCCTTCCTGCCCTAAAGCCATTGCTACGCTAAATCCAATTCCGCCTGTTCCACCTGTTATAACTGCTCTCATTTTCTGATCCTCCTGAATTTTACTTCCTGTTTTCTTTTCCAATTTTCATTTTCTATATATCTACACTTTACAAGATAAGGTATTTCCTATTCGCTTAAAAAATCTTCTCGTATCGGTGTAAAAATATCTAACAATCTGCCTTTTTCTGATAATAGCTTACAATTGTGCATTATTTCCGGAGGCATATATACCGTGTCCCCTTCCTCTATCACCTTTGTTTCCTCTCCGATATAGAACTCAAATTTACCTTCCAGACAGTAAGTAATTTGCTCGTGCGGATGTTTATGCGGGGCTGAAATACATTCGTTTTTAAAAAACACCTCAACTGTCATTAATTTTCCGTCATAGCCTGTAATTCTGCGGCTGCATTTTCCAGCTTCTACTATTTCGATTTTAGTATCCTTTTTTAAATGAAAGTATGACATAGTTCCTCCTTTTGTGTTGATTTTTCGCGTCTTATAATTTTAAGAAATCTTTGATATGGTTTGCTAAGTGAATCCCCATAATTGCATGCCCATAGGTAGTTGGATGGGTCAAGTCACCACTAAGACCATTCACATCATCCAGAATGTCACTCCCCTGAATAACCTGTATCTTCTCACTATTTACACTCTTGCCCTGATCCAATAATATTTGGCTGAACTCACTGTTTCTCTCGGAATATACATCGATAAGAGCTGTATATTCCATGCTTTTTCTATGAGGAAATGGCGTTATAATGATTGCTGGTTTATTGACTTGCTTTAAGGAGGAAATTAAATAGCTAACTCTTTCCTTAAACTCCTTGGGAGTATAATTTTGCAGCATATTTACACCAAGCTCACAGGTAATAAGATCAAAGCTTCGCTCCTTCACCATGTAATCTACTAACTCTTTCTCTATGTGACAGCACCCGCTAAATCCCATATTCTGAACCTGCATTTTCAACCGGGAAGCTGCCACATGAACATATCCATCCAAATGGGAATTCGTAATAGAGGACCCATAAGCAAGCCAATTAAGCAACGGTATTTCTTCTTTTTTGGGCGGTCTTATTTCATGTCCATGAACATCAATCCCATGAATCACTATTGTGGAACGATTACAAACGATGCGCCAAACCTTTGGAGAAAAACCTCCTTGATTTAACATAGTATCATTTACAACCTGAAAATTAGGTGGTGGCGTTACCCTGAAAAAATTTGTAATTCCCGGCTGGACGCTTAAAGTCTGATATAAGAAATTCCCTTTATAAATTCTAACCGTACCATTTCCGATTGACTCCGGTTTTTGTGCAGAGATATAAATATCTATATTCACGGCATCTGTCACAAAACGAATTTCTGTCCCTATGGAATCCATCCCTACAAAACGGGCCTTTTCATTTAAAAGATTTCTTACTTTCATTGGAACTCTGACAAGTCCATGCTCTCCAATACCAGAGATTTGTTCGAGGTCTCCAACATTATAAAATTCAACCTTATCTAAGTTCATCCTTATCCTCATTTCTACGCTGCACGTATGATCAAATTTGTGTTACGCGTGCCTGCACACTTTGCAGCAAAGACACAAACTTGCAGATTAATTGGCGGTTATTATAGACTTTATTCGGGCCTTTAATGATGTGGTACGAACAATTAGCGTATCTCTCATCTTATCCGCTGGGTTGTTATAGGTCTTTGCGAGATAGAGGCGCATTCCCTGCTCTAAATCAAACTGCATGGATACGAGCTCATTTTCTATTACAATGCGGTTATTAGATAATGTAATCTCCTTTACTTCCCCGATGCGTCCATACTCGCTAAACAGCGATACCGGGGTAAGCTCTAAACCACCTATATTCACTGGGGTTTCAAAATGAAAGAACCAGTCGATTTGATTCTCTTCCTTGGAATCCACCTCAAAAATATCTGTTAACACGGAACCATCTATTGCAAGCGCTCTGGTATAGGTGACTCCTTCATACGCCCTGGCACTTGCTTTTACATGGGTACTGGAATATTCCAATAAAGTTCCCGGATGATCAATATCACTTGGCATTCCATTGATGACGCAAGTATTATGTGCAGCGATTTTTCTATGCCATTCATTGCACATCTTAGAGGCATAGCCTGAGTTTGACAAATCTTTGGTCAGTACCTGATTGTTTACCATAATTTCGATGTTCATTTTATCCGGATGTGCATGACTTTTCGTCTGATGTCCATACTTAAAAAATAAATTATAGGTATCATTTCTTAAAATCGCACAGTTACTCGCCTCGAAACTTTGGGAACCGCGAGGTTTTGCCTTATCTGATTTTAAATCTGAAAACTCCGGACAATATAGAATTCTGGTTAGTGGTATTTGATTATCATAATAGTATGGTTCTGATAATGGCAGCCTTGCACGTGGCGTATCATTATCCTCTATATGTTTTAGATATGGAAGTATCTTATCTCCAAATACGGCATATGCCATATAATAAACATAAGAATAAGTCTTTAAGCTGATATTGGGCCATCCATCACTTGGATTTGGGAAAATATCATTATCAAAAGCATAATCGTAGGCTGCCTCCAGCATATGAAATACAATATCCTGATATTTTTGATCAATTTCAAAATGGTAGGCCTTTGCAGATACGAAGAAGTTCATAACTCCTTCCAGAGCAAAGAAATTATAGTGAATCGAGCCTTCATACCAGAAACCGCTTTCTGTTACACCCTTTTGTAATTGTTCCAATAAATGAAACGGATTTTTTGTAGCCTCGGCAATCCACGCCTCCTCTTGAAAAAATAAGCCAAAAACACCAATTGCACTGTTAATCCAGGTTGGAATATTGTGGATATGCATTTTTTGAGGAACCAGTAACTCAAACAGTGGAACAAAAAAAGTCTCTTTCACCATTGCCAGCCACTCTTTTTCCAAAGAATCCTTTAACAACTCCAAAGAATTTACAATTCGAATCGCAATAATAGCTTCATTTAGTCCCTGAGGCATAATTTTTCCTGCTCCGCCGACATCTGTGGTAGGACTACAATTAATTTTATCTTTTGCATGCAGTGTAAACTGATGATAGTGCTTTGCATAAAACTCTATTATGCCAACTGCTATTTCTTTATACTCTTCTTCCTTTGTAACCCGGAACAGAATCGATGATTTCAGGGCTGTAACGATTGCTTCATTACGCATCATAGTAACAAAACATGCATTGTACTTATATTCATCATAAACTCTGCCACAGATCGAGCATTTATGCTCAAAAGGCTTGCGTATATCATAAATTAATCTTCCGCCATCTTCGTTGCAAAAATAAGCATGGCCCCAACCGCTTATGAATCGAGGATCATCTTTAAAACTGTCCATAAAATCATGAATTTCAGATTTCATAGCTGCTAACATCGATTCATATTCAACACTTTCTTTGATATATTTAAAATAATCCATCTTTTCCTCATTTCTGCGCCGTCGTTTGCGCATCCTAAGTAATTGTGTAAGCGAACTTGTTCACTTTGTGTATTTCTTTATTTTGCAGCGCAGATACAAACTTGCGGAGTAAAAGTTTTTCTTTCACTCTTTACTTCTTTGGTATCTTTTGTTTCTTCTTAGTATCTTTTGTTTCCATCCGTTCTAAGCGAAAATGTGTTGCCTTCATGGCTAAAGTAAATAAACACATCATGCCCCTGATCATCCTTGATTGCTGTCACAATTTTTCTCTCTTCAATTTTTGATGGAACAAGCAAAGATACTATCACATGATTTTTGGCCTTCTTGGTTTTCATAGTCAGATGCCATTGGTTCTCAAATCCTTCTATCTCTTTCCCATCAACTCCTTCAAATTCATTGGTTTGTGTGAAAGATTCCACTTGGCTGGAGCAGTAAACCATCTTACCGTCTAAACTTGCTTTTGAACGATGAATACTGAATTTGTTTTGGTCAATTTTAAATTCAGTCAGGCTATGTAATAACCAATCCACCGCCACTCCATGCTCTGCTTCAATACTGTCGACAATAACAAAATAAGACTTGTCAATAAAATAGATTTCTCTTGTATAATCTTTTAACTCAGGAACATTTTCAAAATAAGCTTTTGTTGCATTTTCCTTAATGTAGACAAGATTTTCTTCTTCTCTTACCTCACAGACACAACCCTTTGCATTTAACTGTTTTGCTTTATCCATTCCTGCATATTGACCTTTTCCATCAATTAAAATTGTGTTATGTGATTTTGTCTGCCGCCTCCAATCTCGATGCATTGAAGTATTAAATCCAACATAATAACCACTTTTTATAATGAAAGGTTCTCCATAAGCAAAAAGCAAAAAGGAATTTTGGTCACCATGGCTATGGCTTACACTGCCATATGGACTGCTCTTTGTTAACATGAAAATGTGATTATCAAAGTCTTTCATATCCTTATTAATTGCAACCCATCCAATGTCATGGAACCATTTCACCATCGTAAGCTCTTGATTTTCTAAGATGATGTCTTTGCTGTCATGCTGATATACCATTTCATCAAAATGGAAATCCCACCATCCATTATTATAGAACGCTTGCTCTATCTCAGGTTCTCTTTTAAAAACCTCCTCATAAAACCAACGGTAATTTTCATTTTTTGACACAAGGGCAAATTGACGGATATTAAATGCTAATTTATGTCCCGGATACTTTCCAAGGTTTGACTGATCGCCAAAGCTCGCACGGTAAGTATCTACCGGATTACAATAAAGTGGAAAGTCACCGGTCTTTTGGAAGAAGGGACGCTTATAAATATCAATACCGGTAAAACTTTTAATCATATTAATGGCATCAATCACGAATGCCATGCCGGTGGTCCAATACATAGGCCCCTCTGCCCAACCGCCATCTTCTCCACCCCAAGGTGTATAAATTACGTTAAAATATTCAATCGTATAGTCAAGCCATGCCCTCGCTTCCTCACAGTCTGTAAGCATTGCAATGCAACATGGAGTTAATACGGAAGAAAGTGAGCGTACCGCATGACTGTCATACAGTGAGAAATGAATTCTTGAATTCACAATTACATGGTCGGCGACTTGTTTCGTTCGTATGAAAAGTTTTTCAAAAACATAATCCCGTTCTTCTTTTGTTAAGTAATCATATAGCCAGTCATATCCAAATGCCAATGCATAAGCAACACGAAATGCACATTCGTCATTATAGTCACGATTGGTAGGTCCTTTGGTATCCCAGCCTGCAATTTCTAATAAGGCAGCCTTTGCCTTTGCTATCATTTGTTCCTCTTCAAGAATGACACCGCCAACTGCTAAGGAACGAATATAGGATAAGGCTTCCTGGCAATCTATATAGTTTTGTCTCCATAAATGAACTACCCGCTTATTATCCGGATACGGTTTTGGCTCCCTTACAAACTCTTTATCTAAATACGTAAGAATTGATTTTTGATAAAAGGTATCAAATCCACAGTAATTGTTATCTTTCTTAAGATTCTCTCTAAAGTTTTTGATTCCGTCTTTATCAAGCCAGATTCTTGGGTGGGTTAAGGTTACCTCCTCATAACGATGCTCACGGCTGATTAAAGGTGTCCGTATCAGATCCTTTGTTACCCTGAAGCTTCTTTCCTGGCTATAATCATAGGCCTTATCATTCAAACTATATCTCCAATAGTAGGTACCAGGCTCTAAACTATGATTGGGCGTAAAAAAATTATATGGAATATTCTCAAAGGTTTCTGTAACTTCCTCCGTGAAATCAGGACTTTTAGAGAGTTGCAAACGATATTCCAAATCCTCATCACTTGCCGGCATCCATGTGAATCTTGGAGGATTTTCGTTGATTTCCTCCCCATTAGGAGCATATTTAATTGTCAGCAAAGAATCTTTCGGTTCTAATATCTTTTTCATGTTTTTCCTCATTTCTGCGCCATTTTTGCGCATCCTAAGTATTGTGTAAGCGGACTTTTACTTGCTTTGCGTACTTGTTCGCCTTGCAGCGCAGACACAAACCTATAGGCACTTCACTCTTTATGAATTGAGCTGTTACAAGAGATTACGCTATTGCAACAGCCCATAGTATTTTATTTATTTATTATTTACATAACGCTCATAAGCACTTTGATATACTTTTACTAATTCCTCCGAGCCAAGCTCTTTACATTTTTCAATGTAGGTGTTCCATCCGGTTTCGATGTCTTCTTTTCCAATGATAAATGCACTGATTTGCTCTTGCTGATATTCATTTAATACAGTAATATACTTGTCATAAATTGCTGTTTCTTCTTCGGTAAAATTTAAAATAGGAGTTGCAGGCGCAGCTTCGTATACATTACTTGAGGTATAAAGATTATACGCATCCAGTCCTTCCTTCACAGTCCATTGTGCTTCATATGCAAAATCCTGCGCATAACCGATTGGGTACTGTGCACCGTAACCCACCTGTAAGTAAACATTTACACCGCCGGAAGCAAGAACCTCTTCCGTAAAGGTAGGTTTTCCATCTACCATCGTGTAGGTTTCACCTTCGATCCCATAGTTAATTGCTGTTCTTCCTTCCTCTGAGAAGAACCAATCCATAAAACGAATTGCAGCTTCAGGATTCTTGCAATTTGCAGAAATTGCCCAGCCATCCGGCTTTGCCAATGCTCTCTGATGTTCTTCAAAAGCAGTTCCGACTTTACTTACAGGTAACATAGCTTCAATTTTAAACTCAGGTACTGTTTTTAATAACTCTTCGTTATAATTGTATGATGTTGTTGAAGCAATCCACTCATGTGTCATTCCGCCCACATTATCCTTGGTCCATAAGGTTTGTCTTGCCGTATTTGCTTTTCTTGTAAATACTTCCGGATCAATAATTCCATCCTCATACCACTGATTCATGCCGATAATTGCCTCTTTAAATTCCGGAGCTGTCCATGCATGGTACATTTTATTATCCGCATTTAAGACAACTCTTTCCGTATAGGAATCAAAGCCATATACTCTGGCTCCCCAAAGATTTGCAAGACGGATCATTTCTTCAAACTTATCATTAAAATATGGGATTTCATCTTTGGCACCATTGCCATTTGGATCATCATTTCTAAAGGCATACAATACTTTTTCTAACTCTTCAAAATTTGTAGGCATTTCTAAATTTAATTTCTTAAGCCAATCTGTTCTAATAAAATATGCTCTGGCAGCATCACCATCCGGAATATAATTCAGCATGTATATATTTCCGTCCGGAGCAGTTAATGCTTTTCTTATGTCTTCGTTTTCCTCTAAAAACTTTTTAATGTTTGGACCGTATTGATCAATTAAATCATTTAAAGGTAAAAATGCTCCCTGTAAGGCGTATGTGAAGATAGGTCCCTTTAAGGAGTTACCGCCATAGATATCTGCCGGGAACTTTTCTGTTGCCTGTAACTGAAACTCTTCTGTTGACTTTTGAGCAACCGGATTTGCTGTGTTTACTAACTTGACATTTGTCTTATCTGCGGCTAATTGGAATACCGGCAAAATATTTCCGTCCGCATCCACAATGGTATACTTATTATTGGAGTGGAAATGTACTTTAAGCTCTGCTGCCTCTGCCTTCTCTCCCTCTTTTTCCGGATTGCTTCCTTGATTGTTATCAGCCTCTTTTGTCGGCTTATTATTGGTATCCGGGGTCTCCTCCCCTTTCTTTCCACATCCTGTAAATGCACTTACCGTTAAAATTAACGCAAGTGAAAGTGATAAAATTCGTTTTCTCATAACATCCTCCTAATCTAGATATCTTTTGATAAAATGGTGTTCCTGTAATACCGTAAAACCTATTATCAGAACCCGACTTCGGTTTGATAATTTAAAATAGTTCTTGTTACCCCTTAACGCTTCCTACCATAACCCCCTTTACAAAGAATTTTTGAATGTATGGAAATACAATCAATACCGGAACAATAGAACAAAATACCAAAGCATAAATAATTGTATTATACGAATACTGCTGACCGGCGATAGAGGATGCATGCTCTGATACCAATGCCTGATCAATAATTTTTTGCTTTAGATATACTTGTAAAGGAATCTTCTTCATGTCTTTAATTAAGATAGTCGACCAGAAATATCCATTCCATCTTGACATTGCGTAGTACAGCCAAACCGTTGCTAAGGCTGGTTTCGATAGCGGCAAATAGATTTTTAAAAAGCATATAAAATCATTCGCACCATCAATCATTGAGGACTCTTCCAGTTCTACAGGAACAGCTTCAAAATAATTTCGAAGCAGAATAATGTAAAATGCTTGAATACCAAACGATATGATAATCAAAAAACGGTTATTCGTTGCTCCTAATGCTGTGTAATTTAAATACAAGGGGATAAATCCTGGTGTAAACCACATGGTAAAGGATAAAACAATATTAATTAATTTTCTGGTTCCAAATCGCTTTTTTGATAATACATAAGCAGCAGGCGTACTAACAACCATACTAAAAAGTGAGCCTAAAACAGTAAAATACAAGGTATTAGCATAAGACGACCAGAACAATTTATCACTCAGTACCTGCTTATAGGACTCCAGGTTGAACCCTTTTGGCAATAACAATACCTTGCCGGCATCCACTGCTTGCCCATCACTTACGGAACATGCAAATACATAAACAAGCGGATACAGACATACGATTCCAAGCAAACCAAGTATTATAACATTAACGATATCAAATATCTTACTTCCACTAAGTCTTTTTTTCACATCGGTACCTCCTACCATAATGATGTCTCTGAATATTTTTTAGAAATTCTATTTGCAGCGATTACCATAATAAAACCAATGATAGAATTCATTAAACTTGCTGCGGTAGAATATCCATAATTCGGGTTATTCGAAACACCCATCCGGTATGTAAACGTACTTAAAATGTCTGCGGTATCATAAATACCTGGGTTATATAATAAAAGTACTTTTTCATACCCAACATTTAAGATATTTCCAATACGAATGATTAACATAATTACTATGGTAGATTTAATACCAGGCAAACTAATGTGTAGAATTTGGCGGAACCGCCCTGCACCATCAACTCTTGCCGCTTCATATAATTCTGGCGGAATTCCACACAAAGCGGAAAAAAATACGATAGAACTAAATCCTGCTTCTTTCCATATACCGGATAACGTATAGATTGTTCTAAAATACTCGGATTTTGCCATAAAATGAATTTGTTTATAGTCTGCACCGAATAAGCGAAATAAGTTTTCTAACAAGACGTTAATTAAACCTGTGTTTAGCGCTAAAATAGTAAGGACTAAACTGCATACAATAACTTCTGATATAAAATGGGGTGCATAGGTAACAGTTTGGATAAATTTTCTGTACTTGTTATTACGGATCTCATGAAACAATACAGCTAATATGATTGGCACCGGAAACCCTATTACTAATCCATACAAACTGATAAGAACAGTATTCTTAAATGCTCTCCAAAATAATTCGCTGGAAGGACCAAACATTAAATCTCTAAAATTCTTTAGTCCTATAAACGTACTTCCTTCTATTCCTTTGAAAGGGCTATATTCTAAGAATGCAATCCAAATCCCATATAAGGGACGTATTGAATAAAAGAACAGCCAAACAAGTAATGGAAGAATTAATACCCAAAGTCTCCAATCTCTTTTTATACTCACCGTCACACTATGTGCAACTTTCCTCGGAAAAAGAGCTATTCGCTTTAAGTTACAAGCTAATGGTTTCTTCATAATATAGTTTTTACCTCCTTAGACTCCGATACCTTAACCAAAATCAACTCAAGCTGCTTTCTTCGTATCGGCTAAGTCCACTATGTCACGAAACTACTTTGAAGTAAATCATCAATAACCCAAATCATACGTAATATTCTTTATTTCACCATCACTATTTTTCCACTAATCTTTATTTCTCCTTTTCCATCATGTACACTATCGGATTTTATCATGAAAAAGCCAGATAGGAATACAAAAGGCAGTTGATCATCTAGTCAACTGCCCTGATTATGAAAAAATCTTATATCATTCTTAAAGTTTAGACAAATCTACACCTCCTATACATGTTGCATAATTTTTTACTTATTCTCCTTGACTTTATCGTGCAATTAAGATATCATTCAGTTACAGTTCAAAATCAAGAAAGGAAATTTCAACTATGTCTACTGGAAAATATCGCAAAAAACTTAGTAAAGTTTTTTCCTTCATTGGTATCTTGTTTATATTGTGTATCGTAATTGGTGTCTTCATTACCATCTCTACCTCTGTCGAAAATCGTTATCAAAATACACTAAAACAGAGTGTATTTTCCAATAATATGTTAACCGAGGTTACTCTATCTACTGTAAGTTCCACCTTAACTTCTTTAACGCAAGATACCGACATAAAACTCTGGGCTAACTCCTCGAGCAGATCCCAGTATTATTATAATGCAATCCTTGTTAAGAAAAAGTTAGACTTATTAGGCGTCCACCGAACAAGTATCCCTTTCTTTCCTGCCATCACCACCAGTAAAGAAGACTACTTTGTCATATCAACAACCGGCAGCCATAGTAAAAATCAATATTTTCAAGAAGAAACTTCATTATCAGAAGATCAAGTCAGTAAAATTTTTGATTATTTTAAAAAAGAAAGTGGAGATTTGATCATACCTTACTATAAAGGAGAGCAATTAAAAGAAATTTATTACTTTTATCAGCCTTCTTATTCCGCAAATAACATAATTTACATATTTAAAATTCCTCGTTCCAGCTTATTAAGTGCAACCGACTCACAAAAATTTATTATTTATAAAGAAAGTAACGCCTTAGCATATAGCCATAACGATGAAAAAACAGTACTGTTATTAGATAAAATGTTTGATAAAATTCTGGAACGCAAAATCTCATGGAATGATATCGTTAACGACTCTTTTCGAGTACAAAATCAAGACCTTTTCCTATCATCCTTTACAAGAAGCGATTGGAAAATAGCATATGTATATGATCATATTGGCTTATCCTCACAGCAGTTATTATTTCAGATTTTAATTCCATCCATTGCTATTTGCCTTTTTGTCTTTGTATCCTCACGTAAATTAGTTAATTGGCTCTATTCACCGATGAAATCTGTAATGAATGAAGTGATTGATTCTGAAAATAAGGATACTTCCGCAAAAGTTATATTAGATGAATTTGAACTGTTAAAGCAGAATGCAGCAACAGCAAAACAGCTTGCGGAAGATCTGAAGCAATTAATCAATCAAAATAACTCGCTTATTTCTCAGAAATTTTATCGTGACTTAATTTATGGAGTTCATACGGTAAAAAATGAGATTTTCAAAGATTTTGTGTTAGATGATAGCTCTTACTGCGTTGCACTCATTGAATTTTCCTATATGGAAGAAAGCTTTCTGGAGGATGATATCTTCTTTAGCAAAAATATCATCTTTGCCTACTGTCAAAGTAAGGAGTATTTAAATTCTGTAAATATTAATCAAAATACTTGTGCCATTATTATTCGAAGCAATCATGTAGAGGAAGCGAAAAACATAATGCTGGCAATTTCTAATACACTGCCGGAGAACCAAATTTATAAAATAGCTTTAAGTAACCTTTGCACCGGATTAAAAAATATTAAGCATTGCTATCAAGAGGCTCTTAGGATACTTGAATATAAATACTTATATTTATCCACAGAAATTTTAACAGCACAACAGGTTTTTATGAAAGAATCTACGGATTATTACTATCCGATTGTAACCGAAAATCGTATCATTCAGAGTATGATCCAAGGGAAAGAAGCATCGCTTGAGATGTTTGATCAATTGGTAAGGGAGAACTTTAGAAACCGCGATTTAGCTCCGGATTCACTTAGAAATTTTATCTTTTCTTTGCTTAGTACACTCAATCGTTTTTTCCAGGAATTAAAGACTAGTCCGGAAGAATTACTAGGGCATAAAATTATGCTGGACGATCTCTATATCAATTGGAACCAGCCAAACATAATATCGAATATCCGAGCAATAATTACCGAAATCCTGGAAGCTGTTGCAGTGAAAAGTTCCTCTGCCGATAACAGTCTTTTAGCTGAAATGCAGAACTATATTTACACACATTATTCCACGGATATTATGCTAAACGATATGGCTGATGAGTTGGGTATCAGTGCAAAATACTGCAGTAACCTCTTCAAAAAGTTAAGTGATGATAATTTTAAGAACTTTCTTAACAAATACCGGATAGAACGGGCAAAAGAAATCATTATGAAAGACCCTAATATTAAGGTTACAGATTTATGTACTATGGTAGGCTTTAACAGTTCCAATACTTTTATCAGAGTTTTTAGCAAATATACCGGAACCACGCCAAAAACCTTTGCAAATCAGCTTCATGAAACTAAGAACCTTTAATACACAAGAGAAATCAGGTTATGATAACATAAGTTTTAATGAATCGAGCTAATTAAGAAAGATGGCCGCCCATAGCGACCATCTTTCTCTTATTGATATCCATTCAGATACGCCGTAGTGTTACTTTTTGGATTTCTAAAGCAACTTCCTATCCTCCGACAGTTTTATCGTCTCCTGCAGTAATCCCATCAGTTCTGCAAATTGTTTCTCATACATATGATCTGTTCTTTGAGGATAAAGTACAGATTCCATTCTTTCTTCTAAATTTACAGGTTTTATAGGAAATTCAGATGCATAATAGAGGTTGTAACCATCCCCTGGATAATAACATTCATTTATTGCATATAATACCTGCATCATGGAATTCACTAATTTTGCCGCGAGGCTATGTAAAAATACTATGTCTTTTTTTGCAATCTTATGAAGATAATGATAGTCATTCGCCCAGTACTCAATATAACCAACATACTTTGTTAAAAGTGCCTTCTTTAATTCGGGAGAGAAGGTCTTAAGTTTATTCTTCCATTCAAGCCCAATCCCTGCCGGATCTTCCAGCAATATCTGATGATAAAGATCAGTTAATAGCTGATAACCCCAAATACTCCATTTCTTCTCCTCTAGTAATAATTCACCTGCCAGATAAGCTTCAAGATCGTTATTAATTTTATCAATGCTTCTGGACCAGGCACCATCAATTTCAATCCCTCTTTGTTTCCACTTTTTTATTACAAGCTCCAACTCAGCCCGCACTTGCTTCCATCTCTCATCAGGAACCCGTTTTTCATAATATACTCGAAAATCAAAATCCGAGTACTTATCCGAGATACCTTTTCCATGCGACCCTCCAAGCGCAATAACATAAGCGGAGGAATCCGGAATCCTCTTAAGATAGGGAAGAACATCCTTACAAACTTCTTCAAATACTTGATTTTTCATTTATAATTCCTTTCTAATAAATTAAGCAACACTTCAGAAATAACGTAGGCTATATAAAAAATCCTTAGCGATTATGTCTGTATATTAATTTTTATTATTATACCAAATCATGTAAAGTACCTCAATACAAACTGGTTAAATAATAAATCCTTGGACTTTTTTCCATCTAGGAAGGATTGGTCACCATGTACCTAATCACTCTTACCGGAACCAGTGAAATAGAAAAGAAGCAGACTCACCATAGTGACATCTGCTTTTAATTAAATAGAAACCTTCATTTTAATACCATCTTCTATCCGCTTTGTTACTTGTTAAAATACGCTAAGGAATCTACAGCCATTTTTAGCTGTTGAAGTGCCTGTTCCAAGGTTTTACGTGTGCAGGCAATATTAAAGCGCTCAAAACTACTGCCCTCCGGTCCAAACATAGTGCCGGCATCCAGCCACAACTTTGCTTTTTCCACAATCAGCGTTTCCAGTTCCGTTTCCGATAGACCCAGGCGGCTAAAATCAACCCAAAGCAAATAGGTTCCTTCCGGCTCTACAATCGTAAGTTTCGGCAAATTATTTGTTATAAATTCTTTGGCAAATTGCAAATTATTGTACAGATATTCCTTTAGGCTGTACAGCCATTCTTCTCCATATTCATAAGCTGTCTTACAGGCAATAAGCCCCATGGTATTTAATTGACTGTATCCGCTTTTCTTAATTTCATTCCGGAAAGCAGATTTTAAGTCTGGATTCGATATGAATATATTAGAAACCTGCAAACCGGCAAGATTAAAGGTTTTACTTGGCGCTGTACAAGTAACGGTAATCTCTTTATATTCTTTCTTTAAATCGGCAAAAGGAAGATGTACCTTTCCCGGATAGATAAAATCTGCATGAATCTCGTCCGATACTACAAGTACATTGTGTTTTAAGCAAATATCTCCAAGACACTCCAATTCATCACGGCTCCAAACCTTACCTACCGGATTGTGCGGATTGCATAAGATAAATAATTTCACCTGATTTTCTACTATTTTTTGTTCAAAGTCTTCAAAATCTATACGATAAGTCCCCTTCTCGTAAACCAAAGGACTATTAATGAGCCTGCGTCCATTCGATAATATCACTTCGGAAAAAGGATAGTAAACGGGTCTTTGTATCAAAACACCCTCCCCCTTTTTCGTATAGGCACGCACAGCCATCGCTATAGCATACACAACACCTGGAGTCATTACTAACCATTCTTTTTCGATATTCCAATGATAATGACGGAAAAACCATTGCTTCAATACATTAAAATAATCCTCTTTGACCTCTGTGTATCCAAAAATAGCATGGTTGCTTGCCTTAATTAATGCCTCTGTTACCTCCGGCACAGTTCTAAAATCCATATCTGCCACCCATAACGGAAGTAAATCTGATGGTTTTCCACGCTCTATGGCAAAATCATATTTAATAGAATTCGTATCTTTTCTTATAATTATTTCGTTAAAATCAAATGACATTCTTACTCTCCTTAAATCCGTTTTGTTATTGCAATGCCTGCTTTAAATCTGCAATCAAATCGTCTGCATTCTCAATTCCGATGGATAATCGCAGAAGTCTGCCATTAATTCCTCTTTTCAGACGGTCTTCTTCCGGTACATCCGCATGAGTCTGCAGCATAGGGTACGTTATCAATGTTTCCACACCGCCTAGACTTTCTGCATATATAATCGTCTTAATTTTTTCAAGCATCTGTTTTGCTGTTTCCTCAGAATCTACTTCAAGGGAAATCATCGAACCAAAACCCGCCGCCTGTTTGGTAGAAATCTCATACCCTGGATGATCCTTTAAGCCAATGTAGAATACTTTCTTTACCTTTTCCTGAGAAGTAAGCCACCGGGCAATTGTCAAAGCATTTTCCTGCTGTCTTTCCATACGGATTGCCAAAGTCTTAATACCGCGAATTAGCAGCCAACTATCAAATGGGGAAAGACAGGCACCTGTAGTTTTATAAATATATCGTAATCTTTCAGACAGCTCTTTGCTATCTGTTACTAAAAATCCAGCTAAGGTATCATTATGACCGCTTAAAAACTTAGTTCCGCTGTGAATAACAAGGTCTGCGCCAAGAGTTAAGGGACGCTGATAAAAAGGTGTAAGAAAGGTATTATCAACAGCAACAAGAAGGTTATGTGCCTTAGCAAGCATTGCAACCTCTTTAATATCGGTTACCTGCATCATAGGATTTGTCGGTGTCTCTATAAAGATTACTTTGGTTTCAGGGCGAATCAAAGCTTTGATGCCTTCCACATCGGAGGTATCAATAAAATCAAAAGTCAAACCATTTTTACGCGAAATATTTTCAAAAAGTCTTACGGTTCCGCCGTATAAATCCCCCGATGCGATTATGTGGTCACCGATTGAAAATAATTCCATAAATGCAGTGATTGCTGCCATTCCGGTAGAAAATGCCAATGCATCAAAACCTTTCTCTAAAGCAGCGACGCATTTCTCTAAATATTCTCTCGTTGGATTTTGCAGACGAGAATAGTCGTAGCCGGTACTTTGTCCTACACCAGGGTGGGCAAAAGTAGCCGTTTGATAAATCGGAACATTAATTGCTCCGGTTGAGTGTGTATTATTCTCCGCTCCATGGATACAGAGGGTATTAAAATCCATAATAGTTTCCTCCTTAAAGTATTTTATATTATATCGATAGCCACATAATAAACAAGAATTCGAGAGGAGGTAACTTTCTTTTATCTTAGAAATCACTTTACTGCTTTACTAAATTAAAGCAACCTTCTAAATAAAAACTCGCCTTCCCTAACAGAAGACGAGCATAGCCCGTGTTACCACTTCAATTTATCTGTACCTCTCAGTAACAGACCTCGGAGAGTACAGCATCGTAATGCGTATACCCGCTTGCTATAACAGGCAATCCTGTCGCTGCCTAAGTACTATACTACTATATGTATAGCAGTTCGGGGCGCCACTCCTGAGCCATCTTCCGCATACTTCATCTGCTTTTTTTCACCGCCAAAAGCTCTCTGTAAGATTCTATAATGCTTACTCTCTCATTCCTAGTGTTTTACTATGAAATTTATATGAGTATAGCAGAAGAAATAATCGCTGTCAACAATATTTTATTCTGAAATCACAATATTTTTGCTATTAAACCGCTATCTCCAAAATACACCGAATTTCCCAATCCGATGAAACCTTATTCACAAATTTTTTACTTGCACATACACTAATAGTAACAAAAAAACTATGGTGCATTATGAGTAATTTTAACCCTTTTGAGGAAAGGCCAGAACCAATAGAGAAAACCTTTATGGATTGGAGTACCATTAATCCTTGTCCATACAACAAATATGAAACAGACCCTTATACCAAGTGCCGTGTAGTATTAATGAATGGTACGGAGTTTGAAGCGCAATGGTTTTCTAGAAATTTCTCAAGACATTGTCCTGACAATGATTTAAGAAGAGAATTAGCAATTGTCCGCCGCATTGAACAGCAGCAGCAAAAGCGAATCAGTTGCTTAAAACCTAAAGATGAAAGCATTTTAGAGCATACGATTACTTACGAACAGCTGGCAGTTGATTTGACCTCGGTATTAGCGAAACAGGAACCGGATTGTACCGTAAGAAACGCTTTAAATTTTGCATTACTTGAAGATTTTGATCACCTTTATCGGTATTCAAATTTACTGGATATGGAATATGGAATTTGCCCGGAAAAATTAGTCGGCGGCTATACCGAGATAATGCCTGCGAGACCAACTATCTCGGAACATCGCCATCCGGTTGATAGTATTTTCCCATATGTTAATAACCAAAAAGTCGATATACTAACGAAATTAAATATTAATATAATCACCGCTGCCGAACAACAAACCATGAACTATTACATGAACGTTGCCCCTCTTTATGATAAATCAGACTTAGGGCGCAGAATCTATCAGGAAATCGGCATGATTGAAGAAGAACATGTTACTCAATATGAAAGCTTGAAGGATACCAGAGCGACTTGGCTGGAAGACTTGCTACTGCACGAGTATACGGAATGCTATCTTTATTATTCTTGTTTACAAACAGAATGTGATCCGTATATCCGCTGCATTTGGGAAGATTGCTTAATACAAGAAATATCACATTTGCATAAAGCCAAGGACCTTTTATATAAATATGAGAAAAAAGATTGGCAGCAAGTAATACCATGTGGTACCTTCCCACAACTGCTATGCTTAAGACCTAACATTGATTATGTCAGAGCTATTATTGAGACTACCACCGGGAATACTCAAAGCTGCTCCGAAGTGGTACCACTTGGAAGCTTATCCCCTCGTGCTCCTTTCTTTTATTATCAAGATGTCGTTAATCATGATGTGTGCTGTGTACCAAGTCATAATGTGATTGATGCCCGCATTGATTGTAAAGGAAAAGACTACCGTTTTGAAACAGCACCTAATCCATTGCCGGAGCTGCGTAATCGTAGTTGTGACAACGTATCCCTTGCCCGTGTACCGGAATGTACACCAAGCGAAACATCGGTATGCGGTACTACAGACAACAACTGCCAATGTAAAGCCCGTTCCAAAGAAGGTACTATTTATTGGTAATCGCCCTTAAACACAATTTCTCTGCCTTAAAATAAGTAATCTCTCTCACTACGCATTCACCAATTTACTTTATCAGAATATATAACATTTCCAAATCATTTGTCTGTGGTAAAGGATACTAAAATATAGTATCCTTTATCTGATTTTTCAGAAAATACTTTGGCTCGTTTGCTATATCGTAGGAATAATGCGTTAAATTAATAATATATTAAATTGATGATATAAAAAGTGAGGGAGATATGGATTTTCACATTAGCTTACATGCAGATTTACTATTACTTAATCAATCCCATGATAAGGTTATTTTAAAATATCTTGACTTTATTTTTAAAATACCAATGATTGGCCGCAGACCTCCTTACTATACTAATCCACGCTATGTTTTAAATTATTCTATCCTATAAAATATAGAGAAACGAAAGGATTATGAATAAGGAATCTTGTTAACTCCTTACATATAAGGTAAATAAAATGTTTAATAAAAATTCTCCGGTCCTTCCTAATACAGAGACCAACAATAAGGAAGAGACTGCTCAAGTCACACAAGAATTACAAGATTTATTCCAACAAAATTTAATTCTTACACCATATCCTATGTATCCAAATTACGGAACCATTACGCAATATAAAGATATTCCCATTAGTGTCCCTGAACAGCGTCAATTACGTCAACCCGGAATTGAAGATCTGATGGTCCCAAGGCCAATTATCGAAAACCCAAATTACAAAGGATCAGAAAAGCTTATAAACAAAGTAGCTCTAATTACAGGTGGTGATAGTGGTATCGGCGCTGCAACAGCAATAGCTTTTGCCAAAGAGGGTGCTGATGTAGCCATTTCCTATCTCGATGAACATAAGGATGCAATGAGAACGAAAAGACGTATAGAGGAACTAGGGCGCAGGTGCCTTCTGCTAGCTGGAGATTTAAGAGATAAACAACGCTGCGCAGATATAGTAAAGGATACCCTTGAAGCTTTTGGCAGGTTAAATATCTTGTGTAATAATGTTGGTATACAATTTCAACAGCAAAGTTTATTGGATATTAGTGACGAACAGTTTGACGAGACATTTAAGATAAATATATATTCGCATTTCTATATCACAAAAGCTGCCCTTCCTTTCCTGTGTCCGGGTAGCTCCATCATTGGTACAACATCTGTGGTAACCTATGTAGGTGCAGACCAGCTTATAGACTACACTGCCACCAAAGGAGCTATCGTTGGCTTTACAAGAGCATTGGCTAGAAGCGTAGCTAAGGATGGTATCCGGGTCAATGCTGTAGCACCAGGTAAAATATGGACCCCTTTAATACCTGCAAGTTTTTCTGCGGATCAGACAGCTATACCAGAAGAAAATATGATGATGCGTATTGGCCAACCATTCGAACTGGCTCCAACCTATGTATACTTAGCTTCAGACGATTCTCGTTTTGTAACTGGTCAAATACTTCATGTTGATGGGGGGCAGTCAACCAACTCCTAATAGTTATTTAATGTAAGCCGGCTTCCTCTTTAATCAGTGAAAAAGAGGAAGCCGGCTACAATATTTTTTTATTCTTATTCTAATGCATTTATCGGTGCTTCCGATGCCATCTGCTTATAAATCTCATATCGCTCTTTGGCCTGTTTTTCTGCTCTTATAAACAGTTCTTCTGCCTGCTTTGGAAAGGCTTTTTCCAAAGCACTGTATCGAACCTGTCCCATAATAAAATCACGAAAACTTTCCGCAGGCTCCTTAGAGTCCAGTATAAAAGGATTCTTCCCTTCTTCCCTTAATGCCGGATTATAATGATAGAGATGCCAATATCCTGCCTGTACCGCTTTTTTAATCGTTGCCATACTTCGCCCCATACCCTCCTTGATACCATGATTGATGCATGGTGAGTATGCGATAATAAGGGATGGTCCGGGATAGCTTTCCGCTTCCCTTAGCGTTTTAACGAGTTGAGTGTTATCTGCGTGGATTCCGACCTGGGCAACATATACATTGCCATAGGTCATCATCATCCTTCCCAAGTCCTTCTTTCCTTGTTTTTTACCCGATGTGGCAAACTTAGCAATAGCACCTGTCGGAGTAGATTTTGATGACTGCCCGCCCGTATTAGAATAAACTTCCGTATCAAATACCAGTACATTGATGTCTTCCCCGGAGGCTAAAACATGGTCAAGGCCACCATATCCGATATCATAAGCCCATCCGTCACCGCCTACTAGCCATATGGAGCGTTTTGTCAGATAATCTTTGTTTTCTTTAATCTCACTTACCAATTGTTCGGTTTCAGCATCCGTAGATATAAAATTCTCCAGTAAATCCGTTACTTTTTTACTGGCTTCTTCCGATGATTTACCATCTTCTTTATAATGCAGCCAGTCATAGAAAGCTTCTTTCACTCTTTCTTCTACATTTAAATCAATTAGTCGGCGCATATTCATTTCTATTTTATTTCGTATCTGCTTCACTGCAAGATACATACCAAATCCATATTCCGCATTGTCCTCGAACAGAGAATTTGCCCAGGAAGGTCCTTTTCCTTCTTGATTCATTGTGTATGCAGTACTTGGTGCGGAGGCAGCCCATATGGAGGAACATCCGGTTGCATTTGCAATCATCATACGTTCTCCAAAAAGTTGTGTAATCAGCTTAATATAAGGAGTTTCCCCGCAGCCGGCACAAGCACCTGAAAATTCTATTAACGGAGTTTTAAACTGGGTATCCTTATAAGACGGGCCATAGGACAGATTTTCCTTGAAACTAACTTCTTCCGAAACAAACTTCCAATGTTCCACTTCTTTTGGTATCTGTGTTCCGATTGGCTGCATGATCAGTGCTTTTCCTTTTGCCGGACAGACATCAGCACAGTTACCACATCCGGTACAATCCATTGGACTTATTTGGATTTTAAATTGAAGTCCTTCATAGGCTTTTCCGGAAGCCCCTTTTGTAACAAATGTACCCGGTGCTTTTGCTAATTCTTCTTCATTTATTAAGAAGGGACGAATGACAGCGTGGGGACAGACATAAGCACATTGGTTACACTGAATACAGCGCTCTGCTATCCATTCAGGTACATTCACAGCAATACCGCGCTTTTCATAGGCAGTGGTTCCGGAAGGAAAAGTTCCATCTTCCCTGTCTGTAAAAGCACTGACAGGTAACTCACCGCCTTTTAATTCTGACATAGGCCTCATAATGTTACGGATAAAATCAGGCTCCTTCTCCTCCGTCTTCTCATTCTCCCTTATCTCCTTCCAGCTATCCGGGATTGTAACTTTATGAATCGCTTTAATACCCTGACCAACCGCATCCTGATTCATCTTTACTACTTTTTCGCCTTTTTTTCCATACATTTTTCCTATTACATGATTCAATTCTTCCAGATATACTTTTTCCGGCAATACATTGATTAGTTTAAAAAAGGCACCCTGCATCACCATGTTAATTCGATTACCCAGTCCGATTTCCTCTGCTATTTTGATCGCATTGATCGTATAAAACTGAGTATTTTTTTCGGCTAATTTTCTCTTCATGGATAAGGGCAGATTTATCTCCAGTTCCTCTTCCTCCCATTGGGTATTGAGAACAAATATACCACCAGGCTTTAAGTTTTTTAATAAATCATATTTGTTTACATAGGACTGATTATGACATGCTACATAATCTGCATGTGTTACTAAATATATGGATTTAATTGGTTTCTTTCCAAACCTTAAGTGTGAAACCGTAAGTCCACCGGATTTTTTAGAGTCATAATCAAAGTATGCCTGAACATTTAGATCGGAGTGCTCTCCTATAATTTTAATCGCCTGTTTATTGGCACCCACAGTACCATCCGATCCAAGTCCCCAAAGCTGGCAAGCAATGAGTCCTTCCTGTTCCATATTGATTTCTTCTATCGCTGGAAGAGATGTATTTGTAACATCATCGTTGATACCTATGGTAAAGGAATTCTTTGGCTGTTCTTTTTTTAAGTTTTCATATACACTGGCAATCTGATTCGGTGTGGTATCCTTAGATGCCAGCCCATATCTGCCTCCTACAACAATCGGTGCTTTACTCATGCCTTGTAATCCGGTACATACATCCAAATAAAGTGGCTCTCCCACAGATCCCGGCTCCTTGGTTCGGTCAAGTACTGCAATTGCCTTTACTGTGTCCGGTATTAAATTAATAAAATGCTCAACAGAAAATGGACGATACAGTCTTACCTTAATTAGTCCGTATTTTTCACCCTTCGTATTAAAATAATCTATGGCCTGCTCAATGGTCTCAGTGACGGAACCCATCGCTATGATAAGGTACTCTGCATCCAACGCTCCATAATAATCAAATAGGTTATAACTTCTTCCGGTTCTTTCACCGATTATTCTCATGTACTCCTGTACAATTGGTATAATATTTTGATAGAAAGGATTTGCCGCTTCTCTCCCTTGAAAATAAATATCAGCGTTTTGGGCAGTACCACGGGTTACCGGATGATTCGGAGAAAGAGCTCTGTTTCGGAATGCTCTCACTGCCTCCATATCTACCAACTCCAAATAATCCCTGTATTCTAAGGTTTCTATTTTCTGCACCTCATGGCTGGTACGAAATCCGTCGAAAAAATGAACAAATGGAAGTCTTCCTTTAATGGCTGATAAGTGGGCGACTGCTGCAAGATCCGCTACCTCTTGAACAGAGCCGGAGGCCAGCATGGCACAGCCTGTCTGCCTGGTTGCCATCACATCCTGGTGATCACCAAAAATACTTAATGCATGGGTAGCAAGCGCTCTTGCACTTACGTGAATCACACCGGGTAATTGTTCACCTGCAACCCGGTACATATTCGGTATCATTAAAAGTAATCCCTGAGAGGCAGTAAAGGTAGTTGTCAGCGCACCTGCCTGTAAAGAACCATGAAAGGAGCCTGAGGCTCCTGCCTCTGATTGCATTTCCACTACATTTACTTCCTGACCGAATATATTCTTTCTTCCATTTGCCGACCATTCATCGGATAATTCAGCCATTCCGGAGGAAGGCGTAATTGGATATATCGTAGCTACATCCGTAAAAGCATAGGCCGCATAAGCCGCCGCAGTATTTCCATCAACTGTCATTTCAATCTTTGACATTTATAATTCCTCCATTCTACAATTTACTTCCGTCATCGACCCAGTTTTTGGCGTCAATAACGCTATCCAGTGATGGTTTATTCACCTGATCCACTCTATAATTATCCTCTGAATTCTGCCATGCCGCAGTTCCTTCATTGTTGGTGGGATCACAAGCATTAAGACGTTTATTATCTTTTCCCTGTAATTTTTCTTCTTTTTGATGTATCATGTCAAGCCTCCATTCCTATTAAATAATTCCGAATAAAAGTAGCATCACTGCTACTTAAATTGTTGCCTGTTTTTATCATTGCTATTACTATTATTTTCTTTCCTCTCACAGAATAAAGAAATTCTCTATAAAAAACTCTCTTTCCTCTTTTAGGCAAGAAAAAGCCGTAGGACTCTAAATCCTACGGCTTATCTTCAGGCACAGCAAAACCATCTTTATGAGGAATGCTCATTTGCCTTTTTTCTGAGAAATTTTATTCTTCAATAATAACTTTTATTGTTTTCTTCACTCCATCGACAAGGACATAAATCCAATCTGTCTTTGGAGATACTGCCTTAATGGTTGCAGTAGTACTTCCTGGGTTTTTCTTAACAACTGCTCCGTCCTTTTTACTTGACATCCAGATAATACTATCTTCATCCAAACCGTTTACTTTAACTTCAAATACCGCTTCTTCTCCCACTTTCATACGTACAGTACTTTCCACAAAGTCTACAGTTGCCTTTTTCACCGATAGCTTTCTGGTATAAACCTCCGTCGTACCATCCTGCATTGTTACCGTGGCTGTTATGATAGCAACACCGGATTCCTTCGCAATCAGACGACCATTTTGCTTAACGGTTACAATGTTTGGTTTATTGGAAGTATAGGTAATCTGAATCGGTACGATTCCTTCACCTAACTTACTTAATGTCTCTTTTTCAAAGTCAGCTACTTTCACAACATTCTTTGGAAGCTTTAATCCAAACCATCCTAAGTTAGAAGTCTTACCGCCGGTATAAAGAGAACCTGTGCGCTTTGGTGCTAAATGCTCTATAATCTCTTCTTTCGTCAGCTCTTTTATCGGAGTTGGGCTTGGTACTTGGGTTGGTGTCACCGTTATGCTTGGTGCTTCCGTTGGATCTGGTGTTTCTGTTGGGTTTGGTGTTTCTGTCGGATTTGGTGTTTCTGTCGGGCCTGGTGTTTCAGTATCGTTCGCATAGGAATTAGACATTACTTCTAACTTAGCATCTACGTCAAAACTTCCAAAAATAACAGATTTCTCATAGCGTACTGCCTCTTCCTTCGAAAGCTGAATACGATTTTGATTTACTGCAAATCCCGGACCATAGGAGCCATACTCTGCAAAACGTGCTGTCTTGTAGCTATTGCCACTCATATCGATATATCCGTCAGCTCTTACTACATCCTCTAAGTAGCAGTCAATATAGGTTACAGATGCATTTGCTCTCCAAGGCCGTGCCAGATATACCGTATTTGCCGCTAAGCCTTTGGCGCCTAAAATTCTGCTGTTAATAAATACATATCCAAACTCTTGTGCTGCTTCCGTACTTGCCGCTGTTACATATCCAGGCAATAGGGTAACAATATCACAATCTTCGAATACTGCTTTTGCACCGCCAAAGATATAATCTACATTTCCCTCAATATAGCAGTTATAATAATACTGACTATTCTGATTTGCACAAAGGGTATCCTGATATCCAAGAAGCCTTACATTAACAAATACAGATTCATTGGAGTTATTATATAATGCCACCGCCTGCTTTCCATCAATCGTTGAATTGACATAATCAAATTCATTCGAAATAGTTAGATTCTCGGCAGTAAAGCCTTGTGCACTTCCATTGACAGTAACACTTGCACTTCCGCTGGTTCCATAGGTAGTGCCATCTCCTTTTGGCGTCCCGGATGCAACATCATAATATAATACTGTATCGCTGCTATCCTCACCAAGTAAGGAAATATTCTTTTTATTAATGGTCAGTTTTTCATAATACCTTCCATTCTTAATAAAGATTACAGTTCCCTTTTCGCCTGCCGCATCAACTGCTGCTTGTACGGTACGGTACGTAGGGATTCCATCCACAAGTTCTCCATTGCTGCCTGTAAAGGAAGCATCTACCATGATATCGTATTTTACCAAATAAACAAAAGTGAATACTTTTCTTGTAGTTCTGCCGTCTTCTGCTTTCACAACTAAAACTACTTCATTTCTTCCTGCTTCTAATGCAATTTCAAATGTAAAATCTTGATTCGCATCTTCCATTTGCCGACCGTTTACAAAGAGTGTTACAGCCGCATCGGTATCAATCTTTCCTGCTAACGTAATCTTATCTTCGAACACAGTATCATTTGGTTTTTGTGTAATTTGAACTGCCGGAGCTTCTTTTCCGTATACATATTCTCCGGTATGTCCTTGGGAAGCCATAATAAATACCTTCTCAGATGGATTACTGCTATTATCCTCTCCTATCGATATTACATAATAGTAATATGGCTGTTCCAATTCAAAGTTCCGATCCACAAAAGTCGTGGTAACTGACTCTCCAACTTTTATAAACTTTCCTTCTCTGGAGCCTGCACGGTATATTTCATAGGAATCCACTCCATCTGCCGCATTCCAGCTAATGGTTAAAACTTCATCCAGATTTGATGTCTTTAAGTTCGTTGGTGCCGTGATCGGTGCCTTATAGTTTACAATTTCAGAATAGACTGCTTCTGTCAGCTGATCACCGCAGATACCGTAAACCTTGAATTTGTAAGCACCGCTTCCGGATATCTCATAAGAATAAGATGTCTCTTTTGTTTCTGCTGCTTTTATATAGTTTCCATTATCTTTGCTGACCTCTACTACATATCTTCCGTCTCCTGCGGCTCCATTTCCATTCCAGGAGAGTTCAATTGCAGTTCTATCATCATTCACTTTTGCAGAAGTTATCTCTGTTACAGTTGGTGCTGTACCTGCTTCTGAAACAAAGTTATTCTGATCATAAAGAACGTTTCCTTTCGCATCCTCTAACTTAACGTTTCTTATCTCTGCTTTTGCTCCAATAAGTGCGATACCAAAGGACACCTCATCCTCTAATGTCAGCTTCATTTCGCTTAACTTAAATTGTTTTTTATCAGTAACTCCAGTAGCCGTATTGGTGAAATACCCCCAGAAGCCATCGTCCTTCTTTTCAAAGGTCAGATTATAAGTAACATCTTTATCTACTACATATTTAGGACTTCCATTTCCTGCCTTACCGGTATCCTTAACCCAGTATGGAGATAATGCATCGGTTCCAACACTTGGCTCATATCCTCTAAGTCCTAAGGAAACAAAGTTTTGAGGACTATTTAATTGGAATGCACCAACGAATAAACCTGTAGATTTTCCTGGTTCCCCGGTAATATAATAATCTTTTACAATCAGGTCCAGAGTCATCTTATGATATTCCGCCGTTGCAGGGAATACATAATAACTGGCGTTCTTTGCCGGAGTTTCTGCATTCTTTGTTATTTGTCCTTGGGTTGCCTTTTGATCTAAGATTATAGTCGTACCAACTTCCGATACTTCTAAAAATCCATCCTTGTCAACAACTGCCGGTTTAATAATAGAATTCTGATCGTAAAGTACTCTGTTTTTAGAATCTGTTAATTTTAAATTCTCAATCTTAGCAGAAACTCCTGTTAATGCAAGACCGTACTGAACGATAACATCCGAACTTAAATTACTTTCACTCGCTTTAAATAACTTATAAGCATCAATCGGAGCACCATTCACATCAATACCTGTATAACTTACCTGATACACCTCTGTTAAGCCGAGTGATATTTTTTCAAATACCACATGGTAGGTTTCTCCAAGTTTATAGGCTGGCTTTGTTACTGGACTACCATTATTTACAGAGCTGCTTCCATTTCCAGCAGAACCAGTATTCTTTATCCAGTATCCTGTTAAGTTTTCTTTTAGTGTATTTCTAAAACCTAAGGATAAGAAATTCTCAGCCACTCCATCTGCTTGGAATACACCGGCAAATAACCCTTTTTGAGTATCTTCATCTACAGCACCTGTGATTGTTATATCCAGTTCCATCTTCTGTGCATCGGTTGTCTCCGGAAATAAAATATAGCTTACATCTCTTGCGAATTCTTCGCTTCCTGGATTGACATTTTTCGTCATCTTGCCTGCTGCTGCAGTTTGATTTAATAACATTGCCTTATCATTCCAAGTAATACTTAAAAATTTTCCGGCATCCTTTACCGTAAAATCTACCTGCTTTGCAGCTTCAAGGTCATCTTCTGCCTTCGCTGTAATTGTAATATCTCCTGTTACATCATTTACAACTACCTTACCCTCTAACTTATCAAGGATCTCAACGGCAACTGCTTTTGTATCACCATTCATTGTAACATCTACTGTTTCAGGTACTTTCTTACCCTCCTGCGCAGTAATACTAAAGTGCAAGTCCTCTCCGGCAGCTACTTTACTAGGTGCACCTATAACTTCCAAGTCTGTCATATTATAAGTTACATCATAAAATTCATTATTTATTTTTACATTAGAAAAACGAGCAGTGTTCAACTGTTCTATGTCATTTGCTACTTTATTGCTATCTGCTGCAAATCCTACATAAACTCGGTTATTCATTTCAATCGTTCTTTCGCCAATCTTTGTCCACATGATTCCATCGGCTGAACTATATGCTGTAAATTTATTTTCATTGCGAACTAATTTCATCCAATAGCCAACAAAATCAGCACCATTCTTAAATGGAATATCCGGCTGTAACTGAATCCCTGCTTTTTCTGCATTTGCCTTGCTGTCAATTGTTTCACTGATATCATTGAAATTACCGCCATCAACACTGCGCCCTGCCAGATACATCGACCAAGGCAGATTCGTATACTTAACCCAAGATAATCCAAGCGCTGCAGCTGCGGAATCTTCACTTAACCCATTCCTAATCATAATTCCTGCAAATGCATGATTATCTACAGCACTCATACTCTCCATTTTTGCAACAATTTCAAAGTCTCCTTCCACTTCTTTGTAAACAAAATGGAACTCATCTTTATTTGCTCTTGATGCTTCTGTTCCAGACACACTTCCTTCTGACTTTCCTAACTTACCATTTCCTTTGACTGTAAGAATTCCGTCTACATAACTGGAAGTGCCCGAAATTCCCACATTTCCAATATCAGTGCCTGTCCAGCCCTCAGGTCCTATCGTACCTTGCTCTGCATTCACATGAATTTCCGATGCTGTCGTATAGGTCTGATTTCCTTTGATATCATAAACTTTCGCAATCAGATAATAAGAGCCATCCTTTAAACCACTGATTTCCTTTGTATAAATACCTTCGGTCTCACCGCCGGAAGAACTTCCTTCCCCCTCGTGTTCTAAAGCGCCTCCCGTTGCTACTGTTGGTTCACCATCACCCACAGAAATAGAGCTTCCTGATGCAACATTAATAGTTCCAACAAATGTAGTTTCATATTCCGTACTGTAATAAAAATCTACCTTATCAATCGGATGTCCATATTCCGACTTTACATCAACAGCTACCGTAACGGTCTCCCCTTCTTTGATAAATGCATTGTTCGCAGGAGAAACAATCTTTGCTGTTGGATTTTCTGCCGCATAGTCCATATCAACTAAGGAGTTTAAATAAACTTCTAAGTTTGTATAGCCTTCCGGGCTAAGTGCAGTTCCATTTCTATCACTAGAATCATCCGGATTCAAGCCATGTAAAAGCTCCCATTCGTCTGCCATTCCATCACAGTCTTTATCAAAATCTTCTTCCCGCTGTGCTGTAATGACACCGCTTTTAGAGATATAATCTCCAACTTGATGTTCGGTATTAATATAACGGCCTAGTCCATTCTCTACTTCGGCAGCAATTCTTGCATCATGAGCATCTCTGCGTGGATACGTAGCACCTGCCTTTGCAACTACTTCTTCAAATAGTATGGTATTTGCCTCACTTAAAACAAAGGAATCAAAGCCTTTATTCTCAACACCGTGATTCACACCTGTACTATCCGTTGATGTGTATGGTACATCTTTAAATTCTGTTTTGTTCTCACCACTTAAATCCCCGGAAAAATGAATGTATTCCGAGTTATTATTATCTAACCAACCTGTTAAAACACCTTCTTCTCTGTTTCTATAATCAGTTAGATAGTTTCCTTCAATATAGAAACCACCTAATTTGCCGGCTTCCCCAGGATTTATAACCCATTTCTTCACATTGTCTCTTGTCCCCGGTCCTGCAAGTTCGTAGTTATTTCTAAAATTAGTGAAGGTATAACCGCCGCCATAAGTGGTATTAAATCCCCAGTTATAAATCACATTGTTTGACATCTCAGTTACCGCCACATGAGCTGTATCCGCATAACCTGCATATCCTCCACCCATTCGAGGATTTCTTGAGGTATGATGTGCGTATAAATTATGGTGGAAGGTTACCTTATCACCACCGGCAATTCCGCCATATCCATGCCGTCCTTTGGAATGTCCGGAGAGTGTGAGACTCTCATAAATCATACTCCACTGAACTGTTCCATTTTCTCCACGGTATAGGGAAAGTGTTTCATCTGTATTCCAGCTAAAAGAACAATGGTCTATGATAAACGTATCATTGTCACGTCCCCACAATGCGTCCATAGAATCGCCACCGGTATGTACATTGATAGCGCCTGGTCTAAAACGCATATAACGAATAATAATATTTTTGGAATCACTGATGTTTGTATCCCATCCGGAAAGAGTAATCCCGTCTCCTGGTGCGGTTTGTCCTGCAATCGTGATATTTTCTAAACCTTTAAAACGTAGACTTTCTTTTAACTCAATATTTCCTGCTACATGAAATACAATTGTTGTGTTACTTTTTAGACCATTACGTAAAGAACCCTCAATTGGTGTCTCCCCTGTTTTATAGTCCTGTAAGTTTGTTACCACATATACCTCTTGGCCACGCCCCCCGCTCGCGTACATTCCGCCGCCTTCAGCACCCGGAAATGCCGGGATATTAGCTGCCATAGTTGCTACCTCTTCTGCCGATGCCTTAAGCGGCGGCACAGCAGAGACTGTCATAAAAATTGCCATCCCCAAAGCAATCGCTTTTTTCATGCTTCTTCTCATAACAAAATCCTCCTATTCATCTTTCTGACTTAATTAGTATAGCAACCAAACTAACTAATATCAAGATACATTTCTTACACTTGTAATATTGTACCTCAAAAGTTTTATCTTTCTACCTATTGTAAATATTGTCACCTTATTTGGTTTATCTTCTATTTTTTGTCAGGATTTTTTGTTACTTCATATGGCTTACAAAAATTACCGTATCACTATGAATCTTCTCCAAATCATAATTCGTTTCTCTGTATGCCTCTGCTCCTTTTCTAAGAGCAGCATTTTCTTTTTCCATACATTCCTCTAAAATAATCTTCACTTTTTAAGCCAAAACAATTAAGAAAATGAAAATACTGTTGCAAAAATAGATAAATCATCTATTTTTTGCAACAGCTCTTTTACCTAACCTGAACCATTCTTTTATTTTTGCCTCTGTCTTCCTTCCTGATCCACCTCATAATTTTCTGTATAAATCAACTCAGAAATCGGCACTATCTCATATCCCTTATCCTTTAAGCCAACAATTAATTCTTCCAGTGCTTCCGCTGTAAATTTAGCACCATTATGGCATAGGATAATAGAACCATTACCAAGATGCTTATTATCTAACACTTGTTTTATAATGTTTTCTTTTCCATAGTCTTTCCAGTCAAGAGAATCACAAAACGATATAACTTAGAATAAATATTGAAAGCTTAAAATTGCTGAAATATTACAAATAAAATAAGCAATAACCACAAGTCTGGCATTATTTCCTATACCATTCTCTTACAATTTCTTCTGCTTTTTTTGAATAAAAACAATAACCTATATCCGACTTCGCCTTTACAGGATCATAAAGATTCGCCAACCATTCCCACCAAAAATAACCTAAAAATCCCTCTTCATCAGCAAATGTTTCAAAGCTGGTTTTAATAAATCTAGCCTGTTCTTCCTCATCGTTCTCTCTATCAGAAACATCATAGTTCCAAGGCTCAATGCATGCACCTTTGGCATTCATACAGCCTGTTTCCATAAATACAACTGGTTTATTGTATTCTCTATATATCTTTCTCATATCATCTAAAACTTGTTTCCAGCCTTCTTTTAATTCTTCTTCCGATGCACCAACTTTTTGCGTCAATGAATAATATGCACTTACTCCAATATAATCTAACTTATTAAACCAGTTGCATCCGGTCACTCTATCAAAATTTGCATTATATATAATTTTCCCATGATAAATTTCTTTTACATAATCAATAATCTCTGACCAATAAGAGTCCTTTCTTTGCGCAAATTTGTACTCACAACCTACACAGAACATTTCGCACTTAAACTGCTCAGCTAGTTGTGCATAATGGCAAATAAAAGCGCGATAGGACTCAAACCATTCATCCCAATAAACTTTTGCGTTATTCTCATCTGGAAAATTAATAAACCCTCTCCATACTTTATCCTTAGGATCAACAACTGGTTTTAAGCAAACTTTTAGGTTATTATTATGAGCATTATGGATAGCCGTAATAATATCTAAGTCTGTTACTGTATGTCCATATTCATAATAAATATGTGTTGAATTAAATCTCTCCTGATAAGTATTAAATGAAATTGCAACCCAATTTGCGCCTGTTTGGCTTAAAAGCTTCATTGATTCTTTAGCTCTTTCGGTCCGATAGACATTTGCCCTTCCATCCCAACCATATGAAATTCCTTTAATAAAATCCTGTTTCATCTTAATCTCCATTCCGCCACTTCCATTTGGCTGTAAATTAATTAATTTAAAATACTTTTATATTCACTTTATTTATAATACTGTGCTTGCGTATTCCACAAATTATAGTACAAACCGCCTATTTCCTTAACTATTTCATCGTGACTTCCATCTTGTACTATATTTCCTTCGTTAAAAACGATTACTCTATCACATAATCTACAACTGGAGAGCCTATGCGAAATAAATATATCTGTTTTATGCAATTTGCTCTCTTCATTTAACAACAATTTGTTAAAATCTGAATAAATCTCGCTTTCTGCGATTGGATCCAATGCAGAGGTAGGTTCATCTAAAACAATAACAGCTCCATCTTTATATAAAGCTCTTGCAATTGCTATCTTCTGCGCTTCCCCCCCTGAAAAGGTAATACCTTGTTCATCAAAAATCTTGTATAAATAAGTATCCAATCCATTTTTTAAACTCTCTATTTTGCTTCCCAAATTCAACTGTTCTAGTATTTTTTTAGAAATTATATAATTATCAGATTTTTTATATAGCTCTATGTTCTCTCGTATCGTAAACGAAAAAAGTTTAAAATCTTGAAAAACAACGGAAAACAACTTTGAATACTCTAGATAATTAAATGACGCAATGTCTTGTCCATTGAGCAAGATTCTTCCGATAGTAGGTTGATATAAACCTGTTAATAATTTAATAAACGTAGTCTTACCTGAACCATTCAACCCAACTATTGATATTTTCTCACCTCTGCGAATTGTTACATTTATATGCTTCAAAGTAAAATCTGAGGCATTTGGATATTTAAAAGAAACATCTTTAAATGTTATATACTCAAATTTTCCAACTGATTCTGTTTGTTTCACTACGTGGTTTTCACTAATTTTCATAAATTCAAGGTATGTATCAAGATGCTTACACATTCTGCCGAACTCTGAATAAGACTTCATTATATTATCAAAAGCACTTATCAATTTAACTGATGCATTTATACAAGTTGTAAAACCACCTATTGTCTGCTTTCCTACCATAACGATATATGAATTCCATGCATAGGAAAATATAATTTGCATCTTAATAATTACATTAATGATTCCATATTTCCTTGAGATATAGCTCCATTCATTATGTAATATATCATTTTTAGAACTATTATACTTTTTTATCTTTTTTAATATAAACTCTTGAGCATTCCATATTCTTATTTCTTTCCCATACTCAAAATCTGATACCATTTCACTATAATGATTTTTTCTTCTTTCAAGCGGTATGATTAATTGTTCCGAAGAATATTTCTTATTATTAATATCTTTATATAATTTACAATTAATCAGATAAGTAGATAAAGTAATTACAATTAGTATAAGATTAGCATTCCATAATATAACTAGAAACACTATTGCTATTATAATATTTGTAAAAAAACTTATAACGCAGCTAATCATCGTCCAGATAACGTTGTTTGCATACATTGGCGTTAATGCTTTATCACGTAAATCTAGAATTTTTGCATCTTCTACATAAGCAAATGGCATTTTCATAATGTTATATGCAAGTTTAGAATCGATAGCTGCTAGAACTTGATATTTATACTTAGATAATTGAGTATTTATTATCCAGTTAGCTATATTAATAACTAATCCTATTAGCACAGTAATTAAAACCGATTGTATGATTTGCTCCTTATCCTTAGTACTTAATATTTGATCAATGATATAACCAGGGGCTATAACATAAACCAAATAGCTACAACTACCTATAATTGCTGATAAAATAGCCAGTGGAAGATACCCTTTTTTTAACTTAATAACTAATTGGAAAAAATATTTGGAGATAGATAAGTTTTTTCTTATACTACTCAAGTATTTTGTCATATATTACCTCCAGCTGCTATTTTTTTACTTTCATCATAATATTGTGATTGTATAGCAAATAAATTTGCATATTCTCCACCAGCTTTGAGAAGCCTTTCATGTGTTCCCTCTTCTATAATTCTTCCATCTCGAATGAAAATTATCTTGTCACAAAATCTGGTACTTGCTAACCTATGTGATATATATATAGTTGTTCTATTCTTTGCTAATTGATTCATTTTTGAATACATTTCGTATTCTGCTAGAGGATCCAAAGCAGCTGTTGGTTCATCAAAAACAAGCACTTTTCTATCCTTATATAGAGCTCTTGCTAATCCCACTTTTTGTTTTTGCCCACCAGAGAATTCAATTCCTTCGTTATCAGAGATTTTTAGCATACTCGTTTTTCTTCCTTTCGGAAGATTCATCAACAATTCCGCTATACCCACATTCTTAATTGAAGCATCAAATTTTTCATTATCAGTATTAACCTCATCATCCAATGTAATATTTTCTTCTGCTGAAAATTCAAACATTCTAACATCTTGAAAAACTACGGAAAAAATATTACGATATTTTATTGCATTAAAACTTTTTATATTTTTACCATTTACTAAGATCTCACCTTCATCAGGTTTGTATAACCCAATCAATAGCTTAATTAATGTTGATTTTCCAGCACCATTTATCCCAACAATAGCAAGCATCTCTCCCTTATTAATTTTAAAAGAAAAATCCTTAAATATATACTTATCTGTCTTCGGATACTTAAAAGTAACATTATTAAATTCAAACTCATAAGTATTATCGTTAATTAAGTCCTCCCCTGTATCCAATTCATTATAACTTGATATATTTAAAAATTCATTAAACTCATTTAGCAAGTACATCTGCCCTCTAATAAAAGCTAAATCATCTAAAATTGCTGTGGACCAGAAAGAAAATCGCATCATTGTTGTAAAATACATTGAAAAACTTCCTATGCCAATAGTACCTCTTAAAACACTCGAAACTAAATAAAAGTAGGTAAATGCCTCTCTAAACAAAATTAATACACTCGTTATTATACCTACATAACAGAATTTAACCTGTATATTAAAATAAATTTTTATCCTTTCATTTAGGATTTGATTGTACTTTTCCAACAGCCAATCTAAAAGATTATAATTTCGAACTTCCTTTCCATAGGAAAAATCATTTATAATTTTATACATGTAACCACTTTTTCTATCATATTCTGCTGACTTAGGACGCATACTATTTTCATACTCACGCGCCCTTAAGGTAGAAAAGTATATTATACATATACATATCACTAATATTACAAGGATTATCCCATTTAGGGTGGATAATATTGCCATAAATCCAATAAAACTTATTATTCTTGACAACAATGCAAATACACGTAATATTACCGATTGAATACCTTCATCGGTTTTATTGAGCGCTTTATATGCTAAAGAAGCATTGTTTAAGTATTCGGAACTCTCAATAAATGCATAATCTATGGAAAGGCACTTCTCATTATAACTTTCTATTAACATATCATTAAATTTAATCATTCTTGGTGTGAAAATTCCACTTATCCTTTCAATGCAATAGACCAAAATCATGGATCCAGACAAAAAGGTAATTAGCATTCCGACGATTACATACATTCTACATTCACCAATTAGTTCGTCAACTAAGTATTTTGGAAAAATTATTTCTATAAAAGGCAGGATAGCAGTTAACAAGGTGTGGATAATAAGTAAAATTACAAGATATGGATCTGTTGAGACAATTCTTTTAAAATATTTAGCAATTAATTTAGCATCTTTCATTTTCATATAGGAATCTCCATTCTAGGCTAAGAACCCACAACATATTAATCTTCAAAAAGATTTCTCAAGCGTTTTTCTAAATCATTTCGATGATAGCCAGAATAACTGCTATATGCTTCACAATAATAGTCAGCTTTACCTGTATATTGAAGTCCTCTAAAAGAATTCAGAATTCTTGCCATTTCACTATAATTACAGCTTTTAACTTGTGATGTGTGGCACAATATCATATTAATCTTCATATGCATATACTTAGTAATATCACAATAATATTGAGGTTCATGATTATTTCCACATAGCGTGTCACTCATTATAACCGGCCATCGATAACTTGCTATGGAATTAACGATATCAGATACATGTCTATGATCATTATGATAATCATGTATATTGTGTGTTATAATGAGAAAGGGATCATTATCTTCTATATATTTATATAATTTATTAATTTCAATTTCATCCCATATAAGCTTGCCGTCAAGAATATCCAAATAATCTGGTTTTATTCCAACATTATTCAATGACATTTCTAATTCATTTTTCCGAATTTTATTTAACTGCTTATCTATCTGTTCATTTAATACACAACATATGCGAAAATTTATGTCCTTATGGTAAAGTTTAAGCATTAATCCACCTGCATATATTTCTGCATCATCAGGATGAGCAAATATAAATAGTATATTTTTCATTATGATATCACCTACTAGTTTGCAGAATAACTGGGCAGTCATCGTCATCAATAATTACTTCAATTACTGATGTATTATTGGATCTTATACTCTTTTCTAATGCCTCTACAAATTGATCCAGTGAAGTACAACTATATGCATCAGCTCCTAATCCCTTGGCACACAATTCAATAGAAACATTCTCAATAGAAGATGATACAATTCCTCCGTCCATGTTAATTTGACCGCATCGTACTCTTCCTAATGAATGATTATTCGCAACAATATAAATAACTTTGATTCCATAGTTCACTGCTACGTTGATCTCGCTACCTGACATTAAAAAAGAACCATCACCAGTAACGCATACTACTATTTTTTCTGGCATTGCACAGGACATTCCTATGGCGGCGCCGATTGCATGACCCATAGAGGCTAGACCAGCATTGGTCATTAACCCCTTGATGTTCTTAGTTCTATACCAATATAAAACATCCAACCAATGATTTCCTGCATCAGGTATTACGACAGAGTTTTCTGGCAACATAGCATTCATTTTATTTACAATTTTTGCGAAATAATTCACATCAGAACCCATTTCTTCAACAATAATGGGTACTATTTTCTCTTTACAGATTAAATCTGTTTTACTATATAAATAATTAAGGAATTCCTTTATGCTTGATTCTACATGAAATTCGCAATGTCGGTATCTATCAAATTTACTTTTTTCAATATCAACTTGAATTATCTGGGGTTTTCCAAAAATATCTTCAAAATCAGGGCAAGAATTTTCAGACAAACTGGTTCCAAGTGCAATGATTAAGTCCGCTTGATATTCTTTTAAACGTTGCCGAACACCTTTATGCATAACATTTCCAATAACCCCCCAAAAGAGAGGATTATTCGTTGTGCAGGCAGATACACCTTTTAAAGTCGATACAATAGGAATATTAGTCTTTATTGATACTTGGGATAATATTTCTCCAGCATCTGATAAAAAGGTTCCCCATCCGCATAAAAATATTATTCTTCTTTTTTTTACTATTTCTTCAATAATGCGTTCTGAAAATATAGCTTTCCTGGTACTTAATAATTGAAAGTTATTGCTCGGTATCATATTATCAGAGATTTCAAAATTTTGAACATCTAAAGGTAGAGATAGGTGAACTGGTCCTTTTCTGCCTTCATTAGTTAATCTAATGGCTTCAAATAAATCTCTTATTGCCTCTTGAGCAGTTTGTGGAAAAAAACATTGCTTAGTTATTTTCTGCAACAAATCATGCGAATAAAAACCTCTGTCTCGAACATCACAATTTTGGAATCCACCTTTTCTTATACCAGAAACTGGTCCATTCCCTGCTAGCATTAATAAAGGTATGGAGTCTTGATAGGCACATGCTATACCAGTGATAGAATTGGTTACCCCAGGACCTACCGTTGTAATAGCTATTCCCAACTTCCCACTACCTCTACTATAACCATCTGCCATAAACACTGCACCATTTTCATGACGAGTAAGTTTTATTCCAATATTTTTTGATATTGATTGCCAAATTGGCATTATGAAAGATCCTGGTACTCCAAATACGCATTCAACGCCATATTCATGCAATACTTTGCTATAAAAATCACATACTTTCAACTTAACGCCTCCCCAAGATTAATGTACATAAACTAATAAATATTCTAATTAATATAATAATCTTCTCTAATAATTTCTCTATCATTACTTATAGCTTCTTTGGGAATATGTATATGAAACAGTTCCATTTTGTCACTTTCACATAAAAATGTATGACATGTATTAGCTTCAATAAATAAAACATCATTTGGACACAATTCGAAGCTTTTTTCATTTAAAATTGCTCTTCCTTCTCCGCTTAACACAACCGTCATTTGATATGTACTTTTATGTACTACATAAGGCTTATCTGAATTAGGGTATAAAACCTGATAATAATCATATATCCCGTCATATTTCTCCATTATAACTTTTTTACAGAAATTTGCTAGTTCTTGCATATTTTGTTCCTTTCTCATACACCCTCCTACTTATTAATTGACCTCTAATGTACCGCAGATATTAATGGATTGTCCTGAAATTGCTCTCGTCTCTTCAGAAATTAAAAAGCTAACTAGATGAGCCACTTCTTCACAATGTATCATTCTTCCAATGCCTGCCCCCTCGATCATCAATTGTTGATATCTATCTTCTGACAATCCATGAAATTTAGATAAACGCTTTCTTCCTTCAATGCTCATTGCGGTATCCACTGCACCTGGGCATACTGAGTTTATTGTGATATTATTATTACCATACGCAATAGCACAACTTTTGGTTAAAGAATCTAATGCACTCTTGGCAGCGCTATAAATATGCAGATAAGGCGTGGGAGCTTTTGAAGATATTGATGAGATGTTCACTATATTACCATACCCCTGTACTAGCATTCCTTTAATTATACTTTGCATCAACAACATAGGTGATACAAAATTAAGATTAATATCTGAAATTGCATTGTCAAAAGAAATATCAGTAAAAGTACATGGATAACTTCCCCCTGCATTATTTATTAAAACATCTACCTTATACTGAGATAAGTCATTGCATAGACTAACTACCGCGTCGATATTACTCAAATCACATATAATATTTTCATCCACACAATTATCATTTCTTCTGTTAATAGCAATAATATAAAATTCACCTTTTAATCTTTGGACAATTGCCTTACCTATTCCATTCGTTGTTCCAGTAATTATTAATGTTTTTTTCTTCAACTCTTCCTACTTTCTTATATCATTAATATAAGCCTCTTTTACATATCGAATCATAGTGGTTTTATCCTGTCTAAGATATGCGCTTATAAATGAATCACATTTCTCAGTATCACCTTTAACAGCCTTCTGCTGGCCTGCTTTCTTCCTTCGCTCAAATACTGCATTATTTAAAGTGTATATCTCATTTTGACGACGTGAATTATGCTCAAAATGTAGTACACCACAATTTCTAATAGCTGAGTCAATAAACTGTATACCAGTATATGCATCTAATTTCCATTGAATATCAATATCCTCATATCCCCAATTAAAATATTGTTCACAATACCCACATACTTTTATAAAATTATCATAGCTCACAAACAGTCCCCCATAATGCATTGCTGTTTGCCATATATCTGGAAACTCTTCCATGTATTTCGCATCTTGCTCAATCATTTTATTCAAATCAGAAGCTGTACAAACATGAAGAATATTATTCATCAAGCGATATCGTTCCCCTTCGGGTATGACATCAATTGACATACTATTTTCGTTAAAAATTGCCTTACAAAAATATTTTTCTTCATGAAAGTTAATTTCTGGGTTCCCACAATAGCAAGTTGCAAATACTTCATTATAGTTACTTTGTAATCTTCGTGAAAATGGCCTCATTAGAGGTATCTTATTATTCGATTCTGAAAAATTTATTAACTCTTCAAGGTAATCTTTTCTATAAACTAATACATCTGCATCATTAAAATATAAATATTTACACTTACTGAGTAATGCTGCTATATTACGCACTCTACCTATATTATATCTAACCATTCCATTAATTAAATCAGGTAAGCAATGAATATAACGCACATGATTCCTATTACATAGTTCAGCTAGCTTTTCGTCCCTTTCTATACTTTGTTCACATAATATGATCTCGGTGGAGATTGTTTGTTGTCTCCACCCCTTAAATACAGCTTCTAAAGATATGTTATATTTGTAGTTATAGACAGTAATTATCACAGAAACTACAGATTCCTTTTTCATTTCAATCTCTCCTTCTATTGTACTTGTCCTGTTTTTAACACTTCAAAGTATACTTCCTCAAACTCATCTATAAAGTTATCACAACTATATTTCTGCAACTTCTTTAAGCAACACTCTAACTGAAAATCCCATTCTAGATAATTTATATATTGTTTCATTGCATTAACTATATTGGAATTGCTGACCTCGTTAAGAATAAGTCCTGTTGCACCATTATCTACATGTTTTGAAACTGCATTTACATTTGAAATAATTACAGGCATACAATAATAATATGCTTCAAGAATAGTCAAACCAAAGGTTTCTATATCAGCTGGTAAAAAAAACATGACATCAGTGCTTCGAAACAAGTTCTCTTTGTCTTTATTCATAACATACCCATGATACTTTATTCGACTGTCTTTACTACAATATTTCTCAACAAGGCTTCTTAACGGCCCGTCACCTGCTATATGTAATTCAATCATTTCATTGTCATAATTTACAAATGCATCAAGAACTCTTTCTATTCCCTTATAGTTTACCAATCGACTAATGATTAGAAACTTTCGCACCTTGTCTTTCTCTAATCTTCTTTTTTTGTTTGTCAATTCAGATTGAGCATTACCCGCGAACTTTAACGCGTTTAAGACCTCTTTAAACTTTGTATTCGTGAAATATCCTTCACTTTTATATTTTTTTATAACATCTTCAAAAGGAGCTGTAACATATCTAGTTTCTCTAGTCGCTTTCTTCTGCAAGTTACGTAGTACTTTCGTTACAAATGTTGGTTTTGAAGTCATCATATGATCAATAGTTAAAAACGGATTAAAGTTCCATAATGAATAATACTCGTGTAATGTTGCCACAATAGGGATATTTTCACGATTGCACGCTGTGTATACAGAATAGCTTACAATTCTAGGCATTTGAATATGAACAAGATCCGGATTCTCATTTTTTAGTACGTTTCGTATTTTACCAATATTAAATATATTATACATCTGTAATATCCGATTAATTTTGCTTGTTATGCTTTGATTAAAGATATGTATCATGGAAGGTTTTAATTTAATAACCTTTATACCATTATGATAATAAGTATCATCAACCTCTACAGATTCATTCGAATATAGTACAACTATTTCGTAACCTCGTTCTACTAATCCTTCTGCAAGAACTTGAGAAATAATTTCAACACCACCACAAGAAGATGGATAATAGCCACTTGAAACTATTAACACCTTCATATACTACTATTCCTTTCAAAGGCGAGTTGATAATATTCATGCAGTTCTTTCGGAACAAATTTATTATCTATAATATATTCGCAATTACCATAACGGTTACGATCGCACCATCTACATTCAATCCGTTGTCTCTCTAGGTTCTCATAGCCTTTTGTGATATGTGCCTTCCTCAATTCCTGATACTCAGAATTATTCCAGATAGCCATGAATCCTTCATCGTTTATATTGCCTTTTAAGGATGCATCCTGCCTTGCAAGATGGTCACAAAATCCTATAGATCCATCATATCTAATAAATACATAACTCCATGGATGTATACACTTGTCTTTCATTATATTGTTTTCATTAAATAAGTTTGCGGCTACCTCAACCTTTACATTATTTTTATTTGATAACTCAATTATTTTATAAAATTCTTTCTTGACATACTCCTTCGTCTTATGGTGAAACCCATAGTGACTTATACCATCAGGATTTACAGGATTCTTCATAGATATAGGATTCAATTGTATTTTATTAATTCCACATTCCGCTGCAAACTCAACCAATCCATAAATATCATCTATATTATCATCAGACAAAACAACAGTTAAAAAAGGAGTATTATTACTATCTGATGCTTTAATAGAACTTATTAAATTAGTTTTCATGAGCTCAAAGTTTCCGCCACGCCTTATCTTAGCGTACTTAATTGGGTCTGCTGTCTCTATCGATACTGCCACATTAATACCAGTATGAACTAATTCTTCCCAATATTTTTCGTCTTGGGAACACATATTGGAATAAATCATTGTTTTAACATTTCTATGATGAAGCTCATCTGCAATACTAACTAATCTTGAATCTAAAGTTGATTCACCGAAACCACGTAAATCTACCATTTCAATATAGGGAAATAATTCTTGTCGAATACAGTCTAGAACATTTTCTTGCAAAAACCATTCATTTTTATACCAATTATATGGTCGACACATTGTACAATGTAAATTACAATTCCTAGTTAACTCGAGAAAAAGTACTCTGGGTCTACTTTTAAGAATAACTTCATCATTATCATATTCGTATTTATTCAGTAATGAGTTCTTTTGCTGTCCCATTATTAATTCTCCTCTGACATTCTTCAATTATTTTTATTAAGCTATTATCTTTGTTATATAAAAATCTTGTCATCAAATCCATTCTCTCATAGTACTTTTTACCATCGCACAACTTCCCAAACAAAAGATCATGGAAACAAATACATGTACTATCCTCTATAGGCTTACCGTCCATATATATTCCGATATTTAGTATTACGTCATATTGAAACTTCATATCTAAACAGTTCAATGAATAATCATTCACTATAAAAATATTCAATAATAGTTGCCCTACAAACCCAACTCTATTCAGTTCATCTAATATATATTTAATTGTTTCACCATTTACAAGAACATCCTCCACGATGCATATTTTACCATCTGGCTCATTTTGTACTACTTCTTGCAATTTTCTCTGGTCTTTTAAACTAATAGATACACATTGAGACTCCCCCCCCCTCCCATGCTGTCTAACTGGTTTAATGTTTACATAATCCGATTTATTAAGGATATTTAGGAATAAGTTAGGTCTCGTTCCTATGCTCAATACTTTATTTGAGTTAAGATCTATTTTGCTCAACCAATTTCGTAGATTTAAATCATCGATACAATGATAATCAACGTCATTATACCCATGATTATTTATATATTGCTGAAAGTGTAGCCATATGTCCTCTACATAATACTTATCATATAAAAGCGGTAAATCATTCCATAAATATAATTTTTTCTTCATATGAAGCTCCTTTTAACGCATATTATTAGTGATAATACATTGATTAATATCATAGATTGAATTAATCTCTTTCGTATAGTTGTTGGATTTCTTTAAACTATAATTAACATAAATTGTATTGATTCCTATGCTTTTCGCTGCTTCAAGTGAATCTTCACTATCATCAATTAGGTAGATATCATTTAATGAATAGTCATATAACTCAATAACCTTTTTTAACCCTGTTATTGAATTTTTGTAATTAAAGTCCATAAACACTGTATCATATATTTTATCAAATAAATGCAAGATACCTAGTGATTCTAAAACTCTAACAGCATATACACTATAACTATTTGTTATAATAATTTTCAATCCATCCATCTGATTAATTATGTCATGTAGTTTGTCATCTTTTAATGGTAAATCATAAGCTTCAATATTATGTATAAATTCAAGGTACTTTATTGGTTCAATTCTTTCCTCACAATATAATCCTTTTAGGGTAGACCCATATGTCTCATAATAATATTTTCTCTTAATATTTACAGTTTCTGGACTTATATTGGTGTATTCTATTAAATACTTTACAATTCTAAGATTAATCTTATCCATAATTTTATATTTAGGATGATATAATGTATTATCAAGATCAAAACACAATAGATTCTTCATTTTGCCACCCAATATTACTTATATATTCTGATTCAACTTTTTTCCTGATATCAATCATTGCCCTAACAAATCTTTCCATATCATCGTTTGTTCCAATACCAACTCGTATATAATCTATAAGTCCAAAATTTTTCCCATTTTTCACAATAATAGAGTGCTTATTACATAATTCTTCACATATATAATCTACGTTTTCATCATTTTTAAGCTTTATTAACACAAAATTTGTTTCAGATTCGATAAACTCAATTTTAGCCTTTTCAAGTGCTCTATAAAATGTTTTTTTAATTTCATTGACTTGTTTTATACTCTTATTATATTCATTTTGATTTTCTAAACATGCTATGGCTGCCTTGCAAGCAATACGATTAACTCGATATGGCAAAGGTCCATGTACTTTTTTCATAATAGTTATTACTTCTTTATTAGCTACGGCATACCCACAGCGTAATCCTGCCAAACCATATGATTTTGAAAAGGATTTATAAATTATAACATTTTTATAACAATCGAGTAATTCTAAAGCACTACAATAGGATGAATCACTTACAAAATCTGCATAAGCTTCATCAATTATTACATAGGTGCCTTGTTGTTTAGCCCATTCTATTATCTTAATGCATTCATTTTTTTGTAATACTGTTCCATACGGATTTAATGGATTACATAAAAAGATACATGTGGTATATAAATCAATTTTTGAAATCATATCATCAATGCAGATTCGATTATTTACAACTTTCGATTCACATATCTCTAAGCGACATATCTTGGCTGCCTCTACATATCCATTAAAGGTATGCTCACTGACGATTATCTTTTTTTTATTCTCCGATAATGTCAGACAAGCAATTAATATCATTTCATCTACTCCATTACCAAGTATTATATTTTCTAGGGAGCATGAGTGATATTGAGCAAGTCTTTTCACTAATTCATTATGTACATCAACAGGATATCTGTTAGCGTTATAACATTCATCTTTCATTACTTGTAAAACATTATTAGGTATATTTTGTGCATTTTCACTTAAAGATAAATTAATTTTCTTTTCATTTAACTTAACCATAAAATTCTCCTTAACTTTTCCTAGTAATTACTGAATTTTGATATTTATACTAAAATATCCCTTGTTTTTACATATAGTAACATATTTCCTGTTTTATGGCAATAAATAATTATTTTTCTCATTATATTTTTATATTTATATTATAAAACATGAACTTTTTAATACATATTCAGCTAAAATGAGTTTTATTTTAAGATATAATTATATAATCTAACTTAAAATATTAGGTTAAAATTTATAAATAAATTTCAGTAATATAATCATAAGCTTGACATGATTAAATTTTAGTTTTACCATTTGAATCTTGGTTTTACCTACATTTTTTCATGCCTCCATAAATAATCCCCGTATGGTATACCTTGTCATACAGTCCATATAAACGTCTTGAACTGCATTTTGGAGCTACCAGATATAATTCATTTTTAAGTTGTATTTATCTACATCCTATATGATTGCTTGCCTACTTTCGAGAACTTTAGCCATTTGCTTAGCATCTTGCATTACTGCAAGGCACCGGATTTAGTTACACGACTGTAAGCGCGACATAATCTACCGTCGTGCCATTTGATGTTCTTTGCTGTAAGATTAGGATAGTTGGAGTATTTTACTCTTAGTTCTGATCTTGAACAACAAAAGTTGTAGCATTTCACTGCTAATTA
>JAEWMB010000011.1 GCA_023457255.1 Bacillota bacterium | reverse complement strand
TAAATATGGACGCTTATGCGTTGAATTCAATAAAACGCCAGAATAAAATGATCGTTTAGACTAGTCGTTTTATAACCGATGATTTCGCATAACTGCTTGTAAATGATGATTATGAGAAGACTGATATGCAGAAAACTACAGAGTTTATGAATATAGGGTGAATGTTTTAAATAATTGAATATTACTAACTTATAAAAATTAATCGTATGAAAAGAAGACTACTTTTCTTGTTCGCCGTGTTTATGGTGGCAACGAGTGTGGGGTGGGGACAGACGGATTTGTATGTCAGCACTTCGGGTTCTGATGGTAACGGAGGTGGTGTAGAAGCTCCTTTGGCTACAATTGCGAAAGCGATTGAAAAAGCCGCAGATGGGGCTACCATTCGTGTGGCAGAGGGAATTTATCCCCAAGTTTCACCTATCGTTATTCCAAAGTCTATTACAATTATTGGCAGTGATTCGACAAATTGTATTATAGAAGGGCAGCTAGATATTCAACGGGATGAGGAAGAGAGCGTAATCAATGTCAATTTGCGGAATTTACAGATTACAAAAGGTACAACATTAAGCCAAGGCCTTATTAATGTGATGTCTAAGAATGTGAATTTGAATTTGTCTGGGGTCCATCTTCATCAACTAACAGCAGGTAGTGGTGATGGTTGGGGTAAAAGTTCTATGGGCATTGTTAATCTGGGAAAAAGCTATGATTCTAATAGTATTTGTGATAATGTGAATGTATCTCTTACGAATTCTTGTATTTATTTAGAAGGGTCTTACAATCGAGGGTTCTCTTCGTTTGGAAATACGACTAAGGTGAAAAATACTATTGTATTGGATAATTCTCATATTCTTTCTGCGGTATATCCGAAGAATGGTACTTATAGTAGAGGAATAAGTTTCTCAAATATGAATGGATCGTCCATAGAAATGAAAAATAATAGTACTATCAAAGGATTTTATTATGCAATAAATGTAACAGCGCTAAATGATAATCTTTCGATTTCAATTGTAGATTCAAAAATAGATTCATGGGCGGCACTCAATATTTGGTCATCTAATAATAAGTTTAAGATAGCTAATTCAACATTGGAGTCTCATAACTATCAACTTAAAGGATCAAATGATTTTGCTACGATTGTATTAAATAAAGATGAAGAAGACAATGCGATTAACAATTCCTTTGATATAAAAAATACTAATTTGTTTGCTTTTATGGAAAGTACAGCTCTGCAATATCCTATTTCTGTTCGTAGTACGGGTAATACATTTAATATTGGTGAGGGCTCTGTACTGAAAGTGAATAAAAATAATGTAGGGGTTTTGATACAGGATTATAAAACGAATACTTTTAATTGCGACAATACGGTTAAGTACCAGATCGCGGATGAGAAATCAGCGATTACTGTATTCAACCAAGATGGTTCATTACGTAATGCGGCTTGCGATATATCTGGTCTACTTTCTGAGGTAGATTTGACAGATCAAAATCGTATCGTTTTCCCGGAAGGAGAATATACTTTACCAATGACTCTACCATTAGATAAATCTATCACAATTCAAGGAGCTGGGCAGGACAAGACTATTATAGAAGGTGCGATCTTGGTTAATGGCTCTGCCAATAATACTGCTACCGATGTTAAAATAAAAGGATTGAGTATCGATTATACGCCAACGAAAGTTACCTCTGGAAAATGTACTCCAATTATAGAGGTAACCGGTAATGCGGATTTGTTGATAGATAATTGTATTATGAATAATAATACACAAGGCTATGGTGATCGTAAGAACCCAAATCCTGCGGAAGCATTACAAAATGCGATTCTTCTGGGAGCAACGGCAAAGGGGACTGTACGTGTTGAAAATACTACAATAAATTTGGCGGCTAACGCACAATCTGGAGTTCTTATTGATGGAGAACTGACGGATGTCTCTCTTGTTAATACAAAGATTGAGGGACAGGTGAACGGTTCGAATCAATTTGGTGTATATATTCACCATAAAAAAACGCCAGTGACGGTAGATAGTACGACAATCTTGCTAAATAACCATTATTGTATTTATGCTAATAACGCCGGCGATCAAAAATTGACAATAAAGAATAAATCGAACATCGTAGGATATGGTGCTCTCTATTTGTATGAGACCTCAGATATGAACGTTCATGTTTCGGGAGGGAGTACCTTAACTGGTAAGACAAAAAATAAGGGTGTTTCCGATAGTTTTGCGGCTATAGCGATATCAACAAATAATTCTACAGTGGGAGCTTCCAATAACGAGATTGTGATTGAAGATTCTTATATCGGGAATAAGTTTGATGAACAAGAGACAATGGCAATGACTCCGATTAAAATAAATGGTAGTTTTACTCCTACTCCTTGTGATAATAAGATTATATTGAAAGGAAAAACAATTGTCTCAACTACTGATAACATAAAGAACCCAACTATAGTGGGTTATGGTATGAATCCTGATGAATATAATAATGTAATCATGGTGGAAGGCACTGATGTGCAATTTCAAGACCAAAACGGGAAGCCTTGTGTGATTATTAATAAACCGGATGGTTCATTTAGGAATGCAGCGGTCTCTATAGTAACAGCAATCGATTTTGGAGAATTGTATGGGAGTACATATTACCATGAAGGCATTGCCTATGCGGGAGATATAATACTGATTCCTGATACGACTATGGCAGAAACGCTTAATTCTTTAAATGCGGCAAAGCCTAATTTCTTTCCGGATGTGGACACATGGGAGCCTTATACGATCCCGGATGGTGTTATTTTTAATTGCAAGGATGGTCGTTTAGTGATAGAGGAAAATACAGCTAAAGCATATGCTATTGCTAATCCATTTAAAAGGGTTTATTGGTTGAATCAAGGTGCGCAGTCATTTTCTATAAAAGAATGTGTAGTAGCCATTGACATAAAAAGTGATACTACGTGGGCGACATCTTTTCAAGATCGGCAGGTGAATATTCTAAATGGAGCGACACTGACTGTCTCAGTGCCTATGGCTTTAGATACAGTGATGATGGAAGAGGATGCACAAGTGGTATTTACCGCTACGGAAGGGAAGTTGACGGCTCGGTCTCTTCGTTTCGCTCCACTTTTGTCTGCTACGGGATGGAAGGCGTTAGGAATGCCATTTACCTCTGCCGTGATCAAGAACTCTACGGAGGAGGAGATCTCGGCTCCAAGTGCTCAAAATGTTGATAATGGTATCTGGTTCGCTAGGCTGAAGGATAATAAGACTCCGGAGTTTGTGGTGGATGAGAGTGCTTTTGGCATGGCTGGTCTTTGGGCGGCTAATGGCGATACCTATACGATCTCTTCCGAAGGAGCTTTTGAATTCAAGACCTTGGAAGAACCTGCCGCTCCAACTGAAACAG
>JAEWMB010000010.1 GCA_023457255.1 Bacillota bacterium | reverse complement strand
CCGTTATTCGCACCGGATCGGAAAAAATCCTGCTTGCGCATAACCATCCCGGCGGCAGCGCATATCCGAGCGATAAGGATATCTCAATCACACAACAGATTGCGTCCGCGATGGATGCGGTCTCCGTCTCCCTGCTGGATCATATTATCATTGGAGAAAAAGATGCTTTCAGCTTTTCTGAAAAATTGCTTACCCTGAACAATTATCCCAAAGATGCCGCGCGCACGGCGCAGTATTCCGGCCGGGTTATGCAGGATTTACCCCAGCGCTTACCGCCGGACCGCATCGGCGAATAAGACGCTTGCGCTTGCAATATATGAGGTTTTTAGGTATAATTCTTTTGTATCAGAGAATTTTAATGTGCGATCTTTGCGCAACCGGAGGGTAAAAATGGCAATTGAATATTTTCATATAAAAGAACGGGATTTTGATTTGGTTGAACAACTTATCCAGATCGAAAATTCTTCTTACGACGGCGGAGCGCTCGATGTCTTTGACCTCATCGCAATGCTGCGTCATGCACGGGTTTATGTTGCTGTGGAATATGATGAAATTCTGGGAGCGGTCTACTTTATGCGTAATTTTGACAATCCCGATAAAGTATTCCTGCACAGCATCAACATTATTGACCCGCAGGCTTATCCCAATCTCGGCACCTCCCTCTTAAACATTGCTTTTGCGGATATGCGCGCTTTTGGTATACGGCTTGTGGAAGTCAATGTTGATCCGTCCAACTACCGGGCGCTTAAAATCTACCGCGAACAGCTTGGTTTTGTCGCAAGCGACAGTATGCAGAGCGAAATTTTGGGCGGAGAAGAAATCCTGATGCTGCAAAAAGAATTATAATAAATTCCGGTAAGCCGCCACTGTGCGGCTTTTTTGATGAGGTGATCCTGTGAATGCATTGCATGGAGGAAAAAACATGTGGATCGTATTTGCACTTCTTTCCGCGGTTTTTGCTGCCGCAACTGCAATCCTGGCAAAAATTGGCATCCAGGATATGAACTCCAACCTTGCAACTGCAATTCGTACCGTTGTCGTTCTCATCATGGCTTGGGGCATCGTTTTTGTGACAGGAACGCAGTGCCAAATCCCAAGCATCACTGCAAAATCATGGGTTTTCCTGATTTTATCGGGTATTGCAACCGGCCTCTCCTGGTTATTTTATTTTAAAGCGCTTCAGCTCGGCGATGCTTCAAAAGTTGTTCCTATTGACAAGTTCAGCGTTGTTATCAGTATGGTTCTTGCTTTTGTCATTTTGAAAGAGGCCGTGACCGCAAAAACGGTGATCGGCGGAATACTGATCACGCTCGGCACCCTTGTGATGGTCCTCTGATGATAACAGCTCTGACCGCTCCGGCGGTTTTTTTATTTTCCTCTTGACAAATTCCTGTTCGCTCCATTATAGTTAATTACATAAGTAACTAACCAATTAAGGAGTTTGTAATGAAGATCGATTTTGAAAGCGGAATTCCCATCTATCTTCAAATCGCAGACCAAATCGAGGACGCGGTCCTTTCGGGTATTTTCCCGGAGGATACACAGGTGCCGTCTACGACGGAACTCTCCACGCTCTATAAGATCAATCCGGCGACCGTGCTGAAGGGCGTCACCTTGCTTGCGGGCAATGGCGTGCTATATAAACGCCGAGGCGTGGGCATGTTTGTATGCGCAGGCGCAAAGGAAAAAATACAGGCGCGGCGGAAGCAGTCTTTTTTCGAAAACTATGTCGCAAGCCTCCTCTCAGAGGCGGAAAAGCTTGGTATCAGTCCCGATGAGGTCATCAGCATGATAAAAGAAGGAGCAGAAAATGATTGAAGTAAGAAATGTCACAAAAAAATTCCGGAATGTCACAGCGCTGCAGGGCTTAAATGTCAGCTTTGGCGAAAACCGTATCTATGGTCTTCTCGGACGCAACGGAGCGGGAAAATCTACCCTGCTGAACCTGATGACGAACCGCCTTGTTCCAACAGAGGGCTTTCTGTATATGGACGGATTTCCTCTCACAGAGAACGATAAGGCCCTCGGCAAAATCGCCTGCATGGGTGAGGATACCCTATATGAGCCGTCTGTACGGCTGCGGCGCATCTTTGAATGGACCGCCATATTTTACCCCGGCTTCGACAGCGCCTATGCGTCCGCTCTGGCTGAAAAATTCGGCCTCGACGTGAGAAAAAAAATCGGACAGCTTTCCACAGGCTACCGCTCTATTTTCAAGCTTATTCTTACACTGGCCTCCGGAGCGGAATATTTGCTGTTCGACGAGCCGGTTCTCGGCCTCGATGCAAATCACCGCCAGCTTTTCTATGCGGAATTGCTGGCCCGTTATTCCAAGCGGCCGTGCACAGTCATCCTTTCCACGCATCTGATCGAAGAGATCGCAAATCTGATCGAGCATGTCGTCATCATCAAAAACGGCCGCATTTTGCTCGACCGACCGTCCGAAGAGATCCAAAGCATGGGCTTTACCGTATCTGGACGGAAAGAGGCCGTGGAGGAGTGGTGCGCCGGTAAAAATATTCTTGGTTCACAGGAGATTGGCGGGCTGATGCTGGCGCATATTCTTGGCGAACACAGCGGCGTACCCGCTTCCCTCACTGTCACGCCGCTCGATCTGCAGCAGCTTTTTATCCATCTGACGAACTCCTGAAGAAAGAGAGGAACCCTTTTATGAAAATCAAACAAATGTTTTTATGGCAGCTTCTTTCGAGCCGAGTGGCTTTTATTATCTTTTTCTGCATTATTACAGCCTTAACAACAATCCTTACCATTGTTGCTGCGTTCGTCCAGGATGGCGGCACCTTCAATATGAGCGCAGCCTCTATCGGCGTGTTTTTTCTGTTCGTCGCCGGCTGTGCCTCCTTTGCGGAAAACCTTCATATCGCTTTTGGGAACGGCGTATCCCGCAGGACGCACTTTCTCAGCTTCCTGCTCTTTGCCGCTTTTGCCAGCGCTTTGACTGCTGTACTCGGCGTATTGATCGACATGATTCCCGGGCTGTCTCCGTC
>JAEWMB010000009.1 GCA_023457255.1 Bacillota bacterium | reverse complement strand
GCCGACGTGGCTCAATTGGCAGAGCAGCTGACTTGTAATCAGCAGGTTATCGGTTCGAGTCCGATCGTCGGCTTTGATGGCTTTTGATTTATCAAAAGACATGGACCTTTAGCTCAGTTGGTTAGAGCAACCGGCTCATAACCGGTCGGTCCCGGGTTCGAGTCCCCGAAGGTCCATTAAAGATAATGAAACATAAGATTATCTTAATAAGAAGCAAAAGAAGAATTTGGCTCAGTGGCTCAGTTGGTTAGAGCGCCGCCCTGTCACGGCGGAGGTCGTGGGTTCGAGTCCCATCTGAGTCGTTGTAATCAGAAAGATTACACGATATAAATATTCGATAAAAGACCAGTTAATTTGGGATCTTAGCTCAGCTGGGAGAGCATCTGCCTTACAAGCAGAGGGTCATAGGTTCGAACCCTATAGGTCCCATCAACCGAAAGGTTATGCCGGCGTGGCGGAACTGGCAGACGCACAGGACTTAAAATCCTGCGGGACTAATCTCCCGTACCGGTTCGATTCCGGTCGCCGGCATTATCTTTGAATTTGTTCAGAGATAATCAGTGTGAAAATTTCATACTATGTACGTGTAGCTCAGCTGGATAGAGCGTCTGGCTACGGACCAGAAGGTCGCGTGTTCGAATCATGTCACGTACATTGTTGCCTGTAAATGTTGAATTTACAGGCTTTTTTCATTTTATCGACCTAATCTCATGTGCGAACGCAAAAGGTGTCGCGGATATTTTATAACTATCTCTATTCTATAGTACATATATTATATTGAGGTGATAATTGTGAATATTTGTACTGATATACTTATGATAAGCACTTTAGCCTGCCGGATAGCGGAATGTCTTGATGATAATGAGTTAGCTTTGCTTGCAGCGGATACAGTATTATTAAGTGATGCCTTGAATGCAATAGCGGTACGAAGAGCGATCTTGAAGCAAGCTTGTGAAACGCAAAATGCTATTGCGGATGCAAATAACAAGAAGGGCAAAAGTATCACGAAACAGGTCAGTGATAAAAGTAATAAAAATACTGTGATAGAAAGTGAAAATAGTATCACAAGCCAAAACAAGCGAGAAAGCGATAATAAGACTAATCAAACTATTGCTGATAGCGGTGAAAGTACTATGGAGCAAGAAGGCTAACAGGGATGCTCATACAGCAAGATTTGATTGATCAGAAGAATAGAACAATAGAGAAAGTCCCGGATAAAGCATAATATAAATCGAAAGGTAAATTATCATTAGATAACTTCTTACATAACTAGATAGACATCAATTAAATCAATGCCTATCTATAGAGACAAATCTCTTGGATATTTAGTCTGGACAAGCTTAAAAGATTTGATAACAGAGATTTATAAGTATCGGCACCGCGGCCGAGCAAATGATACCGTTGATAACAGATAATACGACGGTTTCTTCGTTAGTATATCGAATTAACATAGGAAGGGTAGTATCCTCACTGGTGGCACCTGCAGGTGCTATGCAAGTAGGAAAATTCAAATACTTTGCAATGAGAGGTATAATAAAAAAAGAAAATATTTCTCTCATTAGATTACTCAGAAATGTAATGCTGCCGAGCGAGGCACCTGCGAATTCACTTACCATAACGCCGGATAAGCTATACCAGCCTAATCCGCTTGCTATCGCAGTACTGGTATCCATAGGGATTCCAGTGAAAAAGCTGCAGACAATACCGCCTGTCAGCGATCCTACTATGATACCAAAGGGAATAATAAAAATTTTTATATGATATTCTTTCAACTTCTGCACGATACCACGATTTAATCCGATACTGATACCTACCAAAAACATGAGTAAATATAGAATATAATGTGTATGCTCTGCAACAGATCCAACAATTTCTATATTAATACCCGATAAACCGTACACAATTCCTAAAAACAGAGCGATCACGGTAGCTAGAACCATAATCAGTCCTCCTTTTCTTTTTCTTTTGTTTTCTTTTTCAAGAACATTCTTGATAACAGATAGACAATGAAGATAGAGAATACTGTAGGTATTAAAAAGTAGAGAAAACTTGTTAAACCAAGAGAGGATAATTCTTGTATGAAATTTTCTCTTTTACCCAGCATTACTCCCATAGAAAAGATGATTAAAACAGTACATACTATTTGAATTTTTTCATTCTTTTTTTTATGCTTTTCCGGAAAAAACTTTGCTCCTATCAAGATTCCAATCCCCATAATTATGAGAATATCCATAACATAATCCTCCTTCTATAGATAGTCTCCCTGCAAAAACATCAAAGCAAAATTACTTCACTTATTAAGATAAAAAATGAAATCCTTATGATACTACTATGAGTAGCGGCTTAGGAAAGGTGATTTCTGATCTTATTCATACAAGTAATTTAAAATTGATTTGATATCTGTATGGAAACGAAATAGAGAATACTATCCTCTGTAAAAAACGAAACAAATACAAACGTATATACTATAACAAATATTTGCTCTTCAAGCAATAGGATTGAAGTATATTAATGTCATAGCGTAATTGCTCAAAGTCAATTAATTTATAATTTATTTGCTAGGAAGGTTTTTAGTTGATTTTATTACTTTCATTACTTTAGGGTGTTAATATAGAGAAATATATCAACACTTTGACGAAGTAGAGTGAAAAATTATAGAAGTGTTTTGATTTTTTGTATGTTTCTTTTGTTGCCGCCGTTTAATTTTTATCTGGTTGAGAATAGTTAAGAATCTTGACTTTATATGTTGTTTGTGATATATTAAACCGTATCCGGCATAGGTACAAACTACGTGCTATGGCGAAAATACCGAACAGGTTGCTAACTAGATTATGTCGCGTGAATTTGAAACCTGCAAACAATGTTTACAGGTTTTTTGCTATAAATAATTGAATGCAATACAATTGAACTTTGGTTAGATTAGGAAATATTATCATGGATTTATACTAGAATTAGATGATTATTAACGAAATCTTTATTTGACTTCTTAAGGCTTTTCTTATAAGATTTTAAAAGCATTTTATTTTTAATATAGTTGGAGCTATAGGATTAACTTAAGATACCTCCTTGATAAACTTAGGATAGGTGGTGATATAGTGACAAAGGGTCAGTTGGAAGCGAAGATTAGTGAGGCACTCAGTAAATTCGAAATTGAGTATATGGGACGCGGGCCAAAGACTATTAGAACCTATATTATACATGATATGATTATTATTAGGCTTACCGGTGTACTTAGTCCATCGGAACAGAAGTTGACGGATAATCCACAAGGAATTGAGTTATTTAAGAAGGTTAGGTCATCGCTATTTGAAGGTGGGCGAGGGTATTTAGAAACATTAATACAAGAAATTATTGATGTAGCTATCGTCAGCACTCATTCTGATATTAGTACGAAGACCGGTGAGAAAATTGTTGTAATAACAATAGATAAAGATATAGAGGATCTAATCTCCTAAGGAAAAGTTGGTTTAATATTTCATAATATGGAAGACGATACAAAGTAGTTATACTAAGTTGTAAGTAAGCCAATATCAAAGGTTTCTTTGATATTGGCTTTTTTAAAAAAGAGGAAGCCATTCTTCGGAAGATGCTATGGTAAGGAAATGAAAAACTGTAAGCAGACATCTGGTGGAAGTTATAAAATCGAAGACTTATAAAATATGGGTTTCATATCAGTTTTATAAATATAAGGTTTCACATCATGATATCTAAACCAATCATGTGCATAGATCAATACTTAGGTAGGAATAATTAACGTAAGAGCTAAAAATATATGATAGACAGCATCTAGAAATATATTTTTATATAAAAAGATATGGAAGAAAGAGAGGATTGCTATGAAAATCAATCAGGAAAAGTGGAATTTGCCATCTTATATTAAGGATATTTTAGCAGAGAGCAAACACGTATATTACCCACGTTCAAAAAAGGAGCTGATACATATGGCTTTTGGTGGAGAAGACGTGGACACTTATGAGGTGGCTTATGATGTACCTGGCGAGGGAAGTGTTGTGGAAGCGACCGTAACACGTTGCAAGAATGGTATTGCAGTAAATTATCCGGAAGACTATATGCGTAGACGTGACCCGGATTGTCTATTGGTTGCTGATGATAATGATACGGATAAGCCAAAGTACGATGATGTCTATAATAAAGATTTTGAACCACTTCGTCAGGAAACCTTCCAATGGTTAAAAGAGCAGAAACTTGCTGTTTTTGCATTTAAGTCCGGCGGTGAGGAATACGGCTATGATACCTTATTGGTTGCTCCGGCGAATGCAGGATTCTTTGCTTGTGCGGTTGCAGATCTACAGGGATTTACCAGTATGTATGATATTTCGGAGGACTTTAATCCAAAGGCTGTTATTTTCTTAGCACCTCCATTCCGTCATACTCATTTTGAGGGTAAGCAAATTGTAATTCACAACCGTTTGAAAGAAATTCATGAGTTATACTCCTTTAACTTATATCCAGGACCAAGTGCGAAGAAGGGTATCTACGGTGTTTTACTTAACATTGGCGAAAATGAAGGCTGGACTACCGTTCATGCATCTACCGTTAAGGTTATTACTCCGTATGATAATGAAATTGTTATTATGCATGAAGGTGCATCTGGCGGCGGAAAGAGTGAGATGATTGAGCATGTTCACCGTGAAATGGATGGTCGTATTTTACTTGGTAAAAATACAGTAAATGGTGAGAAAACATATATAGAGTTAACGGAGTCATGTGAGCTAAGACCTGTTACCGATGATATGGCACTATGTCATCCAAAGATGCAAAATGATAGTAAAAAACTTGTTGTAAAGGATGCAGAGCAAGGTTGGTTCTTACGTTGTGACCATATTAAGAGTTATGGCTCTGCTCCACAGTATGAGAAAATTTTTATTCATCCGGAGGAACCATTGGTATTCTTAAATATTCAGGGTGTGCCAAATTCTACTTGTCTTGTTTGGGAGCATACCTTAGATTCTAATGGAAAACCTTGTCCAAATCCGAGAGTGGTTCTTCCAAGACATCTGGTACCAAATGTTATTGATGAGCCTGTAGAAATTGATGTTAGAAGCTTTGGTGTTAGAACCCCGGCTTGTAGCAAGAAGAATCCTTCTTATGGTATCCTTGGTCTGTGTCATATTCTGCCTCCGGCACTTGCTTGGTTATGGAGATTGGTTGCACCAAGAGGATATAATAATCCAAGTATTACTTCTTCCGAAGGTATGACAAGTGAAGGCGTAGGATCTTATTGGCCATTTGCAACCGGTAAGATGGTTGAGCAGGCAAACCTTCTTATGGAACAGGTGTTAAATTCCAGTCATACTCGTTATTTGCTCATTCCAAATCAGCATATTGGTGTTTATGAAGTTGGATTTATGCCGCAATGGGTAACAAGAGAGTATATCGCTAGGAGAGGTAGCGCAAAATTTAAGCCGGAGCATTTAGTAGAAGCTCGTTGTCCAATTCTAGGATATGGCCTGGGATCCCTTAAGGTGGACGGTCAGTATATCCACAAGGAATTTTTACAACCGGAGACGCAGCAGGAAGTTGGTATCGAGGGTTACGATGCGGGTGCTAAAATACTTCTTGACTTCTTTAAGAAGGAAGTTGGGAAATTCTTAACTCCGGAACTTCATGAGATGGGTAGAAAGACAATTGAGTTATTACTTTCTGACGCTACTGTTCAAGAGTACAATGATTTATTGCCGATGAGATATTAAGAAACAGTGATGTTACTGTTGTGATATAGGACGCTGAAAAAGCGGGTGCAAATGGAATGTTCCAAGGGGGGCCAATCGGCTTATTGGAGGATTCTGTTTGCGCTCGCTTTTATTCATGGAGGATGATATTAGAACTATTACTTTTCCACCCAAGTAAAGTTTTAGTAAACACGAGATTTATAATTATGCATAGGAAGAATATTTTATTAGAGAGGATAAGACGATAAATGTACAGATCAGTAATATTGGAATGAAGGTAAAAAAAGATTATAAAAGAAGACTATATCGATACAGTCTGGGGCATAGGCTTAAGACTTTTTAGAAAAAAACAGGTACAAAGTGATTTTAAGAACGATTTTTTTAAAATCACTTTGTACCTGTTTTTTCTATTATTATATGTTCTGACATCGAACTATTTCGTTAGATCTTAGTTGACCAATTGCTGCAATCGATAACTTTCGTAGTAAAATCCTCATAGAAGTCCGGCTCATGGCAGATTAATAAGATGCTGCCTTTATATTCGCTAAGAGCACGTTTTAATTCCTCTTTTGCTTCCACATCCAGGTGGTTCGTAGGCTCGTCAAGAAGCAAAATATTGGTTTCTCGGTTAATTAATTTGCAAAGTCTAACCTTTGCCTGCTCACCACCACTTAAGACACGCACCTGACTTTCAATGTGTTTTGTTGTAAGTCCACATTTTGCAAGAGCGGAACGTACTTCATATTGTGTCCAGGATGGAAATTCACACCAGAGCTCTTCAATACAGGTATTGTTCTTGGCACCTGTCATTTCTTGCTCAAAATAACCTTGATAGAGGTAATCGCCTAGGGTAACTTTCCCGTTTAAAGGAGGTATGATTCCTAAGATACTCTTCATTAATGTAGTTTTTCCAATACCGTTGGCACCTTTTAATACAATCTTATCCCCACGTTCCATAGAAATCGTGATAGGTTTGGATAATGGTTCCTCATAGCCGATGATTAGATGCTCCGTTTGGAAGATATAGCGGCTTGCAGCACGGGCTTCTTTAAAATGAAACTCTGGCTTTGGCTTTTCTTTTGCCAGCTCAATCACATCCATTTTATCCAGCTTCTTCTGACGAGACATTGCCATATTACGGGTGGATACACGTGCTTTATTACGAGCTACGAAGTCTTGAAGTTCGTTAATTTCCTGTTGCTGCTTTTTATAGGCAGATTCTAATTGTGCCTTCTTTACAGCGTAAACCTCCTGGAACTTATCATAATCACCAACATAGCGGTTTAACTCTCCATTTTCCATATGATAAATTAGGTTGATTACACTATTTAAGAACGGAACATCATGTGAAATAAGAATAAATGCATTTTCGTATTCCTGTAAATAACGTTTAAGCCATTCAATGTGTTCTAAATCCAGGTAATTTGTTGGCTCATCGAGAAGAAGAATGTCTGGCTTTTCAAGAAGTAGCTTACCTAATAATACTTTAGTTCTTTGACCACCGCTTAGGTCGGTAACATCCTTATCCAAACCGATATCGCAAAGCCCAAGAGCACGGCCGATTTCTTCTACCTTAGAGTCAATAATATAAAAGTCATGAGCATCTAAAAGATCTTGAATCGTACCAAATTCCTCCATAAGCTCTGTCAGCTTTTCATCTGAAGCATCCGCTAATTCATTACAAATAGTATTCATTTTTGCTTCTAACTCAAATAAAAAGTTGAATGCAGATTTTAGTACATCACGGATTGTCATTCCTTTTTCCAAGACGGAATGCTGATCAAGATAGCCAACACGAACATTTTTAGACCATTCAATATTACCTTCGTCCGGCATAAGTTTATTGGTTATTATATTCATAAAAGTAGATTTGCCTTCGCCATTTGCTCCGATAAGCCCGATATGCTCTCCCTTTAATAGACGGAAGGAAACATCGTGAAATATCATTCGCTCACCAAAACCATGATTTAGGTTCGTTACATTTAGTATGCTCATTCTAACCTCAATTCTGGCGCCCTAGCGCCGTATTATAACAAAGTAATTTGTGTTTAAGTAAACCACTATTGAATGCACCTTATATAATGAATTCATCAGGTGCAAAACATGTACATTATAGACGATATAGAAGCAAATTACAAGAGGTTTCTCTTTGGCATGCACCGGAGATAAATTAACATTTCTAAAAAGAAAAAAGGGTTAGTTTAGTAAAATTTTAATAGGATATTAATGAAACCATCATTTACGGGAGATTCTAGTTATGTTAAAATGTTTTTTATTAAAGGAGATAACATATGACGATACAAGAATTTTTAAATCAATTACGAGATAGCTTGGATGGTGAACTCCCTTACAATGAAATTGTTTCCAATGTGAATTATTATAGAGGTTATATGAATTCAAAAAAGGGGGAGCAGTCTGAAGCAGAAATTACGGCAAGTCTTGGTGACCCACGACTGATTGCAAGAACGATCATTGATGCTTATCAGATGAATCATGATAATCAGGTACATTATCAATCCTATAGTTATTCAGACAGTGGAAATTATCAATCTACAAATTCACCAAGTGGTAATCGGGAAGGGGATGGGAAGAAAAAACGAAATCATACGGTTTTTAAGACAATAGGCTTTCAAGGCTGGATTGGTTGTTTGCTTAGCTTATTTATTCTATTTCTTGTGTTAGGCACTGTGTTTTGGATTGGAACATTAGCTTTTAAGGTATTTTTTAAATTTGTACTTCCTGTTATTTTCATTGCTGCAGGCATTTCTTACATTTGCAATCGGTTTAGAAAATAGGGAAAAGAAATGATAAAGCCTATAAGAGTAAACAAAAAAGATGGAGTATTACAAATTAGCTTAACTTTAGCTAGTTTGTAATACTCCATTATTTATATTATTTTAAATTGGAAACATAGTCTTTTTATATTCACCGTTGATAACCTGGGCAACAGAATTATAAATTGCGGAGAGGCCGCAAAATATTCCCACATATCCGGCGATCGTATGAATACTGTGTGAATCCATAAAATTGGCAATAGCTAATAAGAAGAAAAGTAAGGCTAATGAACCAAATACGATACGTGAAGCCATATTATGTTTCAAAGTACCGATAAACATAAATAAAGTGAAAATTCCCCACAAAAGAAGATAAAAACCAAGGCTGGTGGAATCTGAAGAAGCAATTGCTTTTGTTGGATTCATCCAAATTAGAATGAGTGACCACCAAAAGAATCCGTAGGCGGTAAATGCAGTGGCTCCAAACGTATTATTCTTTTTAAATTCCATAATACCAGCTATAATTTGTGCAGCTCCCCCAAGAGCAAATCCCATTGCTACAATAACAATGGACAGTGGTATCATACCTGCATTGTGAAGATTAAGTAAGCAGGTTGTCATTCCAAATCCCAGCAAACCAAGTGGAGCCGGATTGGCAATCGTTGCTTTTGTTTCTGTTGACATAGTGTCCTCCCATTAAGTTGTTAAGGTGATATTTAAACATAGAGTGCCATTGTAGCATGAGGGCTGTCAAATTGCAATATAGAAAAAATGATATTATTCTTTAGGAATATACAAAAAGTGAAACAGCCGGTAGGGGAGCTACCGGCTGTTTCGTTGAGGGGAGTATAAATAATTAATAAGGGGTTATATAGCGTATCAAAATTATGTAAGCTTGCTAAGCAGTTTTCTGCTTACTTCGTATTCATAATTACTGATACATTTTTTATAATACTACATAAAAAGGGAAAAATCAATAGATAAATGAATCTTTTTTTTATTTTAAAATTACGATATGCTTCCTTAACAAAATAAAGAGGAAAAAGAAAGAATCTTGTAATATTTTGAAAAAATAGGATAAGAAACAATTGATAAATTGATAAAATCTTATCTTTTGAAGGAATAATTCTTATAAGACTAGGCATACTAGTTCTGTAGTTATAATAACTTATCTTTAATAGGAGGACATACCATGTCATCAGAAAATAATAGCAAGAATGCAAAAAACAGCAACAACTCCAGTTCTTATAAGAACTCTCAGAATTCTGAGAATTCTCAAAACGCACAGAACGCACAGAACGCACAGAACGCACAGAACGCTCAAAATAACACAAAAAATAATTCTGGTAACTACAAGAATGCTCAGAACAACCAGAACAATAAATAGTTATCAGCGAGCGCGCATTCTCTTATAGGATTTCTATTCTAAAAGAGGAAGTAGCCAGATATTTCAGGGATTTCATTGAATAGTTCTCTGGCTGAAAATTACTTTGCCTGAAATGTAATAATTGAGGTGCCAAACACTTTTATTACATTCCAGGCATTTTGCTTTTGTACATTTTAAATACATTTACTTCTATTTTATGATTCTGGTACCGGCTTTTTATTAGATAGTGACAACAGGTGAGGAAAAAGAGAATTTGTCAGTTTAACACTTAAAACAATCACCATTCCCGTCGAATGGAATATTATATTGTAGAAGGGTTATCTTTCTTTGTATTTAATAACAAAGGCGGTGTCTGGTATGTTATTTGAATGTATGCGGATAGATGAGGTCAATCATTATATCGGTAGAAAGGATGCTATTATTGTAGACTTAAGAAAAAGAGAAGATTATGATAAGGGGCATATTCCAAGCGCTGTTAGCATGCCATATACTTCTTCGGAGGAGCTTGCAGATAAAGTAAGATATTACAAAGTAATTCTCCTATACTGCTATCGGGGGAATATGAGTATGCTAGCGGCAAGGGATTTACATGGAATTCAAGGAAAAGTGTATCATATATGCGGTGGAATTCATGCTTATCCGTATCGCTTGGAGCGTTAGCCAGTGATATGATTATACTGCTCTTCTTTGTTTCAGTTTATCAATTTTCTTACATTGGGAGTAGTATTTCATTGACTGAAAGGGAAAAGAGAATTACAATAAGACCAGTGGTTTTTGGAAAATCAACGAGAGCAGTAGAGTTAGCTGTTTTTGGTTGGTTTTCTGTGCGCATTATTTGTGGCGTATTGTTAAAAACAATTGGAGGTTAGGATGAGTCGATACGAATATATTGCACCATGTCATTTTGGATTGGAGGCAGTACTAAAGCGAGAGATTACAGACTTAGGATACGAAATAGTCAGCGTAGAAGATGGACGAATTATTTTTGCCGGAGATGAAACCGCTATCTGCAGAGCGAATATGTTCTTAAGGACAACAGAAAGGATTCTTATAAAAGTTGCAAAATTTAAAGCAGAAACCTTTGAGGAATTATTTCAGAAGACGAAACAGATTTCTTGGGAGCAGTTCATTCCAAAGGATGGTAAGTTCTGGGTTGCAAAAGCAACGTCAATTAAGAGTAAATTATTCAGTCCTTCTGATATACAGTCTATTATGAAAAAAGCTATGGTGGAACGATTAAAGGAAGTCTACAAGGTGGAATGGTTTGAAGAGAGCGGCAATGAATATCCTGTTCGTGTCACCTTTATGAAGGATGAGATTACGATTGGTATTGATACTTCCGGTGTTTCACTTCATAAGAGGGGATATCGTAAGCTGATATCCAAAGCACCGATTACTGAAACATTGGCGGCAGCTTTAATTATGTTAACTCCGTGGAATAAAGAAAGAGTATTAATCGATCCATTTTGCGGAAGTGGTACATTTCCTATTGAAGCAGCGATGATTGGTGCTAGGATTGCTCCTGGTCTCAACCGATCCTTTTTAGCGGAGAGTTGGACAGATTTTATACCAAAGAAAGCATGGTATGAAGCAGTGGAAGAAGCAAATGATTTAATACTTCATGACCTTGAAATGAATATACAAGGTTATGATATCGATGGGGAAGTTATAAAAGCAGCTAAGCAAAATGCTGAGGTTGCGGGAGTAGCTCCATACATTCATTTTCAAAAACGCTCGGTTAGTGAGCTTAGCAGTCCGAAGAAATATGGTTTTATTATAACAAATCCTCCATATGGAGAGCGATTGGAAGAAAAGTCAGCGATGCCTCCAATTTATCAGGAAATCGGACAAGCAATGAAGCGGCTAGATACATGGTCTTGTTACTTAATTACAAGTTATGAAGATGCAGAAAAAAACATTGGCCGTCAGGCTGATCGAAATCGTAAGATTTATAATGGTATGTTAAAGACTTATTTTTATCAATTCATAGGACCAAAGCCGCCAAAGCGTTGATGCTTGTTTTATATGTAAGCGAAAAAGATAAGAGGCTCGGTAAAAGTAGAAATTAAAAGGAAATCTAAAACAGGACTGAGGTATAAAGTCTCCTCTTTATGATGGAGTACAATTAACCTCAGTCTTGCCATATAATCTTTTGAAAAGTTGATCAAGTGTTACAAATTGCCAAGCAGCTTCATCAATTAATCGATTTTTTGCTTCCATTGCTAAGAGAACTTTATATTATGTTTTGGCTAAATATGTTTTGTAATCCAGGCTTCGATATCTTTCATAATTTCTCCTGCATTTAATTCATTTAGCAGTTCATGTCTGCAATCTTTATACAGGATGCAATCTACATTATGAAATCCCAATCGTTTATATAACAAAAGTAATCGCTCAATATCTTTACCATAACGGCTGACCGGGTCTTTTGTACCACTTGTAAAAAGGATTGGAAAGTTTTTGTGTACTAATTTAATTCGCTTTGGTAACCCGGCATGATAATCTAAATTAGCAAGATCCTCATAGAAACTTGTACTGCATCGAAACCCACAATATGGATCATTAATATAGGCTCCAACATTCGGATTATTGCGGGACAGCCAATCATACCCGGTGCGTTCGCAAAGAGAAGTATAATATCTAGTTTCAAATATTTGCTTGTTCAGGAAAGCAGAATAATACCTGGCACCTTTAAATTTTTTAATTGCATGGGCACAAGTCATACCAATCCGGCTTTTCATTCTTAGGTTGTATGCTGTTCCAATTAAAACAGCACAATCTAAGTCCTTAAAAAGCTGCATCACATTTCTTGAAATAAGAGAACCCATGCTATGGCCGATTAAAATTAATTTGTTTGAACGGTTGTTTTCTTTTAAATAAGTCAGGATATTAAAAGCATCAGAGATTAAAAGTTTATATCCATCATTACCTGCTATATAACCAAGGTCTTCTAGTTTTTGATCCGTACCATGCCCCCTATGGTCATATCGATAAACATCATAACCGGAGCTGTTTAGATAGTCAGTAAAAACTTGATAGCGCTTATGGTGTTCAGCCATACCATGAAGCAGCAATATTGTACCTTTTACAGGTTCTATCTTACATAACTGAGGATAAAGAATTGTTTCATACCCATCTTTTTGAACTACAGTTGAATTTGTTGCTTTCAATTTAATATCTCCTTTCTCATCTAGGAAAAAAGTATCATAAAATAATATTGTCTAACTCATTCTATTATAAGTTATTATAGGAAAAAGGCAAATGAAATCCATAGTGTACTGGAGATAAAAGGTCAAATTCTACAATAGGAACAATATAGACAAATGGAAAGGAAACCATTATACTTAAGCATAAAAATTATGTTAATTATACAAGTTTCATGCCGATATATAAATAAGAGCATTTTGATTGTATCTATATTGTGTAAGGAGGAACAAAAGTGTCAGAAGATAGGATATTGAAGCGCGCAGCAGCTTACAGTGTTTTGCTCATGGTCTGTGTATTGCTGCTTCCTTTTGTATTTAAGTTAAAAAAGGAAGAAGTATCGTACGCTGGTGTATTCCCTATGCTTCCAACAACGGTTTCTACCATGTTTCCAATTGGTGAGAAAGAAAGTTTTAAACACCTGCTGCATCAAGGAGAGTCCGACAGTAAACAGGAGGTTTTCCAGCAAATACCGGATGGTATTTCGGAGGATATAAAAGAAAGATTAGGCGAAAACTTTATTGTGATAGAAAAGCCCCCTCTATTGTCAGATTCTGCTATGATTGAATTAATCGATGAGTCGGTGGACCGGCAGATACGTTTGGTTATCATGGATTCTTCTGAAATAAAAATAGAAGAAAATCAAATTCATTGGATGTATCAGGGAACCTATCATAAAGGGGTTTCGAAATTGTATGTTCCGCAAGGGACAACTGTTCCTGGGCAACCGAAACCGGAAGTCTCCATAGAGAATCAACCTCTGACGTCAGCATCGGCAGGAAAGGGTAAGGAAGATAATGTTACTTCAGGCAGCAACAGGGATGTAAATTATAGTTCCTCAGCAGCCCAGTCAGACAATGAAGCAAAAGAAATCAACCACTTAGAGAGTGCAGACAGCACGGATTGTATTAATAGTCTCCATATAAGCAGTTATGTTAATACTGAAAAGACTTGTTATACAGCCGAGATAATATTAGAATTGCATAAGACCTATGCTTATCTATTATATGAAGATGCTCATAACTACTATATTTCCCTGGTGCGTCCGAAGGATATCTATGATAAAATTATTGTTGTAGACGCCGGACACGGTGGAAAGGATTCCGGAACTTACTCAAGGGATTATGTTTACCACGAAAAAGATATGAATCTTTCTATGGTTCTGGAGTTAAAGGAATTATTAGAGGAAGAGGATATCAAGGTTTATTATACCAGAACAACAGACCGCAGACTTACTCTTAATCAACGGGTAAATCTGGCAAATGATGTAGAGGCGGACTTTTTCTTAAGTATTCATTGTAATGCAAATGATGAACGTGGTATACACGGCACAGAAGTGCTTTATAATGAGAAACAAAACGATTGGACAACGATGAACTCGAAAGGATTTGCGTCCATTTGCCTAAAGGAAGTTGTTGAAGAAATTGGTTTAGTGAATAGAGGGCTGGTTCCGCGCAGCAAGGACGTTCATATTATAGGAGAATCAATGGTACCGGTTGCTTTAGTAGAAGTCGCATTTATGTCAAATCCAGAAGACCTAAATTTTTTGACGAGTGAAGGCGGAAAACAAAAGGTAGCAAAAGGTGTTTACGATGCAATATTATCAGCCTATAAGGAATTAAATCAGGGGGAGCCAAAGAATCAAATAGCAGTACTGGAACAATGAAATTGAAAGTGAAGTATCAATGTATTGTGTGAAGACAGGAAACTGTTATGGTGAGGGTGACCAAAATAGAATTTAGCAAGGAAGTAAATAATGAAAAAGATTATTTTTGCAACATCAAATGAAGGAAAAATGAGAGAAATCCGGATGATTTTGAAAGATTTAGATTGTGAAGTTATATCCATGAAAGAAGCTGGGATAGAAATTTCAGTTGAGGAAACAGGGACAACATTTGAAGAAAATGCTATGATAAAAGCGAAAACAATTATGGAAATGACGGGAGAAATTGTTTTAGCGGACGATTCCGGTCTTGAGGTCGACTACCTTGAGAAAGCGCCTGGTGTATATTCGGCACGTTATCTTGGAGAACATACCTCCTATGATATTAAAAATAATCATATCATATCCTTACTGGAAGGTGTAGAAGAAGAGAAACGTACGGCTCGATTTGTGTGCGTCATTGCGTGTGCTTGGCCCAATGGAAAAATCAAGGTGAAAAGAGCAACCCTGGAAGGCAAGATTGGATATGAGGCTGCAGGTGAAAATGGATTTGGATATGATCCGATTTTCATTGTGCCGGAATACGGTTGTACTACTGCGGAATTAACAGCGGAGCAAAAAAATACAATTAGTCATCGGGCGAAAGCATTGAAAGCAATGAAAGAAGAATTACAGGTTTAGGAGAGCGCTCATGAAGATACTAATTGTAAGTGATTCCCATGGAAGATGTTATTACTTGGAGAGAGCCTTAAAAAAGGTCTCTCCAATTGATATGTTAATCCATCTTGGAGACTTGGAAGGGGATGCAGCCTATATCGAGGCAATTGCTGATTGCCCTGTTGAGATTGTTTCCGGAAATAATGATTATTTTACTAATATACCACGTGAAAAATTTTTGGAAATCGGGAAATACTATGTAATGTTAACACATGGGCACCGATATGGAGTAAATTATGGAATGGAGCAATTAAAAGAAGCTGCTTTATTAAATGGTGCTGATATCGTGATGTTTGGACATACCCATCAACCATTGATTGACTTGACAGACGACAATCTTTCCGTCATAAATCCTGGTAGTATTACACAGCCAAGGCAAACAGGAAGAATACCCACGTTTATCCTGATGGACATTGATGCAAAAGGAGAGGCACATTATACACTGAATTTCATAGAGGATAATCTGTAGGATATATCAAAACACTTCATGGTATAAACTGGATAAAAAATCTTGTAAAAAAGTGTTGACATTCCTCTTTTTGTCATATATAATAACTCTTGCGTCTGACAGAGAACACCTCTTAAGGATGCAAAACAGAATATGATGTGTGATTTTATTTACCGGGGTGTGGCTCAGTTTGGCTAGAGTGCTTGATTTGGGATCAAGAGGTCGCAGGTTCGAATCCTGTCACCCCGACGAATAACGAAAATACGCATGCGGGTGTAGTTCAATGGTAGAACACTAGCCTTCCAAGCTAGATACGTGGGTTCGATTCCCATCACCCGCTTGATGTTTGGCATAACATCGAAAACACATGCTAAATGTGCTAGTAGCTCAGTTGGATAGAGCATCGGCCTTCTAAGCCGGTTGTCGGGGGTTCGAATCCCTTCTGGCACATTTTTTCTTTAAGATAAGAAAAAACTTTGTGGTGGGTATAGCGCAGTTGGTTAGCGCGCCAGATTGTGGCTCTGGAGGCCAAGGGTTCGAATCCCTTTATCCACCCTAACAACAAAGAGTTGTATTTATGAAGGTCTTTTAGAAATAGAAGATTTTGATAGTGGGCTATCGCCAAGCGGTAAGGCACAGGACTTTGACTCCTGCATTCGCTGGTTCAAATCCAGCTAGCCCAGCTGCTAAGTGATTTAGCATAATGGGATATTAGCTCAGTCGGTAGAGCACTTGACTTTTAATCAAGGTGTCCCGGGTTCGAATCCCGGATGTCTCAGGACAGAGCTTTTGTGTTGTTTCATACAACAAAAACTTTGTTGGAAAAAGCAAAGAGAATTGCTAATGATATGCGGATGTGGCGGAACTGGCAGACGCACTAGACTTAGGATCTAGCGGGCAACCGTGCAGGTTCAATTCCTGTCATCCGCATTAGTTTTTCTTTTGTGTATTTTTATTAATACATGCTTTCCAGAAGATAAGGTGGCATGATTTTTATATTGCCGCGGGGTGTGGCTCAGTTTGGCTAGAGTGCTTGATTTGGGATCAAGAGGTCGCAGGTTCGAATCCTGTCACCCCGAT
>JAEWMB010000008.1 GCA_023457255.1 Bacillota bacterium | reverse complement strand
CTTTATTAAATTTACCCAAAAAGCTGGAGTTTTGTTAGTTCTATTAAAATGCAGATAAAACTCTATGCAAGAAAAAAAGGAGCGTTGCTCCGTGACTAAAATTTAGTCATTTTGCAACACTCCCTTTCTTTATGTTCATTTGTAAAACACGTTACTTGAAATACACCTAACATAGGAAATTTAGGATATTGGGGTGATGTAAATTGATAGATTACAGACATATATTTATTGATTCAGAAGAGAAGCAGATAGCGACTTTAGGGGGTAATTTCTTAAACAACTTCATAAACACAGGGGTAGTTTGAAACATATACATATTTATAGAAAATATTATATAGATTTATAGAGTAAAATAATGTATAATTATATGGAATTATATGTATTTACTTTGGTTGCTATAGATCATTAAAGGAGATTGAAAAGTTATGTACTATTTTATAAAATTTGATAATGCTTCCAAATCTGAAGCATATGATAAAGGTTTACTATTCGAAAAATTATGTAGGGAACTTTTAGATTCATGTGGATATAAAGATATCGATATGAGAGTAAAAGCTAATAATTTAGAATATGATATTGTAGCAAAAAACAAGGTTACTTCATTAAAATTAGTGGGTGAAGCAAAGGCTTGGGATAAAAAAATGTCATCAGAGATCCTTACCTTTATTGCTAAAATGATTCATTTTTGGATTAAAGAGCCTGATACATGGGGGATATTTATATCGATAAGTGACGTAACTTCAGATGTCAAACAACAAGTAGACGATTTAATAGAAGCAGGTTACCACATACGATATATAATTGGAGAAGATATTATAGAATCATTAACAAGTCAGAAAAATTATTTAGATATTTCTCAAATCAAAAATCTTGCTGAAAAACAATCTGATATGAATGTTGGTGATACTTATTTTTTAGTGAGTGATAGAGGGTATTATTATATTCAATTACTAATTGAAAAAGGTAAAACATTACCAACATATTTTACTTGTTATGATGTATATGGTTCACAAATCACAGATGATGAGTTTTATAAAATATTAATAGATAAAATCGATGTTATAAAAGAACTTGATAAATATTGTGGAATTAAAAATATAACTGTAGAAAAAGATATAGTAAAAGAGACTTCATTTTTAGGAGTTATGCATGGTGAAGGATGGTTTGATTATCAGTTTCCAGCAAATCCAAGTAAATTCGTAGGACGTTCCTCATTAATAAAATCATTTGATTCTGCTATTAAAGAAGTCATACTTGGAAAAACGAAAACAAGAGTAATAGAAATACTAAGTAGATCCGGGGTAGGTAAGAGTTCTATTTCATTAAAGCTACAAAGTATTTATAAAGAAAAGAAATATCCCACTGTCATTGTAGACTCACGTAATGTTAGAACAGATATTGATATTTTGCAAGTTTTCCAACAATTAGTTGATGAGCATAACAATTTATCCGGTGAAAAAATAAAATTACCTCAAAATAAAAATGAGATAATTGATTTATGTAATAGCGTTGATATTAAATTACAAAAACAGAATAAAACCGCAATAATTATTTTAGACCAGTTTGAAAGCATTTTTGCCAGACCAGTTATTTACAATATTATAATTGATTTAATTTTAGAATTTAATATTAAACTACATAATTTTATTTTCGTAATTGCACGAAAAAATGACCAGCCAACAACTTATGATGAATCATCAGAAATTGACTTGAATAGGTTGAAAAGTATATCAAAACCGATTGTTCTGCAAGATTTTAAAACTGATGAGGCAATAGAACTTATAGGTCATATTAGTGATGAATTAGGAACAGATTTAATTAAGCCATTAAAAGAACAAGTCTTAGAAATCTCAAATGGCTTTCCTTGGTTATTGAAAAAATATTGCGCTCATATTATAAAGCTAGTTAAAGGTGGTGCAAAACAAAAAAGTATTGCACAAACCGGTATGCAATTAGAAGATTTATTTAATGAAGATATATTAGCATTAGATGAAACAATCAGAGAATTTTTTTATAGATTGATAGCATATTTACCAGCAACATATTCTGAATTATCTGAAGTATTTCAAGAGGAAGATTTAGCAACAAAATTAAGAGTATTACAAAATGATTATAGGTTAATAAGGCTTACAGGAAGAACTTATGATACTTATAATGATATTTTAAAAGAATATGTAAAAACAGGTCATGTAAACTTAACCAAAAGATATCTTGTCAGATATGCACCAAATGTGGTTCTAAAGTTATTTAAAAATATTTTGGAAAATGGATGGCACAGTGTTGATGACATAGAAAAAAACACCAATTCTAAGCATAGCAGTATAGTTAACATGTTGGGTGAACTTCGTAAGTTAAGTTTACTAGATGGAACTAATAGTAAATTTGCTATAAATGTTTATGCAAATAAGTTTTATCAGGAAGATAATTTAGTTAAGTATTTGTCTAATATCCTTTTAAATAATTCTATAGTAAAGAAAATAGTTTCTGAAGTAGAAAAAACAAAGAAATTATCATTAGAAGATGTTAAAGAAATTCTTATACAAGAAATGCCATTTATTGATGCTACCGGTTCGATTTGGAGCCAATATAGTAAAATTATGTGTAAGTGGCTTGCAACTGCTAATTTGGTAGGGATGAAGTATGAAGCAATCTATCCAATTGCTCATGAAAATGAGATCGCAATTAATTTATTGAATGATGAATTATTTTTTCCAACAACAATGATTTCTCAAATTGAAAAAGTATTAATGATATTAGATGTTAATAAAAAACCAATGACAATTCAAAATCTTAAAAAGAAAATGAAAAGATCAAGTCTTAATGGGCACTTAGCAGATGCATATTATCTAGGATTTGTAAAACCCATATCACGAAGTGAATATCAAATCACAAGTGAGGGGGAGAGCTTTTTAAAATCTTCATTGCCAGAAAGGCGAGAAATTATTAAGAACAAGACACTTGGACTTGCTCATATAAAAAGGTATCTAGAACTAGTTGAAAAAAATAAAAAGGATTATTTAGAGGTTTTTATGGATATGTTAAAAGAATTTAACATTGATAAATGGAATGATACAAGTATAAAATGGAAACACAAATTAGTTAGAAACTGGTTAATATACTGCAAAGTAATTACTGGTAAAACTCATAAGAATCTATCCATTTAAAAAATGTTGCTTCAACTAAAAGTAATCGGGAGGGATCTTTAGCTCTGTAATTTATTTTGTGTATACTTCATTTACACAATCCCTGATTTTGGCTTAATAACTCAACCTAAAAATCCCAGATATGCAGTCAAGGAAAGGGTTCAGCCTTTACGACATAGCTGGGATTTTGTCGAATTCTGAGTTTTGAGAAGCAGTAAAAATTCAAATTATACTCCTATCTTCTCTAAATCTATCTTGAGAACAAATTTGAGAACAAATAAAAGATGAAGTGCTAAAACCCCTTTCTTTACAGTGTTTTTTCATGTACAATCGGGTTCGATTCCCGTTATCCGCTGTAGAAAGAGCAAGAGCATCAGCCCATAAGCTGATGCTCTTTTAGTTTATAAGTCCCAATATTTTCACATAATCCTCTGATTTATCCCTCATAATATGGAATCCCTTCTCCAATTTCGCCAAAGAAAACCTATGGGAAATCAAATCAACCGGATTAACTAATTTCTTCTCCAACCTTTCAAGAACATAATACCAATCATCTTGCTTCTCTCCTGTAAAAGAAGAATTCCATGTCCCCATCACAGTAAGCTGCTTCCTCAATATCTTCCAATAAACCTGCTTCTCTATATTCATATCTGAGTATGGATTACCTACTAACATAATCCTTCCGGCAGGCGCTGTGAAATCGATTGCTTGTACAACGATCTCATTCCTGCCGATACATTCAAATAAAATATCTGCCCCTTTTCCTTCCGTTTTCTCCATAAGCCAACTTCCGACATCCTGATTTTTAGTATCACAGTAATTGGTTATATCCATCCCCATACGCAGCACACATTGCTTCTGGATATCTTTATTTCCAATCACTAGTATTTTTTCTATACCCGCCTCTCTTAGAAACATCAAAAGTAGTAACCCAATCGTTCCAAGTCCGTAAACTACAGCCACATCCTGCCTATTTGGATTAATCCTGCGCATCGCATGAGCTGCAACCGACATTGGTTCCAGCATGGCAGCTTCCTCATATGATACGGTTTCCGGCAATTCGATTAAATTACGTTCTGGTACTGCCACATATTCAGCAAATCCGCCATCTCTGCGGGAACCAAGATAACTATAATTTTTACACATTTCATATTGCTTTTTTTTACAAGAAATGCAAGAATTACACGGAATTAATGGATAAATACCTACCCTTTTATTGATCCACTTTTTATCCGACATCTTCCCAACTTCTATGACCTTACCTGAAAACTCATGTCCTGGAATTAATGGGTGAGTATATGCACCGGTATGGTAAATCCTGGGTATATCGGAACCGCAGATCCCTGTTGCTTCTACTTTAACAACTACCTCATTGTCCAAGTGCAGCGGTTCAGGTATATTTTCAAAACTAATATTATTTTTCCCATATAAAACATATCCCTTCATTACTTCTGCTCCTCATCGTTAATACCTGCTTTCATGGTTTTATCAAATTTCATCCACTCCAGCTTATTCTTAAATCGCCTTAAATCTTCTTTGGTTGTTATCTTAAAATTCTCCTCATCTCCCTCTATCATTACAATATCCATACCTGAAATAATAGCTGGCTCAGCCGAACCATTAATCCTTAGTATTTCATCTGGCAATAGTTCTCTATTCGCCTCATAATACTTTCCCAATCGGAATATCTCAGGTGCCTGTCCTGCAAACATACAATTCCTGTCTACCAGGGAAGAAACCTTATTACCATCCTTACTAAAATATACGGTATCTTTCATCGGCAATACTGGAAGAACCCCATCATGTCCTGCAACTTTTTCCAAACTCTCATTAATAAAGCCGGCAGTTACAAATGGTCTTACTGCATCATGTATGATAACTAAATCTTCTTTGGAGGCATATTGAAGAATATCTTCTAACGCATTCCATATAGAAGTCTGCCTATTCTCCCCTTTTTTTGAAATTCCTTTACATTTTCCTCTCATAAACTCATTCTCAATCAAACATTGTAAATAAGTATGCCAAGTAACATCAGCAACAATCTGGATTGCATCAATCTTTGGGTGTACCGCAAATGTCTCCAGACAAAAGTAAATAATAGGTTTCCCTTCTACTTCTATGTACTGTTTCGGGACAATCTCCCCTAATCTTGCTCCGGTCCCGCCAGCTAAAATTAATGCTATATTCATTCTTCCCCGTCCCTCTTATGATTTCCGCACTTGCGAATTTCTTTTATTGCATCTCCATATATCCTCTCTTTCCCAAAAAGCAGTGTTGTCCCTAATACAAACCCATCTATCCCTTTAGGTGCAAATTCTAATATTTTATCCATACTGCAAGCACCATCCCAATATGCTTTAAAGCTCATATCTTCCTTCAAGGATAACAGCTTTGAAATTTTTTCACCAACATAAGGTAAATACATCTGTCCGGCATTACCGGGATTAACTGACATTATCAAAACCTTTTCCACAATGCGGAGCATTTCAAATACTGTTTCTATACTAGTGCCCGGATTAATAGAGATACCCGGGATCATTCCCGCATCAATAATATACTGTAAGGTTGTAGACGGATGGTATTCTGCCTCGGGATGAATATATACGGTATCACCTTTTCTTAACTTATTCAAAAACAACTTGATATGATTACTTGGGTGCTCGATCATTAGATGAACATCAAGTGGTTTTTCAGCCGCTGAAGCTATATAAGCCATATCATTCAGTGACATAGCGAAATTGGGGACATAACGTCCATCCATTATGTCTATATGAAATGAATCTATTCCTGCATCCTCTAATTCCCTTATTTCCTTTTCTAAATTACCATAGTTAGCACACATCATGGATGCGTTTAATTCAAACTTCATTCTCTTAAAACCTCTTCTCTTCGTATTTAATTTAAAAAATTCTTATTTGCATAAACGATCTTATACTTATCTCTATGTATTTCAAAAAAAAGAGTAATTAAACGTTCGGATATAAATCCCGGATAACGGTTCATGTATTCATCTTCTTTCTCTCCTCCATGCTCTGCCACCGCATCCAAAACCGGAAATAGCCAACGGCATAAATCATCAAGTATCTCCTTACGCATAATAAACATATTGCATGGTGAATACAAATTTCCATGAAACACCCTTTGGATGAAAGGATACTCATCCGGCATCTTTTCCTTAAAATACTCTATCATAAAATCCCAGTCGGAAGAAATATGGCGGCTCTTAAAATCATCTTCTAAATTAGGGGACACATATAATGGTACTGGAAGTATTACATCTATACCATGCGAAGTCATTCTCTTTATCCAGTCACCGGGCAATACAAAATGCCTCCTGTAATGAACAAGGCCAAGATAATCTTCCTTTGCATGTTTCCATATCCAATAAAGACCTGTCAATTCACAATACTGGCGATTTTTTTCAGAAATATTGTCTCCCTCACTATCTGTCAGTCCCCCATAAGAAATACGTTTCTTGGTAAGTGCCGCACCAACTTGAATCAGGCATTCATCCGGTGTCAACTCGTATTTAGTCTGTAATGGCTTGTCATATATGGAGTTAGCAACGTAAATACTGGCTGTCTTCTTATCTATTATTGAGTTTTCATTATCTTCTATATAAACTTCATCTATCGTTACCAATGCTCTTCCATTTTTCTGAAAATATTTTCGAACATATTCATTGCGCAATTCCATGTCCAATTCTACCGTTACTGGAATAATGCACTGCATACCCATAGATTGCAAAGCTTCTTTTATCTTATTATGATATATACCTCGAGTAGCTATATAAACAGGCATCGTTTTATCTATATTCTTCATCCCAAAGAGCGGATATACTTGTATCCCATCTATGCATCCTTCATTTCCTTTCATATCATCCACCAGAAATGCCTCTATATTAGTACTCGGATATAACACACTAATATACTCTTTTAAAGTCTTTGCACGTGAAGAAGCTCCAAAAATATACATCTCTTTATTCCCCTCAAATATTTGCTTCTATTACATGAAATCTCTACAACTTATCATTGATACTTTATCTCAACTTTTCTTTGCTTAAGCATAAGCTGGATTTTCAAGATTGAAAATTCAAGTTAATATTACACTATACTTCAACCTATAAAATTGTTTAAACAGATTTCATGCTCCGAAATCCAAATGATTTGCTGCTCATTCGCACCCTTTTCAATCAAATTTTTTTTAATTCCATTCATGACCGCTTTATTCAGTATTGCTATTATAATTTTATCATGTTTATGAATTAAGATATCTTCCAACGGAACAACTGGAAAGCCTAATTTCTGATAGATTTCCGCATTCTGATCCACCCAGTATTTCAGATGCACCTTCAAATTACTTGAGATATAAGAATATATTGATTTACCGATAGCACCCGCTCCATAAAGTATTACTTTTTGTTCGGAGCTGATATCTCTATATGGAAATATTAGAGTCTCAGTATAGTAACATGATACCTTTCCCAACGCCCTAGCCAATAAATTACTCATGGTGTATCTTTCCAACTGAGTAATGGTAATGCTCTCCATATGTATTTTAATAAATTCTTTTTTTAAGAAATTATGAAGCAGCACTACATTGTCAAACTCTTGTTCTTCATTCCTCTTTCCTAGCATCATCGATTCCCGATGCAAGCAATAATGATAAGAACATGTGTCTGTAACAACAATACATTCTGCCATTAGCATCATAGGGAACGTTGCGGCAGCATCCTCACCCACCCTGATACGCTTATCAATATTAGGAATATGGCGAAGTACCAGTTGTCTTTTAAATAGCTTATTCCACAAATATGGCTGTATACCGAGGCAAAAATAATCTGCACAGTTTATCATTCTTTCATAAAAGTACATTCTTTGTTCGTTCGACTTGTAAACACCACTTGCCAATTCATTTCTTCGCTCTATGCAATCTCCTTCAATATCCTCTATCATCCCTTCAATAACAATATCCGCATCATTCCCTACAGCCAAACTCCAGAGAGCTAAAAACATATTTCGTTCAATCCAGTCATCACTATCAACAAATCCAATATAATCTCCTTGTGCTAACTTAACACCTAGCTGACGCGCACTTACGAGTCCCTCATTTAATTTATGAATAACCCGAATACGATTGTCACGGTTCGCATATTGATCACATAGTACCCCTGAGTTATCTGTTGAGCCGTCATTTACCAAAATAATTTCGATATCTTTTAACGTCTGGCTGCATATACTTTCAATACATCTTTCTATTTTTTTTTCTACGTTATATACGGGAACTATTATACTAACTAACACACTCATCAAAATCACTCTTTCCTCAGCCACGTAAATGGTAAAAATCTTATTTCCACGTCTTTCGATTACCTATTTACCTAAATAACGCCAGATTTCCTCACCCATATTGTTATTCGCATCTGAAATCATATCTTTCTTCCGATCACCTATGTGGTGTAAGTAATAAGGCAAAGACGAAACATCACTTTCATACAGTACCTCTTCTCTTTCAAAATATTTGTCCTTTATCTGATTAATATCCTCTTTTTGCCTCAGGATTCCCTCAGATTTTCTCACTTCTTGTTTCTCTAAATCTATTTGTAGAATTTGATTTTCAAAAGTCGAATATAATAATATCTCATTTTCATGTATTACCTTATAACAGATAAAGTTATATCCAGTAACCGCCAAGCCTTCCTTTCCGGCTTCCGCCATCAGGGGGATCTTAAAATCTAAGTATTTGGAGCTTTCCCCAGTAATTTTATCATACACAAGAAATATATCTCCGATTAGTGGAATTGCTAATATTTTATCTTTATAAGGATAGATAAATGTAAAGCCTAATTTTATTTCAGCATCAATCGGAAGCTGATCATAAATCCTTTTAGAACCTGTACGCAAACTGTAACGTAAAATCAATGGCTTGTCTGCATATGCAATCCATAAGTCATCTCCATCATACTGCAGACATAAGATATGATTACACTCATCACTTAACTTACAGATATCATATTTACCGTCATGAAAACTAAATTTTATTAACCAATCTATCTGATAACAGGGAAAAAGGCAATAATCATTAATACAAATAGGTCTGGCATTACAAACAACACTTTTTTCATTTTTGATATAATTTTTAACTTCATCATACCATTCAGAAAAATAGGTAATTTCATAGGTCTGTAAGTCAAGCTTTACAATTGCCGGATATCTCCCGGGAAAAAAATATACAGATTTATCATATACGATAGCACTTATAAAGAGTGTACCAATACGTTTTTGTTTCTCTTGTTGATTTAATGCAATTTTTAGAATATGTTTAGAAGCAATATTATATATCACTATTTCCTGCGCATTATACGGTGTAATTACTAAATCCCCGTCTACATAAATAATCGAGCCATATTGTAATTTCCCAGTTACACTCAGAGATGGTAAGAATGCTTCTAATTCTACTTCACCTGTACGCATATTCATTCTTAATAATGTACTGTTATATGCATTACAAAACCATCCCACATTTTCATGTGCAGCAATATCTAAAAAACCCACTTGCTTGAATCTATCATGATACATAATTTTTCTCCATTAAAATTTATATTGCAATTGTTTGTATAATTGTTATGCTTGTATTCTTTTTTATCCTATCAACTATCTCTCTTTGAAAATTAACCGATACAGCCACCACAATATATTCTGAATCCTCAGTATCTCTTGTCACTTTATCTACATATTCTTCAACCATTATTCCACAAATAAGCTTAGGATTGTTCTCCTTGCTTGTGACATAGATATGATCTATATTGATATGATACTTTTTTAATAATGTAACTATTTTTCCTGCTATTTTCCCTGCTCCATAGATAGAAACCTTACCCTTATCCTGGATTTTCTTCAGATCACTCTCCGTAAAATATTGATTCAGATTTTCACTTTTAAAAAGACATAGATGATTTAAAAAGTGTAAAACTGATTTATCTAATTCATTGATATCTTCGAAAGTCAACTTGGAATATCTTTCTTCTATTAGAGTAATATGTGAATCCAAATACTGTTTGATATATAAATTACTAAACTCGGAACATATAGTTCGCCTGTTAAAATTATGCCAGGTATTTATCATATCCATATATCCAATCATTAAGCCTGTTAGAAGGCTCTTATAATCAGGCTTGTGTAAAATTGAAGTTTCCCTTTGACGATAAAAATATATTATCTCATTTAAACATAAGCAACTTTTTGCACTTAACATCGCAGAGAACATAAAGGGGATGTCTTCATGCAAAATTCCCTCAATAAACCTTAAGTGGTTTGTTAATAAATAATCCTTTCTGTATATTGCTCCCCAAACTGCTCCAAACATTTCCCTATTTTTGATAAAATTACACATTAATTCTATCCCAGGCATTATTTCATACACATACTTTCGAATTCTTCTATCCAATTTAATAGAAGATTGAAATCCGTTATCTAAAAACATCTGTACACTAAAAGGTAAAATATCAACTTTATTCTCTTGAATAGCTGTAAAAATTTTATCAAAAGCTCCCTCTGCTATATAATCATCAGAATCCAAAAACATAATATATTCCCCTGCCGCATGACTCAACCCTTTGTTTCTGGTTTCGGAGAGACCTAAATTGGTTATGTTTTCATAAACTTCAATATAAGAATACTTTTTAGCATACTCACTTAGTATTTTCCTAGAATTATCTGTAGAACAATCATCCACACAAATAATTTGGATATTCTTCACATCTTGATTGCATATGCTATCAAGACACTGCCTTAGATAAGCATCTACATTAAAAACCGGAATAATCACAGATAGTATATACATATGTCCCCTTTCTCATGGGTGTATTTCCACTTCCTCATCATATTGTAAGAGTTTATCATTTACATGGTTTAGAATAAAACAAACTATCAAAATCAGCTCTATTAAAAACTTCTAATTTACCGCCTCGGGTAGCATTATATATTTTAATATTATTTAATATAGCATATCTCTTAGCTCTTTCATAAGCCAAGAGAATTTTATGTGGATGAACCGGATTTAATCTAACCTTCTTCTCAGTACTGTGATACCCTTCAAAATGATTCTCCGGCGAATATAAATTATCGGAGTAGTTAAAATCAACACCCAGCAAATAGATTTCCTTAAACCCCATATAAACAGCAAGCTGAAGACAAGCATAGGTAACTGTTCTGCCATTATATACACATCGCTCAATGCTGTTTGAAAAACTTGGCATACTCTTCTTATAGTCTTGTACGATTATGTTATATTTAATAGCTGTATCGGCATTTCTTTGCTCCCAATAATATTTTGGTATTGCCGGAACAAATTTATAATCCAAGGATAAACTTGCTATATCTCCAGCTAAATCTTCAATCATTTTTGCATCTTCAATCATATAATAATTGGGACGCCAGGCAGTTCTATCAAAGATACTGTAAATCCGATTCATGCTAATACATATTTCTTGATTCGCAGATAAAACCTCCAAATCTTCTACTGTTAAGCTTGGCCCTGTCGCTACAATAAAGCACCTTTTCCCTTGATGAATATTCTTAAATTTTAAGATTTCTTCATTAAAAAAACTTATGCTTTTATCTAGGAGCGAATCTATTTCCACAATCTTTATCCCAGATTTATAATTTGCGGCAATCTGCTCCTCCTCACCACTTGTCATAATAATTAGTTTGTCAATTTCCCTCAGCGAATCTTTTAAATCACAAACTTCATATTCACCCTTTATTAGATTTAGCAAGGGATCATGAAATGATTCCTGCGGTGAAAGTATCACCTTCGCTCCATAACTTTCCTTTAAATGATCGTAAAACAATAGTGAAAATAGTGTTATCCCATAAATTCCACACTTCTGGAAATCATGTTCTATCAAATAAGTTTCAAATATCTTATCTTCTTCATCGTCTAATGAAATTCCGATTGGACAATCATCTAAGCGAAAATATTTGCAGTGATTTCTATGAATCAATTCTTCCTCAATTTCATCCGAATAATCCGCCGGTGTCAACACAAATATGCAATCCTGAAAGTTTATAATTGCCTCATCTAAGCTGATAATTTGCTTTCCACAAAAATATTTTCCAACCTTGTCCACATTATTGTCAATAAAGGCAACAACTTTTTTTTCACCTATCAATTGATAAGCACGTCTGCCACGCTGCCCCGCACCCCAAATTACATATTTCATTAAATATCTCCTAATCTATAACATATACATCGCAATTTTTACAAGACTCAAGCTTTTCTCTGCCATGAATTAAAGCTTTCCGCAATTTTTGATATTTTTCTCCATACCATATATCAAGAAGAGATTCCTTATTAACATCTCCCAATGTACATTTTCCTAATGGATCATTACAGCATAATGAAACCTTTCCATCCGGACGAATAATCAACTGCTGAAAAGGCAGAACGCATGTAATGGTTCCATCTGCTAAACTTAGCTTTCTATTTGGGGCACTTCCTCCTCTTGATGTTAATATTTCTTTCGGTTTTCTAAGAACAATTGTTACTTTTTCTTTGATTTCCGGATGCTCTTTATAATATTCAACAATTGCTTCGCACGGCCTTATCAGGTTAAGCTCTTGATTATAATTATCAATTATCAATTCATCCAAGATATCAATAAGTTCTTTAAATACCTCTAAGGTAAGTAATGTCCCATTGGTGTACAGATGCATTCTGGCATTTGGCAATTTTTTTCTGGCGTATCTATGGAAATTAAGAATTCTATTATCTAATAGAGGTTCATTATTAGAAAACAATGCTATTCTTCCACTATAATTCATTTCAGCCAATTCATCTACAATACTTTTAAATAACCTTTCATCCATTACCTTTTTTTCTCGCGGATCAATCCGGCAATTAATAGGACAAAAATCGCAAACTCCATTACATCTATTAATTGTCTCTATCTCTACGTGATGAAACAAGTGGTTTTCCCTTACATACTGCTCCACTTTAGCCCTTATACTTTGTTTTTTCATTGCTCCATTATTTTTTTCAATCCATTCATGCTCTGACAAATCCCTATTCTCATCCTTCTCATAGGGATTTTCGATCAATTCTTTGGTTCCATAATAACTTTTTCTTTCTATTAAACCATGAAAAATACTGTAATCAGAAAAATTATTTTCCTTTAACTTCTCAATAATATCTGCATAATATTGTGTACATATAATTATTTTTCGATTTTTTATTTCTTCCATGCACTCGGAAAACAGACGTATCCCTATGCCGCTAACTTGTTTTCCTTGCTTTGCAGCGTCATTATCTACAAAGAAATCTATTGTATCTTTTCCATATTCCTGCAAGGCCTCTCTGCCAAAATAGCCTGCTCCAAATAATATGTATTTTTCCATTTATTCCTCCTTAGATAGAAAGATATTTACTCTTTGTGACAAACGAAATATCACACCTTTGGGAAAATTTCCTTAACATAAAATTCATCCCTTCATTCATCTCATCTAAAATATCTTTTCTTGTAACCAATTGTAAATATTCTTTCGCATAATTTTCATTCATATTATGTGAATACCCATCCAAACCTGCCAAGTATATTGTATTGACTCCGACCTTAATTAGGAAATTTATTAACATCATAGCCGCATTGTCTTTCACAGCTTCTACTTCATTCAGCAAATCGCTATAATCTAATTGAAGATATCCTTCCCTCTCCGGTATATTGGAAGTAGTTATCATCTTACTTTTTTGTTCTGAACTCATCTCCTGAAACCGTCTCAGATTACTTAAAAAAATGTAATCTGTCTCACAGTGTGCATACTTGAAATTCACTCCTATCGATATTACCTCATTATCTGACGCAAGCCGGGCTATTTTTTCGAATTCCTCCTCACTGCTTCTCCCAGGTGCTATAAGCAATATTTTCTTTCCAAACAGTCTATTAGTAAAATCAGATAAATTCTTCTCGTTATAATGGTCTTTGCTCATGTAATTAAAATATAAAGATTCCATATAATCCTTATCAAATTTCATTTTTTTATTTTCATCCATCATTGAAAATATGTCATCCATGTTTTCAACTGTGAGCGTATTTTTATCCACCAGAAAAGAAGCATAATCAGGATGTGCATTGTATGATGCAGAAAGATAATTGGGCAAAGAATAACCCCAATAACATTTATTGTAAAAAATATTTAAAACCTCATCAATAACTCGTAGTATTGGCTTAACCTTATAATTGCCCCCCATATTGCTATTGATATATTCAATAAACAATTCTGTATTTAAATTACCTGCTCCCCTTCCCATTCCCATGATACTTGTATCAATAATTAACGAATGATTTATCGGAATATCAACCACTGCTTGCGCATTTGAATATGCAAGTTGTAAATTATTATGCAAGTGAACCCCTATCGCTATATCCTTATCCAAGTTATGCTCTACCATATAAAACAATCTAATTAGATCTTTTCTTTTCATTATGCCAAAGCTGTCGACAATATAAAACGCAAATGGTTTTATAGCATTTGCAGATTGAATTAATTGTAAAAACTCATTATCACTATATCCTAAAGAAACCATAGGTTGTATAAACACCTTGTATCCCTTCATTTTAATAGTTCTACAAGCCTTAAGTGCCTCATTCACATTATTTTTATGAAATGCGACGCGTATCCCCTCGATAGTCTTACCGTCATAATCCGATATGCTATTAGCATCAAAATCTCCATAATTCATTAAGCATGTAAATATTTTCCCCTCTCTATTTTGAGGCATAACATCTTTCACATCCTCTAATGAAGAAAATTTTGTATTCCCTTTTATATAGTTTCCCTTCACTAATAATCCACATTCAACAATATCAATATTAGCTTCAATTAAACTATTAACTATTTTAATTTCATTTTCCTGTCCAAATTTCCATTGATTTTGATAGCCACCATCTCTCAAAGTGCAATCTAAGATTTTCACATTATTCATTATCTTATTCATCCCTTTCATATTACAACAAGCAAAAGCATAACAGAAAAACGTTGATCTTACTATACTAAATATATCCTTTACGAAACTTTAGACTTCTACCTTTCCCTTTTGGCCGCTTCCCTATATAAATAATTATAGATTGCATCCGCAATCAAAAAGTCTTCCAGTTCATCTATGTCACAGCTTTCAATTTTATTTACATCTACAATATATGGAACATCCCCTATCCTTCTGTTCATTTCCTTTATAATATTCGAACGATAGATATAAAAACCACTTGTCTCCTCATATAATACTGGTAAATCCTGAGTTCTAGGGATACTGCTTAATTCATAATTATATGGCTTTCCATCCTTCCACAAAAATTCTTGAAGCCTTTTTGCAGCAAAAGCCGAATCATATTTTCCTGACTTAACTGCTTCTAGTCCTGCCTCTATTGATTGTATTCTTATAAAAGGGGACGTTACATGCGTCATTATATAAATTTCTGCTGGTACTTCCCTGGCAAAGCATGAAAGCACCTCATTCATTTTAGTCGTATCCTGATCCAGTGTCTTGCTTCGCTCCAAAAATCTTATCCCCTCCGGTATATACTCCTGTATTTCCGGATTACTACAATAAACATATATCTCATCTATTCCCCTGCATTTTAAAAGTGTAGATAAAATATAGGTACATAAAGGCTTTCCATTTGTAAATGACTTCGTATTTTTTTGCGGTAATCGTTGATTATTTAATTTCACTGGTACAACTGCGACTGTTTTCATTTAGCTCCCATCTGCATGCTCTAGCACACGTACAAATCAGCAGGTTAAAAATCAACTTTTATTTTTCAGCCTGCACCCCATCCAAACATCCAAAATTTTGTATCATTATAGGTTTTCCTAATTTCTTATACAAATGTACCACACTGCTTGAATCCCCATAATAGCCATCACTTAACGCAATTGCTCTATCTGCCTCCGGGGTATCATCAAAGATTCCCCACATTTCCGATTTATATTGTTCTACTATCTTCCTATACTTCTTCCATAGTTTAGGACGCATAGATTTTACAGTACTCTCAAACAATGGATGCGGTCTCCACAGTAAGGTCACATCATCCGTTTTCTCTTTAAATACCGAAAAAACATTTTCCATTTTTATTAATATCTGATCATTGTTTTCTAGTAAAGCTCCAAGGCTAGTATTATAGAAAATTACTTTTTTCCAACTTCCATCCGTTCTCCGTATTAACTTCAGCCACTCATTTGGTATCTCTAATTTTTCTTTTTGAATATTCCTCACCTTATCTATTTTAGGTGAACCAATTCCCAATATTTTATCTTGCCAATACTTTCTGCTTTCCTTTGTATCTCCCATCTCTCCTATCAACACATTAATATATATTTGCCGCATATCCTCAGACTGCACTATCACCTTATCCGCATGGAATACTCCAGATGTCAAACAAAAATGTCTTATTTGGTTGATAGCCTCCTGATTGTCCGGATCTATTTCGTCCAGAACGAAGTAAGGAATGTATACAAGATTATCTGTAAACTGCTTTAAATTCTTTGAATAAAAGAATGGATGTACGCTTGTTACCAGATTATGTTCATCATACGGGTTATGAATAAAAACCACATCCGGGCGGCGCTTTTCAAAATCATAAGTATCATACTTCGTGATTGGAATATAATCTGGATATTGATTACCTTCATAATACTCATTACTAAAATTCCCATTCACATCTTTGTCGAAATAAGGAATCGGAATTACATAGGCATCACAGGACGGATCTTCATCTGCTGCTTTCCACACACTCTCCAAAGAATCCCACATGGAAGCTTTATATGGTAAAAATACCACTTCTGTCCGGATCTTTATATCTTTCTCAATACCACTTGAAATTTGTGTCAGTACCCTCTTCAAATTCACAGGAAGTTTATTTAGACTTATAGTATTATTCTTTATCAATGCCTGATGGAACTGATAGACTAACTCACAATACTCCTCTAAATATTTAACAATTGGTGACATCTCTCCCTCTGATTCCTCTATTAACATTCCCAGCTTGATTGCTCCTTCTTGGCATTGCTCCAAAATCCCCAACGCTGATTTTATATCTTGATTTCTAACTAACTTCTCTATTTCTAAGGCAGCCTCCTCCAATAGCCCAACAAATTCTTCTGCCTTTTTTTTCTCCCATTTTCTCATATATTACTGACTCCTTCTGTAGTTTTAAAATATAGCATACCTCTCTCGTTGAGCCAATTTCACGTTTCCTATCCCTTACAAATTTTATGGATATAAAAAAATGTTTACTATTCTGAATAATTTTAATTCGCTTATATTAAATAACTTACTCGTTATATTGTTAAAAGTGGATCTAGGTATAGAAAAAAGATTCTTCCTTTGTTAAAAATTTATATCAATCCTAACATGACAAAAGAAAAAGCTTCTCTTCCTAATTACCTTCTTGAATTTCACTGCTTACAGCGCCTTAAAGCCTCTAACGCAGGTGTATAAGCACCACATCGTTGATAATAATTGATTGCATTGGCTTTCTCCCCGATACACTCATATATCACCCCTACATTGTATAAAGCCAAATAAGAATTCACTCCTAAAACCTTACACGCTTTGTATTTTGATGCCTTAATAAACTCCCTGATTGCTTCTTGAAACATACCGCAATTCATATAAATAAATCCCATCATATATACAAAATCTGCACTATGAGAAAATTCTTCATATATATTTTCCATCAATAATGCATACTCAAACTGCTTTGAGTTAATTAGGGAATATCCATACATCTCTACCATATCAATAACGTATTCGAGTTTAGGATTTAAGTCATACCCCAAGGCTCTTCCGAAATAGACAGCCGCTTCTTTATAATCCTCCTGAAAATAGTAGCCTTTTCCAAGCTGATAGAGAGTATATGAATCCTCCCCAGCCTCACTTAGCGTTCTTAATAACATCTGAATATTTCTCTGCGCCTTCTTCTTCCTTTCACATTCCCCTCCATTATATCCAACATGGTCAAAAACGAGCGGCACAACATAAGTCAGGTACTCTTTCTCTGAAAAAGCAACGATTTGTTCATGTATTTTTCCGGTGTAATAATAGTATTTCTTTGGAAACAGCCGATTCACGAGTTCTCTGGCAGAGTACTCCATGCCATTTCGAACAAAAATATTATTTCTATGAATTCTGCCAACATTCTTAGGATTGCGCAGCAATAATGTCTCAAGCTCTTCCTTACCGTAATCTATTAAAAACTCATCACTATCCACCATCAAAATATATTCCTGACCGGCTTTTTCAATTGCATAATTTCGTGCAGCACTAAAATCCTCACACCAAGTAAAATCATATACCTTATCGGTATATTGCCCTGCAATACTTTTTGTCTTATCCGTGGATCCTGTATCAACAACGATTATTTCATACCCCAGCTTTGCTAAATTCTCAAGGCAGATCTTTATATTTTTTTCTTCATTTTTTACGATCATACAGATAGAAATCATCGATAATTCTCCTTTCACCTGTGCCGCCTTTTTTCATAACCTTAGAAAAATGTCATACGAAAATTAGCTTGCTGTGATACTGTGCAAGCTTCTCATTCGCGCAAGCATTCCTTGCTTGTTCCATAAAACTCATATTCTTCACTATAATACTTATCGGATTACTAATCAAAATAATGAATGTTTCTTAGCATTGTTTCTTAATACCATTTATTGATAAAACCTTTTTCTACAAAATCGGTTCGCGATTATCGTCACAATTACTTTATACCAAACGATACCGGTACAACATTAAGGATGCTCCTCCTCAAAAACTCCGGCATGGATTATATCACAACGTCTAACACATTCTCAATTTCATCAAAATCATTAATTCTCGATTTACTTTTCTTATATTCAGCCCGCCGCATTCTTTTAGTTTTATAGGTGATTTCTATTTTAACCTTTAGTAAGACAAATTCCAATGTTAATTTTCATATATAAGCAGCTATCATAAAATAATTATAAATTAATAATGTCCAACTTATTTAAATTAAAAATGCGCCTTAGTCTGACATAACTCAAACAAGACGCATTTTTGTGTATTTCCTATTTATGGACTATATCGCAAAGTCCCTTTTTATAACAATAGAACTATTATTATTCTTCAATAATAACCTTTATTGTTTTCTTCACTCCGTCAACGACTACATAAACCCAATCTGTCTTTGGAGATACTGCCTTAATGGTTGCAGTTGTGCTTCCTGGATTCTTCTTAACAACCGCCCCATCTTTTTTACTTGACATCCAGATAATGCTATCTTCATCCAGACCATTTACTTTAACTTCAAATACCGCTTCTTCTCCTACTTTCATACGTACGGTACTTTCCACAAAGTCTACGGTTGCCTTTTTCACGGATAACTTTCTGGTATAAACTTCCGTCGTACCATCCTGCATCGTTACCGTAGCAGTTATAATAGCAACTCCGGACTCTTTTGCAATCAGACGGCCGTTTTGCTTCACCTGTACAATGCTAGGTTTATTCGACTTATAAGTAATTGTGATTGGAACAATTCCATCTTCTAACTTACTTAATGACTCTTCCTTAAAGTCAGCTACTTTCACAACATTCTTTGGAAGCTTTAATCCAAACCAACCTAAGTTAGAAGTCTTACCGCCGGTGTAAAGAGATCCTGTGCGCTTTGGTGTTAAATGCTCTATAATCTCTTCTTTTGTCAACTCTTTTGTAGGTGCCGGAGTCGGTGTTGCTGTCGGTGCCGGTGTCACTGGGTTTGGAGTACTTGTTGGTTCCGGATTTGGTACTGTAGTTGGTACTGGTGTCACTGTTGGTTCTGGGTTTGGTACTGTAGTTGGTTCCGGAGTAACACCGCCTTGGTTAAAGTTTACCTCTGGATACACAGATTTTGCAGCTTCGCTAGTAACATCTAATCTAGCTCCTGAATTAACAGGTGCAGCATCTGTAAGCTCCAATAAACCATGCATATTAATAGTACCATCTTCATTTCTGGTCGGTTTTATTGTAACATCCGTATTTACAAACCAGCTTTCCTCTGCCTTTTCACCAAGGCTATTATAGGAGGCTGTTCCATTATGAATATAATTGGTTGGACTGGATAAGGAGAATGGGATTAAGTCTGCAGTACTTGTTGTTGTACTATAGGAAATCAAACCATCCACTTTCCATTCCATTAAATTGGATGCTTTCTTATTTAAGCCTACATTATATCCACTTGATGCAACGTTATTATTAAATGATATACTATTTAAAATAACATTATCCGGGCAGCTATTGCTTGTAATACCCTTTGCACCATTGTTAAATGCCACAGAGTTTTCTAAGGAGTGTCCACCCTTTAAGTCATTTCCACCCAGCTTAAATCCATTACCTTCTCCATAGCTATAGCCTGGTGCGGTAGTATCCTCATAACTTAACCATCCATTGTTATAGGCAACACTATTGATAATCGTTACTTTACCAATATTTCCCGAAATTGCCTTTGCAAATAAATCCCAGCCATCATCAATATTATGATGTGCGATGCATCCGTAGAATACATTACCCTCACCGCTTGTTAATTTGGCAGCAAATCCATCTGCATCATTTCTGCCTGGATCACAGTTATCAAAGGATTCCACATTTTTCACTAAGTTATAAGATGGCCATAATAAATACTTTAATCCATTTACCTGTTCTGCACTGCCTTCACGGCTGATTTGAACACCAGTATTTTTAGAGCCTTCTACGGTACACATTTCAATTGTATTATAGTTACCGCTGATTTGAATACCTACAGCACTTGGATAATACACATAGATACCATAGATATGCCAGTAGTTACCTACCAGCTTGATACCCTGTCCATCAAAGATTACTTTACCTGGTGTCTCCGCCACCATCGTAATCGGACTCTCTTTTGTACCGGATACGCTACGTGCAATCGTAACTCCACTGCCTGTATACCTACCGTTTAATAAGTAGATAAACTGTCCTGGCTGAGCATATTTTACCGCTGTATTAATATCAAGCGGGCTTTCTTTTGTTCCTAAATTTCCATCCTTTCCATCAGGAGATACATAGACAATCTCACCCTCCTGGAAATATCTCTTAACCTCAACAGATGTCTTGGAGTTAACTTCTACATAAGAAGTATAAGTCTTTGTTTCATCTGGTGTTAATTTGGATTGGATCTCATTCTTTCCGACAGAAACTGGAATCATTACTTTAATTACTTCATTCTCTTCTACAAATTGGTTGAATACTTCCTTGTTATCTGCACCAAGAATCGTTAAGTTTCCAGCAGCAGAAGTTTCTACGATGTATTCATATTCCTTTGCTCCTGTCGTACCTGTAGAATGAACTCTTAACGAAGGTTTTATTACTTCTTCTTTCCCAGTGCCACTGCCGACTCCCGTACTCTCTGAGGTAGAGAATTTAACATCGGATATCTCGCAGCCAATTTTTCTGGATACCATAAGGCCAACACTGATAGAACCATCTTCCTGGACGGAAAGAATAGATAAATCCTCATATTTTAGCTCCTCGCCATTTAAAGAAGCATAAAATCCATCGTTTGTCTTGCGTAATGTAAACGTATATTCTGTTCCCAGATTAAAGTTTCCGGTGGTTTGTTTGTATCGGAATTCCTCTGTTGTTCTTGTAATATCTTCATTACTTGAAGTATCATAGGAGCTATATCCTGTAATTACACGAAGTCCCAGCATATTTCCTTTTACACTATATAACTGATTGGAAACAGAGTTAAAATATTTATGACCATAGTCAGGTTTTCCAAAATAGTTAACCCCTAGCATATCCGCTGCAATTAAGCCAAAACCTGTTTGATTATCTGGTACTAAACTTGTATCTGTAATCCTATAAGTTGCAGTAAGTTCAAAGTTTGTTGTATTAGGATTTACCATGGTATAATAATAGGAAAATCCCTCTTCAGTATCTGAAATCTTACCTGCGGCAGATGCTTTCATTTCAATTGTTTTATCTGTATTGGTTACATCAATAGCCTTTTCCCTGTTCTTCTTTTCTACAGCTTCATCTCTTGACGATAAGGCTACTTCCTGCAATACGTCAGCGCCGTCTTTGATCACTGCATTTGTTTCTTGTGCAGAACCAACAGTTGCAAAATACCATTGATATTCTTTTGTTACTTCATAAGTATCTTCATAGAAGGAAACAAATCCATCTGCTCCCCTTGTAGCAGATACTTTGATCGTGTAGGTGCCTGCTCCTAAGTTTTCAGTAATTAGTCCATGTCCAGAAGTAGTATCTTTCTCAGCTATGGTATATTCACTATCTGCTGATTTCTTATATTCAAGTGTATACGTATCCGCTTCCGGAATATTGATCCAGTCTACATAAACTGTTCCATCTTTATTTCCCTGTACTAACTCAATTACTGGTTTACGAAGTGCCAACACATAGCCCGAATAAGTGAAAGTCTCACTCTTCTTATCTGCGTAACCTGCTCTTTGAGCTGTTGCATAAAACTCATAGTTACCATTGCTTAATGGAATCATGATAACCTGCTCTTTTTGAGAGGTTATATTCTCTGTAATCACTTCAATCCCATTGCATAACATCGTAATCTTAACATTTTCCGCACCCTTTAATTTATCAATCACAGCGGAAAAATCAACTACAAAGTTTCCCTCCTCATTTACCACAACTCCATCTACTGTTGGAGCAAGTACATTCTCCCAAGGGGTTGCTGGTTCTTCTGGGGTTACTCCTTTAAACGCAGCCTTCCAGAATTGTGCTGTAGCTGCTTCTTGATAAATATAATAGGTTGCTCCTGCAGTTACTGGAACTCTTAGAATTGCATACATACTAGAACCTGATACATTGGTAATCTTTACCGGCTCTCCATCAGTTCCTACTGCCCATAATATCTTATTACTGTTAATCTTTGCATAAATAGAAAACTCTCCATCTTCAATTGCAGTATATTCTACATAGCAGCCACTATTAGGGATTGTTCCCTTTGCAGGCTGACCATCAATCAATGCTCTTGTGCTACCTGCCTTTACGTTAAGACCTGCCACAGGATGTCCATCCTCAAATTGCAATGCATCTGCTGCAGTATTCTCCGACCAGCCATCTCCACGAATAATAAGTCCATTATTATCCGTACCAGGATTTAATGCTAATTCCCTTAACTCTTCTGCTGTCCATTCTGCCTTTTGCTCTTTCTCAAAGGCAACCTTCCAAATTTGTGCAGTTGCACCTGCAAGATAAGCATAATAAGTTTTACCAGCTTTTGCATCAACACTTACGATATCAAAGGTACTAGATCCCGTTTCATTTTTATAACTTACAACTTCCCCATCGCTGTCAACAATATAAAAAGTTTTACCAGCTCCGGTTTTTTCGTAAAATGATAGTACTCCATTCGATGCTGCTACATAGGAAATATAACAGCCTGAATCAGGAATTGCTCCGCTTACACCAGCATCTCCAATGCTTGCCTTTTTTGTACCGGCCTTTGCATTTGATCCTGGTACAGGAAAGCCATCTGAAAAGCTCTTATTATCTGCTGCTATATTCTCTGACCAGCCATCTCCATGAAGCTTTAATCCATTATCACCTTCGCCTGCAGCTAAGATAACTTTGGCATCCCATGTCGTAGTTTTGCCGATTGTGACAGCTCCGCCTGATGCCGCAGCAACAGCAAACATATCACCTTCTTCACTCATACTATCCAATGTTACATTCTCATCAATTTCCATTGATTCATCTGATGGAATAGGAAAATCATTTGACATTGCTTTTGCCGACTGTGTATTACCGGCAAACACTGTGCTAAAAAGCATGAATATAATTGTAAAAATAGAAATCACTCTATTTTTTCTAATTAATTTCATCCTCACATCCTCCTTTGCATTTTCGTCTTATTGGTTACTCATTAAACTAAAGCTCTGGAAAATATATGTAATCATTTACAATCCATGTATCTTTTGTTTTTGGGATTAGTAACTTATGTAGTTAATAATATTTTAACAAAATTGTAATCGCTTACATTTTTTCCAAAACCTTCTTTAATTATATCAAATCTTTTTTCTATTGTAAATAACTATCTTTGTAAATTGTGTATATTCCCTGCTATTTTTTATCGCGCCTTTTTGTAAGATAATCCTCAATTCAAAATCTATCTCACTATAGAATTTATATTTTTGATATCTTTTTAGCTCACTGCATTGCCAAAACGGCTAAAAATACCATAAGGTACAACTAAGAGGAACACATATGAAATAAATAACAGACAAGCCCCTTAGAAATGATATCCAAGGGGCTTGTCTTCTACTTCACTGTTATCTCAATCTTACCTTCTACATAACTTCCGTTATTTCCGGCAACTCTTATGAACACCTTTTCTTTTCCTGCAGTCTTTGCTGTTGCTGTTGCTGTTAACTTACCTTTATTCTTTCCAATTACTGCGATATTTTTCTTACTTGTCATCCATACAACATCCTCGGTACGGTATCCTAGTACTTCTGCTTGATAGGTTGCCTTTTTCCCTTGTGTTAACACACTAGGTCCTTTGACTATCTTTACAGAAGCTTTGTTTACAGAAATCAGAGTATCATATGCAAATGTTGTCCCGTCTAACTGAATTGTTGTACGAAGCGTTGTATCTCCAACCGCTCTTGCAGTTACAGCACCCTTCTTTGATACAATAGCAGTCTTTCGATTATTGGATACACATACTACTCTGTAATCAATCAGGTTCTGCTCCACTGCATCTTTAATTCCATCCGGGAGGATAATCTCTACCGTATCTGCTGCTCCAATAGTTCCCCCTACATACATCGTCCTCTTTGCAGTCTTTCCTGGCAGTACGCCGTTTACTGTAATAGAATTCTTTGTAGTTTCATCAATAAGTAGTTTCTCGCTTATAAGAACAACGTAATCAGAAGCATGGCTGAAACAGAATACTGCATTTCCCTTTGTATCAATTCTTCCTGCGGACTGTAAGTTTAGTTCTCCCGTCCTTGGGTTATGGTAATAAACTGCCGCAATTTGATTTTTAACTTCTGACAAAGTAAGTTTTGAATTTAACTTCTCCAGGTCAAGGGAAAGTTCTGCTGTAAATCCGAATTCTCCCTTATGAGCAAGAGAAATCTGACCTGCTAATCTTTCTTTTGTAACTCCTAAGCCTTCCACCGCAGTCTTAGGTACTGCATTAGTTCCTAATTCTACTGCAAGATCAACATCATTGTATTTCTGTTCCGCTAAATCTTCTCCGTTAATGCTCCAAACAACTCCAGATTCTAAGGTTAGAGTTACCTTAATCTGCTTTCCCTGAATTGCCTCTACTAATTCTCCGCCGAGAATGGTTGACTTGCCCATGTTAATTTCTACAAACAATGTCTTCGTATCTGCTGCCGAAAACTTTTCCAGCTTCTCTTCGATTGCAATATTCACAGCTTCCCAATTTACACTTCCGTCACTGTTGACAGGTGCCTTTATAGAAAGAACATCCTCCGGTTGTTTCTCTGACTCTGCACTCGAACCGGTGCTTTCTTGCTCTTGTGGCTCCTGTGGCTTTTGCGGTTCTTCCGGTTCCTGTGGTTCTTCTGGATTTGTTGTTTCTACTTCAAATGGTTTCCAGTCTCCAAGGAAAGCCTTAATTGCTATCTCCTTCGTTGTAAGCTCTGTTCCATCAAGAAGCTTTGGCTCTGTCAGCACTGTTGACCAGGCTACACGGCTCCTAGAATAATCAATTCCTTCTGCTTCTTCCTTAGAATCATATTCATACATAAATCTTGATTCTCCACCCAGACCTGAGCCCCATGCCTGAGGTATGATCAAGGACTCTACTTTTCCTGAAAAATCCGTTGTACCTATCTTTGTTTCATAAAATACAACTTCACTTGTTCCTGCTTGCCAAGGTCTTCCAAGGTAGCCTGGTTTTGATGTCTTTTCAGATGCGGTATCTACTCCTGGAGTAGTGGAGGTTACTGTACAGCGATACATTAAGTATCCTCTTCCTGTTTTTTGCTGTGCTGCTGTAATGTATGCAACATCATTATTATCTTCACTTGTATTAAGAACAAGTTCACATTGATTAAAGACTGCCGTCATTCCACCAAAGATATAGTCTGTTCCACCCATGATGGCACTCTTATAGAATGCTGCTGTTACATTCTCTCCGCCAAAAAGCGTATCTTGTCTTCCAACAAACCTACAATGATCAAAATAAGCTTCTTTTACATTATTTCCAATTGCTAATGCTGCAGCTCTTTCTACAAACTTTTTATGCTGAACCGAGGTATCTCCTACTACTCTTGACCTTTCTCCCTTATTTCCGGATTCCAAAACTAGAATGTCTTGTGCTTCTTTTTCAGAAATATACTGGTTAAAGGAGTTTTCAAATATAATTCCATCTGCTGTGAATCCATCTGCTAAAATAACTGCTGTAGCATTCCAATAGCTTCCGTTTGTTGTACCAGAACCTGGATTATGGTAAGAAAGGTATCCATTTGCTTTATTTGCCTCTAGTGCCTTTGCATCATATTTTCCATCCGTACCCATACTATAGTAGCTATAGCCATGTCCATAGTAAGAAGTGATTCTAACCGCCTCTTTTGCAATGCCTACGCCCTTATCTGTCAACGCAATACTTGGATTCTTGCTCGCATTCTTAAGCGTTATATTAGGAACATCTACTACAAGCATCTCCTCATAATTACCCGGCTGAATCTCAATTACAACCCTTTCCTTATTCGGACGGCTCATATTCCTAACCGCTTCTAAGGCTTTTCCGATTGTCGCATAGTCACTTCCAGTCTTACCTACCGTTATAACTTCTTTTCTCTCTACCGGTGAAACTACCATAATTTGTGTAAGATAAGTTTGACTTGCGATTTCTCCCTTAAATCCTGCTAAAGTAAGGAAACCATCTTCCAAAGCTTCATAAGAGATTGTATCAATCTTCGCCGTACTTCCTGAACTCTCATCAACCTTCGTCTCTGTTCCTTCTATCTGGAACGCTGCCGAATAGCAGTAAGAAATACTAACAAGATCTTTTGCCTTTACTGGTATTTTAATTGATCCGCCCGCATTCATCAGCAAGTATCCCTTATTTTCTACTACGCCTGTACTTGAGAGCTGCAGTCCGGAATAATAAGACTCTTCTTGAATCTTTTCAATTCCCGCCCCGCCATATTCTTTATTTAAAGCTCCAAATTTCCAACTTGTAATCGTATTAAAGTTCACGGTTGCTTCCGCACCTGTACCATCGACCTTTACATCAGGGGAAATTGCCATCGAAACCGGATATTTTCCTATTCCGGATACCGTTATACGGTACTGTCCATCCCGAAGACTTATCTCTTGTCCTGCCATTGGAAATGTATATTCATATCCCTTTTCATTGATGTTTGCAAAAGTAATAAACGCACTATTTCTTACTTCTTCCTCAATTCCTGTTAACTTGATATCAACCGGATATTTTACCTTTTCTTCAAATACAAAATCATAAACTATATCTTCATTTGCAAAAAGGCTTCCCTCACCAAGAAGGGTGTAATCATTCACTCCCTCTGCCACAAGAGCATATTCGATTCCTTTTTCTAAGGATAATGTATATGTTCCGTCTTTTTGCACCACGATTTCCGGAAGATAAATCGCACTTATGTCCTTTGGTACAAATTGCAGCATTAGCTTATCTAGAGCATTTTCCGATAAACCTGTGATTTTTCCTGTCAAGGTGACAAGCGGAACACTTTGAACCGCAATATCATAGATGCGGCTCTCGGAGCCCTTTGGAATCTCGATAGATTTCCCGCTTGTAATAATATATCCATTCGCATTGCTTAAGCCTACTTGATAAGTATACTGCTCTCTTAAGGATACCTGATATTTCCCATCTACAACCTTAGCAGAAATAACCGCTCCTGTCTTGTCATTCGTAAAAGATATGGAGTAATCGCTAAGACCTTCTGGAGCATCTATTGTACCGGATACCTTTACCGGTTTTGTATATTCACGGTATACTCTTGCAACTACCAGTTTCTCATCTACGGAGTAAATCTTATGAAGCCCTGCTTCTGCCGCATAGAATACCATCTTTGATGCAGTGGAACCTCCCTCATTATAAACCTGAGAAACTGACTTCCCGGAAGGTGCCTCCATATGAACTGTAGATTTTCCACCATTGGATGCTACCAGTAAGGTTACGATATCCCCTTCTCTTAGCGAAATACCAAGGTAAACATCCTTCGTACTTCCCTTATTTGAGTATAGATATCCTGTTAATGCTCCATCTACACCTTCAAAATTAAGAGATCTACTATCATAGCGAATTAGGTTTTTATTGTTTGTACGTAATCTGTGTGTTGTTTGGTGTCCTCCATCATTGAAGATAAGTTCCCCGTCTCCGATTGAGAATCCAGGAATAGTTTTCCCCTCACCTACCGGTGTTCCCTCCGGATATAGACCATTTATAATATCTACCGTCAGCTTATTATTATAGCCGTCTAACTGTTCCGCCCCAAAATCCCATACATCGATTAAATCGCTCTCCGGTAATTCTTCTGGTGTTTCTTCTTCGGGTTCTTCTGCTTTTGTATAGGTTCTGCTAATTTCATGGAGATAAACAGAACCCGTCGCTTCTATTACTACAGTTCCTTCTCCTCCTTTATACTCATGTTCAAAGTTGCCGCCTGTTGCACTTTCCCCATCAATTGTATAATTGTAATAGCTTTGGTGCGTCTTTACTGCTATAATCGCGCTTCCACTCACTGGAATTACAAGTTTAGTTCCTGCATTCATCTGAGTATCGCCTTGTCCCCTTGCCGCAAGCTTCCCATTTGTAGCATCTATCTGAATACCTTGGAACTCCCCAATCCCATTATTCCCCTGAAATTCCCCGCTAAAAGCGCCCTCTTGCCCGCCTCTAAAATTCCATACTGTAGTTTCTTCCTGTGTTTCTTCTGCCTTTACTTGGGTCATTCCTGGAGAAATTACTCCTAGAATCATAGAAAAAACTAAAATAAGAGTAAAAATCTTGTTTCTTTTTTCCTTATGTAACCGAACCATAGCTCCTCCTTTATCTCTGTTTGATTTAATATTGTAACCGTTTACAATCCATTTAAAATAAATTTTCTTTATATCTCTTTATTTTAAGCTCTTACAATTCCCGATGTTTTGAAATAATTTCAATTTTAGAATGTAAAAATCTTCCTCACTGTAAACGCTTACATTTTATACGAATCTCCTATAATATATCATAGATTCCCTGCATTGTAAATATATTCTGTGTTTATTCTGTATATATCGTTTTACTTTATTTTTGTATTTTTGTTTATAATTTTATAGATAATTAAAACATTCGCATGCTTTATCAAATTTTGCATAATATTATATAAAATCATGTGTCCCAATGAGCAATATTATCTAATAATTTACATATAACCTCCGTTTTTTATCTATGTAAAAAATCTGACCTGCAGAATGTAACAAAAAAGAGCCAGAATCAAACTACAACGTTCGATTCTGACTCTTCCTCATGAACCAACTACTATGGCAGCCTTTCCCATTATAAGTCTACTCCCAATAAAACCCTTCCTCCGGTAACTTACCACCTACGGACTCCGGCTTTTGATCATAAAGTACCTTTAGATATCCATTTACTTTGTTTTTCATTTCCTCACCACGAATCAATGTGATATTGCAGTAAGGGAGCGCTTGCTTAGCAACCGGTGCTTTCACAATACCAAACTTTTCAATTAAGGCGGATGCCTCATCTACATTACTATTTACATAAGCAACACTATCACGGTATTCTGATAAAAATGTTTCCACCGCTTCTTTATTCTCATCCGCAAATTTTTTATTCACAACAACAACGCCGGTAACAACAGAGCTATCCGCATTTAGCGCTTCCCACTCTTTCGTTACATCCAATGCTACTCTAACTTTATCATTAGCCATCTGCACTGTCGTTACATAAGGCTGAGGCAGCATAGCAATTGCATCCTCCGATTCACTCAACATTGCTGCAACTTCTGTTGCTTCGGACTTGTATTCGATTGTCACATCCTTACTTGGGTCAATGCCATGAGAACGAAGAAGGTAATTCAGAGTAAATTCTGGTGTTGTTCCTTTGCCGGTGGAGTAAATGGTTTTTCCTTTTAAATCTTCTACACTTTGTATAGAAGCACCGGTTTCAACAATATATAAAACTCCAAGCGTATTAATACCTGCTACTTGAATCTTTCCCTCACTGTTTTGATATAGAATAGAAGCTAAATTACATGGGATTGCTGCTATCTGAAAATCTCCCTTAATTAAATTTGCTGTGATTTCATCTGCAGTGCCGGCAATTGTAAAATCATAATGATTGGTTGTTTCCTCTTTTTCTGCCCTCTCCATCAACTCGACCATTCCCATTGCAGTTGGTCCCTTCAGCGCCGCGACATTCATTGTAATTTTTTGAGCAGCGTCCTCTGCACCTTTTGTTGGTTCTTCACTTGGTGCTGCTGTTACCTCCTCTGCCTTGGTTGGTTCTGGGGTTATATTGCCATCTCCTGTATTCTTCTTTGCTGAACACCCCGCTAACACCGCCATACCAAAAACAAGTGTCAGTACCAAAAGTTTATATTTTCTCATAATATCCTCCATCTGCCGCTATACCGGCATTGAACTACTCTTTTCTGATTTATTTGTTTAAAATCTTCTTCAATTAATTCACTTCGTATACTTAGTACACCTGCATATCCTGATGTCATAAAGGAACCAATTTATCTTTTATACAAATCTCAAGAATACAAAAACATTAGTAAATCTTTTAATCAAACATAAACCCTTATGAAGTCTTTGAATACATCGTCTTAACGCTGATTCCCTTCACCATGCCTAATTTACCGGACAAGGAGCTTATCACATTGTTTTCGGCATCTACGACCACACTAATAATGCTGACATTCTTATCTTTATAAGGAAGGCCCATTCTACCGATTATGTAGCTGCTGTACTCATGCAGAATTTGATTTACTTCTGCCGATGCACCGAGCTGTTCCACTATAATCCCAATTAATGCAATTCTGGTATCCAAAATTATCCTCCTTTCATCTTTTACTAAGTGAAGTTATTCCCTATTCGTTAATAAAGCGGTCACTTAAATTCTCACAAAAGCATCTCCATCTTCATACCGAAGATATTTCATATTACCTCTGACTTAAATGCCTCTTTCATTACTAATTCCTCCATTACAATTAAACGAATACATAAGTAAGAGGAAATGTTACTATAATTAAGAAAAATATAAATCCGGATAATTTCCTTCCAGGAACAAAAAAGACTTTTGAAAGCTGAAATGAATTCCTCATTTCCTTTCAAAAGCCTGATCTACGCTTTTATCGTTTCTTTTAAAAACAGAAGTTTCTTTTTCTGCCTTTAACTTTTCAGATTGCGCTTCTTTATCAGGGATTCCTTCTATGTCAGCGACTACATTATATAGCATAACTTAACAAGTGTCAAACTTTAAAACGGTATCCCACACCCCAGATTGTCTCAATATACTGTGGTTTTGATGTATTCGCTTCAATCTTCTCACGAATCTTCTTAATATGAACCGTAACCGTTGCAATATCCCCAATTGACTCCATATCCCAAATCTCTTGAAACAATTCTTCTTTGGTATATACATGGTTTGGGTTTTGAGCTAAGAAGGTGAGTAAATCAAATTCCTTGGTTGTAAATGCCCTTTCCTCTCCGTTTATATAAACACGTCGGGCAGTTTTATCAATTTTAATCCCTCGGATTTCTATCATTTCATTTTCCTTCATCCCGGTACCAATTAACCGCTCGTATCGTGCTAAATGCGCTTTTACTCTGGCAACTAATTCACTCGGGCTAAATGGTTTCGTCATATAGTCATCTGCTCCAAGTCCAAGCCCCCGAATTTTATCAATATCGTCCTTTTTAGCCGATACCATAATAACAGGAATATTCTTTTCTTCTCTTACACGCTTACAAATTTCAAATCCATCCACGTTTGGTAACATTAAATCAAGAATGACTAGCTTATAATTCCCTGTAAGCGCTGCTGCCAAGCCCTTATCTCCGGTATTTTCAATACTTACTTCAAAACCGGAAAGCTCCAGATAATCCTTCTCAAGTTCTGCAATTGCTGCCTCATCTTCCACGATTAATATCTTGTCCATATAAATCTCCTTTCTTCCGCTACCGTATAAATTTTTTTATATTCATACGAATCCCCATAAAGTCCCATAGGCTTGCAGATAAGATACTTCAAAATAGAAGTTTTCCTCCTTTTTTAATCTTTTACTTGAAGTACCAATCCTTTTTTTATTTTAGAGAGTTTCTTCTCAATATGCTCTTTGTCAGTCCATTTCATTATGGTAAAGATAATACTCGTTCCAATACTGACCTCACTCTTCGCCCAAATGTTACCGCCATGCTCCTCAATCACCTTTTTTGCTATTGCAAGACCAAGTCCGGAGCCGCCTTGCTTTGAGTTTCTGGATGCATCCGCACGGTAAAAGCGTTCAAATATATTCGGAAGATCCTTCGCTGCTATTCCACAGCCATCATCCTGGATGGAAACCTGTACCATATCGCCGGCATCGGATAGCTGTACCCTAATGGTTCCTTCCGGTTTTCCCATGTATTTTACTGCATTTCCAACAATATTATGAATCACTCTTTTTAATTGCTCCGTATCAACAATTATTTTACACTCCGGTGATATCATATTTTCATATTCCAACTTTATATTCTTTATCTCCAGTTCAAAACTAAGCTCATCCACGCAATCACTAAAGTAATTATCAATTCCGATAATATTAAAATTATAGGGAACCGTATTGTTATCTATTCTAGCATAAAGTGATAGCTCATCCACCAGGGAAGACATATCATTTGCCTTAGAATAAATTGTTTTTACATAGCGGTCAAGCTTTTCCGGAGTATCTGCCACCCCATCAATAATTCCTTCGGAATAGCCCTTAATCGCTGTAAGCGGTGTCTTTAAGTCATGAGATATATTACTTAATAGCTCTCTTGAATTTTCCTCGTACTGCATCTTTACTTCTATGAGTTCTTTTAGATGAATTCTCATTTCTTCAAAGTCTTCGCATAACTGCCCAATCTCATCATTCGATTTGACGGAAATCGAATAATTTAAATTTCCTTCTTTCATCTCCTTGGTAGCACGTTTTAGAACATTAAGTGGTTTTATAATACCTCTATACAGCCACACAATTAAGATAAAGGCGGTTATTACAATAATTAAAACAAAGGATATCACAGCCTGAATAGCAGATGCTTTTAGCTGCGGTACAATATTATCAACATCGGTTAATACAAATATCGTTCCCTCAGAACCATCCTGATACACAAAGTCCTGCTGTTTTAATAAGATGGGATTCTTACCTCCAAGGTAAATACCTCCGTCAACTTCGGTACTATGATTATTATAGCCTGGAAGGTTATTCTTAACAGAAGAATATTTCTGAGCATTCCCAACAAAGATAATCTCTTTCTCCTTTCTGACAACCAAGAAGGAATACTTTTCCTGAAGTTCTGAGTTAAGCGCTTTAATATATTCTAAATCTTCCAATTCCCAAGGAGCTTTCATCGCCTTTGTTTTTATTCTGTTAAAAACATCTCTTGTCACACGGTTTAATATCTGTATCGGATTTGTTATTACCTGCATGCTATTAAACTCAACATCATAGGTTTTTTGAATAGAGTTTAACTGATATTCTATAATTAGTTTACCGGTCATAACGGCTAAACATATGGGCAGGATGATTATGATTAAGAACGACATCTTAAGTCTGTTTTTTAGATCCACTTTCCTTCCTCCGTATCTAAAGGTTTTCCTAATTTTAACCTCTGCTGCTGGTGTTAGTGTTTAAGTGTTCTTAATTTTTTATTCTATTTCATAAGAAAATAGCAAGTTTTACTACTTTCCATTTCATTATAACATAATTTGATTAGGCTTACACCTAAACAATCTATAAAAACTATAAAAAGGGGCTTACCCACATGCCTGTGAGAAGCCCCATAATTTTATAAATATTTCTTTAATTCTTCTGCTTTATCTGTTTGCTCCCAAGGAAGGTTCAAGTCATTTCTGCCAAAATGTCCATAAGCAGCCGTCTGCTTATAAATTGGCCTTCTTAGATCAAGCATTTTAATAATTCCGGCCGGACGAAGATCAAAGTGCTTGCGTATGATTTGTGTTAACTCCTCATTGCTCTTCTTTCCTGTTCCAAAAGTATCAACCATAACGGAAGTTGGCCGTGCAACACCAATCGCATAGGACAATTGTATCTCACACTTCTCTGCAAGGCCGGCTGCAACTATATTTTTTGCAACATAACGAGCCGCATAAGAAGCAGAACGATCCACCTTCGTACAGTCCTTACCGGAGAATGCACCGCCGCCATGACGGGCGTATCCCCCATAAGTATCTACGATAATCTTTCTTCCTGTTAAACCACTATCTCCATTTGGTCCACCAATAACAAAACGTCCGGTAGGATTAATAAAGAACTTTGTATTCTCATCTACCATGTCCTTTGGAAGAACCGGTTCGAATACATACTTTTTAATATCCTCATGAATTTGCTCCTGTGTCACATCCGGATCATGCTGTGTGGACAATACTACCGCATTTAGATGAACCGGCCTTCCTTCCTCATCGTATTCCACTGTGACCTGAGATTTTCCGTCCGGGCGAAGGTATTTTAATGTTCCCTCTTTTCTTACCTTTGATAACTGTTTCGTTAATTTATGGGCCAATGAAATTGGATATGGCATAAGCTCCTCCGTCTCATTAGATGCATAGCCAAACATCATACCCTGATCTCCCGCGCCAATCGCTTCAATTGCCTCGTCTGTCATTTCATTTTGTTTTGCCTCCAAGGCTTTGTCTACACCAAGAGCAATGTCTTTTGACTGCTCATCAAGTGCTACAATAACACCGCAGGTATCCCCGTCAAATCCATACTTTGCACGATCATAACCGATCTCCTTCACAGTCTCACGCACGATTTTTTGAATGTCAACATAACCGGAGGTTGTAATCTCCCCCATTACAAGTACCAGTCCTGTGGTGATTGCGGTCTCGCAAGCAACACGGCTCATTGGATCTTGTTGTAATAATGCATCTAACACTGCGTCTGAGATTTGATCACAGATTTTATCCGGATGTCCTTCTGTTACAGATTCTGAAGTAAAAAGTAATTTGTTTTGCATAAAATCTCCCTTCACCTTTCCATGTTTTTTAAGTTTGTCACTCCGTCAGAAGTTACTTTTTAAACCTCTGATAAGGCGCTGCAGCACCCTTTCCTATGTTAATTGGTTCAGTCCGAATACAACCGTCTTAGTATTTTCTTCCTATCCACAAAAAAAGTCCGCATAAGCGGACTTGTTAATTAAAAACCAAATCCTCTTATTGTTCGATTACTCGCTCAACTTGGCACCTTCCCAAGGGGGGGTTGCCGTGACTTCACTGAGTCTTTACTCTCCGTCACTCTGAATAAGAGAAATATCTATAAACTTATTGTATATTCGCACACTTGGCCGACAATTATGAAAATGGTGTCGACTTGTGCCTTAACTATATCGAAAAATGGCTTTCCTGTCAAGAAAAATAATTCATTATCTCAAATAACTTTTCGACAAAAGCTATCTTATTTATGACATCTATCCTGCTTACGAACAACTATTTTTTTGTTGCAGTAAATCCGATATCTTCCAATTCTTCCACCGCCTGGTTTAAAACCTCTTCCTCCCCATCAAGGCTTACAGATTTTGTTTCTAAGTCAATCTGATGACTTATCTGAAGCCCCTCAAGAAGATTGTGAATACGTTCCACACAGTGATTACATTTCATTTCTTTAATATCAAACTTTGTCATAATATATTCCTTTCTTACGCATCTTTGCATACTCCTTTTCTCATAGCATTTTGTATAAGAAAAGGAGTTTTCTTTCTTTACTATCCTACTATTGCTGACTTAGCTTCTTATTTCATTATTTTTTGGATTGTTTTTAAAAGTTCCTCAATCACTTCATTATTGCCCTGTCTGATATCCTCAACAACACAAGAACGAATGTGATTCCCTAACAGCACCTTATTAAAACTATTTAACGCAGATTGAATTGCGGAAACCTGAGTTAAGATCTCAACACAATAATGCTCTTCCTCCACCATCCGGCGGATGCCTCGAACCTGACCTTCAATACGGTTTAAACGATGAATCAGATCTTTAAATTCCTTTTCATTTCTGTGCTTCACCTCATGGCACAAAAGCATTTCTTCTTTTTCCTCCGGCATCTATGCTCTCCTTTTTACATCAAGCCGCTTGTAGCGTAAGCTTAACGCATTCGTTACTACACAAACAGAACTTAAAGACATCGCAAAGCCTCCAAGCATCGGACTTAATAGCATTTGAGTAAGTGGATACAGTAATCCTGCTGCAATTGGAATACCAATAATATTATAAATAAAGGCCCAGAAAAGATTTTGTTTGATATTGCGGATTGTTAACTTACTTAGGTTTACAGCACGGTAAACATCCATAAGGTCAGAACGCATTAATACAAGATCTGCAGAATCAATTGCAATATCACTTCCACTTCCAATCGCAACTCCGACATCTGCCTGAATTAATGCCGGTGCATCATTAATACCATCGCCAACCATCATAACCCTATTTCCTTCTGATTGAAGCTTCTTAACTACATCCGCCTTGTCTCCAGGCATTACCTCTGCAATGATATGATCTACTTCAGCCTTTTTTGCAATCGCTTCCGCAGTCACCTTATGATCTCCGGTTAACATATATACTGTTAATCCTAACGATTTCAGCGCTTTTACTGCATCCCTGCTTGTCGCTTTAATGGTATCTGCAACACCAATAATTCCTTCCGGTTTTCCATCTATCATAACATAAATCGGAGTCTGCCCCTGCTTTGCCATTTCTTCTGCTGCGGCACGATATTCTGTGGAAACCGCATCTTTTCCGTAACTTTGCATCAGCTTTTCATTACCTACAGCAATCCTTTTACCACTTTCTGAAAGAATCGCCTCAACTCCTAGACCAGTCTTATTCTCAAACTGCTCTATTGCCGGTTCCTTTCCTTTCACACTATTATGATACTCCTCTACAATCGCACGTGCAAGCGGATGTTCACTTCCTGTTTCTACAGCCGCAGTAAAGCTAAGAATTTCCTCTCTGCTATAACCTTTTGTAAATATTGCTACAACCTTTGGTTTTCCTTCCGTAATGGTTCCTGTCTTATCTAATACAACCGTATTAATATGGTGAGCCGTTTCTAAAGCTTCACCGCTCTTTATCAAAATACCATGACTTGCACCAAGTCCTGTTCCAACCATAATCGCCGTCGGTGTTGCAAGGCCTAAGGCACATGGGCAAGCAATTACTAAAACAGACACAAAAATCGTCAATACAAAGGCAAGATCATGACCAAGTACCAGCCAAATCAATGCTGCTGCAACAGCAATTACCATTACGACAGGAACAAAGTATCCTGCAACCTTATCCGCAATTTTAGAAATTGGTGCTTTTTTTCCCTGGGCATCTTCCATTAGTTTGACAATTTTAGCAAGTGTCGTATCTTCACCAACACAAGTCACACGTACTAAAAGCATACCGTTAAAGTTCTGACTTCCGCCAATCACCATGTCAGCAGCTTGCTTTTCTACAGGAATACTCTCCCCTGTTAACATAGATTCATCAACACTGCTGCTTCCCTCGATAACAACACCATCAATTGGTACTTTACTTCCCGCCTTAATAATAACCACATCATTCTCTCTTAGCTCACTCACCGGAACTTCTCTTTCAATTCCATTTACCACCAGCACTGCTGTATCTGGTGCTAACTCCATCATCTTACGAATCGCTTGTGTAGTCTTTCTCTTACTCCTGCTTTCCAAATACTTGCCAAGCATTACTAACGTAACTACAACCGCTGCTGATTCATAGTATAAATTGTGAACTGCATCCATGTTATAAGGAACACGAAATGTCATGACTAAGCTGTAGACAAATGCCGCTGATGTACCAACTGCTACTAAAGTATCCATATTAGGATTTCCTCTAAATAAGGTATGAAAACCGTTTGTATAGAACTTACTTCCGCAAATTAAAATCGGAATTGTCAATATTAATTGTGCAACTGCAAAATTCTGTACGGCAATATGGTTATGCGTATCAAGAAATGCCGGTAATGGCATATCCCATGGTACCATATGCCCCATGCTGATATAAAGCAGAGGAATTGCAAATGCAATTGCAATTACAAGTCTTAGTCTGGATGCCTTGAATTTCTTATCTTCCTCTTCCTCCTCTTTTTGCCGGACATCCTTCTTGGCTATCTGTTTTTCCTTATGATATGGAGAAATTCCAAATCCGGCCTTTCTTACCTTTTCCATGATCAAATCAGGTGCAACCTTACCTTCTTCATATTCAATTGTAAGCTTTGCCGTTGTTAAGTTCACACTGCTGGAGATAACCCCAGGAAGCCTGCCGGTAACTCGCTCCACCGCACTGCTGCAAGAGGCACAAGTCATTCCCTCGATATGATATATTTCTTTCATGAATCTCAACCCTTCTATTCTATTTTCACTTAGTACCTGAAAAATAAATTTAAAATATTTTCTTTCCCCCGCCTTTTTATAACATCTATACGCTAAAGCACTATAGTATGTGTTGATAAAAGAAATCAATGAGCAAAAAGAACTTATTTTTAAAAATACGGTTATCATTTTCAGTGAAGTGAATCAGAATTAATTATTTTAAGTATACCCCCGTGGGGTATGTATTATATATAACTCAAATTTTATTCCTTGTCAATAGTTTTTTATATTTACTTTTATATTTCTTTTATGTATTATTTGACTTTTTCCAACTTTTTTCTTATAATAAATAGTAATAACGCACAATTTGCTTCGCCTTATTTTCGTATTACATACTATTGTCACTTATAATGCCAGATAAAGAAGGGGTACCTATGAAAACCAAGAAGATTCTAGTAAGCCAGGCAGTTCCGGGTATGATAATTGCAAATAATGTCTTTACGTTTAGTGATCAGCTTATTATTTCAGAAGGTACTAAACTTACAGATAAAATCATTACCCGACTTAAGTTTTACTCCATAAATCAAATATCGGTTCAAGTTCAAGAAGAAGTATCAAAATCTCCGGAAAAGTCTGCTCCTAATCTATACTTAGAACAAATGCGGTCCTCGGAAGAGTTTGAAGAATTTAGCAGTACTATTTTAAAAACAGTGGATAAATTTCATAATGAGTTGGATAATATAACAAACAATGCCGGTAAAATAGATACTGACTCGTTGTACCGTGATATTAAAAAGATTATGACTCAAGGCAGAAATAACCTTCATGTCTTTGATATGCTGCACTGTATGAGAGACTATGATGATATGACCTATATTCATTCCGTAAATGTTTCTATCATTTGTCACATGTTTGGTACATGGCTAAATTTTGGGTCAAGAGACCTTGAGACACTTACGCTATGTGGTCTTCTTCATGATGTGGGTAAATTAACTATTCCAAATGATCTCTTAAATAAAAAAGATCCTCTCACACAAGAAGAATTTAACTTACTAAGAACCCATGCTTTACGCGGATATAATATCCTGCAGCCGCATGATATCAATATACATATAAAAATGACCGCAATGATGCATCATGAGCGTTGTGACGGCAGCGGATATCCTATGGGCCTAACATCCGCACAGATTGACCGTTTTGCTAAAATTGTAATGATTGCAGATGTCTATGATGCCATGACTTCCTCCCGGTGTTATCGAAATCCACTTTGCCCTTTTGAAGTTATTTCTTTGTTTGAAGCAGAGGGTCTGACAAAATACGAACCAAAATATATCATGACTTTCTTCGATCATATCAGCCAGCTTTATCAAAACAGTACCGTTCACTTAAGTGATGGCAGGTTAGGTCAGGTTGTCTTTATGAACCGCAACACTCTTTCGAAGCCGGTCATTCAATGCGGAGAGGAATTTATAGACTTGGCAAAATATCCAAACCTCTATATTGCAAAAATACTTTAAAAAATTATAGAAGGAAAGCCTTTAAGCTCTATATCTAGTGTCGAGCAAATATTCCAATCTCACTCAACTTAACACCTGACACAAAACACAAGAGCAGGGACTAACAGTCCCTGCTCTTTCTATCTTATGAAGCTATTCCGTTCTGTCCTGAGTTTATTGTAACCTATTCCCTTGCAGTAACAAACTTACACTATTATAATTATAATGCACGCTAGGAACATATTTTAGCCTATCTTTAATCTAGCTTTACGCATCGACTTTTCATTTTGTGCATCGACTTTTTCCATGGAAGCTCCAAGTTCCCTCATCTTCTCTTCAAAGTTCTCATAACCGCGTTCTACTAATTCTATCTGCTCTACAACTGTTACACCTTCCGCTGCTAAACCTGCAATAACCAATGCTGCACCGGCACGTAAATCAGGAGAACAAACTTTTGCCCCTGTTAATTCCGCTACCCCATCAATAATAGCAGTATTGCCTTCCACCTTGATGGATGCACCCATTCTAGCAAGTTCATCAACATACTTAAAACGATTTTCATAAATACTTTCCGTAACAATACTTGTACCACTCGACATGGCTAATACCGTTGCAATCTGTGGCTGCATATCCGTTGGAAATCCTGGATAAGGTAAGGTTTTAACCTGTGTATGACCTAATCTCTTATTTGCTACAATACGAATGGCATCGTCAAATTCTTCCACTTCCGCACCAATTTCAACAATTTTTGCAGTGATTGCTTCTAAATGCTTTGGAATAACGTTCTTAATTGTTACATCACCTTTTGTAGCAACTGCTGCCAGCATAAAGGTTCCTGCTTCAATCTGATCAGGAATAATAGAATAAGTACTGCCATGCAGCTTATTCACCCCTTTGATACGAATGACATCTGTTCCCGCACCTTTTATATTGGCACCCATACTATTCAAAAAGTTGGCTACGTCAACAACATGCGGCTCTTTTGCAGCGTTCTCCATAATGGTTTGGCCTTCTGCCAAAGCTGCCGCCAGCATAACATTAATCGTGGCACCAACAGTAACACAATCAAAATAAAGATGTGTACCTACCAGCTTTTTTGTTGATGCAGTTATCATACCATGCTGAATCTTTACCTCTGCTCCAAGAGCTTCAAATCCTTTAATATGCTGATCAATTGGTCTGCTTCCAATGTTGCATCCGCCAGGAAGTGCCACTTCCGCATACTTATATTTACCTAGTAGCGCACCTAAAAGATAATAAGATGCACGAATTCTCCGTACAAAATCATCGTCGATGCTTTTTGAATTTATAGTACCACCATTTATCTTAACAGTATGTCTGTCAATTTTCTCTACTTTAGCGCCAATCGCTTCTATTGCTTGAAGTTGAATACAAATATCACTAACATCCGGCAAATTTTCAATTGTAACCTGCTCGTCCGTCATTACTGCAGCTGCCAAAATACCTAATGCCGCATTCTTCGCTCCACCGATGGCAACTTCACCGGCCAAAGCCTTGCCTCCCTTTATAATATACTGCTCCATTTCGCACCTCTATCTATTATTAATGCAGTTATATCATATTCCATTTTCCGCTTTATCTTAATCTTGTTAGTCATCTACATGCGTGAAACGCAGTGATGTACATCCACGAAAAAAGTCCTATGGAAATCCATAGTTAAAAATGCACATAAACTGCGTCTTTAATTTGTGAAAATTGATATCTTATTACGATTATAACACAAAGCACAAATTTGTAAATGACTTTTTTTCGAAAAACCCTGTATTTCACTACCTTTTCTGCGGTTTTTTGCAAAGGTCCGACTGAATTATTCTGTAATTGTGTGTACTCGTTCTACAATTGTCTCCATTGTAGATTCAATATCCATATTCTCACAATCTATTATAATATCCGCATAGAGTTCATATAATGGGCAGCGTTCCTCATACAAACCAACTAAATCTTGCCCCTTCTTTAGTACGACTCCTCTTTGCATAATATTCCCTAGACGCTTGCTGATTTCTTTGTAGCTCATCTTTAAATAAACGACAGTACCTATACTTTTAAGATGATTCATCGCCTCTTCACCGTAGATTACACTGCCGCCGGTTGCAATCACAGTATGATTTGCTTGAATGCTTTGATTTATCTCATTTTCAATCTGTATAAAACGTTCCAGTCCATCGTTAGAAATGATTTCATGTAAGAGGCGGCTTTCCCTTTCCTGAATGAGTAAATCCGCATCTATAAACTGATACCCTAGTACTTTCGCTAATACAACTCCTATTGTACTCTTTCCGGCGCCCGGCATTCCAATTAACACTATATTATCCTTTTTCATGGTTAATCTTACCCCGTGATTTCTTAATTTGTTTTTTATCAAGCTTTTGTACTTTTTGCTTTCTTACGGAATACCCGAAGCTGCCAAGTAAAGTTCCAAGCCCATAATATTCTCCATGAGAATAGACAACGGGTCTCGTCTTATTTAGTTCGAATTTACCAGTCTCATTGATTGACCTCTTATCGACTTGAACCCCCACAACCTCCGCAAGAAATAAGTCATGAGAACCAAGTTTTATAATTTCCTTTAAGCGGCACTCGATATTCACAGGTGATTCCTCAATCATTGGTGCATTTACCTTTTCTCCTTTTTTTGGAGTTAGACTCATCTCTTTAAACTTATTTACCTCTCTGCCAGAGCGAACACCACAGAAATCAGCTGCTTTGGCAAGTTCTTCTGTCGTTAGGTTAATAACAAATTCTTTTGTTTTTTCAATTATTGAATAAGAGTATCGTTCCGGCCTGATGGAAACAGAAACCATAGGTGGATTCGTACAAATTGTTCCGCACCAAGCTACCGTTATGATATTATTATTCCCATTTTGGTCAGCACAACTGACCATTACTGCTGGTAACGGATATAACATATTACCAGGTTTAAAAATTTCTTTCTCCATTGTAATACCTTTCTAATTTCCTTTGCTAATTTTGACACCTATGGTATAATTTGATATAATAAATTAATTAAAGTTGTTTAAAACAAAACTGGAGCAGGATTTTAGTTCCTACTTTAGAAAACTATAAAATGCTAAAATACCCTATTTCTTGTCATTGAGGTGAACAATATGCCAACCAATTATATCGATATAGAAGCCGTTTCCGGTGGTACTTTGAATCTGGTAAAGCAAAATTTAAAATTTAAAACAGGAAAATTTATCTGGAAAGTCAAATTTACAGCTCCGCTCAATCCTTCTACTGTTAATAATATGAACCTCTACGTTACTAAAGCAGATGGTTCCTCCCTTAAAACCTCCATTCAATATGACTCGGTAAATAATTGTATTGAAATTGAACCGTTAGAGCCTTATGCAAAAAATGAGTCCTACATACTAAACATAACTAAAAATGTGGAATCTAAGGGCGGTCAGCGATTGAAAGAAGAAATCCGACTTCGTTTTAAACTTTAACATCAGATTTCTTCCTAACTTACGATTAAATTTCCAGAAAAATTAGCCTTTTATATGTTCCTTTTTTAATATAGAAAAATCAAGTTGATTCAAGCTCCCTTTGCGCGTCAATTCTAACAGCACTTGTTCATTTTGCTTTTCATGCTTTAAAATTAATTGATTGATATAAGAGAAAACTTCGGAAAGGGCGTTTTCTCTTATTATTTCTATTCTATCCAATATTACATCACTTAAATACTCAAATGCCTCATTTTCTATTTGATACCCTGCCTCAAGGATAGCATCATAGGCAAAACCAATATAATCCTCTGACTTATATTCCGGCAATACAATACAATTTGGATAAGAATTTCTTAACTCCTTTTTATCTTCCCATAGTTCTTCCATCTCTCTGGTTATTCCTGTCAATAGATAAATTATATTTTGATTCGGAACCTGCTGCAATTCCATTAAACGAATCAAGGATTCCCTTGTTAAGTACTGTGCATTTTGCAAAATCATAATGCATTCTTTTAATTGATGACTCTTTGAAATAAAATCCATTTGATTTAATTTCTTTGCATCAATAAGCGCAACCTTAGGAGAAGATATAAACGATAAACGATGCAATAATTTTGCATATTTCTTAGCCAATTTTATTTTTCCACTATCTTTACTACCCATTATAATTAAATTTTGATTCCCATATACGGAGTGTATCATGGATTCAAGACTATGTAGTATATCCTCCTTTAATCCGCTGATTCGTATAAAATTTCCAAAGATTTCACTTAATAAAACTTTATTTTCTTCCAGCAGCGGTAAAAGCTTTGAATGTATATCCTGAATGAGCTCATCATTTGTTTCTAAAGGAATATGAAATAAACTTTCCCGGGTCTTCTTAATATCATTTTTCAGGTCATGTTTAACGCTGCTATCTATATTTAAATCGTTTTTACCGTTATCCTCCGGTCCCGTATTTATTTCATCTTCAAAAATATTTTCCACAACATGCAAATCTTTACCTTTCGTCTCTTCGTTCTCTGCTTCTACTTTTGGACTATCTATTGCGGCTTCATTCTCTTGCATATCATACTTTTTATGAAATAGTGTATGCTTTGATTTACCAAATACAGGCGGAATAATCATGTTAGGCTGCACTTTCTCTTTTTTATTTTCCCCTCCCTGCAGATATTCAATTTGTTCTTTGTATTTTTTCACAATTTTTTCAAGCTTTTTCTCTTCTTGTATTACCTCTTTGATATCTGACTTCTTATATTCCTTTCCCTCCGGAATCTCTGTTATCTCATCGTTTTCCTCTGCACATCTATCTTTAGAATCCTCTTCTTTTGAATTTTTCTCAATTTCATTCGTCTGATTATCTGATTCCTCAGTATCCGTATCCGTTCTCTTACTACTCTTTTGCTTTGTAGTATCAAGCAGTTTCTCCAAATCTAATTCTCCATTATAAAAGGCTAAGAGGGCTTTTGCGCGGTCAACATACTCACCGTTTCCAAACCACAATATAATTTTCTCACATTCTCTGCGGCAAGCCGCTTCGTTTCCACTTTTATAATATAGTTTTGCAAGCTCATAAGCCCAACTTTCGATATATTCGACTTCTTTAAGCCTTTCCAGGTCTGAAATTAATACATGAATGGGTTTGCGCATTAACTTATCAATGTTATAACGGAATATATACTGATAAAAATCATCCGGAGCCATTTTTATAAATTCCTCCAGATAATAATTTGCCTCAATCATATCCTTTAATTTTATTGACAAATGAACTAATTGTGCCAGAACTCTTCGTGTTTTCACAGTATCATAGATTTGTTCAAACAGTTCTTTTGCCTCAGCATATCTTCTATTTTGAAAGTAGCAGTCTGCAATCACACTTAAATCAGACATGCTTTTTAACTTCTTAGGATCTACCTCTTTTGCCAAATCGCATGCCTCCTTTAATTGCCCCTGCTCCAGATATTTCTTAATTTGCTCTATTTGGATGATTAATTTATATTTCTTCATTCTAACTCCCATCTGTGTGCTTTAGCACGCATAAAAATCAGGATGTTGAAAAATTAACTTTCACTTTTCAACCTAGCCTCCAAACACCGATCATTTTTTAATCCGTAAAACTTTAAAACGGATATAACTATTATTTAATTGATACTTAATTCCTCATAAAGCTGCTCTAAAGTAATGTTCTGCTCTCTTCGGGCTAAGGAATTTGATACGGTTTCATTCCATACACATCTTCCCTGATTGAAAATAAGAATCCGGTCACATAAACGTTCCACCTCTTCTAAATAATGACCAACATATAAGATAGCTGTTCCATCCAGCTTAAGTTGTCCAATGGCGGATAAAATCTGTTTTCTTGATTGTAAGTCAATACCAACGGTTGGTTCATCTAATATCACTAATTTAGGTTCATGCAGCAAAGCTACCGCAATATTTAACCTTCGTTTCATACCACCAGAATACTCTTTTACTTTTCGTTTTAGTTCACTCTCTGAAAAACCTATCATATCACTTAGTTTTTTTATTCGTTCATTTCTTAACGATTTTGGCAGATGATAGGCATTACCCCAGAATTCGAAATTATCCCTTCCTGTAAGAGATTCATAAAGCGCAATGTCTTGAGGCACATATCCTAAGGAGCTACGGATGACTTTAGGATTTTTCGCAATATCCTCTCCATAGAAAAGAATTTGACCCTTATCCGGTTTAAGCAGAGTAGCTATCATCGATACGGTCGTTGACTTTCCTGCACCATTCGGACCAATTAAACCTGTGATTTCACCCTGCTTCATCTCAAAATTTATGTCCTCTACCGCAGTATGATTTTGATATGCCTTGTGTACATGATTTACCTCTAGCATTGTTAACCCTTCTTTCCGAATTCCTTCTCTCTTTTTTGACATAATCTAACCTAATATTATCATTATCGTTTCTAATTAACAAGTAGTATCAATAGAACCATCTTAGGTGGGTTATCTTCCCTTCTCCCTCCTGGTCTGATAGGAGCTTTAGAGAAAAGTGTAACTTTCGATACCTCTCAAATTTTTCTTCCTCAAGAAACCTTGCTAAGAATCCGTCAAAAAAGGTATCCTGCTGCTTTCTTATCTTAGAAAGGTCATACTCCTTTTTTTGACTTAGATGAACTAAGAAGGAGTAATAGTCACTATTTTTAAAGATATCATCAAAATACTTTAATTCAAGCTCTTGATTGAATTGTGCTAACGAAAAATTCTCTCTGGAAAGCAGCATATCAAGTAACGTTTTTATCATTGCTTCATAATTTTGTGATATTCGTTCTTCCTCCACTTCATCCTCAAAGCAATAACCCTCTTCATTCATTTCTAAAATGGCTTCACCGGCTTCTTCTTTCTGACCTGTATAGCTTAAGAGTTCATCAATATTTCCAAGATAAAACGTTTTTGTGATCTTTGGCAAAAATAATGGAGAGACTATTGATTTTAATAAAGATACTTTATTTTTCTCCTTAGCCTTTTCAACATAATCTATAAAGTCAAAAGCATTTCGGAAACGGCTGTACTTATGCTTTCTAATCATCTCATCAGAACGTATTTGAAGCTCCGTACAATCCGATAGCAGCCGGCTGTGATTCGTTATGGCTTTTTTAAGTTCCGTCTCAAGCTCATAAATTTCTTTTAAGGAAGCTTGATAATTAACTCCTGCCTCACTCGCCTTTTTCAGCGCTTGATCTGTAAGTTCTTTGTTTCGTAAAAAAGCCTTTTGTTCTCTATCAAACCACTGCATTCCTGTTCTTTGAAAATCTTCGAACGCTTTTACACTCTCAAATACATTGACACCTAATAAGCCTTCCTTCACTTCTTTGGTCTCTAAATAAAACTCGATTGCATCTGCAGTAGCAAAATATACTACACTGCCATCCAGTAATTTACTCTCTAATAGTTTCACCCTGGCTGTTTTTTGTTTTTTCTCCAACGGATCAAAATAATCCATAACAAATGGTCTTCCATCATTTTTTATTTTATCAAACAAGTAATCAATCAGTTCTTTTTCCTCTTCTTCCGGAAGGGATAAGGAAAAATCACTTCTTAATAATTCCGATAAAAACTCCGCCACTTCTTGATAGGTAACACTCCTTTCATTAAAATGGTTTTCTTCAATAAAATAACGAAGAAGAGCCATTGTCACATATTCTATGTCAACAATGGCGTATTTTCCATCCTTAAATTGAGTCATAAAAACCTGCTGCAGCAAAAAAATGGTATATATTTTTTAGATACTGCATACGGGTGCTATGATTATTTACAATATCATTCCGCAGTGTATAGTTCATGGTACCTCCAATTTAAACGCAAACTACCCCAGCGATTACTCTAAAAACCACTGGGGCAGTAAATATTACAGTTCTTGGTAAAAGGACATGGTATCCTCTAGTTCCTTTGTTAATTCAATTTTTTCCTTTGTCAACGCATGGAAACGAAGTTCTAACTCTCTGATCTTTTTAGTAGTATTGCGAGTAAACCTGCTAAATGCTTCCACAAACAACGGCTGTGTTGTCAGTCTCTCACGTATCTCCTTCGAAAACGGACAATAGGTTGCGAGAATCTCTCTTGCCACTTTATTAAGTCGAATGGCACCTGCCGCCTCCCCTTTAATCCATGCTTCATAATCAATTACGAATATTTCTCTTGTGTTGTTTCTTCCCTTTTGAATCTGCAGCTTTAATTTTTCTTTCCGCTCCTCAGACAAGTCATGATTTCTACGGTAGAATTGAATATAATCAACATATTCGGAAGTAAGAGATTTATGTTTTAAATCATTCCAAGCAGTTCCTTGAATACATCTGCATAATTCCCAACGGAATCGCGCGAATAATCGTATCATAACATCCTCTAAATTGGAATCGATAAAGTGTGGTAATAAGAAACGACCCGGTTTATTCCTTCTCTTATCACTAATTTCCTGCCACATGGAACCATTTGAACCGGTAACCGGCAGAATAATGATTTCAGGAAAAACCTGATTCATAATATATTCCTTCTCAATTCCTGCTTCTGCATTGACATAAAGTGTTTCCCGGTGGAAAGCGGAATAATCGATCTCTAATACCTTACGAAAAGAATCATTGATTCTTTGTTTGGTAACAAATGCTCTTTCCATCACATTATAAAATTGTTCTTTGTAAAGTATCGGAACAAAGATAGAAATTTGGCCATTCAGTAATCGGTTATTGTAGGCAAATACATTCGTAACTTCGTAATGAAGTTTCTTTTCCATATTGAAGCGAAGCTCTTTTTCCTCCTGCTCCGTGATCTCTCCTTTTTTTCGCAGCATTCTAAGATTATCCACATAATCTAAATCAAATTCGCTTTTTGACGGCTCTCTTTTTCCCTGCATAATTAAGCTGAACCACTCATAAAGTGTATAAATCCGGCACGGTTCTTCTGATTTACCGGCATCAAATTTACAAAGAGCATATAACTGCTGTTCCGTTAACAGCCTCTCATCAAAGAATCCAAACTTTAGAAATAATTCAACTGCTTTAGGTACCGCCTTTTGTTTTTTATAGGATATCAAAAAGGCACGTTCATAGATTTCATAATAATGCCTGGTGATTTCCTTTCTGTTCAATCTCATTTCATCGTCAGGGGACAGACGATCCTCTGCATTCACAAAATATTCAACTGCTTTTGAAAATTCCAAGGTCTTTTCTTTATCAAACTCAACAAAACTAAGTATTTGTCTCATCGAACCACGTAAGGAATCTACCGCCGCTTTGCTGTCTGCTGTTACATCTGCTATTGTTTCTTTACACTCAGTGCCAACAACAAGGCTAAGATATAATTCTTCAAACTCCTTGCGGTCTAATGTTACACTATGAATGGTATAGAGAGCTAATACCTTGTCTACGGTATTAATACGGTCTACCATGTCATCAATTCGCTGCATAATCTCCTGTCGTGGATATCCATTCTTTTTAAACTCCAGAGAAAGTGCCGCCATTCGTTTAAAAAGGCACATTTCGCTATGATTCATTAGAAGCTTGAAGGATTCTCCAAGATGAGCTGCAATCTCTATGCTCTCTAACGTCAGGCTGGCTAAAATAGAGCAAGCATCCTCAATATGTACCATCGTCATGCTCTCGCTGTATCCGTAAAAAGTTTTTACAGCAGCTAATGGAAGATTGGAACACTCACAAAAGAAATCTGCTTCCCTTTGATTAAATTCAATATCTGAGTTGTACAACTCTAATTCTTCAATTTTTGATAAGGTATATACAGGAAGCTTATTGCCATGACCTGCCTTAACGTAATGAGCGTATTCTTCCTTCAAATACTCGCAAAGAGATTCATCACATCGTCTAATCTCTTCTAATACACGGCTTAATTCCCTGATGTAATAACAAAGAGAATAAATAATAACACCTTGATAATCTTTATTAAAAGCAAAGATTTCATGCAGGGAATCCACTCCGCTCACTGAAAAAGGATAAATAACCACGTCCTCTGATGCTACATAATTACTTAAGTATCTTCCCAAGAATAAATCATGAATGCCAAACATACATCCCTGTGTCAGGACAACACGGCTCCCTTGATTCATCGCAGTGATACGACCTTTCAGCACCATGCATATGTAAGTTACTTCCTCTTGTTCTTGAAAAATTACGGTATCCTTTAATAATTGATTCACCGTATTTGGTTTTAATAACAAATGCTGCGCCTCCTTGCTTTTGTGTAATTATATCCTACCCATCCTTGATTTATAGAATCCTTTATTATCACTCTAACACCCATTATTACATCAGCAGCAGATTTGTTACTGTAATGCACCATACATGGTACATATTAAAAAGTGGGAAGCTGTTCTATCTCTCATACCAACTTCCATCTTTGCACTTTAGCACACAACAAATCAAGATGCTTTTTACTCTATTATAATCGAATTTTGTATAATGGGGAAGTATATTTTCTTTTTTTGTCCTAAAACAGGAAATAGATACAAAAAACCGATATAAAAAGTAGGTTATACTCTTTTTATATCGGCATAGTTTATATGAATATATATGGATAATTAGTCATGTATTTTTTAATCCGTGCGCCTTGCTTCGAATAATTATCACAAACGTTACCTCTACAGTTAACTCGGTTCAGGCACCCTCACGGCACACGAAAGATTTTGCTTAGTGCTGCTGCATTCCTGCCCTGACACGGTTCACAAATTTTCATTGCGTAAGACCCAAACGTCAACATCACTTATAGAGGGCAGCTATGCAATAAAGTTATCCTAGGCAAGACATCACCCCTGCTGTAGCGGATTGCAGGTACAGGGCACCGCTATCTCCCCGGCTGCACGGAAACTTTATAACAATAAAAAGACCTGTGGTCCCATTGCTACCTTATAAGCAGTATTCTTAACAGAATACCCTCCATTTACCAAGCACAAGAAAAAGATAGCCTTATGCGAGGTAAGGTTTAGTATACTTTGTTTTTTATTACTTGTCAATAGTTATCCCCGTTAAGTAATGTTCCAAATTTATGATTATTTGCAATAAGACTACTATTGCTTAAAAACTGAATCTTACTTCTTAAAATAACCTACTACTAATAATAGAAACCTTAGGTGGAGCTTTGTTAATTCTCTGCCGCGAAATACGCAGCTCTTGCTTCCTCTTGTGTATCTTTATATAAATCCTGATACAGGCGGACTATATTTTCTTCCCAATCAGGAAGTATAGGATAAGTAATACCATGATATTCTAATGGTGACTCAAACAACCCATTATAAGGGAAACGTTCTGAGTTTAATGTGGTTATTCCATCCTCTACAATGCATTCTATTGTATTTGATATCTGCTTACTGGTAACATTTGTCTTCACATAATACAAGCAATTTGTGGTGATGGATAATAAGTCAAATATATTCTTCTTTTTGTACTTTTCAAAGATTGCATTCAGTACGCGCCGCTGTCTTAGAGTTCTGCCATAATCGTCCGTCACACCGCCTAACGTTTCCACCTTTCTGACTCTTGCATAACCAAGTGCCTGGTTTCCATTCAGGTGGTTCATTCCTGCCTTGACTGTTCGATAAGCAGGATTTGATATATAATTTTCTTTATTTAAGTAAGCTGCTTCTTTTGCTCCGAGCTCTATATCTATTCCATCCAATTCATCTATGATTTTTTCAAATGAATCGAAATTAACATAAGCATAACCGTCGATTTTAATACGATAATTTTCCTCAATAACCTCAATCAGAGAACTCATACCACCAATTGCATAAAAAGCATTTAATTTCTTTGCACGATTTTCTTCATATTCAATATACGTATCACGAAGCAATGATACGAGTGTAATATCTTTGCTATGCTGATTGATTGAGGCAATCATCATAACGTCCGTGTTTCTTGCATTTTCAATTTCTTCAATACCAATTAGGAGAAAATTACTCACCCCTTCTTCACTTCTTGGTATGATATTTTTATTTGGTATTTTTGTAACCTCTGTATCCGAAAAAATATCAACCATATCAACGGAATCCACATCCGTGCCATCATCTGGATAGGCAGTTGCGATTGGCTGCAGTACCTCCGGTGAGGTGTCCATGGCATCATGCAGTAACAAACCGGCTAAATTATAGAAAATTCCCCGCCCTGATCGTGTTCCGACAGTAAACGCGACGATTCCTATACAGACAAATACCAGGGAACCTATTAAAAAACGACGGTACTTTTTCTTCCATTTTAAATAAGTGGAATCTTGCTCCGTAAGATCCCTAGATTCTTCTGTTTTTTTCTGATTTTGATTAAAAGCCCCAATCTTCATAACTTAATCCTCCGTTAGATTTGTTGGTACTTTGGTATTCTTTTGAATCTTAATACCACTAACTTTTGTATCATACCCATTTTCTTTTTAATATAAACATTAATTTATTCCCATATTGTGTCAAACAAATGTTTAAAATCTTATGAATTTATAACAGAAGAAACCTCTTATTTGCTTTGTTTCACAGAAATACACTGAAATACTGTTTATCCTCCTGTAATTTATCTGTAGGTTTATTGATTTTTTCTTTCTATTCCTGTAAGTCACTTCCTGCTCCTATAAGGGGAGAGAGCCTTGTACTTCTACCCCAACATGCTATAATAAGGGAGATATTATCTATTCCTCAAAGAGGATTTCTTTATCCCTGCATCCTTTAAAGGATAAGCATAAATTTGTAGCTGCTATAAGGAGACTATTAAGAAATGAATCAAAATGTTAAATTCATGAAAGCCGCAATAGCACAGGCGAAAAAGGCTGCCCTAATTGGAGAAGTGCCGATTGGCTGTGTTATCGTTTTTGATAATAAAATTATTGCTCGTGGTTATAACAAAAGAAATACGAAAAAAACTACGCTCGCACACGCTGAAATTCTTGCAATAGAAAAAGCTACCAAGCATCTAAACGACTGGCGTTTGGAAGGTTGTACTATGTACGTCACACTGGAGCCTTGCCAGATGTGTGCAGGTGCCATTGTTCAATCCCGTATGGACCGTGTCGTTATCGGTTCTATGAATCCGAAAGCCGGCTGTGCGGGCTCAATTCTTAATTTATTGCAGATGCAGGAATTCAATCATCAAGTAGCACTGGAAACAGGTGTTATGCAAGAGCAATGCACTCAATTATTACAAGACTTTTTTGTTCTGCTTCGAGAACAAAAAAAGAGAGAAAGAAAGAGGGAGGAGCTTAATGAAAATTAGTGGTTTACAAAAACTAACTCTTTTGGATTACCCCGGACATCTTGCTTGTACTATCTTTACTTTGGGCTGTAATTTTCGATGCCCGTTTTGTCAAAATGCATCGCTTGTCCTTTCCCAAAGAAAAAATTCACAATATGAGGAAGAAGAGATTCTAAATTTTCTATCCTCTCGTAAACATATATTAGAAGGTATTTGTATCTCTGGTGGAGAACCAACGATACAGCCGGATCTTATCCACTTTATTCGAAAAGTAAAGTCTATGGGCTATCTGGTAAAATTAGATACAAATGGTACCCATCCAAAACTCATACGTCAGCTAATGAAAGAGCATACCATCGATATGATAGCAATGGATATTAAAAACAGTAAAGAAAACTATGAAAAAACCTGCGGAATTGAAACTCTTAGGATAGATTCCATAGAAGAATCCATAGAGCTCATGAAAGAAGGATGGATTCCTTATGAATTTCGAACAACAGTCGTTAAAGAATTACATACCAAAAAAGACATTGAAGAAATCGGTAAGTGGCTTCACGGTTCTTCCCCTTATTATTTGCAAGCATTTGTCGACTCCGGTGACTTAATCGGTGGTAATCTTACAGGTTACAATAAACAAGAACTGACTGAGTTACTTACGATAGTAAGGAAGTATCTTCCTAATTCATTCTTACGCGGGATTGACTAAATATTCCTGGTTTATAGGAAGGAGGAGTTTTTTGGACTCAATATATTATACCAAGCATCTTGTATTAAAAATCCTGGATCCAAGCTGGGCTCCTTCTGTGCTTAATTTTTATCAGATAAACCGCTCGCATATCGAACCTTGGGAACCTGCCAGACCGGATAACTTCTATACCTCGAATTACCAACGTTTTGTCCTTACAGCGGAGCAACAATTATTTTTAAATAATCAGGCCGTCAGATATTATCTATTTGAAAAAAGTAATACTCACAAGATTATTGGCTCCATAAACTTTTATCATATTCAAGGAAGCCCCCATAATACCTGTAAACTAGGATATAAATTAGCTTCCTCCATGCTGCACAAAGGCTATGCTACGGAAGCAATTTCTTTCCTGATACCAAGAATCTTCCACGAATACAATCTATATCGAATAGAAGCTGACATCATGATAGATAACCTTCCTTCGATTCGTCTTATTGAAAGATTAAACTTTCATCTAGAAGGTGTCACACGGGGCGGCTTTGAAGTTAACGGAAGAAGAGAAGACCATCTTAAGTACTCATTGCTTTATACGGATATTTAAAGAAGAAAAACCAGTGCTTCTTATTTTTAACGAAATTCGGTTATCATAATAATTCTAAAGTCTATGGTCTATTATGAAAAATAAGGGAAAAACCTAATATCAGGTTTTCCCCTTATTTTCTATAAAGGCAGATTAAGACTCCAGATTGATCAGTTAAATCAGCAAGTGCAAACACTGCTGTAATCAATATAAATATACCAGTATCCGAAGTCTCCGTCTCTTAGCTTACGCCTTCTTGAACATTTAAAATCTTTGAAACCAAACATTCCAGCCATATGTTTTTCCCTGGCATTGTAAGCACCGGGTACCATAACCATATAGTATATTCCTTCCCTCGATATCTTCTTTGCAAAAAGAAGGTGGCGATAAGTACAGAATGAATGAAGTAAAAAGCTATTATTCCCGAGAACCCAGGCATCAATAGGCAGTAACCCAAGATCTTTTGGTTCAATACGAACACATTCGGTTATTTCTCCGTCATCAAAAGGATACATATGAGGAAAACGATCCATGACGGATCTTGCCGATGGGTGGTCGCACCAGCCTTCTTTCTCGGACAAACTGGGTGTGGCATTACAATCTGCGACATTTACCAACTCATCATTATCATCAAGGATAAGCTCATCCTCGTCTATAGCCTCAGTCAGCGCCGCTTCAATACAAGACACTTTAAATTCTTCTTCCGTATTTGCTGCTTTTACTTCATCTCCCGTCCCCTCATCGTTACTTACTTCAGAAATTTCACTTGTACTCGGAGTGTCTGAAAGATTGGCGGCTTTTATATCCTCCTCTTTGGAAGCCTCTTCTTCAATTCCTGAAGTTTCACTTGCTATCTGTTCTGCCGTTCCTATATCCTCGTCCCTGTTCTCATCCAATACAATAGTATCTTCTCTTACAGCTTTATCTTCCACAGATAAGGTATCCTTAGCATCTGTCTGATTTTTTCGTTCCGACGGTATCTCAATTATCCCTATCATCTCTTCTGTCTTCGTATCAACAATTTCTACAACAGAAGGCTGCTTCTCAGGTTCCGTCTTTTCTTTCGCTTCTTCCCGGACATCTAATGTTTTATCTTCAAAAGAGGCAACCTGATGATATGTAATCGGTATATTATCCCACTCCGTGACAAAATAATTATCCTTGGAAAAGCAGACAACAATACCGGTAATCTCGTAAAAACGTACATTGGTATCTTCTATCACACCCTTTGGCATCGTAACTCTGGCTTCTACTCCATCTGTCTTTGTTACTGCAGTTCCTGCCATTATTCCTTCCGTTTGATCACGGTTTCTTTTTACGAAGTATACTCTGCATACCCTGCCAGGAATCGTTCGAAGGTTACAATTTAGAGAAACCTTACACATTTCATCACTAGTTTCTATTCTAGCATACCCAGTATTGTTATTTTTTCTTCCTGAATCATATTGATAAAAATATGATACAAAACGTTTGTAATTGGTCATACTGCACCCCTTTTCTTCCACTATACCGTTCTTGCTCTATCCACCAGAATATTTATAATGAGCCCGTCTTATCCTAAATATATGTGATAACCGGCTCCCATATGACTAAAAAGTACTGCCTTAATAAGTTTCCTATCAATCCCCTTCCATTGCCTTTATAATATAGATAGTGTAAAATGTGTCTAGTTACAAAGGTAAATTCCTAATCATGTCTTTTGTTGCAGCAAAAACTTAACATACGCACTTAGTGTGCTTAGAACGGAGCATTCAATGAATTTATTAACCATGGAAAACATCAGCAAGAGTTACACCGAACGTATGCTGTTTGATAAAGTAAGCCTGGGGATTAATGAGAATGACAGAATTGGTGTCATTGGAATTAACGGTACCGGAAAATCAACGCTATTAAAGATAATTGCAGGAATAGAAGAACCAGAGGAAGGTACTATCACCAAAGGAAAGCAGGTAAGAATCGAATATTTGCCTCAGACTCCTCAGTTTGATGAATCACTTACCATTCTTGAAAATGTAATTGAAGGTAAAACAGCCAAAGAAGAGTATCGAAACCTTGCCGGAGAGGCAAAAGCAATGCTTTTAAAGCTTGGTATCAAAGACTGTAATCAAAAAACCACCTATCTTTCCGGCGGTCAAAAGAAGAGAATTGCACTCGTTCGTACCTTGCTGACAGAAGCAGATATCCTAGTATTAGATGAGCCTACGAATCATTTAGACAGTTCTATGACAGAGTGGCTTGAAGACTACTTAACAAAGTTTCGCGGTGCCTTTATCATGATAACTCATGACCGTTATTTCCTTGACCGTGTTACCAATCGTATCGTGGAATTGGACAAAAGTAAACTGTTTTCCTATACTGCCAATTATTCTAAATTCTTAGAGCTAAAGGCAGAACGTGAGGAGATGGAACTGGCGACGGAGAGAAAGAACCAGAGTCTCTACCGAGTAGAACTTGAGTGGATGATGCGTGGTGCAAGAGCCCGCTCTACCAAACAAAAAGCTCATATTTCACGCTTTGAGGAGCTTCGTGACCGTAAAAAACTTGAAGTGGATCAGTCCGTAGAGATGTCTTCTATCTCTTCACGCTTGGGAAGGAAAACATTAGAGCTTGAAAACATCTGTAAATCCTATGAAGGCGAAGTCTTAATCAACAGTTTTTCCTATATCTTTTTACCCGGAGATTATATCGGAATTATCGGTCCAAATGGCTGCGGGAAATCCACCTTGCTTAAAATCCTGACACAAACAATTGAACCCGACAGCGGTTCGGTGATTAAGGGATCGACTGTAAAGCTCGGATACTTTTCTCAGGAAAATGAATATATGGAGGAAAATCAAAAAGTACTGGATTACATCCGCCAGACTGCAGATTTCATCCAGACCACGGAAGGAACCATTACAGCCTCCCAGATGTGTGAAAAATTTCTTTTTACCGGTTCTATGCAGCATCAAATGATTTCTAAGTTAAGCGGTGGTGAGAAACGCCGTCTGTATCTGTTAAAAATCTTAATGGATGCTCCGAACGTTCTTATTTTAGATGAGCCAACAAACGACTTAGACATTAAAACATTAACAATTCTGGAGGATTACCTCATAAGCTTTCAAGGCATTGTAATTACCGTGTCTCATGACCGCTATTTTCTTGATAAGATAGCTACACGAATTTTTGCCTTTGAAGAAAATGGTGGAATCCGCCAGTATGAGGGCAATTATTCTGATTATAAAGATGCAATGGGGCGTTATCCACAACCGCAAGGAGAAAAAGAGGGCTCTATCCACAATAGTGGTAATTCATCCAAACCATCTGCGGATAATATTAACCAGAAAGCATCACGAACTACGGAAAAGAAGCTAAAATTTAGCTACAACGAACAGCGGGAATTTAACACCATTGAAGCTGACATTGAAGAACTGGAACAAAAGCTTTCTAATCTGGAGGATTCTATTGCTGCTTCTGCCTCAGAATACTCAAAATTAGATGTTCTTATGAAAGAAAAAGAAGAAATAGAGCTGCAAGTAGAAGAGAAAATGGAGCGCTATCTTTATCTGCAGGATTTCGCTGATAAAATTAAAGAACAAAATAGCAAAGGTTAATATATAAGAAAAATCCAGGGAAACTCTAGACTTTTCCTTGGATTTTTTTTATTATTCTAACTTAACTACCACACTACATAAAAATATAGCTTCTGCTCTGTATGAAATCCATACTCTTCATAAAGATGGTATGCAGCTTCACTTTTTGTACTGACTTGAAGTATGATATCTTTTAGCGGATCAGACAGCATTTGCAGAAACTTAGATAACAGCAGCCTTCCATAGCCTTTCCCCTGCTCAGTGTTACAGATGGCAATATCAAAAATTGTATCAGATTTCGTACCTAAATAAGCACCGCACGTACCAACCATCTTTTCACCAATTTTTACAACATATAATTTACAGCCACTATCCTTAAAACACTCCTTAAGATGGCAAACAGCAGCTTCATCACTCATAAAGAAGATGCCTTTTAAAGTTTCAAGATAAAACCGCAGCTCTTCTTCCTTTGTTTGATCCATTGGCTCTACTAAAAGTGGCACTCTGCCCCAATCCTCATGATTTAGAATGCTATTCTCTTCAACCGTTATTTCGGTATTAGGAGTATCCTTAACGAAAGAGTCTGATACCTTTGTGCTGCTTGCCCTGGAACGGCGCATAAAATACTCCGCATAATGAGAGCAGTCAGCCAGGAAAGAAACTTCCTCCTCACTTAGCACCGACAGATGTCTTAGCTCTTCATATTCTTCTTTCATGCTCTGTATTAGATGTTTTGCATATGCTTTCTCATTTCCACGTATATAAAATCTTCCCTCCGCAGCAAGCGCTCCCTCACTATCCTCTTCCACATATAGCAATACAAAGAAACCTGCCACTATTTCTCCTTCATAAAGAAGGGCAAAGGGCGGCAAGCCAGATTCCTTATATACCTGTACACCAGCTTCCATCTCTTCTCTTACTCTACCCTCACTGTTTAGGGGCAGCAGTCTGTCAATCTGCTGCTTATGATGAGGAAGTAAACGGCATAAGAACTTTACTTTCACAAATAACTCCTATCTGTATACGATATTACAGCGTACGACATTGGCGTATCTGCTTTCGTCTATTTTAATTTCGAATCAATAATATCCGCTAGCTTTGCAAATTGCTCTAACGAAAGTGCCTCCCCACGAATCGTAGCCACAACGCCCAGTTCTTCAATTGCTTCGCTGATCATTTCTTTTGACAGGGAAATTTCCGGTGAGTTATTCAGACCATTTGCCAGTGTCTTTCTTCTCTGATTAAATGAAGCACGAATTAGCCGAAACAGTAATTTTTCATTCTTTACCTTAACCGTTGGATTCTGATGAATTGTCAAACGAATTACAGCGGAACCTACATTCGGGCGTGGCATAAAGCAGTTAGGCGGAACATTTGCAACAATATATGGATCGGCATAATACTGAACTGCTAACGATAAGGCACCATAATCCTTACTTCCCGGACCGGATTGCATACGGTCTGCAACTTCCTTTTGTACCATGACTGTTATATTATCAATTGGAACATGTGCTTCAAATAAACCCATAATAATTGGGGTTGTTATATAGTAAGGTAAGTTTGCAACCACCTTAATTGGCTTACCGTTATTCTTCTCTTTCACAATCTGATTCATATCAACTTTTAAAATATCCTCATTAATAATCGTTACATTGTCATAGGAGGATAGCGTATCCTGCTCTAAGATTGGAATCAGGTTCTTATCAATTTCTACAGCCACAACCTCTCTTGCGTGTTCACATAAATATTGTGTCATCGTACCGATACCGGGCCCAATTTCAAGGACCAGATCCTCCTTTGTAATCTCAGAGGAGCGAATAATTTTCTCCAATACATGAGTATCAATTAAGAAGTTTTGTCCAAACTTCTTTTGGAATATAAAACGATACTTATTAAGTATTTCAATTGTTTGCTTTGGATTTCCCAAATACGCCATTTGTTTTCCTCTTTCTTATGCCTTAGAAGCTTACATCTTATCGATAAAAGACGTAAGCCAAACAGGAATCTTTCTATAGTAAAATTGCATTCATTACAAATTTCTATTATCAGTGATTCGTAATTACTGCTGCAACTGATACACTTTCCTTGCATTTTCCGCTGCCTGCCTGATTACTTCTTCAACACTAACCTTCTTAAGGAGCGCTATTTCCTCTGCCACGTAAGACAGATACCCGGAATAATTTCGTTTCCCGCGATAAGGAACCGGTGCCAGATAAGGACAGTCTGTTTCTAGGACCAGACTCGATAGCGGAGCCATTTGAACAACTTCCTTTAATTTTCTGCCGTTTTTAAAAGTAACAACTCCACCAATTCCAAGGTAAAATCCATGTTTTAAATAATAATCTGCAATTTCTGTTCCATAGGAAAAACAGTGTATAATTCCGCTTAAGGTTCTGTTCTGCTCTTTTGCATAGGCAGCACCTTCCTTCATCATCTCAAGAGTATCCGCCGCTGCATCTCTGCTATGAATAACTACCGGCAGGTTTTCTTTAATTGCAAGGTGAAGCTGTTTCCGAAACCAAAATTTTTGGAGCTCCCTGTCTGTCGCATCCCAATAATAGTCTAGACCAATTTCTCCGATTGCAACCACTTTCTCTTCCCTTGCCATCTCACATAGAACTTGAAAGTTGTTTTCATTTAACTCTTTCGCGTAATCGGGATGTACCCCTACTGCAGCATACACAGTATCAAACTTCTTTGCAAGTGCAATCGATGTTTTGGAGCTTTCTAAATTAGCCCCAATATTAACAACCTTTGCAACACCCTCACATTTTAAATTTTTTAATACTTCTTCTCTATCCAAATCAAATGCTTCATCATCATAATGAGCATGTGTGTCAAATATCATTTTTACCTCATTTCTTCCCATGCAGGCACATGCGAGCATAAATCTGCTTTTTATGCAAATTAAGTATTTTGTAAACATTTTTTAAAGTAATGCTTTTTGGTTTAAAATTGTTGGGGGCGTTTTCCCTAAAATTATTGCTTTTATTTTCGTATTTTATAATGCCTATTATTATAAGGGCATATCCTTTATTTGTCGATACAATTTTTCAGACTGCCCCATAGCATTCTATAAAATTATATAAATATTTGAGGATATAGTTCTTTGGTTGGAAGCCAATCACTAAACGCACATGCACTTCCTGTTTGTATCGATAGCTCAAATGCCTTTTGATAACTTCTAAGCTTCGTATATCCCGCGAGAAATCCTGCCAACATAGAATCCCCCGCACCTACGGTATTCTTAACCTCTCCCTTTGCCGCCTCCATTTGATAGATTTCTTTATGTTCTGTAACAAAAACCGCACCTTTTTCACCAAGAGATACCAGTACATTTCTCGCCCCCAGTTCCTGTAATTTTCCTGCATAATAGATTACTTCTTCTATTTTTGTTATATTTATTGAAAACAACCCTTTAAGTTCTTCTTCATTTGGCTTTATTAAAAATGGATGAAACGGTAATACCCTGCGCAGCAGTTCCCCTTCTGCATCCACTACTGTTTTTACACCTTTTAATGCGAGACTTTCTAACATTATCTCATAAGTATTACTGCTTAACATCGATGGGATACTTCCTGAAAGTACTAAAATATCTTCTGTTCTAAGGCTTGATAGTAAACTTATCATCTCATCAATATTGGTTTTTGATATCACAGGTCCGCTTGCATTAATATCTGTTTCTTCGCCGTCACGTATTTTAACATTAATTCGTGACATTCCTTCCCTTGTATAGATAAACCTCGTTTCACAGCCCTTTTCCTGTAACAGCCGCTCAATCTCTCTCCCGGTAAATCCAGCCAGAAAGCCCATAGCTATATTTTTAACTCCAAACTCCGATAAAACCAAAGAAACATTAATTCCCTTTCCACCAGGGTATAATTCTTCCCTTTTGGTACGTTGAATTTTTCCTTTCGTAAGGTGCTCCACATGAAGTATATAATCAAGTGCCGGATTCCATGTTATTGTATAAATCATATTACTCCCCATTCCTGCGCACATTCTTTGTCTTGTTAGCAAGGCAATACGTATCAATGCGTTTGCGGCACGCAGCACAAACTTCTTCTTTTCCAATAGCCTAGCAAAATAAAACGGAAGACTTCTGTAAATTGATTGCTTCCTTTATTCTTTTTTGATCCGCCTCATTAAATAGACTTAGCAAGTCATTAATTTCAAACTCAAGAAGCACCGGAAAACTTAGAAAATAGCCATCCTCTATCGGAATACGAAGTACTCTCCCATGAGTAACATCCCCTAGAGATATTGTTTTTATTTCTTCAAGATAAATTGCCCTTAAGGTGCTCTCAGAATTTAATAATTTTATCTTTTGATTGATAAGTGATAATAACTCTTCGATTCGTTTCATGAAATTAATAATTCTTCCTTTCAACCCTATGAATAGTTCTATTATAACACGATTGTTTTCATAGTTCTCCTAATAATAAAAAGCTATCATAATTGTAGTTGAAAATTAAATCCCCGTATACATAAAAAGCGCATACCTTTGTTGATAAGACAGGGGAACACATGGATTCAAGGATAAAACCGTGGCTAAATAGAATAGAATGTTTAAAAGCAGCTAGAAATCTTCCTCCTCTGGTAAAAACTTTTTATTTTTTATATTACTCTCTTGTATTTTTAAAATAAATGTATATAATTAATATATACATTATATATAATATAGCTATTAGAATCATGTTTTACTCATCGGATCCTAGTACTTATTAATAGTAAGCTTTTCACCTACCGTTTCAAGACTCACATTAAGGTAAGGAATCCCATAAGAGAGGGTGTGCAGCCTTGTGTCTGTAATAAAAAGCCACAAATTCGCAAGCCGAACGAGTACGCAAAGCAAACGTTGCTTGACACAAACTCCGATGCGCAGAAAAACACACGCATGCATGCTTGTGCAGAAATGAGGTCAGTATGAACATAAACATTAGTAATTCAAGTGGTCAGCCAATCTATGACCAAATTACTTCCCAGATTAAAAATCTTATCATCACCGGTGAATTAAAAGAAGGGGACGCCCTTCCTTCGATGAGACTTTTAGCAAAGGAATTAAGGATTAGTGTTATCACTACAAAACGTGCGTATGAGGAATTAGAAAGAGAAGGCTTTATCGTCTCCATGACCGGCAAAGGCAGCTTTGTTGCCGGTAAAAATATTGAATTTATCAAGGAAGAACAGTTACGTAGTATGGAGGAGCACCTTCAACAAGCAGTAGAAGCAGCCACTCTTGCCGGTGTTACTCTTTTGGAAATCATTGATTTATTAACCTATCTTTATAAAGGAGAATAGCTATGGAATATGCTTTAGAACTAAACAATGTAACCAAGAAGTATTCTGACTTTACGTTAGACCATATCAGCCTTAACCTTCCAACCGGCTCTATTTTAGGGTTTGTTGGAGAAAATGGTGCCGGAAAAAGTACGACGATAAAATTAATTTTAGATACAATAAAAAGACAGGAGGGAAGCATTACCATATTAGGTGAAGATAATCGTAATCTTTCTGTAAAAATAAAAGAAAGTATTGGGGTCGTATTTGATGACTGTTGTTTGCCGGAAGTACTGAACTTAAAAAATGTAAACCATGTCATGAAGGGAATCTATAAGCAATGGAATTCCACTCTTTTTTACCAATATGCCGAAAAATTCCGATTGCCTGAAACTAAAATCATTAAGGATTATTCAAGAGGAATGCGAATGAAATTATCCCTTGCCTGTGCCCTATCCCATCATGCGAAATTGTTAATTCTTGATGAGGCTACCAGTGGGTTGGACCCTGTCGTACGAGATGAAATCCTTGATGTTTTCTTAGAATTTATTCAAGACGAATCAAATTCTATTTTCATCTCTTCTCATATTACCAGTGATTTAGAGAAAATTTGTGATTACATCTGCCTGATTCATGATGGACATATCTTATTTTCAGAGCCGAAAGATCACTTATTAGAAACCTATGGAATCCTAAAATGTTCCGACTCCGATTTTGCACATATTACGAAAGAAGCTGTGATTGGGTACCGTAAAAACCAATTCGGTATTGAGGTTCTGGTAAAAAAACGCCTGGTAACTAATCAATTTATCATAGATCCAGCTACCATTGAAGATATTATGCTTTTCTACATCAAAGGAAAGCGATAGAGTCCCTTTTAGTTAATGTTCTGTTTCGTATAGAAAGATAATATGCCGGAAATTTATATGCGCGCTAAAGCACGCGGATGGGAGTTTAATATGATTGGATTAATTAAAAAAGACCTTTTTACATTAAAAAAACAAATAATAATCGTAATATTTTTTGTCGCATTCTACGGGGCCTTAAGTTTTGCAGAGCCAAGTAATTATAGCATGTTTGCCTATATGATAACGCTCTTTAGTATCTTTGTCCCTATAACTTCTCTTAGTTATGACGACCGCTCGGAGTGGAATAAATACGCAATTTCCATGCCGGTCACAAGAAAGCAATTAGTTTACAGTAAGTACCTCCTAAGCGTACTGGCAATCGGTCTGTCCGGAGCTTTGTGCCTTGTCCTCTCTCTGCTGTTAGATAGGAACATTACTGCAGAAAGTCTTGTTACCATAGCTGCTTCTTTATCTATCGGTTTAATTTTTATGTCGATTAACCTTCCTGTTAACTTTAAGTTTGGAGTTGAAAAAAGCAGATTTATTATACTAGGACTCTTCGGTCTTCCTACCGTAACGATTGTAATCCTTAGTAAAGCAAACATTCCGCTTCCTAGCGAGGAATTTTTAATAAAGCTGATCCGTTTCCTCCCATTCCTAGCTGTTGCTTTACTTATTATCTCGATCTTGGTTAGCATATCTATTGTAGAAAAGAAAGAATATTAAAAAGTGCCGCGTTATACCATGGCAAAGGCACGCTTTGAGAATTATGTTACACAAAAAAGCAGATTAAAAGACATATCCTTGGCTATGCTTTTAATCTGCTCCTTTCCCTTTGTCTAGTTGATTCCCTTTTCTTCCAGTTAAAACTGTGGTAAAATAAGCAAAACAAAAGATTGGAATAAATAATCAGAATGGAGGAACTATGAATAAATTGCATGGCGGTATCTCTGCTTCCGATGGAATAGTAATTGGAGAAGCATATCTTCTTATAAAAAAATCCCTTACCATTCCAAGGCATCTCTTATCGGAGAATCAGGTTTCTTATGAATACCAAAGGTATCTATCTGCAGTAGAAGAAGTAGCAAATCACTTGCTATCTTTACATGATAATACCTCTATTCTTGCAGCCCAAGCTAATCTTGTTCATGATGAATCCGTAATGGAATATGTAAAGCTTGCCATATATCAGAAACGAAGTAATGCAGAGCTTGCCGTCCATGAAAGTTATCAGAATTATCTCACTCTTTTTGAGCAATCGGAGGACCCTTATCTGAAAGAGCGCGCTGCTGATGTTATAGAAGTCAGAGAGCTCCTTCTTTCTCATATGCAAGGAGCCTTAACAAATCCCTTTGACAATTTAACAAAACCCTCTATTCTAATTGCGGAAGACTTATCCGCCTCCGAGGTATTAGCAATTCCCTCTGATTTGATAAAGGGGCTCATCTTAGGGCGCGGCAGTAACAACAGCCATATCGCTTTGATAGCAAAAAGCCTTGGAATTCCTGCAATTGTAGCAGCAAAAGAGCTCGTCCCGCAGTTTACAAATGGAGAAGAGCTTATTTTAGATGCCTATGAAACTGATATCATACGAAATCCTACTTCCTGCCAAAAAAGAAAATATCTAATAAAATTAAAAGAATTACTTACTTTAAAAGAAGAGGAAGCAAAACTTACCTTACTCCCGGTTGTTACTTTAACCGGGAATCCAATTAAGCTTTCCGGAAATGCAATGAACTTAGATGAGGTAGCAAAACTTCAAAAACTTGGCTGTCATAACATTGGCTTGTTCCGAAGTGAATTCCTGTATCTGAATCGAAATAGCCTGCCTTTGGAAGAGGAACAATATCAAGCTTATAAAGATATTTTGCTACTTTCTGATGGAGAAGTTACGATACGTACTTTGGATATCGGTGGAGATAAATGCCTTCCCTATTATCCGCTTGGAATAGAAAACAATCCCTTTTTAGGATACCGGGGGATACGTGTATACTTAGACCGGGAAGAACTATGGAAGCCTCAGCTCCGTGCTTTGCTAAGGGCAAGTGTTCATGGGAACTTAAAGATATTGTTCCCTATGATAACCGAGGAAGCCGAGCTCCTCCTTGCAAAGAAAAAATTAGCAATCTGCAAGGAGGAACTTTTGCAGGAGAACATTCTTATTTCCTTAAAGATCCCCGTCGGAATCATGGTAGAAACTCCGGCCGCCGTTCTGGAAGCTGATTCCTTGGCAAGGCATAGTGACTTTTTTAGCATTGGAACCAATGATTTAGCACAGTATCTTTTTGCTATTGACAGAACCAATCCTCTCGTTAGCCATCGCTACGGGTTATTGCCGAAAGCATTACAGGCTGCATTATCCATGACACTACACGCAGGGAAAAAGAATCATATTCCTGTTAGTATTTGCGGGGAACTTGCAGGAAACGAAACCGCCATAGAGACACTCCTTGCTCTCGGTTTTGATGAATTCAGCGTTGCCGTAACTCGATTTAATCCAATCAAGCGCTGTATTCGCAGCCATCCCTAGATAATTAAGCTTTACTAAAGGGTTTCATAAATTCGGCAAGCGAACCTATAGCAGCCTTCCTAAAGATAACGGCAGCAAAATCCTATTTTTTATGTAAACTCTTACATCAATCCCATAAATAACGTACTAATGATAACCCCTGCTATTGTGGCTACCAATGCTCCTGCTAGCGTATATCTTGTTCTCTTGACTCCGGCGGTCATATAATACACCGCCATGGTATAGAAGATTGTTTCTGTACAACTCATAATAATACTGCTTAACCTGCCAATATGAGAATCCGGTCCAAACTCTTTGAATAAATCTAGTAATAAGCTCGTTGCTGCAGAAGAAGAGAACATCTTTATAATGACAAGAGGGACGATTTCTGATGGGAAATGAAATACGGATGTGAATCCATCCAGCACATTTGAAATCAGCAATAATACTCCGGAGGCCCGTAAGATTCCGATAGCAACCATTAATCCTATTAGCGTCGGCATAATGCCAAGAACTACTTGAAAGCCTTCTTTTGCACCTTTTATAAAATCATCGTAAACCGGCCTTTTCATAAGAATTCCCATACCGATGATATAAAAGAAAAGTAGTGGTATAATATAATCCGATAGGTAGACCACAAACTTCATCGTTATTACCTCTCTTTCTACTTGTTGTAATCCTTCCATTTATAGTAAGAATCTAAGTCACCATTTTATTTGATATTGCTAAATTCTAATACTTTGTTTTCTTAGCTAGCTTTCTTGCTATCATTGAAAAAGCAGCACCAACAAGAGTAGAACAGAGCGTAACAAGTATACTGACTCCCAAGATATCAGAAGGATTTACCGCACCATACTGGCTCCGATAAGCAATGATATTAACCGGAATCAGTTGGAGAGAGGAAATGTTGATAATAAGAAACGTACACATATCACAGCTTGCAATCTTTGAATTTTTATTTAAGGCAGCTAATTCTTTCATTGCCTTTAGACCTACTGGTGTAGCAGCCCACCCAAGCCCTAAGATATTGGCAATCATATTAGATGCTATGTACTCATTTACGATATGCTCCTTTGGTATATCTGGAAATAGTAATTTTAATAAAGGCCGGAGTTTCTTCGTTAATTGATCCATAAGCCCAATACCCCTGGCTACCTCCATGAGACCCATCCATAGAGACATAACTCCGAGCATTGCAATACATAAAGTTACTGCCTCCTTTGCGGAAGATATCGTTGTTGTACTGATATCAGCCATCTTCCCTGTAAATGCACCGTATACAATACCAATAATAATCATGAATGCCCATAGATAATTTATCATAGTGCAAAACCATTCGTTTTTTTAATCATATGAGATAATTTAGGAATCTATTCTTCCTACTATTCCGTGTTATTCTACTATATCTTATCGATATAGGCCAAATTACCCACCATCCCTGCTACCGATAAGATTAAGCATAGCTAGCATTTTATCCGATATAAATTTTGATTATACCTTTACCTATTTTCGGATAACACAGAGGCAATAATTATAAATATTTGCAAACCTCGCATAATAAAAATGAAAATGCCTACAATCCTACCTTAAAACCGTCAATTATTTAAAATAATTTATGTAGTACCTTATTTTCTGAAAGTTCGCCATTTTTTTACAATTTCTCTTTTTAACAAGTAAATAATAGATTGAAAACGCTAATTTTGACGAAACTATAGCCTAATATTACATTTTGTGAATACGCATCTTAAAAAAATGCTAGAATGTAACATTTTTTTGAATTGACTTCCCCTGTATTTATATGATAATTTATAGTAAGTAATTCAAAATAATTACAAGATTTGACATTTTATATGTTTGTTTGACATTGAAAGGAGTACTATAATGAAAAGTACAGGTATCGTTAGAAAGCTTGACGAGTTAGGCCGTATCACACTTCCTATTGAATTAAGAAGAACCCTCGGTGTTAGCGAGAGAGATCCATTGGAAATCTTCGTAGATGAGGGAAAGATTATTCTTCAGAAATATGAGCCAGCTGATATCTTCAGTGGAAGTAAAGATGATTTAGTAGATTATTGCGGTAAGAAAGTTGCAAAAAGTTCTATTATGGAGCTTGCAAAACTTGCAGGAATTATTGAATAATTAATTTAATCTTGGTACAACCTGACATATAAAGGAGTTCTACATAATACAGTATAACATCCAAATACTGTTCTATGACTCTTAGCAAAGCCAATTACTGTTATACCCCTTCAAGTAAGTCATCCTCTGGGAGCTTGCTTAACTTAACAAAACTGAAAATATTTACTTTGGCGGTAAAAAAGTATAGGAAATCATGCCTTAATTCAACGCATATTTTCTATACTTTTTTATACTTTTTATTCTCATTCCGGTATTACCGGATATCCTAACGGCATACCTTCCATTCCATCCGGTATCTGCTTTTTTCTTTCTCTGCAGAATTCTTTTATTCCTGCTCAAGTAGTTGTGAATAAATTTCTCTTTTTGGCACACCTCGATCCGAAGCGACCAATTTCATAGCTTCCTTCTTACTTAACCCTTGTCCCAGGTAATAATCCATATGAGCTTCTAATGTCCACTCTGCCCATCGCTCCTGCTCTTCCTTCTTCAGTTCTTCTCTTGTACGCCCTTCAATTAGTAACACACATTCTCCTCTTGGTTCACGGTCCGTATAGAAGGCAAGCGCATCTTCTATCGTAGTTAAGAACGCTGTTTCATATCTCTTTGTTAATTCCCTGCAGACGGTAATTCTTCGATTACCAAGCGACTCATGGAGAATATTGAGTGTTTTTACCAGTCGATGCGGAGCTTCATAAATAATAATTGTTCTTGTCTCATTCATAAGGTCATCAAGGATGGATTGCCGTTCTTTTTTATCAACCGGTAAAAAAGCCTCAAATACAAACCTTCTGGTAGATCGCCCGGAAATCGTTAACGCTGTTATTAACGCACATGCTCCCGGTAAGGAGGTAACTGCAATTCCTGCCTCATAAGCCATCTGAACCAGTTCTTCACCCGGATCTGAAATTCCAGGGGTTCCTGCATCGGTAATCAGCGCGACATTTTTCCCCTGCCTTATCTCCTCTATTAAAAACTTCGCTTTTTCAATTTTGTTAAATTCATGATAACTCGTCATCGGAGTTTTTATATTAAAGTGATTTAACAGCTTAATACTATTTCTTGTGTCCTCTGCGGCAATCAAATCCACCTCAGATAATGTCCTTACAGCGCGAAAGGTCATATCCTCCAAGTTACCAATTGGAGTAGCACACAAATATAATTTTCCTGACATGATTCCTCCTAACACTCGCTGCATATCAAATCTGCAAACGATATCTATTCTCATACAGATTTAATGCTGCCTGAAAACAAGAAAAGGTTCGCTTCACGACCTGTTCCCTGCCATAAATAAGAAGTATAAAAATTACTTTTTATTTTCAGCACACCATTGCGTGCTGCTATTTTTATCTTGCATTTACACATCGTCATAGAAACTAATAACCATAGACTTTATAAATCTCATCAGTATAAACATTAACCTCACGATAAACCACAAGAGGTGCTTCTATCGTAATCATAGGATTCCCGCCACGTAACCCTTCGATTAATACCATATTGGGCTCTTTGTCTACAAAGGGGTGTACTAGTTTCATCCTTTTAGGTTCTAATTTATATTGACGCATTACAGAAAATATTTCTACTAAGCGATGAGGGCGATGCACCATATAAAACCTTCCGCCCGGTTTTAGAACCTTAGCAGCTTCTCTTATCACATCGTCAAGGCTGCATAATATCTCATGCCTTGCAATCGCCTTCGATGCGGTCTCATTCACTAAACCATGCCGGTAGTTCATATAAGGCGGATTACATGTAACAACATCAAAAGAGCCGGCTCCAAGTAATTTCGAAGCCTCCTTAATATCACCGGTAACAATATCAATTCGTTCCTGCAAATCGTTATAAAGGACACTTCTTCTTGCCATGTCAGCACTCTCTTCTTGAATCTCAAGACCCATAAAGTGCCTCCCTTTTGTCTTTCCAGCTAATAGAATGGGTATAATTCCGGTTCCGGTTCCCATATCAAGAGTAGATTCCTCCGGCTTTATTTTCGCAAAACCAGACAGTAAAACAGCATCCATTCCAAAACAAAACTTCTCAGGATTTTGAATTATTTTATAGCCATTTCGATGCAAATCATCCAATCTCTCTCCTGCAAAAAGAAGTTCTTCTTTTTGTGCTATGGAAATTTTCTCTGTATTAGTCATCCAAATGATTACCTTCTTTTCTTTCCAGCATTTCAAGTGCACGCAGTTCTTCATCAAGCTGCACTTTCTCTTTCCTCTTCTTTGGCTTAAAACGAAGATCACTTACTTTATATTCACGAATTTCCTTTTCATCGTTTTCTAATACGACGATTACTTTTACCAATTGCTTTAACACACTTACACTCGCTACTTCACCGCGCAGATTATCACTGGTAGTTACAAAATCACCTACACTTGGAAGTTTACTGTTTAAATCCTCATATGCCTCTTCTTCATTTTTTAAACAGCACATTAATCTGCCGCATACTCCGGATATTTTCGTCGGATTTAAAGAGAGATTTTGTTCCTTTGCCATCTTAATGGAAACCGGAGCAAACTCAGATAAGTGTGTGTGACAACACAGAGGTCTGCCGCAGATACCAATACCACCAATAATTTTAGTTTCGTCACGCACGCCAATCTGCCGTAACTCGATTCTTGTCTTAAAAACCGAAGCCAAGTCCTTTACTAATTCACGAAAATCAATCCTTCCGTCTGCAGTAAAATAAAACAATACCTTGTTATTGTCAAACGTATACTCACAATCAATCAGCTTCATCTCAAGCTGATGCTTTGTAATCTTCTCCATACAAATACGGAAGGCTTCTTTTTCTTTTTCCTTATTTCTATGCTCTATTTCATCATCTTCCAAAGTTGCTGTTCTCATAACCTGCTTTAATGGCTGTATCACTTGGCTTTCCTCTACATCCCTTGGTCCAAGGACAACATTACCATATTCTACGCCTCTTGCAGTTTCAACAATTACATTATCCCCTTGCTTAATCGAGAACCCAGCCGGATCAAAAAAATAAATCTTACCAGCTCTTCTAAACCTTACACCAATTACATTTACCATAGCTTTATCCTCTCTCCCTTTTCACTCTCTTCACTATACGAAGATACAATTCAGAAGGAGGAATGAATTTGATTGTATCTTCGTATAGGACATCTATTGATAACTTTCCTTCATGGAAAGTAATAAAAGCTCCATCGCAACTTCAAAGTTAACATTTGCATTTAAACGAGCCTTGACCGTACCAAATGCTTGTATAATTTGTTCCAATCCTTCAAAACTGCTTAATTTCGCCTGCTTTTTAATGGTCGGCAATTCTTCCCTATATACTAAAAGATTGCCATCCTGTGTAGCCTTAAACATTAGAATATCCCGATACCATAAAAGCATTAAATCCAGACAGTCTAGAATATCACCTTTATTTTCTGAAAAATATTTCACTGCTTCTGCAATATCACTAAGATCCATTCCTTCCATGTTATTCATAAGATGAATGATATCCTCTTTCATCTTTACAAATTTCTCTGAAGCTGCGTACTTAATAGCCTTCCCTAGATTTCCTCCGGAAAAAGATGCACTGATTTGTGCCTGATAATCTACGATATGCTCTTGGTCAATGAGATATTGTTTTATCTTATTCTTATCTACCGCTTTAAAATTAAGTAAGACACAACGAGATAAGATTGTCGGTAAAAAAGCATTGCTATTATTTGTCAATAGCAAAATAATTGCGTACTGCGGCGGTTCTTCTATTGTTTTTAAGAGAGCATTTTGGGCTTGCTCTGTCATCTTCTCCGCCTCATCTATAATATAAATTTTATAAGGACCCATGTAAGGCTTGATTGCAATCTCATTATTTAACTGTAGCCTTATATCATCTACACCAACACTCGCTTTCTCATGCGTGATTCTGCGAATATCGGGCTGATTCCCTGAAACTGCCTGCAAGCAGGATTTACATTTGGTACATGGATTGGTTCCATGTTCACTGCACAAAAGAGCAGCAGTAAAAATATTTGCAACAAAGTTTTTTCCAATCCCATCTTCCCCTTGAAAGATATAAGCGTGAGAAACCTTATTGGTTTTCAGTGCGTTCTGAAGATGATTAACTATTTCCTCATGCCCAATGACATCTCTAAAGGTATTCATGTTTTCCCTGCCTTTCTAAAGCTATGCCAACAAGTCAAGTAATAACCCTCTGATTTCATCGATACGACTTAATATTGCAATTGCGTCCTTCTCCTCTTTCATTAGCTCCAAGGCTAATTCATCTAAGGTTTTATCGATTAATTTAATCATACCATAGACACGGTGCCTGCCTCGTTTATCTAAGAAATTCTGACGTGAAAACTTATGAGAGCGGTTCACAATCTCATTCATGAACTCCTTAATTAATTCCCGGTATCTTCTCATATCGGTAACATCCATATGCTTGGTGATTCGTTTTCCTTGAGTGGATATTTCCTCCACTAATAGATTTAAACGCGCTTGAAGGGACTGCTCCTCAATATTACTGATTAAAGTAAAGCGAAAAGAATCATCCCCATTTGGTACCGGAGCCTTTGCTTTTGCTTGACTTATTTGCTGTAGTTGATTCACTTTTATCTCCATGCGCCCACCTCCCATTCACCATATCCTGCGGTATGAAACATTATGTCCTTCACACGTTTGCTTATTACAGGAAGCACCCGTGTTATTTGTGTACTTAATTAATCATTACTGTACAGCCTTTATGATATAATGTCTAACGCCATTATATCATACGGCATCTATAAATTATAGCATTTTCTTTCTTCGCATCTTTATTGCAATCAATTTTTTAACTCCCTGTCTCTATCAGCAATAGAAATACAGAAAAGGGATTCCGGATTTTTATAGCATGGATAATATTCGTGTTATAAAAACGAAATCTCTACAATTTTAATCAAGCTTTATAGTTGATGACTCTTAATATCTTTCATGATTTCAGCAATACATTCCTTTAATTCAACATTTTTATATCGCTTTATAATATTAGCTTCCATCAATTTATCCTCTGCAAAATCCTCTTCGTCTGCAAGATATCTTCTGCATATCTCCGCATATCTGGGTTTTTCTTGTTTTCTCTCTCGAATAATTGATCTTTCTAATCGTACATCATCCGCAACTTCAATATAGAAAGGAACTACCATATCCTTACCGAAGTAATCTCTTATTTGAAGAAAACCTTCTAATGTACTAATCAGAAGATAATCCTGCTCACCAAGTATAATCTGTTCATCATTAACAGTAAAATAATGCCACTCTCCGTGTACCGTCTGATAAGACCTATGTTCGATAATCAGATCTTTTTCCCTTAGAGCCTCCAGCTCTCTAACGGTCACAAAGCGGTACTCTACACCATTTTTTTCTCCTTTTCGAATCGGCCTTGTTGTATATCCTACCGCAGTCTTAAGCATAAGCTCCTTCGACTCAATCAGTTTTTTATAGACCGTGTCTTTACCGGTCGCACTTTTTCCCATGATTACAAAAATTTTAGACATGCTTTTCTCCTGCCTTTACTATTATGAAAGCCCCCTCTACTTCTGCACCTGCAAGACCTTTTACCCTTAAACCAGCTTGTAAAAAGAGAAGTATCCGTTCTATCATAGGCCTGGTAATAATCTCTCCCGGAACTAAAAGAGGAATACCGGGGGGATAAAGATAGATATAATCCAATGCTACCATTCCCTCGCTCTTTAGGAGCGGAACTGTCTCCTCCTTACATCCCTCAAGCTCATAAGTTTCATAGTATCTTTGGGGTTCTTGCAGATTATTTAATTCACTTTCAAGGATTTGCGTTGTTACGAGACACTGATTTATATTCTCAATCTTTGTAATCTCTTGAACCATACCTTTTTGCTGTGTATTTCCCTGCTTTAAATACGCATAGTCTCCAGCTTCATTCGTTAAGGCTTCGATTGAATTTTTCATCTGGCCAATATTTGAGAACCTTCCCTGCTCTATCTCCTCCTCAATTGCTAAAATTGCATGAATAAGCCGCCAAAATCCTTCTTTGGTATCACATACACTTGTCATACATAACACATACTCTTTTGAGGCCATTTCCGGTTGAATAAGATATTTTATCCTTAGTTCCTCATACAACCTCTTACCCGTAATATTTTTATGATTTGATGCAATTACAAGCTTAGAGACATCTTTATGCTCCGGATTCCAAAGGGTTAGGTTTTTCAGGGAAGCAAGTTTTTCATATACGTTTTCTAAGTCTCTTCTATATTGTTTGAATTTCTTTTCCCCCTCAGCTCTTAAAAAATCCATACATCTCACCAGGCTTGCCATTAATAAATAAGAAGGGCTGCTCGTTTCATATATTTTTAAAAAATGTTTGATAGCCTTTTCCGATACCAGTTCACTATTCCGATGTAAAAGTGCAGTTTGTGTAAAAGCCGGCAGCGTCTTATGTGTGCTTTGAATAACAACATCTGCTCCACATTCAAGTGCACTCTTTTCCTTTCCGCCTTGAAATAGCAAATGTGCTCCATGAGCCTCATCTACCAAAAGACCTGCGCCATGCCGATGGGCTGCCTCTGCTATTTTTTTTATATCTGAAACAATACCTTCATAGGTGGGCGAAGTGATCACAACCAGAGTAATATCAGGATTATTTTCAAGAGTATTGACTACCGATTCTACTGTAATCTGTCCTGCTATTCCATATTGTAACATCGATGGATAAAGATACACCGGTCTTAACTGTCTTTGATAGATTGCATGATAGACTGCCTGATGTGAATTTCTTGCGATTGCTACTTTATCTCCACGATTTGTCATTGCAGAAATTCCTGCTAAAATTCCGCAAGTACTGCCATTGATTAAGAAAAAGCTTTGCCTTGTCCTAAATAGCTTAGCAGTCTCCTCCATGGCTTCTTTTAATACTTCTTCCGCATCGTGTAAATTATCAAATCCATCGATTTCCGTAATGTCAATTGTATAGGGATTATCCATTCTAAAACTTTGATTTCTCTTGTGGCCTGGCATGTGCATCGGATAATACCCTGATTTTGCATACTCTTGCAACTTCCCATATAAATTCACTTTGCCACACCTCTTTTCTATCCTTTCATTCCCTATTTCTTATTCTTAAAACATCATGATAATATTAAGAAGAGAACTGTCTTTTGTTTCACAATAACTACCGATATTATAGCGTACAATGCTTTAAAATACAAGAAAAAGCCCCGTTAAGCAGTTGGGTGTAGGGACAGTACTAATTGACGAATAATAAGATAACAAGTATAATAAGCCTTAGGTTGACACGCCTCAATCGGTTTAGAAAGGTAGGAGAAACATGCGACTTAGAAATATCCCCGGCTCAAGAGAATACATAGCGCAAAATGACTATGTTATTCATGATCCGGAACAAAAGAAAGGGAAGTGGCACGAGGTATTTGGCAATAACAACCCCATACACATTGAAATTGGCATGGGAAAGGGTCAATTCATCACTACTCTGGCAAAGCAAAATCCTAATACAAATTATATTGGCATAGAAAAATACTCTAGTGTATTACTGCGTGCTATTGAAAAAAGAAAAGAATATGAAGGAAATAATCTATACTTTCTTCGCTTTGACGCAGAATATATCACAGATATTTTTGCTCCTTCTGAGGTAGAAAGGATTTATTTGAACTTCTCCGATCCATGGCCAAAAGACCGCCATGCCAAAAGACGATTAACTTCAAACGAGTTCTTGTTACGCTATGACCAATTTTTAGCAAAGGACGGCTATGTTGCCTTTAAAACGGATAATAGAGATTTATTCGGCTTTTCATTGGAGCAAGTAGCCTTATCCGGATGGCAGTTACGAGATGTAACCTTTGATTTACATCATAGCGAATATGCAGAAGGTAACATTATGACAGAATATGAAGAACGTTTTTCCTCTATGGGAAATCCGATTCATCGCTTAGTTGCCCATAAATAAAAAGAATACTTGGATATTTTCATGATTGTAGTAATATGATTATAAAAAAAGTATAGCTGGTATATCATGAAAAATTCACCAAAAACTAAGTTGTCAAATACTCTGATGTCCAATCAAAATCTAAACAAAAGAGCATTAGACTTAAAAAGCTCTTGGGATGCTGTAGATGGTTTGCTTAAAAGCGCCAATTTTTTAAAGAAAAAGACAACTCCTCCGGCAGGCAAGTCTGATACTTCAGAGAATAAGCCCTCTAAATAGGAATCCTAGCTAAACAGGTTAAAACCCTTTGATTAAGGGTAAAATACAAAAAGGTGAATGATACCTGATTCTGATAACAAGTGACAAAGGGAACTCTTTATCTATACCATACAACGGAGGTACTAATATGGCATTAATTTTTACTGATGAAAATTTTGAAAAAGAAGTAATCCAATCCGATTTACCGGTTCTGGTAGACTTTTATGCAGATTGGTGCGGCCCATGTAAAATGATGGGGCCAATTATTGAAGAATTACATGACCAGTATGAAGGTAAGGTTAAGATTGGTAAACTTAATGTAGACAATTCTCCAGAAACAGCAGCAGAATTCCGCGTTATGTCAATTCCTACTTTAATCTTCTTTAAAAATGGAAAAGCAATTGAAACAATGGTCGGTGTTGTTGCAAAACAGAAATTAGAGGATATGTTAAATGCATAAAAAAATCCTGTTCCTAGCAAAGCTTGTTAGGAACAGGATTTTTTTATCGTATCTCTATATTTCGTTTCGTTAAACGTTTCGTTATCAGCATATCTGCCAGGTAAGCAATCACAGCCACAATCGGGACTCCCAAAAACATTCCGAATACACCACCGTAAGCACCTCCAACCGTAATTCCAAAGATAACCCATAAAGGTGTTAAACCTGTAGAGTCACCAAGAATTTTAGGCCCTAAAATCCAGCCATCAAATTGCTGCAATGCAAGGATCATAAGTGCAAAAACCAATGCCTGAACAGGACTTATAAATAGATACAAAAGGATTCCCGGCACCGCTCCGATAAATGGCCCGAAGTAAGGAATCATATTCGTAACTCCTACGATAACACTGATTAAAATTGCATACGGTAACTTAAGTATAGACATTAATATAAAGCAGAGAATTCCTATAATGGTAGAATCTATCGTCTTTCCCACAATAAACCCGGTAAAGATTGATCCGCATTCCCTTGTTACTTCCAAGAAAGAATCTGCTTTCTTCCTTGGAATAAATGCATAAATCACACGTGCTGCATTTTTTGATAACATCCTTTTGTCATAAATCATATAAATAGAGATCGCAATGGACAATAAGATGTTAAATGCAATCTTTGCAATTGATATGGAAACATTTAATATCTTCGGCACTACATTTTTCACAAAATCTGTTCCAAAAGAAATCAACTGAGGCAAAGATGCTTCGATTTTATCTTGTATATATTCAGTATCAATCATTGGAAATTCTTCACCAACTTCAATCAACCAGATTTCGGCCTTCTTATACAAATCGTCACTATTTTGAATTAGCTCGGATATGCTGTTAGTGACCTGCGGTATAATATAAGTAAAGCAAACTACTAATATTGCGAGAAATATAATATAGGAAGTTGCAATACCTAGAGCCAAGCAAACCTTTGGTTTTTTTATTCTCAATGTATTACCGTAAAACCGTTCCGCCAATGCTTTCACAATCGGATTAATAATAAATGCGATAAAAAAAGCGATTATAAACGGCTGAATGACAATTGAAAAGTTTTTTAATCCTATTGAAAAAGAAGGAATATTTTCTAGTGCTAATTTAAACATAATTGCAAGCGCAATGACACAAAATGCGTAAACACTAATTGTAAAATACTTTTTCGTTGGCTCGAACCTAAATTTGTAATCTCTGGAGCACTCAGCTAACTCCTTTTCCTGTTCCTTGGATTCCTTTTCTTCCTTTAGAACCACTGCCTTAATTCTACCGGTCTCTTCTTGAACCACAGCCTTTTGTTTCTTGTTTCTACCTGAAAGCTTTAGCTTTTTCGCCATCTGTTAACCCCTTTTGTTTTTTATAAATCTTGGAGGATAGAGGGTACTCTTCTGAAAGATTTTGTATTTCATTCCTCTGACTTCCATTATAATTTTTATTCTATATGCATTATATCGGTTTCAATGCCTATAATCAACGATAATTGATACTCTTTTAGCTTTCTATGGTATTATTAACAAGAATACTTTAGCCTAGACTCTTTTTAGATCTTTCCTTAATTTATATTAAGTTGTATATGGTGTAATTTAACATTTTATTTTTTATAAAAATGCTTGCTTTTTTTAATACCATCGTTTATAATAATTTTTGCGCTTACGCGATAAGAACAGTTTTTAATATTCAGCATGCGTCTTTAGCTCAGTTGGTAGAGCACCTGACTCTTAATCAGGGTGTCCAGGGTTCGAGCCCCTGAAGACGCATCAAAAGTCTTCGTTTGGCAGATAGTAGCTGCTGGGTGAGGATTTTTTTATGTTTCTTTTAAGATTTTAATCGCTCTGTAAGAGTTTGAATATATTCTTAAGAAAATTTTAAAAAAATGCTTGCAATTCTTGTCCGCTTCCTATATAATAACTAATTGTTGATACTCAATATGCGTCTTTAGCTCAGTTGGTAGAGCACCTGACTCTTAATCAGGGTGTCCAGGGTTCGAGCCCCTGAAGACGCATTATAAGGTCCTCGTTTGGCGAACGCAAGAGTCGCTGGGTGAGGACTTTTTCTTTTTTGATTGTCTGCCACAGCGGCTTTGTAATTCCTGCTTTTTTAATTCCCTGCTAACTTGCAATGAATCCCTTATATAAAAAAGAGAACTGTAGAAAGGAGAACCACTATGTGCGGGCGTTACTGTGTTGATGAAGAAAGTATGGAAGAGTTGCTTCGTATTATAAGAAATTTAGATCAGCATCTTCAAGGGGAACGAATACAGACTTCCGACCCAAATAATGAAGATACACACGTTCCAAGAAAATTTAGAACCGGTGAAATTTATCCAACCAATGTAGTTCCTATTATTGCAAAAAGGGGCGAAGATATCATATCTTGTGCTATGACTTGGGGATATAAAGGTTTTCAAGGAAATGCTGTGATTATGAATGCTCGTAGTGAAAGCGCATCAGATAAAAAAATGTTTGCAGGTGATTTGGAGGTAAGACGTATTGTAGTACCTGCAAGTGGATTTTATGAATGGGAACATAACGGTTCCAAAACTAAATATTACTTTACCTCCGAACAGCAAAAGCCGCTTTATATGGCTGGCATATCCCATCCCTATGAAGAGGAGGATCGCTTTGTTATCCTAACCACAGCGGCAAATGAATCTATGAAAGATATTCATAACCGTATGCCGGTCTTATTAAGAGAAGAGGAAATCGAAGGCTGGCTATCCTCAAAAGAAAACGCAATTTCTATTATGAAACGTATACCGGAACAGTTAAAAAAGACCAAAGCTTCCCCTAAAAAGGAGCCGGAATTTGAGCAACTTAAGTTTTTATGGTAATTCTCTCATTAAATTTACCATAAAGTGAGTTTATTTTTATTTTTCTTTGTTAGTTGTGTACATTGACAATTATTTAACAGTGTTATAAAATGACGTTGACTTAGTGAAAGTCAAATTTTTTAAATAAGTTTGTTAATTTTTTAACATCATTATATGTAACATAGATATTAAACTCTGTAATACGATAATACATCTTAGGAGGATAAGGTTATGGCAAAAAAAGTGGAATTACAGACAACTGGGTTAGTGGACTCCCTCGAAGCATTAACAGCAAAATTAAAAGAGTTAAAGGAAGCACAAGAGCTCTTTGCGACCTACACTCAAGAGCAAGTAGATAACATCTTCTTTGCTGCTGCTATGGCTGCCAATCAGCAGCGTATTCCGTTAGCAAAGATGGCCGTAGAAGAAACTGGCATGGGTATTGTAGAAGATAAAGTAATAAAGAATCATTATGCTGCAGAATATATCTACAATGCATATAAGGATACAAAAACATGTGGAGTAATTGAGGAAGATACTAGCTTCGGTATTAAGAAAATTGCGGAGCCTATCGGCGTGGTTGCGGCTGTAATCCCAACTACCAATCCTACCTCCACCGCTATCTTTAAAACTTTACTTTGTTTAAAAACTCGTAACGCAATCATCATCAGTCCACACCCTCGTGCTAAGAACTGTACCATTGCCGCTGCTAAGGTGGTATTGGATGCTGCAGTTGCTGCAGGTGCTCCTGCAGGAATTATTGGCTGGATTGACGTCCCATCCCTTGAATTAACCAATGAAGTCATGAAGAATGCAGACATCATCCTTGCAACTGGTGGACCTGGTATGGTTAAGGCTGCTTATTCCTCTGGTAAACCAGCACTTGGTGTCGGTGCAGGTAATACCCCTGTTATTATGGATGAGAGCTGTGATGTTCGCCTTGCAGTAAGCTCTATTATTCACTCTAAGACATTTGATAATGGTATGATTTGTGCTTCCGAACAATCCGTAATTATTAGTGATAAGATTTATGAAGCTGCCAAGAAAGAATTCAAAGATCGTGGATGCCATATCTGCTCCCCGGAAGAGACTCAAAGGCTTCGTGAAACAATTTTAATCAATGGTGCTCTTAACGCTAAGATTGTTGGACAAAGCGCTTCTGCAATTGCAAAGCTTGCAGGATTTGAAGTACCAGAGACTACTAAAATTTTAATTGGTGAGGTAGAATCGGTTGAGTTAGAAGAACAATTTGCACATGAGAAACTTTCTCCGGTGCTTGCAATGTACAAATCGAAATCCTTTGATGATGCAGTAAGCAAAGCAGCTCGTCTTGTTGCTGACGGTGGCTATGGACATACTTCCTCCCTCTATATTAATGTAGGTACAGGACAGGAAAAGATTGCGGCATTCTCTGATGCAATGAAAACTTGCCGTATTCTTGTAAATACACCTTCTTCTCATGGTGGTATCGGTGACCTTTACAACTTTAAATTAGCTCCTTCCCTAACACTTGGCTGCGGCTCCTGGGGTGGTAACTCCGTATCCGAAAACGTAGGAGTGAAGCACTTAATTAATATTAAGACTGTTGCTGAGAGGAGAGAAAACATGCTTTGGTTTAGAGCACCTGAAAAAGTATATTTTAAGAAGGGTTGTTTACCAGTTGCCCTCGCAGAATTAAAAGACGTAATGAATAAAAAGAAAGTATTTATTGTAACCGATGCTTTTCTTTATAAAAATGGCTATACAAAGTGCGTTACCGACCAGTTAGATGCTATGGGTATTCAGCATACTACTTTCTATAACGTTGCTCCAGATCCATCCTTAGCTTGTGCTTCAGAAGGTGCAGAAGCTATGAGACTCTTCGAGCCTGACTGCATTATCGCAATCGGTGGTGGTTCTGCAATGGATGCCGGAAAGATTATGTGGGTTATGTATGAACACCCAGAAGTAAACTTCCTTGACCTTGCAATGCGTTTCATGGATATTAGAAAACGTGTTTACAGTTTCCCTAAGATGGGTGAAAAGGCTTATTTTATCGCAGTTCCAACTTCCTCTGGTACTGGTTCTGAAGTTACACCATTTGCCGTTATTACCGATGAAAGAACTGGTGTAAAATATCCTCTTGCAGATTACGAACTACTTCCTAAGATGGCTATTATTGATGCAGATCTGATGATGAATCAGCCTAAGGGATTAACTTCTGCTTCTGGTATTGATGCTCTTACCCATGCATTAGAAGCCTATGCTTCTATCATGGCTACTGATTATACCGATGGTTTAGCCTTAAAAGCTATGAAGAATATCTTTGCATACCTTCCAAGTGCCTATGAAAATGGTGCTGCCGATCCAATAGCAAGAGAAAAGATGGCAGATGCTTCTACCTTAGCCGGTATGGCATTCGCAAATGCCTTCTTAGGAATTTGCCACTCCATGGCTCATAAATTAGGTGCCTTCCATCACTTACCACACGGTGTTGCTAACGCTCTCTTAATCAATGAAGTAATGCGCTTTAACTCCGTTAGCATTCCTACAAAGATGGGAACATTCTCTCAATATCAGTATCCACATGCATTAGACCGTTATGTAGAATGTGCTAACTTCTTAGGAATTTCCGGTAAGAATGACAACGAGAAATTTGAAAATCTTCTAAAAGCAATGGATGAATTAAAAGAAAAAGTTGGAATCAAGAAATCTATTAAAGAATATGGTGTGGATGAGAAGAACTTCCTAAATACTTTGGATGCTATGGTTGAGCAGGCCTTTGACGACCAATGCACCGGTGCTAATCCAAGATATCCATTAATGAAGGAAATCAAAGAAATCTATCTTAAGGTGTACTATGGCAAATAAGATGTGAATGCAAATGAGTTGCTTTGTAATTCCACTAAGCCCTGCTTCACATTGAAAAATAGGGATGTGAAATAATAGCATACTAGGCTTGCTCACTTTCCCTATATAATAAAAGAAGGAAGAGTCCCATTTCTCTTCCTTCTTTTATTATATTCCGTTAAGATACTTGATATATCAAATAAACACTCTGAGCCTTAAGCAAGCATTTCTCTCAAAATGATCTCTTCTCTATCTATTTATTCATATTCTACAACGTCTAACCACTTCATAAGCAGTTCTTTCTCTTCCGGCTTATCCTTGGTTAACTGAGCTGCTGCCACAATTGGTAACCAAGTCTGTACATATCTCTTCTCAGTTTTACTCTTTTTACAAAATACATCAAGGTAGTAATCTGCAAGTTTCTGATCTTCAAGAGTAAGCAAAAGGTAAGTTCTTGCCGTATCTGCACTTGCATTCCCCTGCGTCGCATGTACCCAGTCGATCACATACATCTTATCATTGGATACGATGATATTGTTCGGGTTAAAATCGCCGTGGCATACCTTCACATGTTTGGGCATACCATCCAACCTAGTTAATAAATCATACTTCTTAATATTATCTAACATCTCAAGACTGTTGATCTGCCGGATTAGTTTATCTTTCAATTTGTTTAACAATGGGGCTCTCTTAGAATGAATCTCAAGCTGAAGGTCTACCATTTGCTTTATGTACTCCTCCTTTTTCTCAGGGTTTTCCTTCATTAACTGACCTAATGTCCTTCCTTCAATAAAATTCATAGTAATAGCCCATTGCCCATCTTCAATTCCAACTTCGCTAATACTTGGAATTGCAAGTCCGGTCTCTTCTACTCTGGTTGTATTCAATGCCTCGTTAAGTACGTCCGTTTTATTTGTTCCCTTATCGAAAACCTTAATTGCATTGTCACCCTCACGATAAACACTAGCTTTTTGTCCTTTTGAAATTAAATTTGTAAACTTCATAATGTTGGCTCCTCTCGTCTAGTCTTTCATAGTCGCACTATACTCGGTATTCTATATAGTTTTGTAATATTTACATAAAATACTTTAAATTGATACTATAATTATAGCATATATTACCAATGCTGTATAGCATTATCTCTTGTTTCTTTCTATTTCTTTCCCACTCAAGCTTTTGTACTTTAAGGCCGCCTCATAATAAAAAATCCCTGTTTCACAACCTATCCATATATAAAATCCAGCTCAATAAATTTCTCTTAGGTCTCTTAAGAACAGCCCTAACTTTTCTCTAACTTGACTGCTAATTATAGACAGGTCCTCCATACAAGTGTCATACTTCCTTTACTTCAATATTTGCATGTATTATAATAAATATAGATATTCATTCTATTATACATAACAGGAGGAATAAAAATGTTAGAAAAGCTAAAAGAAGAAGTTTTCCAAGCTAATATGATGTTACCAAAGCATGGATTAATTACCTTAACATGGGGTAATGTTTCCGCTCGAGATAAAGAAACAGGATATATTGTAATTAAACCATCCGGGGTTGAGTATACTAATATGAGATCTGAGGACATGGTTGTAGTAGACTTAGAAGGAACTGTGATTGAAGGTACCTTAAATCCTTCTTCCGATACTCCAACACATATAGAATTATATAAAGCATATCCTGATCTTGGTGGTATTGTTCATACTCATTCACGCTTTGCAACTATTTTTGCGCAGGCAGGAGCTTTCATCCCTGCCCTTGGTACTACCCATGCGGATTACTTTTATGGCTCCATACCATGCACCCGCAAAATGACGGCAAGCGAAATCAAAAACTCCTATGAAAAAGAAACCGGTAGCGTTATCATTGATACCTTTAAAAAACTTAGCATTGATCCTTATCAGGTTCCATCCGTTCTTGTTTATAGTCATGGGCCCTTTACCTGGGGAAACAGTGCTATGAAAGCCGTGGAAAATGCGATTGTTTTAGAAGAAGTAGCTCAGATGGCTTGGCATACTTTATTGCTCTATCAAAGCAATCATTTGACAGCCACCTGTCCTTCCATGCAGCAGGACCTACTGGATAAACACTATCTACGGAAGCATGGTCCAAGTTCTTATTATGGTCAAAAACGCACCGAATAGTTCTTTATTACTGTTTCTCTGATTTATAGTATTTTAGCTTGATACATGCATAAAAATACTTTATAATGATAACATACGGGCACCCCGTCAAGTCTACCTTGAACGGGGTCTTATCGTTTATCAAAGCAATTGCTTTTTCATCGCCTGCCATTGCTTTTTTCATCACCTTGCAACCGCTTTTTCACATAGATTCGGAGGATTTTATGAAGGTTAATTTTAGAAAATACTTCCGTAGGCTCCTTGCAATTACAGCCACCGTATTACTTACGGCTTCTCCTGCCATAGCCTATGCGGATTCCAATACAAATAAAGAAAATGTTTCATCCACTGTTGATGTATCTGATTTTACCTGGCCAACCGGACCGGAAGTATATGCCGATGCTGCTATTGTCATGGAAGCTAGTACCGGTTTAATTTTATACGAAAAGGATCTTTATGATAAACACTATCCGGCAAGTATAACAAAGATTATGACTACCTTATTAGCAATTGAAAATAATAATCTAAATGAAACTATGACAATGTCACATGCCGCAGAATGGGATGTTGATTTTAACAGCAGTCGAATCGGCCTCGTAGAAGGTGAATCCATCTCCTTAAAGGATGCTTTATACGGTGTTATGTTAGAATCAGCAAATGAAGTCTCTTATGGAGTTGGTGAACATGTTGCCAATGGTCCGATTTCTGACTTTGCTGCTATGATGAATGCCCGGGCGAAAGAGCTTGGATGTGTCAATACTAACTTTGTGAACCCTCACGGGCTTCATGACGATAACCATTATACTTGTGCCTATGATATGGCTTTAATTAGCCGTGCAGCGATTATGCTGCCAGAATTTCGAACCATTACAGGTACCCGAACTTATACTATTCCGGCAACGAATAAAAATGTAGCACGCCCTTTGGCAAATCACCATCGTTTCATTCGTAAAACACTAAATTATGATGGAGCAATTGGAGGAAAGACCGGCGGCACAACAGAAGCTAAAACCACATTGGTGACTTATGCAGAACGAAACGGATTAACCTTAATTGCGGTTGTCCTTCATGTGGATACTGGCTTGCACGCTTATGAAGACACTGCTAAAATTCTGGATTTTGCATTTGATAATTATGCTCTCTATCGTATGGAAGATACAGAAAGTGTTAGCAGTTCCGGATTTACGTCTTTATTTAAAGACTTTCCGGCATTTGTTAAACCAGAGCAAAGTCCATTGCGATTAAGTTCAAATAGTAATGTGGTTTTGCCTGTAACAGCCGATTATAAAGATGCCGAAAAGACCATCACTTATACTCCAGTAAAAGAATTTGTTCATGGCAATAACGTAATAGGGCAAATATCTTATTCCTATGCCGGTAAATTTGTAGGAACAACTGACATTTTATATTATAACAAGGATTATCCTCTGACCAAGGCGGAATTTGATGCACAATGGCCAGGTTATTTGATTCCTCCGGAACTTATTTTTACTGACTCCGGGACCAATGTAACCCTTGATCCAGTAACTTCAGAACAGGAAGATGTTCCAGTAACTTTAGATTCTACAAAGGAAAAGGAAGCAAAGGAGATGGATTCTTCCATAACTAAGCCAATACTTCTCGGTGTGACAGCTACTGTTGTGGTTCTTTTAGTTGGCTATTATATACTCTTTATTGAATTACCGCACAGAAAGCGTCGTAGAAGATACCATGAGAATCATAAACGCCGAATGGATTCTATACGCCGGAATTATCGTGAGGACTTTATTGAGTAAAAATCTAAAATAATATGACAAAAGGTCAACACTTTATTCGTGCTGACCTTTCTATTTAGATGTCACTCATTTATATCTTGAATCACATGGTCTGTCCCTCTTTCTGTCATAAACACCACAATTGCATCAAGATGTTCTTAAACTTCCTTAATATCTGCAATTCTGCTTTCTTCTGCCCTCTTTTGATTACTCTCTGCTATGCTTTGAAGCAATTTGTTTATTTGCTCCAATTTCCTTGTAATATCATCTACTTCGTTTTGATAATTATTATTCAATGTTACAATTTGTTCTTCCAATCCTGATTGGTTGTTCGTAAGAAGATTTGGTAACGCTTCCTCCAGCATAGAAACAATATAACTAATTTCTTTCAATACGGATTGCGTATTCTCATTCGTATTTAACGCTACCTGGCGTGCATTCTCTTTACTGAATTGAATCAATGCTTTAATTCCATGGCGAAGCAATTTTGTATTCTCTACCTGTGCCTTTTGCATGCCCTTTTCTAACTCCTCGAGACGAGTTAAGATTCCAAGAATAGAAATACTATCTGCCTCTTCCTGGTTCTCTTCCTGAGCTGCTTTATATATTGCTCTTTCCAATTTTTCAAGCTTTGTATAATTACGTTTCATTTCGAGCATAGCCTGCTCAAATTTATCATCAAGATCACATTGGTCCAGTTGGTATTTTTGATAAATATCATGTTCTATTTTATCTACTAAAAGATAAGCAGCAATTAACATTAAAACAGCGGCCAGCCCTACCGCCAGATAATCCGTATGGAATTGTATTAAGATAAATGCCGCAAAAAAAGCTGCTGCGACAAAGAAGATAATATAGATAATCTTTGATTTCCTATTCTTCAATCCTATCCCTCCTATGTCGTCCTATATGCTAGATCATAACTTATATCCTATCACTTATCAAATGTCTGAATATCGTTACATATTATTACCTTATCCATATGTTCAATTATTAAAACTTTCTTCCGATGATATAGTTATCGGATTATTCCTGTAATTTTATGATATTAGTTTTATTTTTATCCAGTTTTATTTACGCTCTTCGCTCTATATACTTTATATTAAAAAGGCTGTAGGTTAATACCTACAGCCTTTTACGTCCCCAACAGGAATCGAACCTGTAACTAATCCTTAGGAGGGATTTATTATATCCGTTTAACTATGGGGACTTCTTCGGATGACACAATAATTATTATATGCAAATTATCCGATAAAGTCAACCATTCCTTGCATCCAAATTGTTCCCCTGAATCTTCTCCCTACTTGTGGCTCACCAAACAAATCCTCTTTATTAATGCAAACCTCAAATGTTAAGCCATTGCACTCCAGCTGCATTAGATATAGTATTTCCTTTGTTTCTTCATTCTTTATTTCGCGCCACTCTAAGATAGTTCCTAAGACTGTATAATTATCAGACTCTGATCCATACGGAATAAATGAAGTTTCTACTATAGAATAAATATCTTCCTTTTTAATTCGCTTAGAAACCATGGCATACATATCAATATCATCGATTGTTAAGCTATCAATTGCTTCTTGATTTCCCTTTTTAGCTTCTGCAATCAATTGATTGCGATATTTCAGATCTGCATTACTGCTCTTAATCTGATGCTCCGTCTTTTCTACCGGAAGTAATATCTTTCCCTCTGCAGCTAATCCGGCTAAAGTAATGGAAAGATGTCCGATAGAATCCCTTTTCGATTTTATTGATAAGTACTCAATCACATTTTGCAAATAAAAGATCAGAGACACTCCTAGTCTGTAATCATCACACATTCCAGTATAAGCATCCGTGTCAACACGCTTACTGATATAGACTTCTTCCCTTGTGCTCACATTTTGACCATGAAAATAAGGATAATAATGTTCAACATGAAATTTATCATTCTCATCATATTCCCCTCGTACAGTGATTCCTATTCCTTCTGCAAATTCATAAGATAATTCCGCAACAACAGTATCATCCTCAAAGCTAAATTTACATTTATCCGTAGCTTGTTCCACCACTTTATGAATTAAGGTTTCCACCTGCATTCTATTATTTAATTTACTAAATCCTATTGCCCTTAAAAAACTATGCATTAATCCACCCAATAACTTTCTATTTACTGTATTCCATTCTATGTGAAAACTTCATTTCTTAGTTATATCATATTAATGATATCTTAGCAACTAGGGAATATAGTGATTATCCTATCAGTCCCTATTCCTCAATTGTGTCTCGTACATAAGTTGTTAGTTCTTGTGATAAATCAACGATTCTTCCCTTCTTACTTAAATCCAACTCTCTTATACCTAATACTTGTATCACTGGACGGGTTGGCATGCGGTAGTTTTGACGTATTACAATTCCAACCTCCTCAGTATTAAGCAGAACGTATGTTCCTATTGGATATATCGCTACAACCTCAACAAATGCATTTACTACTTTAAAGTCAAATAATATTCCTGCTTTGCTCATTATATTATCGATAACATGATGAACTTTATATTTAAGCTTTTGGTTACTGTAAACGGCACTATCTAACTCATCACAGATTGCCACAATTTTTGTCTCTGTGCTAATCTTTTCACTTGTTAGACGCATTGGATAACCACTACCATCATCTCTTTCATGATGACTAAGAATAATATCCTTCGCTGTATTAGACAACCAACTTTCATCCCTTACCATAGTGTAACCAGTTAGTACATGTTTTCTTATCTCTGCCAACTGTTTTTCGTCACACTCATCCATATTTACTTTCGTATAATCGAACGGTAAATAAGCAATCCCTAAATCATGCAGCAAAGAACCTATTGCAATTTCTTGTATCTTCTTTTGAGGCAATTTTAATTTTAAGGCTATCAATACTGCTAAAGTTGAGACATTAATACTATGGGTATAGGTAGAATGGTTTTTTTCACGTATTGTAGACACATTATACATTACATTCGGTTGTTCTAAGATTTCCTGTATAATACGATTTGCAACATCTACAACTCCAGTTAATTCATTACTGGCACAACACGTATAGCGTTCAATGGTATCTTTGATTTGTCCCACACATTCTTCTAATATCTTTTTCTCAACCTGCATCTCTACAGTACCTTGCACTAGACTATCTATTTTTTGTTCTTTAATTTCCTCAATATAAATCCAGTCAATATGTAGCTCTTTTAATTTATGGATATACTCTTTTTTAAGTTTTGATCCAACCGGAATGATAACAAGACCACGGTTTGTTGCAACTTCCTTTGCAATGATCTCTCCGCCTACTAAATTATCTACAGACATTCGTTTCAATGAGCTACTCCTCCACTTCTTAATTAACATAGTATATAAGCAAGCCGCCTCTTTTTTTACTTTTTACCTTCAATAAGTGAGTTTATTAATAAAAAGTCTTAGAACGAAGTCACTCTTTTCATTCGCTCTAAGACTACTTTACCTTACTCAAAATAGTTCTTCTTATTTTTTGCTTCGCTTAATACCTGTTTTTCTTCTTCTGATAAAAGTACAAAAGATTCTCCTTTAATAATTTCCTTTATATAAGTATAACATCCTTCTCTGCTGCTATGCATTGATGTAATAATAAACCCATTATTATTATCATCTAAAAGACAAAGGGAAAAACTTAGCTTTCCTCCCATTTCTTTAAAAGCATCATACTTAACAATACTAGATTTTTGGTAAGTAATTAATAAATTTTCTATAATCTTATTAATACTTGCTTTCATAGACTTGGTATCCTCTTTTAATCGGTCCACCTCTTGAAAACGGTTTAGAATAGTACTTTCCAGGTTTTTTCCCTCACTACCTTCCATAAAAGCATTATACTTTTTCTTTAATTTACTTTGCTTCACTAATATTATAATTTGAATGATTAAAATTAATAATAAAGCAGCTGCAACTCCAAGAACTACATAACTTCCATCTATACCAAGCCTATGAAACAGTTCCATTCTCCCTTTTACCTTCCTCTACTTTTCGATTGTTTTATTAATTCTTTTATCAAGTTGAATCTCTTTATACTAACCTAATGTATTAATTAAATCTAGAATACGCTCAAAATCATCTTGGGAATAGTATTCAATCTCTATTTTTCCTTTATCATTATTTCCCCGACGAATTTCAACTTTACTTCCAAAAATAGCTTTCATACGATCTTCAATTTCTCTATAAATAAAACTATCATCATTTGTTACTGCTATTTCCTTTTCCGGTTTGTCCTTTTGCAGATGTTTGACTAATTTTTCAGTTTCACGTACACTCAATTTTTCATCAAACACTCTTATTGCTAATCGGTATTGGGTTTCACCATCCTCTATTCCCAACAAAGCTCTTGCATGCCCACCAGATATCATATCATCAATTACCATCTGCTGTACACGCTTATCTAATTTTAATAACCTCATACTATTGGTAACAGAAACTCTACTTTTACCAACTCGTTCAGCAACTTCATCTTGTTTTAATTTAAACTCTGAAATTAATTTTTCATAAGCAAGTGCTTCTTCTATTGCATTTAAATCTTCTCTTTGAATATTTTCTATCAAAGCTATTTCTAAAATTTGCTGCTTTGTATATTCTTTAACTATAACTGGAATTTCCTTTAAACCCGCTATTCTTGATGCTCTCCAGCGTCTTTCTCCTGCTATAATTTCGTAGCGTTCTCCTTTTTTTTGAACAATCAAAGGTTGAATTACACCATGCATTTTAATAGAATCCGCTAATTCATGTAAGGCATCCTCATCAAAATGAGAACGTGGTTGTGATTTATTTGGTTCTATTTGATTAATATTCACCAATGTTTCACGTGAAACCTTCTCTTGATTCTCTTTTACTTTAGGCTCACTTTTTCCAATCTTCTCAACTATTAGTGAATCTAGTCCTTTGCCTAAACCTTTTTTTGGTGCCATATACTATTCTCCTTTTCTACGTCCAAACAAACTCTTTCCCTTCTTCTTTTCCGTCATATCTACCTTTGTTTGAACAGAAACCTCTTCTTTCACATTTCTATTATCTTGCTTCATTACTTCATCTGCCAAATCACGATAAGCATCTGCCCCTGCAGATTTTGGATCATACATACTAATTGGCAGCCCATGGCTAGGAGCCTCCGCCAATCTGACATTACGAGGAATAATAGCATTATATATTTTTTGCTCTAAATTACTTCTTACATTTTCTACAACTTGCAAAGAAAGATTTGTTCTAGCATCATACATAGTAAAAACAACACCCTCTATTTCTAGTGATGCATTTAGTCTTTTTTTCACGAGATTAATTGTATGTATTAGCTGTGATAGTCCTTCAAGTGCATAATATTCACATTGTATAGGCACAAGGACAGCATCTGCTGTAGTCATTGCATTAATTGTTAACGTATTCAGCGAAGGAGGACAATCAATAATAATGTAGTCAAAGAAATCTTTAATTGGGTTTATATACTTTTTAAGTATATACTCCTTATCATCAATTCCAATTAATTCTATCTCAGCACCAGCTAAATTTACATCTGATGGAATAACAACAAGATTTGGTACGACACTATCGCATATACATTTTTCAACACTAGCTTCCCCAATCAATAGTTCATAAACAGTATTTTCCAAAGTAGTTTTATTGATACCAAGACCACTTGTAGTATTACCTTGAGGATCAATGTCAATTGTAAGCACCTTCATGCCTTTTTCCGCTAAACATGCTGCTAAATTAATTGCTGTAGTTGTTTTTCCAACTCCACCTTTTTGATTTGCAACTGCTATCGTTTTTCCCATATTATCATCCTTCATCTTTCTTATGCTAACTTTTTTAATTATATCACGATATGATTTAGATAGCTATAGCTAATATGTAACAAATCGTAAAAAATACGAAAATCTTATCTTTTTCACTAAAATATTATGTTAAATGTTGAATTATTTGATAAGTTACTGAATTAATAATATACACCATTCCTGTAATATAAGATAAATTATATGGATATTTTATTTATGTTTATTTCTTAACCGTCTTATCTTATTTCATACTCACATTAATAAAATTAATATAATTATAATTTCAATATAAATTTACCCAGAGTTTTTAATAGTACCTTTAATAATTTAATCCCATTATATTACCATATTTCATTTTGAATATTTTTAATTATCCTATAATTAATTTTTTGACGTCCTTCTTATTATAATCTTATAAATATTATATCAAGACGTAGACAAAGTTTCACGTGAAACATTTTATATTTTATATCCTTGAGTAATAAGATAAATAATCTTTCTTTTTATCAACGTCATAGCTTACGAATCTCCTATAAGATTATTAACCAGTTCAGGCATCTCATAAGTTATCAAGGTCCTTGCAGAGGCACTTTTCTTATATATTTTAGATATATTACCTCAATATAAAAGATGGATTTTTTAAATAAACTTTTAAATACTAGCATGAATATCCTATACAATTATGATATAAAGTTTTGAAAATTTATTAGTAAACAGATTACATAATTTTTTATAATCATGTTAACTTTTATTCCACAGCTTATTATAAGTAGTTTATCTTTTGTTTGTAATATAGGCTACTTTGAAACTTATTCCTTTCTCTTTAACTTATCATTTAGCATTATGCTATCTTTTATTTTACAATTCTAAACTTATCTTTTTTCCTTAGAATTTTGAAATTTATTATCTATTATTTATTACTTTATATTTCTTCTTATTTATACTTATATTTGTGTTTCTTCTATTTTGTGTTTAAATGTAGTTTTTCAACTTTGTTGCTTATTGTTTCAACCTTTACTATTAAAAAATGTTTCACGTGAAACATTTTATTTAAAAGCATTTATAAAAAAAATTAAAATCCGTATAGTTATAACAATATACTTGTTCTTAAAACTAGAAGATAATATTAAATATAGGTATCAGAAGTTAATATTAACTTTATTAAAATAAGCTTACTCTTTTATGAAACAATGTAGATATTTATATTGAAAATGATTCAAAAAATAATACTATTATAAATAGTTTTTTACCTATTCAATAGCTAAATTTATTACCTCAACATTACTTTTTATATCTTTAGAATACACAAAATTATGAAACCACATTTATCATGATCATTGTATAAGATTAAAAAAAGAGATAGAACGAACTCTATCCCTTATCTTTCTTCAAATAATTAAAACATATTTACAAAATTATTTTTAATTGCATATACTGCAGCTTGAGTTCGATCAGAAACACTAATCTTTTTAAATATATTGGAAACATGATTTTTTACTGTCTTTTCACTAATACTTAACCGATAAGCAATTTCCTTATTAAATAAACCTTCTGCTAATAATTTTAAAACATCAATTTCTCTGCGTGTTAATATTTCTGTATTGGAAGAACTGGAGCTTCTTTGCATGCGCTCTTTTAACTCTGGAGTTAACGAAGGCTCAATATAAGTTTCTCCTTGATATATTGTATAAATCGCTTTTTTTAATACCGATGACTCGGAATCCTTTAAAATATATCCATTCACTCCAATTTCTACAGCACGTAATAGATATTCTATCTCATTATGAATTGTTAACATTAGTACCTTTTGCTTGTTGTTATTTCTTCTTAATTCCTGCAGTGTCTGTAATCCATTCATTGTTGGCATATTGATATCAAGTAGTAACACATCCGGGTTTGTTTCTATTACCTTTTGTATACATTGTTCACCATCACTTGCTTCTCCAACAACTTGTATATCACCGTCAAGCTCTAGAAGCTGCTTCAAACCCTCTCTGATCATCTTATGATCATCCGCAATTACTATTCGTATTATACCCATCTACTAATCCCCCTTATCAATACAACATGGTATATTTACAATGATTTTAGTTCCTTTTTCATTGTTTGATTCTAATGAAAATTTACCAGAAAGCAAATATACTCTTTCTTTCATATTGGTTAATCCAAAACCACAGTTTTCAATTGCGGCATCTTTACACTTAGAGCTCTCTTCCAAACCAATACCATTGTCTTCAATTGTTAATTGAATTGCTTCTTCTTTCTGTGATAACTCAATTTTACAAGTAGTTGCTTTTGCATGCTTTGAAATATTATTACAAGCTTCTTGTATAATTCGATAGATCGTTATGCTAACTACCTGATTTTTTATTTCAAAAGTCTCATCGATTGAAACTACTACTTGCATTGTATTATGCCTTTTATAATTATCGACATATCTCTCGATTGCTGCTTTTAATCCCAAATCATTTAATGTCATTGGTCGCAAATCATAAATAATTTCTCGCATATCATTTATAATAGTACGTATGCTTTCAATCATAGTAGCTAACTCAAGTTTTGCACGTATCGCATCTAAATCAAATAATTTAATGCAAAGCTCAGTTTTATGTACCAGTGAGGCTAAATTCTGTACTGTAGAATCATGCAAATCCCTGGCTATTCTCTGACGCTCTATCTCTTGTGTTTCTAGTATTTTAAGACCAAGTGCTTCATGATTTATTAGTTCCTCTGTACACATTTCTGACTCAATAATTTCCAAATCTATATATTGTCGCTCCAGCAAATTAGTTAAACAGCCTAGTATTAATTGATACTTTTTCTGCAAATCACAATGCTGCCCTAGAAGATTCATTATATTAGGTAAGTCATCTTTGAGCTGCTCCAACTCTTTCTTAATATAATCTTCTTCTCTAATTTTCTGAGAATCCTCATAAGGAGAGAACAATAAATGATTCTTATCCTGTTTTTCATTCAATTTCTCTAAGGTATGCTCCAACTCTTTTTTTTGTTTTTCAACTATATCCACTTTTTCCTTTAGTTTATGAGACTGCTCATCTAATTTACTTAACATCTCACCACCAAATTCCATGGCCTCTTTTGTTTTCTCAATCTCGTTGATAATATCCTTATGAGTTTTTTCCATGTGTATAAATCCTCACTATTCTTGTCTTAAAACTAACTATAACATATTTTAACATATAACACTGAAATTGTCTATTTCATAGTATGAGGATATAATTAGGATTATTTTACTTTTTGACAAGTTTTACATAAGTCTTGCTGCTTAAGTTCCATTCCTATATGCTCAATACCATCTTCCATATATACTTTACCTAGTGTTGTAAAACCAATTGATTCGTAAAACTTAACCGCACGTACTTGAGCACTTAGCTTTACATTCCTTGCTCCACATTCAAACGCTTTGCTGATTAGCATCTTAACTAACATATCTCCATAATGCTTTCCACGTTCTTCTTTTCGTACTGCAATTCTTCCTATTTTAAATGTTCCATCCTCGGAAAGAATTAATCTTCCGGTAGCAACTGCCTTATTTTGTTCCATAACCTCAATATTCTCTGTCGAAAAAATAAGACAATGTATTGCAGTCTTATCTAAGTTATCAAACTCTAATTCTTCCGGTATTCCCTGCTCCTCAACAAAAACTTCTTTACGTATTTTAAAACATTCCGACAAATCTTCTCCTGGATGTATTAACTTCCCTTGAATATACATAGTACCCTCAATTCCGGCTCATGCCCTTTCTATTATGATTCATTATTACTTTTTATCTTTTGCTCATTTACTATTCAAATCATTCACTATTTTTCTTCATTAAAGGCATTTTTAAAGGTTTTCCTCCGGCTCTTGGGTAAGCCTTAGGAGTTTGCTTAACCTTTCTAATACAAATTAAGGTACGTTCTACATCGGTATCTGGTAAGGTGAATGTTACTTTTTTGTCTAATTTGCCACCTAAACATTCCAATGCATACTCTGCTTCCTCTAATTCTTCTGTAACTTTACCAGATTTATAAGGAATAAAATAGCCACCCTTTTTGACATAAGGCAAGCATAGCTCTACCAAGGAAGCAGTTCTTGCAACGGCTCTTGATACAACTAAATCAAACTGCTCACGATACTCTTCTTTTCTTGCTTGTTCCTCAGCTCTGGCATGTAAGGTTTTAATACTGTTTAATTCTAATTTTGTTATAACTTCATTTAAAAAGTTTATTCTTTTATTTAAAGAGTCCATTAGTAATACCTCTAATTCCGGAAAAGCAATTTTTAATGGAATTCCAGGAAACCCTGCTCCTGTACCCATATCTAATAAAGTATCACCCGGATTAATTTTACATGACTTTATAAGTGATAAACTATCAAGAAAATGTTTCTGTATTACTTCTTCATACTCTGTAATTGCGGTTAAATTCATAAACGAATTCCATTCAATTAACAAATTATAATACCTGTCAAATTTATCTAACTGTTCTTTCTCTAAGTCCAACCCAAGACTACGAAGCCCTTGAATAAAAACTAAATTATCTCTCATTGACACCTCCATGACTTCTCATGTAACCGTTTGTATCGAAACAAACCTCTCTTATTTTTATAATAAATAAGAGAGTCAACCAACTACCTCACCTTTAAAAGATTTTTAGTAAGTTGACTCATCTATCATAATAATATCTTATTATCTTAATTTTTGTTATATCTTTAATTGATATATACTTTATGGTTATTGTACTTTCAACGTCTTAGCATAGAAACTCTATTTCTATAACTTTTACTTTTTTCTTCTTATCTGTTCCAAATACACTAACAAAACAGAGATATCTGCCGGAGATACACCGGAAATACGCGATGCTTGACCTACAGAACTTGGCCTGATTTGATTCAATTTTTGCTTTGCTTCAATTCTTAGAGAAGGTACCTCTGAATAATCTAAGTTCTCCGGTATCTTTTTACCCTCTAACTTTTTAAATTGCTCCACCTGATGTTCTTGTCTTTTTATATATCCATCGTACTTAAAATTAATTTCAACCTGAATAATAACTTCCTCTGGCAATGGTTTTCTATTCTTATCCAAAAGAGCTAATTGACCATAGCTTAACTCCGGCCTTCTAACAAGTTCGGCTAAAGTAGTACCTGTTTTTAAGGTTGTTGTACCAAGGCTTTCTAATATTCCTTGAACCTCTTTTGATGCACCGATTAAACTATTTTCTAACCGTAACATTTCTTCTTTTATCATTTTTTCCTTATTAATTAGATGTTCATAACGTTCCTTGCTGATTAAACCTATTTCATGTCCTATTTTGGTAAGCCTCAAATCTGCATTATCTTGCCGAAGAATCAATCGATATTCCGCTCTTGATGTCATCATACGATATGGTTCATGTGTTTCTTTCGTAACCAAATCATCAATTAATACTCCGATATAAGCCTGAGAGCGATCTAATACAATCGGCTCTTTTCCTGATAATTTTCTAGCTGCATTAATACCTGCTATTAATCCTTGCGCAGCAGCCTCCTCATAGCCGGAGCTCCCATTAAACTGACCCCCACTAAACAATCCGCTGATTGACATAAACTCTAAGCTGGATTTTAACTGCATTGGATTTATACAATCATATTCAATAGCATAGGCATTTCGTACAATCTTAGCATTTTCCAATCCCGACACTGACCGGTACATCTTAAACTGTACATCTTCCGGTAAACTACTTGACATACCTGAGATGTACATTTCATTAGTATAATTCCCTTCCGGTTCAATAAATACTTGATGACGCTCTTTGTCCGGAAATTTAACAACCTTATCTTCTATGGAAGGACAGTATCTTGGACCTGTCCCTTTTATATTACCGGAATATAGTGGAGAACGATGAATATTCTCACGTATAATATCATGTGTATCTTCGTTGGTGTAAGTCAACCAACAAGAGACTTGATCCTTTTTAATATCTTCCGGAGTATTGGTAAAGGAGAACGGCACTACTTTTTCATCACCAAACTGTTCTTCCATCTTACTAAAGTCGATACTCCTTTTATCTATTCTTGCAGGAGTACCGGTTTTAAAACGATACATTTCTATTCCAAGTTTCTTTAAACTTTCTGTTAAATGATTGGCAGAAGGTAATCCATTAGGGCCGGTATAATGACTGGTTTCGCCATAGACGCATCTGGCATTTAGATAAACTCCAGTACACAAGATGACTGCCTTACAAGGATAAACACCCCCTGAATAAACCTTAACTCCTGTTACCTGATTGTTTTCCGCAAGGATATCAATTACCTCATCTTGACGCAACGTTAGATTATCCGTATTTTCAACTACCTTGCGCATTTCCCTGCAATAATCCATCTTATCAGCTTGTGCTCTTAACGAATGAACTGCAGGACCTTTCGATTGATTTAACATTTTTGACTGTATATATGTTTTATCAATATTCTTACCCATTTCTCCGCCTAGTGCATCTATTTCACGTACAAGATGACCCTTGGAAGTACCTCCAATGTTTGGATTACAAGGCATTAAGGCTATATTATCCATGCTAACGGTTAACATTATTGTATTAAAACCCAGACGTGCACTTGCCAATGCTGCCTCACAGCCTGCATGGCCTGCCCCCACCACTACAACGTCATAAGCTTCATAAAGATTAGTCATACTTACCTCCATTCTTACGTACACTATCCAAAAATAATTGCTTGCCCCTAATTATTTTCCCATACAAAACTCTTTAAATATGGTATTAACCAAATCCTCGTCGACAGCTTCTCCAAGGATAGTACCCAATATTTCATAAGCATTCATCAGATCAATAGAAAAAAAATCCTCAGGCATATTGTTTTCAATACTTATCATGACCTGTTCTAAACTATTCTTTGCTTCTATAAGAGCATTTTTATGTCTTACATTTGTTATATATATATCATCATTAAAAGAAATGTTACCTTCAAAAAACATCTCTGTAATTTTCTGCTCTAACTCTTTTACCCCCATTTGATTTATCGCTGATATCTTTAATATAGGCTTTTTCGTTAGATTGCTTAATTCTTCCTCCTCAATTACAGTATCTAAATCTGATTTATTTAAAAGAACGATTGATTTTCTCTCTTTTATAAAATCTATCATTTCTTCATCATCTTGGTTTAATGGTGTGGATGCATCAATGACATAGATAATCAAATCTGCTTCCTTTGCACTCTTTAGACTTTTTTCAACCCCCAACTTTTCAACCAAATCAGAAGTTTCTCTTATTCCGGCAGTATCAATAAGATTTAAGCATAATCCGTTTAATAACACTGTTTCTTCAATCGTATCCCTTGTTGTTCCTGCAATATCCGTTACAATAGCTCTCTCTTCGCCTACCATCAGGTTTAATAAAGAAGATTTACCGGCGTTTGGTCTTCCCAATATGACTGTTCTAATTCCTTCCTTAATCATACGACCATTCTCCGATGTATTAATAAGCTCAGATAGCCCTTGAATGCAGCCATCTACATTCACCTTTAGTTTATTAGAAAACCCTTCCAGGCTTATATGCTCCGGATCATCAAGGGCAGCCTCAATATAAGCCGTATCTAAAAGTATACTCTGCCTTACCTCTTTTACTTTATGAAATACATTCCCCTTTAATTGCTTCATAGAATTTTTTAATGCCAGCTCATTGTTTGCATGTATTATGTCGATCACTGCTTCCGCCTGAGATAAGTCAATTCTTCCATTTAAAAATGCACGCTTTGTAAACTCACCAGGCTCTGCAATTCTTGCACCAGCTCTTAATACTGTTTCTAATACTTTTTTTGTTACGGTTATTCCACCATGGCAATCGATTTCTATACTATCTTCCATGGTATAACTTCTTGGGGCACGCATGATTATCACCATAACTTCATCAATGATTTCCTTTCCATCGACGATATGACCATAGTGTACCGTATGAGATTCCATCTCAGATAATCGTTTTGCCTTTGATTTTGTTTGAAAAATTTTATCAATCACAGCAAAAGCCTGATCTCCACTTATTCTAACTATACTAATTCCCGCATTACTCAATCCTGTTGCTATGGCGGCAATGGTATCTGTTTTCATGTCTCCCATATCCTCCTAAATTAATCTTGTCCTGCCAAAAAGTTATTTTTTTATATCTTATTCACAAACATTATCTAGGTTCCAATAATATTTAGGAAAGGCTGTTACACAGGAAGTACCGCCAAGATACTTACCCATGTCACAGCCTAACAATTTTAATACCTGCGTATTATTCCTTATTAGTTTCTGCTGCCTTTGCAGCTGCCTTTGCTTCTAAGTATGCAGCATAGTCCTTCTTATAATCAGTACTGTAATCCTTTGTATTTGCACCGTACCTCTTATGGAATTCCTTTTTGCTGTCTTTATTGTATCCCTTCTTGTTGAACTCTTTGCTTCCAAAGCGGTTACTGTTATTATGAAGGGTTACCCCTTTCTTTAAGCTAATGACAACTTTTCTGAAAGGCTCTTCTCCCTCACTATGAGTTTCAACATACTTATCATTCTGTAAAGCAGAATGAATGATACGTCTCTCATAAGGATTCATCGGCTCTAAGGATACCGGTTTGTGAGTTCTTTTTACTTTGGATGCTATATTTTTTGCGAGGTTTTCCAAAGTCTCTTTTCTTCTCTCACGATAATTTTCCGTATCTAACTTTACCTTAAGATAACCTTCGTTATTCTTATTAATTACAAGACTTGTTAAATACTGAAGAGAATCAAGGGTTTGTCCCCTTTTACCGATTAATACACCCATATCATCCCCGACAATATTGATGTCTACATTTTCTCCCTCTTTATCGTATGCCACCTCGGCAGTTGCATCAATTCCCATAGCTTTAAAAACCTTATCAAGAAAGTTCTTAGCTACCCCATCAATACTAAATTTTAATCTAGCACGTATTTTTGCAGGCTTTGAAAACATTCCAAGTAAACCTTTTGATTCTTTCTCGATAACCTCATATTCCATCTTTTCACTTGTCGTTTTAAAACTTAATAAGGCCTCTGTTAAAGCTTCATCTACTGTTTTACCCGTAAACTCTTTCCAGTCCTCCATTATTTTTTATCCCCCTTATCACTATCACGCTTTAGGATGTTAGCATTTGCTGCGATGCTGCCTGCAGCATAGGATACATTACTCTTTTTATTACTTGTAGACTCTTTTGTCTTATTGCTGGTTTTTGTATCAGAAGTTGCTTTGCTAGATACATCAATAGCCTTTGTGGTGGTTTTTGCAACATTTGCCATTGTATTACCAGAAACGACACCATACTTTTCTTTTCTTTTCTTTGATTTTGCTACACTTTTAGCAATCATATCGTCAATATCAATCTTATCAAGATATTTATTAATAAAAATTTGCTGTAAAATTTGAACAATACTACTTGCAATCCAGTAGATACCAACACCGATTGGTAAAAAGGTACAGAAAATACCGGATACAACAGGCATAACTGTGTTCATAGTTTTCAAACTTTGTGCACCTGGGGTATCATCAGATGTCGCTTGTGGAGTTGCTGTCATCATAAGCTTACTCTGTGCAAACTGTGAACCGGCGGCCGCCAGAGGTACTAATATACCCGGGAATGCAAATCCTGGAACATCAAGGATATTTAGATTACCAATAAATTTATTAATATGAATAATCTGATCTACTGCTTCTTTCACATTAACGCCACTTACAAAATTTTGTATTACAGTTAAATTATCACTGGAGAAATACTGAAGATAAGTTACATTCCATGTATCTTTTAACATAAACACATCCCAGTTTGCAGTTTTAAACTGAGCAAAAATATCAATCAATTTACTTGTTGCTAAATCGAACTTACCTAAAGTTAGATTATCGGTGAATGCAGCAGTATTAACCGCTATCTTATTATCAGTTAAGAATTGTGCTAATGCTTCCGGGAATCCTTGAATATTAATAACTCCCTGAGCAATCACATCATATAAGCTTTTTACATCATTTACATATGCAGGAACTGCATAGATTACTCGATATAATGCAAACATAATAGGTAAAGAAATCAATAGTGGTAAACATCCTGAGAATGGCGATGCACCATATTTTGAATAGATTTCCTGCATCTCTGCCTGTTGTTTCTGCATAGATGCCTGATCTTTTTTACCTTTATATTTTGCTTGAACCTTCTGAATTTCCGGATTCATTTTTGCAGACAAACGGCTTCCTTTTTGTTGCTTGATCGTTAAAGGAAGCATAAGCATCTTAATTACAAAAGTAAAGATAATGATACATAGTGCAATATTGGTTACTCCAAAGATGCTAAGAAACTCGTAAATTCCATTTAAAATAATACCCATTACCCAAGCAAATGGTCCTAAAATACCAGATACCTGAGTTAATACTGTTATGTCCAACTAATTTTCCTCCTTAAAAATAAGGTATACTTAAAAAACTCAAAAAAAGCCATCCTAAGGAACAGGATCAAATCCCCCTTTATGAAACGGATGACACTTAAGAATTCTTCTCACAGCAAGATAACTTCCCTTGACAGCACCATATCGCTGCAATGCTTCCAATGCATACTCCGAACAGGTAGGAGTAAAACGACAGGTTGGAACTCTCTTCATTGGTGAGATATATTTTCGATATAATTTAATTATTGCTATTAGAATTCGTTTCATCACATTCATCTAATTTCTGTCTCACTGCTTTTTAATACCTTATGCAGTTTCGCTAAGTGCATTAGTGCACTGCTGATTTCTGTGTAATTCTTTCCCTTAGCTCCTGCTCTTGCTACAATTACAATATCTAAACCGCTATCAGATATTGAATCATTTAACCGATAACTTTCTCTTATTAATCTGGTTATCCTATGTCTTATTACACTATTACCAACTTTTCTACTAACTGAAATTCCCAAACGATTGACCGATAATCCGTTTCTACGGATATACATCACTAAATACTTATTAGCAAAAGACTTACCGTTCTTATATACATTACCGAATTGCTGACTATTCTTTAATGATTCTGACAATATTCAAAATCTCCTTATTGACAAGGCCCTACCGGCTTGTCCTCTGTCATTTTGCTATACTAACATTTACTCAGATCAAATCTGCAATCAGATTTGATACTTCCAGAAATAAAAGGTACTTCCTTCTAAAATTACCCGTGTATACAAGACGAGCCAGTTTTCCTCACATTTTGAAATAACTTTAACTCAAATCATGTTTAGGTTAACTGCCTCTCTTGTCCTTTGGATAGCATATCATAGCTACTCCTTATCCTCACGTATTAGAAGAAAAGGTCACATGAACTGCGACCTATGCTGATAATTTATGTCTTCCTTTTGCTCTTCTAGCGGCTAATACCTTTCTTCCGTTAGATGTGCTCATTCTTGACCTGAATCCATGAACCTTAGCTCTGGAACGCTTTTTTGGCTGAAATGTCATTTTCATTCGAAACACCTCCTTTAAACTACCGTCTCTTTATGGTAAGCCTATTTACTCTATTTTAAATAGCATTATTATTATAGTAGGAAAGACATGCTACGTCAAGTAAATCTTTTGTTTTACCATGATTTATCCATTTTATCGTCTGCTATACTTCTATTATATTTTGATTTTTTCTTTCTATTAAGAAATAACTGACTATTGTTCTTTGGTTTCTCTAATGTTTCAGTTAATTCCCTTTTACCTTGGTCTATGACTTAATCCCTTCCTATTTATATGTACTTTTAGGGACTTTGAATTTCCATGATATTTTGAATTATTTGAAATTCTACATGTTGTTATAAAAATTTTTTAACCTACTTTAATGTTACTATATGTTGATTAAAAAATCTGAGTTATCCACAATTTGTGGATGAATTGTGGATAACAGTGTTTATTTGTGTTAATATTTTATCTTATTGTGTTTGTCCTCCTTAATAATACTGGATATTTCAATGTGGGTAACCCGTATAATGTTATTAACCCTGTGTGTATATCCCATAATTCTCTGTGAATAAGTTATGGAAAAACTATAAAGTTATGTTCATAAAAAAATATTAACATTGAAATGTTTATAGTTTTGTTATATATTATATGTGTATGGACTTTTGTGGACAAACTATACTAGATTAGAAAATGTTATCAGCAGCAAGTTAGCCTTATTGTTTCAGGTTTACTATTGCTGCATCTTTTATCGTAAGAAGAGCACTTACGATAATTATAATATATACAGAGAAGGGCACGGGTTTTACTATGAAAAGCTTGATTCAAGAAAAATGGAATGAAATTTTGGAGTTTTTAAAAATAGAATACAATGTTACAGAGGTTTCCTATAAAACTTGGCTTCTTCCTCTCAAAGTATATGATGTTAAGGATAATGTAATTAAGCTTTCTGTGGATGATACAAAAATTGGTGCAAATAGCTTAGATTTTATTAAGAATAAATACAGCCAGTTTTTAAAAACTGCTATCGCAGAAGTGATTAACCAGGATTTTGAAATTGAATTTGTACTTCTTAGTCAAACGAAAGCAGAAGAAAAAGTACAAACACAAGTTTCAAATAAAATAAAAAATGAAAGCTTATCTTACTTAAATCCGCGTTACACGTTTGACACATTTGTTGTTGGTGCGAATAATAACTTGGCCCATGCAGCATCCTTGGCTGTTGCAGAATCGCCGGCAGAAATATATAACCCATTGTTTATTTATGGGGGAGTAGGTCTTGGAAAAACTCACTTAATGCATTCCATTGCACATTATATTTTGGATCAAAATCCGAATTCCAAAGTTCTTTATGTTACGAGTGAAAAATTTACGAACGAGTTGATTGAATCCATTCGTAATGCTGATACTACACCAACCGAATTCCGCGAAAAATATCGAAATATTGATGTTTTATTAATCGATGATATCCAATTTATTATTGGAAAAGAAAGAACCCAGGAGGAATTTTTCCACACATTTAATACCCTACATGAATCAAAGAAGCAGATTATCATATCCTCTGATAAGCCTCCAAAAGATATTTTAACATTAGAGGAACGGTTAAGGTCACGGTTCGAATGGGGACTTACAGTAGATATTCAATCTCCTGATTATGAAACCAGAATGGCAATTCTTAAGAAAAAGGAAGAACTTGATTGCCTTACTATTGATGATGAAGTAATGAAATATATCGCTTCTAATATTAAATCAAATATTCGAGAACTTGAAGGGGCATTGACTAAAATAGTTGCTCTTTCCAGATTAAAAAAGAAAGAAGTTGATGTCATTCTTGCAGAGGAAGCTCTTAAGGATTTAATCTCACCGGACAATAAAAAGACCGTAACTCTCGATCTAATTATTGAGGTTGTTTCCGAGCATTTTACTACAACAACTTCTGAAATCTATTCGGATAACCGCAGTAGAAATATTGCTTATCCAAGACAAGTTGCGATGTATCTTTGCCGTAAGCTAACTTCCCTTTCCCTTACAGACATAGGTAAAATGATGGGTAATCGGGATCATTCTACCGTTTTACATGGTTGCAATAAAATAGAAAATGATATCAAGAAAGACCCTTCCATGCAGAATACGATTGATGTATTGATTAAAAAAATCAATCCTTCTCCATAACAATCGAATATTTCCTGATACAAAATAAGCAGCTACTTGGCTGTCTTTGGTTTCGCTGATTACAATCTAGCGTTAATTACTTTCTGTTTTAAATTTGGTCTTACAAGCATAGACCTTTTGTTTTTATACCTTTTTCTTAATTGTTAATAAATTTTCGATAATTTAAAAATGTTATCCACAATCACTCGTTTAAATAGTGTTATTTTAGTGTTTAAACTCTTTTGATAACTGAATAATCGTTCTTAACTTGTTTATAGAATATTAAAAAAAGTTAAAAACTATTCACATGGTTATTCTTTCTTGTAACACTTACTCAGTAAGGGTTTAAGGTACTTATACACTTCCTAACACCCCCTACTACGATTACTAATAAATCTATTAATTATTTATATATGAAAAATTGCCGAAGGGAGTTATGCACAAAATGAAAATCGCTTGTCAAAAAAATGAATTGTTAAACAGTGTCAATATTGCTTTGAAGGCAGTTTCTTCAAAGACAACAATGCCAATCTTAGAATGTATCGTTATTGAAGTACAAAATGATACGATTAAATTAATTTCTAATGATATGGAACTTGGTATCGAAACAATTGTAAAAGGTTCCATAGTTTCTAATGGAACTGTAGCAATCAATGCAAAAGTTTTTTCTGAAATTATTAGAAAATTACCGGATAACGAAGTAACTATTGAGACTGATGAAAAGTATATGACAACTATTACCTGTGAGAAAGCAAAGTTTACAATAGCAGGAAAATCCGCAGAAGAATTTCCTATGTTGCCGACTATTGAAAAGAAGGAAGTAATTGAATTATCACAATTTACGCTGAAAGAGGTTATTCGTCAGACTGTTTTTTCTATTTCTGATAACGAGAGCAATAAAGTTATGACAGGTGAACTTTTTGAGATAAATGGAAATGAACTTAGAGTAGTTTCACTGGATGGTCATCGTATTTCAATACGTAAAGTTGAACTTAAAGACTCCTATGCCCCGAAAAAGATTATTGTTCCAGGAAAAACACTGCAGGAAATAAGTAAGATTTTATCTGGGGAAATTTCAGATGAAGTGCTCATTTACTATACCGACCGTCATGTTCTATTTATATTTGATGATACTTTAGTATTATCGAGATTAATTGAAGGTGAGTATTATAAGATTGATCAAATGCTTTCCGGAGATTATGAAACAAAAGTTAAAATTAATAAAAAAGAGTTTTTAAGCTGTATTGATAGAGCAACCTTGTTGATTAAGGAAACAGAGAAAAAGCCAATTATCGTAGGAATTGAAGATAAAAAATTAGAGCTTAAAATCAATACTTCCATTGGTTCCATGGACGAAGATATTGATATCGAAAAGGAAGGAAAAGATATTTTAATTGGATTTAATCCAAAATTCTTAATCGATGCGCTCCGTGTAATTGATGATGAAGATGTAGATATTTACCTGATTAATCCTAAGGCACCTTGTTTTATAAAAGATAAAGAGGAATCTTATATTTACTTGGTTCTTCCGGTAAGCTTTAATGCAGCACAATACTAAGTAATGAAAAAATTATGTTAGTAAAAATTTTTATCGTAAAATTTTATTAACTTATCATCGTGAAAAATCTAGGACATTAATCTGTATTTCAAGATGATATTTTAGCGTGATACAGCGCGCAGATTGGTTGATATATGGAAAAAATAGTTTTAAGAGAAGAATTTATTAAATTAGGCCAAGCTTTAAAAGCTGCGGGGCTCGTTGACTCCGGAGTCGAAGCAAAAGATGTTATTGGCGAAGGGCTTGTTAAAGTAAATGGTGTGATAGAATATCAAAGAGGAAAAAAACTCCATGGCGGAGACTCTGTTGAGTTTAACAATGAAATCATTCAAATCGTCAATCATGAATAAATTATCTAACTAAATTCATCTTCACATCTTGTGAAGTCTCTAAGATCACCCTATGTATAGATATGTATTTTTATACATAGGGGTGAATATTGAATTTCCAATTACAGTTTATAAAAAATTTATAATTTAATAATATTGCCGATGTTAAAAAAAATTATGCTTTTTGCTGGTATTCTACTTGCGTTATGGTGTATAATGAGAGATAGGGATTTTTGTCTGATATAAATTTTATAAAAAAAGATGAAGGCAAAAAGGTAGTGCTGTTTACTTATTTGGATAATAGCATCGTGAGTATTAAAAAATACGTTAATTTTCAGACGTTCTATTTCAGCGAATTACAGGTCTTGACCTGTGAAATTCAAGGTATTAAAATGATTAGATAGTTGGTGCAGGGATGGTTGTAAAGTCTCTTGAATTGAGTAATTTTAGAAATTATGAGAACTTATCTTTGGAGTTTTCTCCATCGACTAATATTTTGTATGGAGACAATGCTCAGGGAAAGACGAATATACTTGAAGCAGTGTTTCTTTGTGCTACGACGAAGTCACATAAAGGAAGTAAGGATAGGGAAATTATTAAGTTACAGTCCGAAGAAGCACATATTCGTATGAGGATAAATCGAGATGATGTGGATCATCGGCTTGATATGCACTTAAAAAAAAATAAACCCAAAGGTGTGGCTATTGATGGGATACCGATTAGACGTTCTTCTGAATTATTCGGTATCATTAATGTTGTATTTTTTTCGCCGGAGGATTTATCCATAATAAAAAATGGACCTAGCGAACGCAGGCGTTTTCTTGACATGGAACTTTGCCAATTGAGTAAGCTGTATCTACACAATCTGATAAATTACAACAAAGTTTTAAATCAGAGAAATAATTTATTAAAACAAATAGGTTTTAACAAAAGTTTATTGGATACGCTTTATGTGTGGGATAAGCAGTTGATTCATTTTGGGTCTGAATTAATTAAAGAGAGAGAATCCTTTATAAAAAGCATGAATGAACTTATTTTCACACTACATAAAAAACTTAGCGATGGAAAAGAAAAGTTAGAAATCGTCTATGAATCGAATGTAGCAGAGAATGAGTTTGAAAGTAAGCTTAAAAAGAGTATGGAACGTGACATAGCATTGAAGATAACAAATATTGGACCTCATCGGGATGACCTTAGTTTTCTAATCAATGGTCAGGATGTTAGAAAGTATGGCTCACAAGGGCAGCAAAGAACTGCTGCATTATCTTTAAAGCTTGCGGAGATAGAATTAGTAAAACAGGTAACGAAAGATAAACCGATTTTACTGTTAGATGATGTATTGTCTGAGTTAGATCGAAAAAGGCAAAATCAGTTGCTAGACAGTATTGTTGGAATTCAAACTATAGTAACCTGTACCGGTCTGGAGGAATTTGTGAATAACAGAATAGAAACAGACCGAATTTATAAGGTTGTTCAAGGAACTGTTGAAAAGGGATAAAACAATTAATGCATAAATTGCAGGAGGCTAGATATGAGTAAGGATTACGGAGCTGACCAAATACAAATTTTAGAAGGGTTAGAAGCGGTTAGAAAAAGACCAGGTATGTACATTGGAAGTACTTCTAGCAGAGGACTTCATCATCTGGTTTATGAAATCGTGGATAATGCTGTCGATGAGGCTTTGGCTGGATATTGTAATACCATCGACGTATCTATTAATCCAGACAATTCTATTACGGTGATTGATAATGGTAGAGGGATACCGGTTGAAATAAACAAGAAAAAAGGAATTTCTACTGTTGAGGTTGTATTTACTATTCTTCATGCCGGTGGAAAGTTTGGCGGTGGAGGATACAAGGTATCCGGCGGTTTGCATGGAGTTGGTGCATCTGTTGTTAATGCACTTTCTGAGTGGTTAGAAGTAACAGTAGAAGTTGATGGAAAGATGTACAAGCAACGCTATGAACGTGGAAAGGTGATAGATCCGCTACGTGTTGTTGGAGATTCTGAGAGGACAGGAACAAAGGTTATATTTTTACCGGATAGGGATATTTTTGAAGAAACTGTTTATGACTATGAGATTTTAAAACAGCGGCTGCGTGAGATGGCATTTTTAACAAAGGGTCTTAAAATTATTTTAAGAGATTTAAGAACTGCAGAAGGGGAAGAGAATACTGAGCCAAAGGTAAAAGAATTCCACTATGAAGGTGGTATCAAGGAATATGTTCAGTACTTAAATAATCATAAAACTTCTCTCTATCCTGATATAATTTATTGTGAGGGAACAAGGGATAGTGTTTATGTTGAAGTTGCTATGCAGCATAATGACTCTTATACAGAAAGCTGCTATAGTTTTGTAAATAATATTACAACGCCGGAGGGTGGTACTCACTATACCGGTTTTAAAAATGCTCTGACTAAAACCTTTAATGACTTTGCAAGGCAAATGAAGTTTCTAAAGGATAACGAGGCTAATTTATCAGGTGAGGATATTAGAGAAGGTCTTACTGCAATTATTAGTATTAAGCTTCCGGATCCGCAGTTTGAAGGACAAACGAAACAAAAACTTGGAAACAGTGAAGCAAGAGCAGCTGTTGACAGTGTTGTGAGTGAGCAATTAACATACTTTCTGGAACAAAACCCTGCGGTTGCGAAGATAATCTTAGAAAAGGCGGTTCTTGCGCAGCGCGCGAGGGATGCAGCGCGTAAGGCCAGAGATCTGACTCGTAGAAAAACTGCACTGGAAGGAATGAGCTTGCCTGGAAAATTAGCAGACTGTTCAGATAAAGACCCAAAAAATTGTGAAATATATATTGTTGAGGGTGATTCTGCGGGAGGTTCTGCAAAAACAGCAAGATCCCGTGCTACTCAGGCTATCCTTCCGCTTCGAGGAAAAATATTAAATGTTGAAAAATCAAGGCTTGATAAAATCTTGGTAAACAATGAAATTAAAGCTATGATTACTGCATTTGGTACCGGTATTTCCGATGATTTCGATATTTCAAAACTCCGTTATCATAAGATTATTATTATGACGGATGCCGATGTTGATGGTGCCCATATCAGTACTCTATTATTAACGTTCCTCTATCGTTTTATGCCTGAATTAATTCGTGACGGGTATGTTTATCTTGCCCAGCCACCTCTTTATAAAGTCGAGAAAAGCAAGCAGGTTTGGTATGCTTATTCAGATGATGAACTAAATAATATTTTGTTGCAGATTGGCCGAGATCAAAACAATAAGATTCAACGTTATAAAGGATTAGGTGAAATGGATGCGGAGCAGCTTTGGGAAACAACAATGGATCCAGAGAGAAGAGTTTTGCTTCGTGTAAAAATGGACGAGGAAAATTCTTCTGAAATTGACTTAACGTTCACTACCTTGATGGGAGATAACGTAGAACCTAGACGTGAATTTATTGAAGCAAATGCAAAATATGTGAAAAACTTAGATATCTAAACTACGGAGGAATTAAAATGGATGAGAATATCTTTGATAAGGTGCATGATGTCGACCTTAAAAAGACAATGGAAACCTCTTATATCGAGTATGCCATGTCGGTTATTGCAGCCAGAGCCCTTCCGGATGTAAGAGATGGATTAAAGCCGGTACAGAGAAGAATTTTATATGCTATGATAGAGTTAAATAACGGTCCTGATAAGCCACACCGTAAGTGTGCACGTATTGTCGGTGATACAATGGGTAAATATCACCCTCATGGTGACAGCTCTATCTACGGCGCATTAGTAAATTTAGCACAGCAATGGTCAACGAGGTATCCTTTAGTAGATGGCCATGGTAACTTTGGTTCCGTAGATGGTGACGGTGCTGCTGCTATGCGTTACACCGAAGCCAGATTAAGTAAAATATCGATGGAGATGCTGTCTGATATTAATAAAGACACCGTAGATTTTTCTCCAAACTTTGATGAAACAGAAAAAGAACCCTTGGTTCTTCCAGCAAGATATCCAAATCTTTTGGTAAATGGTACTTCAGGTATAGCGGTTGGTATGGCAACTAATATTCCTCCTCACAATATGAGAGAAATTATTAGTGCTGTAATACGTATTATTGATAATAAAATAGCCGAACAGGAAACAACGATTGAAGAAGTATTGGAAATTGTTAAGGGACCTGATTTTCCGACCGGTGCAATGATACTTGGTACAAGAGGAATTGAAGAAGCATATCGCACCGGACGAGGAAAAATCCGTGTACGTGCGGTAACGGATATTGAGCCAATGGCAAACGGTAAAAACCGTATTATTGTTACGGAATTACCTTATATGGTCAATAAAGCTCGTTTGATAGAAAAAATTGCAGAACTGGTACGTGATAAAAAGATTGATGGAATTACAGAGCTACGTGATGAATCTGATAGAGAGGGTATGAGAATTTGTATTGAACTCCGTCGAGATGTGAATGCAAATGTAATATTGAATCAGTTATATAAGCATACTCAGCTACAAGATACCTTTGGTGTCATCATGCTTGCTTTGGTAAATAACCAGCCTAAAGTATTATCTCTTCTTGAGATGTTAAATTATTATTTAAAACATCAGGAAGAAGTTGTAACAAGAAGAATCACCTATGATTTAAATAAAGCAAAAGAGAGAGCACACATTTTAGAGGGCTTGCTAAAAGCCTTGGATCACATAGACGAAGTGATTAATATCATTCGTTCCTCAAAAAATAGTGCAATGGCGAAAGAACGATTAATCGAACGATTTGAGTTTGATGATACACAGGCACAAGCAATTATTGATATGAGACTTCGTGCGTTAACAGGCTTGGAACGCGAGAAGCTTCAGGATGAATTTGCTGAGCTTCAGAGAAGAATTGCTGAATTTGAGGCAATCTTGGCAGATGAGAAGTTATTGCTTGGAGTAATCAAAGGTGAAATTCAGGTTATTAGTGATAAATTCGGGGATGAAAGAAGAACTTCCATAGGATTTGATGAGTTTGATATTTCCATGGAAGATTTAATTCCAGATGAAAATACCGTAATTGCGATGACACGCTTGGGTTATATTAAGAGGATGACCATTGATAATTTTAAGAGTCAGCATCGTGGAGGTAAAGGGATTAAGGGTATGCAGACCATTGATGAAGACTTTATTGAAGACTTATTCATGACTACAACCCACCACTATATCATGTTCTTTACTAATAAAGGCAGAGTATATCGGTTAAAGGCATATGAAATTCCGGAATCCTCAAGGACAGCTAGAGGAACAGCTATCGTAAATCTTTTACAGCTATTGCCGGAGGAAAGAATTACAGCAATCATTGCGTTAAAAGAATATAAAGACAACCGTTATCTATTTATGGCGACAAAAGATGGTATTGTGAAAAAGACTAGGATTAAAGAATATCAAAATATACGAAAGACTGGGCTTCAAGCAATTAATCTTAGAGAAGATGACGAATTAATTGAAGTTAAGACGACGAATAGCCAAAAAGATATTGTACTCGTAACCAAAAATGGTATGTGTATCCGTTTCCATGAAAAGGATGTTCGTAATACCGGCAGAGCATCTATGGGTGTTATCGGAATGAATCTAACGGATGGGGACGAAATAGTTGCAATGCAGATTCACACTCAAGGTAAATACTTGCTTACAGTTTCTGAATATGGTTTAGGTAAATTAACCGACCTTGATGAATTTACTCCGCAAAGGCGTGGTGGTAAGGGTGTAAAATGCTATAAGATTACGGAAAAGACTGGAAGTGTAGTCGGAGCGAAAGCTGTAAACGAAGAACATGAGGTAATGATTATAACCAATGAAGGTATCATCATCCGCCTTGCCGTAAACGGGATTAGTATCCTTGGTAGAATAACTTCTGGTGTTAAGTTAATTAATATTGAGGCGAGCAAGGATATTAGAGTTGCAAGCTTAGCAAAAGTTAGAGAAGGTAGCACAAATACAGAAGAAGATGTTCTAAAAAAATTGGAGGAAGAACTAAAAGAAGAAAATGTAATCATACCTCCGGATGAAGATCAAGAAGAGGAAGATTACTTTGAAGAGGATAATTCCCTAGAGGAAGAAGAGGAAGAATTTATTGATGATACAAAGGACCTGGAGGAATTGGTATCACGGGCTCTTAAGGAGAAAGAGGAACAAGAAGAACTAAAAGAACAAGAAAATCAAGAAGAGTAGAATACTGATATTCGGATAAACGTATATGATTTTCCGATGTAATATGAAATTCGTAGTCCTTTGGTAAACCTTATGGACTACGAATTTTCTAAAATTGTCCGAAGAAGGAAGGTTGAAAGAAAAGCACTTTCAACTATTGATTTTGAGTGCGGCAGAGCCTCAGATGGGTATAAAGATGAAAGCTATTAAATTTACTTTTATATAATAAGACATCGATATTACAAAGGTATGAGAATACCGGAATTGAGGTTATTATGAGAATAGTACATACGGATGCTATTATTAGGGCAATTAAAGAAATGTGTATGGAAGCAAATGTATATCTTACAGAGGACGTGAAAAATAGTCTAATAAAAGCAAGCCATATGGAAAATTCAGAACTTGGAAAAAAGATTTTAGGTCAATTAGAAGAAAACTTAGAAATTGCTCAAAAAGATCTCATTCCAATATGCCAAGATACGGGAATGGCGGTAGTGTTTATTTCAATTGGTCAGGATGTACATCTGGAAGGAGATTATATTGAAGATGCAATCAACGAAGGGATAAGACAGGGCTATGAGGAAGGATATCTCAGAAAATCTGTGGTAAGTGACCCGCTTCTTCGAAAGAATACAAATGATAATACACCGGGAATTATTCACTATAGTATGATTTCGGGAGAAAATATTGAAATAATTGTGGCTCCCAAAGGATTTGGCAGTGAAAATATGAGTCGGATTGTTATGCTTAAGCCATCCGATGGGGAAGAAGGAATAAAAAAAGCAGTATTGGAAACAGTGGAACTGGCAGGACCTAATGCATGTCCTCCTATGGTGATAGGAGTGGGAATTGGCGGGACTTTTGAAAAATGTGCTATTCTTGCAAAAAAAGCATTGACAAGAAGTTTAGAGGAGCGTTCGAAAGAAGAACATATAAAAAGATTAGAGCAAGAGCTTCTGGAAGAAATTAATCAGACCGGTATCGGACCTGGAGGTCTTGGCGGAAAATCTACAGCTTTAGGCGTTAATATTGAAACATATCCAACTCATATTGCAGGACTTCCTCTGGCAATTAATATCTGCTGTCATGCGAATCGCCATGTGAAAAGAGTACTGTAGATTGGGTAGAATATCTGAGGATTCCATCATAGAAAGTACTGGAGTCGGCACACCAAGGGTATTCGTGTGCTAGAGCATAAAGATGGGAATTTATATAAATAAAGATCAATTTTTACACGCAAGTTTATTATTGTATACCAAAGACTTCTTAATAGGCATTGTCTTGCAAGCAAGATAACGGATCAAGAATGGGGGGAATATGGACCAGTATATTAAAACACCAATAGATACATCAAAAGTGACAGAATTAAAAGCAGGCGATTATGTATACCTGTCAGGAAAAATATATACTGCAAGAGATGCAGCTCATAAAAGAATATTTGAAACATTACAGCAAAATAAGGAATTGCCTTTTGATATTGTAAATCAGGTTATTTATTATCTTGGACCGACTCCGGCAAGAGATGGGCAAGTAATTGGTTCTGCAGGCCCTACAACAAGTAGCAGAATGGACAAGTATACTCCGGTTCTTCTTGATTTAGGGTTAAAAGGAATGATTGGTAAAGGAAAAAGGAATGAAGAGGTAATTTGTTCTATGATAAAAAATAAGGCGGTATATTTTGCTGCTGTTGGGGGGGCAGGAGCCTTACTTTCAAAATGTATTAAGTCTTCAAAGGTAATAGCTTATGAGGATTTGGGTACAGAAGCCATTCGTGAATTATGGGTGGAGAATCTTCCTGTGATTGTTGTTATTGACTCAGAGGGTAATAATTTTTATGACTTACAGGTGAATTTAATAAATTCATAGTGAAATAATAGGATTTATATTGACTTTGGACTAATTTTATGATACTTATTAATCGTAGAAAGGAAAGGCGGAGAAGATATGAAGATTTCAACGAAAGGACGATATGCACTTCGTCTAATGTTAGATTTAGCTATTAATAATACTGGTGATTTTATTACAATTAAGAGTATAGCCCAAAGGCAAGAAATTTCTGATAAATACTTAGAACAGATTATAACCCAGTTAAGCAGAGCCGGATATGTGAAAAGCTCAAGAGGAGCGCAAGGGGGATATCGATTAACGAAAGAACCAAAAGAGTATACAGTTGGTATGATATTAAAACTAATTGAAGGAAGCCTTGCTCCGGTAGCATGTGTAGAAGAGGAAGAACACGATTGTAATCGATATGGTTCTTGTGCAACATTATTTGTCTATCAGAAAATAAATGAGGCAGTGAATAATGTAGTTGATAACATTACATTAGAGGATTTAGTGGAACGCCATCGAGAACTTGGAGTAAATAACTATATCATATAGAGAGTAAAAATAGGAGTATGCCTTATTGAAAGATAAGACGTACTCTTATTTTTATCATGAAATCTGTGAAAGGTTCATTGATAAGAAAAGAATTGGAGAAAGTTAGAATTAACATCTAGTTTGATGCATACGCTATATGAAAAATACTCTGTTTAAATGGTGAAAATAGTATACAAAAAAAATATTTTGCAATTATGAGGAAATCATGTTGACAAATTTTGAGAGTGAGAATATAATAACATTAATTCATACTAAAACTATATGAATATAATGTTTATAACAAAAAGCTAAGAGGTTATGAAAAGTAAGTAAGAGGGTACATAAGAAATCAGAGTCTACAAAAAATAAAAGAGAAAGGAAGTATTATATGAGTAATCAAGAAAGAAATCTAAAGTTTGAGACATTACAGTTACATGTTGGTCAAGAAGCGGCTGATACAGCAACTGACGCAAGGGCGGTACCAATTTATCAAACAACATCTTATGTATTTCATAATGCGGACCATGCAGCGGCAAGATTTAATCTAACGGATGCAGGAAATATCTATGGACGTCTTACAAATCCGACACAAGATGTGTTTGAGAGAAGAATTGCAGCATTAGAAGGTGGAGTTGCAGGTTTAGCGGTTGCTTCCGGAGCCGCAGCAATTACCTATACTATTATGAATCTAGTACAGTCAGGAGATCATATTGTATCTTCAAAAGATATTTATGGAGGGTCCTATAATTTATTAGCGCATACACTCAAAGAGTATGGAATCACAACAACTTTTGTAGATGCGTCAGACATAAATAATGTAAAACATGCAATTAAGGATAATACCAAAGGAGTATTTATTGAAAGCCTTGGTAATCCTAATTCTAATGTTTTAGACATCGAAAAGATTGCTAAAATTGCTCATGAAAATAAAATACCTCTGATAGTAGATAATACTTTTGCGACACCGTATTTGCTGCGTCCTATTGAATATGGAGCAGATATCGTAGTACATTCTGCAACAAAGTTTATCGGCGGGCATGGAACTTCAATTGGTGGTGTAATTATTGATAGCGGTAAATTTGACTGGGAGGCATCCGGAAAATTTCCGTCATTAACCGAACCAAATCCATCATACCATGGAATTTCATTTACAAAAGCTGCGGGGGCAGCAGCTTTTGTAACAAAGATAAGAGCAATTTTATTAAGAGATACCGGAGCCGCAATATCACCATTTCATGCATTTATGTTCTTACAGGGATTAGAAACCTTATCACTTCGTGTAGAACGTCATGTTGAGAATGCACTTAAGGTAGTAGATTATTTAAATAGGCATCCAAAGATTGAGAAAGTGAATCATCCTTCTTTAAAAGAAAGTGAATCTTATGAGCTATATCAAAAATACTTTAAAAAAGGTGCGGGTTCAATTTTTACAATTGAAATTAAGGGTGGTGAGAAAGAAGCGAAAGAATTTATTGATAAGCTTCAGATATTTTCTTTACTTGCAAATGTAGCAGATGTAAAATCATTAGTAATACATCCAGCGTCAACAACACATTCACAGATGAACGAAGAAGAATTAAAAAATTCCGGAATAAAATCAAATACCGTTCGTTTATCGATTGGAACAGAACATATTGATGATATTATATATGACCTGGAAAAAGCATTAGAATAATATTTTAGGAGGAATAGTTATGGCAATCGCTAAAAGTTTAACTGATTTAATAGGAAATACACCATTATTGGAATTAACTAATTTTGTAAAACAAGAAGATTTACAAGCAAATATTATAGGTAAGTTAGAGTATTTTAATCCTGCCGGCAGTGTAAAAGATCGTATTGCAAAAGCAATGATTGAAGATGCGGAAGAAAAGGGGCTTATGAAAGAAGGTGCCGTTATTATAGAGCCAACAAGCGGAAATACCGGTATTGGCTTAGCATCTGTTGCAACGGCAAGAGGGTATCGCATTATTTTAACAATGCCTGAAACAATGAGTATTGAAAGACGTAATCTATTAAAGGCATATGGAGCAGAACTTGTTCTTACCGATGGCAGCCTTGGTATGAAGGGTGCGATTGCAAAAGCAGAGGAACTTGCTAAGGAAATTCCGAATTCCTTTATTCCGGGCCAGTTTATGAATCCTGCAAATCCAGAGGTTCATAGAAAAACAACAGGACCAGAAATTTGGAAGGATACAGAAGGGAAAATAGATATTTTTGTAGCCGGTATTGGAACCGGTGGTACGATTACTGGAGCAGGAGAATATCTAAAATCACAAAATCCAAACATCAAGGTAATAGCTGTAGAACCGACAAACTCACCTATATTATCCAAGGGTGTTGCAGGTCCGCACAAGATTCAGGGAATTGGAGCAGGATTTATTCCAGAAACGTTAAATACCAAAGTTTATGATGAGATTATTACGGTGGAAAATGAAGATGCTTTTGCTACAGGACGTGAAATTGCAAAGACAGAGGGACTTCTGGTTGGTATATCATCAGGAGCAGCAGTATATGCAGCGGTACAATTAGCAAAACGTCCGGAGAATGCAGGAAAAAATATCGTAGTTATATTGCCTGATACCGGAGAAAGATATTTATCTACACCACTATTTTCAGAATAAAAGTGTAGTTAAATGAAATAACTGAAAGTACGTAGTTAACCTCTAGTTTTTATGTATAAAAACTCCTATGGTTGAACAAATAGTTATCGAAGAATTTATTCATGCCTGCTTTATAGCAATTTAGTTAGTGAAAATAATAACTCTGTGATAGACGTGTTGTATTTGTTACAGGGTTATTATCTATAAGATAACTATTAACCTATCTAAGATTCGCAATTTATAATTCCGTTAAATTGTTTGTAATTGACAGAGTATTCGTAAATATAAAATAATAGTATGGTTCTTATCCCTATGAATAAGTTAAATCTTTGCTTTATAAAGGTTATTTTATTCTAAGGTATAATTATAGTTAAACTAGAAATACTATCATAAGTATTGGTATTATATGCTAGGAGTAGTAACCAACTTGATATAGTATTCATAAATAGTCAGAAATACAATTGCTTTCTCGAAAAATATCAAAAAGTTGTTGACAAAGTCTTTATGCTTTGCTATACTATGTCTTGCGCCGACAAGTTGCGTATAATTGAATAAGTATTTGAATTCAGGTAAGGAGAAATACTCAAGAGGCTGAAGAGGCGCCCCTGCTAAGGGTGTAGGTCGTTTACGCGGCGCGAGGGTTCAAATCCCTCTTTCTCCGTTCATAAAACATTCTGATAATTTAAGAAAGTTTTATGCAACAGCTTAGTAGAATAGTATATATTTTAAAATTATTTGATTTGAATAAAAAAAATTAAAAATTTGAAAAATATACTTGACATGGGCTAAAACGTATGATAAACTATATGAGTTGCTTGTTGAAAGACAACAACTTATTAGAAAAATAAATATGCTTGACAAACAAAAAACAGTGTGTTAAAATAATCGAGCTGGTTTTTAAGGACAAGCAAATAGCTACAAGCTAAGAACATTGATAACTGAACAGTGAAACAACCTTGAAATTCGTTGAGAATAAAGTCCAAGCAGAAATGTTTGGCAAAGAACTGTGTAAGGTCTTAGGATCGGACACAACCCTAAATCAGTAAACG
>JAEWMB010000007.1 GCA_023457255.1 Bacillota bacterium | reverse complement strand
AAATAATATCACATGGTGTAATCTCTTCCGGTTTAATAAACTTAAGTCCCATTCCATATAAGTTCTTATGATAATATTCTATAGGTTTATCTCCCCTACTAGTCAACCATACTATTTCGACCTCTGGGTGTTCCAGCAAAATCCGTATTACCTCTCCACCCATATAGCCGGAAGCTCCAAGTATCCCTACTTTTATCAAAGTCTTTCACTCCTTTACATTTTTCAATATTACTTGGTACCTATTAATAAGTTTTTCTTATGTTACCATTTATTTACTATACTGGCAATATAATAATATTTCTAATCTCCCAAAAATTTGTTGATTTATCTTATCATAGAGTCTCATTTGATTAATCACTTAAATAGTTATCTCTAAATGAAAATTATAATCTGTATTGGTTTTTCGAGTTAATAGAACACACGTCTCAATATGCACCGAATGCGGGAATTGATCTACCGGTCTAACCCTATTAAGTTCATACCCTCGCTCTATCAAATACTTTAAATCCCTTGCCAGTGTTGCCGGGTCGCAGGATACGTATACAATTCTCTTTGGCTTCACAGCAACGATAGTTTCTAATAAACTCTCGTCACAGCCCTTTCTAGGCGGATCTACAACAATGACATCCGCATGAATCTTTCCTTCACTTAACTTGTACTGCTTTGGCAGAACTTCCTCTGCCGCACCCACAAAAAACTCTGCATTGGCAATGTTGTTTAGTTTTGCATTTATTTTGGCATCCTCTATGGCTTGCGGTATAATTTCAACCCCATACACCATCTTTGCCTTCTTAGCCAAGAATAAGGATATCGTTCCAATTCCGCAGTATAAATCCCAAACAAGTTCTTTCCCTGTTAGTCCTGCATATTCAAGTGCCAGCCCATACAATTTCTTTGTCTGTACCGGATTAACCTGATAAAAAGATAATGGAGAAATCTGATACTGAATATCACCGATATAATCCGTGATATAGGAAGGACCATAAAGAGGTATGATTTCCTCCCCTAAGATTACATTCGTATTCTTTGTGTTCTTATTTAGGCAAATACTAGTGACCTTAAATTTTTTTGGAAGGTTCGGACATTCTAAAATTTGTTTTACCAGCCTTTCGCTGCCTGGTAATTCTTTACCGTTGATAACCAGACAAATCATTAGTTCCCTGGTAATAAATCCAACTCGAAGCAGGATATGTCTTATCAACCCTTGATGGCTTTCTTCGTTATAGATGCTGATATTTTCTTGCTTCAAAAAATTCCGAATGCAAGCAATGACAGGTTCCGTACTTTCATCGCCTATATGGCATTTTACAGTGTCAATGATGGAATGAGTTCTTCCTGCGTAAAATCCAATTACGATTTCTCCATCCGAACGTTTTCCAACCGGAAATTGTGCCTTATTACGGTAGTAATATGGATTCTCCATTCCGACGATTGGCTCTATCGGAGGATTTTCAATTCCACCGATTCTTTTTAAGCAGTTAAGTACTTTATTTTGCTTATAACGTAACTGCTCCTCATAGGATAACTGCTGAATCTGACAGCCACCACATCTTGATGCTATCTCACATCTTGGGGTAACTCGGTAAGGAGATGGGGTTACAATCTGCTCGATGCGGGCATAACCATAGGTTTTCTTCGTCTTCATTACCTTTACAAGAAGTTCATCTCCTACTACAGCATCCTTTACAAATAGGGTAAAACCTTGTATCTTTCCAATCCCTTCCCCATCAGCACCGATATCTTCTATCGTTATTGACACGACTTCATTCTTCTCTGGTATCCTAACCTGCTCCATATCTTACTCTCTCTTTCTAACACCCAATTTATGAATTTGCTCTTATGCAAAAGAACTTTGTGCCATAACATCCACAGCACAAAGCTTCTGATAAAACTATCCACATTAAAATCTTTCTTATTCATATTCCGAAGATTTTCTTACATTAGAATCAAATAAACGCTGGAATCCAAGCCAATCATTCTTAGCCTCTTCTCCTGTTAAAATTTCCTTCATGGTCTGCAGCTTCGCATCCAAATTATCCGCCATACTAAGTGCTAAGGCCTCCATAAGTGCCGGCTTCTTTGGCGAACCATATTCCAGTTCTCCATGATGGGCTAAGATACAATGCATAATCTCACTGGCCATTTTCTTAGGGAATCCAGGAATTGTCTTCATTCTCTCATTTAACTTAGCAGTTCCGATGAAAATATGACCAAGGAGATTCCCCTCGTCGGTATAATCATTTTCAGGGAAACTAGAGATTTCTTCTAATTTGCCAAGATCATGAAACATTGCGGAAACCAGTAATAAATCCCTTTGAACCAATGGATAATTGTCGGCTAAGTAATCACATAATCGTACCACACCTAAGGTGTGCTCCAATAGTCCGCCCATAAATCCGTGATGTACACTTTTTGCAGCGGAGTGTCTCTTAAAACGAAATGCAAAATCCTTATCATCAACAAAAAAACTCTGTGCTAATTGTTTTACATGCGGCTCTTTCATTTTGTCTATATATTTTAGCAGCTCTTTATACATATCCTCTACATTCTTATCGGTAGACGGCATATAATCGGCAGGATCGTATTCACCTTCCTGGCATTTCCTAACACGTTTTACATTAAGCTGTAAGGAGCCTTGAAAACTTGTCACTTGTCCTTCGATATGTATATAATCCATAGAATCAAAATGTTCAATTCCAGGGCCTAGTTCCCATACCTTAGCATCTCTTATTCCGGTTTTATCTTGTACTAATAAAGAATAATAGCTTTTCCCAGCTTTTGTTTTTAAAATTTGTAGTTGCTTACAAAGATATGTCTCCTTAAACATCTCTCCGTCTCGTAACTCACTTAAATATCTCATCTTACTACCTAGCCTTTCTATTCTGGAACACAACTGCGGTTGAAATTAATACTTACTTCAACCTTCTATCTTTTATTATACCCCACCAAAGTCAATATATAAAGTGTGAAATACTAGAACTCTTGCAGATTCTGCATATTATCTAAGAAAATATTATTTATTTCTGCCCTTCGATGATACCTTAGATTTTTTTCTAAGCCACTTTGAGGTTTTCAATTTTATTTCCTTATGTTAAGATTAGTGCAGGGCTTTCGTCAGAACAAATATGCCCTATGAATAAAAAGTCTAAGAACAATATGCAATAGACTGTAGTGTAGATAAGATATCATAAATTTTCTATAAAACTAATAAAATAATCAGAGATAACATCAGAAATGAGGCCAGTATGGAGTATAAGGTAAATTATCAAAATGACACCGTATTAAGAAATAGCTTTCATACATTAACCCAAAAGGTATTTCATTTTCAACTAAAGGACTGGTATGACAATGGGTATTGGAGTGAACTATATGAACCGCATTCAATCGTGAGGGATAATACCGTAGTAGCTAATATTTCTGTTAACCATATGCCTATGACAATCAACGGCAGGAAAAAGAACTTCCTGCAAATCGGTACTGTTATGACTGATTCCGCTTATCGCCGCCAAGGTCTTAGCCGTAAACTGATGGAATCTATTTTAGAAAAATATCTTGGTAAAGCGGATGGAATCTATCTCTTTGCAAATGACAGTGTACTTGAGTTTTATCCGAAGTTTGGATTTACTAAAAGCAACGAATATGTTTATCGTTTTCCTGTAAATTCTTCAGAATCAAAATATAACCTTAATGATAAAAACTTAAAACCTCAAAAAGTAGATCTGTCTGAGGATAAGAACCGTAATGCTTTACTAAAAGCAATGAAACATAGTATACCAAATGAAGCCTTTTCGATGGATAATCCTGGTCTTATGGCATTTGGGTTAACAGGCCCGTACTGTGATAACATTTATTATCTGCCTGATTTAAATTGCTACATCGTAGCTTCGATTCATGAAAAAACTCTTTTCCTTCACCAGATTATCGCTTCAAAAATTATTGAACCGAAAGATATCGCCTTATTCTACGGAGACACGATTGAAATCATAGAGTTAGGATTTACTCCTTTTCATCCTTCTTCCTATAAAGTATCCACTTACAAGGAGGAGGATAGTACCCTATTTATTCTTGGTAAAGATCTACTTACAATAGAGCATCTTAAATTACGTTTTCCAAAGTTATCTCATGCTTAAGGAAAGTATTTTCTTACCGTGACATACCATAAAGCTGACGCCGGTCTCTCCTAAAATAACAGGACTTAATAACTGCTTATTTTAAGAGATACCGGCTCTTTCCCATTCACAGGTATTTGTCTGCGTTATTCCATCCTCTCCTTCATTATCTGGTACAACTCCCAATCTGTCCTGTGATTATCTGTGACTAAAAGTAAAAATACACTCTGATCCTCCTTCGAATAGCAAAATTCCCGGTACCATTTGTCATGTCGCACATTATCGCCATATTCCCGAACTACACCCATCATTTTCTTTATCATATAAGCAGTATGTTTCACATCTGCAAGGCAGTCATTCAAGTAAAAATCCTCCCACACCCCATATTCTGCCATACGCATCTGCTCTTTTGCATTATCAAATAATTCCGCACTTTTTCCAAACAAGACAAAAGCCTTTCTGTACTCCTTTCGTTCAAATGCCTGAAAAGCATCCCCAAATATGGTTACCCCTTTGGCGCAGTAATAATGAATCTTCGTCTGCAAAAAGAGATTGGAGTCAAAAAGTAATTTCTTGTCTCCAATAAGCCTTTCACTAACCAAGCTGCAATGATGATATAGACCGGAAAGCTTATTAAGATCGTTTCTGCATAGAGCACACACCTGTTCTACCTGCTGCCCTAATGAAACGTTACCGGCAATCCAGTATAATTCTTCTGCATTCTTCGTCCTATCTAACAGGAACTGATGTGCGGCAATTCTTAAATTCTCGGTATAATACTGCTCTCCAATATGTTCATCTTCATTTTTGCCATATGCCGGCATGGACTCAGGATATTTTTGATAACAGGAGGCGACCTGTTTTAATCCATCATAATAATCCGTACAGAACTCCTGGCTCTGTATTTCGTCAGTAATTGTTCTGCCAGACCATTTTTTCCTTACCGCATCAAGATAATAAACATGCGGCCGGACATTGGAGCAATTAATTACCCAAAAATCATCACCGCCGTTACAGATTACTTCCGACAACTCGCGGTCTACAAAAGAAACCGAGTTCGGTAACATAGTAATGTGGTTTGCAGCTTGTAAATCATAAAAAGAAACATGATAATAGATTCCCTGAGCCCCACGGTCCTTTTTATCCGGCATGGAAGAAACTCTGGCATTGTGGTTATCACGCCTTCTAGTCACCATTTTCCCAAAACCATTGTCGGCTCTGACCTTAATAATGTCGGAAGGTAATTCAATATACCCCTCTTCATATAATTCCATAATTTCACCATAGAGATTTGTACAAAATACAGGACTTTTTACATGCTTTCTAACAATTTGACATTGCTTTTCTATTAGTTCACTAATTAACCTGCCCTGCTTTTCCGGGGTATGAAAGCGACCGCTTGTATCATTATTCCAAAAAGGAAGATCACCTTGACCACGAAAGCAAAGGTTCCAGATTACCTTATAATCTTTCTGCTCTATTACTGCCTCTTCCCATAATTGATAAAACAAGCCGGGATACTCCATAAAATTAGGTTTTAGATCCGGATGCTTTCGCACAAACATCTCCGCACCTAGGGGTTCTGCATGATGATGAGTAATCCACAATCCCATTTCTGCCGCCAGTTCCCTGTTTTTTCGGGACATTTTATCCGTACCGGGGATCACCATATTACCTCCGCACCTTAAAAGAGTTTCAAAGGCTATCTTCCATCCTGCAATCCCATCTTGATTAAACTTCCACTTTAACATTAATACTTCATCATTAAAAAACCATCCACGATAACAAACTACCGGTTTAACAGATACGAAACAGGAATTCTCAATCTCTACTTTTTCTCTTATTTCTATTTTCTGATCCATCCAAAACCAGAAAGGCTTAATATCCAAATAATACTCACTAATATGTAATAAACCATATATAAAACCTAAATCATCTCCTGCAGACACCTTAATTGTATTATCACGTATGTCCAGATTATATTGCTCCTCTTCCAGACCCTCTTGCTTTACTAATAATATGACATTGTCAGGACATGAGGAATTCTCAAAAACCTTATCCCTATCTCTTTCCAGAATATGAATTGCATTTAAAATAGGCTTTGATAGCTCCTCCGATATAATTCTGGTATTCTTACTAAAAATAAACATTTCTGTACCTGACCTTTCCCCGCTGTTTTTCTCCATTATACCATGAATTTAAAGTAAAAATTCATGGTCTTGATCTCACAGACCTTCAGTCTGACAGTCTTATTATACCATAAACCAGTACATCAATTACAAAAGAAGTTCGCCTCGTACAGTATACAAAAGGGTACTGCCAGAAAACGTTTCGCCTTAGCGCAGAGAAAAGCCCGCCGAAAAATTCGGCAGGCTTATTTTTGAGGTCATTTAAAGTTCCCATTGAGATATGTCTCAGGACGATCTCTTAATTTAAACGATTATTATTCTTTAATTTCTAAAATAACTTCAATACTCTTTTCCGAAAGTTCTTGTTTCACCTTTCGGTGCACTACAACGGTTACGGTTTCTTTTGATTTATAATTATTTAGCAGACTAGCAAAATTAGACATAGAACTAACTGAGAATTCATTTACCTGAGTAATAATGTCTCCCTGCTTAATCCCTGCATTAAACGCCGGTGAATCAGATCTTACTTCCGTTACATAAATTCCGGCAGTAAGGTTAAAGGATTGTAAAACGTCTTGTGGAATATCTTCACCTATGATTCCAAAAGAAATTCGTTCCGTCTTATTGGCTAACTTTTCAATGATTGGTTTTAACCTGGAGATACCAATCACCGTACTTACATTCGGATTTGCATCATCCTTCATCGTTTGGGTCATGATACCAATAATCTGTCCTCCTGTATTGATAATAACACCATCACTGTTACTGTTTACATTCAAATCCGTATGAAATATATCAAGGCGATTATCCATGATGTAATGGAAATCCCCTCTGTTTGATACCATACCAAACATCATTGAGCCATTATATCCATTTGGCTTGCCAAGTGCAATTACCGGTGCACCAAGCGTTATTGAATACGATTCTCCAAGCTCTGCTGTTTTAATCGTTGTCATTTGCTGGGGTAATATTTCTTTCAATTTCACTGCTACGACTGCTAGATTATAATCTTTATCATATGACCACAGTTTACCCGAAACGGTAAAACTGGAGTTAAATGTTACTTCCAAATCACTGGCACCATTAATCTTGTTAAGACTTGTTAAAATAAGCAATTCCGCATTATTCTCACCAATAATGATACCGGTTGTCGTACGTTTCGTTTCATAGGTTTCATCAAACCAATCCACTCGGTTTTCTATGGCGGTCACTACAGCCAATCCACTCGCAGCAGAATTAGCAACCTTTTTTAATTCTAATAGAATACGTTCATAATCCTCTACGGTTGCTTCTATCTTCTTCTCCACAACTGTCACTTGTTCACCGTTTTCTTCCCCGGGTGCCGGAGTAACAGGATCGGTTGGTTCCGGTGTTGTACTGATACCCGGAGTAGCTGTAATATTCTCTCCTGAACCGGGAGGTTCCTCTGGTCCTTCGGACGGGAAAGTAATATGTTCCCTTTCAGTCGTATCAATCCCTAGCACCTTAATCCAGAACTGATCGGATTTTAAGAATACATATCTTGCCACCAATCCAAAAATTATTGCGAGAAGCACAGTAAAGGCAGCGGCGAATGCCATCTTCTTAACCTTGTGCTTCCTCCTGGGTACTACTTTTTCCTGAATAAAGCGATACTCTTTCTCAGGTTCAGGTGTCTTTGTTTCCATATGTGCTCTCCTTACGCATACATAAGTATCAATTGTGCCTGTCTTACTATTTTAGCACAGACTTATGAACTAACTATGAAGAAACTGTAAACAATAAAACTACGATTTTGCGGTACTTTACTGTATTTTGACATTATTACCAAGCCAATAGCTTTGTAATCTACTTTATTGTGTCGTAATTGGGAATTCCCTTTACACTCGTATACCACAAACTAGAAAACGATTCCTTACAGCTAGGACTAGAGCTAATAATCTGTTTTCTGCAGTGAAAAAATAAATTCGGTGCCAACCCCCTCGGTACTGACAACATTGATATTTTCGTTATGAGAGGCAATGATTTCCCTCGCAATTGATAAACCAAGTCCGGTTCCTTTCTTATCCTTACCTCGTGAAGAATCTGTCTTATAAAAACGTTCCCAAATCTTTTTGATGCTGTCTTTTGGAATTCCTATTCCATGATCCTTTACAGATATTAAAACCTTAGAGCCCTTTTCTTCCGACGTTACCTTAATCGTGGAATCCGCATTACTAAACTTAATTGCATTATCAATCAAGTTGTAAAGAACCTGCTGTATCTTGTCAATATCCGCATCTACAAGGGTTTCCCTTGCAGAGAACTCCAGGTTAAGTACAATACGCTTCTTTGTACATTGACCTTCAAAGGTAGCCGCTGTCTTACGTATCACCGCATTAATATCAAAAGAAGAGACCTCAAGCAAGGTGCCTTTATTATCAAAGCTGTTTAATGCCAATAGATTAGTCGTTAATTTTGTCAGACGCTCTGTTTCAAACAAAATGATATCAAGGTATTTATTTTGCAGCTCATATGGTATCGTTCCATCTCTCATTGCTTCCGCATACCCCCTGATGGAGGTAAGTGGGGAACGGAAATCGTGAGAAATATTAGCCACAAATTTCTTTTGATAATCATCCAGATTCCTCAACTCATCTGCCATGTACTTGACGCCGTTTGCCAAATCCCTGTACTCATCATTCGTTCGTAACTCCATTGGTTCCTCAAAGTTACCTTTTGCATACTCACTGCAAACTTTTGTAATACGCCGTACCGGAAATACCGTGATATAATAGATTATGAAAAAAATAATTAATAGTATGACTAAAAACACTAAGTAACAGATATTAACAAAGTCAATATAGTAAATACTTTCACTTCGGATACTATCCATCGGTATATGGATACAAACATATCCTTTAATTGAATAATTATAAGGAATGCGCACCACTACACTAAGCATGGGCTCCGCAAATATACCCTTAAAATAAACATTTTCTGAAAAAGTCTGCTCCAAAAAATTAGCATCCATATTTGTAATATTCATCCCTATCGCATTGCTTCTAGTATCCGCTGCTACCACACCATCTTTTTTGACAATCCAGATTCGGGTACCAAGGAAGGTATCAATAATCCGCAGCTGCTCCACCATCTCATTAAGAGTTAGCTCTAATGAATAGTAAGCCGTAGCATAATCAGAAGCAATGATAGTTGCCTCATGATATAGCTCATCCTTTTTTCGGCCAATCAGCTTATTCTCCATGAATTTAACGCCAACGGTATTCAAAAGCAGAAACATCGAGATTGCAGCAAAGCAATAGCATAAAATTAATTTTACAAATGCTGTTTTCTTCATAGCATCCTCTATTCTGACGCTTTAGCGTCAATTAGTTTTTTTGACTTCGAATTTATATCCAATTCCCCATACTGTGGAAAGCCTCCAAGAGATATGATCCTTTATTTTTTCACGCAATCGTTTGATGTGAACATCCACCGTCCTGGTATCTCCAATGTATTCATATCCCCAGATATGGTCTAATAGCTGTTCTCTTGTAAATACCTGATTCGGGTGTGAAGCAAGAAAATAAAACAGCTCCAGCTCTTTTGGCGGCATCTCAATAGAATCTCCATAATAAGTAACCGAATAATTCGACTGATTTATAACAAGATCAGGATAAGAAACATAATCCCCCAATTCCTGAGCAGTTACCTGATCGGATGCCGACTGGGACGGCACCACACGGCGAAGTACAGCCTTTACTCTTGCAACCAGCTCTTTTGTATCAAAAGGCTTTATCATATAATCATCCGCTCCAAGTTCAAGCCCTAAGACCTTATCAAAGATTTCCCCCTTTGCAGAGAGCATAATGATTGGTACCGAGCTGGTCTTTCTAACTTCTCTGCAAACTTCATACCCGTCAATTCCGGGTAACATCAAATCCAATAGAATTAAATTCGGCTGATATTCCCGGTACTGAGCAATCGCCTCTTCCCCATCGTAGACAATTTTGGTATCAAAGCATTCTTTCATCAGATACAGTGAGATTAACTCTGCGATATTTGCATCGTCATCCACGATTAAAATCTTTTGCTTTGTTGCCATACTAACCTCCATTCTGCCACGCAAAGTAAATTGTTCCTTTTCATAATCCTCGTGCAGTGATTACTTAAATTCCACAATCGTAACCCCGTGGTCACCTTCACCAAAACCTCCAACCCGGTAGCTTTTCACATACTTGGTTCTTTTTAAATGTGCATGAACCGCCTCTTTTAAAGCACCTGTTCCTCTCCCATGGATAATCGTTACTTGTGGCAGATGCGCAAGATATGCATCATCCAGATATTTATCCACCAACGCAAGCGCCTCATCAACACGTTTTCCAATAATATTTAGCTCCGGGCTAATGGACATAGACTTGCTCATACGAATCTTACCGCTTTGGGTTTTAGCCGGCTCCTGCACAACTTTGGTTTCTTCCTCAACCAGCTCTACGTCTGAAATATTTACAAGGGAACGGAGTATCCCCATTTGTACATAGAAGTCTCCCTTTGCATTCGGAAGTGTGCTAACAGAGCCCTTTAGGTTTAAGCTAACAACATGAACAGAATCTCCAATTTTAAAATCAGAAGGCTTATGCTGTTTGCGGTTCTTTTTTGCCTTGGTTATCAGACCGGAATCTGTATCTCCTAACTTTTCACGCAAAGCGGCACGCTCATTCTCCATCTCTTTATTATTGGCTCCACCGGCGCTCCATTTATTATACTTGCGGATGGTTTCATCTGCATAATCCTTCGCTTCCTGCAGAACCGATCTAGCCTTTTCATTGGCCTCTCTAAGGATTCGGTCTTTTGCAGCATCAAGCTTTGAATTCTTCTCCGTCAGTTTTCGTTTCAGCTCTTCTGCTTCCTTTTTATACTGCTCTGCCGCTGCCTTATCTTTCTCCATCGCAATACGGCTAGCTTCCAGGTTACTGATGACATCTTCAAAACTTTCGTCCTTCGTACCAATAAATTCTCTTGCCTTTTCAATGATATAATCCGACAAACCAAGCTTAGAAGATATCGCAAACGCATTACTTTTACCAGGTATACCAATTAGCAGCCGGTAGGTAGGCTGTAAGGTCTCTACACTAAATTCACAGCATGCATTGGAAACTCCCTCCGTAGAGAGAGCAAATATTTTTAGTTCGCTGTAATGAGTGGTTGCCATGGTACGAATCTTTCTTTGATGAAGATAGCTAAGAATTGCCATCGCAAGAGCAGCGCCCTCTGTTGGGTCTGTACCGGCACCAAGCTCATCAAACAGTACTAAGGAATTCTCGTTGGCACGCTCTAAGATAGAAACGGTATTGGTCATATGAGAGGAAAAGGTACTTAAGCTTTGCTCAATGCTCTGTTCATCGCCAATATCTGCATATACCTCCTCAAAGATTGACAATTCCGAGCCATCAAACGCAGGAATGTGCAACCCTGCCTGACCCATTAACGTAAACAATCCGACCGTTTTTAGCGATACGGTTTTCCCACCGGTATTTGGCCCTGTGATTACTAATAAATCGAACTTATCACCAAGATAGATATCAATCGGGACAACCTTCTTTGGATCAATGAGCGGGTGACGGCCCTTTTTTATATTAATATAGTGACAAGTATTAAAATGTGGCTGACTTGCCCTCATGCTCTTTGAGAGCTGCGCTCGTGCAAAAATAAAATCCAGCTCTGCAAGCGCAGCCTGATTGTATTTTAGATTATGCTTCTCCGTAGCTGCCAAATTACTAAGTTCAGCAAGTATTTTCTCTATCTCTTCCTGCTCTCTTATTGCAAGCTCTGCAAGTTCATTATTTAACTTAACAATCGCCATAGGTTCAATAAAAGCGGTTGATCCCGTCGACGACTGATCGTGCATCATACCTTGGAAGGTATTTTTATATTCCTGCTTAATCGGAAGACAATATCTTCCGTTTCTCATCGTAATAATAGCATCTTGAAGCATTCCCCTGGTAGAAGCAGAATTTAAGATACTTCCAAGCTGTTCATGTATCTTATCATTTGTTAATTTAATTTGTCTTCTTACGCTCTTTAACCCCGGACTTGCATCGTCTGCAATTTCTTCTTCAGAGATAATACAACGTCGGATCTCGTTATTAATTGGAGATAACGGCTCTAATAATCGGAAGCGTTCTGATAAGCTATCCTGTGCTGCTTCTTCTGCTTCCTCGTTATTTTTTTGGTTATAACCATAATTTTTAGCTCTTAAGACCGCCGTTAAAACAGAACTTATTTTCAATAACTCCCCCGCTCCCAAGGACGCACCAATCTCTAATCTTATCAGAGTATCTCTGATATCCGGTATCCCGGAAAAGGAAAGGGTACCCTTAGCATACAGTCTTGTCAAAGCGTCTGTTGTCTCTTGCTGCATCAGAACAATATCCTCAAACTTCGTAAGAGGTAATAACTGATGGCACTTTTCACGTCCAAGACAAGAGCCTGCAAGAGCACTAAGTTTTTCTATAATTTTATAATATTCTAATGTACGTAACGCTTTTTCGTTCATACAAAACCTCCATTCGCTAACCTAACTCCCAAACATTTGTACCAGTGATAAGTTGATACAAATATTTAAATTACCCTCATTGTCACTGACCAACGCTTCAAATTCAATTCTTTTGAAGCCCACAACGAAACAGGTACTCTTATTTTACTATATTTTATAAAAAAAGTAAAACAACTCTATTGATCTCCTGCTATTAGAATTTTAGTTCTTCTGTTCACTATCCTTCTTCGTAGTTCTGCATTTTATCGTAAGGCTGCTATTAGAAACTTAGTTCTTCTATTCACTTAACTATATCAATAGTTTAAGAAAAAGCACGTTTTAAAATTCGCTGCCATAAATAAAGGATACGATAAGGAAAGAGCGAAGCCGATACTTTGCAGCTTTCTGTTCCTTTCCTTATCGTATCCTATTTTCCAGCAGAAACACCTACTTTGCTTCATCCCAATTATGATGATGGAGATTTCCAAGCAGGCGCATATGCTCAAAGTTTTGCTGTCTTAGCGCTTCGTACAAAACAATCGCAACCGAGTTCGAAAGATTTAAAGAGCGAATTTCTCCAATCATTGGGATACGGATGGATGTCTCTTTATTCTCCAGTAAGATTTCCTCGGGTATTCCTGCACTTTCCTTTCCAAACATAATGAAACAGTCTGATTCATAGGAAATTTCCGTGTAAACATGTCTTGCTTTCGTCGTAGCCATATATATTTTTGCATTTGGATTTCTCCGTAAAAAATCATCATAATTTTCATATACGGTAACGTCTAAGTCTTTCCAATAATCAAGCCCCGCACGCTTAATTTCCTTTTCATCCAGTCGAAATCCCAACGGTTCAATCAAATGCAGCCTTGTTCCTGTTGCAACACAAGTTCTGCCTATATTACCTGTATTTGCTGGAATTTCAGGTTCAAATAATATAATGTTCATAGTGCTGTCCTTTCAAAAATATTTACGGGTGCTTCCGTTATGGCAGCACCCGATTTATGAAAAATTTACTTTCAACCTTATCTTTAGTTTCCTTTGATTGCTACGTTAATTTCAATTGTATTGCCATCCTCATAGATAAGTGGAATGCAAATATTTGCAGCAAAATTATTCGTAAACTTCACAGTTCCCGTGCACATTGTAGGAGGCGTGATATCTACTTCTATTCCTTTGGTGGAAAATACAGTTGCTGTATTGCCTAAAATCATGTTACATAGCTCGCAGATGGCACTCCTGGATAAGTCATCCAGTTCGGTCAAGGACATCATACACATTTTTGATGCGATATCGAGTGCCACTCTATCTTCAAAACTTAAAATAACCTGACCACTCATCTCACCGGTTACCCCAAGCATGATAAGCAATGCTTGGTCTGCAATCACTGCTTCTTTTGTGTATGGCTTACCTACTTTGGCATCTATCATTACCATATCTTTCAGTACCTTGGTCGCCGCTATTAAAAAAGGATTTATATAGTCCGCGCTTATTACCGCCATTTTCCCTCCTATGTATCAACACGTTTTTATCCATACGGTAGAAATACGCTTGATGCTATAATAATGATAACAGTCAGAACATAAGCAAATCACATAGACTTAACGCTAAATCCTAAAGAAGAAGTGGTAAGTTATGTGAACTTATTGTCTAAAAAGTTCCATTTCTTCCTTCTATTTTATCACATTTTTGAATATATTATCAACTCATTTTCACATTAACTGTGTTTTTCTATAAATCGAGCCATTCTTCCCAACGCTTCTTTTAAGTTTTCTATGGAATACGCGTAAGAAATACGTAAGAACCCTTCCCCGCATTCTCCGAATGCCGTACCCGGAACTACCGCTACTTTTTCCTCTTGCAGCAATGCATTGGAAAATTCCTCACTGGTCATGCCAAGGCTCTTAATACATGGGAATACATAAAATGCGCCAAACGGTTCAAAGCACTCTAAACCCATTTCATGAAGGGCATTCACTACAAATCTTCTTCGTTTATCATAATCCTCGCGCATCATCTGCACATCCGGATCACCTGCACGAAGTGCTTCCACAGCAGCGTACTGGCTTGTCGTAGGCGCACACATAATAGCAAACTGATGGATTTTTGTCATCTGTTCGATAATTTCCTTTGGACCGGCCGCATAGCCTAATCTCCAGCCTGTCATTGCATAGGACTTAGAAAAACCATTGATAACAATAGTCCGTTCCTTCATGCCAGGAAGACTTGCAATAGATACGTGCTTCGTTCCATACGTAAGCTCGCTATAGATTTCATCCGATAGAACAAACAAATCCTTCTCAATGATTACTTCTGCAATTTCCTTTAACTCCTCTTCGGTCATAATAGCACCTGTCGGGTTATTCGGAAATGGTAATACCAAAACCTTGGTTTTATCTGTTATAGAATCTAATAATTCCTGTTTGGTTAATTTAAAATTATTCTCATGCTTTAACTCAATGATAACGGGCTTACCGTCTGCCAATAAGACACACGGAACGTAAGACACATAACTCGGCTGCGGAATAAGTACCTCATCCCCTTCATCAATCATTGCGCGAAACGCAGCATCAATTGCCTCGCTGCCACCAACCGTAACTATTACATCATTACGGTAATCATAAATTAAATTGCATCTACGGTATAAATAGTTACAAATCTCTTTTCTAAGTTCAATAAGTCCGGAATTTGAAGTATAAAAAGTCTTACCCTTCTCTAGGGAATAAATACCCTCCTCGCGAATATGCCAAGGAGTGTCAAAATCAGGCTCTCCCACACCAAGGGAGATCGCATCTTTCATTTCACTGACAATATCAAAAAATTTACGTATTCCGGATGGTTGTATCTTTACGACTTTATTGTTTAATGGATTTCTCAAGGTGTAATCAGCATCCTTTCATCTTCAATTTCATGCACAAGCGGCATACCATGCTCTTTATATTTCTTTAATACAAAGTGGGTGGCTGTACTTAAAACAGCTTCCATCGGGGCGAGCTTACTAGATACAAAATTCGCTACCTCACGCATACTCTTACCATCAATAATTACAGTAAGATCGAAACCGCCAGACATCAAATACACTGACTCTACCTCATCAAATTTATAAATACGCTCAGCGATACGGTCAAAGCCTTGGCCCCTTTGCGGAGTAACTTTTACTTCAATCAAAGCAGTAACCTTTTCACTCTCGGTTTTATCCCAGTTAATCAGAGTAGGATACCCACAGATAATGGATTCTGCTTCCAATTCTTTCATCGTGGCCGCGACTGCTGCCTCCTCGGCGCCTAACATCACCGCTAGTTCTTTGGCAGTTAATTTGCTGTTCTTGTCAATCGCTTTCAAAATCTTCTCTCTCATGATAATCCTCTCCTTTACTAAATGTCAAAGGGAAGCCTTTTCTCCCCCTTGCTAGATCTATTCGTATAGACCTTTATATATCTCATCACCTTTAAAAGGTTCAAGATAACGTATTTCATGCTCATTCCTTACAATCCGGTCCGCTAAATCTGTAGTTCTTCCAATCACGGAAGCAGGGATGCCTTCACTAATTAGCTTTAAGGCCAATGCTTCACCCTGTCTTGTCACAAATAAAACGCACCCCCCGGAATAAAGCAAATAAGGGTTAAGGTCAAGAGCCTCACACACCTCGATGGTCTCTTGCCTTAGTAAAATGGAATCTAAGGAAACCGTAAGTCCGCATTGCAAAGATTCCCCTACCTCCCAAAGTGCAGAAAAGATTCCTCCTTCCGACACATCATGGGAACATATTACATCAAAATCCTTTGAAACTTCCATTTCCTTTTGAATGGACAGGAGTTCACCAAATCTTTTACCACCTGCTAAAAAGCTCTCAGTCAGGCGTTTCCTTAGCTTCTCCTCTCTTGCTTCGATTAAAAGTTTCGTTGCGGATAATCCAATATATTTTGTCATTACGATTTGATAATTTTTGACAGTATCTTTTGTTAAATCCTGCTCCTTATCCATCGTATTTATTTGCTTATAAAGTTTTCCCGTTGCATGAATCGTTATGGTATTTTGTGCTGCTCCTTCACCTACCATCGTTTCTCCGGATAACACCGGAATAGAGTATGATGTGCTCAATCGATTCAGCTCTTTACTATAAATTTTTAGTTCCTGTTCATTTGCATAACTTCGCAGTGTTAAAGCCACAGATACTGCAATCGGTTTTCCACCCTTCACATAGATATTATTTACTGCGCGGTGGAAAACGGCTTCTATTAGTCCAACCTGATTGCCCTGCATAGAAGCGGTTGCAAAAAGCAAATCAGTACTTTCATCAAATTCCAGCCTACCTGCATCCAGACTGATCACGGGTGTATTCTTTTGAATCGTCCCTCTATGTTTTAAAATCGTTAAGACAGAACGCTTTAAAATAACCTCACTTACTTTTCCCGCTTTCATATCCTTCTCCATTCCTAATACCGGTTTTCTCCATTTGCTTCTGCGTAAGATAATACGATTAAGCGCTATTATACAACATCCTCGAATTACTTTCAATAAATTCTTGGAAATTTTCTGCTATTTAACTATTTAACACCAATAGTTAAATGCTGCGGAGATGCTTCATACGTACTTTTATTTAATAAGATACGGTCGGTAAGCTCCCCTTGATAGTAAATCAGGCGATATAATTCAACTTGATATCCACTATGAGCAGATTGTGTGACTTTTACATAATTCTTTGGTTGGTCTTTATCATAAGTAATAACGGCAGGCCCCGGCTCAATCGTTTCGAGAATAACCGATTCATAAGAAACCTTACGGTTACTCTTATCCCGTGTTTCCACTCCACGAATACGTACCAGAATACTTCCGGACGGATTTACTTTTGCTTCAATTACTATCGGTGTCTCCATAGTATTTTGAAAACAAAAATCCATATAATCACCGGCTATAGCCGCATCTCTTCCGAGTTCCACATAACTTACCGTCATAGAGTGCGGATGCCGTTCCGTCACTCTTAATTCAGCTCCAAGCACTGCATTGTAGAGGGTGGAGGACACTTGACAAACTCCTCCTCCAATTGCGTTAACAACCCTTCCATCCTGGTAGGTGCCGGCATCCTCATAACCATTTTCCTTAGTAATCGGAGAAATGGCATCCACGGTTGAAAATACCTCTCCCGGATTTACAACCTTCAGATTGATTTTCTTAGCTGCATTTACAATATTATTTTTTCTGGCTTTCGCCGAGTTGTAAAAGTAAGTTGTATACTGCCCCAAAATTGCATTCGCATTAATTTCTACATTTCCGGGCTTTAATGGGGTTGCATTATCCGTAATAGTTTCTTTCCCTTCATCCGACTTTAAATCGGCAGCCGGTGTTATCTTAACCATCTCCGGCGCAAGGACAGGCGGCGTTACATTAAGTAAAGCCCCATCCAAAGTTAAATCCTGTTCCTTTGGTGGGGCTTCATTCTTGCATCCTACACAAATAATCATCAAACATAATAGCACGGACATAAGGATATTTTTTTTCATTTTCAGGCTGCCTCCATTGATATCTCTTATGTTGTATTATTTGACATTTGGAATATATTTATGTATATTTTTCTTAAGTAAATGCTATTGCTGAACCATTCTAAAATGTACCATATTTTATTACGAGAAAATGCTCAAAACTGCTGGCACCACCATCGCTAAAATAAGTACTACTACAAGTACCACTGCCATAATTCTCTGCGATCTTTTATTGCGAAACATACCTACACCTCTTTTCCAATAAATTAACCTAAGAAAGGAATAACACACTATGCCTATTATACTTGGTATCATTCTTATACTTGGAGCCTGGATTGCTTATCACAAAACGAAAGCAGAAAGAGACTCCAAAAAAAAATCGAAAGCTTTCTGGGACAAAGAAAATCAATCCAACCTAGTTCGAAAAAAGGACTTATCTGCTCTGCCTTATATCACGATTCCTTATGACTCCCTGCCATTAAAGGAAACCGATGATTTGGAACTAAATCAAATTCAAAAACAGTTGTATGCGCTTCGCGAACAAAAGATTGTCAATCTGTCTCATACTACCAATACGGACTTAAAGCTCGAGTATGGTACCGCTAATCTCAATCTTTTAAGTGCATACGATCAAAATTTTACCACCCTCATAAGGCTCTTAAACAAATGGGCTGCCCTGTTAGATAAGAAAAATGAGAAGCAGCAGGCAGCGGTGGTATTGGAATTCGCACTCTCCATTGGAAGTGACATTAGTAGTTCCTACAATTTACTTGCAAGGCTTTATCTGGAGTTAGGTAGAAAAGCTGAAATAGCCTCCCTCATCAGCCGTGCAAAAGATCTGCAAACAATCCTCAAAGATTCTATCTTAGACCAGCTATATGAAATGTATGGGGAAGAGGAGATTTAATCTTCTTCCGATATACATTTTAATATCACCACATCTGCGAACGGCAAATATGTGTCCGCACTGCATAAGGAGAGTGAACATTGATTTATCTTTTCACTCTTCCGTAATGCAAAATAGTTTTATCAATAAATCTTGATGCCATACTTTTGCTAAATTCTGCAAAGCCACACGGCACCTCTATTTTATGATAGTTGACCAAATCAAGCAAGTATTTTTTTTGTTTCTCTGTCATCGGCTCTTGTTTCTTTACCGTGTAATTTAATGTGACCGGTAGAAACTCTTTATCAAAACAGCCTTTAAATTCTTCCCGTAATTTCTGATATAGGGCTGCAGCCGCTATTGCATCTTCCAAGGCCCTGTGGCTGCATTCTCTTATTATTTCATAATGCCTGCACATTGCTTCAAGGCTCTTTTTCTCAAGATCAGCTTTTAATCTTCTGGACAAGTAGAGTGTATCAATCCCCCGGCATTCAAAACCTTTTTTTAGCCTGTGCGCCGCCGTTTTTATAAAACTATAATCAAAAGATATGTTATGCCCCAGAAGTACATCTCCTCCGGCAAAGGATAGGAATTCTTCCATTACTTCCCGTTCCGTCTTTGCATTAACCAGCATATCTTGTGTTATCCCGGTTAATTCAATTATTCTTTCCGGTAATCTACATCCTGGATTAATCAGCTTTTCAAAATGTTCTTTCGGTTCTCCATCAATATAACGGATGGCTGCCACCTCTATGATGCGGTCTTTTACCGGACTAAGTCCGGTCGTTTCTATATCTACTGCTAAGAAATTCATCCGAACTCTACTCCTATTCCTTAAGCTGCTAGTTTAGTATGGTTACTTCTTTGGTATCCAAAAACCTTGTTATCTACTCATAATAATACCGATAATGGAAATACCCGCTTCCTAACCAAACAGATTTTTAGGCTTATAACTTTAGTTCTTTTTGATCCCTTTATTACTCTTTAAATTCTCTTTGCACAAATGTGATAAAAAGCATCGGTCACACTGTGGATTTCTCGCAGTACATAACCCTCTGCCATGAGTGATAATCTGTATATTGTAAAGAATCCAATGCTCCTTTGGCAGAATTCTCATTAAGTCATATTCTATTTTTACGGGGTCTTCTTCCTTTGTAAAGCCAAGCTTTTTAGAAATTCTTTTTACATGCGTGTCTACTACAATGCTTGGTTCGTGGAAGATATTCCCACGTATTACATTTGCCGTTTTTCTCCCTACTCCGGCCAGGTTTGTCAGTGCCTCGATGTCATTTGGCACTTCTCCATGGTATTCTCTAAGCAATGTCTGACAACAGGCAACAATATTTTTTGCTTTGTTTCGATAAAAGCCTGTGGAATGGATATCTTTCTCCAGTTCCTTCAAATCTGCATTGGCAAAGTCCTCAACACTTTTATATTTTACAAATAAATCCTTCGTCACGATATTGACACGCTCGTCCGTACACTGCGCACTGAGCATCGTAGCTATTAACAATTGCCACGGTGTTTCGTGATTTAGGTAACATCTGTATTCGGTAGTATAATGTTCATCTAGCAAAGCAAGAATTGCGGAAATTCTCTCTTTCTCAGCTTTACTAATTCTCTTTTTAGTGATTTCATTCTCACGTGCCATTCGTATACTCCTTTCAGCCATATAGCCTATTCATTTGCTCTAATACCTGCTGCCTGCCAACGGAAAATATAACTCCTATCTTGAACATATTACAGGTTTATACTTTCCATATCCTCTTTCTTAAGGAGAGTAAACTCCACTTCTCCATGAAGTATTGTTTTCTTCTGATAATCAAACTTAACAATAAGCTCTTTTTTTACAATCTTTCCGGTAGAAGCTGCCTTAATTATATCATAGTCAAAGTGCTCCAGATGAACTTGTTCTCCCTTTTTATTCGTACCCTGTGAAGCCAGATAAGCTTTAAAAACCTTTTTGTACTCTTCTTCATATGGTGCAAAAGAAGGCCTTGTCTTTAAACGCTCTCTTCGGTATAAATCAAAGATCATCAGCTCCTTTGACACGGAAACAATCTCAGGCTCAAAGTGTTCCAATAAAAATTCCAGCAAAACCTCATATCGGCGGATTCTGCTATGATTTAAGCCAAATAAACTTAAATTGTCATAATACTTAGCAAGATCTTCAAAAAAGGCGAAGGGTGAAGCAATAAAATGTTCTAAAAAAGCAAGGGTTCCTTTAAATTGACCGCTGTTATAATATACTTCTGCCATTTCTTCTATGCCCTTAAGACGAATTACTTCCTCATAAGAAAGCCACTTTGTATATAAAACCTCATAAGGAGGCTTTGCTTTGTATACGATTCCATATTCTTTACAGACTTCCTCCATATAGGAGCCCTTTAAAACCTTTAAGAAGCCAAGCTGAAGCTGATCTGGCTTCATGGCATATACGTTATTAAAGGAGTTGCCAAAACTATGATAATCCTCAAATGGAAGACCTGCAATTAAATCTAAGTGCTGATGGATATTCTCTGCCTTTTTTATCCTGGCTACATGCTCCCTTACCTTTTTTAAATCCATGCGGCGGTTAATCGCATCAATTGTCTTATCATTTGTGGATTGTACCCCAATTTCCAATTGAATCAATCCCGGACGAAGAGTTTCTAGTAAAGATAACTGCTCTTCCTCTAAGATATCCGCTGCGATTTCAAAGTGAAAATTTGTAATTCCGTTATCATGCTCTTTAATAAACCTCCAGATAGCCATCGCATGCGATTTTTTACAGTTAAAAGTACGATCGATAAACTTCACCTGGGCTACTTTTTTATCTAAGAATAAGCGAAGCTCCTGACATACTAAATCAATATCCCGAAAGCGAACTCTCTTATCAATCGAACTAAGGCAATAGCTGCAGGAATACGGGCAGCCTCTGCTGGTTTCATAATAAATAATCCGATTAGAGAACTCCGATAATTCCATCGCTTCTTTATAAAGGAACGGAAGTCTGGAAAAATCCATCGGCTTACGAGCCTTGGTTCTAATAATGTTCCCGTCATCCGTTCGGTAGGCAATACCTGCTATACCCGATAAATTATTATTTTTTGTATCACTAACTTCATCATCAGCTATAACACTGGAGCGTACTTTGGTATATCCGGCTTCTAAGCAAGCAGTTTCTGCTTCCCTACCATCTAAAAAACTGCTTTCATGGCGGACAGGATGTAACTTATCAACAGGAATCCCGTTCCAATAATATTTGACCAGCTCCTTAAAAGTAGCTTCTCCTTCCCCTATCATAACGCCATCGATTTCCGGAAGGCGCAGAAGACATTCCTCCGGATCATAACTTACCTCGGGTCCTCCAAGCCATATCTTGACATTGCAATCAAGCTTACGATATTCCCTGACTATTTCCTCTACCATACTAATGTTCCAGATATAGCAGGAGAATGCTAATAAATCCGGTTTCCTTCGATATATATTTTGCAGGATATCGTCGGTATATTGATTTATTGTATACTCCGCTAACTCGATATTATCTCTGTATTCCTTTGCATAACTCTTTAAATAGTATATTGCAGGGTTCGAGTGGATGTACTTTGCATTGATTGCTGTCAGCAAGACTTTCATGGCTGGCTCCTTTCCCATATTTTTGCATACAAAAAAAGCGGGTGATGGGAATCGAACCCACGTATCTAGCTTGGAAGGCTAGTGTTCTACCATTGAACTACACCCGCGTGTGAATTATGTTCGAGATAACTATTATCTCTTATTTGTTTCTACCATAGTCTGATATGTGATGCGCCTATTTCACCAATAATTTGATTATAAGGCACAATTCTAATTTTGGCAATAAATTATTTTAATAACTTCCTCTTATCTAAAATCAAGAGAACTTACAGCCAGTTATTAGATGCCGGCGACCGGAATCGAACCGGTACGGGAGATTAGTCCCGCAGGATTTTAAGTCCTGTGCGTCTGCCAGTTCCGCCACGCCGGCAAAGTGGATGGAGAAGGATTCGAACCTTCGAAAGCGTCGCTAACAGATTTACAGTCTGCCCCCTTTGGCCACTCGGGAACCCATCCATGGTACTGACAAGGATTGATTATAGCACAATTATTTTCATAGTACAAGCCCTTATTGAAAAAAAATTAAAATAATCTTTGATTTAAATACATCAGCCTTTTGGGATAATTCTTTGCTATTATACTGGAATGTGCTTTTAACTTTAATGTTAATTCTCCTTGCTCAGGATAGTACACCTTAGCATCCACCGCAAAACCGGAATTATCAGTAGCAAACATGCGGACCATAGGAACATCGTATGGAATACCGATTTCCCAAACCGGGACTGACACTGTTACTTCATAATCATTGTTGTTTAAGAGAATTAGAAACTGATCCTCTAAATCAAATCGCCCATAAGTAAGCACTCCATGAAAGGAGGTTAAAAACTTCAGGGAACCGACCTTTAGTGCTTGATAGGATTTTCTTAATCGTATCAGTTCCTTATGAAAGCGAATCAACTCTTTGTTCTCATTCCCCCAAGGATAAGTTCTTCGATTATCCGGATCAGTCCAGCCGCAAACACCGGCTTCATCCCCATAATAAATGGTTGGTGCCCCGGGCCAAGTCATCTGAAGCACAACTGCTTCTCTCATCACGGCCATCTGAATTCCTTCCTCTGCTGCTCTAGCTCCCACACTGTTCACCCGGCCAACTCTTCGATTCGTACGTGTTAGAAATCTCGAGTGGTCATGATTGGAGAGCTCATTCATTGCTACGTGCAGGGATTGAGGCTGAAACTTTCTCATAAAATGATTCATTGCACTAATAAAATCAGTGTGATTGGAAAGCATATCCTCTCGGTAATAATCACTATGTTTTTCCATTCCTGTAAAAAACCAAGTCACAGGCTCCATAAAAGCATCATAATTCATTACAGAATCCCACTCATTCCCCTGCAGCCATTCCGAGGGATCTCCATAGTGCTCCGCCAAGATAAGAGCATCCGGATTTGCTTCTTTTACTGCCTTTCGAAACTCCTTCCAGAAGTAATGATTATACTCTGCGGTATAGCCCAAATCAGCAGCTACATCAAGTCTCCAACCGTCTGCTAAAAAGGGAGGTGAAACCCACTTCTTCGCAATTTCCATTATATATTCTCTAAGTTTTTGCGATTTCTCATAATTTAACTTCGGCAATGTATCATATCCCCACCAACCGTCATAAGTCGCATTATACGGCCAGGCGTCCTTCCGAAACTGAAAAAACGTATGGTATGGGCTTTCCTTCGATACAAAGGCTCCTTTTTCAAAGCCTTTTGCATCTTCATAAATCAGCTCACGGTCAAGCCACTTATTAAAAGACCCACAATGATTAAAAACCCCATCGAGAATTATTCTGATGCCACGCCGATGTGCTTCTTTTACTAAAGTCTGAAATAATTCATTCGAAGCCGCAAGATTTTCAAAATTCGTTACTCTTTTCATATACCTGGTTGCTTCCTTATTGCTCTGAGCAGGCAAGTTAAGTACTTCCCCTTCATCCCCCTTAATAACTCCAAAGTGAGGGTCTACAAAATCATAATCCTGTATATCATATTTATGATTAGAGGGTGAGACAAAAATAGGATTCATATAGATCGCATCAATCCCTAAGTCCTCTAGATAATCTAATTTCTTTATTACACCCGCTAAATCTCCGCCGTAAAATTCCCTTACTCCATTCACAGCCGGATACTTATTCCAGTCTAAAATCCGTGCTGCACTGCCTCCTATGTAATGATACTCATTGTCTAACACATCATTTGACACATCCCCGTTATGGAAACGATCTACAAATATCTGATAAAATACCGCACCCTTTGCCCAATCCGGAGTTTTATACCCGGCAAGTATGGTAAATTCTTTGTCGGGTGCAATGCCTTCTACCACACCATCGCTGTTATAATAACAAGGTCTATCACCCTTTACCAGCTCAAAATAATAAACTTCCCGGTTTTCCTTTAACTCTAATACTACCTCGTAGTAATCAAACAGACCTTCCGTACGCCATAGTTTCATGAGAAGTTTTTGGTTCTTGGTTATCAGCCATACTTCATCCACATTGTTATGCAAAACTCGGATACGAATTTTCACATCCTCAAAAAGATTCGGTTCCTGCGGACTTCGGTATAATATAGTTCCATCACTAAAAACAGCCTCTTTACAAAAAGGGGCCGCTTCTAACGTTCCGTCTTCTACTCTCTCTTCTCTAACCTGCTCGTCATTCCTCATGATTACTCCATCACTCCATTTAAGCATTGCATAACCCAGTACCTATATTTTATATGATAATCAACACAAATACAATAAAAACCAAACGCACAAATCTCGGAAACAAGCCACCAACGGACTTATTCCTACAAAGTAAAAAGGACAGCTTCACGGGTGCTGTCCTTTTCGGAGAAGGTATTTTTGTTACTTATGGGGTGTAGCAAAAACTATATAATGTATTGGGGTTTACGATTATTAGTATAGCATGAGGCAACAATTAAGTGTGCACAAAGTTTACAATAATTTAAAATTCTTTTTAGTAAAAGTGCCAATCGTTTTCGATTCTTTCTAGTTATGGTACGTAAATTGTGACAGATTCCACCATGGATAAAGTTGCCTTTTGTGTCTGCTCTATTTTTAGCAGCATATCTCTTACTGATCCGGATTATCTTTCCTTAATACCATCACATAGTTGGTTAAAGAAATCCCTGCTCTTATCACCTGCTGCTCCTTTACAGCATGATATCCCCGTTTAAGAAAGAATGGCTTTGCAGTAATAGAAGCATGTGTAGCCCAGACGTTTCTTTGCTCCAGAGAGTAGTCCCTCGCATTTATATTATGAACGGTTTGATAGAATAGTTCCGACATTTCCCTGCAATCGTCTTTTTGATAAGGACGTATTTGTATTTCCATACTTTTCACCATGTATGTGTACTCTCTTCCCTGAATTATTTCTATCACTTTTTTACTCTGTTACTTCTTCAATGAACTTTGGCTGTCTCTAATCGGCGCCCCTTATATCAACCATGTACTCAAAACTTTTATTATATAAACTAATTTCTTAAATATGAACCAATCCCTTACACCATGACGATGGTACTTATAAATTCTTCTTATTTCAATTCAAGCGAATTAGAAATATCTGATATATAAAAAGGCAGGAAACATAACAGCTCCTGCCTGGTTTTTATCTAATATTCATATATTCATACTCGTTCATTGAACTGCTCTCAAAGTATCATCTTTATCCTCTTAATAAGATATGATACACGGAATCTCCTACACTACAACAAATTACAGGCCTTATTGCTACAGTTTTACACTGCCTCCGGCACCTCAAACAAAGCTTCAAACTCTTCTCTTGTAATACGCTCTTTTTCAATTAAGCGTTCCGCACAGGAATGAAGTACATGTATATGTTCTGCAAGAATCCGCTTTGCTTCTTTATAGCAGTCGTCAATGATTTTCTTCACTTCTTCATCAATCTTACTTGCAACCGCTTCACTCATATTCTTAGTATGGGCGAGGTCTCTTCCGATAAATACTTCTTCATCATCATTCTCGTAGTTCACCATACCGATACTGTCTGTGAAACCGTAGCGAGTTACCATACTGCGTGCAGTCTTAGTTGCCATCTTAATATCTTGAGAAGCACCCGTAGTGATATCATCGAAAATCAATTCTTCCGCAATTCTGCCACCAAGGCTTACAATGATATCTTGACGCATCTTGCCACGAGTATTAAACATCTCATCTTTTTCCGGAAGCGGCATTGTATAACCTGCAGCTCCGCCTGTAGGAATAATAGATATCGTATAAACCGGTCCAACATCAGGCAATACATGGAATAAAATCGCATGACCTGCTTCATGATAGGCCGTAATCTTCTTCTCTTTGTCTGTAATGACACGGCTCTTCTTCTCAGTACCAATTCCAACCTTAATGAAGGATTTCTTAATATCTTCACTTAGAATAAAACTTCTATCCTCTTTCGCAGCACTAATCGCTGCTTCATTTAATAAATTCTCCAAATCAGCACCGGTAAATCCAGCGGTCGTCTGAGCCACTTGCTTTAAGTCAACATCATCACCAAGCGGCTTATTCTTTGCATGAACCGTAAGTATTTCTTCTCTGCCCTTCACATCCGGTCTGCCTACCAATACCTTTCGGTCAAAACGTCCCGGACGAAGGATTGCAGGATCAAGAATATCCACACGGTTGGTAGCCGCCATAACAATTATTCCTTCGTTGGCACCAAAGCCATCCATCTCAACAAGTAACTGATTTAAGGTCTGTTCTCTCTCGTCGTGGCCGCCGCCCATACCGGTACCTCTTCTTCTGGCAACAGCATCAATCTCATCGATAAAGATAATACATGGGCTGTTTTTCTTTGCCTCGGAGAATAAGTCACGGACACGGGATGCACCAACACCGACAAACATCTCTACGAAATCAGAACCGGAAATCGAGAAGAATGGAACTCCTGCTTCACCAGCTACTGCTTTTGCCAATAAAGTCTTACCGGTTCCAGGCGGCCCCTCTAGTAATACGCCCTTAGGAATACGAGCACCCACCTGAATAAATTTCTTAGGGTTCTTTAAGAAATCAACGATTTCTTTTAGTTCTTCTTTCTCTTCGGCCAGACCCGCTACATTTTTAAAGGTAGTATTTTTCCCTTCATCCATTGTCATCTTTGCGCGGCTCTTACCAAAGTTCATTACCTTGTTATTACCGCCGCCTCCACCGCTCACTTGGCTGGTTAGGAAGGAAAACATTAAAATAATAATTACAAAACCAATTAAATAAGGCAGCACACTGGTTAAAAACCAGCTTGGCTTTTCTATATCATGTACGTAAGGTGCAACATTGTTAGCTAATGCATCCGACTTCGCCGCTTCGACACTTGTTACATAAATGGTATAATTTTTTCCATCTGAGAAATTAACCCGCACACGGCCGGTCGGAGCTTCTTCATTCTGAAAGATGTCAACAGACGCTACCGAACCGCCTTGTAAATCAGCTATATAGTCCACATAGCTGTGTTTTTCAGTTCCATTGTTTGCAAAACTCTCAGACAGATAAACCGCTGAGATGATAATTAGTAGGATAATAACATAAAAGCCATATCCCCTCATCGACTTTTTCAATACAAAACCTCCTTTATGTTATTCTGCTTGAACCACTCCAATATATGGAAGATTTCTATAAATCTGAGCATAATCCAGCCCATAACCAACAACAAAATCATCTGGAATCTGAAAGCCCGTATAGTCTACATTAACTTCAACCTCTCTTCTGCTCGGCTTATCCAAAAGTGTGCAAAGCTTTAAACTGCTAGGTTGACGGTTTTTTAATAAGTCTAATAAATAGGATAATGTCCTTCCGGAGTCAATAATGTCTTCTACCACTAAAACTTCACGTCCTTCTATGCTTTCATCCAAATCTTTTAAGATTCGAACACGTCCGGAGCTAACTGTAGAATCTCCATAGCTGGAAACAGACATAAAATCAATGGTTACCGGTATTGTGATATGCTTAGAAAGCTCTGTCATAAAGAACACCCCACCCTTTAATACACAAATCAAATGTAGAGTTTTTCCTGCATATTCTTTACTGATCTCTTCTCCTAATTCCTTGATTTTCTCACCTAGTTCCTCTTCTGATATGAGTACTTTTATATTTTCTGCCATTGTACTGCACCTCTTTCTCTTATCTTTGCTTCTGCCTGTCTGTGGTAACGGATAATACCCAGTTCGTATCTTCATCTATACGATACGCCTCACTGGAGCGAACACCCACCGCCCAAAGTACGTGACTATCACATACTACCAAGGGTATCTTATCCCGTTCCTCTCGCGGAATTTTCTGATCAACCAGCAAAGATTTTAAACTTTTCGTTTTTCCCTGCGGATGGATCATAAGAAAATCGCCCTCCCGTCTTGTTCTTACAACAACAGCATCTCTTATTTTATCATAATCATACCATTTCGTATAGCTATTTTTTGGTATAGTCAAGGAATTTTCATATGGAAACAACCTTATTTCAAGGCGTTTCCCAAAAAAATCTATCAATTGAACCGCAGCTTTTTCGGCCGTATCCTCTTTCCGAATCGTAAGAGGAATTTCAACAGACCGGTCCGTATTAACTCTGCCGTTCCTATCCAAGCATTTATAACCATCATAAACAACAAGAGTATTATACCCCCGCTTCACAATAATATGATTTGGCAAATGAATTTCCTTGCCAACCCGGCATTCACTCAATTTCACTCCATCCACTAAGTGAATTGTTTCAATATCCTTAAGCCCGGCAATTGACTTGATTGCCTTACGAAGAATTTCACGCTTTATTATGTTCTCTAAGAATGAGAACTCTTTTAACTCCAATGTTACTTTGCCGGGAGAAATCACAGCCACCCTTTTAAACTCTCTCTCTGCTGCTTGGTCTAAATAGTCTGCAACCTCTATTAATTGATCCGACAACGATGTAATGTGTTCCACTGCCCTTTGGTTAATTTCATTTGCTGCAATCGGAAGCAGACTAAGCCTTATTTTATTTCTAGTATAATCAAGCGATAAATTTGTACTATCGGTCCGATAAGGAATTTGTTCTTTGGAAAGAAAGCTTTCGATTTCTTCCCTTGTAACGCAAAGAAGCGGTCGTATAATCTGACCGCGCTTTTTTGGAATCCCTGTCATACCGGTTAGACCTGTTCCACGGAACAAATGAAATAGCACTGTTTCCGCATTATCATTTCGATTATGTGCTACCGCTATTTTATGACCCTTCACACGTTCACATTCCTGTTCAAAGCTGCGGTATCGTAAATTTCTTCCCGCTTCTTCAATCGTAGCCCCGGAAAGCATTGCTAATTCTTTAACGTCCTCACGAACACAGTGCAGAGGAATGGATAGATTCTTACATAATGTTTGAACAAACGCTTCATCTTCATCCGCTTCCGTCCCACGCAGCATATGGTTCACATGGACTGCATAAAGATTTAGATGATACTGTTCCCGGAGCCTGTGAAGGCAAGTTAAAAGACATACCGAATCTGCACCTCCGGATACCCCTGCAATCACGGTATCAAAAGGTAAAAGCATCTCCTGTTCTTTTATAAAGCCTTCTACTTTCTTTATCATTACATCCTCACACTACTTTCTTAACGTACTCTTAAAGTCTTTCTCAGTCAGACTATTTCTAAACCTAGTGTTTTAATTATTTCTGTGTTTATCAGATAGTTATTTGTATTTTATCGCTTCTTTTATAAAATAGCAACCTTCCAATTTACTTTTTCCAAATACCGGTTACTAAGACTGTCATATCATCTGCCGGAATATAACCATGCCTTTCAAGGGCGGCAGATAAAATTGCATTGGCAATCTCCTGCGGCGACTTAAACGGAATATTTTTTATTAACTCCTTAAAATACCCTTCTTTGTCCTCCTCTTCCACACAGTCAATCACTCCATCGGATACCATAATAACATAATCACCATCATAAAGCTTTTTGCTTTTGCTGTCATAATCCACTTTATTTAGAATTCCTGCCGGCATACTGTTAGAACTGATTGTCTCGACAAAATGATCTCTCTTTATAAATGTTGTCGCTGCACCGATTTTAACGAACTCACAGGTACCGGCACATAAATTAATGATACATAAATCTACGGTTGAAGACATGGAATTTTCCGTACGTAAAACAAGAACTGAATTTATAAGCTTAATTGCAGGTTCTTCCCGAAATCCTGCCTCTAAAAACTGCTCCAATAATTCAATTACCATCTCACTTTCTTCACAGGCTTTGCTGCCGCTACCCATGCCGTCGGACAGCATCATAACAACATCCTGGCTATCCGGATACAGAAAGGAAAAATTGTCTCCGTTTAATTCTCCTTTTTTCTTTGATGCTCTGGACACACCTGTCAATACTTTAAAATTAGCATCTTCACAAAAAACATAATCATCGTATTCCCGTCCAATTACGTTCCTTGAATCTTCTCTGGGCACAAAATGCTTTTCTAAAGCTTGTCCAATTAAAACAGCCGCCTCCTTCGTTGTCATGCACCTGCCGTTTTTGCACCTTGCTCTTAAGTGCAGTTCCATTCCCCGGTTTTCCCGTTCAAACATCAAAATCCGCTGCACTTTGATTCTATGTACACGAAGTTTTTGATTTATTCTTCTTCGTTTTAATTCTATCACTTCTCCGGTGTCACATAGATTTCCCGAAAAATCTTTTACAATTCTTGCTATCTCACCAAGCTGTCCGGCAACCGCTTCTCTGCTCTCCACAATGCGATTATGCCAAAGCATTTTTAGCCGCGCCATGCCAAGATTGCGGTTTGCCTCTTCTACAAACTCCGGTACCTGAATACATTGGAGCCTTAACATATCCGGCATATCATCTACTGTTATATTTCCTTTTCCTTTCGCAATCTCAAGCAAATTCCATGTTGCCTGATAGCTTTGATTAAAATTCTTTTCCCAGCATACTCCGCACTTTTTGCAGTTTTTGCATAGATTTGTACTGATGTCTTCCAGTACCAGCTGCATATCCTCCATATTTAAAACTGTCTTGGGAGAAGCCATATAATCAAAGCTTGATGCTAATTTATGAAAGGAGCCTGCAATACCCTCCAGCTTTTTTCGTGCTGTGTTTTGAAATTCCTCTTTCACGTAATTTTCTCCGTTGTCAACCGAACCGCTTCCCTGCAGCAAGCCGACAATTATTGCTGCTATTCCTATCAATATGATAACGATGGTAGCTATAATCAGATACCTTGCTACAACATTCGGACTTGCATTAAAAAAAGTAACTAACGCAACAATAACCCCTGCCAATGGCAATAACCAGCTTCTTCTCTTCTTCATAAGAACACGCCGTCCTTCCCTTATCCGTATTACTTCCTGTCCTCCTGCAACTAACCTCAGATCTTTTTATTACAGGAATAAAACAGGCGGTTTAATTTAGGATTATAAAACTGATGGCGTAAAATGTTTGTCAAATTGATGTACCAATTCCAAAAACTTTATGACAATTTATCCTTTTGTATCACTTCGGAACTCGAATTTAGGGAATTCAACTTGTTTAAGAAGGTTAAACTAGAAATTATCCATTTTTTCTTTAAAATTTATCAGTGCTCATTACAACTCTTTCTACCTCACTTTTATGAATTAACAACATTATCTTGTAGAATTTAACAAGTAAGAATTACCACATGTTGTGGCTCTATCTATTTTTAATTCACTGCCATAACCCTGCGCTTTGTATTCCCTTTTCCTATAAGATCTTATCCTCTTCTTTTTATATCCCTTCCTTAATTGCTTTTCTTACTGGAAGGAAACCGGATGGAAGCTCTTTTTAAGGCTTTTTAACCTCCGCGTTATCCTTTGTTCGACAACACATTTTTACTTTTCCAAGAAAAACAGGGCACAACCTGCTGGAAAGATTGGGTCAATAACAGCGTATATACCAGGAACTGTTACAAGTGGAAATTTAGTTTACCAATTATTTGATATTACAACAGGCAATTCATGGTTCACATATATGTCAATAAGTGATACAATATTACATTGCAAAATTCTAATAGTACTGGTGTACTAACTTTAAATTTTAAATTAGATGAGATTATATGATTATAAGCTAGAATTTAAGAGTGATTACTAAAAAATTATGTTCGTTAACGCCTAAAGATAATATTAAAATATTGAGTTTTTCTTGCGATGGAAATATGAAAAGAATAGATATGAAAAATTTAAAACTAATTATTGTATATTTATTATTAAATTTACTTTTATGTTCTTGCTCAAATAAAGAAGAAATAAATATAGATAATGACAATTATAACAAACAACAAGAAAACAAAAAAATAAGTAATTTAATTGAACTATTTAAGAAAAAATATCCAAATACTACAATAATTCAAGAAAATGAATATCATCTTGAAGATGGCACATATGTTTATGCATTCCTTTATGCTAATCCTATTGACTATGAAAATACAAGTACAACTAATATATGTTTTTTAACTGAAACAAGCATAAATGCTGTTGATTTGGCGGGAGAAGATTTGGATTAAATTTGTTGATAACGAAAATTCCTTCAAAGTATTGGAGAATCCAATGAGAATAGCTGTTGAATTTAATAATATAAGAGATACAAAAATGTATGATTATCAAGTAACTTTATCAATAGAGGAAAATGATGCAACAATAAAAATAGAATCTAAAGTAATAGAATAAATTATAAAAAATTCAATCTATAAAAATAGGGGCTATTTCAAAACGAATGGATTATTAGTGGAGAAACAGTTCCCTTTTTTCTATAAAAATCAAAAATACGGGTTCTAAAGAACCCGCAGAAACGGTACAATTAATACTATATTATCTGGTATTGATATTTCTGAACTTAAGAAATGCTCATGCAACTTAGGATATCCGTAAGTGTCGTACGCACGGACAGTAGCGAAGGAGGGATTTGAACCCCCGACACTACGGGTATGAACCGTATGCTCTAGCCAACTGAGCTACTTCGCCAAAGTGACAAAGCAAATTATAACTTGTTTTGTTTTTATTGTCAATATGTATTTTCATCCAATTCTCAAAAAGAAAAAGGCATCGTATACAACCGATACCTTTCCTCTATTTGCTAGTTTCATTCTCCGGTTCGAATATTATCTCATCCGGATAAACCAAACCAAGCTGCGATCTAGCAACATCTTCTATGTACTTTTTAGTTCCCGGATATGATTTACTTTCTTCAATCTCCTTGGTTCTTTCATTCTCATCGGAGATGAGCTGCTCTAGCTCTGCCTTTTTTTGCTCTTTTGCACTCGCTACTTTTTTCAGTTCGGTTGATTTATAAAGGACTACAAAACAGATTAACATAACCATAAGCCCAATTAATCTTAAACCGTTCCTTCTCCTCTTATTCCTTCTCACTTACCTCACCCTTCTCCTGTGATTGTGTAATTAGCTCTAACACACCACGTGGACGTTCTACTTTTGGCAAAGGAGCCTCCTCCACAGGTTTCTTTTTCTTTATTTTAACCTTATGCACGTACTTTTTCAATTGTTTTCTAATACGAGCCTTGAAAACATGAATTCTTTTTTTGATTTTTCCGCCTATAAAACCACCAAATTTTTGGAATTTCCCCAAGAGGAAACAGAATAGTTTTTTTATTTTTGCTATTATAAACATTATCGGCGAAACTAGTAATTTTAATAACCGTAACACACAATTTTTAATGAATAGTGTTAACTTCGTTCCATATCCCACAATCAGCGGACTAAAAATCTTTTGATACAGTGCCATACTAAGCACCATTGCAACTGTACTGTACCAGCGAATCATTCCGTCATTTTGCAGATACATCATTCGAAAAATCAAAATACCCGCCACAATCCAGAAACAAATATCCTGTATGCCAACCACTACTTTTCCATGCTGAAAGGTATTCCGGAGGATTCGAAGTAAATCATACATTAAAAATAATAGGATTCCCCAATAGGATGCTGCTGCAAGATATCGAAGTTCCAGAAAGATGGATGTATTCATAAGAATCCCTCCGTTTATTTAAATAATCTCTTAAGAACGGATTCTCCCGACTTCGTAAATCCTTTCAGCTCAGAGTATACAAAACTGTCCACACGTCCAGTGATATCTACTTCCCCTTTTTCCAGAGTGAGCCTACCCATATGCAAATCACTACCGCGAATCATTAAAATACCCAAATCGGTTTCTAAAATAATTTCATGATCGTCAAAAGAGCGAACATCACGAACACCAGTTATTTGCGCTTCCTTCCTATCATTTAGATTCAAATGATGCTTTCTTACTTGTTTGCTATCTTCCATATACGCTCCTCATTTCACCTAACCCTGCTATTATCATATATATGCATGGACGTTATTGTGAAGAACTACAGAAGTAATTCTAAAAAACAAAGCATTCATTTGCTATAAGTATTTATAGAGCTCCTTAGCATCATCCTTTCGTGTTGTCTCCTGAACATCAAGCACCTCAATACGAACTGCTTTGCTGCCAAATCCAATTTCAATGATATCTCCGACCTTAACATTTGCGGATGCTTTTGCCGGCCTATCATTGATTAAAACCCTACCTGCATCACAGGCATCATTTGCTACTGTTCTGCGCTTGATTAATCTTGACACTTTTAAATATTTATCCAATCTCATACCTTTTCCTCCTACCTCACTGAAAATTAAGGCGACAGCCTTTCGCCATGTATGGCGTATATTTACATAGAGATTCCAAAACCCTTCCCTGTGCGAAAGGCTGTTATTATTCACACCGACTATGGAAAAAGGCTGTTTTGAAGAATCCCTCAAAACAGCCTATGTTCTTATGTTTACCAGAACAACAATAACTTATAGAAGTTCGCAATGAAACAGTCGTTTGCTTGCAATCTATTATTTGTTGATAACGTCCTTTAATGCCTTGCCAGCCTTAAACTTAGGTGCTTTAGAAGCTGCAATTGTAATTGTCTGCTTTGTCTGTGGATTTCTACCTGTTCTTGCTGGTCTAGCAGATACTTCGAATGTACCGAATCCAACTAATTGAACTTTCTCGCCTTTTGTTAATTCTTCAGTAACAACATCGATAAATGCCTTTAATGCCTTCTCTGAATCCTTCTTAGATAACTCTGTTTTTTCTGCGATAGCTGCAACTAATTCTGCCTTGTTCATGGATAAACTCCTCCTCTAACGTATTATTAAATATAGTTTTTTCACAAGCGGAATGGCTTCTAGGTCCGTCTTGTATCACGCTTCCCCATAATTGAGTCTTACTCTTTCTCGGGCAACTAGGTGAACCATGGTAGGTTTTTCTTCAAAAATCACCTTCAATCTATTTATAAACTTATTAGGTCAATTTGTCAAGGAATTTTCTGCATTTATTTCCAAAATGACAGAGTTTTTTGAAGAAAAAAGCCTATTTCTATCTACTTGAACTTTTTGGTGGTTAATTAAGTCTTAAATTAGCCATTTTTCTAGGCATAAAACCCTATTGATAAATTTTCACACAATATTAAAAATTAAAAAATTTGCTCTAATAGAAGATTATTTAATCCCTGATTTTTCCTAAGTATTGCCATATTTGCGGGCTGTAATCTAAATTTAGCTCATCCTTGACTCCAATTTAGCTATCTCATCTTTAATTTTTTCTGTTAGACAGGATTCCGCATCCAAATTTAACACAAGTCCCAAACTGCTCATTGTATAAAGGAATGTACCATATGCCTCCTTTTGCTCCTCCAAGGAAGCCCCCTCTTGGCATAAGGCTTGAAGCCTTGCTGCATCACTGTCAAGCTGAGAGAAGAACTCTTCTTTAGTATGAACCGTATTTCTAATTTTATTGCTCTTTTTTACTATCTTTTGTGCCCGAAGTAAAGCAGGAAAAGAAACCGGTACAAAAAGAGTTCCTGATTCGGCAGCCTTTCCCTTCTTTTCTTCCTTCTTAATTTCCTCCCAGTTAGTTATTACCCCCTCGGAATTCTCTACCTGAACATTTCCAAAAACATGAGGATGTCTCCTTACCATCTTTTTAGCAACTTCATCAATGACTTCTTCCATAGTAAATAGCCCTTCCTCTTTCGCAATCTGACTATGCATAACTACCTGTAACAAAACATCCCCTAACTCTTCTCTTAAATTATTGTAATCTCCATTCTTAGTAAACTGACTGATTCCATCAACAACTTCATAAGCTTCTTCAATCATACAGCTTTTTAGGCTATCATGAGTCTGTTCACGATCCCATGGACATCCATTTTCTGAACGAAGTTTTTCTATGATACCACAAAACTGCCCAAAATCATATTCGAATTTCATGTCCTTTGTCCCTTTCTATCTCCTATTCGATTACCCTTTCCAATGGCTGTTTATTCGGAGTTTTCACCTCGCCATATGTGGTTAGGATACCACTAATTGTAACATAAGCTTTCTCTATGCCACCCTCATAGGCCTTAGGAGTGTATATATTCAAAGCCTCCTCGGGTGTTGTGCTTCCTCCGGTTGATAATATATAACGTTTTCCTTCCATTAAGAAAGGACTGCTATATACAATTGATTGATAAGGTTTTTCCGGCAAATATGCCATAACCGGTATCCGCTCCTCTCCTTCCAGGAAACATAGTAAAGTTTCCCCCTCCACTGCTTCTTCTAAATTAAGCAGAATCGACTTTTGTTTTGAAATGCCCGATGGTGCCATTACCATACCACTGCTTCCCACTGTAAGTAATGTACCTCCGCTAATTTCAAATACGTCATCATAATTCATAGCTCCGTTTGCATTGTTAGAGGATCCCTCAATAATTAAAGTACCTCCGGTCATTCTGGCTGAACCGTTGGAATCAATGCCGCCACCAGATGATACAATCTTTAGGTTTCCGCTCTTTATCTCAATTTTTTGTGCTTCCATTCCTTCATAGGAAGAGGAAATTGTAATCTTTGCCCTTGCGATTGTAAGGGATTTATCCGCATGCATACCATCCTCTCCGGAAGCTATAGTAAAAGAACCATTTTCAATTGATATGCTGCCGTTACTATAAATAGCATCATCTGTGCTGTCTAAAGTAAAGGTACCATTTTTAATCAGTACCTCTTCTCCACTTTTTAAACCTTTTGCACTCCCGCTATTATCAAATTCCGTAATCTCCATCAGATCATCCAGTATAAGTTCTTCCTTGTCCTCTTTATACCCAAAACCATTACTTCCACCGCCGGAAGTTATCTGATAGCTGCCATCTTGCAAAACCAAACGTTTATCTGCTTGAATTCCATCTTGCTTGGCGGTTAGCATAAATTCACCGCAATTTATAAAGATAAGCCCCTTCGAATCTTCCGCGTCATTGTTTGTACGGATTCCGTCCTTACCAGCGGTTATCCTAATCTTAGAAGCATCGATAAGCACTGCTTCCTTCCCGATAATCCCATGTCCCACAGAACGAATTTCATAATCACCTTCTACAATTTTTAAAACACCTTTTGAAGATATCGCGTTTTGATGGATTGCATTAATAGCAAGACTGCCTGACCCATTCAAGGTTAAATCTGATGTGCAATATATTGTGGCATTTGGACTGCTTACACCACTACTGTTATTCGCCAAATTATCTGTTAGTACGTTTTTCGTTCCCGGTGCTAAGCTAATTATTACCTTACCGGCTTCCCTGACATAAATAGGAACGCCATCCTCACTGTGAATAGTTGCATCTTTTAAGATTAGATGAACTATTCCGCCTGCCGTTTCCTCTATTATAATTTGACCGTCTTTTAACGTTCCAAATATAACATAGGTACCGGGTTTGCTTATGCTAATCTTATTGTCACTGACAAAGGCACCTTCACCGCTGAATAAAATAGAGTTATCATTTAACTGAATATAATTTACTTGTCTTTCATTATAATCCACATAATAGTCTTCTGATTCAAAAGCAAACCCTTCTCCTTTTAAATATCCGGTCATATTAGTGGTTAAAGAAGACTCTTGCTCCTTCGTTTCTATTTCCTTTATTATATTGCCTTCCGATTTCTGTTTCTCACTTTGGTTTTGATTCGTTTCTTCAGAATCAGATTTATGGGAAGAAACATTACTGCAGCCAAAGAGCAATGCTGCAATAAGCAATATACTTATCTTGAAGTAGATAGTATGGCTATTTTTCATCATATCCTCCAAATCCATATGAAAAGTTCATTCAAATAAAATAGCGGGACTTTTAGTATCCATATATTTACTTTAACTAATTTAATAAAATCTATCAACTATAATTTTCTCCATCTTTAGAAAAATCAAACACCTGCTTCCATCCCGTATCGGCATTGTCTTTTAAAATGCCCACTCGAACGAATTTAAAGAAAAAATATTAAGATAACCTTGGTACTCAGGTACAACTATGATACAAAATAAATATGTAAGAAATTTGTTCCTAATGTGAACAAATCTTTAAATTTAAAAATGCCAAAAGAAGTTTAACGCTTCTTTCGGCATTTCCTTAATAAACATAATTATCATTATCTCTTTCTGTTACTAAACGCTTTGCAAGCTCATCAATACGATATTTCTCTCTGTTTGCCAACTTTTCACCATACAAGGTTAATTTATGTACTGCTTCTTTTGAGCAATCATCCATCTTTGGTATTTCCTCCTCTGTATTTAAAACCATACGGTAATAATATTGCTGGTGATTTACCGATTTATAAATTTTTTTCACTTGATAGTCTACCGTCTGTTCACTGGCATCCATAAGAATATCAAAGATTGGTATCGCCCATTGTATCAGACCAAATCTACGTACCTTTTGATAAATATAGGACTTCGTATTTTTCACATTACCAACCGAAAGACAAATTGTATCACCGATTCCATCACATCCTGGCAGCTTCATTGCCTCAATAAGCGCACAAAGTGTTGGGTTATTGGCAAAAACCCCTCCATCGATTAAGCAGTTATAGCAAGTATCCTTCGCATGAAAGCAGCTTGGAGGAAAATAGGTCGGCGCCGCCGTTGATGCTAATATTGCATCTCTTAAAAGATAATTTCGATTCTCATCTTTTCTTCCTGTAACCGAATTAAAGAAAACTGCTCCTCGGGTTGTTGTATCATAGGATGTCATCAAACAAGGTTTACGAAGATTCCCCAAGGTTGCATCGCCAAAATACCTTAATAGCATCTCCTCTAAGTACTTATTCGTATATTTTGGCCCCCAAAAGGGATAAAACCTTTGCCTTTTAAATATGTATTCTCCGTATTCATAGTAGCACTCTACCACTTCTTTTGCAGAAAACTTTGATTCTCCCCGCTCATTTGGAAACAAATAGAGTGCCGTCAAGATTGATCCTGTACTGGTTCCCGCTATCAAGTCAAAATAATCTGCGATTCTTGCTTTATAATTATTGCTATGGTACTGCAGCCTATCTTCTAAACTTCTCAGCAAAACAGCGGAGACAATGCCTTTCATTCCTCCGCCGTCTATTGCTAATACTTTTTTCTTTGACATGGACTATCACTCCTCCTCAGATTTAGTAAACTATATGCAAAAAAGAAGAAATCCATGTATATTATACAGGTATTCTTTAAATAGAAAAAAGCACAGCAGGCAATACTTGCTTATCCTGCTGTGCTTTTTTCTTACAAAGTTGCTTAACTGCACCTGTTTTTTAGAACACTAACTTTGCCCAACGAGATACTTCCATATCTACACTTCCATCTTCCAGAAATTCTACTCCTTCTTTCTGAAGTAATTCTACCTGACGATTTTCTCCACCAAAGGCAAATGCTTTCGAAGCTTCTCCTTTCGCATTTACTACACGATAACACGGAATCATGTCCGGGTCCGGATTGACATGCAATGCATAACCAACCACCTTTGCCAGGCGGCGATTGCCAGCAAGTGCCGCTACCTGTCCATACGTAGCAACCTTTCCATAAGGGATCTCCTTAACTACCTCGTATATCCGTTGAAATGTCGTAAGTTCTTCCACTGTTAGGGCTCCTTTTCTATTCCTTGGTATTCTAGTCCATAGGACTGATACTCCTACTTTGATAACTAGCTTGCGGTCTTACTATAGCGAACCTTTGAAGAAATTTCAATAGTAACTTTTGTTATCTCATCGTAATTTTATAACATGTTATATTTTTTAAACCTGTAAAATATCCTAAGTACTATCCATTTGAATTGCCGGATGGCTTTGTATACCAAAATCCCAAAGCTGCAACTATCGCTCCAATCACAGTGAAAAACCAAAAGGATGGATGTGACAATGTTCCGGCCACTATAATAACCGAACCTATCGTTGCCAGAACCGGTACTGCATATCCCATAAAAACACTCTTAATTTCTCCCTGCTTCTTAAGTCTCATAACAGTGATATACAGTATGATAAACATGATATAGCTTAAACATATTGGAACCTCGGATACATCTCCAATCATATTTGCACTCTGAGTAAGATAATTAATTAATACCCATACCGTACTAAGAATAAACGCCAGAATAGCAGAGTTAATTGGAATCCCATGTAATTTCTCGGACTGCTTCTTTAAAGCATTGCTGCAAGGTAACATTCCCCGATAAGCCAGTGAATACGGAAGCTGAATATAGGCAAGTACTAGACCATTTAAGGTACCTAATACAGAAATTATGACAAAAATTAAAATTAGTCTTGCACCTATACTTCCAAATACCTTCGTTGCAGCAAGATAAGTACTCTCATTTCCTTGCCGCATTACTGTATCTACCGATACCAAAGAGGTAATCCCCACAAAGTACAGCACATAGCACAGCAATACCATAAATGGTGCAAAGATTAAAGCCAGCGGTAAGTTTCTCTTACTATTTTTGATCTCATGACATATCGTCGTCGAGATAGACCATCCGTCAAAGGAAAATGCAATTGGCGCAAAAGCGGTAATCCAGCCGGGAGATGATATCGCCTCTTTCATAGCACTTGCATCCTTTGCTATAATCTCAGGTGCTTGACCAAAAAACAAACCTACTAATGCAATTAATATCAATGGAATCAGCTTTACTATCATGGCCAGGTTCTGAAATACACCACCAAGTCTGGCAGATAAAATGTTCAATAAAAATATTACACAAAGAACGAGAAACCCGATGAAGCTGCTGTTCTTTGGTGTGCCTTCAAGTCTGAACAACTGACATAGATAAAGTCCTGTTACCCAAGAAATCACTCCAACTAATGGAGCAAAATACATCGTAAGCTGAAACCATCCCATCGCCCCTGCGGTTCTTTTGTTTACAAATCTCTCGGTATAGCCAATGAGTCCCCCTGGTTCATCTGTTCTACTTGCTAACTGAGAAATCGTTAAAGAACCAAAAACTATCGCTATAGCAGAGATTAAGAATACCAAAATACCAAGAAGCATGTTCCCATTGGTATATCGGAGTACATCATCCGACTTAAAAAAGATTCCGGACCCAATGACAATGCCTGTAATCATGGTAATGGCTGTTAATAACCCATAACGTTTTTCCTGCATAAAATACCTCATTTCTGTGCACTCTTTTATCTCTTCTTTGCCGGTTATTGTACAGACACAAATCTGAGTCTTAAATTAGTCTTTATTTTTACACTAACCTTCGTAAAACCGTATGACGAAAGAATTATAACCACCCGAAAAAAAGCGGAGAAATTAACCTTTGGGATACTATGCCCGGGCATAGTAAGGTAATCTCTCCGCTATATGTCTAACCTGTCTTATTTTATTTTCCCTAAGAGATTAGTTCTCCATTTGTCTTCCAAGGAATGCAGCCGCCGTAGCAGCAAGCTTATTCTCAACTTCACCAAGCTTGGTCTTTGCATCTCTTGTAAGAATTAATACTGCTCCGATAGCATCACCTTCACAAATAATTGGTGCTATAACCTCATAGGCAATATCTTCATCATCAGAGCAAACACGGATAAATCCTTTTTCTTCTTTCGCTGCAGTTACCGTTTCACGGTCATTAATTAATGCCTCAAGTTCTTTACTGATTGATTTCGTAACCCAATCCTTTTTAGCGGAACCAGCAATTGCTATAAACTGATCTTTATCTGTAATAGCAACAATATGACCAGTCGTATGACCGATAGAATCCGCATATTGTTTTGCAAATTGTCCCAACTCGCCGATTGGGGAGTATTTCTTTAAAATAATTTCTCCCTCACGGTCTGTAAAAATTTCTAATGGATCTCCTTCGCGGATACGTAAAGTTCTTCTAATTTCCTTTGGGATAACTACTCTTCCTAAGTCATCTATGCGTCGTACGATACCTGTTGCTTTCATGTAGCATATTCCTCCATTTACTTCTCAATCTAAGATGCTTGTCACTTAAATATTGCTATGACTATATTGTTTGTAAATTCAAGGAATTTATACCTATTATATGAACCTATTTCTCATAAAATATTTAAAATGATGGCATCTTTTGTCCTATAGCTGCAACCCATCATTATTTATCCACCCTCACACCATTACGTTAACCTAAGTATTATCTATTTTTTATAGATAACTTGTTTTAAAAATAATCCTTGCGGATGCAATGTCATGCCGGCATATTCTCTCTTTTTTTCCAAAATAGCCTGTCTGACACTCTTAACACTTCTCTCTTGCGTCCCAACCTCTAACAGCGTCCCAGAAAGTATACGTACCATGTGATGCAAAAATCCATTTCCACGAAACGTAAGTATAATTCCCTGTTGATTTTTATCTTGCCGTAGTTCTTCTATTTTTATTTCAGATATCGTTCGAATAGTCGATTTACCATCCTTGCGGTCTGTACAGAAGCTCTTATAATCCATCGTACCAATGAGTAAATTTGCCGTTTGTCTCATTGCTTCTATATCCAGTGCTTTGCCGCAGGCATAGGAATACTTACGAATAAATACATTTTCCCGTTCTCTGGTATCTATGATATACTGATAGACTTTCTCTATCGCATCGAAGCGAGAGTGAAAATTTATTGGAACTTCATTCGCTTCTATTATCTTAATATCTTCCGGAAGAACCTGATTCATCTTTTGTTTTATAATAGTTACGTCGGGATTGGAGTACGAATAAAAATTCGCTACCTGCCCAAGAGCATGCACCCCTGCGTCTGTACGACCTGAGCCAATCAGCTTAATTGGCTCCAGCAATACTTCTGACAGCAATTCTTCTAGTAGCCCTTGGATGGAATGGTCACCCTTTCTCGCCTTTGGAAGTCTCTGCCAGCCGCTATAATTTGTCCCATCGTAGCTTATGGTTAGCTTTATGTTGCGTTTTCTATCCATTTCACTAGGCATTTTTGCTCTCCCTCAAACTGATATACCCTTAGTGTTAAATTATTAGTACTATACCAAGTTAAGATTTTACAGCTTTTTTCTAAATATATCAAGTAAAAAGTATCAAGAAACCAAATCAGTGATAGTTACTTTTTTATAATGGTTTTTCTATTATATGAAAAACAAACCAATTCTTCAATATCTCTCCACACTTTTTTAAAATATTTTTCTAAATAAAATATAAATATTATTTCACTAATATTAACTTAATATGAATTTATAATTTTTGTGTAACTTATTTTAATCTAATACGAATAATTTATAATTTATTATTTCTGCTCATTGGAAGGATTTGCGGATATATTAACTTTAATAAGCTTTTCACACACTAGTTTAAAATCAAAGTTATTTCTCATAACTTTAAAATTCGCACCCATCACGCAAAAATAGTATCATTTATTGCTTTATTTATGTGTTAACACATACCATATGGCCCGTTGTGAAAACATCCTATGAATCGTTATAATTACTTAAAAATTCTTAAGAATTGTGCTATTGCATTTTTTTTTAAATGTGATAAACTGTTGTAGCATAAAAAGATAGGATATTTTTTACATTCATTTCCTGGCATTGAGAAATAATCCAATTGAAAACATCATTATAATTACAGACACTTATTAATCTCACTGCAACTATTTGGAGGCAAATATATGAAACTTATACCACAGAAAGCGAAACCCATACTGGGCTCACTAAAGATAAAGTGTAAGCAGGCGTTTTTACAGTGTGCACTTTTAGCCTTAGCTCTCAACATCTTTGTTGAAATTATGTCGCGACGCTCTGTGTTGAAGGCCATTGCTTACTTATTTACGAATCCGCTGGTATTTATATATAATACCATAATTATCTTAGTGACACTATCCATAGCTCTACTCTTTAAGAGAAGATGGTTTGTTTACTTTTTGATTTCCCTGGGCTGGGCTATTATAGGTATTACTGATTTTATACTCTTACAATTTAGAACTACACCATTTACTGCGGTTGACATTACATTAATGAAATCGGCACTTCAGATTTGGCAGTATTACCTGAAATGGTTTCATTTGGTTTTTATTGCGATTGGACTCGCACTTGCAATCGTATCCTGTATCATCGTATGGAAAAAAGCGAAGCGTTATGATAACCGATTACCATTGTTAAAGATTGCTATCTTCTTTGCAGTCACCCTGGCTTCTGCATCTCTTTTTACAAAGCTTGGTCTAAAGACCAATCTATTGGCTGCAAATTTCGGTAACCTTGCCAATGCTTACCACCAATACGGTCTTCCCTATTGTTTTGTGAATAGTGTAATTAATACCGGTATTGACAAGCCTGACTTGTACTCCACGGAGGTTGTGAATACAATCGTAGAAGGGGTAGAACAAGGAAAGGTAATTAAATCCGCCGATATTTCACCTACGGCAATGCCGGAGCCATCACAGGCACCTTCGCCGGTGAAAACTATAACTCCAACTCCACCGATTGACCTTTCCGCGTCTTCCGGTAATACGGCAGCCTCCAAAGATACACCAAATATTATTTTTTTACAATTGGAATCCTTTTTCGATCCAACCCATATAAAAGGAGTTACCTTTACCGAAGATCCGGTACCTAATTATAGGGCGTTGAAAGAGAAGTTTTCCAGCGGATATTTAAGTGTTCCAAGTGTGGGGGCTGGAACAGCGAATACTGAATTTGAAGTTATTACGGGGATGAATCTCGATTTCTTTGGACCTGGTGAATATCCATATAAAACAATTTTGCAAAAAACTACTTGTGAAAGTCTTTCCTATAACTTAAAATCCCTTGGGTATACCACTCACGCAATGCATAACAATGTCGGCACCTTTTATGATCGTCATACCGTATTTTCTCAATTAGGTTTTGATACTTTTACTTCCATTGAATATATGCAGAATATCGAACGTACTCCAAATAACTGGGCAAAGGATAAGGTACTGACCCCGGAGATTATACAGGTTCTTAATACAACAAAGAATCAGGACTTGATTTATACCATTTCAGTTCAGGGGCATGGAAGTTATCCGGATAGTGCACTCATTGAGAATCCACGCATTGATTTAACTTTAGAGGAGGATCTTTCCGATAGTCTATATTATCCGCTTCTTTATTATACAAATCAAATCAAAGAGATGGATGAGTTTATCGGAGAATTGATCGAAGCCTTATCCAGCCGTGAGGAAGAAACCATCCTCGTTATGTATGGGGATCACCTGCCTGGTTTTCAGATTGAAGAAACTGATTTAACGAATGGTTCCTTATTCCAGACTGAGTATATTATATGGAGTAGTTTTGATATGAAGAAACATAACGAGGACTTAGAGGCCTATCAATTGTCTGCGCATGTCCTTGATCTCCTCGATATTCATAACGGTTTGATTACTAAGCTTCATCAAACACAAAAAGATTCCGATATCTATTTGGAGGAGTTAAAAATTCTTGAGTATGATATGCTGTATGGTGACTTGGAATGTTTTAATAGAGTAAATCCATACATCAAAACAGAGCTTAAGATGGGTTCTGTCCCTATCCAAATTTCTGAGGCTCACGTTATTCCGGCTCCGCCGGAAAGCGAAGCTGCAGAAGAGGATGTGGGCGTAAGTATAGTGGTGACCGGCAGTAACTTCACCCCATATAGCAAAATACAGATAAATGATACCTCTTATGATACAACATTTATCAACCGTTCTATGTTAAGGGCACCAATCGAAGAACTAAAGTCCGGAGATGTCATTACAGTCATACAAAGTGGCAATGATAGTGTACCTCTTAGTTCAACCAATCCATACGTGATACCTTAATCAGAGATGGATTCCAAAAATAAATACCAAGAATAAGAGATAGCGCAGATGATTTGTCTGCGCCTTCTTTTATTTTTTATCTTCATGATATTGTTCGGTTCCTTATGGAAGTGATACTCCTGCAAGCATCGCTTGCTGACGGACATACTCTCCAAGTTCGCTCACTAGCCGGTACCATTCATCGGGATTAGAATATGGTTTCTCAATTCCTCCGCCAATTCGCATAAAAACTCTCCTTCCCTTTCAGAAACCTTTCTATATAGCCACCAATTACTCTCTTGTCCAAAGGACAGAGGAGTCAATATGATGGATATCGCAGGAACAAGTCCTTGCCATAACACCTGCCAATTCCCCGGTCATTTCTAAAATCTTATCTCTCACGCCAATTGCACCATCTCTTGAAAGAGGGTCCATTATTATCCTGCCTGCGGATACTGCACTTGCCCCTAACGCCAGTGCTTTAAAGACATCCATTCCGCTTATCACTCCGCAATCTACAAAAATAGGGATCTGTTTTTTTACTATAGAAGCAATCTTAGGAAGAACTCTTAACGGAGGTACCGCGTAGTTCATGATTCCGTGATGGTGCGAAACTACAATGCCTCTTACCCCTGCTTCCAGACATTTTATAGTATCCTGCTCGCTAAGCACTCCTTTTATTATAAAGGGTAAATGCGTTGATTTTACAAATTCTTTGATTTCATCAAAGGATTTTGAAGTCATCGAATACCCCAAAACATTATCATACTTTCCATTTCCTGAAAAAGCATGATCTACATCGATTCCGACCGCCAATACACCGCATTTTTGAGCATGCTCAATTTTCTTAAATATAACCTGATTGTCAGCATAAGGTTTTATGATTTTAATTGTTTTCGCTCCTGTCGCCGTAATAGCTTCCAGTTCCTCTTCGTCTCCCATTCCTGCCCAGTTCACGGCATTTGCAAGAGAAGCTCCTTTTGCCATCTCAACCATACCATTTTCCCTTACCTTATTTAAGTGAGATAACGCTGCCATCATAATAGGAGTATCAAATTTTTCCCCATAGAGCTTCAGGGTTGTAGATGGTATTACAGCATCAATATGCCTCATCTCAACTAACAATGAGTCAAAGTAATTTCTGGTTATTTGATTTGAATCACCTATCCTTAAATTATCCATTATAATCCTGCCTCCTGTCTGCACATTGCAAAATATTCTTTCATTTATCTCCGTAAAATGGGATTCGTGTGTTTCTTCTATAAAAGTTCTAGCTTCCACTCATTCTCAGATTCATGATAATAACATTCCGTCCTATCCTCTGACTCAAATACTTTAAGCATATTCAAAAAACCCTCCGCTAACGCATACTTTGTCAGATCAGCACGTGATATAAAAAATACTTCCCCCTCTTTTGAGGACTTTAGCTCCCCTTCAAACTGATTTGTTTTATAGAACAAAACTACATATCTCTCCTTATCTTTGGTTTGAAATTGCTTTATTCCACATAAAATAGGGTTTTTAATACTAAGTCCAGTTTCTTCTTTCACTTCTCGGATTACAGACTTAACAAAAGATTCGTTTGCCTCAACATGTCCTCCGGGAAATGTGACCCCCGGCCAATCTTTATTTTTACGGTCCTGGACTAAAATTTTATCACCATTTTTAATCATACACATATTTGTAAATACTGCTTTTTCGCTTCTGCTCATCTTTGAATTCTCTCCCGCCCGGTACTTGATAACTTTGGTAGCTATACTTTTATCTTGTTTTTTCTTCCTTACTAACTGCCGCTTTTGAATCTGATTTTATTATACTGCATATATCCTAACTTAACCAGTTCAATCCAAAAAATCTATCTTCTTACAGCAGAAAAACCCTAAGCCATTTGTTCTCCTGCAAACGAATTAGGGTTTTAATGATTGGGTTTTATTTTAAGTAAGCTCCTCTAGACATACTGATTATTTCTTAATTTCTAATCTTTTAGTGCCCTAATGGAATTTAAAATGGCAATAACAGAAACACCAACGTCTGCAAATACGGCTTCCCACATATTTGACAATCCAATTGCTCCAAGAATTAAGATAATACCCTTTACACCTAGTGCAAAAATAATATTCTGTTTTACAATCCGAATCGTTTTACGGGCAATCCTGATTGCTGCAGCCAGCTTTTGCGGATCATCGTCCATAATAACAACATCCGCCGCCTCAATAGCCGCATCGGAGCCAAGACCGCCCATTGCAATTCCGACATCTGCTCTGGCAAGAACCGGAGCATCATTAATACCATCACCGACAAATGCAAGCTGGCCTTTCTCATCACGCTTTGCAAACATCTCTTCAAACTTTTCTACCTTGTCTGCCGGAAGCAGCTCCGTATATGCATGGTCTAAGGAAAGTTCTTTTGCAATAGCCTCACCAACCACCTTAGCATCTCCTGTTAACATCACAAGAGAGTTAACTCCACTATGTCTTAACTCTTCTATAGCGGCCTTGCTGGTTGGCTTCATCTCATCTCGGATTTCAAGATAGCCAGCATAATTTCCATCGATAGCAATATGAATTGTTGTTCCAATTGGCTTATTTTTCGAAAGTTGTTTTATTTCAATATTTTGCTCTGCCATCATCCTCGCATTCCCGGCATAGACCTGTTTCCCGTCTACGACAGCAGAAATTCCAAACCCGGCAATTTCTTGTACCTCATGAACACGGTTCCTAGAAAGTTCTTTGGCAAAAGCCACTCTAATCGATGCCGCAATTGGATGGCTCGAATGACTTTCTACAAGAGCCGCCACTTCTAATAACTCGTCTTTTGACAAGGAGTCTGTTACAATATCATGAACTATAAAGTTACCTTTTGTTAAGGTACCCGTCTTATCGAAGGCAATCGCTGTGACTTTAGATAGTGATTCCAGGTAATTGCTTCCTTTAATCAGGATACCTTTCTTAGAAGCACCCCCAATACCACCGAAAAAGCCAAGTGGAATGGAGATTACAAGGGCACATGGACAAGACACAACAAGGAAAATAAGGGCACGATATAACCAGTCAGAAAATAAAGCATCTGGTACAAATACCGGCGGTATCACGGCTAACAACACCGCAACGATAACTACGGAAGGAGTGTAATATTTCGCAAACTTGGTAATAAATGCTTCACTCTTAGCCTTACGGTCACTCGCACTTTCTACAAGTTCCAGAATTTTAGATACCGTTGATTCTTCAAATTCTTTCGTAACTTCTACTTCTATCGTACCATTTAGATTAATACAGCCACTAATTACCTCATCTCCAACCAAAGACTCTCTAGGTAATGACTCACCAGTAAGTGCACTGGTATTAATCGAGGTCTGACCGAGTACAATTTTACCATCCAGCGGAATTTTTTCCCCTGGTTTAATTAAGATTCGGTCCCCTGGCATAACCTCTTCGGGATCTACTGTTTGAATTTCGCCATGACGGATTATATTCGCATAATCCGGCCGTATATCCATAAGGGCTGTAATTGACTTACGCGATTGGGCGACCGCATAAGACTGAAAGAGTTCACCTACCTGATAAAACAGCATAACGAAGATACTCTCATCATATTTAGCGATTGCAAATGCGCCTATGGTTGCGATTGACATAAGAAAGTTCTCATCTAAGACATGACCCCTGATTACATTACGAAACGCATTCCATAAAACATCATAACCGATGATGACATAAGCAACAATATATAACACTAAAGTGACAATATTCGGTATTGGCAAAAGAATTGCCAATAAAAAAATTGCCGCACTTAGGATAATTCGAAATAAATTCTTCTTATGCTTATTCACTGAAACTACCTCCCACCAATTTAAATTACTTCTAATATTAAATCTATGTTTTATTTTGTACTATTTTAAAAACCGAGGTTAAATTAAGTAAACAATTACAATTTTAATATAACATCTGGTTCTACTTTATGAATTACTTTCTCTGCTTGTTTTAAAATGTCTTCCATCTGTTCCTCCGGTGCAACTATTGTCATCTTCTGCATAAGAAAACTCACTGCCGCCTTCTCTACTCCTGCAATTTTAGATATTCCATCTTCCATCTTAGCGGCACAATTTGCACAATCTAAATTTTCTAATTTAACTACTTTCTTCATATCTATTCTCCTCTTCTTTTTTGATTTTTTATTCAACCTCAGTATTTTGTAAGCAAGCTAACTATTCCAGATTATAATATAGTTATCCTAGTTAAACAGTTGAACAATTAAACAATCGTTTAATTGATTGTCTCAATTATATCACAATATCTTATGCTGTCAATAAGAAAATGTGATTTTTTTAGAATTAATTGGATTCGTTACCTAAGGCATCCCATACCTGTACTTCCATAAAAACCATAGGGTTAAACAAAAAAGAGGTTTAAAACTCTGTGGTAATAAAAAAGATAACCTATAAAAAGCTTATCTGCTAATTATAGATTACCTTTGTACCTCATTTCTCGCTGCCCTTTGCACATATCCCTGAATCAATGCACTGCATACGCAGATTGGATGAGTACTCTATTTTTATGGTATTAAATTCTGATTCTGCAAAAATTCCTTAGCTACAACTTCAGGGCTTTTTTGCAGTTCATCTACTTGATAGTTTAATTCAAGCATCACTTCATTTGTTAATACCTCACCAAGTTCCTCTAAGAGTGGTATAATTTCCGGATACTGCGCTAAACTCTCCGAACGGACTATCGGCATGGCATAATAAGGCGGGAAGAATGCTTTATCATCTTCTAATACAGTTAATCCGAATTTTTTTAGTAATCCGTCCGTAGTAAAAGCATCAATGACATCAACCTCCTTATTCACTAATGCAGTGTACCTCGGAGCACCATCCATGGCAAAGGTTTCACCCATCGTAAAGCCATATTCCTTTTGTAAGCCAGGTAATCCATCTTCTCGATTTAAAAATTCAAAGGTAGTACCTGATTTCATCGTTTGTGCTATCTTTACAATATCACTTACTTTTTTTAGTTGATACTTTGAGGCAGTCTCTTCTGTTACCGCCAATGCATAGGTATTATTAAAGCTCATCTGTTTTAAAACATCAATATCATACTTTGATTTGAATTCCTCTTTTACCAGGTCAAAAACCTGATCCTTATCTTTCTTCTCCGTATGCCCCAGCGTACTTGAATAGGCTGTTCCACTATACTCGACATACATATCAATCTCACCTTTATTTAATGCGGAGAAGCAAACCTGCGTTCCGCCAAGATCTAACTTTCTATCCACTCTAATCTCTGTATTCGCTTCAATGATATCAGCGGCCATATTACCTAGAATTGCCTGCTCCGTATAATCTTTGGAGCCTATTGTTATCACTTTTTGATCGCTTGCATTTGTTCCTTTTGCCGTAAATATAAAAATAGCTATGATAGCAAGTACTGCTCCGGAGAGAATTCCCTTTTGAATACCTCGCTTTCTCTTTTTCTCGCTATTTTCACCCTTTTGCAGACTAATCGGTGTTACCAGCCTTTCTACAAGTCCAATTAGGAAATCTACAAATAATGCAAGCAAACAGGCAGGAATTGCTCCAGCTAAAATCTGATTGCTGTTTACCGTTCTAATTCCGGAAAACACAAGATATCCGAGCCCCCCGGCACCTATAAACGCAGCCATAGTCATTAAACCAACTGCAGTTACAGAAGCGATTCTTACACCCGCCATAATAACCGGCAAGGCGAGAGGAATCTGAACCTTCGTTAACACCTGGAAGGGGGTTAATCCAATCCCCTTTGCAGCTTCTAAGGTCTGTGGGTTGATATTATCAATTCCGGTGTATGTGTTTTTAATAATTGGCAATAAGGAATACAAGATAACGGCTACTATCGCTGGAACCATACCAATTCCTAAGAAAGGAATCATAAATCCCAACAGTGCCATACTTGGAATCGCCTGAATTATGTTAGCTCCCATTAGGATTGGTTTACTCACTCTTTTTGCATAAGAAATTAAAATACCTAGCGGTACTCCTATCAAGATGGCAAATCCAACGGATATAGCGGTAAGCTTAATATGTTCCAATAAAAGCCTTATGATCTGACCGTAATTATTCGCTATATATTCTATGAAATTCATACACCCACCTCCTCATCGCCGTTATAGTACTGCTGACTTAGTGTGGTAACTAAATTACTGCGGGTAACTAAACCAACCAAATATCCATCTTCTTTAATGACTGGTATCGTTGATATTTGCTGTTCTGTAACTAACTTTAATGCATCTACTATAGTATTATCGGGATTTAATGTTGGAAAATCTGTGACCATGAAGTTTTCTGCCGCTTGTGTCCTGTCTCCCACAGCCCTAATCTGGCTGGCTTTCACAATACCCTGCAAGTGGCGATTCTCTGGATTTATAATTAGAAGGCTATCAACTTTTTGCTGACGCATTTTATCAATACATTTTAAGGCTGAGAGATCTTTTGTAGCTGTGATTGGCTTATTCATCATAAAGTCATGTACCTTGATAAATTCAGGGGAAGACCATATCCGGTTTTCACCTACGAAGTTTGATACATACTCATCAATTGGATTTTTTAAGATGTTCTCCGGCGTATCGTATTGAAGTATGCGCCCTTCCTTCATAATACAGATTTTATCTGCTATCTTTATTGCTTCATCCATATCGTGAGTAACAAAAACTATCGTTTTCTTTAATTTAAATTGTAATTCTACCAATTCATCCTGCAAATCAGACCTTGTCATCGGGTCAAGTGCGGAAAATGGTTCATCCATCAATATGACATCAGGGTCATTGGCAAATGCTCTGGCAACCCCAACTCTTTGCTGCTGTCCTCCACTTAATTCTGTTGGATACCGATTAATAAAATCCTCATAATCCAGACCTACCATATTCATTAATTTCTTTGTATTTTCGGTAATATGTGCGGAATCCACTTTAAGAATCTTTGGTATAATCTCTATGTTTTCTTTTATCGTCATATGTGGAAATAATCCGGTTTGTTGGATTACATATCCAATCTTCCTTCGTAACGATACCTCATCCAATGATAGAATATCTTCCCCATCAATTGAAATAGAGCCGCTTGTTGGCTTAATGAGACGGTTTATCATTTTTAATAATGTTGTTTTTCCGCAGCCGCTTTCACCGATAATTGCTACCAGGTTACCGGTATCAACACTGAAAGTAACCTCTTTTAGTATTTTATTTGATTTAAAACTTTTTGTTATATTCGTAAAATTAATCATATTTTAGTCACCTCATTCCTGCGCATTTTCTGCACATTTTTTGACCTTCTCACTCGAAGTAACAACCTCTATGTTAATATAAAGTTGTCACTTTGTCAAGAAAAAATCTTTTCCTGCGATACGAGTAATCAAATTCCTCCCGGATTTTTTATTGCAAAATCTATAAGCCAAGGAATGCCCCGCTACCTTATACACTAAGACAACAGGCAGTTTATCGGTGCTAACTAAAAAGGGGCAAACTAAAAGGACTGAGTCCTGTAGAATACAGAATCCAATCCTTAAAAGCTGCTTAATTAAGCCCTCCAATATCCAGGGTTTCGTTCATATTTGGGTACTTACCTTACTATTCATTTCCAGTTGGATATAAAAATATTTTAACCCGGTTCGGAGCATCATCCTGTGTAATAAAATACAAGATATCCTCTTCCTTGATATGAGTATAGGGACCGGGTGAAATCATGGTGGATTCCCCTCGCCGAATCGCTATTACAGTTGCTCCGGTGTGCTGCCAAAATTGTAATTCTGCTACCGTTTTTTCAAGATAAACACAATCTTTTGTAATCAATATTTCAAATGGCATAAATGGATTTAATGAACGGAAATGCTCAGATGCAGAAATAAGTTCCGTCAAATGTTGATTCATAATTTCCATCTCTGTTCTTTGTCTCATAATACTTTGTTGAATATTATCCTTGATTGTATCAATCGTTTGACGCTTACTATACTGTTTGATAAATTTTATCGCATTTTCCGTTGATTTGATTGTTACACCACTACCTTTTTCGGATGTCACAATTTCTAAATCACACAATACACAAATAGCCCTTCTGGCAGTTTCGGGCGACACTCCATACTGCCCTGCAATAGAAGAACGAGCATATATCTTATCTCCGACCTTATATTCTTCGCTTGCAATCCTTGATGCTATCTCCACTGCAATCTGCTGATATCTAGGGATTGCAGTTTTATTCTTCCTCTGTTCCTCCATCTTGGATTCCTCTTTCTATCTTCCACAGTTAAAATTAATCGCTCTTAAACTTTTCTTGTAACACCACAATGAATCTCAAAAATGCTATCTACCATTTTGTGAATTAAAGTTGCCTTCGGTGTATCCTCTAATGTATATAAGACTTCCTTTCCAAGTCTTCTGCTCTTAATAATCCCGGTCTGCTTCAATGTTTTTAAATGATGAGATACTGCGGGTGCCGTCATACGGACTGCTGCTGCTATATCATTTACACACTCTTCGCTATGACATAATAACCAAAGGATTCGAAGTCTTGTACCATCACTTAGCTGATGAAAGACCTCCGCAGCCATTAAAAACTCCTGCTCCTGCGGTATGTTGTGCAATAGCTTTGTAAGGCTTCCATCATGATCATGCAATTGTGATTGTTCCATCGGCATCGAAGTTTCTTTTTTTTCTGGCATTTTCTTCTCCCTTTCTGCGCATTGCGTAACTCATCTTTTTCCATCACTTATGCATTGAACATTATCTTCTCATTATTAAATGCTTTTGCTATTGCTATTGTTACAAAGATTGCAAGAATTAACGTGGAGCAGCCGGATATTGAAAACTGTGCCAGCGTAAGTTCATTCGTCATAATATTTTGGATGGCAAGTGAGTTACCATATACCGGAATTGCATATTGATAAAGGGGCTTTTCTATTCCTCCTTGATACATTGTCAGCATACCAGCCACAATAATTATGATGTATAGCGGCGATATGTAGGAGCTTGCCTCCTTAGCCGTCTTTGCAAATACGCTAACAAGGGCAACCAATCCAACATACAAATAGACCATAACAATCATTGTCACAAATAACGCTGCTATCTGTGCCGCCTCGAAGCGGACACCGGCCGATACGCCTTGTGAACCCAAATCTCCTGCCATCATCGGCATAGAGATAATCATAGAAACAGCATATACTACTGCAGAAATACTGGATAACACAGCAAGAGAACTTAATTTACCCAATACAATCTCACTTCTTTTTATTGGAGTTAACAAAAGCTTTGCCATTGTCCCACGCTCTTTTTCTCCTGTAATAGCATCTACCCCAAGACTCATAGCCCCGACAAATAACATAAAGGTTATCATGTATGGTAATAGCATTGCTAAAAACTGTCCGTTTTGCTTATCCTCATCCACAATTATCTGCTCAGAAATCTGAAAAACCTGCAATATCTCAAGGTTTCCCAAACGATTTGCCAATAACTGCTGCTGCAGCGGCTCCAGCACTAACGTCCGGAACTTAACCTCCGCCTCCGTAGAGTACTTTCCTGCAGTATTATAATATAGTGTAACCTTAGGGATAGTATCGCCGGATTTCTCATAAGCTGCTACTGAATTATTAAAATTGTCCTCGAAATACACAAATAAATCGATGGACTCCTCTAAGATTTTATTTTCATAATCCTTAACAGAACTTTCTTTGGTAAGAAAGGTAATCTTGGAGCCTTCTAAAAATCCTGACGAATTTAGGAGGTTTTCATATTCTTTTGGCATGTTTTGAATATAAACTACAGATTCATGCTTCTTAATATCCTTAACCATCTGATTCATCATTACACCAATTAAGGAATACATACCGATAATAATGATGCCAGGAAGTATAAATAAGCTAAAGATCATTTTCTTATCTTGAAAAATACGTCTGAGTTCTTTCTTAAAAATAATTTTAGCACCCTTCATCTTACGCTTCCTCCCTGTTATATGTTCGATATAGTTGAAAGAACGCATCTTCTAAATCACTTGTCTTAGTCTCTTTTAGAATCTCCGCAAGAGTACCCTCCATTACTTTTCTTCCTTGAATGATAATTCCAATCCTGTCACACAATTTTTCTGCCTCACTCATGATATGGGTCGAGACAATGATAAGTTTACCCTCTTTTTTAAGTTCCTTTAAATAATCGGTTACACTCCTTGCAGTTATAATATCAAGTCCACTCGTAGGTTCGTCAAAGATTATAATTTGGGGGTCATGTGCTAAGGACACCGCAATAGCTGCTTTTTGTTTCATGCCCGTAGATAATTCTTCAATCTTTTTGTCTTGAAAAGGGGTAATTCCAAAGTAATCAAACAACTTCTCTCTTCTTTTTATCGACTCCTCCTCTGGTACTCCATGTAAATTCGCAAAGAAATGAAACATATATTTGGGAGAAAACTGCGGGTCTAATTTAATTTCATTTGTTAAGAAACTAATAACTTCTCTAACTTTCTTTGATTGTGTTACCGTATCATAACCATTCACCTTAATAGAGCCTTTGGTTGGTTTTAACAGAGTTGCCACACAACGCAGTGTTGTCGTTTTACCTGCACCGTTAGGGCCTAACAATCCATAAATCTCCCCCGGTTTAGCCGTTAAGCTAACATCCTCTGCTGCGCACTTTAGATTCTCTTTTGTTTTTAACTGCTTCATTTGCCGCTTCGTTAGTTTATAAATCTTGGTCAAATGATTAATTTCTATCATACTCCCATCCCCCTTATTTTACTAATTACTGTGCATTTTCTAAGTTAATACTCCTCTTCTTAACCAAAATAAAGCATGTTTTCATAGCAGACATCAAATCCGAAGCATGTACCAAGGATTACACAGGTACATGCTTCCCTTACTTCACTAATTCGCCGGTAATATCAATGGAATTCCAGATTTCTTTGTTTAACTTTACTTCTTTTTCTTCCTTCCATTTGCCGTACTCAACATCAAATGCTGCTTCCTGCCGTTCAATGATAATGTCTTCCTTCTTACTATCTGTAGCATCACGGTCTAATACAGAAACACAATGAAAAATAAAATAACCGTCTGCTGCATCGATAACTTCACTAATTTCCCCTTCTTCTAAAGCAAATGCAACTTTCTCAAGTTCCTCCTTCATATCTCCTTTTCCAATAATGATTTCAACTTCATCTTCATCATCGGAATTTGCCGCTGCAAAATCGTAAAAACTCTTTGCAGCAAGTGCCTCTTCTCTTAACTTATCAGCACGGTCTTTGGCTTCTTCTAATTGTTCCTCTGTGTACTCAATTCGATTGCCATTGGCATCGTATCCATACTTACCAACAAGGATATATTGAAACACTGCCTGTCTTGCCAATTCATCCGATACTTCCGTATCAACATTCAGTGTCAGGCTTTCGTAGATTTTATTAGCAAGCATATTGTCTTTATAAATCTTATTCACAACCCCTTTGTTTACATTGTAGTATTCCAATGCTTCGGAAGAAAAATTGCTAATAAAGTCTGCGGTATATTCATCTACATCCAATAACTCATCCTCTGACAACGATATTCCTAATTCCTCTGCCTTAGAGCAAACAAGCATTAGGTATTCCAACTCTTCATACACGGAATCTTTTAATAATTGCTCATAGGTAGTGCCTTCCTCATCAACAACAAGACTCCATACATCCTTGCCGTACAGCTCTTCTATCTCTTCTTTTCTGGATTGAAGATATAATACTGCCTCTTCATAGCTAACGGTAAGATTATTAACCGTAAGAACTGTTTTTCCCTGTTTTTCTTGCGCAGACATCTCCGGAGCTACCGTTACTCCATCTTGATTTGTCACATCATTGTCTTTATTTTTGCTGCATGCCCACAGAGAAGCCGCTAAGGTTAATGCCAATACTAACGTGCCTATTTTCTTTCCTTTTCTCATCTTAATCCCCATTCTTGCGCACTTTTTTTGTGCATAACAAGTTTGTGGTGCACAGCACAAACTTGCGTGTGAAAATTGATTCTATTTTTACCCTATCCTCTATTCCTACGCATGCTTAGCACATTAAAAGCTTGTTTCATTCTCCTATACAAGTATCTGAAACTCCAATAGGAGATTTTTTACACTCTCAAAAACCGCTAACGTATCTATCGTTCCTACCTTGGGATTCTTAACCACATTCGTCATATGATAGGTAAAAAACGGTGCGGCCCCCGGAGTCATCTTTAGGTTGTTACCAACCTTTAGAAGAAGTTCCGGTATCATCTCAACTTTTATCTTAGCTTTTGGGTACATCGTTAACTTAACCTCGGTACCTTTTTGAACCAGATTGCTAACATACACCCGATGCGCCATGGACTTAAGTAATGCTATATTTAATAAATTATTTACAGAGGCTGGAATATCCCCAAACCGGTCAAGCATCTCTTCTTGCATATCCATAAATTCTTCTTCATTCTCTATTCCGGCTACACGCTTATACATATCAAGTTTTTGCATCTCATTTTTTATATAGGTAGATGGAATAAAGGCGTCCATATCCATGTCAATGCTGGTATCAAAGGCATCCTCCTCATTAGTCTCTCCCTTTAATCCTTTCACGGCATCATTTAGCATCTTGCAATACAAATCATAACCGACCGCTTCCATATGACCGCTTTGCTGTGCTCCAAGAAGATTACCGGCACCACGGATTTCAAGATCTCGCATCGCAATCTTAAATCCTGATCCAAGTTCTGTAAATTCTTTAATTGCCTGCAAACGCTTCTCGGCTACTTCCTTTAACAACTTATCTCTTTTATACATAAGGAAAGCATAGGAAGTACGATTGGAACGTCCAACCCGGCCGCGCAATTGATATAACTGGGATAACCCTAGCTGATCTGCATTATCTATAATCATTGTATTTACATTGGAGATATCAAGACCGGTCTCAATAATCGTAGTTGAGACCAACACATCGATTTCACCATTAATAAACTCAAACATGATTTTTTCCAATTGATGTTCCTGCATCTGTCCATGAGCAAGTGCCACACTCGCATCCGGAACCAGCTTTGCTATTGTGTTTGTAATCTCATCCAGCCCATTCACACGATTGTGTACATAATAAACCTGACCGCCTCTTGCCAGCTCCCGGTTAATGGCCTCTCGAATGATTTCATCATTATGTTCCAGTACAAAGGTCTGTATCGGTAAACGGTCAACCGGAGGTTCCTCTAAAACGCTCATATCCCTGATTCCAACTAAACTCATATGGAGAGTTCTTGGAATTGGCGTGGCAGTAAGAGTAAGAACATCAATATCTCCTTTCATCTGTTTGACTTTTTCCTTATGAGTAACGCCAAAACGCTGCTCCTCATCAATAATCAGGAGCCCCAGATTTTTATATTGGACATCCTTGGATAACACGCGATGGGTTCCAATTAAGATATCAAGCTGTCCCTTTTTTAACCGCTCTAAGGTCTTCTTTTGCTGAGCCGGGGTTTTAAAACGGCATAACATATCAACACTAATTGGAAAATTCATCATTCTCTGGCTAAACGTATTGTAATGCTGCTGCGCTAAGATTGTCGTAGGTACTAAAAATACAACCTGTTTTCCATCTGACACCGCTTTAAATGCTGCACGGATAGCGATTTCTGTTTTTCCATATCCGACGTCTCCGCAAATCAAGCGGTCCATAATTTTATTACTTTCCATGTCCTGTTTGGTATCATCAATTGCCCTTAATTGATCTTCCGTTTCTTCGTATGGAAACATCTCTTCGAATTCCTTCTGCCAAACCGTATCTTCACAAAAAGCGTGACCCGACTTCGCCTGTCTGGCTGCATAGAGCTCTACTAGTTCTTTGGCGATTTCTTTTACTGCTCCTTTTACCTTTGCCTTAGTATTTTTCCACTCAACAGAGTTTAATTTATTTAACTTTGGCTTTCTCGCATCCGCGCCGGCATACTTTTGGATAACGTCTAAACCGGTCGCTAAGATGTAGAGCACCCCTCCGCCTCCATACTCTAATTTTATATAATCTTTACTTACCTTATCAACCTCTATTTTTTCTATACCACGATATATTCCAAGTCCATGATTTTCGTGTACAACATAGTCACCAATATTGAGATCGGTAAAGCTTTGTATTTGCTTTCCTTCATAATTTGCCCTTTTCTTTCTTTTCTTTTTTTCGGTGCCAAAGATATCGCTTTCTGAGATAATAACAAGTTTAATTAAAGGATATTCAAATCCACGGTGAACACTGCCGTGCATCACCACAATTTCGCCTTTAACCGGTATCCTATCACCATCCTCGCTATAAATAGCAGGTAATTCATTATCTCTTAAATCCTGTGCAAGTCTCGCTGCTCTCGTTCTGGAACCGGAAAGTAGTATGACACGATAACCGTTTCTCTTCCAGTTTTGTAAATCTTTTATTAGAATCTCAAAATTATTATTGTACGGATTGACACTTTTTACGGTAATATCAACTTTCTTTTTCGCAGCCAGCTGCATTACCTTATGATCCATTGTACTAATTAATACACTGTTTCTTCGGCTTAAGTTAGCTAACAGTTCCTTATAGTCATAGATGACATCCATTTGACTTGGTAAAATATATCCTTTTTCAATACGCCCTACCATGCTCTCCGAAAACTCGGTAAAGACTGCTTCCCCCTTTTCCGCCAAACGGTTTGGTTCATCCGCAAAGATAATAGAACTATCATTGGCAAAGTAGTCAAAAAAAGAACAAGTTTTATCATAGAAGTATCGTATATAGCTATCTAAGTTTAAAGAGCCTTGCAGACATTCAAGATTTTCCTTAAACTCCTGAGAAATCTGCTGGATCCTCGCAGCTTCCTCGGTCTTTTGTTCTCCTCGCAGCTTGGAAATATAATCTTTTTGTTCGGTGTCTAACCTGTAAAGTCCTTTTTTTAATGCTTCTGGTTCCAGGATAATCTCAGCAGCCGGATAAATCACCGCGGTACTAACTCTTTCAATGGAACGCTGGCTGCCAACATCAAAGGTACGAATAGAGTCTACCTCATCACCCCACAGTTCGATTCGATAAGGAGCTTCCTCCGTCAAAGGAAAAATATCGATAATTCCACCACGGACAGCAAATTCACCCGGATTTTCCACTTGACCCTGGCGGTTGAACCCTAGATGAATCAACTTTTCGCATAAGCGGTCTACATCAATTGTAGAATCTTCTTTGATGCAGATAATTTTATCTGAAAGGTACTCCAACGGTAATAATTTATCCATACCCCCATCAATCGTTGCCACTACTGTCATTGGTTTACGCTCGATAAGATCCTTAAGAATTTTCATGCGTTCTCTGACTATGGCATTACCATGAATGTCCGCACTGTAAAAGATAATATCCTTAGCAGGGTATAGGTGCACATTGCGGTCATAAAGCTTTAAATCCTCATAGATTTCTTTGGCTTTTATATCATTATAAGTAATCACAAGCTTGCATACAATCCCCCCCGAGAGCGCATGAATCAGGTGACATTTCTGCGAATCGATACAGCCTGTGATTAACAGCGGGTATTGATCTTTTTGAATGCTTTGTTCGATTACTTGAAACTCCCGATATTCCTGCAGGGGGGCAGTAAATGTTTTCATGTTTCCTCCATTCTTGTGAATGCTTTACCGTGCATATCACAATTTTTACGGTGTCAAAACCACACCTTTTATATTACTTCACGCGTTTGCCTCTTTTTTATTATAAAGATTCATCGCTGCCTGCGTTCCCTCTCTGATAATAGTCTCACAAGCCTTCGAAGCTTTGGCTAACGCTTCTCTTACTACAGGCTCCTCTTCTTTTGGAAATCGCGCTAATACATAATCCGCCAAATCCCAGTTTTTTGGTTTGTCGCCAACCCCGATTTTTATACGGCAAAACTCATCGGAGCCTAAATGGGCAATAATATTCTTAATTCCATTATGCCCCCCGGCACTTCCTTTGGTTCGTATCCGAAGCTGCCCCACATCCAAACTAATGTCATCATAAACAACAATGATCTCTTCGTTGGTAACCTTATAAAAATCAATTAATTCTCTGACACTTTCTCCACTTAAATTCATATATGTCTGCGGCTTTGCTAAGATTACTTTTTCTCCGCCAATCATTCCCTTTCCACAGATTGCTTTATGCTTCTTCGTATCAAGGGATATATTATAATCATCCGCTAATCGAGTTACGGCATCAAAACCAATATTATGTCTTGTAGCCTCATATTCCCTTGTTGGATTTCCTAACCCTATTATGATATACATGGTTATCCTCATTTCTGCACACACATCAATGTATGAGCTCCTTATGCACTTTTCTTTCCTATAATAATCTAGTATTGTGTATTATCTTACAACAAATTATTTGGAACACAGTATGCCGCACATACTCTCTTCCCTAATGCTTTGTGGGCGAAGAATACCTGCGGTTTCTTAACTTATATTTTTCTTATTTTTTGTTTGTTCTCTTCTATTATTATAATTTACTCGAAATCTTATTACAACAAAATCTTTTTGTCCTTCTTATTAAAAACAAAGATAAGCCCGTTGATTTTGCAAGACTAATATGTTCTGCAAAATCTATGACTTATCCCTGCTTTATTCATTGCTGCTACTGGAACTAAAAAAATTATTTTGCGCTATGATATATTTTACCTGCTTCTAACTCAATTCCTTTGGCATCGAACATTTCCTTAACAGTAACCACCTGATATCCCTGATCGATCAGCCATGGTACTATTAGTTCAACAGCATCTGCAGTCGAAGGATACAAATCATGCATTAGAATAATGGCACCATCACTTACACTTTTCTTAACCTCTTCAAAAACTGCATTCTTATCCCTGGATTTCCAGTCTAATGTATCTACGCACCACCCAATCATAGGCACCTTGACATACTCAGATACCTTGTCATTTTTTGCACCATATGGAGGACGAAGGAAAGTATCTCCAACGTCTACGATCTTATTAATACACTCATTGGAATAATCGACTTCGTGTTCAATTCCTTTTTTATCAAGCTTTGTTAAGTCCTTATGGCTGTAAGAATGATTTCCAATTTGGCTTCCTGCATCAAACACCAACTTTGCAGTTTCGCTATAGGTATCAATACGATTTCCCATCACAAAGAAAGTAGCTCTCGAATCGTATTTTTCCAAAGTTTCTAGTATTTTCTTGGTTACCGGTGGATATGGACCATCATCAAACGTTAATGCAACCATTGGTTTTTCCGGATCAATCACGCGGTCCGAGTTACCAGAAGATGCGCTAGAACCACCGTTTTCACCAGGAATTGTTGTCACTATAGGAGACGAAGATTCCCCTTGATTATCAGACTTCTCACCTTCTCCCGCACCAGGGGTAACACTTGGAGTACCAGTCAATCCACCTTCACCGTTTGCTCCTGGTATAATTGTCGGCGTAATCGTAGGCTCTATTGTCGGTGTACCGGTATGTATCCCGCCGGAGGAATCTTCATCAAAATCATTAGAATCTCCTTTCTTTTCATTATCAACGGTGCCTTCCGCATTTACTACAGTACTATCTGTATTATCTCCAGTTCCAAACCACTTACGGCTTTGTGTTATCATTACAATCGTTGCTGTTACAGCAAGTACAATCCAAGATATTTGTAATGCATACAATAATTTTCTGTTTCTTCTTCTACGACGTCTCACAATACTTTCCTTCCTAATCAATGGTTAACAGTTATCTATTGCTTCCTCCACTCTTATGTCAATTACTGTAACATCATTACCTAAGGATCTCTCCTTAAGTTTTGTAAGCGTCAAAAGGATGTGTCTTTGTCTTATCAGAACATCGGTAAATCCACCATACCGTAATATAAATCATGGCTAGTTAAGTCTATGTCATAGGGATCTACTTCCTACATTGCTTTATTCACTTTCGTATCTATTTCGTTACTACTTACATAATTACTAGGGGAATCCGTCACGCTAATTTATGCGTGGTATTAATCTTTTGTATGTTTGCTGCTTCTTATATATAGAGTACTCCATTCTCCAAAAAGTTTCAATAAGTTTTAATTCCCAAAATTATTTTATTTTTTCCTATGTCTGGAGTTTATCCATTTGTGCTAACAGGGAAAAAAACTACAGCTGCCATTTTCTTTGGCAGCTGTAGTTTTGGGACATAGATTACTTTTTAAACAGTTTTGTTTTAGCTCTTTTGCTAAGTTAATCTATTCTACCTCTTCTGCATTACCTTCCAAGGCAGCGAGTTCGTATTTTTCTAGAATAATGCTCTGAATCTTATCTCTTGTGGTAGAGTTGATCGGATGCGCGATATCCCGATACTCCCCATCTCCAGCTTTACGACTTGGCATTGCAATGAAGAGCCCCTTCTCTCCTTCAATTACCTTAATATCATGAACTACAAACTCATTATCCAAGGTAATTGAAACTACTGCCTTCATCTTACCTTCCTTACTAACCCTACGTACTCTTACATCCGTGATCTGCATACAGCATCCCCCTTTAGCACTCATTCTTTTGTCAGTTGACCAGAAATGCTTTCTATAATACATAACGGTCATTCTTTTCAATGACAATCTTGACATTTCCTTCTTCTCCGACATGAGTCGTGTTCGCTCGTATCGTGTCACGACTCTCAACAATACAATTCTCAATGTAAGTATTGTCACCAATATGTACATCATTAAGAACTATAGAGTTCTTGATGGTGCAGTTGTTTCCGACATAAACCTTTTTAAATAGCACGGAATTTTCCACCACGCCATTAATAATACATCCGCTGGAAACTAAGCTATTCCTAACCACCGACGAAGCATTATACTTCGCTGGAGGCAAATCATCAATCTTAGAATACACATCCGGATACTGTTTAAAAAAGTAGTCCCTTATGTCTTTATTTAAGAAATCCATATTGGTCTTGTAATAAGAGTCGGCACAAGCAATATTGCTCCAATAACCGTCAATCTCATAGGAATAAATCCTCTTCAGATTCTTATACCGGATCAAGATATCTGAAACAAAGTCATGACGTTCTTCCAGTGCCGATTTTTCAATTAATTCTATTAGCTGCCTTCTGCGAATAACATACACACCAATAGATACAAGAGAGGAAACTGGAAGCAAAGGTTTCTCCTCAAATTCTACAATACGGTTATCCTCCTCTGTGGTAATGCACCCAAATCGATTGCTTTGAGCTTCACTTGGCAGCCTCTTTGTTACTACAGTAATATCTGCTTTCTTAGCAATATGATACTCCAATACCTTATTGTAATCCAATTTATAGATTCCATCTCCGGAAGCAATTACAACATATGGCTCATGACTATTTTTTAAGAAGCTTAAGTTTTGATAAATAGCATCTGCTGTACCACGGTACCAAAACCCGTTATCTACTGTTATCGTAGGAGTAAATAAAAACAGCCCTCCTTGCTTTCTGCCAAAATCCCACCACTTGGAGGAACTTAAATGTTCATTCAAGGATCTTGAATTATACTGTGTTAAAACCGCAACCTTTTGAACATGCGAATTCGACATATTACTTAAGGTAAAATCGATGCTGCGGTAACTTCCGGCAATCGGCATCGCTGCTATCGCCCTTTTGTTTGATAGCTCTCTCATTCTCTTATTGTTTCCGCCAGCTAATACAATTCCTATTGCTCTCATACTATGTCACCTGCCTTAATTAAGCATTGCCCACCAAAAAGAGAACCTTCCATGTAGTCTTCTTTTTCAGTTTTACCGGAGATTGCTGTATTTTTACCAATCGTTACACCCTCAGGTACAACGCTATCTTCTCCAATCGTTACCAAACCATCATAATAGATGTTTGGATATAAAACGTTTGGTACCTCATCTCCAATCCCAAGCTCACAGTCTGCGCCGATTACACAGTTTTCTGCTATTATCGCTTTATTCATTTTCGTGTTTCTTCCTATCACCGTTGATTTCATAATAATAGAATCACGAACAATAGCCCCTTCTTCAATCAAGACCCCGGCACCAATGACAGAATTATAGACCTCTCCATAAATTTCAGTGCCTTCACCAATAATACAACGCTCTACAACCGCTTGTCCTGCAATATACTGCGGCGGTATTACATCACTCTTCGTATAGATTTTCCAAAACTCTTCATACAGATTAAATTCGGGAACAAGATCGATAAGCTCCATATTGGATTCCCAGTATGAAGTTAAGGTACCCACATCCTTCCAGTAACCGTTATACTCATAAGCAAATACCCGGTCACCGCGTTCATGACAATAAGGAATAATATGTTTTCCAAAATCGCAGCCTTTTTGTTCCGATAAATTAATCAAAGCCTCTTTTAATATCTCCCATGTAAATATGTAAATTCCCATCGAAGCGAGATTACTTCTTGGCCTTAGGGGCTTCTCTTCAAATTCACAAATTCGTTTGTCTTCGTCTGTGATTACCACACCAAATCGAGATGCTTCTTCCATTGGAACCGGTATGGTTGCAAGTGTGATATCAGCATTCTTATTCTTATGGAATTCCAGCATAACCTCATAATCCATCTTATAGATATGGTCACCGCCAAGGATAAGAACATATTCCGGATTGTAATACTCCATGTACTTTAGATTCTGGTAAATCGCATTTGCAGTACCCGTATACCACTCGGCGTTTGTACTTTTCTCGTAAGGCGGCAAAATAGATACCCCGCCAATGTTACGATCCAAATCCCATGGTATACCAATCCCAATATGAGTGTTTAACCGTAAAGGCTGATATTGTGTTAATACACCAACCGTATCCACTCCGGAATTGATACAATTGCTCAGTGGAAAGTCAATTATGCGATATTTACCGCCAAATGTAACTGCCGGCTTTGCAATAGTCGAGGTGAGCACCCCCAAACGAGAGCCTTGTCCACCAGCTAATAGCATTGCGATCATTTCTTTTTTAATCATGCCATCACCTCATGCTGTTTTATATTTCCATTATAACATTTTATTCCGTAGTTGTGAATATATTTACTAGTTTTTTTCAAAGATCATATTAATTATTGTTCAAATTATCATAATACTCTTTTTTTCTGCAATTTTCGTAGACATTCTTACCTATTTTTTATAAAATCTGAGCGAATTTTTTTATATTTTAACGAAATATTTTAAAAAGTATCTTATTAATACTATTTTAATCCTCATCCAAAAGGGTAATATTCTGCACCTTATTGTCATATTATATAATAAACCTCATAAATTCCCTATCTGCTATTCCTATTCTGATTCCATTTCTCTTTATCGGTTTATACCTATATTTGCTATTTTCCAGCGAATGATTGTAATTTTATTCAAATCGGTTATAATAGCAAATAAATACAGTGATTGCACTGTTCTGTAATTTCTGTAAAAATTCTTCATGCAACAGTAAAATAGGCCTCGTACCAGAGACACCGATTTCTTATTATAGCATAAGTATTATATCAGGAAATAATGTTTCCTGCATTATGGCGGTAACATCATATTCCGCTTTTTATAAAGACTGGAGGACATTCTATATGTATCATATTGACTTTACTAAACCGATTCACGTACATTTTATCGGTATCGGAGGCATTAGTATGAGCGGCCTTGCAGAGCTACTACATACCAAAGGCTTCACCGTTAGCGGCTCTGACGCAAGGGACAGCAAAATTGTAGAGCGTTTAAGACATTTAGGTATTACAATCTATATTGGTCAGAATCCGGAAAATATTTCCGGGGATATCGATCTTGTCGTATACACTGCCGCTGTGAAACCTGATAATGTTGAATATCAAGCTGTTCAAAAACATAACATACCAATGCTAGATCGTGCCGAATTCTTAGGTCAGATTATGCTGCAATATAAAAATGCCATCGGTATTTCCGGAACTCACGGAAAAACAACCGCAACTTCAATGGTTTCCTTGATGATGCTGGAAGGGAATTTTGATCCAACCATATCGGTAGGTGGTATTCTTGATAATATTGAAGGGAATATCCGAATCGGTCACTCTGAGAATTTTATTGTAGAGTCCTGTGAATATAAAAACAGTTTCTTAAGCTTTAATCCTGCACATGCAATTATTTTGAATATAGAGGAAGAGCATCTTGACTACTTTAAAGATCTTGAAGAAATAAGAAAATCTTTTCATACCTTCGCAAAAAAACTTCCTGACTATGGAAATCTAGTTATCTGGGGCGACATTGACCGATATGAGGAACTGACAAAAGACCTTTCTTGTCATGTCATTACTTATGGTATGTTTTCCTCGGAAAAAGAACGAAGCGAAAATACCAATCGCTATGATTATGCTGCCTGCAATGTTAGCAATGATGATTTCGGCCTGCGCAGCTATGATTTATATAAACACGGTAAATTTGTAGACCGTATTAAACTAGGTGTTATTGGCGATCACAATGTATTAAACTCTTTGGCAGCGGTTTCTCTTGTCGATGCCCTGGGCGGCTCTATGTCTGCGATTAAAAGAGCACTTTTATCCTATAAGGGTACGGAACGCCGCTTTGAACGTAAAGGTGTATTAAACGGAATAACTATCGTAGACGACTATGCACATCATCCTTCCGAAATTAAAGCAACCTTAACCGCAGCAGCGTCCTATCCGCATAAAGATATTTGGTGTGTTTTTCAGCCGCACACCTATACAAGAACAAAATCCTTTTTTCACGATTTTACTACATCACTCGCACTTGCCGACAAAATAGTTCTTGCTGACATCTACGCAGCAAGAGAAGAAAACCCTGGCGATATATCCTCTAAGGATATTCAAAACGAACTACTTAAGATAGGGAAAGAAGCCTACTACTTTTCCAATTTTAAAGAGATAGAAAAATTTTTATTAGAACATTGTACCAACGGTGACTTGTTGATAACCATGGGTGCCGGAGACGTTGTATCTATTGGGGAATCCTTGCTTCAGAAATAGTTATCCACATTATCCACAACCTTATCAACATTTTTTATCCGATAAGGTTGTGGATTTTTCTCTTTTTTCTTAAAATTCTACAAGAAACGACTCGTTTCGTAGAAACCCTTAATTTAAGCCACTTTTTTAAGCATACCCCATTTTTCCCTAAAATTCATCCACTAATTTATCCACATTATCCACATAATTCACATTTTGAGGAATTCCCCTTCTTCTCCCGAAAAGACCTATTTCATTCTTAATTTTTGTGTGCTATAATGTGCATGCAACAAGGATAGGCCAATATAAAAACCTCCTGTCAACCCTCCATTCCATTGATACATTACATAGCAGTGGGGGTAGTCAGGTTGAAAAAAATTCACTTTCAACCCAGAAGGTTTATGTTTCACATAGCTTGGAGGCGAATTATGAGTAAAATTTCTTTTTTTTCAACTGCAGATACAGGCATCACTGTGATTTCCAATAGATTTTTAGATGAATACATGCCACGTGCCAATGGTACCTTCGTAAAAATATACCTTTATCTGCTTCGTTGTTTTCAAGACCCATCCTTAGAAGCTTCTCTTTCTTACCTGGCTGAAAAATTAGATGAGACAGAAAAAGATATTGAACGCGCTATAAGGTATTGGGAAAAGGAACAATTGCTCGTCATAACCAGAGCAGCAAATCGTCAAATAACTGCCATAACATTTACTCTCCCATCCTACGATAATGTAGACGCAGAGGAAATTTTGACTTCTATTGGGCAAGAGGCAATGGATCAAACGGCAGTGACAAATACATCTGCAAAAGAACAAGATAAGTCAAAAATAACGACCATTCATAAACCAAATTACTCGGAAGCCCAGATTAAGGTGCTTACCGATATGGAAGAAGTAAAATGGATTATGAATACCGTAGAGCGCTTGCTGGAGCGTTTACTAAAGCCAACAGACATTCAGTTAATTCTGTTTTTATATGAAAGTGTTGGATTTTCTGCTGAATTAATCTTTTATCTTTATGAGTACTGTGTTTCAAAGAATAAAAGAAGTGCAAGCTATATCGAGACCGTAGCGATCTCCTGGGCAGAAGAAGGAATTGACTCTGTCGAACAGGCTGAGGCTGCAACTCTTTCTTATAACAATAACTATAATGCCATTAACAAAGCATTTGGTTTAAACAGAGCTCCGGGAACTATCGAAAAAAAGTTTATGCATCGTTGGTTTCATGAGTTTTGTTTTGATATTAATATTATTGAGGATGCATGCAATCGTACCATGTTAGCAACAGGGAAACCCGATTTTAAGTATACTGATAAAATTCTTGAAAACTGGTACAAAAAAGGTGTTACCTGTGCCGCGGATATTACAAAATTAGATGAAGCACATGCTAAACAATCCGCACTTACAGCAGCAAATAAGCAAACTTCCGCCGCAAAGCAGCCTGCTGTAAATAACCGCTTCAATGCATTCCCGCAAAGAAAGTACTCGGAAGAGGATTTTCTCTCAATGGAACAACGTCTTTTAAATAATCGTTCCTAAAATAAGCAGGGAAAACGGTTCACTACTTGGCGGCAGAAGGGAGGATTTTAATGGCACTGAAAAATTATCAGTACAATACCATATTAAGAGAATATGACAATCGAAGGCTTCAAAACCAGTATGAACTGAAAAAAAGGAAAGAAGAGGTCTATGCAAAGATACCGGAACTTACGCTGATCGATGAGGAAATCATTAATGGTTCGATTCAAAGTGCCAAACTCTCTCTCTCCGGCAACGAAACCGCATTAGTCCATTTAAGAGAAAGAAATGAACTTCTTTCTAGGAAAAAGCAAGAGCTCCTTTTAAAAGCAGGTTATCCAATTCATTACCTGACCTTATGGTATACTTGTCCGGATTGCATGGACACCGGTTATATTGGAAATGAAAAATGCCACTGTTTTAAACAGGCGATTGTAGATATCCTTTATCATCAGTCAAATGTTAGAGACTCCGTTCAATTTGAAAACTTTTCTGCCTTTTCCTATGACTACTATGCAGATGACTATTATGATGAAACGATAAAACTGACGCCCCTTGAAAATATTAGGAGAGTCATAGCAGAAACGAAAAAATTTATAAATCAATTTGATACTTGCTATCAGAACCTATTAATTTACGGTAACACAGGCGTTGGAAAAACCTTTTTAACAAATTGTATCGCAAAAGAACTAATGGATAACGCACATACGGTGATTTACCTTACCTCCTTTCAGCTCTTTGAAATTCTAGAAAAATATAAGTTCAATTCTGCTGAAGACATGGATGACATAAGAAATCAATTCGATTATATTCTGGACTGCGATCTTCTTATTATTGATGATATTGGTACCGAGATGAATAATACCTTCATCAATTCCCAGCTCTATCAATGCATCAACGAAAGACATCTTCGACAAAAATCAACTGTAATCTCAACAAATTTGTCGTTTGAGCAGTTAAAAACAAATTATAGTGAACGGATTTTTTCCCGCATTTCAAGTAACTATTTATTACTAAAAATTGTAGGAGATGACATACGTTTGCAGAAACTTCTAAAGAAACACCCGAAAAGTTGAGTTTAATCTTGACGAAACAAGAGGATAATAGTAATATAGCTTTCGGAAGTGGGTTGAATCCAACTGAATTTGTCGGAGATTTATGACATAATTCCAACTTTTTCTTAAAGTAAAATAGCTTCAAGAAAAACTCTTATCATAGTTGATGCCCTTATAGACGACATGAGCGAACCCCAAATAGCTAATGTCTAGAACAATACTGGAGGAAAAACAATGTCACAAGATAATTTTAAAGAAACCCTACCTGTAGGAACTCTTGGTATCATTGCCTTGGAGAGCAGCAAGGCAATGGGTCAGAAAGTAAATGACTATATTGTTGAATGGAGAAAAAAGCGCACCGGTGAGCATACAACAACAATGCAATTTGCTGGTTATCAAAGAGACTCCTACTTAATTAAGCATCAATGCCCACGTTTTGGTTCCGGGGAAGCAAAAGGTGTTATTAAAGAATCGGTTCGTGGTGATGACTTATACTTACTTGTTGACGTTTGTAATTATAGCTTAACTTATTCCTTATGCGGCCATACTAATCATATGTCCCCTGACGATCACTATCAGGATTTAAAGAGAATTATTGCTGCTGTCGGTGGCAAGGCAAGAAGAATCACTGTAATTATGCCTTTCTTATATGAAAGCAGACAGCATAAGAGAAACTCCCGTGAGTCTTTAGACTGTGCATTAGCACTTCAGGAACTTACAAACATGGGTGTGGAAAGTATTATTACTTTTGATGCGCATGATCCTCGCGTACAAAACGCGATTCCACTAAAGAGTTTTGAAACAGTGATGCCATCTTATCAGTTTATCAAAAATTTATTAAAGAATATTCCTGATTTAACCGTAGATGCCCAGCATATGATGGTAATCAGCCCGGATGAAGGAGCTATGGGACGTGCTGTTTACTTTGCAAATGTTCTTGGACTTGATATGGGTATGTTTTATAAGCGCCGTGACTACACAACAATTGTGAACGGACGTAACCCAATCGTTGCTCATGAGTTCTTAGGGGCTGATGTAGAAGGAAAAGATGTCTTGATCTTAGACGATATGATTTCCTCCGGCGAAAGTATGTTAGATGTAGCGAAAGAATTGAAAAAGAGAAAAGCAAAACGTATCTTCGTATGTGCTACCTTTGGTTTATTTACAAATGGCCTTGAAAAATTTGACGAAGCATACGAACAGGGATTAATAGATTTCGTAATGACTACAAATCTTGTATATCAGACAGAAGAATTACTTAGCAGACCTTATTATATCAGTGCAGATATGAGTAAGTATATTGCGTTATTAATTGATGCATTGAATCACGATGCTTCCATTAGCGAGTTCTTAAGCCCTACTGAGCGTATTCAAAATGTTCTTAATAAGTATAAAAATAAGTAATAGTTTGTGAAAAACTAGGGCATTAATAGAATGATGAAACAGCGAATGTTTCATAAACCAAGCAGGAGGTAACTGAATCCAGTTCCTCCTGCTTGATAGTTATATAATAATAACGTAATGTCTATGGTTTATTTATAGCACTGTACAAGGTGAGTCATAACTCCTTTGAAAGCCACCCCTGCACTAGATGCAGGGCTATTTTTATATCTTAGTTCTACAATATGTCAACCGATATGTTGATCTGAAATTAATCGTTAGACATATCATTAGGGCTAAACTCCATTAAATCTCTATGCATACTCTGCAGCTTTCTTATTAATTTCATTTAAGTCAAGATAATGATAGGGGATCTTGCACCTTTTTAATAAATCTTTTTCCCTGTGATGGCAGGTAAAGATTATCACCTGACGATTTGATTCCTTCGCAAGTAATTTTAACGCAGCTATGGTTCGGTCCTCATCATATAAAGCAAACGTATCATCCAATAAAATTGGCATATTCTCCTCCGGAAAGAGCAGCAATGCTACCGATAGCCGAAGTGCCAGATAGATCTGATCCATGGTTCCCGCACTTAGTCTTTCCAAGGCAACATATTGCCCCAGGTGAAGTACCGATACATTAAGCCGCTCGTCCACTACAACAGAGCTATACTCTCCCTGACTTATAAAGGATACAACTTTAGAGAGCATTTGATTTAGGGTGCTTCCAAAACTATCATGAATATCCTCAGAAAGTTCTCTTAACGTTTGAATACTTAAGGTAATTGCTTCAATCTCCTCTAATAATGTTTTCCTTAATTCCCATAACTCTTTATATTCCGTCTGCTTTTGCTCAAGTTTTACTTCACATTCTGCATTAGTCTCCATTTGAATGCGGATGCGCTCCATCTTGTAATGAATATTCGTATGCTCTTCAGCGACGGCATCCCTCTCTTTTATGGTTTCTTCTTTAAATTTCTTAATCTCCTGCCATAAATTCTGCATGCATTCTTCTGAAACCTCGGGGTTCCTGACGAAACACTTCATATAGTCGATAATTTCATACTCTAGTTCATCAGCTTTTTCCTGATATTGCTTTGCTGCCGCTTGATACTCAACCCTTCGCTCTAATATTTGCTCTCGCTCTATCTCATTCTTTAGAATATCTTTGTATTTTGTCATCAACTGATTTTCATTGCTAACATGATGATTTAATAAAATATCATTCCTTCTGCTATGAAGATTATCTATCTCCCGTTCCCATTCTTTTTTGATATCCTCCAATTGCTGCTTATTCTTCTCTTCTCTCGCAGCTGTAATAATATATTTTGAACTTCCAGCTACTAAAAATGAAATACCAACGATGTACCTCATAGCAATTGTCATGAAAGGAAGAGGAATTGAGCAAATCGCTAAACCTAACACAACAATAATCACACCAATTACGCGTTCAAAAGTGCTGCCCCGTTTAAGAAGGAGTTCTATCTTCTGTTGCTTTTCCTTACGCTCCTCTTCAAGTTCTTGTTTTCTCTGATGCAATTCTTCAAGTTCTTTTAGATGCTCTCTGATGGTATTACTGTTATCTAATTCACCCACTTGTTTTTTTGCCTTCTCCCCTAAGTTGTCCAGCTTTTCTTCTGCCTTCCCGGCAGCTTGCTCCATCTCGAGAAACCGCTTAAACTTCTCAAGAACAGCAGGGTAATAGGAAACCTTCTCCATTTTCTCCCGATTGGTACTGCGGTCATATTCCTTCTGCTTATTCTCTAAATATTCCAACCTCTTCTTTAACTTCGTAAGTTCTGAACTTAGATCATCTAATTCTTTAAGCATGTCCTGTAATTCTTTTAACTCACCGGCTAGCACTTCTAATCTACCTTCGGGAAGCTGCTTTTCTAATTTCTTTTTCTTATCCACTAGATAGTGAATAGCACCGTTTACATCAACTTCCTTACTTTTTGACATAGAAAGGTTTGTAATATAGTTTTTTAATTCTTCTGCCAGTTCGTATTCTGTTTTGGCCCTTAACTGCTCAATACTAATGGTATTTCTATAGATACTCTCCGTAAGTCCGGGAATAATAGCACTTATTCCAAGTTCCGCATCTGACAATTCCCTTCCGGTGCTTTCCTGAATAATTTTAATGCTTCTTTCCTTTTTATAAAAGCTGCGGATGATACGATAGTCCTCTCCCCCCACCGTAAGTACCATGCTGCCTTGATAAGCTCCAGGGGTATCCCATGGCTGATATTTTACATAAAGGTCTTCTTTCCCTGCTCTTCCCCTAAGCCTCTCAATGCCAAATAGCATCCCTTTTATAAATGCATGGAGGGTTGATTTTCCTGCTTCATTTTTACCATATATCACATTAATCCCAGAAGTAAGTTTCATATCAGCATTATGAAACTTTCCAAAATGCCCCGGGTGTAATTCCTTAATAATCACTTAACCTCCTACCTTTCCTTAGTATTAAGCAGTGCTTCAATTCCATAATATAACGCCTTGTTAACCAGATTATTGTTCGCATCACGTTCCCGTATGCGGCGGATATAGCTGCCAATCAAATTATCTTTATTTTCCTCATATAAAGAATCAAAATCATAATCCGGCAAAGTGTGGTTTAAAACCTCCGTTACGTAACCCAATCGATAGAAATCCTCTAAGTCAAGAAGTATCGATGGTTCTGTTTTTCCAACGAGTACAAATTGATAAAAATTCTGACTCCCGTTTTCGGTTATAAGAGCCCTTGCAAAATCAACGATTTGTGTACTTAACATATCCGGAGTTACTTCAATCTCTTTTTTAATATACTCTCTGCATGCAATCGGGACAAAGGTTAATGATAACTTTGATTCATAGCCGCCTTCCGTTTCGGCTTTCTCTTTGGTTATCTCTCCATAATAAAAACCGTGCCGTAAAGGCTCTCCTTTTGATAATGGTTCCAACGAACCTGCATAAGCCATTCTTTCCGAAATTAATTGCGGCTTATGAAAATGACCTAATGCAACATAATCAAAACCAGCCCCATCTACTCTTTTATAGTTTATCGGTATATTATTCTCATTCCCGCCATGTGCCAGTAAGACATTGATACGTTCTTCCACCCCAGGTATCATAGAATCATACTTTGGTTCAAAGATTTCTCTGCTTAAATAGCTTAGTCCATAGACCTCTGTATTTAATTCCTCAAAATATATACTGTCCATGTCACCGCTGCTAAGCATAAAAACACAGCCGCACCAGTTAAAATTTATATAATTTGAACGGGGACCAATATAATCATGATTACCCGCAATGAATACCACCTTGGTATGAGTTAATTTTGAAAATATATAATTAACTTCTTTTAACTCTCGAAGCAATGGCTGCTTGTGAAATAAGTCACCGGAAATCAATAACAGGTCAATTTTTTTTTCTTCACATTCTGATATTACATATTGAAAACTATCGTAGATCTCCTTCTCTCGGTTGATATCAAAGCCGCGCTCTGACTCAGGAGCAGCACCGAGATGGATATCCGCAACATGAATAAAATTCAAGATTCATCCACCTTTCCAGCCATTTTTTTATTTTCCTTATTATAGCATACTTCCACACAAAAACACAGAAAAGTATTGTTTATTTTGGGAAGAGCATTTATAATTGTGGTAGAATTTGTATGATTAACCTTGGGGAGGTTTCAAATTTCTATGAACATAGTAAATATTCCGGTATCTCAAGTTGTGTCTGGAATGATTGTTGCAGAGGATGTGTATAATGCAAGGAATGAACGTATCCTTTCCCGCAATACGATGGTAACCACAAGAAGTATAACAAAACTAAAAATTCATGCAATTAAGGAGATTTTTGTTTACATACCAAATACTTTAGTGAAGAAACAGACCATAAAACCATCCGAACATATCACTGCTTTAAAAAATTCCATAGAATTTAAAAAATTCAAAAAATATTATATGGATAGTATCCTAACACTAAAAGACTCATATTTAGCTCTGACTGGGACAACTTCTTTGCCGTATGATGAAATTAAGCTGCTGGATTCGGTTGAACAGCTTTTAAAAGAATGCCGAAGTTCATTAAGAACTTTCGATATGTTACAATGTATTCGAGATTTAGACGATCAAATCTATGTACATTCTCTTAATGTATCGTTAATTTGCTTTTCCTTTGCTACCTGGCTAAATTTTAATGTTCATGATGCAGAACAGCTTATGCTCGCCGGGTTATTGCATGACATTGGTAAACTAAAACTACCAAAGGACATTATGCAAAAACCAACTGCACTCAATAAGAAGGAACTCGAATACGTTCACCAGCACCCGGTTATGGGATATGAACTTGTGAAGGATAAGAAGATTGACTCACGTGTAAAAGAAGCTATACTCATGCACCACGAACGCTGTGACGGCAGTGGATATCCGAATCAGCTTTCCTCTAAGGATATCTCTCCTTTTGCAAAAATATTAGCAATAGCGGATGTGTATGATGCAATGACCGCAAAACGTGTTTATCGTAAGGAAATCTGTCCTTTTGAAGTGCTTGAGAACTTTGAAAAGGAAGGCTATCAAAAGTACGATGCAGCCTATCTCCTTCCATTCCTTGAAGGGCTCGCTCAATGTTACATTAATGCAACCGTGAGCCTTAGTAATTCTTTGGTTGGAGAGGTCGTTATGATTAACAAAAATAATCTATCCCGCCCGGTCGTAAAAGTTGATAACCAGTTTATAGATTTATCAAAACGTAATGAACTTAAGATAGCTTCTATTCTTTAATAATAAGTCTTTATTTTCTAATCATAGTATTTTTACCTTTTACTAATAGCATAAATGATATTTTTTAACAGTAAATTAGATGTTCTATTATTTTTCACCGAAAATAATTAAAAAGAGATAAGTTGGCATATTCTATAAGCCAACTTACCTCTTTACTGAATCAACTTTTGATAAACAGCAGTCTTTAACTTCTTATTTTTTTGATATAGAAAGGATTATTCTTTGCTATATAATCCAAAACATTTTTTGATGACGTCTCCTCCCCATTCACTCCTTCACCTCTTGATACCAAGAAAAACATATCCTCACAATCTCTCATGGTAATTCTCGCATAATCTTTGCTTTTTATTACAGGAAGATATAAAATTAATTTCTTTATCTTGCCTTCCTTATGGATATATTCTTCAAAATAAAGCTTTCTTGCCTGCTCAAACATACTTGCCTTTAGCCATCTTAGATATAGATAATCCCATGCTTCATTGATTTCATTACTTCTATTTTTTACCGATATTTTTGCATAGCTGTATGACTCTTTTACTGGGATATGTTGAAGGCTTAACGGTTGGTTTAGGTTTGCTTCTATGTAATCAATTACTTTAGCCATATATTCTTTTTGATGCATACCTAACCCCCTTAAGTTATATTCTTCCTTCGTTCAGGCTTTTATAATACCAATAAAGTATTTCTTATTACACTATCCTACTGCTCCTTGAATTTTTCTCTAATTGGAAAGTAAAAACATGCCCCCTGCTCATATTGCGCTACATATAATCCGCTGCGAATAGAATAATCTTCCTCATACTCTGGAAACTCCCTGGTAAATAAAACATCCTTTGCACCTTCAAAAATAATAGAAGGGTCATCATTGTTGATCTGCTTTTGATAAAACTTAACCCATAGCCCCGATGGCATAACTGCCTGCTCAAGACACTCAGGAACATGATTAAAATCTCCAACAATACGGCCAAAGATGCTTGTGTTATTCCCTTCCTTATCCTTGGTAGCAAAAGAATAGTACTGATAATCATTCAGACTTCCAGCTGTTTTCCAATCAATATCATTCTCAATGCCAAACAGATTCCACATACAGGAATCATTTTCACCGGTGCAGCCAATTACTTTAATCTCAGGGAGCATTACAATTTCGCAGCCTACCTGTTCAAATTTTTCTTCCTCGCTGTTTGGCTTTTTCACAGGCTCATAAGCAGCAAGCAATTCACCACAAGGGTCAAATACACGAAAAGGCATTGCATAAACATCATAGGATAACCCCGATGTGTTTCGAAACTCTTGGGAAGATAAATAACAGATTGCCTGTTTTGCAGCAGTATGCCTATCTTCTTTATCAGCAGGGTCTCTTCTAACCTTACCATACCGCGCCGCTGGGCAAGTTAACGTTACTGTATCCGGGGGTAAATATTTTGGTAGATTCTCAAAATTTTCGACTTCTACTCCGATTACATAAGTAAAGTCAATTCCCGTCCTTACCTGACTAACAGCTGCCACATATCTTTCTTTTTTGTTTGGATGAAGTAAGTCCTCTAATAATTTACAGGTACCGTCACTTATCACTTTTTTCACAACCGAAACGGCATCAAAACCACTGTATGGATTCATAGGTATCTGAATTCCTACTATGTTCATCTCAGGTCTGTCCACAATACTACAGAATTCATTTATCTCCTCCACAACAATCTCATCTGGAACACCCTTTTCCTTCATTTCTTCTGCCATGGACATAATAAGGGGCTTGTCCTTTGGCCTATAATCTTTTGTGACCATTACAGGTTCTTGCTTTGCTAATGAATTCATCATAACCTCCACCTTCTGGCACGTTAGCCTTTCTAAAAAACATTTACTTTGTAATACGGTATCGTTTCAGAATAAGCAATTACTTTATAATCCTATTCTCCATCGTCTTGTTCCATCATTATACCAATAATTAAAACTATTGTATTATCCGTTTTTAACATAATTACGAACCGATAATATTCCTACCCTTTACTTTTATTTATGTTATCCCTTATTTCAATTCAATGCGTACTTGTATCAACTGAATCAGGTAAGTTATGAACTTTTCTAATTTATCAATGGACTCAGAATTTTACTATAAACTTCTAATATTTCATATTATATCACGAATTTACTAGTGGTAACTATATTTTAGTTTTTAATCCTGCTGACTTTTTTCTTAATCAACCTAGGTTTTTATTTTGGCGGTTTTAATTTATATTCTTGATTTAATAAAGGACTAGTGTTTGTTGATGATATCTAATAAAAACATCCATTTATCTAAGTCCCCTCCTCTTCATTACATGAGACACTATTGAAAAAGAGATGTAAAAAATAAATGAATGTTTTAAATAATCGGATATTTTACTGTATAGTTTTTATTACATAGTATAAAATAACTTATGACATTGCCATCTCCTATGAATTTATTTCTGCTGTCTTTCCGATATTCATAATTCGAAAGCACAATTGAAATCCAGCGAATATGGTGACTGCAATTATTAAAATGGTTTGTATGACCGGATTCTCCCAGGAGAACGCTTCAAAAACCATTGTTACAAGCAGAGCAGATGGTGCAAGTAACCAACACCAAAGTTCATACCTTATGAACTGATTTCTGATTAACAAGGAATCTGCATTAACTATGAAAGCCTTACTATAAAACTCTATCTCACCTTTCATTCTTAAATAAAATACCACAAATACCGCTAAACTGCATAGTTCAAACCAGCATCCAAACAAAAAAGCCGCTATCGCCGAGGTTTCCCTAAGCATAAACAATGGGACAATATTACCTATAATCGCAAAGAATATTGATAGACAGGCCATGACTTTAAACCAATATATGCTTTTTTGTACAGTATAATTAACTTCCGCCCCGTATTCCTTCTTATCCGCCACGTGTTGACTCAATTCTCCTTTTAAGAGCTCATCCGCCGTTATACCCAGAATTTCAGCCAGTATCGGTAAGGTCATAATATCCGGCATTCCCTGCCCTGTTTCCCACTTGGATATCGCCTTATTTGTCAATCCCAGCTCGTCTGCAAGCTGCTGCTGTGTAAGGCCTCTTTCTTTTCTGCGGACAGCGATAAATCTCCCTATTTTTTCTGTATCCACTCCTATTACCTCCTTCTATTGTTAGGTAAATATTACTACATTTGGGATAATTCCTACACAAACTAAGTGTTCCAAATTGTCTACTTAACGTGGAATTGGCCATATCTATACTTAAACCTTATGACAACTGCAGAAGCCACGTCTTCCTGCTGAATTTTTTCTTCTCAAAAGAATTGAGTCAAACGTTGAGTCAAGGCTTGACAACCCTATTTTTCGTGATATACTAAAACAGTCACAAACGCCCTAAAAACAAGGTCTTTGGGCGATATTAAACCGAGTGTTCGAGACCTTCCACTCGTAAAACAAAACTAAAGGAGTATATTATGAATAACAAAACACTTTATTTCTTACTGCATTCTGCGATGATTGCAGCCATTTATGTTGTGCTGGTTCTGCTATTTCAACCAATCAGCGTTTCTTATATTCAAGTACGTTTTGCAGAAGCCCTGACCATCCTTCCATTCTTTACTCCGGCAGCAATACCGGGAGTTACGATCGGATGTTTGTTGGGAAATATCCTTGCAGGATGTGATATCCTTGATATTATCTTTGGAACTCTGGCGACCTTGCTCGGAGCCATTGGTTCCTATTCCTTACGAAGATATAAGTTCCTTGTCCCTATTCCACCAATTGCAGCAAACACCATAATTATTCCTTGGATTTTACGTTTTGCTTACGGCGAAGCTATGTCCATTCCTTTTATGATGCTGACGGTTGGCATTGGTGAGGTGATTTCTTGTGGAATCATAGGTATTATATTATTATATTGCCTGAAACCATATAAGAAAATCTTTAATATTCCCGGATTTACAAAAGTAAAAGACGACTATAGCAACATTCATAACTTATTTCATAATAACCTAAATCCATAATTTAAATACCACGAGCTATCGTTTTACTGTAAACAATTAAGAAACCGTAAGCCACTTCTTTATGTGGATAAAAATCCCTCTCGGTCAAGGTCTCCGAGAGGGATTTACTATTTTACATCGGGTAATAAATTAAAACACTTATTAAAATATGCTTAAAAACAGGTTGTTTTTTGATTTTCCCTTTTACCAATCTTACTTTTAAGATTTCTTATAGCTCACAGTTATTAACGGTTCTTGGGAATGGAATAACATCACGAATGTTCCCCATACCGGTCAGATACATTACACAGCGCTCAAAACCAAGACCAAATCCCGCATGTCTTGCAGAACCGTACTTTCTTAAATCGAGATAGAAATCATAATCCTCTTCGTTTAAGTTGCTTTCTTTCATCTTCGCAACCAACTTGTCATAATCATCCTCTCTCTGGCTTCCGCCGATAATTTCACCAATTCCAGGTACTAAAAGATCCATCGCTGCAACGGTTTTATTATCTTCATTTAACTTCATATAAAATGCTTTGATTCCTTTTGGATAATCCGTAACAAATACGGGCTTTTTAAATACCTGTTCGGTTAAGTAGCGCTCATGCTCGGTCTGTAAATCACATCCCCAGGAAACCTTGTACTCAAACTTATCATTGTTCTTCTCTAGGATTTCAATTGCCTCCGTATAGGTTACACGGCCAAATTCTGAGTTAGCAACATGCTGTAATCTCTCAAGTAATCCCTGATCCACAAATGAATTAAAGAAATTCATTTCTTCCGGCGCATGTTCTAATACGTAGTTGATTACATACTTTAGCATAGATTCTGCTAAAATCATATCATCCTTTAAGTCAGCAAATGCGATTTCCGGCTCAATCATCCAAAACTCCGCCGCATGTCTTGTCGTATTCGAATTTTCCGCACGGAAAGTTGGCCCGAAGGTATAGATGTTTTTAAATGCCATCGCATAAGCCTCACCATTTAATTGTCCGCTAACGGTTAGGTTCGTTGGTTTATTAAAGAAATCCTGCTCAAAATCGATATTCCCCTCTTTGGTCTTAGGAATATTATTCAAGTCAAGAGTAGTTACCTGGAACATCTCACCGGCTCCCTCACAGTCACTTCCTGTGATTAATGGTGTATGAACGTAAACGAAATCTCTCTCTTGAAAGAACTTATGAATCGCATAAGCAATTAAAGAGCGAACACGGAAAACTGCCTGGAACGTATTGGTTCTTGGACGAAGATGTGTCATAGTTCTTAAGAATTCCAAAGAATGTCTCTTCTTTTGGAGTGGGTAATCGGAAGTAGAAGCTCCCTCTAAGAGTACCTCCTCCGCCTGAATCTCAAATGGTTGTTTTGCATCTGGAGTTGCAACAAGTGTACCGGTCACAACAACTGCAGAACCTACATTGAATTTCGAAATCTCTACAAAATTACTTAGTTTGTCCGTATAAACAACCTGTAATGTTTCAAAAAATGTACCGTCACTCATGACAATGAATCCAAACGTTTTTGTGTCTCTGACACTGCGTACCCAGCCGCCGACTGTTATTTTCTTTCCTAGATATTCTTCCTTGTTACGAAACAGCTCTCTTATTTGTACAAAGTCCATCCCTATTTCTCCTTTCCTATATCCCATTCTCTTTCTCTGTTTTCACTCCACTACATCCCCCTTATTTTTGCTTAACAAAATCCTCGTTATGCAAATGTAAGTTTAGACTCTTGTGCTGCCTGAAACTTCTGTTTTCTTTATTCTTAACAGGAGGTAATAATATAAACCTCACATGCTTTATTTCTTGGTAATAACCAAACTTTGAGTTTTTAGGAAAGCGTGTCTTATTTTCCTGTATGACTTAAGCATAAGACTTTCTCTTTGATTCAGTGGTTGAAATGTTTTTATCAGATAGCTCTATTATAGTATGAGTACCCTCTCGATTTCAATAGCTGGGCAACAAAATACTTCTTTATTTTGTATATTTTTCAATGGATTTAAACAACTTGAGACCAAAATAGTTTCATTGCAATAGTTTCAGTTCAAATTATTCAAGAAAAAGCCACTGGTTTTCTCCTCTCTTATAGCATTTTATAAGATTTGGATACCAAAATACAATGCTGTACAGAAACTTTTTAAGTATTTTTCATTCTCTGCTTTCCTATTTCGACACTTTCCGATATAATGAGCAAGACTTATATTATGAAAAGTGCACTTGGCAAACTTTCCCTTGTCATGAATAAAGGAATGAGGTATGGAGAAATCCATCGCATAGAAAGGAACTCATGATTAGAATAATTTCAGACACATCTACTTTGTACTCCGTAAGCGAGGCAGAAGAAAAAGGAATCTATGTTTCTCCTTTAGCAGTAACAATCAACAATGAAACCTATGAAGAATTGGAAGAAATAAATACGGAAGAATTTGTTGACCTAATACACCAAGGTCATATACCTTTATCCTCCCAACCCGCAATAGGAAGAGTCGTAGACCTATATAACCGATTCCCAGAAGATGAGATTTTAAACATCACGATGGCAGACGGATTATCCGGAACTTATCAATCTGCCGAATTAGCCAAACATATGGCCGGTCACGGCGAGCGAATTACTGTCCTAAATTCTAAAACACTCTGCGGCCCACACAGGACGCTTGTTGAGCATGCAAAACATATGGCGGATCATAATCACACAATATCTGAAATCGTTGCAAAATTGGAAAAGATGATCGCAAGCTCACGCTCTTTTCTTATACCGCAGGACTTTGATTACCTTAGAAGAGGCGGCCGATTAAGCCACTTTGCAGCTTTTGTCGGTAAAACGATTCATCTTGTTCCTGTTATGACCTTAACAAAGGATAGCAAACAACTTAGTACCTTTTCTATAAAACGTAATTTTACAAAAGCGATTCATGAAATTATCCAAAGCCTGAAAGAAGATAACGTAGGAGAACATCATAAATTATATGTTTCCCACTCTCTGGCACCAACACTTGCCGAAACTGCCGGTGACTTACTAAAGGCTGCTTTTCCTTATTCTGATATATTAATACACAAATTAAGCCCAGCTTTTACTACGCAAGGCGGGCCAGGATGTATTGCTATTCAATCACTTAGCATGGCGTAAAAAGCTGTGCTAAGCTTCTTAGGAAAACTTGTATCCCTAGGTGAGAAGTGCTATAATGATTTTAACTTTGTTAAACTTTTAGCATACACTATAAGGAGGTACGGTATGGTAGTTACAATATGTGTAGGGAGCTCCTGTCATCTGAAAGGCTCCAGAGAAATAATAACGAGACTGGAAACCTTAATTACGGAGCATAAACTGAAAAATAAAGTCGAGCTAAACGGTGCGTTTTGTATGGGGCAATGCGTAAAGGGTGTTTGTGTAAAGCTGGACGATGAACTATTTTCTCTGACTCCAAAGGATACGGATAATTTCTTTTATGGAGAGGTTGTAAGGAGGCTTACATAATGAATGTGATCGGATTTAAAGAAGCAAAGTGCAAGAACTGTTATAAATGCGTGCGTAACTGCGATGTGAAAGCCATCACCGTCAGAGATGCACAAGCTTATATTATGAATGATAAATGCATTTTGTGCGGACACTGCCTTGAGGTCTGTCCACAAAATGCAAAAACCTTAATCAGTGATTTAGAACGTGTAAAAGGATACCTAAAGGACGGATACAAAACGATAGTTTCACTTGCACCTGCTTATCTGGGTGTGTTAAAATACAATACTCCAGGGCAGGTAATCAGCGCTTTATTAGAATTAGGTTTTTCAGCAGTAAGAGAAACCGCAGAAGGTGCGGCTTATGTTACGAGGGAATATGACAAATTAATAACAGCAGGGGAGATGGAAAATATCATCACCACCTGCTGTCCTAGTCTGAATGACCTCGTAGAAATTTACTACCCATCCCTGACAAAATACCTGGCTCCTGTTGTTTCTCCTATGATAGCTCACGGTAAAATCATAAAAGAAGAATATGGGCCTGATGTGAAGGTTGTCTTCCTTGGACCTTGTATCTCGAAAAAGAGGGAAGCAGAAAGTGATCCAAGGACAGTTGGTATTATTGATGCTGTCATTAATTTTAAAGAATTCGAAGAATGGTTATCCGAAGAGAGAATTGATATCTTAAAGCAGCCGGATACCCCTCCAAGTAACCCAAACCCACTTGTTAATCGACTCTATCCAATCAGCAGCGGTGTTCTCTCTTCTGTCGTGGCTTCAAAAAGCGCAGCCGGGCGTTATCGTAAATTTTATGTACATGGTATTAAAAACTGTATTGATTTACTAGAAAGTATGAACCGCGGTGAGGTGACGGGATGCTTTATTGAGGCGAATGTCTGTAACGGAGGGTGTATTAAAGGACCTGCCATAGATCGTGCCCGTATTTCACGGTTTAAAGTTAAGCTTGATATGGAAGAATCCATACCTAAAGTACCGGTTACAGAGGACAAATTTTATACGGAAGTTCCAATTCCTTTAGAAAAGCTTTTTCTTGACCGTTCTCCCAAGGATCCTGTTCCAACAGAAGAAGAGGTTATGCAGATACTTGTAAAAATCGGGAAAATAAAACCACAGGATATGTTAAACTGCGGAGCCTGTGGCTACGCTACCTGCCGTGAGAAAGCAATTGCTGTTTATCAAGGAAAAGCTGAGCTTAACATGTGTATCCCATACATGCACGAACGCGCACAATCCATGGCAAACTTCGTTCTTGATACAACTCCAAATATCATTATTATTGTGGATTCGGACATGAAAATCATGGAATTTTCTGCGGCTGCCGAAAAATACTTTGGAACACCTCGCTCTATAGCAAAGGAAATGTATCTCTATGAATTTATAGACCATGGTAATTTTCAGGCAGTACTGGAGACACACAAAGATATCATTGGAAAGAGGGTACTCTACGAAGATCGAAATCTTGCTACGTTACAAACCATTGTATATTCCAAAGAGCAAAACTGCGTTCTTGGAATCTTTCAGGATATATCTCATCAGGAAGAACTGGATCACCAGGCTTATAAAGTAAAGGTAGAGACCATCGAAATGGCACAGCGTGTTATAGACAAGCAAATGAAGGTTGCACAGGAAATTGCCGGCTTGCTTGGCGAAACAACCGCAGAAACTAAAGTCACCTTAACCAAGTTAAGGGATACGATATTATATGATGGGAAACCTTATGATTTTATCTAGAGCATATTTGATAAAGTGAAACAACTATGATTTATCTGAGTGCCAAGACACGCAGATGGGAGTTAAGCTGCATCTTGATTATATGCGTGCCAAGGCACGCAGACGGGAGTTAACATGAATGTAACAGTCGATGTCTCATATAAGAGTCTTAATAAGAACCATGAGGAGCTCTGTGGGGACAAAGTTGAGATTTTAAAAACCAAGGATTCTAACATAATTATACTAGCAGACGGAATGGGCAGCGGTGTAAAAGCAAATATTCTTGCTACCCTGACTTCAAAAATCCTTGGAACCATGTTTTTAAATGGTGCAGGTATTGAAGAATGTGTTCAAACAATCGTTAAAACCTTACCGGTATGTCAGGTAAGGCAGGTTGCCTATTCTACTTTTAGCATTCTGCAAATTTTTGAGTCCGGTGATGCATATTTAGTAGAATTTGATAACCCTGCCTGCGTTTTTATTCGTGATGGTGCACTATTGACAGTGCCATACAAAGAACGTATCATAGAAGGTAAATGCATTCGTGAATACCGCTTTAAGGTTGTCTTAAATGACTGCTTTATACTAATGAGCGATGGAGTAATCCATGCAGGGGTTGGTAAGGCACTAAACTTTGGCTGGACCTGGAACAATATGGCGGAGTATTCTGTAAAAGCAACAAATTCAACCCTCTCTGCATCACGTCTGGCTTCTATCCTATGTAAAGCTTGTGATGATTTGTATATGCAATCACCTGGTGATGATACTACGGTTGCGGTTGCCAGAGTCATTGACTCAAAACCAGTACATTTATTTACCGGTCCCCCATTAAATCCGGTAGATGATATGGCGGCGGTTCATGCGTTCTTAGAAGGTAATGCAAAACGAATCGTAAGCGGAGGTACTTCAGCGAATATTATTGCACGTATTTTAGACCGTCCGATACACACCTCTTTAAACTATACCGATCCAAACCTGCCCCCGATTGCCTATATTGAAGGCATTGATTTAGTTACGGAAGGAGTATTAACGCTAACGCGTGCCCTAAAGCTTATGCGGGAATATGTGGACGAAGAAGTGAATGAAGACTTCTTCTTGGAACTTGATAAGGATAACGGCGGTTCTAAAATTGCCAAAATAATTATCGAAGAATGCACAGAGCTTCATCTTTTTGTTGGGCGTACTATGAACGAAGCGCATCAAAACCCTAGTCTTCCTTTTGATTTAAGTATCCGTATGAATCTAGTAACCCAGATTATTGATATTGTTCATAAGATGGGAAAGGAAGCTTTTGTGAAGTACTATTAATTTGTTTTGACCGCGAAAATCGGTCTGGAAAGGTAAGGAACTACATATGCTACAAACAGATAATGACATCGGAACCATAAAACACGAGGTACTCTTTGAGGTTGCTAAACTGGCATTTCGGAAGGAATTAGCTGAGAAGGAAGATATTCTTCCTTTTGAAATGATACCAGGACCACAAGCTAACTTTAGATGCTGTGTTTATAAAGAGCGTGAAATCATCCGTCAAAGAATCCGCTTGGCACAGGGAAAATCTCCATCCCTAAGTCAAAATAGCGGTATTATTGTACAGGTCATCTCCTCTGCATGCGAAGAATGTCCAATTACTCGATTTCTCGTAACAGACAACTGTCAGAAATGTATGGGAAAGCGCTGTCAAAAGGCTTGTAATTTTCAAGCTATTACAATGTCTCATGACCGTGCTCATATCGACCCTGCAAAATGCAAGGAATGCGGAAAGTGTGCTCAGGCGTGTCCATACAATGCGATTGCCGATTTAAAGCGTCCATGTAAGAAAAGCTGTCCGGTTGACGCAATTTCTATGGATGAGAATAATATCGTAGTCATTGATGAAGAAAAATGCATCAATTGCGGACAATGTATTAATAACTGCCCCTTTGGTGCTATCTCTGACCGTTCCTTTATGGTTGATGTTATTAATTTATTAAATACAGATAAACCGATTTATGCTATGGTCGCACCTGCCATCGAAGGTCAGTTTGGTGCTACTGCCTCCACAGGAGTAATGACTGAGGCATTAAAACAGCTAGGATTTACCGGTGTTTATGAAGTTGCTCTCGGTGCAGATTTAGTGGCTGCTTCTGAGGCAGAAGAATGGGCGGAGGCTTATAAGGACGGTATGAAAAAGACCACCTCTTGCTGTCCTGCCTTTGTTAAGATGATAAAAAAACATTATCCTAGTTTATTAGGGAATATCTCCACTACTATTTCACCTATGCAGGCAACTGCCAAGTACATCAAGGCTCTTCACAAAGACGCTATCACTGTCTTTATTGGCCCATGTATTGCAAAAAAAGGTGAGGTGCTTGATCATATTGCAGAAGGCGGAACTGACTATGCTCTGACCTTCGATGAATTATACGCCATGCTGCGCGCAAAAGAAATTAATCTGGATACCATTGGTGAGGACATACAGCATGGCAGCATTTACGCTAAAAATTTTGCCGTAGCCGGTGGCGTAACAGCTTCTGTTGTAGAGGCTTTAAAAGAGAAAGGTATTGATGCTCCAATCACAGTTGCCGGATGTAACGGTGCCACAGAATGTAAAAAGGCACTCATGCTCTTAAAAGCAGGAAAATTTCCTCAAGATTTTATGGAAGGTATGTGCTGTGAGGGCGGCTGTGTCAATGGACCCGGAAGTATCTTAACCGGCAGGTTTGCATCACAAAACCGTGAAAAATTACTAAGCTCTGCGGATAACCGTAAGATTTATGATACGGTAAATTCTTGCCAGGAGTTGAATATCCGGATGCACCGCCACTAGTCAATAAGTTTAATCGTTTTCTATTCTCCCATAGACGATAGACTCAAAAGCTGTGTTTCTAAAAAATAAAAAAGAGGCAATTATTGTTTTAAAGAGCAATATAGACTCTGCAGCCTACTATTTGCCTCTTTTTTATTAACCTATTATCTCAAACCTTTCTTTTATTAACTATTTATTTTACTTCTTTACATTAGCCTATTTTTCCTCCTTTTATAGATTATAAACTATACTTTATCTCTTTCCTTTTAACTCCTGTCTGCGTACTTTGGCACGCATAAAAATTCAGGATGCTGCTCCCCCTTTTCTTATCTTCTATTTCTTTTCTGGTTTATCTTCTTTATATTCATCGATATTCATTTCCTGCTTTCTTAAAAATCATAATATAAAAATCTTGTTATGTTTTTGTCAATATATGGAACCTTTCTATTTTCCAGTAACTTCTTACATTTTATAATTTTTGTAATAAACTTTGTGAATTGTAAACAATTGCTATACAAATTGCTTGAATTATAGTGATTATTTTGTACATTTAATTTTATTGTTTCTCTTGTATTTGTTAGAAATCCATGATAACATAAGTTTTAGTTGATAATTTTTTATCAATCTTTTATTTCCCTATTCGAATAAGCCGACAATCGCTGCCACTATTCAAAACGTATGGATTGAGAAAGGAGTTACCTTATGTTAGCACAAGACGAAAAAGGGCTCATTGATAACATCCTCAAAGCCCATGACTATAATAAGTCACATGTAATTGCGATTATGCAGGAAGTACAAAAAGTATATCGCTATTTACCGGAGGAGGTTCTTTGTTACATAGCAGAAAAACTAAAATTAAGCGAAGCAAAAATCTATGGAGTCGCCACCTTCTATGAAAACTTCTCCTTAGAACCAAAGGGAACATATGTAATAAAGGTTTGTGACGGAACAGCCTGCCATGTAAGAAAATCCATTCCTATCTTGGAGGAATTCCGTAAAGTCCTTGGCGTTACAGAGAAAAAGCCAACAACAGATGATATGCTATTTACCGTGGAAACAGTATCTTGTCTTGGAGCATGCGGATTAGCTCCGGTATGTACGGTAAATGATGTTGTTCATGCTGCAATGACACCAGAAAAAGCAAACGCACTTATCGAACAGTTAAGAGAGGAGGCCCTCCAATGTTAATCAGAAACAGAGAAGAATTGGACGCGCTGAAAGTCCGCTACCAAAAGTCTCTTAAGAGCCAATACAAACAGATTCTTATCTGTGGTGGAACTGGCTGCGTAGCCGGAGGTTCCTTAAATATCTATGCCAGGCTGAAAGAACTTATTGAGGAAAGGGGACTTAAGTTTTCAGTATCCCTAGAAGATGAGCCGCATGAAGCTATAGGATTAAAAAAGAGTGGATGTCATGGCTTTTGTGAGATGGGACCTTTACTTCGCATCGAGCCTGCCGGAATTCTCTATATCAAGGTGAAGGTAGAAGATTGTGAAGAAATCGTAGAAAAGAGTATCCTAAAGGATGAAGTGGTAGAGAGACTTGTATATAAAGATCGTGAAGGTAATATCTATAAAAAGCAGGAAGAAATACCTTTTTACAAACAGCAAACACGTGTCGCTTTGGAACACTGTGGACATATTAATGCAGAATCCATTAATGAATACATAGCTATGGGGGGTTATCAGGCTGTCGCCAAGGCTCTTTTTGACATGACCTCAGAATCTATTGTAGATGAAATCTCCGATTCCTATCTGCGTGGACGTGGGGGCGGCGGTTTCCCTACCGGGAAAAAATGGGCGCAGGTACTTCGACAAACCGAGGAGACCAAATACGTAGTCTGTAATGGAGATGAAGGTGACCCGGGTGCCTTTATGGATCGTAGTATGATGGAGGGGGATCCCCATCGTATGATAGAAGGTATGATCATCGCAGGTATTGCAACAAAAGCACATCATGGCTATATCTATGTCCGTGCAGAATATCCTCTTGCTGTACATCGCTTAGAGTCAGCAATTGAACAAGCAACTACCCTAGGATTACTTGGTGATAATATCTTAGGCTCGAACTTTTCCTTTGATTTAAAAATCAGCCAGGGTGCAGGTGCCTTTGTCTGCGGAGAAGGTTCTGCCTTGACCGCATCCATTGAGGGTAACCGTGGTATGCCTAGAGTAAAGCCCCCTAGAACTGTAGAAAAAGGGTTGTTTGAGAAACCTACCGTATTAAATAACGTGGAAACCTTCTGTAATGTACCATCTATTATTTTAAAGGGTGCCGATTGGTATAAGTCCTATGGTCCGGAGAAAAATCATGGAACAAAGGCATTTGCGTTAACAGGTAACGTTATGAACACCGGCTTAATTGAAGTCCCAATGGGTACTACGCTTCGTAAAGTGATTTATGACATTGGCGGCGGTGTAAAGGGCGGTGAATTTAAAGCAGTACAAATTGGTGGTCCATCCGGTGGGTGCCTGGTACTAAATGCAGAGAATGACCATCTTGACATGCCGCTTGACTTTGACTCCCTGAAAAAAGTAGGTGCAATGATAGGTTCCGGCGGTCTTGTGGTTATGAATGACAAGAGTTGTATGGTGGAAGTTGCCAGATTCTTCATGAACTTCACCCAGAACGAATCCTGTGGAAAATGTGTCCCTTGCCGCGAAGGTACCAAACGAATGTTAGAGCTTTTAACCGATATTGTTGAGGGGAGAGGAACACTCGAGCATATTGATCTGCTAGAAGAATTAGCAGAGACTATCTCTGCTACTGCACTTTGCGGACTTGGTAAAACGGCTGCATCTCCTGTTGTTTCAACAATCAAATACTTTAGAGACGAATACATTGCTCATGTCGTAGACAAAAAATGTCCTGCCGGTCAGTGTAAAGCATTAGTGACCTTAAGGATTGTTCCTAAACTTTGTAAAGGATGTACGAAGTGTGCCAGACTATGTCCGGTTTCCGCAATAACCGGTGAAGTTAAGAAGCTGCATAGTATTGATACAAAGAAGTGTATCAAATGTGGAGCTTGTAAGGATAGCTGCAGCTTTAAAGCAATTATTGAGGAATAGGAGAAAGGAGAATAACGATGGCAAAATATATGATAATTGATGGCAATCGGGTGGAATTTAACGATGAGCCTAATATCCTTGCTTTAGTTCGTAAAGCTGGAATCGATCTTCCTACTTTCTGTTACTATTCTGATTTATCTATCTATGGTGCGTGCAGAATGTGTGTGGTAGAAGATCAATGGGGTGGCATTATTGCCTCCTGCTCTACCCCTCCAAAAGATAAGATGGAAGTGAAAACAAATACACCAAAACTTCATCAGCATAGAAAGATGATATTAGAGTTGTTACTTGCCGCACATTGCAGGGACTGTACGGTTTGTGACAAGAATGGAAAATGCCGTCTCCAAGAGTTAGCTTACCGTTTTGGAATTAAGTCGGTCCGCTTTGAAAATAAGACGGAAGAGATGGAACTTGATACCTCCTCTGCTTCCATTATTCGTGATCCGGGAAAATGTATTCTCTGTGGTGACTGTGTTAGAATGTGCAATGAAATTCAGAATGTAGGTGCTATTGACTTTGCTCACCGTGGTGCTAAAATGATAGTAAGCCCCGCATTTAATAAAAAAATTGCAGAAACCAATTGTGTAAACTGCGGGCAATGTGCTGCTGTTTGTCCAACCGCTGCAATTACTGTAAAATCGGATTTAAAGGATGTATGGAAGGCTATCTATCATCCGAAGAAACGTGTTGTCGTTCAAGTTGCTCCTGCTGTTCGTGTGGCTCTTGGTGAAGAATTCCACATGAGAGCCGGCGAAAATGTGATCGGAAAAATTGTGGCTGCACTTCGCAGATTAGGATTCGATGCAATTTTTGATACCTCCGTAGGTGCCGACCTAACTATTATGGAAGAGTCAAAGGAGCTATTAAAGAAACTAGAATCCGGAGACAGCAAATATCCACTCTTTACTTCTTGCTGCCCTGGCTGGATTCGTTATGCAGAGACGAAGCATACTGAATTACTTCCTTATATTTCAACCTGCAAATCTCCAATGGAGATGTTTGGTGCAGTAATTAAAGAACACTTTAAAGGACTTGATTCCGCAGAAGGTGTCGAAACAATCTCTGTTGCAATCATGCCTTGTACCGCAAAGAAGTATGAAGCTTCCAGAGAAGAATTTAAACGAAATAACATCCCTGACGTAGACTATGTAATTACAACCATAGAATTAGTAAAGATGATAAAAGAAATAGGAATCCAGTTTGAAGAACTAGAACCAGAAGCTCCTGATACGCCATTCTCCTTATACTCCGGTGCCGGTGTTATCTTCGGTGTTACCGGCGGTGTTATGGAAGCTGCTGTTCGTCGTGTTGTTGCTGACAAGAGTCCAAAGGCTTTAAAAGACATTGAATTCTTAGGTCTGCGCGGCATGGAGGGCGTTAAGGTTTGTGAACTTCCTATAGAAGAGTCTGTTGTTCGTATCGGTGTTGTCAGCGGATTGGCAAATGCAGAAGCTTTAATTGAAAAGATGGAAAGCGGTGAAGAACAGTTTGATTTTGTTGAAGTAATGGCATGTCCAGGTGGTTGTATTGCAGGTGCCGGTCAGCCATTTAGCCACAAGGAAGAAAAAAATGCACGTGCTGCCGGCATGTACAAAGCAGATAAGGTTTCACAGATTAAGAGATGTGAAGAGAATCCTCTGATGCTCTCCTTGTACAACGGTCTGTTAAAACACCGTACTCATGAACTGCTACACGTATCCTATCGAAAGGAAGATTAATCTTCCGGAAATGAGGTATCCTATGCTGATTAATATTTGTATTGGCAGTGCCTGCCATATAAAAGGTTCCTACAACGTGATAACCGCAATGCAGCAACTCATGGAAGAAGACAGCTATGGCTCGCAGATTGAATTAAAGTCCGTGTTTTGTCTTGGCCATTGTCAATCCGGCGTTTCTGTCCAAATTGATGATGAGCCCACGATTTATAGTGTTACCAAGGATTCTGTCAAGGATTTCTACTATAATACTGTAATCCCCAGATTAAAGGAGCGTAGATTTAATAAAAATTGACTTTTCAAGTTTTCCTTATCAAAATCAAGAATTGACCAGAATGTTTTTATCCCTGGTCAATTCTTTTTTTTATTTACCTACTCATACTTTTCAAGAAACTTTTCAATAAATGCATAAGATTTTGGTGTATTTACCTTGGTTAATTCCGGCTTGATAAAATAATTCTGAAAAGTCTCGGCAAAATACTCTGTTGGAGAGCTTGTAAAGTACCTGGACAAACCGGAGGCAGAGCTTTCCTCATTGTAAATATCATTAAATCCTTCCGAAAACGACTGATAGCTATTCAAGGCATCCAATGCATGGCCTATCTCATGCAAGGTACAGGAATCAATCGAGAATTCGTCATTTTTAATGTAAATGCGCTTTTTATAATAAATTGTTAGTCCTATCGTGTTTTCAACTCCGCTGTGATACACTTCCTCTAAACTTCTCGGAGTTATAATAAAATACCATTTATCTTTATTTAATGCTTCCAATGCCTTTTCAGGTAATAATCTGAGGTACTCCATTGCCTGGTCTGCCCATTTCTCACTGGAGCCATCTTCCAGCCAAATGGTATAACCTTCATATACTTTTTTCCTCTTTGGCAGTTCATAAATATCAAAACCACCCGATTTTTCTACTTTCTGCTCTAATTCCTTAATATAGATTTGATATTCGTATATTGTTTCAGGGTCATACTCCAGAAAATAATTGTATTTCTCCAGAATCCTACTCATATTTAGATTCTGATTTGTTATTTCCTCGATTTCCTTTGTCTGCTCTAAGACCTGCTGTTCCAGGGAGGACTGTTCACGAGTTAGTTGATGCGTCTTACTGATTAGATTCTCATTTGCCGCCTCCAGCATCTCATTTTCTAAGGTTAATCGATTATTTTCTTCCTCTAATCCTTCCAACCTGCTAATCTCACTGTCACGTAACTGAATTGCATCATAAGCAAATACTAATTGTTCGCTATTCTTGTGAATGATGTTATTCAAATATAGCAACGTGATAATATTGGTTGTTGTGAGTGTAAAAACTAAAAGAAATAAAATCAGAATCTTATTTTTTCTCATAACAATCCCCCTAGATAATTGTTTGGCATTCGTATAGCTTTGGCAATTTATCAAGTGTTATCGCATAAGAATTATGGTATGCGAGATAAAGTTCTTCTTTGGAGGTATACCGATCGCCTCCGCCGAATTCATTAGACCATGTCATATAGTAAGACCAAGGTATCCTGCTTACCGACAGTTCCCTGACATTCGGAATTGTCCCGATTTCTGCAAGAGCGCAGAGCTTCTTTGTTGGTGTGATCTGAATCAGTTCTTCATACTCCTTTGCCCGGTCTGTATGCTCGTGGGCCGGCGGATATAGGTCCATAGAGATGATATCTGCATAGTCATCCCCAACATAACCCTCTTTTTTCGGACAGTTCCAAACCCATATTAAATTATCTAAATTATGTACGGTTATATAATGCTCATACATGAGCCGGTATAATTTACTTGCAATGTGCATGCCTTTTGCTCCCCACCAAAACCAGTTTCCTTCTGCTTCATGAAATGGACGCCATAATATAGGAATTTTCGCATCACGGAAAACTTTTAAATGATTGGCCATCACGTCCATATCGGAGTAAAATGCAATACGTTCTTTGGAACCTTCCTCTAATACTTTGCTTGCATCAAATTCTGAATTAACCGTATAGAACCCCTTGTTTTTATTATAGAGCGGGGAAAACCAATGCCAGGTAAATGTTATTAGACCCCGGTATGTTTTAGCATAGTTCCTTGCTGTTTCTAAGGTTCCTTCATTTTCCCGAATTTCTTTTCTGCATTCTTCGTCACAGGTCTCATACGAAATGCGGGGGGAATAGCTTAGTAATTCAAATCCACATAATGCAGGCAATTTTCCTGTAATCTGCTCTATATAGTAAAGTTCCTTTTGATCTCTTGTCTGGGTATGCTGTCCTGTTATGATACCTCTGCCGGCAATCTCATTTAGGTAATTCAGTACTGCGGTTACTTCCTTGGATGCATTGGAATTACAAGGCAGAATATTATGATTACTCTTCATGTGATTTTCCTTCCTATCTTTTATTGTACGAGATTGTTACATGAAACGCAATGACTTATCCTATCGAAAGGAATTGCTTTTTGTAAAAAAGCTACAGTTATCCTAATAAAATTAGCTCACATAGCTGAGGATATGTCATCCCAACCGCTTCGGCTTCCTGTGGCAGTAAACTGGTCGGAGTCATACCAGGTAACGTATTTGCCTCCAAACAATAAAAGCTTCCATCATCTTTTAATAAAAAGTCAACTCTGGAATAAAATCCAAGCTGTAGCACCTCATGAACTCTTCGTGCCGCCTCCTGAATTTTTACACTGATTCCTTCTTCCAATTGTGCCGGACATACTTCCATTGCCATTCCTGCCTGATATTTATTCGTATAATCGTAAAATCCCGTCTTTGGTATAATTTCAATCAAAGGCAATGCATGATAATCTAATATGCCAACTGAAAATTCTCTTCCTGCGATAAACTCCTCAATTAATACCTTACTCTCGTATTTTTTCGCACATTCAAGTGCCTTTCCCAGTTCCTCCTGGCTTCTCACTATGGAAACTCCGATGCTGGAGCCACAGCTTAAAGGCTTTATCACACAAGGAAACATTAACGTCTCCAAATGATGCTCCTTCGTTAAATCTGCGACAATATAATCCGGCGTTTCAATCCCATGCTTTTGCATTATAACTTTCGATATTCCTTTGTCCATAGCAAGCAAGCTTCCGATGTACCCGCTTCCGGTATAAGAAATACCATAGATATCAAACATTGCTTGTAACTGACCATTTTCACCTATAGAACCATGCAGTGCAAAAAATACTTTATCCGCAAACCGGCATAAGGAAAGAACATTCTCTCCAATCAATCTATCACCATTTCCCAAAGCTTCCTTAATCTCCTTAAGATTAGGTTCCTCTTTTGGAACTTGATGCTGATAGGGATTTTCATCCTCCAGTTTACGAAACAGCAGGCTAAAATCAGTTACTTCCTTAATTCCTAGATATAAATCAAGTAATAATACTTCATGTCCCCTTTCCATTAGCGCATTCGCAATTTTACTACCAGAACTTAATGATACCTCTCTTTCCGGACTTAACCCGCCGGCCAAAACCACTACTTTCATCCCATGCCCTTCCTATGAAATATTATTGTTGAGATAAATTATACCACACCACAGATAATTGATAAATTTAATTCTTGGTTTCTTCCTTGTTTTCTGCATTTTAGCTAACATACAGCGATAATTATTATCTTTTAATGTGTTGATGCCCCCATTCATAAATTCCATATAAAATTAACATCTTCCGTACCATCAATTATTGTATATAAAAGAGCATAAATAAAACGCTAATCCTCGCAAACATAGTGTTTACGGGAGTAGCGTTTTGAAGCTTTATTTTTTGTTTCCTTATATTTAGCGTATCGTTATCTTATTTATTACTCAGGGCAATCGAAAGCCGCACAGGAACCTTAGGACAGCTTTTCAAAGCTTAAGCAATCCGTTTCGGTATAGAACTTTGTCTCACTGCTGCCGCCCACTTCAATTTTCTTAAGGCTGCAGTGGTCATCACTATTATATTTACAGGTTGCTACATTACAAAGTATCTCCTTAGAAGTACCTCTCATTGATGTATATTCTGCTAAATTACTGTATACAGCTCTATTTAAAAAACTTGCACAGCAGGTAGCTTCCTCACTGGCTGCTGACTTTCCACCTACTTTAATGGTATTTGCACAACAAATGTGTTCTTGGTTATAAGAACAATTTACTGCACCGCATCTAACTTTAGACATAGGATCCTCCATTCTGACGCTTTAGCGCCTTTTACTCATCATAGTATCATTCTGCACTGCACCATTTGTGTGAATAATCTTCCACACTATTTTCCAAAGTAGCGATCTAATAACCCCTTAAATGCACAGCCATGACGCGCCTCATCTTTTGCCATCTCATGTACGGAATCATGTATCGCATCTAAGTTCTTACTCTTAGCAAGCATTGCAAGTTTTTTCTTTCCTTCACAAGCTCCATATTCTGCATCAACTCTGGCAGCTAAATTATCTCTTGTGCTTGCTTTTACTACTTCCCCTAAGATTTCAGCAAAACGGGAGGCATGATCTGCTTCCTCATATGCTATGCGCTTATATGCCTCTGCAACTTCAGGATAACCCTCACGATCTGCCTGTCTGCTCATAGCAATGTACATACCAACTTCGGTGCACTCTCCCATAAAATTAGCTCTAAGGTCTTCCAAGATAGCATCTTCAACGCCGGATGACACCCCTATTACATGCTCATCAGCCCATTGCAGTTCTCCGCTTTTTTCGATAAACTTGCTGCTATTCGCATTACAAATCGGACATTTGTCGGGTGCAGAATCACCCTCGTGAACATAGCCGCAAACACTACAAACATACTTTTTCACCTCATATATCTCCTTTTCACATAATTTCCAGTAGTATTTGCTTATTCCGTGAATTTTATTAGTAAGGGATAAAAGAAACTTTATAACCATGTGCTCTATCTCATAAATGATTTTATAAAGGCAGAAAACCTGTACCCAAAGTTTTACCCCGCCAAAAAAAGATGCTGCAAAATATCTGCAAATGACAGACTTTTGTAACATCTATTTTTTAGTTATCAATTACATATTATGATTATCCTTGCTTTTTCCCGGTTAAATAATAGACCGCAAGTTGTGTCCGGTGGGAAAACCCTCCTTTTTCTAAAATAGTACTGATATGATTCTTTACCGTCCCTTCGCTGATAAACAACTTTTTAGCAATTTCCTTATTTGACAGCCCCTCGGCTACCGAAGCGATGATATCAAGTTCTCTGGCGGTATATCCATTTGCATCAAAGACGGTATTGGAACCAAGACTGCGAGAGGTAAACTTCTCAAACACCTTTTCATCCAGAACGTTAACACCATTATAGATGGATTTAATCATTTGCTTTAACTTTTCCGGCGTATGATTCTTGATTAGGTAACCCTTTGCTCCATTTTGTATTGACTGCTCTACTAACTCATCATCATCAAATGTAGTTAGTATGAGTACCTTCCCAAGATTATGAAGTACGATTTCTTTTGTTGCTTCAATTCCGTTCATTACCGGCATCTCAATATCCATTAAAATAACATCCACAGAATTTTGAGAAGCAAGCTCTATTGCCTCTTTTCCATTCCTGGCACATCCTACTACCAAGAAATCAGGATCAACACTTAATATAATACGCATACCATCCCTTACAAAATCACTGTCATCCGCAATTACTACCTTGATAGGTTCCATATTAACCTCAATTCCCGCAATCTTGCGTTATTATATAATGTTAGAAAATAATAACTGTTATATCTCATAAAATCCTTTGCGCTGCTCTCTTCTCTAATTCCTGATAACCTTTTAGCCTTCTTAAATTTACTATCTTCACTCCAATAAATAGAAGAACACTAACTTAATTTTGTGAGACCGGTAATATCATATTAATGCAGAATCCGATTTGAGAGGATACATCAAGAACTCCCTTTACTGCACGAACCCGTCTTCTCATTCCCGCAATTCCCATCCCCTCATTTATCTTCAAACACCCAACCCCATCATCTTCAATCGTACATCGAACAAGCTTATTTAAAATAACAATTTCAATTGTGATATGGCTGCATTTTGAATACTTCAAGGCATTGGAGACTGCTTCGAAGGAATTGTCTAAGATGATTTCCCATATGTACTCCGGCACCGCTTTATTATCTCCACTAACGATCACCTCGGCCTCTATGCTGTATTTTTTCTTGCATTCTTCACATAAGGTCATAAGCTGAAGTAATGCCATCTTTCGTTTATCCGGCCTTTCCCTGCGAAGTAATTGCCGTATTTCATCCATACTTATTCTTAGGTTATCAATTACTGCTTGTAGAATCCCTCTCGCCTGCTCCGGATCACCGGTTATTAAAACCTTTGTTGCTTCTAACTGATAAATTGATCCATTGATGCTATGTCCAAGCTTATCATGCAGCGCCTGCGACAAGCGCCCTTTTTCTTCTAATAATTTATTTTCAAAGTATAAGCTATTCTCCACCAGCTCTTTTTTATAAATATGATTTTGATTATCCATGGAGTACTTAAGGTTCTGTTCGTTTTGCTCATAGGATTGCAGTAACTTCTGATATTTATCTATAATGACGTCATTTTGGATAAAAAGTAATATACATACGATAGTAAACAATAAAAATGCTGCCATATTACCGGAATATATAAATGCTCCTAGAAAAGCTGCCGTATAGTATGGATATCTAATCTTTAGACTGCCGGCTATATTAAGATATATCACCGGAAGAACCAGGGCATATTCTCTTCCAAACCAAGATACCATGGTGATAACAAGGCCAGCTTGTATCAATAGCAAAAGGATCTTATACCTCTTCGTAATCCCCTGAGCAACTACTGCAGAAAATAAAAAAGCGTAGATTACCCAAACTCCATATTGATTCAAAAGCCTATTCGCCTGTTCCATAACATGATATAAAAAAACAGCTCCTAGTATGAGACCCTTTATTAATATAAATTGATACCGCATGATATTCTCGCTCAATCATTGCACTCCCTTTAAGTTAAAATTGTACTCCCTTTAGTATTTAGCATAATGAATGATAGCATATCTGTCAAACATGGAATCATAATAAACATACCATTTCTATCCTAAATAATGAATTATAATTTATAGCACTAAATCAAAACAAGGAGCGAAGTATATCACCTTCTCCGCTCCAGCTTTTCATTCTAACATTGTATAAAGCATATTCCATATTGGGTCGAAATGAACCATACACTGATTTCTCATTCCTTCTCTGTAATCCTTAAGCCAAGCATACCAACACTTAGAAACACAATACAAAATGCCAGAATAATTAGGATAAACATTGCATAAGTCCCAGTATTACCTCCTTTTATACTATCAAAAAAACGGACAGTCCATGATTGCGGCATTACATAGGATAGCGTTTTTATCATAGCCGAAGCTTTCTCCATCGGAAAGTAAAGACCAGAAAGCGTGCTGGTAAACACCCACACAAAAAAAGCAACGTAGTTGACAGTTAAGGCATTACTAAATATGGTTCCAAGTGTGATGCTTAACAATTGAAATGTGATACCAATCCCAGATGCTGCCAAAGCAAAGTCTAAATTACCGATTCCTATATCTGCCTTTACAAATGTATTTAATCCGACAAGATACATCCCTGTTTGCAGCATTGTCGCAGGAATAATTAATATAACTTTTGCAAAACCATAGCTCGCAATACTTGCCCTCGTTAAAGAAATCCTTCTAAGCACCTGATACTCCTTCTCCTTAAGGAAAATGCCGGTAATAAAAACACCGATTAATAAAGAAGATAAGGACATAAAGGATATTGTATACCCAAAGTTCTCTTTTTGATGTCTTTCCTTTGTAGTAATTGCTCTGCTGCCTTTTGTGGAGACTGTTTCTACTCTGCTCTCGATATCTCCTCTATTTTCATTTAGCAAATCGTGATAACTGCCAATACCAGCTTCCTTGATATCAGGCTTAATTTGTGACATCTCTGCCATCTCTGCCATTTCACCCATCAAACGATTGAGATTTGAATACAAAAGCTGTGCTCTCTCATCTTCATTGCTTTTTAGAATTATTATAGCTTCTTTATAATCTCCTCTTAAAATACGTTCTTCAAAATCCTCCGGTAAATAAAGTTGTATCCCTAGATTGCTTCGATTTGCAGTCATAATTGCTTCTTCTTTGATTCTATCTAGAGCTTTCCCTGTAACCTTTTCACGATAAATACTATAACTTCCGGTTTCCAGCAAACCATCTAACAAGTACTGAGAGCTGTTAGAGATAGAAGCATCATATACCTTAATGGAGAGCTCAAGTTCCACCATAGAAAGTAAAATCCTCTCACCTTCTACTACTTCTATGATGTTATCACCTTCTGAATCGATAGGATATTTTATAGGGATTGTCAACCAAAGCAGCGTTAACAATGGGAGAAGAAGAATACAGCAAAGAAATCCCTTGCTCCGCAGTAATAACTTGCCATTTGCCTTAAGCATTGTTAAAAATCCTATCATATCCTCTCCCCCTTACAAAAATGACTGATCAAAATCGATACCGTACTTCCAATGACTATAAAAGCAGACAACATTATCACACAGGGAAGAGTATACTCACTGGAGCCTTTTGTAGAATACTCAACTAACGTACGATTCAAATAATACACAGGCGATAACGCTGCCATCGTATCACTTGTGGTTGTGAACATATACGTTTGAAAAGATCCTCCAAAGAATCCCCAACAAAATACAAGAATAAAGCAGGTAACAATTGTTGCTGCGATATTCTGAAATATCTGATACAGCATAACACTGAACGCACTGACTGCCATAGCCTGTAAAAATAATATGCCTAGACTTAAGTGCAGCTTATCCCCCCAGTTGATCCCGAGCGTAATAGAGGTAATAATCATAGCTAAGCCCATCTGAATACTCAATACGATGACACAGGGTATAAATTTTCCAAGATAAAAAGATATTGTACTGGCAGGCGACATTCTCATACGGCTTCGTATTCGGCCTTTTCGTTCACTGATAATGACTGCTGATATGGACAGAATACCACACCACATCATATAAACAATCTCAACTATTCCATAGTAGTTTTTCGATTCTGGAATTGGATTTGCATCAATATTTTCAATAAAATAAGGAGCTTCTTTTAATGGTTCTCCTTGTGTATATGAGGGCATTATACTCTTAAGTATTATCGTTGCCGCTTTGGTATCTTCTGTTTGATAAATTACATATTCCTTGGTACCAAATTCAATGTACAAATCTAAAGTTTGATCGTTTAGCTTTTCTAATCCAGTCTCCTTATGATAGGGGTAAAACCGAAGGTGGCTTTTTGAACTAATAAGTTTTACCGTATCGAGCATCGGAAGGATATAGCTATCTTCTGTTACAGAATAACCAACTTCGTATTCTTGTAAGCTATAGTTTACATTCAGCATACTATCAAATGCATTAGATAACAAAGTAACCAGAAAAACCGGTATGAGTATCATCATAATAAATATTAGTTTTCCGCGTAATATAAGCTTTATATTATTCTTAATGATATAACGTAACATCTTACATTACTCCTTCCGCATAATCCCGAAGCTTCTTCCCCGTAAGTGATAGGAAGATTGTTTCTAGGCTTATATCGCTATTTGGATTATCGGAAACCAATTGTACTAATTCCTCCTTCGTACCACAGGCAATTACCTTTCCATTATCCATAATAGCAATCCGTGTACAAATTGCTTCAATTTCCTCCATATAATGACTTGTGTAAAGCACTGTTACCCCCAATCGATTTAAGTACCTTATCTTTTCTAGTATAAAGTTACGGGACTGAGGGTCAATTCCAACAGTCGGCTCATCTAGTATAAGCAGTTCCGGATGATGCCCCAATGCACAAGCAATATTTAATCTTCTCTTCATACCTCCTGAAAAATTTTTAGGGAATCCTTTTTTATGTTCGGATAGACCTACAAATTCAATTGAATAATCCACTGCCTTTTTTAACTCTTCTCCTTTTATGCCGTATAAAGACGCAAATAGCTCTACATTCTCCCATGCTCTTAATGCTTCATGAATTGCTAAATCTTGAGGAACATAGCCAATTCTTGATAAACTCTTCCTCTCCTCTTTATTGATATTGTTGTTAAACAACTCAATATCCCCGGAAGTGGGTTTCACCAAGGTACATATCATATTCATGGTGGTACTTTTCCCCGCACCATTTGGGCCTAGAAGCCCAAAGATTTCACCTTTTTTTATTTCTAAGTTTATAAAATCCACAGCAACTTTTGTATCATAGCGCTTTGTCAGCCCTTCAAGTTTTACAATAATTTCATCCATTCTAACCTCTCATTTCCGGTGCTTTTACGCCCTTTAAACGATGGAAATGTTGCGCGCTGCACAAACCGGTTGAACCTTATTTTTTCAACCTACTCCACTTCCTGACTCCTTAAGAACTTTGTGAAGGTATTGTATCATTTTGCACTTTCTACCGATAGTGCCAAAAGAGTGAATAGCAGATGTGAAAAAAGTAATGTTTCCGTAGATTAGTAAGTATGAAACCCATGAAAATAGCTTCCATCATAAAAAACAAACGATAACCATAGCAAAGCAATTTGCTTTTTTATGATAACCGTTTGTCTCTCAAAATTATTTATTGTAATGCCGCCTTTAATTCCTTGTATCTCTCTACCGTTTTCTCGGTAGTCTCATCACTAAAGATATAAGTCTCTTCTTCGGTATGCAAAACAAGGAATGCCTCCGTTTCAGGATTCAAGCAAACTTCGCAGCTTCCATACCCTTTCACTGAAAAATCACCCTTATAAAGATTATCCATACCAGTGCCAATATTTTTTGAGGTCTTTGGTAAAGTTGTCAGATACTCTAATTCTGTGATATCCTCCAACGGTATCTTATATTCTTCTTTCAGATGAGTAACTATCACTTCTTGGTTACTTACCCGTAACGAAATCGGTGTAAATTCCTCAAAAAATATCCATACACAAGATAAGGGAATGAGGAGCAAGGCGATGATAGCTGCACCTGATAAAAACTTTCCAGCCTTGGTTGCAAGGTTACAAGTAGTTCCCATACCAACTCGTTTTGCTACAAGTGTGTGTTTATCTCTTGGATTATAATAAAACTGACCATAAATCCAATTAATATCATCATCCGCAATAACATCCATTGGATGATCATCTATGCTATATTTTCTTTGTAGCTTTCGAACCTTAAATTCACTATGTAAACTAGTAAATACTAAAACAACAGAATAAACCATTGTAGCAATCATAAAGCTCATTGTTGATACCATTTTGTTATGCACGTAAAAATACGTGATAATTACATAAATAGTGTTGCATACTGCCATACTTAAAAAGCAATCTTTCCATACCTTACGGCGTATTCTCGTCATGGTCGTATTTCGAATACTATCTTCACTAATTACTTCTCCTTTTTGCCGTCTTAATAAGAGGTCAATCAAAAAGAAAAGAAAAGTAATCGATGCTATAATCGCTAAAAGCATTACATTCCAGCTAAAGTATTCATCCTTTTCCCAATGAAAAAATGCATAGCCTAACGGCGCAAAACCTATCACATTTAATATAAGGTACCAAATAGTTAGATTCCTTGCTTCTTCCATCTTAGCTGCCCTCATATCTACAACTGCAGTATTCGTATAAGGGGAACCCCATTCACGCTCTTTTTTTACTTTGGATAATTTCCGATTATATTTTGCGAATGGATAAATACTTAATATAACAACCACAAGTATCCAAGTCATAAAGATAGAAAATCCTATTGCAAAGCTCTTTATGAAAAAAGGTACCATTAGAACAGGGAGTAAACACGCTGTCCATATTCTTAGCTCTTTTTTATAATTCGCAATAATTTGTAAAACGGAAGGGTTATCCAACTGTTCTATCGGAAGAGTTACCCCCAGCACAATATTTTTTTTAGGCTCCGCCTCATTTATCATAAGATAATAGATAATGGGTAGTATTGGTAACATTGAAATCACCATAATAATATTAACAACCATGACGAGGCACCTCCTCATATAGCAGGTTACATTTTATAAGTAATTCTTCCTTTTCTATCCCGTATAACTTAATCTCTGAAATAACTAAGCGTAAATTCTCAAGCAGTTTTTGTTTCCAGACAAATGTCCCGTTCTCTCTTGCCTTAAGCATAGCACCGCTGCGTCGGTCCGCTGTAATATACCCCTCATGTTTTAAGACTTGATATGCTTTATTTACCGTCATCGTATTTACACCAATTTCATTGGCCAGGCAGCGAATTGCAGGCAATTTCTCTCCGGGTAATAACTTCTCCTGATAAATTCCCGGCACAATTTGATTACGAATCTGAAGATAAGTTGGTACATCACTTGGAAAATCAAGCATTAGTAACATAGAATCACCTCCTGAAAGGAAACCAATAGCAAAACTTTTAACTTATTTTTATTGTATTATATATTGTAATACAAATAACACAAAAATCAACCGAAATACTTGAGCCTTCTTATAATAAATAGAAACAGATACAAAGAAGAATCCTTTATAAACCAATATACGCTTATAAAGAACTCTTTTTGTATCTGCTATATCATACACAGCAATGTGAAAACCTAAAAGTAAGCATCTGTAAACTTAAGTACTCTCATCCATGCACCTTCAATGCCGCCGTTGGTAGCAAGCACATCGCTGAGCGGGCGATAGCTGTAATCTGCGGTATGTTGTGCCACATAGACAGATCCCAATGCATTATCAATAGTCTGGGGCGTCTGGGATGTTACCATTACGGTATGACCATAACGTCCAAGGTTACTATGATAAAACTGCAAGACATCTCCCGGGGCTAAATCAACCGTTACGTTACCCCAGTATTGCCGATTATTGTAGCCTTTGGCTCTAGGTCCCGGCCCTTGATTCGTAGTAACGTAATTCCACAATTCTTCTACCCTCATAAATGCTCCGGAGGCATATGCGGAAGGAGAGGCATAGTTCCTCCCATACCAGATATTTGTCTGACGATAATTTTTAGCCACCCTTTCTCTTAAAGCCAGTATATCTGCTTCACTTGTCAGAGAATACCCGTCCGTGCCTCCATATCCTGCCCAAATACACTGCGAAATAAAATTCGTACAATCCTGTGACATCCGCTTGAATATTCCGTTTTGTTCTTCTTTTCCAAACTGTATGGCATATAATGTTGCCCGTATTGGATTATAAGAAACAGCCATTCTACTCCTAACTGGAAGACAACCTAATTTCTCCCCATCGTCTCACAATGTGCATGCTTTTATCCTATTTTATTCAAATCCTTCTTCTAATGTTCCTAATGAATCAGAATTTTTTGTCCCACTACAATATAATTAATATTTTTAATGCTGTTATACTCAGCAAGCTGCTTAACTGTAACCCCATATTTTGAGGCAATGGAAGCCAGAGTATCTCCCTTTTTCACTACATATACCTGATCATTTTGCTTTGCTATACCTTGCAGATATTTTTGTATTGACTTCCCGATTGCTATTCCAAAATCCTTTTGATTTTTCACCTGAATTAAGTACTCATAATCATATGGATTGGATAAGAAACTGGTTTCCAGTAAAACAGAGGGACATGTGGTAAAACGAGTTAAAGATAAACTCTTTTGTCTGGGGTCTCGTTTGTGAAAGCCCAATTCCTCCGTAATACTATTATTCATTATATTAGGTAAATTTCCGAATAGATTGTAACTATAATAAGTTAGAAACCCTCTTGTTTTGCCATAATCACTTGAGTAATCCAAAGAGTTTCCATGGATAGAAACTGAAATATCCGGTTTTACTTTTCTTATTGTTTCCACACGATTTGACAAACTGTAAAAAGTATCATCCTCTCGGATTAAGACTACCTTTGCCCCAAGCGCCTCGAGGTATTGCTTCGCATACAGTGTGATATTTAAATTTATATCTTTTTCAACCGGACCATAAACTCCCATAGGTCCAACAGTTCCGCTGTCATAATCTCCATGTCCGGCATCCAATATTACAGTTGAACCGCTCAGTGACTTTGTATCCTTTAATTTTACTGGAAGTTTTAGCTCAAAACGCATCACTCCATTTTTAAAAGTTATATCATATCCATATACGGATGCATTGTGAAACATGGTAAAGCAATAAGTCTTTGTTTTATTCTTACTGTCAGTATTAACTGTCACTTTTTCTATTATACTGTTTCCTGCAGTTTTCGGCTTTGCCGCTGCTATGGTATCATATAACTTCAGATAAATATTTTGTCCTTCAAATGATACGGAATACAAGGCATTCACATTCATTGTTAATTCTATTACTAATTGATTGGCAGCAGAATCCATACTCATACTTGCTTTGGTTACCTTATTGGACTCTAGTTTCTTATCATAACGTTTCATACTTGACTTAGAAACATACGTACCATCCGCTAACTTATAATAGCTGCCGTCTTCCCCTAAGATACGAGAAGCAGTACCAAGTGTTAATGGCATTAAATTGACATTGGATTCACTTACCTTACTTCTTGGCATGGCATAACTACTCGTTATAACCCCATAAACATCATTCTTATACTCTTTGTAGGTTACCTTTGGAGTGGCCGTACCGCCATTTCCGGAATTACCGGATGAAGTTGTTACTTTCTTTCGGTTAATTGTTAGTGTTTTGGAAACATCATTATTTTCAAATACAAACTCGTTTTTACCAATCTCTAATTCTACATAAACCGTGAAAAATCCGTACTCTGAGGTTTCTATCTCTTCCCCGTTCATATACAATGGGTATTCATAATCACAGGCACCAAGAATACTCACTTTACTGCCAGTGGTAGAGTAATTATTTTTTGGGGTAGCGATAATGATATCCTTAGGATTTTCATATCCGGGCATCTCATTACTTGCATAAACTGTCAAAGCAGGCTGACTTAAAAAAACTATGCTTAGCATAAACAGGATCCTAAAAGAAACTATCGACTTTAGCTTTTTTTGTAATAGTAACATAAACTCCACCTTCCCTATCTATATCTATTCTATAATGTCTTCTTGTCAGTCCCATTTTATTCTAGCTTTGTGTTACTTTTATGTCATGAATTTGGCATAATTCATGGTTTTTCTCTGATAATACAAAAATCAGTTCTTTTTTCCTATTTTCGAGTATTTTCATGCTTTGCCTTACTTTTGACATTCCTATATTATATTGTTTCCTAAGAATGGAATATTTTCATCTAGAGCGGACATGGGATAGAAGCAGTAAAATCCTATCTAGTTATTTTGCCTTATTTGAACCTGGCAATGCGTTTCCTTATAGATTTTTACTAAAGAATCCTCCGTTATTAACCGATAATAAGTACAGAACATAAGAATCCATTTGTGAAAGCACACAACACATGTAAAGCCGTTTGGCCTCAGAAAGAGAAAGCGGTGTGGTTTTGACCGACTGAGAAACCACCTACATGACCCCAAAGGAGGTATGAAAACCATGCAAACAGGAACTATTGCTGTGAAAAACACAGCAAAGTGCAGTCGTAACACTTTCCTTTGCATCATTGCCAGTGTCTTATTTCTATTGACCTTGGCTTTTGGTGTCTTTTCTCCGAAAACAGCATATGCTGCCGGAGCAGGCATCAGTATACAGGAAATTAATTATGACAATAGCACGATAACAATAAAGGTAAATCCAGGTGATACTGTTGTTTACTTTTCTGATGAAAACAGGAAGACTTGGGAGGCAATTCCAACAGATATCGGTACCGATCGCCTGGTAACTCTTGATATCTCTTGGATATCGCCTGCCAGCAAGTATATATTAACGTTCAAAGGTGATGCCTCAACCGAAGTTGTAAAAGTTACTATACCAAAACAAGTATCTAATTTTAAGGCAAGCTATAATAAAGTAAGAGGTACTGTTTCTTTTACCAATCATTATAACCGTACTATCCAGTGGAGAAAAAAAGATAGCTATATATGGAATACTGTGAATACGGATACCTTCGCTTCACAGCTTGAAATGCTTTGTACACAGGGTGCAGCCATTTATCTAAGACTTGCACCCACCAATGGTTATATAGTAAATGGTACTCTGACAGAGAGCGCTCGCCCAAGTAAGGAAATTTCAATCACAGTGCCAAAAAAGACGGCTGCTCCAAACATCTTAATTAATGGTTCCAAGTTCTCTATTCAACTAGATAAAAATATGGCTTATCGCACCGTAGCAAGTGATGGGACCCTTGGAGAATGGAAAAATGTGACCACATCAGCAAATCTTTGGTTAAAAGATATTGCCGGTAGTGCCCTATATACCAATTCCGGTACACCGCAAAATGAGGTTACCTTACAGTTTAGGAAGAATCCAACCAGTACCAGCCAGGTTTCTCATATCGCAACCGTTACCGTACCAATTCAAGAAGCTCCTCCTTCGGAAAGCGAGCATGGTATAGAGGTTAATTACACTAGCTCAACTACCTTTGCTTTACAGATAAAGGCTGCCAGTGAAACAAAACCTTTCGAGTATACCATTGTTAAACCTGATGATACATTAAACTATGCGGCTGCATCATGGACTTCCGTTACATCGAATGCAGAAGTAACTATAAAAAAGGAAAAAGCACCTGCCGGAAGTCATGTTTATGTGAGAAAGAAGAGTGTTTCAGCTTCCGACAATGTGAAGTTTTCCCTAGCTTCCAAAGAAATCGATATTACAGGAAGCAAGGGTGTTCAATATCCAGATTCCGCACAGGCAACTACTTTAAAAACCTTAGTCACTACTGCCGGTGTATGTAATAGTGAAAATTCTGCCGGTAACTTAACATTTACACTTTATAGTCCAACCAAAACTACGGTATCCTCCATTAGCTTCCGTGATCAATACGGAAATACCAAAGGAACGGTAAGCTTAAAGAGTTCTGTGAGTATGAATTCCTCTTCGAATCTAATTACAGATCAATACATTATAACAACAAAGATAACAAGTACAGTAAATTTAGATGCTTTTACTGAGACGAAACTATACGCTTATATAACATTAGCTAATAATGATGTTATTGAAAGTACCGTAGATTCCGGTGTACTGCTCTATATCTATCCATCCAGTAAAATCAATAACTCCGAGAATAAGGAGTATACTTCTGCCTTTGAACGCTTATATAGTTCAACAGAAGCAGGAGATAAATCCTCCTTCACTTTCCAGGTAGACTTAGGTACTGAAAAAGTACCAGATACCTCTGCAATCGGAAGCTTTACTTCTCAGGATACTGAAGTTAGCACAATAAAGTATGACGGATATACTCTGATACCAGGTACAGATTATCAAGTAGTATACGGTTCCTATAGAAATGATGATGGCAAGAAAATCCGAACTGCCACCGTTACTGTAAATGTGAATAAATTCGAGACTCATTCGACCATTACCACTAAGGGAGAAGCCCTTCCACTCCTAATTACCTTGAATAATGGGGAAGAGATTGATAACAAAGTCACGATAAAGCTTGTAGATACAGCGACCTTATTAGATGCTCCAATCGCTTGGTCCATCATGGAAGGCAGCTTAAAAGAAACCGAGACAAAAGTGACTACAAATGACGACGGAAGTAAAACTACTGAAACTGTTGAAGTAATAACTTATGAACTAAAGCTAAAACTACATGACAGCTCCTATGCCGTTGGTATATCGGATGTAACTTGGGATGGTACTTCTGTGTTACGTTCTGCAACGGTATCTGGCGGGACCGCAACTATTTACTTATCCAATGCTAAGATAAATAAATTAACCTCAACTTCAACCACCACCAATAATCTGGTGATTACCTTAAGTAACGGATTCATCATCAAATCGGGTTGTAAGTTAACTATCATCGACGCTGGAAAGTAGAAAGGAGACTTATATAGATGAATACGAAGAAAAAAATACGTTTTTCTATACGATATTATTGTATCCCTATCCTTCTAGTGCTTGGTCTCCTCATACTGATACCAACCTCCAGAATCAGTGCCGCCGAAGCAAAACCGGTTTCGATCGGGAGGATTGATTATGATACCTTGACCATGCATGTTTATACTAACAATAATTCTGTTGTTCACTATTCCACTGATAAAACAACTTGGTATGAGGTAGAAGGAAATAAAACAACAGAAAATGATGCATTCCTTATGGATATCTCTTGGGTAAATTCTACTGAAGATACCGCACTTTACTTGAAAGGTGAGAATGATAAAACCATTCAAAATGTAACGCTTCCTGCAAAAGATACCTCACTAAAGGTAATTTTTGATAAAGTTGATAGCATTTTTGAATTTGAAAACTGCGATGCTGCAACTCACTTTGAGTGGAAGAAGGCTAATGACTATGTATGGAACAAAGTTTCTTTGGATACAAACTCCGCCTCCCATCAGTCTTTCTTAAAAACGATGGAAGGGTTACTTGTAAAAGGTGCTAAAGTATCTTTCCGAATCCCGCAAACAGTGGGGACGAATGCAAATAATGTGGGTACACGTCCATCCAAGGAAGTAAACATCACGCTTGCCAAAAGAGCGAATGCTCCTTCTGTTAAAGTTAATGCGAATAAATTAACGTTAAACACTACCCTTTCTATGGAGTATTTTAGTGATAAAATAAATGCATGGGTAGAATGCGATAAGAATATGACAATTGAAGATATCGCTCCTACTACTCTTTATAGAAATGGTGCCAAATCAGTTACCTTAAGAATCCGTGCAGCAGCTACAGCCAATAAAACATATAGCAAAACTGCTTATTTAAAAATTAGTGGTCAGGCTGGTTCTCCTACAATTGGTGACAATAGTAAAGATGTTTCCTATTATTATCAGAACGGAAAACTGATGCTGCAATTTAACAATGCATCGAAAACAGATGTGTATAGCTATGCAATTGTAAAACCAGGTTCTTCCTTTCATGAGACAACAACTTCATTTACTATAATGAATACTGCCAAGGCAAAAGCGATATCCGCTACAACTGCTCCGGAAGGTTCCGTTATTTATATCCGCAAACAGGGTATAAATGAAAACATAACCAAGGGAATCGAACTAGAGTTAGCTTCTGAGGTAAATAGCTTTAAGGTTTCCTATCCTAAGCAGTAATCACCTCTCAGAAAACGAATAAGCTTAGATTATGATTTACCTTTATTAACATGAAAAAGGAGATTGTAAAGCTTTCCTTGTCTTGTATCAGAGACAACTGATATTTTTGATAAGCTATATGCTTTTCAAAGTATTGGTTGTCTTTTTTGCAACTATTATTTCGCTCAAAGAAAATGGGGTAAAGTTATAGAAGTCTATTTAGAGTTTCTGAGTCTTTGCTTGTATATTATACAAAGAATGACAATGCAACCTACGGTTGACAATTTGCAAACCCTTACTTTCTTGCTATATTTCTTCTATTCCTATATATTTATATTTGAAAGAGGAGTTAAGAGAATTTTTCTAACTCTATAAACCGCGGAAAGTTTCTTTCAATTAATGGTCTCAGCCTAAATATAAGAATAGAGTAATATTTTAACTTCAATAAAAAAGGTGCCAAAGTGCCGGAATAGGGAATTTATGAAATTTTGTGATAAGTTAATAGGACTAAGACGTGAGCGTGGTCTTTCCCAAGAACAGCTTGCTGATTTACTAGATGTATCGAGGCAGTCTGTAAGTAAGTGGGAATCTGACCAAACGATGCCGGAGCTTCAGAAATTAGTAACACTATCAGAAATCTTTGAAGTTTCTCTTGATTACTTAATCCGGGATTATATTCTGGATCGTTCTGCTACAGGAGAGAAAAAAAATAGTACAATAGAAAATTTTTGTGACGCACCACAGAAAGAACATGCTTACACTACATTAGAATCTCAGCTCAATGAGATTAACTCCTACATGAAACGACCACGTGGATTTGAGTATAAAAGCAAGAAGATGCTGCTTGGCCTGCCGTTGATTCATATCTGTTTTCTATACTCTAAACATCGAGTTAAAGTAGCAAAGGGAATTATTGCGATAGGAGCTATTTCGGTAGGCTTTTTTAGTATGGGCTTTCTTTCCTTTGGCTTATTTGCCTTTGGTGCTCTAGCATTAGGTTTACTTTCCATTGGTGCGATATCCATTGGTACAATCGCCCTTGGTTCTATTGCTATCGGAATCCTCTCTGCCGGGGCTATTTCGGTTGGTGTGTATTCCATGGGTTCTATTGCTATTGCTAAGGAAATCGCCATTGGTGCTATTGCTTCCGGTAATCTAGCAATAGGAGATAACACATATGGGGCAAACTGTTATTCTATCGATGCCATTCAAACCAAGGCTATGGCAAAGGAGATTATCTTAACCCACTATCCATCGATTCCAAAGCTCCTTCTAAAATTATTTACCTTGTTTTTTCATTCTTAAATTATTTCTAGTGAGGTATGTGACTCTATCTTCCCATTTCTCACTATTTTTATGCAGTTGAGGGAATCTCGGAACCAGTGACTCTAAAGGTTGGCTGCGGCTTTATGGATTACCTAATCAAAGAGAATCAACAGGGTTTTTCAAAGCTTCGCAGGTTCGCATCGATCACTATGGCAAAAGAATACGTTATTTATTACCAAACGTATGTATTATAGAAGCTCCTTCACCGTCAAATTGTGAAAGAATCTGTTTGTCAAAAGTGTACGGATTAATGAAATAAGTTCGCCAATGTATATTGCACCTTACGTATCCTTGCTATATAATGTCAATAGGCCTTGAAAAGAAATCAATGAATGACATAAAACAAGAAAGGAGGAACCTATGAAAAATGAACTAATAACAATCGGTCCTGTTACTGTATATGGTTATGGACTTATGATAGCTATCGGCATCTTATCCGCATATCTTCTTACAGAACACCGGGCAAAAAAATTAAAATTAGAGCATGAGAAAGTCTTTTCTCTTGTGATCTGGTGTGCGGTCGGCGGACTTCTTGGAGCAAAGCTCTTATACTATATAACGCAAATACCTGAAATCATTGAAGATCCTAGTATCCTATGGAAAGTTACAGATGGATTTGTTGTATATGGAGGTATTATCGGTGGTATCTTGGCAGGTTTTCTATTCTGTAAGAAAAATAAGCTGAATTTCTTAACATACTTTGACCTTGCAATGCCTTCCATTGCATTAGCGCAGGGCTTTGGAAGAATTGGATGTTTTCTTTCCGGTTGTTGCTATGGTGTTGAAACAGATTGCGCTCTTGGCATAGTTTTTCATAACTCAAATTATGCTCCAAATGGAATACGTTTAGTTCCAACTCAGTTAATTTCAAGCGGCTTGGATTTTCTTCACTGCTTCTTACTGCTGTTTTATGCAAAACGTAAAAAAGCAAATGGACAAGTTGCTGCCCTTTACTTAATATGTTACAGCATCGGTAGATTTGTTTTGGAATATTTCCGGGGAGACTTAGTCCGTGGAAATGTCGGCCGATTTTCAACTTCACAATTTATCTCCATCTTTCTACTAATTATTGGTGTTGTTTTCTTTGTCGCCCTTAGAGCCACTGCTAAAAAAGAAGTGCCTACTGAACCAACATCATCGAGTGATAAAGTAACAGAGGCGCAGACAAATATAACACTTAATACAGAAGAATCAACTTCTGAATCAAATACCAAGGATGAACAAACCAAAGAGTAGAAGACAAAAAATCTTATATTAAATCATAGGTAAGACCTATCAGTTTTGATAAGTGAGTAAAAGAGCTGTTGCATTTAATCAAAAGAGTAACTGGGAATATATTTACTTTAAACCCATTCTTACTGCTTGAAAAGCCTTCTTATAAGGAAGCTAGAAAGCCTTCCTGTATGATCCCCGCATCTCTCTAAGGTCTTTCTCCATAGTGAGGACCTCATTTGCATTTTCCTATCAGCAGAATGTTTGCGGAATTTTATGAAAAGGCTCTAACTATCAAAATTCTTTCAAATAAAAGAACGGCATGGATAGACTTCTCCTTGAAAAAGTACCATTCATGTCGTTCTTTCGTTATCAATTATTATTGTCCTGTTTACTAAATGAAACTTATCATTTTAACAATTCTAATAAAAAGTCTTTATATATTAATTATGATTAATCATGTAAGCAATAATAAAATTATTAATCTTCCGCCAATATCTAACCCGCCCAAACTCTTCCTTCAATAAATTCTAAAACAAAATCGAATTGTAAGCCACAACTGTAAGATTTTCCTTTCGTTCAAACTTTTATATGATTGTAGTACTTAACACGTTTCTGAAATACTTATAAAGCCAAAGTTAACTTTACTCTATTCCCATGGAATAATAGTTAAATCTGGCCATTTAGTTAACCAAATTGATACCTTTTCTTCAAAAATTTGTTTTGTAACTTGTGTTTTATTTGCTCTAACAACTTTTCCAAATAAATCATTCAATCCATATGGAGCATATATTTTAAACCCTCTATTTTCAATCCTAACACCAATTGCTGTTGCTGTAGTTGGCCATGTATTTATTGCAGACTCAATAGACGTATAGGGCTTAATTGAATAACCAAAATGATCTTTATACCACAGATGGACCCTAGCTTGATTTTTTACATCTACCTCAATCCCTAAATCTGAAAATAATTCTTTTACTTGCATAATAACTTTATTTTCTGAATCAAAGTCTAAATTTACGTTATCAAAATAAACAAGATCGATATCCTTTATGCCATAATCTAACGGATAATCAGAGAGATAGTTCCAAACAGTTTGTGTTACACAGCCCGCTCCTATATAATAACCCTCTAAGTTTAACTGCTTTGCTCGTTTCATAACTAAACTAAGAATTTCACTTGACATAATAATCTCTTCCAAAATTTTAATTTGCATATGTATATCCAAATTATGGCCTCTAAGCATTCTATTATTCTCCTTTCCATTATTGTAAATAATTCAATATTTATTATCTTAGGTGTATTATATCATGCCTCATTAGTACTTTCAAACATATGTTCTTCTTTTTCTGAAATATGACAGACTCATATTTTATGAAGCGTCTAAATTACTAGGAGAGAAGCATGAATAATATGTATATACCAATTCCCTTTTCCACCTTATAAAGATTTTAAGACGAAATTGAAGCAAAAGCATAATATTAATTAATACGTGTATTTAGGCGAACCTCCATATGGACTACTCAGAATATGCAAGCCGAATATAAAAAGCAGACCATGGCATATTAAGCCCATGGTCTTTCACCTTTCAAACCGCAATAAAAAATTAGTTTTGCTATCTATAAATACTTTACAATTTGCCTGTATGCTTCTGGTAATGAGTTCGTAACCAATCTATCGGATAATGCGATTGAATCTTTTGGTATTCTTATATCATACATACTCTACATAGCAGGATAGATATATATTTTGTGTTCACACTTTCCTACGATTTTGATTTGTGTTTCTATAACGATTATGGTAAAAATGATGTAGTATGCTTAATTTCATGTAATAAAAAAGAATCCAAATAGAATTAATATCTAAATGGATTCTTTACTATACCAAAATCATATGACTTCATAGCTTTTTGCATTGACATTAAGTTTATTTTCTTCTTATATAACGAAAAAATACAACAAATATGTTTATAAATACAATGCTAAAAATTATGTTTTGTGGATACCATAAAATTCCCAAATTGCTATCAGATAAAACAGTCTGAAATATATTAACTGCTCCTAAGTCATTTCTATTAAAACATTCTATCCAAGGACCAAAAATACCATATTTATAAACAAAAAAATCAGCTTTTTGTTGCAGTGGAGAAATCGTTTGAACACAAGAAAAAATAATTAATAATAATATAAGCAATAAATTTTGCTTTATTGTTAATGTGTATTTTATTAGTTTTTTCATTTGTTTACTCTGCTCTAGCATAGAATGGGAAAATAACAAGTACATTATCCTCTGCAACTTTTCCTACACCATCGACTATAATATAGTAACTAAGTACCCCAGATGCAGTGATATTAAAAAAAGCGTCAATATCATCCACCACAGTTGGTACAATTTCTCCCGATTCAATCAATGCCTGCTCTTCTTCTGTTAAATCTCTTATTACGATATCATTTTGCTTCGCTGATGTTATAACGCTTGGCACAGTTGCAATTAAAATGAGAGATAAGTACATTGTAGTTATTACAAACTTTTTGATAAAATTATTCATTATACTCCTCCTTCAGTCTGTTTTTTATATGCATAATAGTTTCTTTCTCGAGTAAGTACTAGAAACTATAACACCGTGATTGATAGAAAGTTGTCTTATAGAACGCAATAAACAATTAAAAACATTATTTAGTAAAATAATACACAACTTGGATTAATATGTCAACGTAAATTTGTTATAATAGCGATATTATATATAATATTCATATTTGGTTTTTTATTGATACTTTTTCGATGTCATTCTTTTCTTATTCACATATTGATAATATTCAGTAACACAAAAAACAAAAATTCCAATGATACACCGATAAAAGCAACTTATTATATTGGGTGATGTGAAAACTAGTAGTGGTCGTAGAGATATTCCACTAAATAAAACGGCAATACATGCACTGAGAGAAATTAAATTATATCAACAATTGCACAACATTCAGACCGATTACGTCATTTCTAGTAAAACAGGGAATATGGTATTACCTGGAGCATTTCAAAGATCTCTTGACTCAATGCTTAAGGCATGTAACATTAAACATGTGGGGCTACATGCTTTAAGACACACCTTTGCTACTATTCTTCTATCTAAAGGCATTGATATAAAAACTATTTCAAGATTACTTGGACATTCTTCGGTTAATATAACATATAACACCTATGTGCATCCAAGTGCTGAGGTTTCTGCTTCTGCAGTTTCTGCTTTAGAAGAAATATCTTACTAAGCTATAGCGTTACACATTATATACACAATATAGAACAGTATCAAATAACCTGAAACGCTCTCAAACGGTAATTTCGTTGAGAGTGTTTAAAAATAAAAAAAGCCTCAAACCCTTATATTTCTTAGGTTTGAAGCACTTTCAAAGAGAGGCGACAACCAGATTTGAACTGGTGATCAGGGTGTTGCAGACCCATGCCTTACCACTTGGCTATGTCGCCATATTATATATATAACTAATTATATCAATATATTTTTTACTAGTCAAATAAATATATACCATATTTAAGCTCAAACATATCACTTAAACAAAATTAAATAATACTAGGAAAACTCCCCGAGTTGGGCTCGAACCAACAACCCCACGGTTAACAGCCGTGTGCTCTACCATTGAGCTATCGAGGAATACATCTGTAATTTTAATACTGTCCCTCGCTAAAGTCAAGTAGTAATTTTAGATTATTTATACATTTTTTCAAAAAATTTCTACAATACAGAAAAATACTACGTGGTCTTACCATATATCACCACCGGAAGTGTGGTATAGGTCTGTATCTGGAGGGACGGATTATTTAACTTCCTAAGCATCATAATACCGGCTTGTACCCCCATATCGTAAACATTGATGTCAATTACCGTAAGCTTCGGTTCGATTATTTCCGAATAAGGATAGATGTCAAAGGTAAGCACCGCGATATCCTCCGGTAACTTAAGGTTTAACTTTTCTATGGCTTTTATGACACCCACTGCAATGGTATTGTTTTCACAGGTAAGGGTTCTGGGTGGTTTGTTGGAATTAAGCAGGTTCATGGCTGCCTCATAACTTTCTTCCCTGCCGGAATCGGTGTAATATATCCGTTCCGGGGCAAGCTGATAACCATAATTATACAAAGTCCCGATAAAGCCTTTCTGGCGCTGCATGGATATATAATCCGTTTTTTTACCGCCGATAAAGGCGAAATCCGTATAACCTCCCGCTATCAGGTGCTCAGCTGCAAATTGGCCCGCCAAAGCATGATTGGTATCAATCCAGCATAACTGGGTTTCAAACCCGGGGTGCCCTATGACAATATGAGGAAATTGCCTCTTTAATATCAACGCGGCAGTTTCTTTATTGATGGCAGAACCATGGATAATCATACCGTCCGCACTCTTTTTCGCCATTACTTTCTCTACTGATTCACCCTTATAAGATTCTTCGGAGGTATCTAACAGGGTCATCATATAGCCCGCTTTGGATAATTCTTTATTAACCCCGCACATGATATCAAACATATGAGGATTATGATAAGCCTCACCCTTACCTAAGGAAGTTAAAAATACTATATTATCCGTAGTCTGTCTTGCAAAGCTTACAGCCCTCGAATTTGGGGTGTAATTTAATTTTTGAACTGCTTTATTCACACGCATTATGGTTGCCGGTGATATGGTCGTCCAATTATTTAGTACTTTCGAAACAGTTGAAATGGATACTCCTGCTTCCCGTGCGACATCTTGAATGGTTACAGACATAATTATTCTCCCGAAATATTTGACATTTTTATAATTATAGTATAGCGCTTTCCTAACAAAGTCAACTATTTTTACAATTTTTTATTGACCTCGCCCCTTCTTACTTGTTAATATAGCTAAAGAAAGCAGCTAATATTGGCTATTCTGGTATAATTGTTAGGAAATCGTTTTCCTATATGAGAAGGAGAGGTTAATTTATGAAACGTGTATTGAGTATTCTTTTAAGTCTTTTATTTACCTTAAGTTTATTATCCGGCTGCAGTAGCAAGCCGGATGCTGTGCAGGAAACAGGTAAAGGGACAAATCAGCCGGCTTCCGTTGAAGCAACAGCAGAAGTAACAACAAAAGAAACTGAGCCGGTACAGCTTACCATCTGGCATGACGGCGACGAATCCATCATGGCAGTCATGGAGGAAAAATTAAATGACATGCTTCAAAATGAAAGTATTACCGTTCAGTTCAGCAAGAAAACCGGACTGACCGACCAGTTGAAATTATACGGCAACGATTCTGCTAACGGCCCGGACATGTATTTTTATGCCCAGGACCCTATCGGAACTTTTTCTGAGATGGGTATTTTGGCACCCATTACAGATTTTATCAGCCGCGAAACAATGTCTGACCTGCTTCCCATGACTCTTGAGGCCGGCAATTATAAGGATATGCCCTATCAGCTTCCAATGTATTTTGAAACCTTACTGTTTATTTACAATAAGGATTTATGGAAGGGAGAGATACCTACTACTACCGAGGAATTGTATGAATATATGACTGCCAATACGGATACACAGGCAGGTACCTATGCTGTTGTTAATCAGCATTCAACCGCTTATAATGTGGCACCTTTCATAAATGGCTTCGGCGGCTCCATTATAAATCAGGATGCCGTACCTGGCTTAAACCTTCAGGAAACAAAGGATGCGGTAATTTATAATAAGAAGTTTGCAAGTCTTGAGGCGGATGGTGACTATAATACCGTGGGTACTTTATTTAATGAAGGAAAGGCTTCCGCCATTATCGGAGGGCCCTGGCTCATTGCAGGTATGAAATCTGCCGGTATTAATCTTGGTTTTAAATCCCTGTCGGATTTTATACTGCCAAACGGCAAAGGGCTTGCACCATATTCCGGTGTACAAGGGTTCAGCGTGTTAAAATATGCGGCTGTGGCGAAAAAAGAAGCCATTGCGAAAGTTTTAGAGGTTCTGTCCGGTCCGGAAATCAGTATCGAATTAGCCAAAAAATCTAACTGCGCACCGGCTAATATAAAAGCTTACGAGGATATAGAAGTAGCTGCCAATGAAATGATAACCGCTATTAAGGATACTGCCGAAACCGCAGTGCCTATGCCCAATATTCCGGAGGTGAGTGTTATGTGGGGACCAACGGAATCCTTTTTGGCTACTGTTAATAAATCCGGAGAAGATGTGGATAAATCAGCCAATCAGTACCAGCAGGAAGCTTTAACTGCTATTGCTGATATGCAGTAATTCCACCGGAATAAATACAGGGACTAAAGTACCTTGTATAACGGATCAAAAATCCCGGGGGACTGCCGCAAGACCACCGTTTTGCACCGCCCCCCATTTATTAAGTGAAAGGTCTGACTTTCTATGAAAAGAAAACATAAATACCTGCCCTGGCTTTATACCTTTCCTGCATTTTTACTAATCGGAACCATTATTATTTTTCCTATTGTTTATACAGGATTCATTTCTCTGACCAATATGAGTTTATATCATTGGCAGGATTACACAATAAGCGGCCTGAAAAATTATCAGAGGGCGCTATTAAAGGTTGACTCCGGGTTCTTGATGGCATTGTTAACTACAGTGTTATGGACTATTTGCAATATGGTGCTTCAGGTTGCAATTGCTTTTTTGATTGCCCTGGGCTTAAATGTACCGGGTTTAAAATGGAAAAGGTTCTATAAAACCCTCCTCATGTTTCCCTGGGCTATGCCGGCTTATGTATCAATACTGTTATGGCGTGTGGGTATGTATAATACGGAGTTCGGACTTTTAAACAAGCTGGCTGCATTCCTTGGAATTCCCAAGATTAATTATTTATCCGAAAATATACCGGCCTTTTTGTCCTGTATGATCTTAAATCTTTGGATGGCACTTCCCTTTATGATTATGATGATAGACGGTGCCCTGCAAAGCATAGATAAAAACTGTCAGGAAGGTGCCATGATAGATGGTGCCGGCTTTATAAAAAGAAATTTCTATATAACTATCCCCGCCTTAAAGCCTATTATTGGACCTGCCATAGTAATGACGGCTTTTACCACCTTTAAGCAGTTTGATATTATTTACCTGCTTACCATGCAAAAAGGTGCTTTATCCGGTGCTACCTTACAAACCATCATAACCTATGCCTACCAGAATGCGTTTGTATCTAATAATTACGGTTTGTCATCCGCCGTATCCATGATCATATTTTGTATGATTATCCTATTTTCAATCACATTAAATAAAGGCATAAAGGAGGATAACTGATGATAAAGAAGAAAACCAGACAAAAACTCCGGTTATTGCTGTTAAATGGGATTTTCCTTGTTCTATGCCTGTTGGCATTAGTACCGATTCTCTATGCCCTCTCCATGGCTCTTAGTCAAAGCGGCAGCGGACTTTCTTCCGGTACTGTTCTATTCCCCGAACATCCCACACTGGAGAATTTCCGTGTAATCCTGTTTGATAAACCCTTTATGACCTGGCTTAAGAATTCCATCCTCTTAAGCGGCGGAACTGTTCTAATTGCCATCGGGTTTGCGGTCTGGGCCGCCTATGCATTTTCCAGATACCGTTTTAAGGGCAGAAAAACGGTATTGCAGCTGCTCTTATTATTAAATGCCTTTCCCCAGATTCTTACCATGTTTGCTATATTCCGTCTGATGAAAACCATGAATTTATTAAACCGGCATATAGGACTGGCTATAATTTATGCCGGCTCCATGTGTATATTTGCTATATGGAATTTAAAAGGATATTTTGATTCCATTCCCATAGAGATTGAGGAAGCTTCTAAAATAGACGGGGCAAATGACACGAAAATGCTTTTAAAAATTATTTTGCCGCTTGCAAGTCCTGCCATTATTGTAACCGCTGTTATGGTTCTAATTTTTGTTTGGAATGAATATTTGTTTGCCACTACATTTATGTTAAGTGAAGGAAATTACACACTGGCAAGCGGCTTATATCAACTGCAGACCGGCGATTACGGACGTAACTGGCCTTTATTTTCCGCGGCCTCCATCTTAGTCTCAGTTCCTGTCTTAATCATATTCTTTTGCATACAGAAATATATGGTTTCCGGCCTGACTGCAGGCGGTGTAAAAGGATAAAATCACACACTTAAGGAGTTAATTCATGAATAAACGAGCTATTTTACATATCCCCCAGTCCCAGTATGCCTTTCCGCGTACGGAAAAAATCATGACCATCCGGCTTCGCACAGCAAGTGATGACCTGACTTCCTGTACCTTGTATTATGGTGACCGGGCATGCTGCGAGACCCCCGTGAGTTTTTCCCCTCTGCCCATGGCAGTTGCAGCTAAGGACGACCTGTTTGATTATTACGAAGTTACGTTTGACAGTCCATTTAACCGGTTATGTTATTATTTTAAATTAGAAAAAGAGGAAGAATGGACTTATTATTATGGGGATCAATTTTCCAAGGAACTGCCTGATATACTCCTTAACGGAACTATTATCGAAGGACGCAGCGAATATTACCAATATCCTTTTATCTTGCGGGGAGAAATACCGGATGTTCCGGAATGGTTTAAAAAAGCAGTTGTATATAATATTTTTCCTGATAGTTTTGCCAATGGAAATCAAACACTTATCACCCAGGAAAAACAGATTTTAACTGATACAGGTTTTCCATCTAAAGCGAAGCTGGGAGGAACGATAAAAGGAATCACTGAAAGTCTTTCTTATATTAAAAACTTAGGTTTTACCTGTATCTATTTAAATCCTATTTTTATGGCAGGTGAATATCACAAATATGATATTCTGGATTATTACCGGATTGATCCCTGTTTTGGGAATGAAGAGGATTTTCGTGAACTGGTTGAAAAAGTGCATGAAAACCATATGCATATAATAATAGACGGTGTGTTTAATCACTGCAGCTGGTATTTCTTCGCTTTTGAAGATGTAGTTAAAAACGGGGAATCTTCAAAGTACAGAGATTGGTTTTATGATCTGAAATTTCCGGTGATCCGTCCTGTACAGGGAGAGACCCCGACCTATGCCTGTTTTGCTTACGAAGGTAAAATGCCGAAATTAAACACCTCCAACAAGGTGGTTGCGCAGTATTTTGCAGATGTATGCAGATACTGGATCCGAAAATTTGGAATCGATGGCTGGCGTCTGGATGTGGCCAATGAGATAGACCGGGATTTCTGGAGGGTCTTTCGGAAGGCCGCCAAGGATGAAAACAAAGATATCGTTCTGATTGGGGAAGTATGGGAAAATGCAGATGCCTGGCTACGCGGAGATATCTTTGATTCTACCATGAATTATGATTTCAGAAAACATTGCAGGGATTTTTTCGCTCTTGGTAAAATCGATGCTTTTACCTTCGGGGCACATATTTCCCAGATGCTGCTCAGATATCCGTACAACATTACCCTGGGGCAATTAAATCTGCTGGACACCCATGATGTATCACGTTTTCTGTCTCTTTGCAGCGGTGATATAAAGAGGTGGAAACTTGCCTTTATTACCCTTATGTTATTACCCGGTGTCCCAAGTCTTTTATACGGAGATGAAAAGAAAATTACAGGTTTAAAAGAAGCCGATTACAGAAGTCCCATGCCCTGGCAGTCAGAGGAAGAGGAACTTGAGAAATTCATCCGTTTTATTATCAGTCTTCGAAAAAAATACATCGGTATAACCTCAGAATATCAGGTAATACCTGTACAAAAAGGAAGTTACCTGTATTCCTTTTACCGGACTGATAACCGGAGTAAATTACTGGTGATTATGAATGCCGGGGATACTACGGAAGGGTTTAAACTACCCTCTTCCTCTCAGCTTTTAACAGGCGAAGGCTTCCGCCTTAGAGAACCGGATTTAGCGGAAATTCAGGCAATTGGTTACGGAATCTACCTGCTTTAAACCTTTTTTCAAAAAATTTCTACAATACCATAAAAATGCCTTTACTAACTTACAAGATATAATTACACCCTATAACTCTTTATTGATTCAGTAACTGTAACACTAAAATTAAGCTTCGACTTTGCACCCTATTATAAAAAGATCAGGAAAAACGAGCTTTGCTGATTGAAACAAAGCTCGTTTTTTCTAAAATATTATCTTTTAATCTTCTGAATTTTTCTTCCCAGTATACAGTTTCTTTGTTATTCCATATACAGCTAAATCGCATATTCCAGTATTATTTTTTCCAGCTTCTAATAGAGTCCCTTCATATATAAGACCCGATTTTTTCATGACCTTTCCTGAATTGGGATTGCAAATATCGTGTCTGGCATAAATTCGATTGCACTCAACTTTTTCAAATAAAAACTTTATGACTTCTTGAAATGCTTCACTTACAATTCCTCTGTGCCAATATTCCTCCCCTATGCAATATCCAATTTCTACAGCATCAATGTCTTCCTCCATATGAACAATTGCAAAACTGCCAATTGCTTGGTGATTTTCTTTCCATTCAATGCACCATTGATAATATTTCATATCTTTATAGTTACCTACCCATAATTCTAAAACAGATTTTGAAACATCTTCTGAAGTGTGGGTTGGCCAAGTCAAATATCTGGTGACATTATCCTGGCTTGCCCAGTTATGATACATATCTTTCGCGTCAGTCAGCCTAAAGGGTCTTAACACCAAACGCTCTGTTTCTAATACAACGGTTCCTTGATGATACATATTAACCTCAATTCTTGCGCACGCTTTTTGTATACCAAGTTTGTGGTGAGCAAGCACAAACTTGAATTAGAAAAAAAAGCCCTCCTCTCTGAAAAATTTCTTTTTCAGGGACGAGAGCGATGCTTCGTGTTACCACCCTAAATTCACTTATACCTCACGATATAAGTCTTATTAACTACGGACAAGAAATGATTCATCGATAGTCTATCACGATAACGGGTGCTCCCGTCGCAGCCTTAACAAAATGTTTCGGTGCGCAGCTCCGAGGCCATGTTCAACCAGTTATTGCCTTCCTCATTTTCACCATACTGAGGTCTCTGTAAAAGCTCAAAAGGTTTACTCTTCTCTTCCATGCTTTTTTAAATATTAAATAATTATATCTTTCAAATTCTTAATTGTCAATCATGATTTTCCACTCTATTACATCATAACAAGTAATTACATTCCACTTTATCAAGTAATTTCTTCCTACTTTATCAAGCAATTACTTCCCACTTTATCAAGTAATTTCCTCCTACTTTATCAGGCAATTACTTTCCACTTAATCAAGTAATTACATCCCATTCTATTACTATATATCTTTCCTTTATCAACCAAATTTCTTTTCTACTTTATTGCAAAACTTATATCCTACTTTGTTACCACTTTCCACTTATATACTAATGTAAATTCCTTTTCGACCGATAGAACATTACAAAAATCAAGATTCCTGCTAAAGCAAAAAAGAATATATAAGACTGTATCATTGGTCCGAAATTATAAGCCTTTCCAATCCAAACCGAATAAAAGTCTTTATTAAAATACGTGGAGGGGAGGAGATTTGATATGATTTGGAGGTTCTTTGGCAGTTTATCCAAGGCAATTCCCATCATACCGCTTAATACCATCATACCAAAGTAGATGATCATGGTTATCATATAAGTAAGCCCAAACTTTTTAACCAGGTTTGCGATCCCATGGGCTAAGATAAACAACGCTGCTGCAAAGGTATATAAACAAACGATATAAATAACCACTCCTGAGGCTTTCGGAACAGCAATTTTAATTACCTTCCAGCCTACAATAAAATAAAGAATATAGGCAAAGGTCATATAAACAAATTCCGCAATCAGTCGATTAATCAGTGTATACTTTTCACTAAAGCCAAAGAGCTGCATTCTAAGGGGGATATCCTTTTCTATATCCTGGGAGCAAGTACTGGAATAACCCATGAGGATAGTTGCTAAAGGAATAACTGCTCCTATGCCAAGGAAAATAGAGGTGATAACTTCACTCATATAAGAAGCACTGCTGCCGATTTCCCCTGCAACTGACTTTGTAATGAGGATCGATAACAGGATCGGGAAACCTAACCCAAAGATATGGACAAAGGGATTTCCTGCTACATTTCTTAATTCATATTGTATCATTCTAGGTGAGATTCTATTTTTCATTACTGCTTCCTCCTGACACTGCCTGGGCTTTTGCATTGATAAAAATCATTTCAATGCTGTTATTGCTGCGTTTGTAATTTACATTGTTTTCAGTCAATAAGGCTGTAATCTCCAGCTCAATTTCCTGGGTATTACAAGCCAGGGCTATCAAATGCTTTGGTGCGGCAAGCTTTTGATACTTCTCTGCCAGCAGTTGATTCTTCTCATTGTTATCAAGAACAATAATGGCACGGCCGCAGTATTTGTGAAACAGCTCTTCTCTGTTACCAAAGTCGATTACCGTTCCCTGTTCGAGAATCAATAATTTATTGGTTAATTGCTCTAATTCTTCATAGTAATGGGAAACAACACATAATCCGGCTTCTTTATCCTGATACCAGTTAACCAGCTTCTCCACCAGCTTTTGCCGTGTTTCAAAATCTAACCCGGAGGTAACTTCATCGTAAAAGGTAAGGGGTGAATCCTGCATCATGACTAAAATAATGGTAAACCGCTGTTTTTGTCCGCCGGACAGCACCTTATACTTTTTATTCAGACACTTCTCAAATTCAAAATATGAAATAAGCTCTTGCAGCTTTTTGTTTTTCCTGATACTGGTTTGCAGAATCGCCTCCATAATGTATTTTACCGCCATACTGTTGGTGTATTCATTAAATTGCATATGGACTGCCATGTCGGAGGGGGTAAGGGTGCTGTCCACGGAACCGGTGTAGTTTACAATTCCTAACAGACTTTTTATTAATGTGCTTTTTCCGGCTCCATTTGAACCGATAACACCTATACGGTCTCCTTTTTCAATGGTAATGGGAGCGGTAATTGTAAGGGCAGTCATTTTGCCGTACTGAACATTTAAGTTATTTATTCTTAGTAACATGCTTGTCATCTCCTCTTCTTTATACCGTTATCTTAACAAATGGATATGAATCTCGTATGAAGATTCTGTGTAGACATGGATACCTGAAATTTATTCCAATTAGTCATAACCAGAACCATGTCTCTGATTCGTAAAATTTAGTATCGGTAAAATATTGCTTTCCCCAGTCTAAGGAATAGTAATATATTATAACTCGTTACCATTATCCGGTTCGGTAAGATTTGCCCCAAATATTATATGGGTAAGGACTCCATCTTTTTCATTGCTAATCTGCACTTTCGCTCCTAAGATGTTAGCATAATACGCAACAATATAGAGCCCAAGACCATGCCCTTTTCCGCTGCCGCTTACAAATGGTTCAAAAATATCAGACATTAACTCTTCCTCGATATATGCTTTGCTGTTGTGTATTGCTAATTGACCTGGTTTTGTTGAAACTGTAATGACCGCACCTTCTTTGCTGTGTACAATAGCATTTGAAATAAGATTATCAAGTATTTTGAGTAATATATTGGCATCGGTGCTGACATAGCAAGGATTAGCATAATCTGTTACCAGACTATAATTTCCTTCTGCCATCGTGATTTGATAATAGGATAATTGTCGGTCCGCCAGGGTATTCAAATCCACGGGTTCAAATTTTATGTTTTCTTCACGGCGGCTTAAATATAAAATATCTTCTACGATTTTCCGCATCGATAAAAGCTGTTTTTTCACTTCTGGTAAATAGGCTTTTGTATCCTGATATTTTCCGATCTGATTCATCATGCCATCCACTAACAAAAGTGCGGCGGCAATTGGGGTTTTTAACTGATGGGAGGAGGAACGAAGGAATACCTCCTGGCTTTTGTTCTTCTCCCTTAATTCCTTGTTTTTACTCTCCAATAGATTGTAGTTATGGTCAAGTTCCTGATACAGCCCATTTAAGGTCTGAATAAGAACTGCAATTTCATCTTTTCCTTTTGAGGGCAGGGAGGCATTCGAAAGCATACCGCTTTGTTTTACTGCTTCGGTATGCTTTACTAATCTTATAATTGGGTCTACGATACCTTTGGAATACAAAAAGGAAACGACTAAGGCAAATAGTATGATAACCGCAATTAGCATTGGCAGGGACCGGATTACAATGGGAGTAATTTCGTTCATCTGAGGCGTCATGGAGGGATAATAGGACATAACAAGGCGGTCATTATTAAAGGTAATCCCCATATAGTTGGTGTAATGGTTTTCGCCATCACTGACACCGGCATCTACTATAATTGTGTCATCTGCAATATAATGGATTTTGGTTGATTCCTCCCAGTAGTATTGATAATAAGAGGTATCTGTCTGGGTATCTACCGTAAAGGGCAAATCCTGCATTAAATCCACCTGCTTCAAAAAGGCAGCTTTCCATTCCAAGGCTTTATCTTTCAGTTCTGCCTGAAAAGCCTTTTCATCTATATGCTTATCCTTATCCTGAACGGTATCTATATATCCTTTTACATAGGTTTTAATACCAAACAGTAACTCCTTCATATCCTCTGTATTAGGTGTTATGGTCATCTGAAAGGTTTTGCCGGTAAGTTTAAGTGAATCCTCCGAAAAAGGAATATCGATTGTCATACAGCTAGGGTTTTTTACCGCTACATTTTTGTAGGAACCGTCCTTTAGATAGCTTTTATGCTGTTCTACCAGTGAGTTATAATTTTCATTGGACATATAATCCACATAGAGTGACGGCAGCATAAACACAAAATACCCAAGGACCAGAATGGTGAGAATACCTGTTACAATGGCCGTATAGAAAAAGTTTTTATGAATGAGTTTCACGGGCAGCTCCTTCTTTATCAAATTGATATCCGATGCCTATTATGGTTTTGATGCAGGACACAGGTAATTTCTTTCTCAGGTTCTTAATATGGGCGTCAATAATCCGGTCATTTCCGATATAATCTTCATTATAAATTTTCAGTATTAACTGCTCTCGGTTAAAAACCCGGTTGGATTCTTTATATAAAGTCAGTAATAATAAGTATTCGCTTAAGGTAAGGGGTAACAGCTTCCCATTATAATAGGCGCAATAGGCCTCTTCTTCAAAGGTAAGACCAGATGAAGTTTTAGAATTTATCAGGTTTTGTTTTGTACGGCGTAAAATCGTTTCCATTCTTTTTAATAAAATGATCGGGGAAACCGGTTTGATTACGTAATCATCTGCATATCGGTTAAAGGCATCCACCTGGGTTTTCTCATCCTCTAATGCCGTAAGCATAATAGTAGCCGTCTGGGGATACTGGTTTTTGATATGGCTTAATACCTCCAGACCGCTAACCCCCGGCACCATAATATCTAATACGGCAATATCAAAATCAGACTGATCTAATAAGGCAATGGCTTTATCGCCGTTGTCGGTTTCTGTTACCTGATATTGAGACATAAGCATATATTCTTTTAAAACTTCCCGGATGGTTGGTTCATCTTCCAGAAATAATACCTGATATTGTTTATTTTGTTGATTCTGCATTAGGTTTCATTCCTTTCATTACTTCCTTGTACTTCTATCTATTATAACATGTTGGTTTGAATTTCAGATGAAGATTTTTTATTTGATTCCGTGCATTTTATTTGCTGAAAAATTTTTATTCTAGGATAACAACTAATGGTTGATAAAGCAACAAATGATTGTTTATTGATGTTAATTCCTTTGTATTTTATAATATAGCTACAAGTGCTTGTAAAAAATATTATAGGAACGGAGGAATATTTATGGTTATAAAAATAGGTGAAAAAATAAGAGAATTACGAAAAAAAGCTGATGTTAATCAGGAAAGGTTTGCAGAATATTTAGGGATTACGGCGCAAGCTGTTAGCAAATGGGAAGTGGAGGGCTGTTATCCTGATATAGAGCTTCTTCCGTCAATCGCGAATTTTTTCAATGTAAGTATTGATGAACTGATGTGTTTTGATGTTATGAAAAATCAGGAAAAGATTGATATGATTATTAAACAAGCGGGACCCGAGAGGAGTAAAAATTGGTTAGACGGTTCAACAATTGAAATGCTCAGAAACGCTGTTCAGGAATTTCCGAATAATTACGAATTGTTGTACTGCCTTGCGAAAACTTTATGTCTTACGAAAAAACCAGAAAAAGAGAAACAGAACAATATACGGGAATCTATATCTATTTGCACACGTATTTTGAGTGATTGCACAGATGACAATTTACGTTTTCGTTCCCTTCAAGTTCTTGCACGTGGTTATAAAGATATAGGTGAAAAGGAAAAAGCTGTTGAAACAGCAAACAGATTGCCACTTGCACGTGATTCACGAGATATGGTGCTTCCGGAACTACTTGATGGTGAAGCGAAATCTAATCAGATTGTTCAAAATATGTGGATGTTATCGGATATGTTTGAATATTTAATTGAAAATCTTGCAAACACTAAATATAAGGATAATTCAGAAAAAAGAGTAGAGCTGTTTAAAAAGCTCGTAGGATTTGAGGAAATACTACATGAAAATAATGATTATATTTATGAAACTTTAAGGTTACGAGCAGTTTATTATTGGCTTTCTGAAGATTATTTAAAGCTGAAAGATTATGACAAAGCGCTTGACTGTATAGAGCAGTTTGCAAAATATAGCGTAAAATATGACACACTACCAGAAGTATCAACGTACTCATCGATTATTTTTCAAGGACAGACCTGTTCTAAAAATAAGTACCTTGATATAAAATCCACGGCGTCAGGCTCAAAAGAATACTTAGTATTTAGAGAGATTTTTGCACCAGTACGAGAACACGAAAGATTTAAAACAGTTATTACCGAACTTGAAAAACATATAAAATAAATCTATTGCATGACACTTTATCTTTTCCATTTACATCATAATTAGTTACATTATATTGACCAATTGGAATGACTAAAAAATTGTATTTCATTTTTAGTTCATGCAAGGCGGTAACGGCATGCTTTCATCTGTAAAAAGGCAAGTGACCAACGTATGGTACTTGCCTTTTAAAAATCCCGCAATAAAGAGTTACTTGCCGTTATTTATTATATTAATCGCGTGTGCTTGCATAATATAAATCTTTAAAGTATGTATTATTCTCCAGCAGTCTATTAAAGCTATCCTGACCAACAATACGACCTCCTCTTAAAACAACAACATGTTCAAATTTCCTGATGGAGTTTAGACGATGCGCTATGACGATAACGGTTTGTGTTCGTAATAAATCCATTACACGCTTCATTACAATTTCTTCTGTTATATTATCCATTGCTGATGTTGCTTCATCTAATATAATAATATTTGACTTAGAAAACCACAGTCTAGCCAGTGCCAATCGTTGGCGTTCACCACCAGATAACGCAGTTCCTCTTTCTCCGAGTTCAGTATCTAAACCATTATCCAACTTGTTATATAAATCTAATAATTCCACCTGCTCTAATGCTTTGATAATTTCCTGGTCTTCTACAATTTTATCAAACACTAGATTTTCTCGCATTGTTCCATCAAATATCGGTGATTCCTGAGTTATATATGTTATACAGTCATAATAACTGTTTAAATCAATATTATTTAACTCATAGGTACCAATCGATATCTTGCCACCTTGAGGCTTTAATAGTCCAGACAACAATTTTATCAATGTTGATTTACCGGAACCGCTTTCACCCACAAGCGCAACGTTTTCTCCATGTCTGATATTTAAGTCAAAGCGATCCAGAACAACCCTATTATCATATAAAAACCTTAATCCAGTACAAGAAATATCAGCTTTCAAAGATGTTATCTTTTCTCCTTTATCAAGCTGTTCATCATTTTTTGAATCTAAAAAATCGGTATACCTCTTAAATGCTGTTTTGTCCAGTCTATATTGTACGAACAGGACATTAAATATGGCAATGGGGGTATATGCATTATCAATCAAAGTAATGAGTGCTATAATTGCTCCAATGCTTAAGGATTTCGTTACCCATCCGTAAGCAATGATAAAGATTTTAATTACAATCACCAATAATGCAAAAATCGCAAAAAAAGCTTCATGAATAAGCGTCATTTTAACTTTGGAATTTACTATATCTTTTTTTGCCAATTCCGCCTTTTCAATTTCCTGTTTAAACCTCTTATTTATTCGGAACACTACCATTTCCATGAATCCGCGAACCAGAATATGGTTCATCATTTCTTCATTTGATAGAATACGTTCCTTGATTTGATATAAAACCCTTAGAAGCAAATTTGTAATAAAAAATACTACAATATAACCTATCAATATTATCAGCATGACCTTTTTATTGATGCTATAAATAAAAATCATACTAAATAGAATGGATGGACATAATTGCCTGAGTAGACACAACATGAAATCGAATAAAATACCTTTGCCAGCAGATGCCCCATTCTCAATCCTCTGGACTAGTTTGCCAGTTCCCATAGATTGATATGCCTGATAATCTATACGGCTTATTTTATTCAAGGCTTTCAATTTTAAATCTATATAAATACCGTGTTCAAGGCTGCGTCCAGGGTATTCGTCCAAATAATCGAAAACGCATAATACGATAAGGACAAATCCATATATAATGATGTGCCTTACTGTTAAACTTCCATCATTAAACTTATCTATAAGACCCTGAAAATAATTGGCATTAAAGTTACTTAAGAAGGCTATTAAAATGCCTAGCAATAAATATGTACATACTAGAAACTTATTCTTTTTTGCTATCTCTACTAAATAGTTCATAACTGTACTCCTTTTCATTAATTGAATGATTAATTAATCTGAGTCAGTACAGTTGAAACTGCTAGCAAATTACATTAATTAATCTCAGTACAATCTGCTAACAGATTATTTCAACTGTACTGAGTTGTTACCTCGTTTTGACCTCATGTTGAGTTCACCCCTTTCGATGGTCTTTATACTGGTACTAATTCAATTCAATTATCCCCAACTGCAAAAATGCTAATGTCAGCTAAAGGTATCTGGTCTGTTACGTCTTTTCTCAATATATTCATATTTGAGAATATCACAAAAAATTTTTCTCATTAAGTTGAGTTCATTTCGACTGCCTTCAACGATAAAGAGTACGCGTCCGATATGTTTATCCTTGTTAATTTTCATCATTCAGATCCTTATAATTAGGCAACCCTCCAAAAACACCGCTAACATACATTTTCTCAATATTCTGACCGGAACGAGGCTGTTCTGAAGAGAAACGCTTCACTGAACTTCCTTGGTTTCCATTAAATTCTACAGAATATTCCTGATCAGGTCGCAGCAATGTATTTGACAGAAGGTTCGTTGAATGTGATACAAATAGCATTTGGGAGCTTTTTGCCTGTTGCATGAAATATCTAACCAGAAGCTCTTCTAAGTCATTATGGAATCCACTTGAAAATTCATCAACGAGCAAAATACCACTTTTATTAGCGACGCTTAGGAAAGCAGGAAGCAATCGAAGTAAATTCTGGTTCCCTAAGGACTCTTCTGAAAAAGGAATAGGTATATCAATATTTTTCCTTTTAAAGAATATTGATTTTTCATTATCATCATCTGAGACCTTTAGGGTTATATTTTTGCCATGGCTTTCATTGGCATATTCAATATTTTGTTCGAAATTATTATCATTAAAGAAGTTATTAATATGGTTGCACCCATCCTCTTTAAGGTATTGTGTGAGTTGAAAATTTTCTTTTCCGTAAGAAATGATCGCTTTGTCAAATAAATTAATGTATATTGAGTTTGACAAGAAATCCATCCAAGCCTTTAAGGCTGAATTACCTGCAAACTTGGTATTAAAGTAAAGCGTTCTTAGGAATAAGGTTTCTCGATCCACATCATCTTCCATGTAGGAAATGCCATTGGTATCTGTAATGTAAGATTTTGCAGAAGTTCCCATACGTTCCAGCATTAAACTATTATTTACATATAGATTTTCAGTTATAAAGTTGGATCTCGTATCAACTTCAAAACAATATCTAATAGTGTGGTCATCTATGAGGAAAGAATAATCAATAGAGTACTTTGGATTTGTGTGAAACATACAGCGAAAAAGACCGGAATTCATATTTCTCTCACGAAACAGGAAGTCAAGTAATAGCTTGATACTAAGTATAATATTTGATTTGCCGGACGCATTGGCTCCAACGAATATAGCACCTTTAAGAACGCCACATTCAGATACATTTCCAGGCAAGATAGCATAGTTTGTCTTTAATAAATCGATTTGAGTATTTTCTTTAAACGATTTAAAATTATTAAGAATAATCTTTGTAATCATAATTTACCTCCATGAAGTAATAGGTTCTGTGTTTAAGTATATCATTAATTATTCTTTGATGCAACAAAAATACGGTTTTAGTATAATATATCGTAATAAAATTACGACATATATCATTTATTTATGACAAATAGGATGGTTATAAAGTCTTATGATTTACGTAAGCGCGTCCAGATACTAATGATAACTACAAATTTTTGTACTAAAAAAGCGACTAAGTAAGTTATTATACTTAATCGCTTTTTTCATTAAGCCAAACGTTTTTGACTTCTTAAGTGCAGGTTGGTTGTCAACAGACGAACCCTCACAAACACCAATTTTTTCCAGAATATCCAATGTAACATCTGATGGAAATAAAATCGTATTGAGGAAAATGTAGTCCAAGGTGATGACGGTAAAAAAAAATAGCAAGAAATTTATCAAAGGAGGTCGCTTACATTTCTATCCAAGCTGGACTTTTACAGATGCAGTCGTGGTATAAAAAAACCCGTACCTCAATACTTGAGATACTCGGAAGTAAAAGAAACTATGATTGGAGATAGAGCACCTGATTTTGCTCGAACAATAGTAATTGAAGGAGAGAACAATAAATAAACAGTTAGAGCAAATCCACCTATAAAATAGATGGGGTTCGTTTTTGACTTCTTAAGTGCAGTTGAGGGGACTTGAACCCCGTAAGATTATTGTAAAGTCTTATAAATAGGGCGTTCCTGAGATAAGATAATCAAGAGGTAATCAAAAAGGTAACCAGACAAGAAGGGTGGTCTGTACGCTAGACAAAGCCTGCATCATTTGCCAAAAAATAAGTAGAGACTATCCCCCACTTATCATATCATTTTTGTTCAGAATGCTTCAATTTCCTTATATCTGCTCGGATATAGAAACGAATAAATATTTAAGGATGTTTATTTAGTATATCAACGCAGACGAGACACAGCATATGAGTAATTCTAATTAACGTCTAATTAATTCTGCAAGAAAAATAAATTGTAAAATCTAACCATATAATCTATAATATAGTACAGACTTACAATACTTGTTTCATGCCGTTCCTAACGGCGGAAAGGGAGAAACTATGAGAAAACGATTTATTACTTTTATCACTGCTATTTTTATGATGTTCGCTTTATCATCAACTGCTTATGCTGCTAAACAGCCGGTAATTCACGTTGCTCTTAATAATGAAATTCTACTTTGTTCTCAGGATGCACAGCCCTATATCGATACAAAGGGAAATGTATTTATCCCTCTTTCTGTAGCAGGGGAAAAGCTTGGGGCATCAGTAGAGTGGGGAAAAAACGCCGATTCGATTAGCGTGAAATATGGATCCGATACCATCAAGATAACTTGGCCAAAATCCAGAAAGAATGGCATAGTAAAATTGAATAATGTGGCCGTGAAAACAACTATATCACCTGTTAAGAAAAACAAATCTGTTTATGTACCATTGGAGTTTTTCTCTACTCTCTTGCATTGTCAAACGACCTGGGATAACAGAGTCTATACAGCCTTCGTGACATCGGAAAAAAATTCAAAGAATAGTGAGGCTCCTGCCGAAGCTACTGTAACCACTTCAGAAATCTTAAAAATAAAGTCCTTTGACGGCTATACACTTACCGGGAAACTGGATTTGCCGGTTAATGCTGCTGAGGTATCAACCCTCGTCATATTTGTACCCGGCACAGGGCCTAATACCTATGACAATCACAGACTGGTCGGCGATAAGGAATTTAACTATTATGATTTATTCGCACAAGAGCTTGGAAAGAGACAGGTAGGCTTTTTCCGGTATAATACCCGTGGTGTTGAAATGGGAACCCAGCCGCCGATGTATGATTCAATTGACATGAAAGAGTACCGAAAATATACACCTGAAAATCAGGCTAAAGATATCGAAATCATGATTACGGAGCTGAAAAAGAATGAAGCACTGAAAAATGCAAAAGTAGTTCTGCTTGGTTGGAGTGAGGGTACAATTATTGCGCCTTTGGTAGCGGAACGAAAGAATGTTGAAATATCTTCTTTAATGCTGTCAGGATACTGTAATGAAAAAATGCAGGATATTATTGAATGGCAGTTATCCGGTGACTCCTCCATGATTTTTTATTGTCGGTATTTTGATACTAATTTCGATGGGGTAATATCAAAAAAAGAATATCTCT
>JAEWMB010000006.1 GCA_023457255.1 Bacillota bacterium | reverse complement strand
AAACAAAAAGACTGGCATACACCAATCTTTTGTAAGCTAAGATGCAACCTCTTAGCAGATATATATTTAACTATTCAAAAACTATTGATTGTAGTGGAAAGGGTTGCGTTTCATTTTACAATTAACGTAAAAATATGGAAGTGGAAAAAGCTTCAAATAAATAAGAAGTTAAGATTATTACAATATAAAAGCGCGGTGAATAAAAAAGATGAGGTATAAGATATGTTTATTGCTACATAGTAGAATACATAAAGGAGATTAGATGAGCAATCAAGGATGGTTTGAAGATATATTTAATCATGAAAATGAAAAAGAACATAAGGAAAAATTTAAAAGGATAGGTACAGAAGTTTTTGGTTTTTTTCAAGATATTGCACCTGAATATGGTTATCAAGATAGAGAAGGACAATGGAGTATGTCTTGTGAAATTGCGGATTCCATGAAAAGTAAAAAGCATATTGTCGCCGAGGCAGGAGTTGGGATTGGAAAGTCATTTGCATATATTGTTCCAATATTGTATTATCATAAACTCTATAAAAAGCCAGTAGTAATTGCTACGTCAACAATAGCATTGCAAGAACAATTAGCATCAGACATAAAAATAGTTGAGGATTATTCTTCATTATTATCCAGATATTATTATTGCTAAAGGACAAAACCATTTTATTTGCAAGAATAGAAGTGATGAATATTTTATAAGAAAAAATGAAGGTGAATATCAAAAACTTCGCAATGAAATTGACAATATATGTGAAAGATCAGATTTGACGATTACGATTTCGGATAAAGTTTGGAATGAAATTAATGTAAAAGAATTCAATCCGGTTTTTTGTAGACAGAACTGTGTGCATAAAGACTATTGTTTTTATTACAATTTACGTCATGAACTTCTCTCAACGGATGGTATTATTTTATGCAATCAGGATTTATTAACCATAAATTTAAAAAAAAGATATGGTTATTCAAAAGAGCTTCTTACGGATAGATTTCAATATGTGGTGATTGATGAAGTACATAATTTAGAAGGTAAGGTAAGAAATTCTTATACAATAGAAATAAATTATAATTTTTTGAGAAAAACTATAGAGCAACATGGAAAGGAGGAGAGGACATTGTGGTCTATTAGTTTGTTATAAAACAGAATGAGGAGAAAATAAAAGTAGCCCTCGAAAGAATTAAAGTGCTTTGGTCGGCATCAATTCTAACAAGGACTAGATTAAGTAGTTCAAGGTTAATTTTATAACGATAACCTTGGAAATGCAATCACTATTTTCTTACAAAAATCGAATGGTATTATACCAAGGAATAAGCTACATATGGATTGAAACGGCAGGAGTAAACAAAAAGTTTGCTTCTGCTATTTTTATTTAGGAGGAATTTCTATGAAGAATGTTGCATCAAAAGATGAGATGGAGCCATCCAAAAATAACGCAGTGGATGAAATGAAAGATAAGGCTGTTAAGCAGACAATAAGAAAAACTAGTTCAGTTAGGAAGAAGCGTGAAAATGAAATTAAGGTAAAAGGCAGTGGATATGAGTATAATTATAAGAATACGATTATACGGGAAATATGATAAAGGATGCGGAACCTATTCCATTTGGCAGACGAATAAACAGAATTAGTATGCCAGCGGATTCCTTTATTAGGATTGATTCAGCAATAGAATCACAGAAATTACTGGAGCAGTTTGTGAATGAAATCTTAGTTGCTGATGTAGATTATGGATTTATTCAAGGATATGCAAAACCAACTTTGCTTAAAAGTGGGGCTGAAAAAATCTGTAACTTCTATCACCTGATATCCAAGGTCGAAGTTATGAGTAGAGTGGATGATTATAATTTGCCCTTCTTTAGCAGAGAGGTCAAAATAAAATAAAATTTTAAATTCAATTAAGGAAATAATTTTGGCGTATATTGTGAAGATATAAATTAAAATTTGTGCAATATACAAGCATTTAGTTTTATATTATGTAATTATTTTGTATGAAAATACTCCTGAAATTTACTACCTGCGGATTAAATGCAGTTAAATGCAGTTAAATTAATGCTTATTTTGACTAAATCTGCAATTTTATTTGACAGAAAATTGCAAATATGGTAAATTATTGTAATTGAATATGTATACTAAATGTAATCAATATGCAAAGAATATGACCAGAATTTGATGGGTTGATTTATTTGGCGTTCAATGGCAAAGAGTCGCAATAACGCGAGGATTATGCCGTAAATAGAAATTAGATTTTATAGAAATTTACAATTGACTATATAGAAAGGAGAAAATATGCAGGTGACATTAAATGATAAAGCAAAGAAATTAAAGTTAAATACTCCAATGTTATATACTTATACAATTATGGGTGCTGTCTTTTCAACTATTGAAGAAAAGGACTTACCTTGGTTTTACAGCAATTTTATACAAATTAGGTACTCATTTGACTGGAATATGTTTATATTTGATAACCATATGAATTTATTACAAGACTGCCCAATATTTAAAACTCAGTATTTAATGTTTGATTCGAATTATGAAAAAAGTCATAGTTTTAAAGATACCATAATCAATATTATTAATAATAATTATTATATTTATCTATATTTGGATTGGTATTATATAATTCCGGAATATTGTAAAAAACATTTTGCTCATACAACTTTAATTTCTGGTTATGACTTAGAAAAAAATATTTTAGTAGTTAGTGATAATTACGAACATGGTAAATTTACTTCTTTAGAAATTGACCTTGATACTGTAGAAAAAGCTTTTCATTCAGCATGGAATGCATCAGTAGGTAATGTAAAAGATAACGATAATTCTAGATCTTTTGAGTATATTAAGGCATTTACTCTATTTCAGTATATTGATGATGTTAATTTGAATTTTAGTAAAAATGATTTTTATATTCAATTATTCAATTACATTAATTCAATTCCATTTTCTCTTTTTGATGATGGAAATAAATATTATTATGGTCTTAATAGTTATAGAGCTATTAAAGAATATTTTGATGGTAATAAAAGCATTAAAATTGGAATAAGAGATTTTCATTTAATTTATGAACACAAATATTTTATGAAGGAAAGAATTAAATATATGTTAGATAAACATATATTAGAAGATATGAATTTATTAGAAGAAATTGATGAGATAAAAAATTATTTCTTAAATTTAAGAAACCTATTTTTAAAATCTTCTTTATTGGATAATAACAAAAAAAATAACGCTAATGTAAGAATATTAAATAAACTAAATATAGCGGTATCTAAAGAACAAATATTTTTACAAAAATTATTAAATGATTTTGTTAGACACAATCTAACATAAAAAGGAGATTCACAGAATGCACCTATTTAAATAATTTCCACATTGGTAAAACTAGGTGCACCTGTAGGTCAACATTAGATAGATTGGTAGATTCCTTCTGAGTTAGGATAGTAGTCAATAACTCAGTAAATTATTATAGTCCTAATACATTACCTGTAATGATTAGTGAATAGTGATTGTGATTATGCGCTGCTGTTTTGTAGAAACTTGATGATGATTTTATCAAACTGGTAGTTATCAAAGGTCTTGATATTATCAAATCCAGCCTATTTTAAATGTAAGTTGCGACGTTTGCTGCTGCGGTAATCTATTTCAGGAAATATTTCTTTTTTCTTCTATGCGACGTAATACTTGACGGTATGCTTTTTTACTTCCATCTTATCAGGATATTCATCCTGTAATCTAGCATAGACACGTTTTGCAGTATGACGCTGCTTACGTGGGACACTCAGATCCTCTATGAGCCAAGGTCAATGATTGGCTTAAGCGGATCAAGCAGAGAGGGAAACTCCTTCGGTGGATAGAGAGGCTCATTAAAGTCCTCCATACCCAGTATATACGGACAGTTTCATCATGATAACCTGTCCGGCGCATAATTTCCCTGACAGAAACATCTTCACATTCAAACATGCGTCTGATATACTTGATATCATCCATTGATAACATCCTTTTTGTACCTCCTTAAGTTCTTGTCAAACTCAAGGATAACGGTTCTGGAGGGGTGTTATAATGGATTTTTTTAGCAAGGTGGCGTTACAATTTTCGATTGCACTTTGTTACAGTATAATTATACATTAGACATGATTATGCCGCTAGGACTATAGTCAACTCCCATTTATGAAATGATATAGTTAAGAATTGTAGGTGACATTGTGGTTTATTTATATGCAATACAAATTGTAGAAAATCAATATGATGATGAGATAGTGTCTTTATTCGCTAAAATATCTGAGGAAAGAAGGAAAAAAGCAAAAAAATATACAAGGCGAATAGACCCAAAACGTTGTATATTAGGTGAAGTGTTGTTGAGATATATTTTATGGAAGCACTACGGAATAACTTCCAAGGAAATAGTTTTTCGATATAATGAGTATGGAAAACCTTTGTTAACGAAGCCAAAAGGAATACATTTTAGTATATCTCATTCAGGTGAGTGGGTTTTATGTGGCGTTAGTGACACGCCTATTGGTATTGATGTAGAAGGAGGAATGGTGGATGTTGCGGAAATTGCTGAACGGTTTTTTTCAGAAGAGGAGAATAGATATATAGATAGTCAGCTTTTATGTAATAGGTATGATGCATTCTATAAAATATGGACATTAAAAGAAAGCTATATTAAGTGTGTTGGTATGGGATTGTATATACCTTTAGATTCTTTTTATAATGAGATAGTTAAATTTATATTAAGATATAGGAACAAGAAGGGGAAAGATATTGTTGAGAAAAGATATCAACGGTTTAGAAAATATTGAAATACTTAAACTTTGTACTTTAATAAGTGTAACAATATAGATTGAAAAACAGCATAGGTTTATGGGAAGCTTACTATAAAGTCTATTACTTAAGATGTACATTGCAATACTTTGTTTTGACATTATCATAATTATTAAACTTACTAAAAAATAAATAAATACATGCTTTCAATAAGTTAAGGAGAATAAGGATAGAATCCTGAATAATATGAATAAATATAAAATATTGTTAGGTGGGCTTGGCGATGATGCCCATTCCATAGGTAGTAACTTAATTAAGATGGCACTAGAGGAAAATGGGTTCTTGGTATCATATTTGGGAATACAGAATACGATTGATGAGTTTATTCAATATAGTGAAGAGCATGATATAATATTAATTTCATGTATTAATGGACATTCGGAACTTTATCTAAATAACGATCATTATAATTTAAAAAATCTAAAATACAGGGGCAATAAGCTATGGTATGTAGGAGGAAATTTATCTGTAGATAAGAGTGATGATAATATCATTCGATTATACAGAGAAAAGGGATTTACAGATGTCTTTCCAAAGCCAATCGATACGGAACAGTTATTATATCATATAAAAAGTGATATTAAGAGATATCATGTATTCCCAGAGTACTCAAGTGATACAATAGTGAATTATTTAGATTTTGACGAAGATAAGTTAGCACAAGAATACGAAAATTTTGAGACAGAAGATAAGTTCGAGAAATTACGAAAAGAAATATTATTAAGCTGGCCAACTGGTAAGGGTGTATCGTATGAAATAGCGAAACAAAATCATAAAGGTACAACAAATATGGATCAGTTATTGTGGAATTCCCGAGTACGCAAATCGAATCCATTAGTACAGCCAAGAACTGGTGTGGCTGGTTTGGAAGAACAATATAATCTATTGAATACATTAATAGTCAACGGGATTGATATTGCCTCGATACAGCTCGATGCTGCCAGTCGAAGACTATACTTCGATAAAGCCCAGGTAGGGCTCGAAGAGAGTATATCACTTAGAACAAGTACTCTTAATGGTTTCCCGGTGCCTATTCATGGAGTTAACGGAGTAAAAAAGTTATCACATATAAAAAATTTACCTTTTCAAATTAGAGCGGGAGCTCCTGATCATAGATTTGTATATGAGGTTGGTATTGCAGGTGGTGCCACAGGTATTGAGGGTGGCTTTTTATGTTACTTACTTCCATACGAAAAGAAAATGAATCCTTACACATGCTTACCGAAATGGAAGTACGTGGATCATTTATGTGGAATATATCATAAGAAATATGGAATTACCATAAATAGAGAATTCTTTGGACCATTAACCACAACTTTGCTTGAACCAAGTATTCCAATCGTTATCAATATTGTTGAATCTTTGTCAGCAGCCAGTAACGGGGTAAAGAGTATATCTGTAGGTTTGGCAGAGCAGGGAAACAGATCGCAGGATATCGCATCCATTCGGGTATTAGATAAGTTTACACAAGGATATTTACATAAGTATGGGTTCACTGATGTAAGAGTGACTACGGTATTTCATCAGTATATGGGTGCATTTCCAAATGATGAACTAAAAGCAGAACAATTAATAGAAGAGAGTTCTGTTACTGCAGCTCTGTCTGGCGCTACCAGGATTTTGACGAAAACACCAGTGGAAGCTATCAAAATACCTGATGTGCTAGATAACTGTCGCGGAGTCCAATTGACACATAAAGGAATACAAAGGGCAAAAGATTGTCCCTTTAATCACCAGGCAGTTGAGTTTGAGTCAAAACTAATTGAAACAGAGGTTATGGCCATTATGAATATGGTTGAATTCCTTGGAAACGGCAATATAGAGATCGGTGCAATCAAAGCGGTCGAAAGTGGTATTATTGATATTCCATTTTCGCCTAATATATATAATAAAAATCAGGCATTTGGTTTTAGAAATTTAGACGGTGCGATACGTTTTACAAAATGTAATAAACCTCCATTTCCGGAATGGGTAAAAGAGATACACCAACAGGATTTATATCAACGTATGATGTTTGAAGGGGATCATAAGATTTATTCTGTGATTGAAAAGGATGTTACTAGAATAGGAAGATGCGACTATAAAAAGTGGCCACTTAAGGATTAGGAAAAAGTAAGTTACTTTTAATGGAGGATTTTATGAGAGTGGGAGTTGTATTCCCAGGCCAAGGTTCTCAATACATTGGAATGGGAAAAAAACTATATGATCGGTATGATTGCGTTAAAAAAATATTTACTGAGGCGAGTGAGATCTTAGGATATGATATTCAAAATCTTTGCTTTTATGGAAACAGTACAACACTTCAAAATAGTGAGTATACTCAACCAGCAATCTTTACAGTCAGTTATGCAGCCTATCTTGCATTCATCGATGAATTCTGCATCAGGCCAGCATGTTTGGCGGGGCATAGTATGGGGGAGTTTACTGCTCTGGTGTGTGCAAATGCAATTGATTTTAGGCAGGGATTACAAATCATTCGTAAGAGAGGCAGGTTCATGCAGGAATCAGCAGCAAATATAGGCGGAATGTATGCTGTTATCAATATGAAGAAAGAAGAGCTTGATCTTGAATGCCAGAGAGCAAGTAATGAAAAGGATTTTGTTACGATATCTAATTTTAATTCCAGTCAGCAGTATACAATCTCAGGTAGTTATTGTGCATTAGAAAAAGTAATACCAGGTATTAAAGACAAAGGGGGTGTTGCAGTACCTCTAAAAGTGAGTGGACCATTTCATTCCATGTATATGAAAAAATCAGCTGAGGAATTTAGTGTTTTTTTGAATGCATATACATTCAAATCACCAGGTTACCCGATTATTTCAAATATAACAGGCAAGGAATATGACATTAATACGAATGTTAAGGATACACTTGTAAAACAAATCTATTCTCCGATTCTTTGGGAAAAATGTATTCAGTCGATGCTGGAAAAAGATGTAGATATGATGATTGAATTAGGACCGAAAAATGTATTAACGAAGTTGATAAAGCAGCAAACGAATCAAATAAAATTTTTTGCAAGTGATCAGGAGAAGGAATTAAAAGAGTTTTACAAAACGATCGGTGATTCATATGGAAACTATGATAATGACGTTACCAGAATTGATGGTTTGGTAAGACATTGTCTGAAACGTGCGGTCTGTATTCGTAATAATGGCGAGGATGAAACGGAATATGAACAAAAGTTTCGGATTCCATATACAGAGATAAAAATGAAATATTTTATGCATAAAGAAAGCGGTGAACTGATTCCTTTGGAGCTTGCTAAGGATGCGGTAGAGATGTTAAAAGCTGCATGCAGAGTAAAGAAGGTATCAAAAGAGGATGAGGAGAATCTGCTGGCGGATATTATTATGGCTACAGGCACTAAGAGTCTTATCTTAAAGTAGTTCACTTAGAATCCATTTGCAATAAATCAAATTATAAGAAAAGAGAGTGATATTGTGAGTATTAGAGATACTGTAATAGAGATTATAGCAAATACCTTTGTTTCGGAATATCCAGAGATAGATAAATCTACTTTAGTAAAGCAATTACAAAGTGATGATGGCTTAAGCAAGGTAGAATTAAATTCGATTCTGTATATCAAAACGGTGATACAGATCGAAGAAAGATTTGAGATCGAGTTTGATTATGATAAGTTAGATTATTCTGAGATGGAATCATTAAGTTCATTGTGTAAGTATATAGACAGCTTAGTGAATGGAACAGGTGAAAATACAGAAGTATAGCAGGGTTGAAAGGGTGAGAAGTATATGGCTAGACATACAGCAGTGATTAGTGAAAGAGATGTAATAGGAATCATCGGTGGAATGGGTTCTTATGCATGTAGTGGGCTCTTTCATAATATTTTAAAAGCATGTGGGATAAGATGTGATCAAGATTATATTGAGGTATTGGTACATAATAATACCAGGATTCTGGACAGAACTGAATGTATTTTTAAAAAAGATGATAGTCCTGCAAAAGAGCTGATACGTTCTCTGAAAATATTAGAGAGTGCTGGAGCAAATAAAATAATAATAGGCTGTGTAACTGCTCATTATTATATTGATAAAATTAAAAAATATTGTGTGAACTCCCAAATTTTTAATGTCGTAGAAGAGACGGAATCTTATATCGAAAAAAACTATGGCGGCGTAAGAAAAATAGGAATCATATGTAGCAGAGGGGCTCAGAAAGTTGGAATATGGGACAAGTATCTATCGGAGAAGAATATTACACCAATTTATTTATCAGATATAAATCAAGAAATGATATTTGAAGATATTATCTATGGTGAAAGAGGTGTGAAATCTGGAATCTTTGCAGAAAATAAACCGAAACTGGATAATGCCATCAAGTGCTTAAATGAAGAAGGTGCTGATATCGTATTAGGTTCATGTTCGGAGTTGCAAATGATTCAAAGAAGCAATCTTGAAATAGGATATTTAGATGTTTTTGATATTACAATTAATAAAATTGTAAATGAGTATTATAACGATCTATTAAGGTGTATATAAGGAGAATATTCATGAATGTCAAACAACAAGATAAGGAACATGCAACACACGGTGTATTAAGTAATTTTCGGTTTATGGTCAAGAATCAATGGATATTTGAGAAAAAGCCGGTGTTTGTATGGATCTTACGTATTTTATCGGAATTAGTCGTTTCATTATTAGGAATCTATTTTCCTAAAGTAGTATTAGATTCCATTAGTCAGTCTATTTCCAGCAGTGAATTTTTATTTCGTATAGGTATCTTAACCGTGGTATTAATTATTTTCAAATATGCAAGTTTTTTCTCAGAACAAAGCGTGATTATTGGAGCGATACGAATCTTAAATATACGGTTTTACATAGAAAAAGACTGGAAATCTTTGGACATGGATTATAGTATAGCAATGTCAAAAGAAGGAAAAATGAAAATTGAAAAGGGACATAGTGCAATAAACAGAAACGTTTACGTTAACATGGCATCCTATTATATCAATCTTGTAGAGTTCTTGAAGAGCATTCTGGGACTAATTTCATTTAGTACAGTTATTTTATTGTTAAATCCAATAGTTATTTTAATATTGCTTGTTACATATCTGATTGATGGAATTATTTCAATCAAAATACAGCAATGGGAGATTAGTGTTAAAGAAGAGAGAGCAGTTGTGAATCGGCGTCTTGGTTATGTGCTAGACGATATCAGCAATTCACTTATGGCAAAAGATATAAAAATTTATAAAATGATGAATTGGATCAATGAAAACACCAGTAAGTATATCAATGAATCAAAAGAATTAGAAAGAAAAGTACAGAGAAAGTATACCAATCAGCAGCTAATCGAAGTTTTATTGGTATTTGTCCGTAATGGAGGGGCGTATCTTTATTTGTTATGGAGAATGTTTCATTCCAATATGACAATTGGTGATTTTACGCTTTATTTTGGTGCAATTACTGGATTCGGTCAATGGTTAAGTCAAATCGTATCAAGAATCAGTGGTTTATCTAGTGCTAATTATCGTGTGGATGATTATCGCTATTTGATTGAGACTAAGGACCATATGAAGAGAGAAAAGGGAGTTGCGATCCCAGATGTGAAGGTTCCATGTGAAATAAGATTTGAAGACATCAGTTTTCAATATGAGGGCAGTGATCATACCATACTCAATCATATTAATTTAACGATATATAAAGGTGAGAAACTTGCAGTTGTCGGGAATAACGGTGCTGGAAAGACTACTCTTATTAAACTGGTTTGCGGATTGTTAGAACCGATATCAGGTAGAATTCTGTTCAATGGAATTGATATACGTGATTATAATCGAGATGAATATTACAAGTTGATTAGTGCATCATTTCAGAATGTGTGTCTTCTTCCAATGAGTATAGCATTGAACATTGGATATAACAACGATAACAGCATCGACAAGGAAAAATTGTTCGAGGCTGTAAAATTGTCTGGACTAAATCAAAAGATTACATCGCTGGCAAATGGTCTGGACACAGAATTGGTGCCTTCTGTTGCTGAAGGTGGAATTAACTTATCTGGTGGAGAAACACAGAAGTTATTGCTGGCACGTGCGATATTTAAAAAAGCTCCGTTGATTATTCTGGATGAGCCTACGGCTGCACTGGATCCAATTGCAGAACAGGAGATGTATTTGAAATATAATGATTTAACTAAAAATCGTACCGCGATCTATATTTCACATCGACTTTCGTCTACAAGATTCTGCGACCGTATCATACTGTTAGATCAGGGAACAATTGCAGAGAGCGGAACCCACGATGAGTTAATGAAATTATCCGGTAAATATAAAGAACTATTTGAAATACAAAGTCAATATTATAGGAGCGATGCTGAGGGGGTAGAAGAGTGAAAAAAAAGAAAGGAGAAAAAGGTAGTTTTTCAGAGAACATAAGTTTGATAAAACGAGCACTGTCCATAATTTCAGAACTATCGCCTAATATTTTAAAGAACAATGTGATTAAAGCATTCATTGATGCATTAACTCCTTATATCGCAATCTGTATGTCAGCTTTGATTATTGATGAATTAATCGGAGAGAGAAATCCTGCGATATTAATCCGCTACGTTCTTATTACAACGTCAGGCACATTTGTTTTTAATATATTATCTGCCCTTCTACAAGAAAAGATAAATATCATGAACGCGTTATTTCATCATGAATTAAAAAAATATCTAAATAACATTAAGCTGAATTTAGATTATGCTAAAATGGAAGATCCCAAATATAATGAGCTTCATTCCAAGATTGTGGGCTCCATGTTTATGATAAATGGAGGTATTACTAGTATTGTTGGTTTGATTACAAATCTGGTAACAAATAGTATCTCATTTATAACTGCAGTTATTATCATTGCAAGAGTGTTTATAAAAACATCTGGAGAAACCAATAATTTTGTTTCATTGGGAGTTGGCTTATTATATACCTTAACTATTATCGGGTGCATTACATTAACTGTAAGGAATTCAAAAAAAGAAAGCAAAGAGGAATTTGGCCTTTACAAAAATTGTGCGACGAATCGTTATATTGATTATTATCATTTTAACTATATGGAAGACGATAAAGCAGCGAAAGACATACGTATCTTTAACCAAAGAGATTTAATTATTGGTGAGATCCGAGATAAAGCACGTAAACCCTGGATGAATATTTTAATCAGAAGATCCAGACTAATACAAAGGTATTTTGGTTCCAATATAATCATCTCAACATTTATCGGAGGACTTACATATGTTGTCATTGGTTTAAGAGCACTTAAAGGATATATCAGTTTAGGTAATGTATCACAAAGTTACGCATCCATCGTAATATTGATTTCTTCTATACAGAATCTCTTTGTCTCTATGTCACAGATCATCAGCAACAATGATTATCTGAAAGTTTTGTATGAATATATCGATTTATCGAGTGTATCTTCAAAAGGCGAGATGATTCCAAAAGAACAAAGCGGCTGGACAATCGAATTTCATAATGTATGTTTTAAGTATCCCTCAACGGATGAATATGCTTTGAAGAATGTATCTTTTAAGATAACATCGAACAGCCAGACTGCTATCGTTGGAGTAAATGGTTCTGGAAAAACTACAATGATTAAATTATTATGTGGATTTTACCAGCCTCAGGAAGGGTATATCACTTTGAATGGAATTATGATCGAAGATTATAAGCGTGATGCATATCTTGAGTTATTTTCTGTCGTATTTCAGGATTTTAAGGTCTTTGCATTTCCTATCGGTGAAAATGTTGCAGCATCTGTTCATTATGATGGAAAGCGGGTATGGGATGCATTAAAGACAGCAGGTCTTAATGTAAAAGCTGAAAGTTTACCGAATAAGCTTGAACAGTACCTATATAAGAATGTAGATGTTGAAGGTATGGATATATCAGGCGGAGAAGAACAAAAACTTGCAATCGCAAGAGCTTTATATAAGGATGCACCATTCATTATTTTTGATGAGCCAACTGCAGCACTTGATCCAATTGCTGAATCAGATATCTATAAAAAATTCAATCAGATTGTTGGTGAAAAAGCGGCTGTATTTATTTCACATAGACTCTCATCCTGTAGATTCTGTGAAAGAATATTCGTATTTGATCAAGGGGAGATTGTTCAGCGTGGAACACATGATGATCTTCTGAAAGATAGCAATGGAAAGTATTATGCGCTATGGAATGCCCAGGCACAATACTATCAATAATGTGATGGGAAGAATGTCATATTTGTTAAGAGAGTGTAGGAGGAGTTAGTGTGAATCGTTTAGTGGATAATCATATAAGTATGTACCAGGAGAAGACAACTCAAGAGAATACTGTTAGTAATTATAAGAATTATGATACGAGTATTATTGGATTGTTAGAAAAAGAAGACTACGTGCAGCAGATAAACTTGATTGATGAAGAAGTAAGTCTATATATCAATAATTATGCTCAGAAACACAATTTAGCACCGAAGGATATCTTATTTTCAATTGTAGGAATTCTATTACAAAAATATTACTATGTTTCGGATGTTATGTTTGGTGAGATGAAAGAAAATGAAATACAGAAAAATACTGATAAAAGATTACTAGATTTTATAAATCCAATTGTGGTAAAAACAGATCAATATTCCACCTTGAATTCAATTATAAATGAAGTGGCGAATAGAAGTAGCAAATGTAATGGTTCAATAACATTTAATGAGATTGATAAAGTAATTAATAAAGAAACATCATTAATTAAGATGTTAGTGATTGAAGAAACTATGTTGGTCACTAAATATTTTTCCTCATTAAGTCAAGAAAATCTGAAAGAATTGAAAGAGTTTGAGATAATACTGCTTTTGAAAGAAGTAGAGAAAAAATATACATGTTATGTATTCTATAATCAAAATAGATACGAGGATAGAAAGATAAAGTATTTCATTTCTCATTTCAATGCCCTTTTAAAGGAAAGCGTACAAGATTTTAATGAAAAAATCTATAATTTAAGTGCAGTCAGTAAAGAGGAGAAACAGCAAATTCTTTATAAGTTTAGTAAAGGAAATATGAAGCTAAACAAGGAAGAAACCATAATCTCTTTGTTTGAAAATCAGGTTAGAAGAACACCGCAGCATGTTGCGATTGTGTTTGGAAATGAAAGCTTAACATACAAACAATTAAATGATAGAGCTAATATGATTCGAAATAAGTTATTGAGAAATGATGTGAGATTAGAAGATTCAGTTATTATTCTATCAAAACATTGTATGGAACAGATTATAGGGATTCTTGGAATACTTAAGGCGGGTGGAGCTTATGTGCCAATCAGTCCAGACTATCCAGTTGATCGGATAAATTATATTATTGACGATTGTAATGCGAAACTGATACTAACTACGGACGATAGAAAATTTCCTGAAATCATAATACCTGTTGTAAATATATCTGGTGATGTGTATGAGACAGAGGCGGAGAATTATGATGTAAATGTCTCAGCAAAGAATCTGGCATATATTATTTATACTTCCGGAACAACTGGAAAACCAAAAGGAATTATGGTTGAACACGATGGAGTCGTTAATTTGTGCAATAATTTTATCAGTAGAGTATATGACCGATTTGAGGTAAATAATGTTGCTCTATTTGCTTCGTGTACATTTGATGCTTCTGTGCAAAATATATTTACACCGTTAATCACAGGACGATGTTTATTTGTTATAAATGAAGACGATAAAATGAGTTTAGAGAAGATTTTGGACTATATTAATACAAGTAACATAGATGCTATTGACATTACCCCTTCTTATTTAAATATGCTGCTTGAGATGAAAAGACCAATAAAACTAAAGGCAGTGTTAGTAGGGGGCGAAAGACTGGATATTAATAGTGTAAAACTATGCAAAGAATATCAGCAATTTGATATTGTTAATGTATATGGACCTACAGAAACCACAGTCGATGTTACATATTATGTATGTAATGGGGAGGAAACAGATAGCATTCCTATTGGGAAACCTATCGATAATATAGGAATACAAGTACTAAACAAGAATCAGATCTGCGGCATTGATATGATTGGTGAAGTATGTGTTATTGGAATTGGACTTGCAAGAGGGTATGTAAATAGAGCGGACTTAGATCAAGAGAAATTTGTTACTGGTATAGATAACGAAACCAGGATGTACCGCACAGGGGATTTGGCTAAATGGAGATACGATGGTAATCTGGAATACATTGGACGATTAGATCAGCAGGTAAAGATTCGAGGATATAGAGTTGAACTTGGCGAGATTGATCATATGATACAAGAGATCGAATTTGTAAAGGATTGCATAACAATAGCAAAGTGTGACAGATCCAACACAAATAGGTTGATTACATACATTGTAAGTGACAGGCAGATGGATACGGAAGTTATAAAAGAGAAACTTCTTATCTTCTTGCCTCATTATATGGTTCCATCACAGATCGTACAAGTACAGAAGATACCATTAACTAGTCATGGAAAAATAGATGTAAGAGCACTGGAAGATATAAAGGATATGCAAGAAAGCAATTATGTAACAGCTGCAACTGAGAAAGAAAAGATTTTGTGTGCGGCGTATTCTGAAATACTAGGTGTTGAGAAAGTTGGGGTTCTTGATAAGTTCTTTGAATTGGGAGGAGATTCTATCAAGGCCATAAGAATAATATCCAGAGTACGACAAGCCGGATATGAGATTAATACAAACGATATTATGGGAAATGATTATCTTAAGGATATTGCCGTTAAGATGACAGAGCGAAGAAATAATGTTTATCATCAGGGAGAGGTTACAGGTGTTGTGTGCAATACTCCTATTATCGAGAATTTTATCAGAATGAATTACCAATACCCCAATCATTTTAATCAAGCTAAGATAATATGCATTAAAAAAACAGATAATGAAATCATAAAAGCTGTTTTAGATGAAATAATAAGGCATCATGATATATTGCGCTCTGTGTTTCGAAATAACAGTCTGGAAGTTTTAGGGGTAACGGAAAGCAAGTTATACGATTACGAGGAGATCACTTTAAATAGCAACGATGAAATAGATGAGATAGAGGAGATTTGTAATACAGTTCAGGGCAGCATTAATCTTGAAGAGGGGCCGCTGGTAAAAGTGGTGAAGTTTAGGACATATCACGATGATTATCTATTTATTTGTATTCATCATTTGGTTGTGGATGGAATTTCATGGAGAATATTGATCGAAGATATAACTCAAGGAATTCACCAGCAAGAAAGCGGTCAAATGATTAGCTTCCCGGAAAAGACGGCATCATTTATTGAATGGTCGAATGCACTTTATGAGTATAGAGAGAATCAAAGTGTCAGTGATGAACTTCCTTATTGGACAAGTATTTGCAATGAGTTGTATGACAATCAGATTAAGGCATGGCAGACCAAGAATGAAAGTGCAGAATATAAGGAAATCCAATTTAATCTAGATAATGAGTATACGAATTATTTATTATTTAAAGCTGCAAATGCTTTTAATACGGAGATTAATGATTTACTATTAGCTTCTTTAGGTTTTGCAATGCATAAATGGAACGGTGGCAATAAGATATCTATGTTTTTAGAGGGACATGGAAGAGAAAAAATCAATGTGGATATAAATATTGATCAGACGATAGGGTGGTTTACTATTATGTATCCGGTTATTCTTGATTGTCTCAATGATATTGAAAAACAAATTATTAATACGAAAGAGATGTTACGGCATATTCCTAATCATGGTATTGGGTATGGGCTTTTAAACTGCAATATTCAAAAAGGAAAATATATATTATTTAACTATATGGGAGAAATGGATGCAGAAATAAGAGAAGATAAGAGCTCAAGCTTTTCTGTTGGCAGATGTTCAGCGAAGCAGAATACACATAACTGTACCATTGAGATTAAGGGAGAGACAGTAGGTGGAAAAACATATTTTTATATTATGTATGATTCCTCTTTGTATAGTGAAGATAGAATGATAGAATTCAGCAGCTTATTTAGTGATGCATTGAAGATGGTGATTGATTATTGCATACAGCATAAACAGCAATATACATTATCTGATGTTGCGGATGATCTGGATTTAGATGATTTGGAATTAATTAATTCTTTATATGAGGATTGATTGTTGATATTAGAATGATTAGCAATTCTAGTGTTTTGATATATGGAGGAGATAGAATGTCGAATTATAAAGTGAACAGTTCAATTGAGCAGATTTATGAACTTACTCCGTTACAAACGGGGATTCTTTATCAGTGCTTAAGTGATAAAACATCATCAAAGTATATCACTCAATTTACTATCGATGGTATTCAAAATGAATTATATATGAATCAAGCAATAAATATGATAGAAGATAAATATTCTGTACTTAGAACAGCAATAATTTATAAGAAAATATCAAAGCCTCGACAAATTCTTTTAAAACATCGAAATATTGAAGTTATGAAAATTGATTTATCAATGTATGATGATCAACAAGTGCAAGTGGAACTGCAAAAAAAATTTGATGAAGATGTTGAGCGCGGATTTGATTTGCAAAATGATTCCTTAATAAGGATCAAGTATTTTGTCTTACACGAGAAAAGAACGATTATGTTATGGTCAATACATCATATCTTATTGGATGGTTGGTCTTCCTCAATTATTCTTCAGGATTTTATAACGTATTATAATTTACTTAAGGAGAATCATTCCTATGATATCCAAAAAGATAGAGAAGGCATTCCAGAATATAGAGAATATGTGAAATGGTTAGAAGAACAACAGAGTGAAGATAAGTTATTATTTTGGAAGAACTATTTAAAAGATTATGATAGTACATCAGAAATCGTGCCAACGAGAGAGAGCAAGAAAGAAAAAGAAAAAATAGATACAGTTAGTTTAGATCTGTCAGTGGGAGTTTATGAGGAACTGACTCATTTTGCAAAAGTAAATGGGATTACTTTAAATAATATTTTTGAAGCTGCATGGTCTATCGTATTACAACGCTATAGTAATTCTAAGGATATTGTATTTGGAAAGGTTATCTCCGGAAGAGAGGCACCACTTAATGGGATAGAGAAAATAGCGGGATTGTTGATGAACACAATACCATTCCGGGTAATTACAGACAAAAGCACAACAATTATGGATATGCTGAATGATGTGAGAAATCAGGGGACAAGCATGCAGCGGTATGGTGTATGTTCCTTGGTAGATATACAGGGGATGTCTGTCCAAAAGAGAGATTTGTTTCATACTATTTTTTCTTTTGAAAATTATGATGAAAATAGTATGGCGAATGATAAAAATAAAATAAGAATTATCAGAGAAGAGACAAGCTATCCAATAACTCTTGATATATGCGTGACAGGTCAGTTAATCAATATTCGGATTTTATATAGCACTAAGCTGTATGAAAGACAAGAAATAGACATATTGGCCACACATATACAAAAAGTGCTTAATTTAATCGTGAATGGGGAAAATCAACTTGTTAATGATATTGACATAGTGGAAGAGAATGAACGTCATACCATATTAAATTGTTTTAATCAACCATTCTCAAAAGAGATTGGACATAAAAATGTAATTCAACTTTTTGAAGAACAAGCCGCGAAGAGACCAGAGGATATTGCTATCATATCAGGCAAAAGATCCATGACATATGCCGAGTTTAATCAAAAAGCAAATCAGCTGGCAAGAAAATTAAGACAGACAGGCATAAAGCCAAATGATTATGTTGTTTTGTATCTTGATCGAAGCATTGAGATGATGATTGGAATCTATGGTGTTGTGAAAGCGGGAGCAGCCTATGTGCCAATAAATTCTGATTATCCGATGGACAGAGTTGACTACATCATAAAAGACAGTAATCCAAAGGCTGTTTTGGTATATCAAACGAATATTGATTGTGATGTTCCAGTGATTTCCCTGGATGATCGAAACTTATATACTGGTGACACAAGTAATTTAGTTCATGTTAATTCTATGGATGATGTCATATATTGCATCTATACTTCCGGAACAACAGGTAAGCCAAAAGGTGTAATGAATCTACATAAAGGATTGTTGAATCGTATCGATTGGATGATGCGCCATTATGGCATTGACAGCAGAGATGCTTTACTGCAAAAAACTATTTTTACCTTTGATGTGTCTGTATGGGAAATCTTTATGTGGGGGCTTACCGGTGGAAAACTAGCGTTATTACCATACAAAGGTGAAATGAATCCTGTAATGATATGTAATGAAATAGAGCAAAATAAAATATCGAGAATTCATTTTGTGCCATCTATGCTCAATGCATTTTTGGTTTATTTGAAGAACAATTTAAAGCAAGTTCAGAAGCTGGCAAGTTTAAAGACTGTATTTTGTAGTGGTGAGGCATTGAATCCTGAGAGTGTGAATGAGTTCTATGATTTGTTCCGTCAGACAGGAATCCATGCAGAACTTGCAAATCTATATGGACCTACAGAAGCTTCAATCGATGTTACTTACTATGATTGTAAAGCTGGTCAGAGTATGATTCCAATCGGTAAACCAATCCCTAATATCCAGATTTATATTTTGAAGCATGACAGACTATGTGGAATCGGAATGCCAGGTGAATTATGTATCGCTGGAATCGGAGTCGCTAAAGGGTACATCAATAAAAAGCAGCTGACAGAAGAAAAATTTATTAGGAATCCATTTGGCGATGGTTTCTTATATAAGACAGGAGACTTAGCAAGATGGCTACCAGATGGGAACATTGAATATCTTGGACGCATCGATGAACAGGTAAAGATTCGTGGATTTCGAATTGAGTTAGGTGAAATCACCAGTTTACTGAAAAAGATATCATATGTAAAAGATTGTGCAGTTGTTGTGAAACAAGATCATAATGGGGACAAATTCATTTGTGCTTATATCGTAAGTGATATTCAGATTGATGTAGATGATATCAAAAGTGAATTAGGCAGAAGTATGCCTGAGTATATGGTACCTGCATATATTCAGCAGATTGACTTCATTCCCGTAACAAGTAATGGTAAATTAAATCGACATGAGCTGCCAGAGATTAATGTATGTTCAAATTGTCAATATGAAGCACCTCGAAATGAAAACGAGAAGTCATTATGTGAAATATTTGAAGCTATTCTTAATAGAGAAAAGATTGGTATCAGGGATAACTTTTTCAAGTTAGGCGGCCATTCTTTAAAAGCAATTCAATTGATTAACAGAATCGAAGCGAAATTAGGTGTATCGATAGAGGTTCAGGAAGTTTTCCAGTACCCAACAGCTGCTCACTTAAGTCATAGAATTTTAATAAAAAATCAAACTTCATATGAACCAATACCGCGGGCAGAGGAGCGGGAATACTATTTGATGTCATCAAGTCAGAAACGTATCTATCTGGTATGTCAATTGGACAAGAATAGTGTAGCTTACAATCTGCCTCAGTTATACATTCTAAAAGGTAAAGTAGATGCTGAAAGAATAAGAACTACAATACAAACGTTGATGGATCGTCATGAGATTTTACGTACTGAGTTTACGGAAAAAGACGGCGATTTAGTGCAGCGGGTTAGGACAGATGTCAATGCAGATTTTATCTATGAAGATGAGGCCTTAACAATTCAAAATGAACTAATCAAAGATTTTACCAAACCTTTTGACTTAGGATGTGCTCCGTTATTAAGATGTAAACTTGTGAAACAGAAGGACAAGTATTTACTCTTGATAGATACACATCATATCATTAGCGATGGAATGAGTTCGGTTCTTTTTATGCAGGAGTTTTGTGCACTATATAATGACCAGCAATTAGAAGAGGTACATTGTCAGTATAAAGATTATAGTGAATGGATGAATTCACGTGATTTAAGTAGTCAAAAGGAGTATTGGCTGCAGCAATTTTCAGGTGAGATTCCGATTCTTGATATCCCATATGATTTTAAGCGTCCGCTGAGTAAGAGTTTTCGGGGAAATATAGTACAGTTTGAAATCAATCCTATATTGAGTGATAAGATTCTGCAGATTACAAAGGATACAGGGACAACCGAATATATGGTATTTCTTACATTTGCAATGATATTGTTAAGTAAGTATAGCAGACAGCAGGAAATTATTATAGGAAGTCCAATTAGTTCACGAAAGCATAAAGATACTGAGAAAATATTGGGAATGTTTGTGAATACACTGGCCATGAAAGGACAGCCGGCTCCAAACAAATCATTCGAAACTTTTCTGAATGAAATGAAAGAGAACTGCATCAAAGCTTATGAGAATCAGGAATATCCATTCGAGGAATTAATAGAGAATATTGAATTAGTAAGGGATATGTCAAGAAATCCGATGTTTGATGTGATGCTGGCATTTCAGAATGATGATAAGATTCAGGTTAATTTAGAAGGCATACAGACAGAATGCGTTGGTTTATCGGATGATACATCTAAATTTGATCTGACATTTAATATTGATAAGATAAAAAATCAATATCAGGTTGAGATCAGATACTGTACAGATTTGTTTCAACAAGAGACGATTGAAACACTCGGACAATATTTTATTGAAATAATGCAACAGGTAACAGAAGACAGAGAGAAAACGCTGAAAGAACTTCAGTTAATTAACGCGCCGGATAGAAAAAGAATTCTGTATGATTTTAATCAGACCAATGTAGATTATCCAAAAGACAAGACAATGAAAGAGTTATTTGAGAGTCAAGTGATTCAGACTCCGAATAATGCAGCTGTCATTTATGAAAATCAGTCGATTACTTATCTTGAATTAAATCAAAAAGCAAATCAACTTGCATATAAATTGAGAAATCTGGGGATTAAGAGGAATGATTATGTCATCATATTAGTAGAACGAAGCATAGAAATGTTGATCGCAGTTTATGGTGTTATCAAAGCAGGTGGTGCATATGTACCAATTAGTACAGGTTTCCCCAAAGAGCGAATTGAATACATCATTAATGATTGTAAGCCAAAGGCAATCATTAGAAAAGAATCCGTCATTGATACGAATCTGCCAGTGGTTGATTTGAATGATTGTGATGTTTTTATGGGTAATTGTAATAATCTTTCGAATGTGAATACAGCCAATGATTTTATGTACTGTACATATACATCGGGAACGACAGGAACACCAAAAGGCATTCCTGTCAGATATCGGTCACTGATCAATTTAGCAAATTGGTACAAGCATGAATTTAGTATTACTGAGAATACAAAGAACGTTATTATAGCACCTTTAAGTTTTGATTTATCCATGCGTAACATATTTGGATTACATATGAGTGGCGGCACTGTCTGCTTATGTGGCAATGAGAATATATTTGATGCAGACAAAGTCGATGAATTTATCCAAAAGAATGATATTTCATTGATTAATTGTGCTGCCAGTGCATATTATGCATTGCTTTTTGCTGACAGGGAGAGAGAGTACAGCAGACTAAAAACATTAAAAAATATCTATCTTGTAGGAGAAATATTATCGTTTGAAAAGATAAAAGATTTTATATTGTCAGAAAACTGCAATGCAAACATTGTCAATGGATATGGTCCAACTGAGGATTCGGGTATCTCTACTACCTATTGGGTGACTCCTAAGGATGGGGAGCATCCATCCATTCCGGTTGGAAAACCATTATACAACAAAAGAATCTATATATTAGATGGGGATAATCTTTGTGGAATCGGTGTAAAAGGTGAAATCTGCATTTGTGGCGCAGGGGTTACAGATGGATATTTAAATCTTCCACAATTGACGGAAAAGAAATTTGTAAAAGATCCTTTCGGAGATGGAATGATGTTCCGAACAGGTGATTTGGGACGCTGGTTGGCGGATGGCAATATTGAATTTTTGGGACGGTTGGATGAGTTAGTTAAGATTCGTGGCTATCGTGTAGAATTAGGTGATATTGAGAATACGATAAAGAAGATTAAGTATGTAAAAGATTGTGCAGTAATCGTTCGAAAAAATAACGACTTAGAGAATGAAATCTACGCATACATTGTGAGCGGACAGAAAGTAAATATTTCTGAAATACGTAATATCCTGAGCACAAAAATCCCAGAGTATATGATACCTGCATACATAGCCCAGATTAATAAGATTCCTGTAACAAGCAACGGTAAGCTTGATCGTAGATTACTACCGGATATCGATGCCAGTACAGGAAAAGAATATGCTGCACCAAAGGGAAAAACTGAAAAGTTACTTTGTGAGATTTATCAGAGGGTATTAAAGATCGAGAGAGTTGGTGTAAACGATAATTTCTTTGAACTAGGAGGTCATTCGCTCAAGGCTCTTAAAGTAATCAACGAGATTGAAAACGAATTTGGGGTTCGAGTTGAAGTTAAGGAGTTATTTAGTTCACCAACTGTCAAAGGACTTTCTGAGAAGATTCAGAAATTAGGTGTGACTGAATACAGCCAGCTTCCGAAAGCAGTGAAAAAGGATTATTACCCTATGTCATCGACACAGAAAAGAGTCTATATTGTAAATCAAATCAATGGTGCTGCTTTAGCCTATAACATGCCGCATGTTATAAAACTTAAAGACGAAGTAGATTACCATAAAGTGAAAGATGCGTTTCAGACGATGATCAATCAGCATGAGATTCTTCGAACTGAATTTTTATCCTATAACGGAGAACTTGTTCAAAGAATAAAAGATGACGTACCAGTTGATTTTACATACATTGATTCTGATGTAGATGAGGAAACATATATCCAGGATTTTTTACAGCCATTTCAGCTGGATCATGCACCATTATTTCGAGTACAATTAGTAAAGAGAAACGGATATTATCTGCTGTTGTTTGATATTCATCACATTATTACGGATGGAGTCAGTATGGGTAATATGTTCCAACAGTTCTCGAAGCTATATAATGGGGAACCAATCAGTAGATTGTACTATCAGTACAAAGACTATAGTGAGTGGATGATAGAACGTGATTTATCAAAACAAAAAGAGTATTGGGAAAACCAATTTAAGAATCATATTACAGTTTTAGATCTGCCACTGGATTATGCACGTCCAAAAGAAAAGAGCTTCCAGGGAGCAGCAACTGAGCTTACTATTGGGGAAGAACTCTATCATGCCATTGATACATTGTGTAAGAATACCGGAACAACACAGTACATGGTATTCTTATCTGCGGTCATGATCTTATTGTCGAAATTCAGTGGACAGGATGATATTGTAGTTGGTAATGGTATTAGTGGACGAGTACATAAAGATACAGAAGATATGTTGGGAATGTTCGTAAATACACTGGCAATGAGAGGGAATCCTGCGAAAGAGAAAACATATTTACGATTCCTGGATGAAGTCAAAGACCTTTGCTTAGATGCATACAGCAATCAGGAATATCCATTTGAAGAGTTAGTGAATGATATAAACGTTGAAAGAGACTTATCACGAAATCCTTTGTTTGATGTAATGCTTGTATTACAAAATATGGAGGAACAGTCCATTGATTTAAGAAATGTAGAGTCTGAGTATTGCGATTATCATAAAGCTGCTGCCAAATTTGACTTAACATTTAAAATCTTCAAAGAAAAGAAGCTGTATCATGTTGTCTTAGAATATTCCACGGATCTTTTTGCCAAAGAGACAGCAAAAAGATTGAATGCTGAGCTCGTCGGTATGCTGAAACGTATTACAAGGAGTTCGCATCAAACGATTCATGACATACAGACTGAGATCCAGGAAGAACAAAAGCTGATCATTGAGCAGTTGAATCATACGGATGTATATTATCCCCAGGATAAAACCATTGTGGATTTGTTTGAGGAACAGGCAGCACGTACTCCAAATAACATTGCAGTTCAGTACGATTGTCTCACAATTACCTATGAAGAGCTGAATCAAAAGGCAAATCAATTAGCCAGAAAACTTCGGGCGATAGGAGTAAAACCAAATGATTTCGTGGTAATCATAGCAAAACGAAGCATTGAAATGCTGATTGCTGTATACGGTATTCTGAAAGCAGGTGGCGCCTATGTTCCGATTAGTCCATCGTATCCGAAAGAACGAATCAACTTTATGATGGAGGACTGTCTGCCTAAGGCTGTGCTTTGCTATCAAGTTAAGATGGAAAGTAAACTTCCAATCATTGATCTTGCGGATGAGATGACATGGGTTGGAGATTGCAGCAATCTTGAAAAAGTAAATGTACCAGAGGACCGCCTCTACTGCACCTATACTTCAGGGACGACAGGGACGCCAAAAGGAATTCCAGTCAGACATAGGTCTGAAGTTAATTTAATTACCTGGTATAAAGAAGAATTTGAAATCACACAAGAAACGAGAAATACAATCATTGCACCACTGAGTTTTGACCTGGCACAAAGAAATATCTTTGGCGTTCATACCAGTGGAGGAATGCTTTGTCTGTATGGGGATGAAGAGGCATATGACGCAATCCAGTATGCAGAGTTCATCAAACAATATCATATCACGATGCTAAATTGCGCAGCGAGTGCATTTTATACATTGTTATTTGCTGACCAGAAAAATTCGTATCAGAATCTACATTCCTTAAAAAAGATTTATCTGGTAGGAGAGGCGTTATCCTATGAAAAGTTAAGCGATTTTATGGAATCGCCATATTGTCATGCAGCGATTCTCAATGGATATGGAGCTACAGAAGATTCTGGTGTTGCAAGTGCATACACCGTGACAAAAGCAGATGGCAGTCGCCCATCGATACCAATTGGTAAACCATTGAATAATAAGCAGATCTATGTGATGGATGGAGACCGGCTTTGTGGTATTGGAATGAGGGGAGAAATCTGCATCTGTGGTGTTGGTGTTACTGAGGGATACTTAAACCACCCTGAACTGACAGAGAAAAAGTTTGTGAAGAATCCATTTGGGCCTGGAATGATGTATCGGACCGGTGATTTGGGAAGATGGCTATCTGATGGAAATCTGGAATTCTTAGGACGTATGGATGAACAGGTGAAAGTGAGAGGGTATCGTATTGAGCTTGGAGAAATTGAAAACAGCCTGAAAAAGATTGAGTATGTAAAGGATACTGCTGTGATTGCAAAAGAAGATGCCAATCACGAAACCGCAGTCTATGCTTATCTGGTAAGTGATCTTGAGATTAATGTTGCTGAGATTCAGGAACGTCTTTTGAAAACACTGCCAGAATATATGGTGCCAGCCTATATCGGACAGATAGAGAGAATACCAGTTACAAGCAACGGTAAATTAGATAAAAGAGCATTGCCGGATCTACAGATTCGTGGTGGAAAAGAGTATGCACCACCGGAAAACGCAGTAGAAGAAAACTTGTGTGAAATCTATAAAGAAGTCTTAAAAGTAGAAAGCGTTGGTGTGAATGATGGATTCTTCGAGCTAGGGGGACATTCTCTTAGAGCATTGATGGTAATTAACAGAATTGAAGAAGTACTGGGAGTGCATATCGGTGTAAAAGAGATCTTTTCTAGTTCGACGGTAAAAGGATTGGCCAGGGTAATACAAAGTAAAACATATGAAGTATATGAGCCAATTCCAGCTGCAGAGGAAAAGGAATTCTATCCAATGTCATCGACACAAAAAAGAACGTATATTGTATGTCAGATTGATGAGGGTGGAACTGCTTATCATATGCCACACATTATGAGACTTACCGGAGAAGTTAACGCAGATCGAATCGAACAGGCAGTGCAGACTATAGTAAACCGCCATGAAATTCTTCGTACTGAATTTATCACGAGAAACGGGGAGCTATTACAAAGAATCGGTAAAGACGTACAAGCGGATTATCAATACATTAAGGATAATGCGAGTCAGGAAGAAGAATTGATACAGCAATTCATTCGACCATTCAATTTTGAGAAGGCACCACTGTTCCGTGCTTGTCTGGTGAAGAGAGAGAACGGCTATCTCCTGATGTTTGATACCCATCATATTGTAAGTGACGGTATGAGTATGGGAACGTTCTCAAGAGAGTTTGCTGCACTTTATAATAACGAACAATTACAGCCATTGTCCAGACAATATAAAGATTATAGTGAATGGATGAGAACGCGGGACCTGTCTGCACAAAAAGAATACTGGCTGCATGAGTTTAGTGAAGAGATTCCAGTACTTGATCTGCCTTTGGATTATGTAAGGCCAAAAGAACAGAGCTTTCACGGAGCCTTCACCGAAAATAAGGTGGAAACTGAATTAAGGAATGGCATTCGGGACTTTGCTCATCAAAATGGTGTGACAGAATATATGGTATTTCTTTCTGCGGCAATGATTGTACTAAGTAAATATAGCAAGCAGGAAGATATTGTGATTGGCAGCCCGATCAGCGCCAGAACACATAAAGATACAGAGAGTATGCTTGGTATGTTTGTCAATACACTTGCTATGAGAGGAAGACCAGAAGGTAAAAAGTCTTTTGAAGAGTTCCTGAACGAAATCAAAGAGACCTGCTTAAAAGCGTATGAGAATCAGGAATATCCATTCGAAGAGCTGGTTGAGGAGATAAAGATACCAAGAAATATGTCAAGAAATCCATTGTTTGATGTCATGCTGGTGCAGCAGAATAATGAAAAATTCAATCTCCATCTGAATGAAGCAGAGATTGAGGCACTGCAAAATCCGAAAGAGGAAGTAAAATTCGACCTGACATTTAAAATCTTTGAGGAAATCGAAAGCTATATTATCGTTCTGGAATACTGTACAGATTTATTTCAGAAAACAACGGCTGAATGGATCAATCAGCACTTGATTACAGTATTACAACAGGTAGTTAGAAATAAAAAACTTCGATTAGATGAGATAGAGACTATTGAAGAAACAGAAAGAAAGCAGATTATCGGGGAATTCAATCAAACATATGTGGATTATGGATCAGACAAAACCGTTATGGATTTATTTGAAGAGCAGGTGAAAAAGACTCCAGATAAGATTGCAGTGATCGAGGGTAACAAGACGCTTACTTATCGTGAGTTAAATGAGAAATCCAACCAGCTGGCAAGAAGATTGAGAGAGATGGGAGTGCAGGCAGAGGATTTTGTGGCCATTCTTGTAAAAAGGAGCATTCAGGTTGTTCAGGCAATCTATGGAACCCTGAAAGCAGGAGGAGCATATGTCCCAATCGATCCGGAGTATCCACAAGAAAGAATTCAATATATGCTTAAGGATTGTAAACCAAAGGTAGTTTTGACGTATGAGTGTGAAATGGTTCAGGAATTACCATGCCTTGATCTCTCGGATCAGGCCATATTTAAAGGAGATGCCCATGACCTAATAAGAGTGAATGGACCGGACAACCTGGCGTATTGTATCTATACATCAGGAACAACAGGGCAGCCAAAAGGAGTGCTGAACGTACATCGTGGTTTATTTAATCGCATTATGTGGATGCAGGATCAGTATCCTTTGTCGCTTAAGGATGTTATATTGCATAAAACCACTTATACATTTGATGTTTCTGTTTGGGAATTTATCTGGTGGGGAATCACTGGTGCAACCGTGTCACTATTACCTTATAAAGGAGAAATGGAACCGTCTGTGATCTGTGACACAATAAGCAAAACTTCAGTTACTACCATGCATTTTGTACCATCCATGTTAAGCGTGTTTATAACATACTTAGAGAGTAATCCAGACGAAATTGAAAAACTAAACAGTTTAAGATATATATTTGTAAGCGGTGAGAAGTTAAATCTAAATCTTGTGAAATCTGTGGATATCTTAATAAAACAGAAGCATCCTCAGATAAGATTGATCAACTTATATGGACCAACAGAAGCAAGTATTGATGTGACCTATTATGAGTGTCAGGGAAAGGATAAAATGATTCCTATTGGGAAACCAATATCCAACATCCAGTTATATGTTTTAAGCAATAACAATAAATTGTGTGGAATCGGTATACCAGGAGAATTGTGTATTGCAGGAACAGGCTTATCCAGAGGTTATTTAAACCAGCCAACGCTAACGAGTGAGAAGTATATTCAGAATTTATTTGGCGAGGGTAAGTTATATAAGACAGGTGATCTTGTAAAATGGATGCCAGATGGAAATATAGATTATTTGGGACGTATCGATACTCAGGTCAAAGTGAGAGGATTTCGTATTGAATTAGGAGAAATTGAAAGCCGGTTAAGAGATATTGAATCTATATCAGATTGTGCTGTCATTACAAGGGCGGATGAGGCTGGAATTAATGATATATATGCATATTTCGTCAGCGATGAAGAAATGAAAATGAATGATATACGAAACAGGCTTAGAAGCACATTGCCAGAGTATATGATACCAAATCACATAATGCAGATTAGTGAAATACCATTAACAAGCAATGGTAAATTGAACCAGAGGGGATTACCAGAGATCAAGGGAGTGAATGAACAGGTTTATGAAAGCCCGATGAATGAAAAGGAGTCACTGCTATGTAATCTTTTTCAGGAGGTATTAGGTGTTGAATCTGTAGGAAGAAATGATAATTTCTATGAACTTGGTGGTGATTCTATCAAAGCAATCCGAATCGTTTCTAAAGTCAGAGATCATGGCTATGAGCTTACGGTACGAGATATCTTAATTCACTATACAATACAAGCAATTTCGCTACATATGGCCAGACTGGAAGATAAAAAATACATTCAATGTGAGGTAAATGGTGATATTGTTAATACTCCGATGATTGATGATTTTATCAACAGAGGCAATCCAGAAATGCATTATTATAACCAGACTAAAATGATAAAAATAGGGGATTATGACGAAATCCAGATTCGAACAGCAATTGATGCAGTAATATTTCATCATGATATATTACGATCCGTATTCAAGGAGAATCATCTTGTAACATTAAGTTATGCGGAGAGCAAACGATACGATTATTACCCAATGGAGATCAATAGTGAAGACTATCGTGCTATAATTGAAGCTGAGTGCAGCAAAATACAGAAAAGCATAAATCTTTCAGATGGTCCATTGGTCAAAATAGCGAGATTTGCTATCAATGGCGAGATATACTTATTTATCTGTATTCACCACTTAATAATGGATGGAGTCTCATGGGCAATATTAGTTGAAGATATCTATGATGCACTGGAGCAGGTTTCCAAACAAACTGAAATCGTTCTTCCACGTAAAATGACTTCTTATCAGGAATGGGCAAAACGATTGAATGAATACAAATATGGTAAGGAGATCCAGGATCAAATACCATATTGGCAAGCGATTATTGATCTGCAGAATGAAAGCTTAATCAAAGCTGAAAAGAATGAAGTGGACGATTTTTGTGATATTTCTATTGGTTTTGATCAGGATACAACAGAGACATTGTTATATAAATCATCCAAAGCCTACCAAACAGAAATCAATGATATTCTTCTTACTGCTCTTGGAAGAACAATCTTTGACTGGAGAAGACAAGAAAAAGTAATGGTAATGTTAGAGGTACATGGAAGAGAAGAGGTTAATGGTATCATGGATATCGACAGGACACTTGGGTGGTTCACTATAACATATCCGGTTGTAATAGAAAGAAAGGATGCGATAGATGACAATATTATACAAACCAAAGAGATGCTAAGGAGAGTACCGAATAAAGGAATTGGCTATGGATTAATTGATCATTGCCGTATAAGAGATTGTATCTTATTTAAATTTATGGGAGAGATGGATGCTGAAAGAAACAAGTTATTAGATATAGATATACCAATTGGAACTTGTTCTTCTCCATTGAATAAGCCAGTATATATTCTTGAAATTAATGGAATTATAAAAAACAAAGAGTTAAGCTTTACGATATCTTATAACAAAGGAAGGTTTCGTGAGGAAAGTATGCATTTATTCTCGCAGCTCTATAAGGAAAATTTGATTGATATTTTGAAATTCTGTATGGAACAAGAAAATAATATTTTTACAGAGTCTGATTGGAGTACCGACGATTTAGAGTCGGATGATTATATGAAAATCCTGGGCTTTTTAAATTAATATTTATAGTACATTGGGATTGTGAATGTTTAATTAATCAGTATAATATCAGATTTAAGGAGCGCATAATATGGATTATAATAAAAGTAAAATGATTCAAGATATTTATTCTTTAACATCATTGCAGGAAGGCATGCTATTTGATTATCTTGCAGATGAATCAAATGACAGGGATATCGCACAGCAGTTATTTTGTGTAAAGGAAGTGTTGAATGAAAACTATCTGATACAGTCATTAAAGTTAATATCAATCAAATATGCTGCAATAAGAACTAGTATTATGTATCAGGGAATGACGAAACCAAGGCAGGTTGTTTTAAAAGAAAGAGATATCGAATATGAAAAGATAGACTGTGTGAATCGAAATGAAGACCCAGAGAATATATTAAAAGAGATTATTGATGAAAATCTAAAAAGAGGATTTGACTTGCAAAAAGATACATTACTGCGTGTGAGTTATATTTCGTTTAGCGATGATATAAATTATATGCTTTTAACGAATCATCATATAATTCTGGACGGATGGTCTAATTCAATCGTTATTAATGATATCTGTATGTATTATACAAGACTTTCCAAAGGGGATCATTTCGAACAATTGTTATATGAATGTGAGGTGTATCGAAAATCAAATTCCTATGGGGAGTTCATTCAGTGGATCTATTCACAAGATAAAAATTCTGCACTTACATATTGGAAAGAACTATGTCAGAACTATAATGGCAGCGCTGAGATTGTGCCAATGACAGAGGAACGTAAAATTAAGGAAAAGGTTCAGTACGAAGAGCTGTCATTACATTTGGATTTGACAAACCAGTTAATGCAAATAGCAAAGAAGAACAATGTTACGATGAATAATATTTTTGAAGCAGCCTGGGGAATGCTACTTCAAAAGTATAACAATAGCAATGATGTTATTTTTGGTAAAGTAGTTTCTGGTCGGGAAGCTCCCATTGCTCAGATAGAGCATGTTGTTGGAATGTTTATCAATACCATTCCATTTCGAGTTACTGTAAATGAGAATATGACCGTTGAACAGTTGCTGCATGAGGTAAAAAAGCAAGGAATCGATGGAAAGAATTATGAATATTGTTCGCTTGCTGAGATACAAAGTGCTTTGTTGTCCAAAGAAAACTACATAAAGACAATTGTTGCTTTTCAAAATTTTTACAAAATTGATTTAGATAGTCAGCTTGAGATGGAGAGTGTTTATTCCAGACAAATTACTACGTATTCTTTAAGTGTTAATGCAGATGTCAGAGAAGGAAGATTGAGATGCCGGATTAGGTATAACCCTATAGTATATGACAGAGAAGAAATCAAAGGACTTTTAGATCATTTAGTCTGCATTTTTGATTATATAGCTTATCAATCTCGGGAATATGTTAAGAATATTGAGATGTGTACACAACATGAGTACCAGCGCATACAGGAAGAATTTAACCACACAAAAGTAGAGTATCCGAAAGACAAGACGATTATAGAACTATTTGAAGAACAGGTAAAGAGATCACCAAATGTATGTGCAATCAAGGTTGGAAATCATTCACTTACTTATCAAGAGCTTAATCAAAAAGCCAATCTGATTGGAAAACATTTAAGAACATTAGGAATTGGCAGCGATCATTTGGTTGGCATTATAGCGGATCGCAGCATCGAGATGATTGTTGGAATGTATGGTATTTTAAAAGCAGGAGGGGCATACCTCCCAATAGATCCGGAGTATCCAATCGAGAGAGTAAAGTACATATTAGAAGATAGTAAACCAGGTGTATTATTAATCAGCTGCAAAAAAGAACTGCAGATTTTAGAGGAACTATCTAAAGAAATTAAGGTTGTTAATATCTATGACGTAATCCAGGAAGAGAATACCTGCGGCAATCTTGTCCCTATCAGTAAACCAGATAACTTAGCTTATGTTATTTATACATCAGGAACCACGGGAAAGCCGAAGGGAGTATTGTTGGAAAATCGTAGTGTGGTAAACTATTGCAGTATGAATGAGCGAAATGTAATATACGATGCATATTCTGAAGGCTGCAGAAGAATTATTAGTGTTACCAATATGACATTTGATATCTTTGTCACAGAAATTATATTAAGTTTGATCAATGGAATGACGGTATATTTGACGAGTCAGCAAGAGCAGGAAGATTATGAAGCTATGTGCAGTCTCATTGATCGGGAAAATATTGAAATCCTGCAGACAACGCCAACAAGAATGAAACTAATGATTAATACAGGCAAGAGGAATGTGTTTTCTAAACTTAAGTATGTTTTATTGGGTGGTGAAGTCGTGGACAAATCGTTAATTCGTCAGCTGGAAGAATTAACGGATGCAAAATTAAAGAATGTCTATGGTCCAACAGAAACAACGGTATGGTCAACGATGGGAAATATATATGAAATGAATAAAATATCCATTGGAAAGCCAATTGCAAACACTGAAATCTATATTATGCAGAACAATCATCTATGTGGTATTGGTGTTATTGGTGAATTGTGCATTGCCGGCGAAGGATTGGCAAGGGGTTACCTCAACCGGGAAGATCTTACTGATCAAAAATTTGTTCAAAAACCGGACAATCAAGGTCTGATGTATAGAACTGGTGATCTGGCAAGGTGGTTACCAGATGGTAATCTGGAATTCTTGGGACGTAAAGATGATCAGGTAAAAGTTCGCGGATACCGAATTGAACTGGGAGAGATTGAAAGTCATATGATGAGCATTCCGAATATTAAGGAATGTGCAGTCGTAGTGGATTGTGATAGTCATAATGATAATGTAATATGTGCATATTTTGTGAGTGATACCAATGTTAATATCATAGCGGTTCGGGATGAACTATGCAATAAGTTGCCAGATTATATGATACCCTCATGTTTTATGCAGATCGCTTATATTCCTGTGACAAGCAGTGGAAAACTGGATAAGAGAGCTTTACCTAAGATTCAAATAAAATCGTATCGGGAATTTGTAGCTCCTGGAAACGTGACAGAGTTTCACTTATGTCAGATTTTTGGAAAAGTATTGTCAGTGGATCAAGTTGGAATAGAAGATGATTTTTTTGAATTAGGTGGTCATTCCTTAAAAGCCATGAGATTAATCAATCAAATTGAGGCTGAATTAAAGATACACCTGGGGATTCACGAGGTATTCGATACACCAACGGTGAAAGAATTAAGTGATAAGATTAAGAAACAAAAAGAGAAAGATTTTAAATCCATACCAAAGGTGAAAGACAGCGAGTATTATCCTATGTCCTCTGCACAAAAGAGAATCTATATGGTCTGCCAGTTTGATCGTGATGGAATTTCCTATAATATTCCTCAGATATTCCGTTTGCAGGGAATGGTTGATATTAAAAAGATTGAAAGATCAATAGCGGGATTAATAAATCGACATGAGATACTAAGAACCGAATTTACTGAAAAAGACGGGGAACTATTGCAGCACATAAGGAAAACGATTGATTCTGAATATTTTGAGTATATCGAGGATACACAGACAGCGCAGGAAGAGTTAGTACAGAAATTTATTCGTCCGTTTTGTCTGGGGAGAGCACCATTACTTAGGGCTAAGGTGGTGAAAAGAGAAAGTGACTATTTACTAATGATCGATATGCATCATATCGTAAGTGATGGTACGAGTAATGGCATCTTTTTAAATGAATTGTCTAGAGAATATAATGGTGAAAGAATTGAAACCCACACCCATCAATATAGGGATTATAGCGAGTGGATGCGGACGAGAGATTTAACCTCACAGAAGAAATATTGGGAGAATCAATTTGTGAATGAAGCACCGGTTCTTGATCTACCACTGGATTATTTACGGCAGCATGAGCAAAGCTTCCGTGGACAACTAGCTAAAATTGAAATAGATCATGATATCATTCTAAGCATGAAGCAGCTGATGCGGGAAGATGGAGTATCAGAATACATGATTTTTCTGTCAGCAGCAATGATTCTTCTTGGTAAATATAGTAAGCAGGATGATATTGTAATTGGCAGCCCGATCAGCGCACGAACTCATAAAGATACAGAAAAAATGATGGGAATGTTTGTGAATACTTTGGCGCTGAGAGCAAATCCTTGTTCGCATAAAACATTTGAGGAGTTTCTTGCCGAGATACGTAATCTTTGTTTTCGTGCCTATGAGAACTGTGAGTATCCATTTGAGGAGCTGGTTGAGATTGTTAATGTAAAAAGAGAATTATCTAGAAATCCTTTATTCGATGTAATGCTAGCGTTACATAATAATGAGGATGCAGAGCTCTTTTTTCAAGGAATTCAGAGCAAATATGTCAAGAATCAATTGAAGGTGTCCAAGTTTGATTTATCCTTTAATATAAGTCAATATGATGATCAATTTATTCTTCGGTTAAGATACTGTTCTGATTTGTTTACAAGACAAACTGCCAATAAAATGATCCAGCAGTTCGTAAATATTCTTGGACAAGTTACGAAAAATAAGGGTATCAGCATTAGTGATATTGATATCTTGCTGGAAGACGATAAACATATGATCTTCGAGCAGATAAATCATACGGATGCATATTATCCTCAGGATAAAACCATTGTGGATCTGTTTGAGGAACAGGCAGCACGTACACCAAATAACATTGCAGTACGGTACGATTGTCTCACAATTACCTATGAAGAACTGAATCAAAAGGCAAATCAATTAGCAAGAAAACTTCGGGCGATAGGAGTAAAACCAAATGATTTCGTGGTAATCATAGCAAAACGAAGCATTGAAATGCTGGTTGCTGTATACGGCATTTTGAAAGCAGGTGGTGCCTATGTTCCGATTAGTCCATCGTATCCGAAAGAGCAAATCAGCTTTATGATGGAGGACTGTCAGCCTAAGGCTATTCTTTGCTATCAAATTAAGATGGAAAGTGAACTTCCAATCATAGATCTTGCGGATGAGATGACATGGGTTGGAGATTGCAGCAATCCTGGAAAAGTAAATGTACCAGACGACCGCCTCTACTGTACCTATACTTCAGGTACGACAGGGACACCAAAAGGAATTCCAGTAAGACATAGGTCAGAAGTCAACTTAATTACCTGGTATAAGGAAGAATTTGAAATCACACAAGAAACGAGAAATACAATTATTGCACCACTGAGTTTTGACCTGGCACAAAGAAATATCTTTGGTGTTCATACCAGTGGGGGAATGCTTTGTTTATATGGGGATGAAGAAGCATATGATGCTATACAGTATGCAGAGTTCATCAACCAATATCATATCACGATGCTAAATTGCGCAGCGAGTGCATTTTATGCATTGTTATTTGCTGACCAGAGAAAATCACATCGGAATCTACAATCCTTAAAAAAGATTTATCTGGTAGGAGAGGCGTTATCCTATGAGAAGTTAATCGATTTTATGGAATCACCATATTGTCATGCAGCGATTCTCAATGGATATGGAGCTACAGAAGATTCTGGTGTTGCAAGTGCATACACTGTGACAAAAGCAGATGGCAGCCGCCCATCGATACCAATAGGAAAACCATTGAATAATAAGCAAATCTATGTGATGGATGGAGATCGGCTTTGTGGTATTGGAATACGGGGAGAGATCTGCATCTGTGGTGTCGGTGTTACTGAGGGATACTTAAACCAACCTGAACTTACAGAGAAAAAGTTTGTGAAAAATCCATTTGGGACTGGAATGATGTATCGGACCGGTGATTTGGGAAGATGGTTGTCTGATGGAAATCTGGAGTTCTTAGGACGTATGGATGAACAGGTGAAAGTGAGAGGGTATCGAATTGAGCTTGGAGAAATTGAAAACAGCCTTAAAAAGATTGAGTATGTAAAGGATACGGCTGTGATCGCAAAAGAAGATGCCAATCACGAAAACGCAGTCTATGCTTATCTGGTAAGTGATCTTGAGATTAATGTTGCTGAGATTCGGGAACGTCTTTTGAAAACACTGCCAGAATATATGGTTCCAGCCTATATCGGACAGATAGAGAGAATACCAGTTACAAGTAACGGTAAATTAGATAAAAAAGCATTGCCGGATCTACAGATTCGTGGTGGAAAAGAGTATGAGCCGCCAGAAAACGCGGTAGAAGAGACCTTGTGTAAAATCTATAAAGAAGTCTTAAAAGTAGAAAGAGTTGGTGTGAATGATGGATTCTTCGAGTTAGGGGGACATTCTCTTAAAGCATTGATGGTAATTAACAGAATTGAAGAAGAGCTGGGAGTTCATATCGGTGTAAAAGAGATATTTTCTAGTTCGTCGGTAAAAGGATTGGCTCGAATCATACAAGGTAAGGCATATGCCGTATATGAGCCGATTCCGGCAGCAGAGGAAAAAGAATACTATCCAATGTCATCGACACAAAAAAGAACATATATTGTATGTCAGATTGATGAGGGTGGAACTACTTATCATATGCCATACATTATGAGACTTACCGGAGAAGTAAATACAGAGCGAATCGAACAGGCAGTACAGACAATTGTCAATCGACATGAAATTCTTCGTACCGAATTCATTACAAGAGGCGGAGAGTTATTACAGTGTATCGTTAAAAATGTGAAAGCAGATTATATATATTTTGAAGATTCTATAAGCACGGAAGAAGAATTGATACAAAAGTTTATTCGACCATTCAATTTTGAGAAAGCACCACTGTTCCGTGCTTGCTTAGTCAAGCGAGAGAATGGATATCTCCTGATGTTCGATACCCATCATATCGTAAGTGACGGTATGAGTATGGGAACATTCTTAAGAGAGTTTGCTACACTTTATAATAACGAACAATTACAGCCATTGTCCAGACAATATAAAGATTATAGTGAATGGATGAGAACGCGGGACCTGTCTGAACAAAAAGAATACTGGCTGCATGAGTTTGGGGAAGAGGTTCCTGTACTCGATCTACCTTTGGATTATGTAAGGCCAAAAGAGCAAAGTTTTCACGGGGCCATCACGGAATATAAGGTGGATCATGAGTTGTGGAAAGGTATTCGGACCTTTGCGAAGCAAAATGGCGTGACAGAATATATGGTATTTCTTTCTGCGGCAATGATTGTATTAAGTAAATACAGCGGGCAGGAAGATATTGTGATTGGAAGCCCAATCAGTGCCAGAACACATAAAGATACAGAGAGCATGCTTGGTATGTTTGTCAATACACTTGCAATGAGAGGAAGACCAGAAGGTAAAAAGTCTTATGAGGAGTTTTTGAGTGAAATCAAAGAGACTTGTTTAAAGGCATATGAGAATCAGGAATATCCATTTGAAGAGTTGGTTGAGGAGATAAAGATACCAAGGGATATGTCAAGAAATCCATTGTTTAATGTAATGCTGGTATTGCAGAATAATGAAAAATCCAAAATGCATCTGAATGGAGCAGAGATTCAGTCACTGCCAAACCAGAAGGAAGAAGTAAAATTTGATCTGACATTTAAAATCTTTGAGGGAACGGAAAGCTATGATATCGTTCTGGAATACTGTACGGATTTATTTCAGCAGACAACGGCTGAATGGATCAATCAGCATTTTTCGATGGTATTACAACAAGTAATTTGTAATAAAAAGCTTCGGATAGAAGAGATTGAAACCGTTGGAGAAGTTGAGAGAAAGCAGATCGTCAGGGAATTCAATCAAACATATGTGGATTATGGTTCAGACAGAACCGTTATGGACTTATTTGAAGAACAGGTGAAAAAGACACCAGATAAGATTGCAGTGATCGAGGGTAACAAGATGCTTACTTATCGTGAGCTAAATGAGAAATCTAACCAGTTGGCAAGAAGATTGAGAGAGATGGGGGTGCAGGCAGAGGATTTTGTGGCCATTCTTGCCAAAAGGAGCATTGAAGTTATCCTGGAAATCTATGGAACCCTAAAAGCAGGCGGGGCATATGTCCCAATCGATCCAGACTATCCAAAAGAAAGAATTCAATACATTCTTAAGGATTGTAATCCAAAGGTCGTATTGACTTATGAGAGTGAAATGGTTCAGGGATTTCCATGCCTTGATCTTGCGGATCCGGCTATATTTACGGGAGATACCGATGACTTAATCAGAGTGAACAGGCCGGACAACCTGGCGTACTGTATCTATACATCAGGAACAACGGGAAAACCAAAGGGTGTTTTGATCGAGCATAAGAACTTATATAATTACATCATGTACGCAAGAGAACATTATTCTTCCGGGCAGGGATGCGTGCCATTCTTTAGCAACATCGCATTTGACCTGACTGCAACTACAATCTTTATGCCGCTAGTACATGGTGACAGTATCAAAGTTTATAGAGATGATGTAAGTGTGGATGAAATGCTATCGGATGACGATTTAACCATAGTAAAAATGACACCATCTCATTTAAAATTTGCATTAGGAAGTGGGTTAGCTAAACAACAAAACAATTTAGAATGTATGATTTTGGGAGGAGAGGGACTTTCTGTTCATGACTCCATAGAGACACTTAGAAAATATGGAACGCAGATAAAGATACACAATGAATATGGGCCAACAGAAACAACGGTTGGGTGCTGTGATTATATCTTTAATCCGGAATTTGATAAAGCAATCAATGTATTGATAGGAAAACCAATCGCAAATACGCAGATTTATATCATGAATGAAACTCATTTATGTGGCATTGGGATCCCAGGGGAGATTTGTATTGCAGGTGCTGGAGTAGGAAGAGGGTATCACAACCTGCCTGAGGAGACGAAAAAAAGATTTGTAGAAAGTCCGAATGGCAAGGAAAGAATGTATCGCACCGGTGATTTAGGCAGATGGTTACCAGATGGAAACATTGAGTGCCTGGGACGTATTGATAGTCAGGTAAAGATCCGTGGATTCCGTATTGAGCTGGGAGAAATCGAGAATGTTATTAAGAAGATAGAAACAGTAAAAGATGTAGCAGTGATTGCGAGAGAAGATTCCAAAGGGGACAAGGCAATTTATGCATATCTGGTTAGTGATGACTTGATAGACAAGCAAAAAATCGTAAGAACAATTAGAAAAGAATTACCAGACTATATGGTACCGAACTACATTGGACAGATTGAACAAATCCCTTTAACAAGTAATGGAAAAGTAAGTGTGGGTAATCTTCCGGAATTAAATGTGGGGACCACTACAAACTATATAGCTCCAACAACAGAGACGGAAGCAATGATTTGTAATATATTTGAGGAGATTTTAAGTACTGATCAGGTGGGAATTAATGATGATTTCTTTTCTTTGGGTGGACACTCATTAAGTGCAGTTCTTCTAATTAACAGAATTGAGATTGCTGTGAATGCGAGAGTTAAGATAAAGGATATTTTCTTAAATCCAATAGTACGAGAATTAGCATCTTTTATTGATCGAGGAGTTAAGAAAGAGTATTCTCCAATATTAAAAGCTGAGAAAAAAGAGTTTTTTCCGATGTCATCTTCTCAAAAGAGGACGTATATTGTGTCACAAATTGATGGAAATGGATTGGCATATAATATTCCACAGGTATTTAGACTTACCGGAGAGATATCTTCAACGCGTATACAAAAAGCCTTAAATGAGATTCTGAAACGACATGAGATTTTACGTACAGAGTTTATTATAAGAGAGAATGAATTCTTACAAAGAATCAGGGAAAATGTAGAACTGGATTATGTATATGCTGAGGATACAGAAACAGAGGAATCTGTATTAGTCAATGATTTTCAGAAACCATTTGTACTGGATAAAGCACCTTTATTAAGAGCGAAGCTGATCAAGAGAGATCACTATTATCTGTTTATGATTGAAATTCATCATATTATAAGTGATGGCATGAGTTTATCAATATTTATGAATGAATTAGCTGCTTTCTATAATGGAAAAGAATTGCCTCCGGTAAGCTGTCAGTACAAAGATTATAGTGAGTGGTTTGCTCAACAAGATTTAACGCAGCGGAAGAAGTATTGGGTAGAGCAGTTTAGTAATGGGATTCCTATTCTTGATCTCCCACTGGATCATAAAAGACCATTAAATCAAAGCTTTCATGGTGATGTAGTTTTTATCAGTATAGATCGGGAATTAAGCGATATGATAAGAAGACTCACTCGCAAATATGAAGTTACTGATTATATGGTATTTTTATCTGCACTTATGATATTACTAAACAAATATAGCAGACAGGAGGATATTGTAGTAGGTACACCTGTGAGCGCGAGAACCCATAAAGATACAGAACAGATCATGGGAATGTTTATCAATACGCTTGTGATGAGAGGAAAGCCTGAGAAAGAGAAGGAATATCAACAATTCTTAACTGAAATCAAACAACTATGTATTAAGGCATATGAGAATCAGGACTTTCCGTTTGAGGAGCTGGTGGAAGCCATTGATGTACCTAGAGATATGAGTAGAAATCCTTTGTTTGATGTCATGCTTTCAATACAGAATAATAAGCCTGCAAAGTTTGTTCTAGATCAAATACAAATTGAAACTTGTCATTATGAGGAAAAGACAGCAAAGTTTGATCTGACATTTAATATTACTGAGAGAAAAGATCTAACTTATCACATCGGTTTGAGATATTGCACAGATATTATTAAGAGGGACAGTGCAGTTAGAATTGTAGAACATTATATAGCGTTGCTCGAACAAATCGTACAAAATCCAACTGAAGTAATTGGTTCATATGAAGCCATAACTGAGAAAGAACGTAAATTGATTTATTACTATTTCAATAAAACAGAAGCAGAGTATGGGAAAGATAAGACAGTGATTGATTTATTTGAAGAGCAAGTTAAAATTGCCCCTGATCGAACTGCTGTTGAATTTGGAGAGAAACGTATCACTTATTCTGAATTAAATCAAAGGGCAAATCAAGTAGCAAGAAGATTAAGAGATTTTGGCGTTAATGCGGATGATCTGATTGTACTGATTACGGAAAAGAGCATTGAGACAATAGTAGGTATTTATGGTGTCTTAAAGGCGGGTGCTGCATATATACCGGTGAATCCTGAATATCCGGAAAAAAGAATTCGGTTTATGTTGGATGACAGTAAAGCAAAAGCAATATTGAAGTACAATATAGAACCTTCAGTTGAGGAGATCGCAGGAATACCGGTTATAGATCTTGGAGATGAAACAATATATACTGGAGATGACGGGAACTTAGAGACTAATGTTACTCCTGAGAACCTGGTTTATTGTATCTACACGTCAGGGACTACAGGTAAACCGAAAGGAGTTCTGGTTGAACATCGTAACTTAATGAACTATGTTTCCTATGGAAGTAAGCATTATCTATCCCAGGATGCCTGTATGCCTTTGTTTAGTAATATTTCATTCGACTTGACTGCTACTACAATCTTTTTACCGCTGGTAAATGGATATAGGATAAAAATCATTTCTGATGATATCTTTATTGACCAGATGTTTGAGGATGAACTGCTTACTACAATCAAATTAACACCGGCGCATCTAAAATTTGTGTTGGGCAGTAAGAATCCGAAAGTGAAGAAGCAGTTAAAGAATGTGATATTAGGTGGAGAGAATCTGCCTGTAAGTGATTCATTACAATTATTAATGAAATATGGAAATCATATAAAGATACATAATGAATATGGGCCTACAGAGGCCACGATTGGCTGCTGCGATTATATATTTGATGCAGACCGGGATACAGGTTTGTATGTCTCAATTGGTAAACCGATATCTAATGTAAAAATCTACATTTTAAATAGAGATAGTATATGTGGTATTGGTGTTCCTGGAGAACTATGTATTACCGGAGATGGTGTGACAAGAGGTTATCTCAACCAAACTGAATATTCAAAGCTGAAGTTTGTAAACAATCCATATGGTCCAGGAAAAATGTATCGGACCGGTGATTTAGCACGGTGGACACAAGATGGCAATATAGAATGTCTTGGCAGAATTGATCAGCAGGTCAAAATAAGGGGATATCGAGTCGAACCAGGAGAGATAAAAAACGTAATAGAAAGATATCCAGGCATCAAAGAGTGTGTTGTTAGTTTAAGTGTCAGAAATAAAGACGAGAAAGTATTAAATGCATATATAGTCAGCCATGAAACAATTGATATTCAGGAATTACGTGAATATCTATATTCTGAGTTACCTAATTATATGGTTCCAGCCAATATTGGACAAATCGAGAGCATTCCTTTAAATCAGAATGGTAAAGTTGATTATGATGCATTAGAACGTGTGCAGACAATAAAGGTGGAACGTAAATATCTGGCACCTGTGAATGATACGGAAGAAAAATTGATGCAGGTATGGAAGGAAGTACTTAACCTTGAGAGCGTGGGAACGAATGATAATTTCTTTGACATTGGTGGAACATCATTAAGTATCATGATTGTTTACAAACAATTAGAAAAAATCTACCCGAAAGTCTTAAAGATTACTGATCTTTTTGCAAACTATACGATAAAGAAGTTATCCGATTATTTGATCTTACAAACAAAAGCCAAGAAGAACTTTGAAATTCCTGCAATTACACTCCCATATCAGTATCTGGCTAATGAGGATGTACATACAAGAAGCAGTATCTATCAATCAAAAATTGAAAAAGATAGTTATACAAAGTTTAAAGATTTTCTGCAGAAGAACAGCTATCAGCTGCAGGATGTATTGATTGCAGTATATATGTATTGGCTGGCTACAGTAACCGAAAATGACTATATTGCAATTCAAGCTATGATTCATAAGGAGCGAACCCTGCAAACAATCGCAATTAATTTTGATAAGGTAAATGATATGGGGGAAGTAATTGAAAGTATTATAAAAGAAGGGAAAAATACTAGCGATGAAGCTATTGATTATCATGAAGTGTGTCAGTATATTATGAAAAACTATCAGAAAACTCAAGTAAAGCTCTTGCCGCTTTTTGTGAGAAAAGAGGATGATGTATTCGATTACCTCATTGATTATTATGATATCTTGATGGAATATGAAGAGAAGAGTGATGGTATTCATATGAAATTTGGTTTCTCTGGCAGTATAGCACTTGATTCAAGTAGTGAATTGACGAAAGAGTATGTCTCTTTATTGGAGAGCTACATTGACGAGAATTGAGGTAAAATATATGAAGAATTTAATTGAGAGAAGAAAGAACAATGTAATAATAGAACAAGTTGAAACCATGACGAATCAAGTTGCAATTATTGGGATTGCTGCAAGACTTGGCGATGCAGATGATATACAAGAGTTTTGGAAAAATATCAGAAGTGGAAAAGACTGTATTACTGAATTGCCTGAATACAGGAAGGAGGATGTATTCAAGATTCAGAACTTTTATGGTGATGATCATTGTGAGTATAAAAAAATAGGGTATTTGAGAGATATTGATAAATTTGATTACAAATTTTTTAGTATTTCGAAAAAAGAAGCAAACTTAATGGATCCCTGTCACAGATTATTTTTGGAAACTACGTGGAAAGCAATTGAAGATGCGGGATATGAAGGGGATCGCATCAAAGGGAGTAAAACAGGAGTTTATATTGGACATCCAGGCTCTTCCCAGTATAAAAAACTGATCAATGAGTTTGAACCTGATTTTTCAGCGATTGCCGTTTCAGGTAATCTGCCTTCTATGATTGCAGGTAGGGTTTCTTATTTACTCAATCTAAAGGGACCTAGTATGCTCATAGACACTGCATGTTCTTCTGGACTTGTGGCAATACATAATGCTTGTCTGGGTTTGAAAAATGGAGATTGCACTATGGCAATTGCTGGAGGAGTCCGGGTAAGTTTAAACCCGATAAAGAACTCCAAAAATAATGGAATTAGTTCAAAGGATGAAAAAGCGAAGACGTTTGATGATAGCTCTGACGGAACTGGATCGGGAGAAGGAGTTGTTTCTATCATTTTGAAGCCACTGGAAAAGGCATTGGAAGACAGAGATAATATCTATGCTGTGATTAAAGGAAGTGCAATTAATCAAGATGGAAGTTCAGCCGGAATCACAGCTCCGAATCCGGATGCACAGGAAGAGGTTATTGTTGAAGCATGGAAGAATGCAGATATTAATCCTAATACCATATCATATATCGAGGCACATGGAACCGGAACCAAATTAGGTGATCCAATTGAGATTGCCGGAATCACGGGTGCATTTCGCCGTTATACCACAAGAAAGCAATTTTGTGCGATCGGTTCTTTAAAAACAAATATGGGTCATTTAGACAGTTTGGCTGGTGTGGCAGGATTGATTAAAGCTGTATTAGCATTGAAGTATGGAGAAATACCGCCATCCTTACATTTCAATCTACCAAATCGAAATATTGAGTTTGAGAATTCACCAGTATATGTCTGTGATCAGTTACAGAACTGGAGGCCGGAGAATGGGATAAGAAGGTGTGGAGTCAGTGCATTTGGACTTAGTGGTACGAATTGTCATGTCGTGTTAGAAGAAGCACCTCGTCAACGAATCATCAACAATACGATACCTGGGAGAAAATACTTACTTACAATTTCTGCAAAGACTGAGGAGTCCAGAAATCAACTGCTTCAATCATACTGTGATTTCCTGGATAAGAATCAAGAGATATCAATAGCTGACATGTGTTATACTTCCAATATTGGCCGGGAGCATCAGAAGTATAGGGCAGCGATTGTTGCAGAGGATATGGAGAGTCTATATCGTAAGATAAAAGAACTATGTAGGGAGAATTGGTCTGAAAGACACAAAGAAGATGAAGTCTATTTCAATCTGGATGACGAACAAATCTTAGATACGGATTCGTTAACTGCTGAAATGACGGAAGCAGTTAAGGAGTATTCCCTGGGGAACACAGAAATGTTAAATCGTATTGCCTGGTTATATAATAAGGGAGTAAACGTAGATTTTGATCAGATTTACATGGACAGTCAGCTTTTTAGAATCAGCTTGCCGACATATCCTTTTCAGGCAACACGATGCTGGCTTGATATCCCCGAAGGAAATAAAAGTAAGGTAGAAGAAACCCGTACATATCACACACGGTGGTATGAGGACAAAGCGGTAGAGTTAAAACAAAAAGCTATGTTACGTAATGTTTTGATCTTTGAAGACAAACAAGGTAAAGGAAAAGCGTTAGCTGAGAAGTTAAGAAGCTGTGGAACTCATGTAATAGAAGTTCAAGTGGGGGATACGTTTCGTGAAATTGATCCACAACATTATGAGATTTCATTAGAAGAGAAAAGTTATCAAAGTCTATTTGAAAGTTTATCAGAAATAGAGTTCAGCCATGTAATACATACAATGTCAATCAATGAGAATGGTATTACGAATGTATCAGAATTTGATCCTGGTTATAAGAATGGGCTGTTTAGTATCATGTATATAACAAAATATATTGGTGGGTTAAAGAAGAAAATAGCATTCGTAGTAGTATCGAATTGTGTCAATCGAGTTACTGGAGATGAAGATGCAGTTTATCCTATGAATGCGATGTTGTTTGGATGGACAAAAGCAATCTATTCAGAATATAAGAACATACAAGTCAGCTGCATCGATATAGATTTAAAAACGTTAGTGGAATCTATCATAAAAGAAATCGAGTTCATCGATCATGAACATCTCATCGCATATCGTGATAATAAAAGATATGTAACAAGGGTGGAGCAAGTTGATCTGAATCATGTAGAAGAAAGAGAAGTTCATATAAAAGAGAATGGTGTGTATGTGGTTACAGGAGGAAGAGGAAAAGTAGGCATCCGAGTTTGTAATTATCTAGCTTCCAAAAGTAAAGTGAACATAATTAGTCTCAATCGAACGCAGATCCAGATAGAGAAAGATGATAGCAATTCAGTGTTCATTCAAAAGATAAGAAACAGTGGCAGTGAGATAGAATATGTACCTACGGATGTAACGAACTATCATAGCTTAAATAAATCTTTACAGTATATTCGTGATAAGTATGGATGTATCGATGGTATCATTCATTGTGCGGCTGAGGGGGTAGGAAAGGCAGGAACAAAAATAGCTGAAGAGACTGAGCATAATCTAGCTGACTTTTTAGGACCGAAAGTGCAGGGAACCTGGATGATTCATCAACTGACCAAGATGGATCGATTAGACTTTATGATTTTATTTTCATCGAATATCACACTATCTGGTGGTTCATCATCAAGCGCTTATATTGCAGGAAATACATTTTTAGATGCATTTCCTGATAGTGTGAATTCACAAAGGATTACAACGATTAATTTTCCGCGTCTGCAGTTAGGTGAAGGCAAAGTCAATGATCAAGACCAGTTGTTTTCTACGATGTTGATGGAACATGCTATGAATTTAATTGACAAAATCCTTGGTAGAAGAATAGCTAGATGTATTCTTGGCGACATAAATTTAGATGGTCAAATTATGCAGATATTAGATCGTTTACCGTTTCGATTTGGTCACCAATTAGAATGTCTAATTCATAAAAGAGAGAGCAGCTCCAATAAAAATTATGAGGAACCAACGGGAAATAATGTCAAGATTCATGGAAGTGGGAAAGAAGTTTATACGAAGGCAGAGAAGATTATTGCAGAAACAATATGTAAATTGCTTGAGTTGGATGAAATCGATATCTATGAGGATTTCTTTGAATTAGGAGGTAATTCAATCTTTGCAATTAAGCTGGAAAGTGACCTGGAGAAGTATGGTTTCGTAATAGGTGCAAATGAACTTTACACCTATAATACCGTAAAGAAGATGGCGGAATTTGTTGAGAAAAATGACCTGCATATCACTGAACCTGTAACTGAATGTCTGGAAGAACCAAATGAAGTTTCTGGTGCAAAAGTAATTGATCACATAGAGCCTTTTAATGAAATCTTCTATAAAAGCTGTTTCTTTAATTCGCTCATTCCAATTATCCTGCATTATGAAAAGGATGTTATACCAATCATTATCAATGATATTTGTGTATATAAGAGAAAGAATCCAGAGAATAGAGAGTATATATTGGATACTCTCTATATGACTCAAAAAAATATTCTGGATGTTATAAGAAGCATGGGCATTGGTGTAGGTTCCAAGGAAAGATCTGAATCCGTACAATCCGACATCATAAATGCAATAGACCGCAGAAATCCTGTAATTCTATGGGTAGATTGTTATTATGCTTCAATAAGACCCGATGTTTATGGAAAGAAACACCAGGCTCATACCTGGCTGATTTACGGATATGATGCTGAGCAGAAGATATGCCATATTATTGAGCACTCCATAAAGGATAATTTGTATTATAAGAAAAAAGTTGTTTCTTTCGATGAATTAGAAGAAGCTTATAACGGGTATCTATTGCAATATCAGAAGATGAATACGGATATGAGTTATTATGAATTTGAGCATACGAAAGACAGTCAGGAAGGCTTTACAGATTATAAAGCAATTTATAAGAGTTATTTGATGCAGAATAAGGATCGAATACTTAACGGTTTGGAACTTTTACATCACTTTATTGAGGATTATCAACGATATGTATTGTCTAAAGAACAACTGAATGAAAAAATAGAGGATTTAGTAGATTCATTGAATGATATTATTAATGCAAAGAAAATAGTGCAATACCGGAGTGAAAAATTATATTCATCTCAATCCATGATTTACGAACTGATAAGTAAGATCCTTAAAAACTATCAAAAAATCAGAGGAATCCTTATTAAGTATGAGTATACAAAAGTATATCACAAAAAGTATATGGAGGATTCGGTACTTATATTGAAAGACATATATACGATGGAATGTGAGTATTTAAGTGCATTGGGAATTAGCCTTTACAATTAATGTAAGCACTTAAATTGAGAATTGTAGATTGAGGGCGGACATAATAATGGACTCTAAATAATGCCTACTTTAACGGCTCCTGTTAAGCAGGCATTATTTAGATATAACGTTTAAAAAAGGAGAAAAATGTGCACAAAGACTACTTATATATATTAAATTATCTAACAATTTTTATTACATTCACAACTTTTGTCACTATTTTATTATCAAAAATTATATTAAATAGAAATAAACTTATACCTTCGATTAAAGCTTTTATTAAAACATATCAGAAGCTTATAAATGATATCCAGCCGAAGAGGCATCTAGGTTCATATGTTACTGTTAAATCAGATGTTTTTTCATTTGCATTAGCCAGTAAGACATTAAATAGAAATATAGTTATCCATGATTATTCTAGTATTGAAGAAATGTCTGACTATATTATTAATAAGCTGTTTATACTATATCACCTTGATGATACTACAAAAGCGTTTGGTACAATAACTGTTGGTTCTTCTGAAGCAGTTATGCTTGCACTATTAACTTACGTATATAAATTTAAAAAGCAGGGAGTTCGACCTAATATTATAGTTCCCTCAACAGTTCATTCATGTGGATCGGCTATAATTAACTAGACAGAATTTTTAAGGGCATATATGATATTCTTAATGAAGAAAGGATGATGCCCTATGTCTCAAAACAATGAACCAAAAACCCGTCGTACATTTACACCAGAATTCAAGCAGCAAATCGTTGATCTCTACCGCAGCGGTAAGAGAAAGTGCGATATTATCCGTGAATACGGTATTGCCAGCTCCCTTCTTGATAAATGGATAGCCCAGGCAACAAACACCGGTTCCTTCAAGGAGAATGACAACCGTTCTCCGGAAGATGCGGAGCTGATTCGCCTTCGCAAAGAAAACCAGCAGCTTAAGATGGAGAACGATATTTTAAAACAAGCAGCGCTGATCTTAGGACGAAAGTAAATGTGATTAAGGCTAACGCCCACAAATACTCAGTGTCAGCAATGTGTGAAGTCCTGCAAATCCCAAGAAGCACATACTACTATGAAGCCAAGGCAAAACCTGATGAAACCAAGCTGACGACTTCAATCGTTGATATATTTATGACGAGCCGTAATAATTACGGAACCCGGAAAATAAAAGTAAAACTGAAAGAAAGAAATATCATTGCTTCACGCCGCCGGATAGGCAGAATCATGAAGCAAGAGGGACTGGTTTCAAACTATACCACTGCCCAGTTCCGCCCACAGAAGGATACCTGCAACGAGTCAAAGATTGAAAATATCGTCGATCGGCAATTCAATAAACAGCCATTCCGGAACGTGGTAGTTAGCGATTTAACATATGTCAGAGCCGGCATGAGCTGGAATTATATATGTGTTCTTATTGACCTATTTAATAGAGAAATCATCGGCTATAGTGCCGGGCCTGATAAAACGGCATTACTGGTAAAGCAAGCATTTCAGACCATTAACGGTAACCTGACGGATATACAGATCTTCCATACGGATCGAGGTAACGA
>JAEWMB010000005.1 GCA_023457255.1 Bacillota bacterium | reverse complement strand
TAATTACATTGACAGAAAAAAGAAGATGCTTAAATGATACGAATTTTAGAGAGCATCTTGAACTGTTTGAAGATTTACAAAAGACAGCTAATAGTTGGGTTCGTAATGGAATTGGTAGATTGTAATTTAAGTATAACTTCATTATATTTATAAATTTAGAAAGGGAGTAACGACTTGGACTTAGAATGCGAGTTACTAGAATTAATAGAGCGTCATACAGAGGGGGTGTACTGGGATTTTAAGCAACAATGGCATTGTACTAATGCTGATTTAATTCATGATATTATATGTATGGCAAATAGCCCTGCCAATCGAGACTGCTATATAATAATAGGAATTAAAGATAAAACTTACGATGTTCTTGGTGTTGATTCTGAGAATCGAAAAAATCAACAAAATGTTATTGATTTACTTCGTCAAAAGCCAAAATGGGCTGGTGGTTATATTCCCGAAGTATATGTAAAACAGGTATTAATATCAGATAAAGAAATTGATGTTATAATCATTAAACAAAGTAATAATACTCCATTTTATTTATTGGAGGATTATAAAAATCAGGGAAATCCAATATTTCAAGGTAACATTTACACACGTAAAGGCGATACTAACACTCCCAAAATTTCTACAGCGGATGTATTCGATACAGAAATTTTATGGAGACGGCGTTTGGGATTGCTATATAATCCTTCCCAACGGGCCAAATTTTATTTAGCAGATTTGGACAACTGGGAGAGGGTTGATGGAGAGAAAGATAAGTTTGGAATCAATCGCTATTTTTTCTATTATAAACTTGATCCAGATTATACTATTCATTTTAAAAGTGACTCCGATGAGGACGATAGTGAGATTCAAAATAGTCCAAATGATATCAACGATGATGCTTTAGGCTCTCAATTTTACTATTTGTTTGCGTTTTGTAATGTAAGCTACCATACGGGTTTTTCGAATAGTCAAAATGTTTTACTATACTATAAAGATATTCTTTTGTCTTCCAGTCCAGTTGAAAGCATCGATGAAGGAAGAACACATATAATACCGCCAGAGTTTTTTGTAAATCCCTATTACATAGAAGACAGTTTTCGTTATCTTATATTTGAATTTGTTTTTACCCATTGGTGTGGTAATTATTCAGGAGAGGCAAAGATAATGCTCATGCGAGTAATACCCCTATATAAAAATGATAATGAATATAATGAATTCATGAACTACATTAAAAGTAAAGGTTTTTCGTATAGTAAAATATGTGGAGAACAAATGTGTGGTGAAGCTTTAACTCGTTTTAATGATACTGAAATTGGTGTTTATGAGTCTCATGGTGACCCGTCTGCTACAGAACATGTTGCTGATGAACTTAAAAGTAATACAAATTTAGTCATCAATTTTGCTCATCCAAGCAATAAAGATTTTGAGGGTATTACTAAACATCTGGGAATTGGGAAAATGCTTGTCAATTGGCTAGATGATTGGCGAAATAAAAGCTGAGTCTTTAAAAGTAAAAGCTCGTATTCCCTAGGTTTGTGAAATGATAATCAGCCAAATTATTTACACGACACATAGCTAGAACAAAAATATCTGTTTACAAAGTTATTAATATTAGTCGAAGATCGCTTTGGACAACATTGCGATTAGTGTATGATATTATGAGATTAATATAAAGAACCTAGAATTATGTAGAACCAGCATAACATTAGCTAGCTTTAATGAGGTACTCATGAAAGGAAATTTTAATTGTGAATCGAATTAGCGAGATAACAAAACGAGATATTCTTGATTTACTTTGTAATGGAATTGATATAGACGATTTCTTCGAAACTAAAAAGATTACATACTTATATTTCGGACGGATAGAAGAAATTGAATTTCTTAAAAGATTATATGATTTAAAAAGTATGCCTAGTTCAGATTCGAGGTTTATGGATGCTGAAGGTGACATCTGGCAACATACTATAAACAATGATGATTATTCATTTTGTTGGGTTTTTGAAGATAAGCGATTTCAACTTAAAAATGGAAGTGATGAAATATATTTAAAATTTATTTGCGAAATTTTTCATCCAGCAGTGAGATTAGAAAGAGGGTATTGGAAAGAATTCCTTAATGAAATAAACGAATTATTGAGAAATGATGGGTATGAACTGTATGTAGCTGATAAAGTATCCAATCGTGATGTTTATGGATGGAGAATATATCAGCCAGAAGAAAGCAAGATATTTATTCCTTATTCTCAACGGAATGCAAAAGTAATAAAAGAGAAAAAAATAGAATTATCGATAAAACGTAGTGCGAGAAATCAAATTTATAAACTTTTAGAAAGATACAATGAGATCTATCAAAAAACAAATGAGACAGGATGGCAGTATAATATTTCAACAAGTGAAGAAGTTTTTAATGATATACGGCAGTTTTATACCCCAAAATGCTATAATGACCAAAAACAATACATAGAAACTAATAGTTTACAGGATTTTATATATCGCAGTTCACCTTATTGCGTGATTGATACAATAGAAATTTTCGAAAAGTATAACCGTTCTACAGATTTTGAATTGCAAATCAACGCTATATTAAAATTGAATGAAATTGAGTTGAAATTAGAAAATGGAATAATAACAAACATTTACTATAATCAAATTAAAAGTGAAATATTGGCGCAAATTCAAGAGGCAGGTCTTAAAGAATTGCTTCAAGAATCGACTAAATATTATGACGAAGGTAATTTGAAAATTGCAGTTGAAAAACTCTGGGATGCTTTTGAAAGATTAAAAACATACTACTCTCCATCTTTAGATAAGAAAAAATCTACGAATAAAATTATCAATAATATGAGTAGCAACAAAAACCCCTATATTGAGTTGTTTGAAAAAGAATTTCTTGAACTTACAGCAATCGGCAATAACTTTAGAATTCGTCATCATGAGATAACAAAGATAGAAATAGATGATAAAAGGCACTATGACTATTTTTACAAACGTTGTTTATCCTTGATTTCTGTTGCTCTTCAATATTTAGATTGCGGAGGTATGGCATGATGAAAATTCAAGGCCAAAGCTTTTAAATTTAAAACCATACGTAAAAGCGAGCGGAACTATCACTATATTTATATTATTTTAGAAAAGGAGTAAAAAATGCAAGATAGATATGCAGGTGATGTGGGCGATTTTGGTAAACTTGGTATGCTACGTATAATAGCTGATTCTGGTTTGAAAATAGGAGTAAATTGGTATCTTACATACAAGCCAGAAGAAAATTTAAAAGAGGATGGAAAACATATTGGATATCTCAATGATATAGCCTTTAAGACTTGTGATGATGAGCTAAAAGATGCTCTAGGTATGATAATTAGGGGAGAGCGTAATGTTAGTTCGCTTGAAAAGGCTGATTTGCTTATAAATGCAACTTATTATTCGGAGATTCTTAAGCCAGGTAGCGATCATACTTTTGATAGATTAAAATGGCATAAGAATTCCTTAGAGATATTATCAGGTTCTGACATAATCTTTTGTGATCCAGACAATGGATTAATTGTTAAAAGTGTTTCGGAAAAATCTAAGAAGAGTGATAAATACATATTACCAGAAGAGATAACACCATATTTTCTATCAGGAAAGAGTGTTGTTTTTTACAATCATCGATGTCGAGAAAAGGAAGATATCTATCTTAAAAGATTTCAAGCTTTAAGGCAGCGAGATGAACTTTCTGATGCAGTCTGGAAGGGATTAAAGTTTACTCGTGGAACAACACGCGATTATTTTTTTATCTTACAACAAGAACACGTTAATAGAATAAATATAGCAATAGATTATATGATGAAGACTAATTGGAAGAAACATTTTTCTATACTACACATATAGGAGAGTTATCAGAAGCTCTGACATAAACCCAAAAGATTGGACAAGATGTAGAATGGGTGGTAACAGAGTAGTTGAATGGAATTGAAAGACAACATTTTGGATTGGAGGCGTCAAAATGAATGAATCTGTTTTTATGGAAACGTTAATTAATACATTACGGTTTGACAGCAAGTACAAAACACTTAAACCTATATTATTGCCAATTCTAAGCAGGAGTACAGTTAATAGTCTTTCGCAATGGTCCTTCGCCGTTAGGCCTGGTCAACATTGGGAAAATATAGAGTTAAGAGTGCCTGTTCCATTGATTGATACAGCAAATGAGCATGAAAAGGAAATCAAAGACCTTTTTACCTATGTGTATGAAGAAACTGATGATTTTGCTTTAGATGAAGTGTCGATAAGGCCACGAATTATTTCATCAAGTGTAGATGAACTCATTCAGAATGATGTGATTTTTGATGAAATACAAGATACCATTATTCAAGGTATTCGAGATGCAAAATACCTGATATGGGTTGCTGTGGATTGATTTACGAATGAGTCATTTTATCGTGAAATGTTGCTCAAAAAAGATGTAGGAGTGATAATTCGAGTTATTATTTCTGATGAAGATTCTAACCAAGCTTTGATACCAAAGTTGAATAGAGACTTTGACACTGTTGTAATTCCACGTTCAGGATACTACGGAAATAATAGAATGCATGACAAGTTTTGCATAATAGACATGGATTATGTAATGCATGGCTCTTATAACTGGACAGCTTCTGCGAATTATAATGGGGAAACTTGGGTGACGGCTATAGACAGAGAATTTGTAAAAAAGTTTGCTGACGAATTTATGAGAATGTATGTGGAGCATCATAGATTACGATAATATAAATTACAATTTTAGAATGACTCAATATAAATATATCTATAGGAGAAATAAAGGAATATGAGAAAATCTGCAAGAGTGTTAGGACAAGAATTTGGGTTGACACCTCAGGAAATGAATTTTGTTCTGAAAGAAGAGGGTTTTTTGGATGGAGAGCCTGGAAATTATACTGTTACCGAAAAAGGAAAAAAATATGCTGAGGAACAAGACCATAGTCGAGGTAATGGTGGATATAGTTGGTACAATAGATCATGGACTACCAGAACTTGGGATGATGGGATAACAGATGAATTGGATATCACTGAGGATAGAAAAAAAGAAATTCGACAGGCAATTTCAATTGCAAAACAAAAAATAAAGGAAACGGAAGATGAAGGTACGACAATTGAATGCGATAGTTGCAGCAATGAAGAAGGAGATACAACAGATGACAATAATGACGTTCTTGTTTTTGCTATAAGAGCGCTGCTTGTAGCTGTATCAGTTTATGGAATTTACAAAGCGACTCCTTATATTAAGCGTTGGTGGAATGATAAGGCCGTACCCAGTTTAAATAAAATGAAGAAAAAAATCACTAGTAAAACCGTAAAAATGGAAAAAAAGAATGACAAAGGTGAGGACTCAGTAAATTTAGATGAAGTTTAGTATATTTCAAATTGCTGTGTTTAGAGATTAAAATTGGTAGTACTGATATTTATGTAAATAAAAACCATGTAAAGGTGAATACAAATGGAAAAGGATTATTTTGATGCACTCGAAGAAGTTTATTACAAAGGTGGTATAGGAAATACGCTTATGTGCGATTTTGACCGACATCGTACAGCTGGCGGAAGCGAAAGCCAATTTGCAAGACTTGCTGTATATATGGAGTGGAGATATGGGATTACACGTACAAAGGAAATAAAAACAGAGCATATATATGAGCTTTTAGAGCTTTTAGTGGGAAAAGGCTTTAAGGATTCAACTATTAAAGGCTATATATCAGCTTTTAGTCAAGTTTATAAGTGGAATAATCATTTGTTTTCTAAGGATTTTGAGATACCAACAAACACAGGATTTGCAAAATGGAAAGAAATCCAATGAATGATGAAAGTAGGAAAGACATTGAGACCTATGTTTAGATAAGTACAAAACATTATTTGCGTCGCATTATCAAGAATTGTTTCTAGATAGCCACCAAATTCCAATGGTTTTAGGTACAAAAATACAGACAGATCAAAAAAAAGTAGATAATCAGCGTTATGGATTATTTAGGAGGAAAAAATAGAATGTACTTTTCATTTGTAAAAAATTTATTTCGTAATAAAAGAGAGAATAAAGAAAAATATAAATATATTTTTGATGAAATCTTAGAAGAAGGTATTGACGATTATGGCGAAGATTCTTATGGAACACAAATAGATTACATGACAATATATCGTGATATGAAAAAAGCGATGGGTTTAGATGATGTAAAGATTGATTTTAAGTTATACCAATTCAGTCCAGGTACATTATTATTTAAAGAGAATAAAGAAAACAAATATGAATTAGAAATATGTGTACTGATGACATGTGATTCACAATTACAATGTTATAAAGGGAGTTTGGCACATGAATTATGGCATGTAAAAACGGGGTTAGAATTAATACGAGAGATTGGAATTGATGAATTTGTTAAACTACAAAGAGAATATGATTTTGAAAAATCACTTGCGTTTAAGACTCTTTCAGAATACTATTCTTGGTATAAAGCAATCTCAGAATATAATGATAGAAAATGTAGTCTTACGTTAAAAAGAAGAATACATGACTATAAAAACAAAACAATCAATGAGATTGAATTATGTGATACTATCGCTGCACATTGTGCATGGAAAGAAGCACATAAAACAGAGAATATAGCAGATAATTTAACTGAAGAAGAAAAACTATTTGTTGAACGTATTATGCAGATAATTAAGGAAAATTCAACATGTTGGCCTATATCCTTAGAAGGATTTAAAAACATAGGGAAGGATATGTCGCAAGCATTTATGGGTATAAAATAAGTCTGGAAATGAATTCATCTTCAAAAGTTGAAACTTCTGGATATGAAATGAGTGCCCTGTAAAATAAGGGTTTCAGCAGCGTCAAAAGTTATATTCATAAGTCCAGCCATAAATTTGGGAAAATCTCATCCCTATGATATAATTATTTAAAAGGAATGAGGTGAATAAATGGTTTATGGATATTGTCGTGTTTCCACACGAAAACAATTAGATGGTAACAGTATAGAAGAGCAGCAATCAAAAATATTAGAACGCTATCCAGATGCAGTCATAATAATAGAGTCATATTCAGGAGCTAAAGAAAGAGATATTTTTTTGGATTTATTACATAATAAATTGGCAATAGGTGATACTTTGGTATGTACAAAACTGGATAGGTTTTGTAGATCAACCAAGGAAGGGCTTGAATATATTGAGTATCTGATGAAAAATGGAATTATCATGCATATTATGAACATGGGGCTTATTGAAGATACTCCTATGGGGAAAATGATAATTACTAATTTGTTAGCTTATGCAGAATTTGAAAGATCAATGATAATCGAGCGTACTCAAAGTGGCAAGGCTATAGCAAGAACTAAAGAAGGATTTCGAGATGGAAGACCAAAAAAATTTAGTAAAGCCCAATTGTCACACGCTCTAACTTTATTAGAAGACCATTCTTATAACCAGGTAGAAGATATGACTGGGATAAGTAAAAGCACTTTGCTTAGAGCGAAAAACAATACTACGTAATATAATAAAAATAATAAGAATATCCAAAAAAATTATTATAATTAAGTCTAAATTTATTGATATAGAAGCAGAAAAAAGTAATATTTGATCAACTCCTGTTTCTGTAACGGATTTCAGAATAAAATTTGACTGGCGCATTCTTGGGACTTTAGTCATTTGAGTGTTCACTTAATTCTAATGAGTGGAAATTTTTCGTCAGATTGTCATAAATTTTATTAAAAAAACTGTTTGCAAGTTATATTATTTGTGATATAATAAAGATGCCGAAAGAAATATTTTATTATTTCTTTTTAGTGGAGATAAGGAGCTTCTCCTGTTGAGCTAACAACATAAAAACTTTGTACACACGCTAGACGCAGGGGCTAGTAGCAAGCAAGTGGATCTTAATAGTTGGCAAGCAACTATAAAATTAGCATAACTACAGAGATAATAGTGAAATCCTAGCTTTATTGTTAGGATTTCTTTTTTTAGAAAGCGATACTATGGGTAAACAATATAAAATACATTATGAGAAAACATTAACTGAAGATGAAATTTTAGAATATCTAAAAAAAGCAGCATGTTGTTATAATTCATATGTTGATACTGATCTTATGTTTATTTATAGTAAAGATAAAAAAACTGATTATCGCTATTACGAAATTTTTTTTGGCATGGAAAATTTTTTGCATTTGGCTGGGTGTATTGGAAATGGAATAGATGCAAAAGAGTTTTTTCTAAAATGCTTAGGTGGCACTATTAAGTATAATGAATTTAAGCCAAAGAAAGATATAAACACCACTTCTGCTAAGATCTCAATATTATATACTATGTTGGACTTTAGAAATAGTAAACTATATAAAATAGGGATTAAAAATTTAATAACAGAAAAAAATAAATTCGAATTGGCTACTGGTAATTCAACTGGAATTCTTGGCTATGATGATAGAAAAAGCAACGAAAAAGCGTTACCTATTCCAATAACTGCAATGAAAAGACCAATTTCTGATTATGTATCATCGATGAACACGATAATGTTTATATTACAGAAAGATCCTAAAGAGAAAATTTACTCTGAAATAGTATATACTATAAAAAAGGATTTATTAAAAGAAATTGAACTACCGATTGATATAAAAGAAAAAATAGCTACTGAATTAATTTTATAGCGTTACATATTATAAAAAATAAATGACCTCTGATTTGATCAGAGGTCATTTTCTGGTGATTTTATAATTCCTTGCTTAACAAGTTCTTCATATTTTTCAAGTCTCTTTTTTAAAACTTGATTTTCTGTCAATAGATGTTGATAGGAATCAGATTGAAGTCTTCTTAATTCTTTACGTAACATACGATTTACATGTTCTAATTCATCGATACGATCTATTAATATTGATTCATTTGTATATACTCTAGAATTATATTTTTTTTCTGATTTATGTTCATTTATGTAAGCAACAACTTCTGGATTATTATAGATAAAAGATTTACTAAGACCAGAACGTTTCCATACGCTATAAAAAGTAACAGCAACATTTTCTTCAATCATTATATCTACTACATCTTTTAAGTACTTAACTTTTTCTATAGATTTGTTTTTAGCACTTTCTATGATTTTATCTTCTCTTCCCATACGTTCACCTCACGAACTTTAAAAACTAATTTTATTATATATTAACATAAATATAATAATTTTCAATAAAAACCATTAAGTTTGTACGTCGAATATATGGAATACACTTCTAGCTATATGTTAAAGAAAGGTGCGTCGAATATAGTTTTTTTGATATCTTTTTAATGCAACATTTATTGTAGGAGAGGTCCGGGATGCCTCTAGCATTGATATGCTGCAGGCCCTAAATACAGGACACAATGGGATGAGTACGGGTCATTCCAATTCTCCCACGGATATGTTATCTCGATTAGAAACCATGACTTTACTTGGGGCAGATATACCGCTATTGGCCGTAAGGAAACAAATTGCCTCCGCGATAGACATTGTGATTCACCTTGGAAGACTTAGAGATAAGACAAGAAGAGTATTAGAAATCGTTGAGGTCCTGGAATGTGTAGATGGAGAAATTGAAGTGAATCCACTTTTCTTATTTTCAGAAGAAGGGGAATCCAAGGAGGGCAAAGTATTAGGAGAACTTAAAAAAACAGACAATTCGCTGCTGCATGTACAAAAACTGTTACGTGCAGGCTTGTCCCTATAAAGGGGGAGCCGCTTGCAATGATTGAAAATTACGATATTTATCATATGAATAAAAAAGAATTTCTCATATGCCTATTAAAAGGCCTTCTGGTGTGTCTTATAATAAGTTACTTATTTTATCAAAATTTCTATTTCTGTCTATTTCTATTACCCTACTTATATTTCTTTTATAAAAAGAAGCAAAGAAAAAAAACAGAAGATCGAAAAAAGGAGCTAAGCAAAGAGTTTTTAGATGCAATTCATAGCTTATCGGTAGCCTTGGAAGCAGGGTATTCTGTTGAGAATGCTTTTAAAGCAGCAATCAAGGATTTGGGGTTAATGTATTCGGAGGATGCTCTTATTATGAGGGAATTCCGGTGTATTATATCTCAGGTTAATCATAATATTCCTATTGAAGCTGCGATTGCTGCTTTTGCCGATCGAAGTAAGCTAGAAGATGTGGAATGTTTCTCGGAGGTTTTTAAAACAGCAAAGCGAACCGGCGGAGACCTAGTTGCTATTATTAAAATGACTAGTAAAACAATAGGTGAAAAAGTAGAAGTAATGAGAGAAGTTGAAACACTAATCACAGCGAAAAAGATGGAGGCTAATATCATGAAGCTGGTACCATTTGGTATTTTAGGATATATGTTACTTGGCAGTCCTCAGTTTTTAAAGCCTCTTTATCATAATTTGTATGGAATCTTATTTATGACAGTTCTATTAGGTATCTATTTGATATTAACGAAGTTGGTAGATAACATTATTGCCATCCGAGTGTAAATTGATGATTGGAGACACTATGACTTACGCGATTCTAACGCTTTTAATTCTAATCTTTATTCTTTTCCTGCTTTCAAAATCTTATGACAAAGAATTCATTGATAATCTTGATAGCAAGGAGCATCCGCTAAAGAGGCTCTATTCCTTGATTGGATATTGTTTATATCAAATAATACGCCGGCCTCAGAAATCAAATGCGAAAGAGACAGCATTTTTGTATCAAAAGGGAGCGGTAATGGTTCTTGTCCTTCTATTATTCTTAATAATCCTATTTGTGAATGAACAAAAAATACCGAGAGCGGTTCTACAAGATGGTTATAGGATAGAGCGGCCAGAGGTGGGGGAAGGACCAAAAACTTTTTACCTGTTATATCAGATGGGAGAAGAGGAGGAGGAACTTACCTTTGAGATAGCTGAAAAACAGGTAAAAAAAGAGAATCGAAAGAAGATGTTTGAAGAAGCAGAAACTGCCTTAAAAAAGGTAGTATTAAATAAGAATAAAGATTTTAATCAGATAACTTCTGATTTAAAGCTTCCAAAGAAATTTGGTTTCCCGGCCCTTAGCATATCATATGAAATTGGACAACCGGATTACTTATCGGGAGATGGAAGTATTCAAAATAATATAATACCTAAGAATGGAATACCAATCAGCATTATCGTAACGCTACGATACTTTGAGGACCATATGAGTTTCCAATCGATATTACCGTATTACCTCCAGTAGTTCAGGAACCATCAAAAAAAGAAATCATGGAAATGGAAGTAAAGAGGCGGGAGGAGGAAAACAGAGAAGAAGATACCCTAACACTGCCAAATAAGCTTATGGGTAACTCGGTATTATGGAAGACAATTAAAAAAGATTCCTCTCTTTCTTTATTGCTTATGGGAATTTTGGCTATGGTGTTTATCCCATTTTTTATGGAACAGAAAAGGAAAGAGAGAGAGAAGCAAAAGCAAGAGCAGCTTTTACTCGATTACCCCGAGATTATGATGAAATACACTTTACTGCTAAGCGCAGGCATGACGACCTATGGAGCTTGGGAACGTATTGTAAAAGATTATAACACTCGAAGGGAGAGAGAGTCTTTTGACTCTTTGAGAAACAAGAGGAAATTAGCAAAAAGAAAAAGTGAGAAAGCCAAACGATATGCCTATGAAGAGATGATAATAACAAAAAATGAAATAGACCTTGGGATCTCAGAGTCGGTTGCATATGAGCGTTTCGGAAGGAGATGCAAGCTTCTTTCCTATCTTAGATTTAGTACAATCATAGTTCAAAATATGAAAAAAGGGAACAAAGGAATGATTCCTATGTTAGAAGCAGAATCAGTGCAAGCACTTCTTGACCGTAAGGAGCAGGCAAAACGTCTGGGGGAGAGAGCCTCCACCAAGATGCTAATGCCTATGATGGGAATGTTATGTATTGTGATTGCAATATTGATGGTACCGGCAATGATGTCAATGGGGATGTAGGGAAAGACAAATTATTCAGTATTAAAAAGTGCTAATGCACAAGAATAGAGGTCTGTATGGGGAAAAGTAAAAGTAGAGGTAATAAAATTAGGGAGAATAACCAAGGTTTTGGAGTAGTGGAAGTTATTCTGATTATTGTAGTGGTGATAGCGCTTATTATAATTTTTCAAGAACAGATAACAAGTATTTTTGATAAGGCGATAAATGCATTAAAAGCAAGTACTGATAGTTATTTCGAGAATATTGCACCAACTCCATAAGAGGTATAATGTTGAAATTAAAAAGTAAGTTTTTACATCTTAATTTGTATGCGTGCTAAAGTACGCAGATGGGAGTTTCTATGAGAAGGCAAAAATTAAAAGGGGTAATTACCATCTATCTGACCTTGTCATTATCTATTATGATAACACTGATCGTCACAACTATCGAGATGGCTCGTGTGATAGCAGCAGGAACCTATAGTGAGCGAGTGTTACAAACGGCGATGGAATCAACGCTATGTAATTATTATTTACCTTTATTTGAACGGTATCATGTATTTGGGTTAGATATCGGATATGGAAGCAATATAGCAGACAGCAATCTATTGGCAGAGGAAATTAGAAAAGGAATGGATGCCAGTTTCTATCCGATAAAAAATGATCAGCCTTCTAATCTTTTGATGCATAATAAAAGCTATCTCATATGTAATCCCAAGTTAGATACGCTTTCAATAGAGAATATTCATTATATGACGGATTGGAACGGTGAATTTTTTCGAAAGCAAGCAGTTTCTTATATGAAATATCAAGCTGGTGCTGAGGGGGCAGAGCATTTATTGGATTTGGTCCATGCTTTAGAAAAGACGGAGAAAGTAAATCAAAAATTTGAGGAAAAGATGAGGATTGAGCAGGAGTTCATGCTAATTGATAAGGATATCTTACAGCTAATGGAGCTTATCGATGGAATAAAGATAAAAGATAACCAAATTGAATGTAAAAATGGTAAAGCAAAAACGATAGATATATTTGCAAAAAAGCTTCTTTCTGAAGATTCTACGATGAATAATACATTTATTAATAATTCTGCAATATTTGATTCCATCAAGAACAACTATGTTAATTATCCAAAACACTTGGATCGTCTTAAGGTTAGTGCACAGGAGGTGGCAGGACGCTATCGCACAGCGTATGAGGAGGCAGCCAGACAGCGTGAAGAGAATCTTTTAAGTTTACGAGAGGAAAGGGCGGGGAAAATAAAAGATTCTGTCGATAAGCCTTGTGACACAACTGGGATTGATGCAAGGATTGCCTCTTTAGAGCAGTCACCAATTACAATTGATATCTACATTGAGGATGGACTTATAGCAAGCTGTGACTCTATAAATCAGGAAGTGTTACATTTTATCAGTGCATTAACAAAAATAAAAGAGAAATCCAAGGAAGCATTTATCATCATACAAAAAATTAAGGAAGCCAGATATCAAGCACAAGAAAGTAAAAATGCTTTTCTGGATGAGCTGAATAAGGCGAAGGAGGAAATAGGAGATGCCTTATATGAGGAATTATCAAAAACTTCTGAAGAAATGGAGAGATATTCAAATCCAGAGGAAAAAGAGATTGGTATAATAAAAGATATCTTACGAATGGAAGAAACCCTGAAACAAAATATTGAAATATTAGACGAGATAGAAGGATATCCATTACCTAATATGTCGTATACGAAGGAGGGGTATTCTGCCTGGTTATCTTCCGTTAACCTAATACACAATTCTTTAGATAATTTTAAGCTTATTGGGCTTTCGCTTGATTACAGCGGCATTAATTTCTCTGGAGAAAAGAATAGTATTTTAAAAACAGCAAAATCCTTGATATCAGATGGATTATTAAATTTAGTCCTGGAAGATACCAAGGGCATATCAGGAGCTAAAATAAATCAATCTGAGTTACCATCCTTTATAGCAAAGAAATCTCCGGATACCGGTCCTTCGGATGAGAATAATATAAAAAATATTATGAATACAGAGGACAGAGGGAATATTACAGCCGCAGGGATAAGCAGTTATGGAACGGATGCACTTGGAAGTTTTGCAAACAGTCTGGTGGAGGAGTTATTGTTCCAGACATATGAAAACGAACATTGTACCTATTACTTATCGGAAAACTATAATCCGGGACAGATTCTCCAATATGAACTTGAGTATTTATTATATGGGAATATGAGTGATAAAGAGAATGTTTCGTCCTTTATTAATCGGCTTATTTTAATTCGGATCATTGGAAATATGATTTCAATTTTGACAGATGTGAATAAGGTGAGAGAAGCAAATGTTTTTGCGGCAGCAGTTGTGGGATTTTCGGGTTTGCCTTTTTTAATCAGTGTAGTAAAGTATGTAGTTTTATTTATTTGGGCATTGGAACAATCCTTAGTGGAAACCGCAGCAATACTTCTTGGTAAAAATATCCCTTTATTTAATACGAAGGATGATTTTGTTGTAGAATTTAAAGATTTAGCATCCTTTCATAAAGATACCATTATAAAAAAGGCGAAAGCATATAAAACAAAAGAAGGTTTTTTAAGTGTAGGCTACAAAGAATATCTTCGAATCTCCTTATTTCTTTCTAATAAAAATAAACAATATTACCGCATGATGGACTTAATACAAGAAAATCTGCGTTATGAATATGAAGATACCTTTCGAATACGTAATTGTGTTGTAAACTATCGTGTGCAAGCTAGGATAAGCATGCCGGAACAGTTCTTTTCACTTCCGTTAGCCATACACCGTGAGGCTTTATCCATTCGCGGTTATCAATATTTGGCCCAAAATACAGTCTCATATTGAATTCCTCCTAAAGGGGTGTGGTGAAGTCTTTGTTTTTTACATCGTATAATAAAATAAAAATCTCTCTCCAAGAACATTTGCCGATGTTAACCAATGTAAAAAACAGAGACCTGACCACACCCTGTGTGACTGCAAGTGAAGGGATAGTTTCAAACAAATATAGCAGGAGGAATTTTGGTGTTAAAGAAAAAGGGTTTGCTGACCTTGGAGGCTTCCTTAGCATTGCCGGTATTTGCCTTCGCAGTTTATGTATTGGTTTTTTTCTTTCAGGTTATTGCTGCACAGGATTGCCTTCATTATTATGCCACGAAAGTTGCAAAAAATATATCCTCTTATGGAATAATAACAAATTACGCCATGAATTTTAGTGAAGAGCAGGATTGTAGTAAAGGGATTGAGGAAAATCTAAATGGGGGTGATGAGACAATCTTTTCTGAAATATTTGCTTCCTTGGAATTTACCAATCTGCTTACCTCAGCTGCCAGTGGTCTTATGCTGAAAGAATCCATTAAGCCGTTTGTGAAGGAGCATCAGGCTGTCAAGAATTGCATTCAAGACGGATATCAAGGAATATCATTTTTAGGGTCATCTTTATTTAATGAAGAGGAGTATATTGAAATTGTAATGCAATATAAGATACAGCTCCCGGTATGGAAAGAGATCTTACCGGTATTTCCAGTGGTACAGCGAGTTAGAATAAGGATATTTAATGGACATGCAGTGCCTTCTCTACTGGCAGCAGATACAGAAGAAGGAGATGGTGAGTCTGTTTATATTACAGCTAATGGTTCGGTATATCATACCAATGCGAATTGTTCTCATATTAAAATTAACATACAAACAGTGGATAGCAAAAGGCTTTCCTTTATCCGCAACTCTTATCATAGCACTTATCGTGCGTGTGAATTGTGTTTTGACAATAATGCAGTACTTCCTGGTATAGTCTATGTCACAGAATCAGGTGACTGCTATCATAGCAGCCGGTCCTGTTCCGGTATGAAACGAACCGTTTCGAAAATACTGATAACAGAAGTTGGAACAAGAAGTGAGTGCCGTAGGTGTAAATCTTATAAAAAGGAGTAGGTGCGGATATATTATACCGTTACAATTCAACTTATATATCCGGACTTTGGATAAAAATTAAGGTGTAAACTTTCGATAAACTTAATCTGGAATGGAGGTAAATGTAAATTATGTTGTTCCTTCTTAATTTTAGCAGTCTTAACTTATCAGAAATTTTAAAACATAGCGGAGTAATCTGGATTGGAGTATTGTTATTTTTCTTAGGAATTCAGGATTTAAGGCAGAAGGAAATTTCTTGCTGGTGGCTTATTAGTATAATACCCTTTATCGTTATTGAAATAATCACGTCTTCCGAGATAACTTTTATGGGCAGGATATTTGGAGGACTTCTAGGATTTTTCTTTATAATTCTTAGCAAGATTACAAAGGGACAGATTGGTATCGGTGATGGTTATGTTTTATGTGTGATTGGAATAATGCTTGGAATTAGCAAATCTGCTATTCTTTTAAGTTATGCTTTTCTATTAACTTCTGTTGTATCAATGATTCTTCTTATATTTTTTCGTTGGAATCGCAAAAAAACAATCCCTTTTATCCCATTTATATTCTTTGGATACCTTGGTTGTATTCTTATAAAATAAGGCATGCAGCATCTATATTAGATTATTATTGTGGTAAGTAATTTTGAAAGGTATTTAATAGGAGGATAGAATTCTTTTATGATTTAAGGCGAAACAGCCAACGATAAGGAGCAGGAATGAGAAAAAGAGCCTTTTTTACAGTGGAAGCAGCCTTTGTTTTACCACTTGTATTTTATACAGTTTTATTTCTATTAAATTATTGCTTCTATTGTCATGATAGAACAAAATTACAAGTTTTAGGGGAAAAGGCGGTCTTAAAGGCAGTTTCCTATATCTCTTACCAGGTTGATTTGGACTTACAAACGTTAAGAGAAGAAGGTTATTTATCCAAAGGAATTCTTTATCCATTTGGTATAGGAAGAGAAAAGGATGAGACGAAGGTATTAAGTTATGTAAAGAAAACATTATCCAGAGGATATTTAGTATGTGAGGTAAGAGAGTTACAAGTTCAAACAACTCTAACGAAAGTTAGAGTGACAGGAAAATTAAAGGTGGTTTTTCCAGGTGCAAGGTTATTTGAAATTTTAAAAAAAGATAGTTTTACAGTAGCATTTTACTTTGAGGAAAGTATATTCCCGAGGGAAGAAAAAACAAGATTGTTAGAGGTTTCGATTAAGCTTGGGAAAAAAATAAAAGGAGTAGACAAAGCAATTCAAGAATTAAAGGAACTTGTAGAGAGATTGAAATAAGCTAAGCTAAAAAAGCTGCTTAATTGGACATAGAAAAGAATTCATTATTTCATAAACAGGAGAGTGAATAACGTGAAAAAAGAGGAACTCCATTCAGAATGGAAGAGAGATATGTATCATAACTATTTAATCATTCGTGGAAAAGAAGAAGGGAGGGTATCTTTTCAAGAGAAGATGCTGGAGCATAATAAAATTGAAGGAATCCTAAGTTTTCAAGTTTATTCCATCGACAATCAGATACAATTTCATTATGAAGTTACCGGATACCAGGCGCTTTCCAGTATATCAGAGAAGGTTCCTCTAAGGCTAAGTCAGGTAACAATGCTTCTTAACCATCTGTTATCAGTTTTAAAAGAAGCGAAAACATATCTTTTAGATACTATGGATTTTGTGCTATTACCGGAATATACATTTATTCATTTGCCAGATTACAAACCAGGATTATGCTATTATCCGGGATATCGTATGTCACTTCAGGAACAGTTGACTGCTTTTTTTGAATATCTAATGGGGTGTGTCGATTATGAGGATAAAGATGCAGTACTATTTGTATATTCTCTTTATATGAAAAGTAAGGAAGATAATATCACGATACAAGAACTTAAGTCTTTTTTGAATTTCCAAAAAGAAAGCGATCGGTTAGATTTTTGTTCGGAGGATATTGAAGGTACGCAGCCGGGTCAGCTAGATAGAATAAAAGGACAGCATAACGATAGAGAGCTTCACCAGAGTAATGCTCCCATAAAGCAGTTACCGGGTAAGAAAGAATGCTATAAGGGAAAGAAGGAGAAAAAGTATAAGGAGTCCTTGGCGAATTTATCTAAGAGAGGTTCATTCCAACATAAAATGACCTCCTTATCCACTGATGTAAAAGAAAGAATACTTGGGAAGGGGGGCGAAATAGGAACGAGTAGGAAACAGGACAATCAAAGAAAAGAGTTATACCAAAATGGAAACTTGAAAAAAGAGACTAAAAGCAGCAGCTGTCAAAAGGAAACAAAAGAAGTTTACCAATATCCTTTTATAAAAGAGAAGCTGGAACAGGAAGAAGAAATCCTATATTATCCAATCCTTTGGTATGTTTTATTTTCAGTGCTGTTTACCATATGTATCGGAGTATTTCTTTATGCTTATCAAAAAGGATTTTTATTTCAGCCATTAAATAAAAGGATAGATAGGCTAAAGTTAGTTTCGATACTTTCTGTTATGGGAATTATACTAGGCTATGGATATAGAAAGATATTTTCGAAAGATAGAAAACAAAGTCGTATCATAACAAAAACTACGTATCAGATGCCAGATAAGGAGGATTTATTTCCAAGCCTGGCATCAGCAGGGAATAATAGTTTGGCAGAACATAATAGTAGAGGATATACAAAAGAGAATGATTCAAATCAGGAGCTTCTGTGCAATCACACATGGTATAGTAATGAACCTGCAATGATTCATAGGGAGGAAGTATCTTCCAGTATAAATTCGAGAGAAATCTATGCTGGGGAAGAGGAGTGTACTATGCTGCTTACCAGTCCTGTTAAGGAATCCGATTTGCTTATTCCGCTTGAACCGTTAAAGTATGGAATGATAGAACTTAAAGAGTATCCGTTTTTTATAGGAACTGCAAAAAACAATCTTGGTTATAATCTGACGAACACCACAGTCAGTAGATATCATGCAAAATTAGATAAGCAAGAGAATAGGTTTCTATTAACAGATTTAAATTCTACGAATGGGACATTTGTAAATGGCAGAAAGCTAATTGAAAACGAGAATTTTGAGATAAAACAAGGAGATGCAATTTCCTTTGCAAACATAAGTTTTATCTTTCAGTGCGTTAACATCTGTAATATAGAATAAGATACCATGATTGTCCATATCTTTAGATAAGATTACTTGCCCAAATAAATTAACTGTTATATAATGTTGATAATTAGGTAATTATTTATACAGACAAGGAGGTGTTGTAACGGTCCTTTGAAAAAGGAATCAAAGAGCCGTACAACACCCTTTTGGAGTTTTCGGAGATAAATTGCCAGACAGCAGACAGCGGTTGCTATGGAGAACATTATTAAATTGGAATTGCACAGGAAATACAAGATTAATCTGTCCAGGCGCAAAACAGGCGTAAGAATGGAGGTATTTATGGAAAAGTACGTTATGGCACTTGACCAGGGGACAACAAGTTCAAGATGTATTCTTTTTAACCACAGAGGTGAAGTATGTAGTGTCGCACAGAAGGAATTTACACAGGTATATCCAAGAACAGGCTGGGTGGAACATAGACCGATGGATATCTGGTCTTCTCAGATCAGTGTGGCAGCAGAAGCGATGGCGGCAATTGGTGCGAAAGCAGAAAATATCGATTCGATTGGAATAACAAATCAAAGAGAGACTACGCTTATATGGGATAAGAATACGGGGGAACCCGTGTATAACGCTATTGTGTGGCAGTGCCATCGTACCGCAGATATGATTGAACAATTAAAAGAAGATGGATTTAATGCTGTAATAAGACAAAAAACAGGACTTATTCCGGATGCTTATTTTTCAGCGACCAAGATAAAATGGATTCTTGATAACGTAGAAGGAGTAAGGGAAAGAGCGGAGGCCGGAAACCTTCTTTTTGGTACGGTTGATACTTGGATTATATGGAATTTGACGAAGGGAAGAAAGCATGTAACGGATTATACCAATGCATCACGTACGATGCTCTTTGATATCCACAACCTATGCTGGGATGAGGAAATCTTAACTTACTTTAAGATACCAAAGTGTATGCTTCCTACCGTACAGGCATCCAGCAGTATCTTTGGACATACGGAAGGAGGTCTTCTTGGTGGTGAGATTCTTATCTCTGGAGCTGCCGGAGATCAGCAGGCAGCTTTATTCGGGCAGTGCTGTTTTGAACCGGGTGAAGTAAAGAATACGTATGGTACCGGATGCTTTCTTTTGATGAATACCGGAAATACTGCCATTGAATCACAGAATGGTTTATTGACAACGATTGCCGCAGGGGAAGAAGGCCATATAGAGTATGCATTAGAAGGAAGCGTATTTGTTGCTGGGGCAGCAATCCAATGGTTAAGAGATGAGCAAAGAATGATTAAGAATGCCGGTCAGTCGGAAGAATATGCAAAAGAAGCAGAGGATGCCAATGGTGTTTATGTAGTACCGGCATTTACTGGCCTTGGGGCACCTTACTGGAATCCCTATGCGAGAGGAACGATCGTTGGTATCACCAGAGGATTTAGTAAGGAACATATGATTCGAGCAACCTTAGAGTCACTTGCTTATCAAACCGTGGATGTTCTTTGTGCAATGGAACAAGATTCGAAGATATCATTAAAGAGTCTTAAGGTAGATGGAGGTGCTTGTGCCAATAACTTCTTAATGCAGTTCCAAGCGGATATCTTAAATACATTGGTATATCGTCCGCAATGCATTGAGACAACTGCGCTGGGCGCTGCTTATCTTGCAGGACTGGCTACCGGATATTTTAAGGACCGCAATGAAATTAAAGATAATTGGACACTTGGAGGAACTTTTTTTCCGCAGATGAGTGAACAAAAACGAAGGGAGCTTCTAAAGGGCTGGAAGCGTGCGGTTCGATGTGCGCTTGCCTGGGCAGAGGATACAGAGTAAAGGAGTTAGGTTTGGAACTATATAATAAAATATTAGAATATTTTTTATCCGGTGGATGTCAGCGTTTAAAGGTTAATGCATCTGGTATGGAGGTATTTTACCAAACAAATCAAGAAGAATGCTCCGTATATTGGCTGATAGATTTATATAACGGAACAGAAATTTTAATCGATCAATATCAAAATATTAAGCGTCAAATTGAAAATGCCTTTTTAAGCAGAGGTTATCAAAAGGCTTTAGTGTACGCAATTCTTTATACAAAGAATACAGACGCAGCTATGAAGATATGCAAAAACAGTGAAAGTGCTTGTATTGTTGATAGCTTTCGGTTCCGCCTTATGCTTTTTGAGGGCCAGGCGAGGGATGAGAACGGAATTTTCCGTGGGCTGGAACAAATAATTTTAGAATCTGAGAGAGCGTATGTTACTTCTCATGGAGGAGAGGATAATCGAGGAAACTACCCAAATCACCAAGAAGGCTATGGGACAGATGATATGCATCAAAAAGATCAGGGTTCCTATCGGAAAGGATACGGTGATTTTAAACAGGGTCAAGAATATGAAGGAAAGAACGGATTTTTCTCAATATTTGGTGTAGCTACAATAATGATAATTGTGATAAATGCAGCAATATTTTTCTATACGGACCTATCCGGTAATTATAATAAGATTATCACCAAAGGATGTATTTTCTGGCCTCTTATTAAATACCAAAAGGAATATTATCGTCTCTTTACTTATCAGTTTTTACATGCGAATATAAGTCATCTGGTAAATAACATGCTAATACTTGCGATTATGGGATCTACTCTGGAACGGCATGTTGGTAAGTTTAAGTATCTGGTGATTTACTTTCTGTCTGGAATTGTTGCAGGGATTGCCTCTATGAGTTATAATATGGAGAAAGGCTTACTTAGCAATAGTATTGGTGCATCAGGAGCAGTATTTGGCGTTATTGGTGCAATCGCTTTAATTGTAATAGTGAATAAAGGAAGACTAGAGACGATTGGTACTAGGCAGATAATTATATTTACAGCACTTAGTTTGTATGGTGGATTTACAAGTCAGGGTGTTGATAATGCTGCTCATGTAGGAGGTCTGCTTGCGGGCTTCTTTATTGCTATACTTGTGTACCGAAAGAAGAGGGGGCGCATACGTGAAGATTAATATCTATTATGGCGGAAGAGGCTTAATCGAAGATCCTACAATCTGTGTGATGAATAAGATGACAGAGGTTTTAGAGGAACTACGTGTAGAAGTAACAAGATATAATCTATATGAACAAAAAAATAGTATCAGTATGCTTCCGGGAACATTAAAAGAATCAGACGGGATTATACTTGCAGTAAATGTTGAGTGGATGGGAATCGGCGGATATATGCAGCAGTTCTTGGATGCGTGCTGGTTATATGGTGATAAGAAGAAGATACAAAAGCTTAGTATGTTCCCAATTGTGACAGCAAATACTTACGGAGAACGAGAGGCAGAACATCATGTAAAGAGATCTTGGGAGGTTTTAGGCGGAACCTCACTTGATGGTATTATAGCTTATGTAGAAAATCCAATCGAATTTGAAATAAATACCTCTTATACGGGTATCTTCGAACGAAAGGCAGAATCTTTATATCGCTTTATCAATCAAAAATCAATTACATTTTCAAGCAGCAGCCATGCAGTCATGAAGAATACCCTGACAGCGACTCCGATTGAATTGACACCTCAGGAGAGTGAACAGTTATCAAGATATGTATCCGATGATACTTATGTAAAGAAACAAAAAGAAGATATTGAAGAGTTGGCTCAGATGTTTCGCGGTATGCTGGAAAACAGTGATTCAGATAAAAATCAGGAATTTATAAAAAACTTTAGAGATAATTTTAAGCCGCAGGAAGATAATTTTCATGCTATATTTTCTATTACAATGACTGATATCGATAAAACACTGTTGCTTGAAGTAACAGGGAAACAATTAAGATGCAGCTATGGAGGTGAGATAGCGGCGGATGTGGTAGCTAAGACAACAAAAGAATTAATAAATCGCTTGGTGAATGGGCGAACAACCTTTCAAGGAGCCTTTATGTCAGGAGAGTTGACAGCCAAAGGAGATTTTAAGATTCTTAGAAGATTTGATCAAATATTTCATTTTTCAGTATTAACGTGAAATATAGAAATCAAATTATAATGCTGATATGAGAGAACGATAATTTACTCCATAAGCTTGTGTCTGTACCATAACTGCAAGCTTGATAGGATAGATACATTGCCTTGCATGCAAGACGATGGCAGTGCAAAAGTGAGGAAAAATATGTTTCGTTTATGGGCTAAGATGATAAATAATAATCATTTGCTTCGGGATATGGTAGTAGAAGATGATTCTGCGAACCGTACCAGAACAAAAAAGATTTTTCATGCTTTGGATGAAATTTGCAGTGAGTTTGATTTGCCGAAGCCAATGTGGCTTGAAGTCACAATAAAAGATTTTAAAAAGCATGATAAAACTAGATTTTATCAAGATAACTTTATTGAACAGATTGATTTTGATTACTTGGAGATACATGTAATCGAAGAAGATTAGTTTAATAGGAAACAGGTGTTAAAAGTGACCTTCTTCACCTAAAATTGTGAAACAAATTGCATTAAGATACTTTGCGGGGAGTGTTCTTAAGCAAGACAGACAAGGGAGAAGTATTTTAGGGTAACAATGTAATATATGGGAAAGGAAATGTAGATGAGTAAAATTTGTCAAAAGCCTTTTAAGATGTTCGTTGTGGGGACCATGATACTTTCTTTGACTGCATGTAATGAGACGCAGGATGGTACGAAAGTAGAAGTAAAATCGAACTATGTAGTAAAAGAGGTTCTTACGTCTGAAAAGACAGAGGAAAAAGTAAATTATCAAACGAGCGACCAAATCACGAATGTGGAAGCAAAAGTTTCTTATAATGCTTTAAATGGTTCAGGAATGGATATTGAGTTATTTGAAAGCTCGTTGGATGACTTAGGAAGTGTATTAAAACCGGAAAGCAGTGAGGTAGTCGATATGGATACCGTGAAGGCAATTAATAGTATGCCTGCTAAATCAACCGTTAAGGTATACACAGCAAATGCTGCTACATTAGCAGAATGTTTCCATGCTGAGGACATCAGTCCGGCATTGTTTGAGCGTATGGAGAATAAGTCCTTTAGTGAAGGATGCACGATTTCGATAGACACCTTAAGCTATGTGAGAGTATTGCATTTTGGTTTTGATGGTGAAATACACATTGGAGAATTAGTTGTAAATAAGTTAATCGAAGAAGATATTATACAAATATTCAAAGAATTATTTGATGCAAGATACCCAATTGAGCAAATGGTGTTAATTGATGAGTTTGATGCTGATGACAATAAGAGTATGGCTGCAAATAATACTTCTAGTTTTAATTATCGTATGGTAGAAGGTACAACGAATCTATCAAAGCATGCCTATGGACTAGCAATTGACATCAATCCGAAATACAATCCTTATGTGCGAACGATTAAGGGGGAAACCGTAATCGTTCCTGAGAATGGGGCTGAGTATGCGGATAGGACATTAGAGAATGAGCATTATATTAGGAAAGATGATGTTTGTCAGAAAGCATTTGCAAAGAGAGGGTTTACTTGGGGCGGCGATTGGCAGTCCTCGAAGGATTATCAGCATTTTCAGAAGGTATTTCAATAGCATTGTTAAGACTTTTGCTTATGTTAAATGGGTATTACGTAAGTAATGATACGGTATTTAAGCAATGTAAGGTGCGGATAACAGAGTGATAGGAAGGACATGGTGTCGCTATGTCATACATGGCATTATATAGAAAATTCCGGCCGGATACATTTGAGGATGTAAAAGGGCAGGATCATATTGTTACAACAATGAAAAATCAAATCAAAGCGAGGCGTATCGGGCATGCATATCTGTTTTGCGGCACCCGTGGTACCGGCAAGACGACGGTAGCGAAAATATTGGCGAAAACAGTGAACTGTGAGCATCCGGCAGAGGGCAATCCATGCAATGAATGTGCAATGTGCAAAGCGATACAATCACAAAGCTCGATGAATGTAATTGAAATTGATGCTGCATCTAATAATGGAGTAGATAATATCAGGGAGATTGTGGAGGAAGTAAAGTATTCTCCAACGGAAGGAAATTACAAGGTATATATCATAGATGAGGTTCATATGCTTTCAGCGGGAGCATTTAATGCACTGCTGAAAACATTAGAAGAACCGCCATCCTATGTAATATTTATACTGGCAACTACGGAGGTACACAAGATACCGATTACCATATTATCACGATGTCAACGCTATGACTTTCGAAGAATTACCTTAGATGAAATAGTAAAACGATTAAGGGAGCTTACCGATAAAGAAGGTATTGAAGCAGAAGAGAAGGCTTTAAAATATATTGCAAGAGCAGCTGATGGCTCGTTGCGAGATGCACTTAGCCTCTTAGATCAATGCATTGCCTTTTACCTTGGTCAGACTTTAACTTATGATAATGTATTAGATGCATTGGGAACCGTAGATATTGAGGTTTTTGCAAGGCTTTTACGTTTCATTCGAAAAGGAAGTGTAATAGATTGTGTAGCGATATTAGAAGAATTGATTGTTCAAGGGAGAGAGCTTACACAATTTACGATAGACTTTACCTGGTATTTAAGAAATTTACTTTTGGCAAAGACTTCAGAAGATATGGAAGAAATTCTTGAGATGTCAAGTGACCAATTGCAGTTATTAAAACAGGAAGCACAAAGTTGTGATACGGAGCTTATCATACGTTTTATTCGTATTTTTTCAGAGCTATCGAATCAAGTGAAAGTTACAACACAAAAGAGGGTAATGATTGAAGTTGCACTAGTTAAGTTATGTAAACCGGCAATGGAAACCGATTATGACTCTTTAATCCAGCGAATACAGGTATTGGAGAACCGTTTCGAGCAAGGTATTATTGTAACCTCTAAGGAGGAAGCAGGAGGTATGACATCTTTACCGGAAACGGTTAAAAAAGAGGAGGTATCGATTGAGTTACCAAAAGCTGTGAACTCTGATTTACAGAAAGTTGCACGGAATTGGAATTCAATTCTTAGAAGCTTGCCTCCATTGGTACGAACAGTACTGATTAGTGCACGTGTTGTACCTGGAGAAGGAAATACGTTAATCCTGGTATTTGAGAAGGAAGTAGATGAGGGTGTAATTAATCAAGAATCCCATCTTACAGAAATAAAAACAGCAATCACAGATACCATTGGAAAGGAAGTCTTAGTTCAAACTAAGGTGATAAAGGATGGAGAAGCCTTGGAGGCTTATCCTGATTTAACGAAAATAATGAAAAGGGTTCCGGTTGAATATGTCGATTAACCGAAAAATTGGAAGGAGAAATGAATATGGCAAAGCGTGGTGGATTTCCAGGTGGTGGTAATATGCCTGGTAACATGAATAATCTGATGAAGCAGGCACAGAGAATGCAAAAGCAGATGGAAGAGAAGACAAAAGAGATGGAAGAAAAACAGTGGGAGGCTACTGCGGGTGGCGGTGCTGTAACCGTAACTGTTTCTGGTAAGAAAGAAGTCTTATCCGTTAAATTATCCAAGGAAGTAGTTGATCCGGATGACATCGAGATGTTAGAGGATTTAATTGTTGCAGCGACAAATGAGGCTCTTCGTAAGATGGAAGAGGAATCTGCAACTGCTATGAACTCGATTGCAGGAGGCCTAGGAAACTTTGGTGGCTTAGGCGGCTTGTTCTAGTCAGTAAAAGTAAATTCGTTACTTTATTATAAGACAAAAAGATATCTTTTATCAGTATGAGTTTTTTATGATTGTGAATACTGTTGAAAGATATCTTTTTGTTTTAGTACTTGTAGTAGGAATGGAAGTAATGGTATGATAAGGTTAATAAAGAATAAAAGAAGGAACAAGAATTTACCGGTAAGTCAAAGTTCTTTAGATAGATTTTGGTAAAAGAACTCTTACTTCTAATCTTATTATTCATACAACAAAGAAGAGGGATTAAAAAAGTTCGTGAGAAACCAGAAGGCTAAACGCAGTCTGAACTTAAATTACAAAATATGTTTTAGAAGATAGGTGGAACCGTGAATTATTATAGTACACAGATTAGCAAGTTGATTGAAGAGCTTGGCAGGCTGCCTGGTATTGGTGCAAAATCCGCACAAAGACTTGCATTTCATATTATTAATATGCCAAAAGACCAGGTGGAACATCTTGCAAGTACAATGCTTGATGCAAGAAGCAATGTGAAGTATTGTAAGATATGCCAGACCTTAACAGATAAGGAAGTTTGTCCGATATGTTCTAGTGATAAGAGAAATCAAAAGCTTATCATGGTGGTGGAAAATACAAGAGACTTAGCTGCGTATGAAAAAACCGGTAGATTTGATGGTGTTTATCATGTATTGCATGGAGCTATCTCTCCTATGCTGGGAATCGGGCCGCAGGATATTAGGCTCAAGGAATTAATGTTACGTCTTCAAGGAGATGTAGATGAAGTGATAATAGCAACGAACTCGAGTCTTGAGGGAGAAGCTACAGCGATGTACATCAGTAAATTAATTAAACCTGCAGGTATTAGAGTGAGCCGTATCGCAAGCGGTGTACCAGTAGGCGGTGACCTCGAATACATTGATGAAGTGACATTACTTCGTGCGCTTGACGGAAGAATTCAGTTATAGACAGAAGTCTTGTGTCATAGTAAAAGGATTCAGGGGCGTGTCCCTTGATACAAAAAGAATAAACAGTAGGAGGTTTCCTATGGAACGTGAAAACATCTTATCGGGTAGTATTGATGCTCTTTATACGATGAAAGAAAACTTACTGGAATTAGAGGGGTATAAAGAAAGCAGTAAAGAATGGGCGTTTCAGGAAGAACAGGCGGAAGATCAGTTTGAGGAGCGTCAGAAAGCAGTTACAGAAGAAGTAAGCACTGTATTAAAAAAAAGACGGCAGGAAGTAGAGGCCTCTTTTGAAGAACAAATGAATGAGACCAAGACTCGGCTTAAAAAGGTCAAAGCAAAAAAAGAAAAGCAGCTTGGTAAAAAAGTATCACAAAGAATAGAAGAGGAGACTGCGGACTTAACGAAGGAGGGTATTCGGCTAGAACAGGAACTAAAGGCAGTATTTCAAAAAAATCATATTTCCAGAGTATTTAATCATAAGTGGTTTCATGCGGTGTTTATGCCTTGTTCCTTAAGAGATTTTGGCATTCTCTTAATTACTGTACTTATATTATTCTTAGTACTTCCGGTAGGCATATATAAATTCTTTTTACCGGAAAATGCGCTATATTTGATTCTTGATTATTTTGTCACAATTCTTGTCTTTGGAGGTCTTTCTATTATTATCAATAAAAAAATTAAAGAGAATCATACAGAGGCAATTATTGATATGAAGGCGATTCGCCAAAAGATGGCTAAGAATAATAAGAAGATTCGCGTTATGGCAAGGGATATCAGAAAAGATAAAGATGATAGTATCTACGGTTTGGACGAGATAAAAGAAGAGATTCTGGCTTTGGAAGATGAATTAAATCACTTAATGGAAGAGAAAAAGAATGCTTTGGTAGAATTTGAGGCAACTACCAAAGCAGCAGTTTCAGAGGAAGTCAAGTCCCGTTATGAAGATGAGATGAAAGGTCTTCAAAGTAAGGTAAAAGAAGCACATGAAGAACAAAGAAAAGCTGCGGAAAAAGTAAAAGAGTTTTCTCTGGAAATCACAAATCGTTATGAAACATATCTTGGGAAGGACATGCTTACCAAAGCAGCTATTGACCGCCTTATTGAGATAATGAAAGAACCAAATGTTACAAATATATCAGAAGCACTTAGTGTCTACCGTGCTGAATTAAATAAGCCAATGGAATAATTAAAAAGGACTCCCTTTTAGTGAATCGATGATATAATCGACCACCAAGAAGGGAGTTTTTTTTTATGGATTGGATTTTTCCATAATACGTCCTCTCATCAGATGCATGCAATGAGTAATTCCCTGGCAGATATAATCAACCAAAGTCATAACCGTACCAAGGCGGGTAGTTTGTAAAAGCATTTGGTCAAAGAGGCCAGAAAGATTAACAATTCCGGTAACAAATAAATCACCAACATAAGGCAAGTCTTTATCTACTCCGGCGCCAGGCTTTAAAGGTCCTTCGCCTAAAGTATAATATCCTACATGTGAGGCTTTCCCTAAAGAGGCATCAATCGCAATGATAAATGGGTTGTTATTCTCAACATAAATACGAGAAACCGTTTCCTTTAAGTTTTTAGCATGGACCGGTTCTTCTAAAGTCCCATAAACTACATAGTTTTTGGAAGAAAGGTGAGATAGCTTATAACCAAGTAATGGTCCAAGACAATCTCCGGTTGCACGGTCTGATCCGATGCATAGAAATACAATAGTTTTATTCTTATAACTGTTTATTTCCAAAAGATTCAACAGAGTATTTCCAAAGTCATAAGGAGAATAACGTTCTTTAGAGTCAAAATAAAAAATTTTCTTGTTTTTCTCTACAAATTGCTTCAAATAGGAAATCCACCTTTCACTAGGGTATTTTTTCTTCATAGCTGATAAAAATCAATGAAGAGCAACATTTGTTGCTTGTCTCTTTACAGAGTATTTCCGTAAGGTAGATTCATAGACATAGAATCGTAATACTAAAAACTTGGTTTTATGACAAATAAAAGAAAAAAATATTCAAAAAAAGAAGAATCGTAAAAAAATAATAATAACACTGCAAAAAGAGATGGAAAAAAATAGATAAAAATCCAAAATAAGATTATGTAAACCGACAAAAACAGCAAGTCCACTGTGGTACGATTCTAATATTAGCAATCGCATACCTTATTTGATAAGGAAGAACGAAGATAGATTTATGGTGGAAGGGCGGATTGGTATGAATGATACGAAGCTTGGTTATAAAAGCAATCAGACAGCAGCTACGGTGGAGAAGACAACTTCAAAAATTAAGATACCGAAAAATGTAAGACAGATTGGGAAAATTGGAGAGCAGTTAAAAATCTATATGGAGGATTATGTAAAGACATATACAAGGCAGCTTGCAGAGAGTGATTACGCAAATCGCTGTATGGCGGTCTTAGTGGGTGAATATCGTCATGAAGAAGGAGACCGGAATGTATTTATCTATGGTGCTATCCTAATAGAGAACTGTTTTGAAGATGGAAGAATCGTTTTAAAAGAAGATTCTTGGGCAGCGATTTATGAGAAAATAAAACAGTATTTTTCTGAGGCCGAAATTGTTGGATGGTATTACGGCGGAACAGGCTTTGGTACAGATGAGATTATCTTACTTAGAGAAGTTCACATAGATAACTTTGCAGGCAGAGATAAGCTTCTGCTTACTTATGATGTTTTAGAAAAAGAAGATAACTTCTATTTGTATGATGGATATGAGCTAAAGCAGCAGCCGGGATATTATATCTATTATGAGAAAAACTTAGAAATGCAAAATTATATGGTGGATCACAAAAAAATAAAACATGAAGAATTAGAAGCAAATGATCGTGCTATGAAAGAGATAAGAACAATTTTAAAAGAAAAGAAGCCGCCTGTAGATTCAGAGAAGGAACAACGTACTATGTTACGTCTGGGATACGCTGCCGGAGGATTAATGACGGTGGTAGCATTGGTAGTAGGTATTACGGTTATGAATAATACAGAAAGGATGAGGCAGATTGAACAAACAGTAAATTCAATCTCTAAGGATATTTTTGATAAGGACAGCAATAAGAATGTAGACTCTAACAAGGGTGTAGCGGCCATAACACCGATTCGTGATCAAGATATTGATGATGAAGTAAACGTAGATGTATCAAAGGGCGATGATGATGCCGTTGAGACATCAGGAAATAAAACAACTCCTATGCCGACAGATGGGGCCGATGAAGTCACACCGACACCGACAATTACGCCAACCTTAGAGCCAACCCCAAGTCCTACTGTAACTCCTACTGTTACCGAGGTACCAACACAAACTCCGGCGCCAACAAAGGAGGCAGACCAGCCAACAAGTAATATCGACATTTCAAAGTTAAAAACATATAGGGTAAAGAACGGGGATACCTTAGCAAGTATTTGTATGAGGCTTTACGGGGATTACAATATGCTAAAAACAGTGAAGGAATTGAATCAGCTGGCAGATGAAAATGTAATTTTTGAAGGGCAGGAATTATTAGTACCATAACCAGGTTTTGGCTTGGCTTAGAGTATGTCATATCACTCTAGGTCAAGCTTTTTTAGAAATATAGTGCCAAGAGAAGAAAAATAAGGTATAATCGAATCAAAATGGTTGTGCGATAGCGCATTATAGACGATAAATGCATAAGAAAGATAGGCAGAGAATAAGATGGCGAGACTAAAAAGAAGCCTAAGGGCTGATGAATGGAATCTAAAAAAGAAAAAAAAGCGTAAATTGCTCCTTTTCCTTGGTGTCATAGGAATCTTAATAGTTCTTGGGATAGCTATAGTTTTACATAGGGAAACCATGGTATATACCTCGTTTAAGGTAGTAGGGTCGACAGAACTAACGAATGCTAAAGAAAGTAACTTTGTAAAATATAAGAACGGAGTTTTAAAGTATAATAGAGATGGTGCAGAGGCGATAGGAGCAGATGGAACGGTATTATGGAACGTTTCTTATAATATGAAGAAGCCAATAGTTGATGTAGAAGGAAGCTATGCAGTAATTGCTGATATGGGAAGTTATGATCTTTACATAGTAAATGGGTCCGGAACAACGAATACACTTACCATGACAGAGCCAATTGCTGAAGTTAAAGTTGCTTCTCAAGGTGTGACAGCAGTGCTGACAGGGAATGGTACCTCGGATTTTATCTATTTTTACGATATGGATAGTGAAAATGGAGGAACAACAATTATAGATATAAAAACGTTGGTTGCGACAGATGGGTTTCCAATTGATATAAGTCTGTCAGAAGATGGCACGAAGCTGGTAACCTCCTATTTGGCAGTGGACGATGATAATGATGGTGTAGTTAGTAAAGTTACATTTTACAGCTATAGGGAGTATGGTAAGAATCAAGTTGACAATTTAGTAGGATTTTATTCAGACTATCATGGAGAGGTAATACCGAAAGTTGAGTTTTTAACCAATGAGGCTGTTGCTGCATTTCGAGATACCGGCATTACATTGTATTCCATCAAAGAAGTTCCGAGTGAAATTATGAGAGAAACCTACACGGAGAAAATACATAGTGTTTGTTACAATGATATGTATATTGGGGTGATTCTGGATGGTGCTAACAATACACAGGAAAGAAAAGTAATCCTTTATAATCTCTCGGGAAAAAAGATATTAGAAAAGGAAGTAAGATTCAACTTCGAAAAAGTTACCTTAATAGAGAATCAGATAATTTTTTATAATAGTACCGAATGTAATATTATGAATGTTGATGGTAGTATGAAATTTTATTCGCAGTTTCATACGAATGTAACAAGCCTATATCAAACGAGTGGTGGCAACGAATATCTTTTGGTTACGGATGTAGGACTGGACAAAATACAATTAATTAAGTCGGAGGTGACAAACTATAAAGAGTCAAGGGGTTTTTAGATTTTTTTTTTATAGATAAAAAAGGGTATGGCAAACAAACCATCTGAAAACGTTGTATTTCAGATGGAACGGGTTCTTCTTGGGAAGATAT
>JAEWMB010000004.1 GCA_023457255.1 Bacillota bacterium | reverse complement strand
TGGCGCAAGTAGAGGGTATGATGACGGTAGTGGATGATGAAATAAAACGTCAGATGAAATTATGATTCTCTTTCACCAGACATTGATGCAAAAAAGAAGGGAGAAGTCATATTTAACATCTCCCTTCTTTTTATCTATCATAGCAATAATCAATTTCTCTTTGAAACGATTTATTTCTTTTGTCCTTCTTGGAAATCCGGTATACGTTTTACATCCGCACCTTTCATTACACCTTTTTTAATTGCTTCATTGGTTTCTGAAATTTCTTTCTTAACACGCTTATAATATTCTTTAGTCAGTCCTTTCTCCACAGCTTCAGACTCTGTAGCCGCCCAGAAATACTGGTAATCCATCAGCATCAAGTCAGGAGCAACCACCTTAAAGAAAATACTATCTCCTTCAAATTTTTCACGTAAATCACCTAAATAAATAGTGTCTGCCGGATTTACTTCTTGTGTACTTGCATTTTTTTGTGAACTACTGCTACCACAAGAGGCTAACAATAAGCCTCCAAATAACGAAATAAAAATTAATAATTTCATATATCTATCATTTATAATATAAAACATGCTCAACGGTTCAATTATCAGGATCAGAATATCATCCTGTAACAGAGTGCACAAAAATAGTAATTTATAATATCATAATGATCATTTTTCTGTCCTTTTTCTATATTTTCCTACAAATTACTTAAGTAATACGTTAATTACTCCCTAAAAAATGCTTCACACATACTTATATCATATCACCACTTTATCTATCCCTTTCTACTTTTTCCAATCGGAAAGCACTGAGACATAACTTTTGTCCGGCCTTGTCAACACGTAAACGCAATACACAGGCACCAGCCGAAAGTGAAAGTTCGCCAAGTTTTGTTTCTTTCCACTTTTTAGAAGAAGGGATCGAAGACGAGATTTCTAATCCCTGATCAGAGGCCATTGCTACATGTGAAGAGGAATTTGCCGAATAAGTAAGATAAACAGCATAAGCTCCACTTTTAGGGATATTGACAGTATAATTCATCCACTCGCCGTCTTCTACCTGAACCACTACGTATTTATTATCTATTTTCTGTAATTCAACTGCTCCATCCGGACGATACTCATTTCCACGTACTGTCCCTATATTATGATAGGTATGCCCTTCAGGATTTTCTGATATACAATAATAATCATAATCAGCAGCCAAAATTGTACTGGGCAATTGATGCAAACCGGAAACTCGCTTACCTGTAGAAAAAGTAACCGGATCACCTGCCATCCAAGGGGTCAGTCGCTTAGTTAAAGTCCCCCAACCAGTCCACTCATAAAACCAATTCGGGGCTACTCCCCAATTCTCACATCCATAACGTTCTATCATATAATCACGATAACGCTGTAACCAGGTATATTTTTCAGCCGGTAATCCACTACGCACCGCATAATGTGCCAATGCCATTTCTCTGGTTCCTCCTGTCCCGGCAACATCTCCCCGTCCATGAGAGGAGATATTCACAGACTCCCAACGTCCGCTACGACTTTTTATCTGGAGATATTTCCCGTTATCAAATGTGACTTCATTCATATCCTTTGTTAATCCTGTTGGCTCCCAAGGTGTTTCCTGTTTTTTGTAAGATTGAATACTTGACAGGTTATAACGATAACTCCATTCTAGCCCGAGCAATAAACGATTGTCCAAACTACTATATAAAGAATCCCCCTGATTCCATGCCATTTCTGCAATAGCAACATAATTGTGCAACCCGGCTAATACATGTCCCTGATCACGACTAGATTCCTGACACTGACCATTAGGATAAATATAATATTGAAGCTGTTCGTCATAACCATAATCCTGAATATCATTCTTCCGTTGTAACAATTTATAATCAATCATAGTAGGAGAAACATGAATGGGTTGATCGCTGGAAATAGCCGGTCCTGAAGGATATGGCAAATCATCTTTACGATGTTTCATTCCCAGTAAATAGCGATAAGCACGGTCATACATTATCTCATTATCAAGATAGATAGCCATTGCCATCATACTGCGTGCTGCAAACAATCCTTGATTACCGAAACGCGCTGCATCAAAATTATAGATATTCCAATAAAAAGTTACTCCATTTTTTGTATCATCCAGATAATTAGCATATTTAGCAGAATAATTTTCCGTATTACTATACCCCGGATAAACCAGCATATCTTTGAAACGTTGCTGATCTTGCCGTGTCCATCCAGAATAATCTCTCATCATTTCAGCCGCATCAATCAACAAATAAATTTTCCCATTATCCAACGGTCCTGTACCACGGCTACTAGTATTAGTATAATAAGAATTTGCATTCAAATATTCTACAGCCTTACGTGCATAGGCTTCTTCTCCTGTCAAGTGCCAAAGAAGAGCTAAATCATGAGCACGACGCCCATCCACCCCGATTGTAGCATTAAATCGCCCTTCCTTTATTTGCTCTCCACGATTCACCACAGGTGCATCAAGTGATGAATAAGAAGACTCCTTCAATTTCAAAAAGGTAGAAAAATAAGGTTCTTGTCTGGCCTCTACCATTGCTTTCATACGATCGAGGTCACCTTGCGTATAAGTAATACCCGGATGAACAAAACGACGTTGTGACTGAGCTACATCACTTGTAAAAACAATATTTTCCACATGAGGTCCTACATATATGCGTGCCATATCTGAAGTCTTATACCACCGAGGTTTGTCCGGCATATTATCATCAATCAATTTTCCATTTATTTTCAAATTTTCAAAACGTATGTTCTTTACCTTACGTTTTTCATCATATCCTTCAATAATAGAAAGTTCCGCATTCTCTCCGGTATAGGATATATTCTTAAACAATACGTTCTCAATTCCTCTTCCGGGAGCAGTACAGTATTTTTCATTATAAAAGATACGTAAATTGACAAGTTGCCCCTGACGGAAATTCTCAACACGGATGTCCTCAAAATGAACATTGCGTATTAAATTGTTATCACCTGCATTAATAGCCATACATCCTTGATAATCGACTTGTTTCTCTCTATGATCCAATATATCAATATTAATATAATTCAGATCTTCCAAAACTTCGGGAGCTTTAGAATTACCATGAATTCCAATAAAAATAGGATGGGCTACATCTGCCCAAAGAGTGGAATTCTGCATTGTTATATTCCGACAACCTCCTTCAAATCCCAAACGAGTGCCATAAACAG
>JAEWMB010000003.1 GCA_023457255.1 Bacillota bacterium | reverse complement strand
TCTTATACAAGACAAATAAGTTCTCAGGTAAACTAATACCATCTGATGAAGGTAATGTGTACTGGATGCCCTTGGAAGAACTTAAGAAAAAAGAACCACTATGGCATTTAGATAAAATGCTAGAAATCTTCTGTGGCAATGGAGTCAATGAATTGTACTTTGATGGCACAGAGGTTATATTGAAATAATAGGAGGAACTATGGGACAAATCATCGCACTAAATGATTCCTCTCCAGAAATACAGTATCTTTGTAAAAAGGACAAGCGTTTAGCAAAACTTATATCCATGGTAGGTCATATTTCCTATGAGATTCACGATGACCAATATGAATTTATAGTCCATGAAATAATTGAGCAGATGCTTTCCATCAAAGCCGGGAACAAGATATTTTCAAGATTGGTTGACCTATGTGGTGGCAAAGTAACACCAAAAGCAGTCAGTGCGTTAACTGATGACGAAATTAAAAGTATCGGTACTGCTACTTCCAAAGTTTCATACATAAGAAATGTTACAAATGCCACGATTGATGGTAGCTTGGATTATAATACTTTGAAAACCATGCCTGATGATGAGGTATTTAAGAAACTCACTGCTATCAAAGGCATAGGAAAATGGACTGCAAATATGTATCTCATATTCGTATTAAATCGAATGGATATATTGCCTACAAACGATGCTGCATTTTTGCAGGCTTATGAATGGTTATATAAGACAGCTGACCGTTCTGACACATCTATAAGAAAAAGATGTAAAAAGTGGAAACCCTACTCTTCCATTGCAAGCAGATACCTATATCGTGCTTTGGATGGTGGTTTAACAAAAGAAAAATTTCATTTATACAAATAACAAGGAGGATATTATTATGGCTAATATAATTACAGCACAACAATTATTTTCTAACTTATCAAATTTACACTTAGACAGACAAGTTGGTGTTATCTCTTTCAATCTTGCAGGTGTATCTGTAAAAATCAATACAACAGACACTGTAGGAATTACTCTTCAAGCTTGGTTGAAACAATATTTAACAGATAACAATATCTACTTTTCCGAACCAGCTAATACCCAAGAATTTCCTGATTTCTTTTTAGACAGCAAGGATTCTTACAAACATATGTTGGAAGTCAAGGCATTCAATTACAACGCTACTCCAGCTTTTGATATAGCAAATTTCGAATCCTATTGTTCTTCTGTAAAAGAGAAACCTTATCGTTTAGATGCCGATTATCTAATATTCGGATATGTAATGAATGCTGATGGTGACATAACCGTAAAAAAAGTCTGGATGCATAAAATTTGGCAAATTGCTGGTACTTCTCAACGCTTTCCACTAAAAACACAGGTTAAGCGAGATATGATCTACAACATTCGCCCTAACAATGATTTCAAATCAGGAAATAAAGGCCCATTTAGTTCAAAGGACGAATTCTTATTAGCAATTTATAAAACTTTAGTTCTCTACAAAGGACAGGCTTTCGCTGATGATTGGAAAAAAACTTTATCCACAAATTATCGAAAATATTACCAAATAAATTTACTATTTTAAAGGAGATTACTATGTTTGAAGGATTACTAGATTATTTAAAAGCAAATTTACCACAAAAGATAGTTGATGGGAACTACAACAGCTATGAGATTTTTGGGAAAGAAGCTGAAACCCCCATCTCTGATACCATAGAGGAATATCTTCAAATATGTGGAATTTCATATATACCTAAAAGAGCAAAAACTAAAAATGATTTTCCAGATTTAGAGGTTGAGATTAACGGTATAAAATACGCCTTAGAACACAAGTCTGGAGCTTGTAACATAAAAGGGGATATCAAGAATAGTGCAGCAAATGATATGGGAACTATTAATGCGTATCCTGAAAAAATGAAACATTACGGTGATAATATATATTGCACTTTTGTCAAATACTCCGTCCTTTCCGACAATACAATTCAAATTGAAGATATCTATTTTGATAAAATATATACCTTTATAGGACGCGGAACAGGATTTGATACACAACTTCAATATCGTGAAAAAGATGGTAACTTGCGCCCAAAAAATTGGTGTGATATGGGAAATAACACTTCATATTTTCCAACTCAAGATTTATTCCAAAGTGCCCTTTTAGAAACAGCAAAATTTCGTTCTGAAAGAATAGCAATAAAACATATTGACACTTTAGATAAAGACTCTCTTCAAAAAATCAAAGACCACATAGATACCTTACTTAACAACTAGCATAAAGCGAGATTATCACTATTCTGATAATCTCGCTTTTGATTATTATTCCTTGTGAGCGTATGCATCACATAATTTACTGGCTACAGCTTTTACAACCGGAACTACCACAGTATTACCTAAAAGATCAAACGCCTTTGCCAAACCTGTGCCATCATCATTAAACATTGATAAATTATAGTTTTCTGGATATCCAAACATTCTAAGTCCCTCTCTCAATGTAATCTTGCGTATTCCCTGACCATCCACGACTGCCATATGAGAAACATCAGTAGCTACAAGAGTAGGTGCAACATCATTGGAATCAAGAATTTTTGTAAATTCAAAACTAAGTTTTCCCGAAACAATATTATAACCTAGCGGTTTGCTTTCATCTTGTTCACGTACACTTCTTTTTGTACCATCTTCCATTTCCACTTCAACTACATCCTTTGGATGTTCCTTAACTAAATACCCCTTTTCTACTAAGTCATCTAGCATTTCTTTTAAGTTGCTTGATGCGTGAAATGTAGATATTTGTTCAACCGTAAGTGGCATACCGTCCATCCACTTAATCCCAATTTCTTCTGCCCAATGTTTTTTTCTTCTTTCCTTAAATAATTTCTCAACAACAATCTTCTGTTCCTCTGTTATTTCTCCTTTTAATCCAATATCCCAACTATGAATGTTATTTGCTCCACCACGTTTGTCTTTTATAGCTTTTCCATGCAACTCATCTGGCTTATAATGTTTCAACAAGCATTGTGTAAAATGTGTGTCCACAAGAGGCATATTGTGTTCAAGTACATCGCCAACTACCTTTGATTTTTCCTCAAAATGATCCATGTCTATTTTTTTATCTTTTGTTCCTACAATAAAAATTCTCTTTCTCATCTGTGGCACTCCAAATTTTTGACATTCTAAGAGTCTCCACTCAACCTTATATCCCAAATTCTCTAATGAGGCTAAGATGGTTTTTAATGTTCTTCCTATTTTATCCTTAGTACTTTCCCTGTCGTGTAAAACTAGTCCCTCAACATTTTCAAGTATAAAACCATATGGTTTTTTCTCTTTTAGAATCCTTTCGACCTCAAAAAAAAGTGTCCCTCTTGTATCTAAAAATCCTAGTCCCTTGCCCGCCGTACTAAAAGCTTGACACGGAAATCCTGCTAAAAGCACATCAAAATCTGGAATATCACTGGCATCAATTTGGCATATATCCCCGACCAAATTATCTTGCTCAAAATTATCTTTCAAAGCTTGAACAGCATATGGCTTAATCTCTGAAGTCAAAACACATTCAGTTTCATATCCTCGTTCATTAAATGCTTGCTCAAATCCTATCCTAATTCCGCCCATTCCGGCAAATAAATCAATAAATTTAACTGTCATTGCTTTTTAACTCCTTATTTGTCTTTTTTATCTTCGTTCTCAGGTTTTAGAACAAGGCTTTCATTTATCTTATCGTAATAAATTTGAAATCGAGAAATCCCTTTTTCAACATTCATATTTGTAATAACACTTTTAGGCATTCGAATTCTCATATCTTTTTGTAACACATAAGTATCAAGATAGATTAAATCTTCATCTTTCATTCTCATTTCCTCCTTTTGAATTTAGACTAATTATAGTCTATTTTCAGTCCAGAGTCAATACGACACAAACAAATATTCTTCAAGATTTACATATCATGTCACTTGTAATATTCTCATATGTATGAGTTACTACTGTTCCGTCCAGGAATAAATTATTCTCAAGATATGCAAGTAACTCGGAATCTTCAATAAAGTAATACATCTGTGGAACAATAAATTTATTTAAATCTTTTCTTAATGTTTCTAATGGTATGCAATTTGTATTTTCAAATCTATTTATCTCCATACCAAACTTATGATGCGGAAGATATTCTTCAATTCTCTGTACACAATTGGCATCATCCTTATATTTCTCTTTCCAATCCAACAAGGAAGTTTTATTGCTTAAATACATAATCCCACAAATCGACTTCATAGGACTACTTACATAAATATAAGCTTTTACTGATTCATCCGGAAAAACTTTTCTATGCTCATATATTTTCTCTCCAGATAGAACTCGTCTATAAACATCTTCTCTTAAGCTTAATAGCATTGTTCTCATCGTCCCACCTCTATCTTTCGTGCTGACTTAAGCCAATACTTAAATTCCCATCTAAGTGGCTCATAGCACGTCATTCTTTTTCTTATTTCTTTTTGGTATTCAAGATACTGTCTGTCATAATCGTCCCACTTGCTCCAAGCAATGATCGGTCTTTTTATACCTAAATGCTCTTCAGCAATATCGAAAACATAATTATCCAATGGAACATGAAGAAATGTAAATACATTCTCAAAATCTGAGTGTTCCAGCAGATAAAGATACTTGATGGTCATATTAATCCATTTTTGTGCTTGCCCTGCTGTGAGTTTCACGCTTTTCTCTGCGTAAGCTTGTTTAATCTTATCACACAGATTTCGATGCCACATATCGTATTCTTCTTGAGTTTTTATCTCACCTGTTTCCAAATTAAATATTTCTCTCTTGAGCAAAGTAGTAACTTGTTCTCTCAACTGGATACGAATTGTATCATCAGTTCCATTAAATCTTATAGTTCTATTCATATCACGATAAGCTCTACTACTTGCCCCTTCGATAGACTCATCATATGTACCAAAGTACAAAGCTTTCAATGAACTCAAAATATCTTTATCAACTGTTACATTTTCCACGGATTACCTCCATAAAAAGTTCCGAGAATCAGAATCACTTTCCAACTCCCGGAATCCTTATTACCTTTATCAATCCTATCAACTCAACCTACCCATTTTCGTTCCATCACCTCAACCCTACGGCATTTTAAACGTTGATATGTTTGGTCATTGCCTAAACACAGAAAATCAGAGAGCCAGAGTTTAACCTCCAACTCTCGGAAATCCCTTTATTTCAAGCCTTTTTCACACATTACTTCTGAACCCTTGACATCAACACAACACTCTCCACATGCACCGTCCCCGGAAACATATCCACACACCTTACCTTCTCCACTCGATACCCACGCTCCTGAAGTACCACAAGGTCTCTCGCCAAACTACTAGGCTTACATGAAATATACACCAGACGGTCAACTCCGTAATCAATAATCTTATCAAGTGCCTTTGGATGTATTCCATCTCTTGGAGGATCAAGTACAATTAAATCCGGCTTTTCTTCAATGCTATCGATTACTTTTAGGACATCACCGGCGATAAATTCACAGTTTGTGAGATTATTTAAGGAAGCGTTCTCCCTGGCTGCTGCCACTGCTTCTTCTACAATTTCTACACCAATTACTTTCTTGGCTACCGGGGCTAATAACTGCGCAATCGTTCCCGTTCCGCTGTATAAATCAAAGATAAGTTTATCTTTTGTCTCACCGACAAAATCACGGGCACAGCGATAAAGTACCTCTGCACCGAGGGAATTCGTTTGAAAGAATGAGAAGGTTGAGATTTTAAATTTAAGTTCAAGCACTTCTTCAAAAATATAATCCTGACCGTAGAGAATATCTGTATGATCACTTTGCACGATATCCGCCAAACTATCATTTACCGTATGAAGTATTCCTACTATGCAGCCTTCCAACGTAAGATTTATTAACATCTCACGTAGCTTATTTAAGAATTCTTCTTCCCTGTCTTCTAAAACTTTAGTTTGAGAAGTTGTAATTAGGTTAACTAGAATTTCACCTGTCCTTGCTGCACGGCGAACTAGTAAGTGGCGAAGATAACCCTCGTGACTGATCTTGTGATAATACGTTAGCTTGTATTCTTTTGCCAGGAACAGTACACATACCATGATTTTATTATAATCTTCCTGTACTAATCTACAATCTGATGTTGTTACTATATCATAGAAACTTCCTTTTTTATGAAGCCCAAGAGCCAGTGGCCCATCTTTGTACTCATCTCCAAAAGAAAACTCCATTTTATTTCGATAAGCAAACTCTAAAGGACTACCTTCAATTCCCTCAAAATCATACCCTCGATTCTCCGGCTCTATTACCTCATCAATTAGCTTTTTTACTTGTTCTGCTTTTATATTGAGCTGAGTTTCATATGACATCGTCTGATAAGTACAGCCACCGCAATCACCAAAATTAGAACAAACTGCCTCTTTAGTTTCCAGTGGAGATTTTTCTACCACTTCCAGTAATCTCCCCTCACATTTTCCTTTTCTTACTTTATTTATTACAAATCGAATTTTTTGACCCGTGATGGCATTTTTCACGATAATCTTTTCATCGTCTACCATTACAATTCCTTTGTTCGGAAATTCAATTCGTTCTACTGCTCCAATACATTCTGTACCCTTTTTCATCGTATTTTCCTCTCTATTTTACACTTAAGCCAAGTAAATGACTGATTATTATCCTTTTATTTACTCCTAAGAAACACTTTATCCATTATATCGAATCTTCTCCTTATTGTCTAGATTATCAAGCTTATTCGAATTAAGAAAACTTTCATAAAAACATAAGAAAATACTCTTTACTTTAGTAATGTATAGTGATAAAATGTGACTGTATCAGAGTTATATGAGGTAGAACACATAGTTATAATTGATACGATTCTATTTATAGCTTTTAGAATCGTATATTTTTACGAAAGTAGCTAGCTGTCCAGTATCGTAGCTATTTTGACTACTTAGGATAAAAAATCCTGTATCATACTTACTGATTGCAAAGCTTATAAAGGAGTAATTAAAATGAGTAAAAATATTAAGAATGCTTCAGTTGATTATTTATTTGAAGCGATTTTAAGTCTAAAGAATAAGGACGAGTGCTATGTTTTTTTTGAAGATATCTGTACTGTGAATGAATTACTTTCTCTTTCTCAGCGTTTCGAAGTAGCTGCAATGCTTCGCGCAAAGAAAACATATCTTGAAATAGCAGAAAAAACGGGCGCTTCAACTGCTACGATAAGTCGTGTGAACCGTTCCCTAAATTACGGTAATGATGGTTATGATTTGGTATTTAGCAGAATTCCTGAAATTCCACAAATGGATGAGGAAGAAGAACAATAATAGAATAGCAAAAGAGGCTGTTACAAAAATAGACGAATAATCTATTGGAGCAACAGCCTCCTTTTATACCCAAAAGCAAAAATAGAAAGGTATCGCAAATCACTAAAATAGAGTGATAAAGCCACATCCCCCTTATGTTATAATAGGGTTTAATTGTTTACCCTACACTTTTCCTATTAACTATTTTGATAATTTATCCTTATCTTTTGAATGCTCTTTTGATTTCTCTTTTGCATTTTTTTCCTTTTCGGGCGGTATTGAAAAATGATCGTCTATTATCTTCTCAATCATTTGTTTTTTCATGTACACGTCAAAACATAACATACAAACAAAGGAAAACATCTGTAAGAAATCTTGATCCTTTTGGACATCCATCTCAGGAAAAGCATCTTTTGACTTTTGATACTTACGAGCCACATCCTTACTAACCGTCATAGAGATTTCATTCCCCTGCCGAAAGATTTCTTCATAAACCTCTTCTAAGCTAACCTTACTATCCCCCTCGAAGAATTTTTCAGTCAAAGGAGTTAATATACTTTGAATATCACTAATAGATAATATATTCTTCATGTAATAGATAAATATAAGAAGATACATATGATCCTTGGAGTATTTCTTCTTATTTGGTGACGGAAGCAAGTTGTTTTTCGTATAGTTATTAATCATCGTTTTGGTCAGCAATTTATCCTCTGAATAACGCTTCGAGGACTCTAAGTGTTTGTCCATAAACGTGGTCACCTGATCCATATATAAATCAATATTGGGAACATCTCCAGGCTTTACATAATTGATTTTTCGCAAGCCTTCAATGAGCTCTATTATCTCTTTTTTCCGCTGTTTCTCCAAAATATCACCTCTATGTCACATTATATAGTAATGAATACCACATGTCAACATGAATAAATCAGATGATTTTATCTTGTAAACCAGCTACTCCTATAATAAATTTCTCAGCATATTTCATTCATATAGACGGTATCTCATATCCTGTGTTATACTAGCCTGCGGAAACGCTTCTTTGTTGATATTTTTGTTATGGTGACTAAAACACAAAAGAGAGGTTTCCGTATTTTATTTTCTTTCGTTGCAGCACATGTATTGTGATCCTACAACATCGAATTCTGACCTTGGGATTTCCTATTGTATCTCCCTCCCCTGCATGCTATAATAAACATATGTTTGCTTTTAAGTAAATGGTTATAGTTTATTGTTACATTTTTATGTTTTCATGAAAAGGTCCATTTATGATTTTTAGAAATCTCTAATTGAAATTTTATAATCTTATCAGGTTATAAAGTTTGAAAAGCTATAAGAATTTCAAATATGTTCTCATAAAAAGTAATTTATAATATCTCTTACTGAAAAAGAAAATAGAAATAAATAAGAAAGGTTTGATACCTCATGAGTATATACGATTCCCTAAACCCGGAACAGCGAAGAGCCGTGGAGCATGACCGTGGCCCGATGCTTATCTTAGCTGGGGCCGGTTCCGGTAAGACAAGAGTGTTAACCCATAGAATTGCATATCTGATCGATGAGAGCAATGTAAATCCATATCAGATTATGGCACTGACCTTTACGAATAAAGCCGCCAAAGAAATGAGAGAACGTGTTGATAAGATTGTCGGATATGGTGCTGAAAATATCTGGGTTAGTACTTTCCATTCCACCTGTGTTCGAATATTAAGACGTTTTATCGAATCTCTCGGATATGACCGCAATTTTACAATCTATGATTCTGATGATCAAAAGACTTTAATGCGTGAAGTTTTAAAATTCCTGCAAATTGATACCAAGCAGACCAAGGAAAGAGTCTTTCTGTCCGCTATTTCAAGTGCCAAAGATGAGGGTATTTCACCGGAAGAATACGAGCTTTCCGTATTGGGTGATTATAATAAAATGAAGCTTGCCAATGTGTATAAGGAGTATCAGAGACGTCTCAAGACAAACAATGCCCTTGATTTTGATGATTTGATTATGAAAACCGTAGAATTGTTCCAGTCGAATACGGAAGCTTTGAATTACTACCGCAATCGCTTTCGATACATTATGGTGGATGAGTATCAGGATACCAATACCATTCAATTTAAGTTAATACGTTTACTTGCACATAGTTTTAATGAATATAATGAAGTGGAACATAACCTTTGTGTTGTGGGGGATGACGATCAGTCCATCTATAAATTCCGTGGTGCTAACATTCGAAATATTCTTGACTTCGAGAAGGAATATCCGGATGCTGTGGTGATTAAGCTGGAGCAAAACTATCGTTCAACAAAAAGCATTCTGAATGCAGCCAATGAAGTAATTCATAATAATCTTGGCCGTAAAGATAAATCTCTATGGACTGATAATGAAGACGGCGAACAAGTTACTTTTTGCCAGTATGAGACTGATTTTGAGGAAGCAAGTCAGGTAGTTGACAGCATCAAAACATTACAGGAACAAGATGGGATTTCTTTTAATAACTTTGCCATCCTCTATCGAACGAATGCACAATCCCGTGTTTTGGAAGAGAAAATGATTCAGCGAAGTGTTCCTTATAAAATTATCGGCAGTATAAACTTCTATCAAAGAAAAGAAATTAAGGACCTTCTAGCTTACCTAAAAACAATCGATAACGGTCTTGATAGCATAGCGGTAAAGCGAATTATAAATGTTCCTAAGCGAGGGATTGGATTAACCACCCTTGACCGTGTGGAAGATTATTCTGTAAAAAATAATATGAGCTTTTACAGCGCTTTGCGTCATGCGGAAAATATCCCCGGATTAGGGCGTTCTACCTCAAAAATCACTTCCTTTGTCAGTTTTATTGAAACGGTAAAAAGTAAACTAAATTCCGATACCTTTACCTTAAAGGATTTGATGGATGAAATTTTAGAGGGTACCGGATATTTAAAAGAATTAGAAGAAGGTGATGATGAGTCCGCGGAAGATCGAATCGGAAATATCAACGAACTTATCAATAAAATCGTTACTTATGAGGTGGAAGCAGCCGAACCTCCAACCCTCAGCGGCTTCCTGGAGGAAGTTGCCTTGGTTGCTGATATTGATTCTCTGGAGGAAGACAGCAATCATGTGGTATTAATGACCCTTCATAGTGCAAAAGGTCTTGAGTTTCCTTATGTGTATCTTTGCGGTATGGAGGAAGGAATCTTCCCTAGTTATATGGCAATCAATGCAGAAAATCCGGAACTTGAAATTGAAGAGGAACGACGTCTTTGCTATGTAGGAATTACAAGAGCAATGAAACAGCTTCATTTAAGTGCAGCCAGACAGCGAATGATGCGCGGTGAAACTCAATTTAACCGGCCTTCCAGATTTATTAATGAGATACCTCGCTATCTTTTAACGATACAGTCCGCACAAAATAAAGGTTACCTTGCGAAGGATTCCTATGATAGAAGTCCGATTCGAAATGCATCACCAAACTTTTCAAACCAGGCTCGCAGCATGTTTGGCTCAAATAATCCCTATGCAAAAACTGCAAGTAATTACGAGGATACTAGGTTCGATAAAGAAACACCTTCTAAGCAAGGCGTAGGAATGGGTTCCGGAATTAATTCCATGCCCTCCTTCTCTGGTCAAACAAAAACAGTGCGTGGCTTTCAGCCATCGGCAGGGAAGACCTTACCAACCAAGAATTTTGGAAACAGCAATCTTGGCACTTTGCCATATGGCGTTGGTGATACTGTAAAACATATAAAATTTGGTCTAGGCATCGTAACAAACCTAACAAAAGGTGGCAGAGATTACGAGGTTACTGTGGATTTTGCAGAACAAGGTATCAAAAAAATGCTATCTTCCTTTGCTAAATTAGAAAAAATTGTAGAATAATGCATTAATATATGCAAAAGGTGTCAAAAATACTCTATATTTCATAGTCTGGTTTAATTTTCTTATTTTCATATAGTAAAAAATGCAAGTGGGTGGTATAATATACTTGACGGAATTTATTAAATAAGATCATGTTGAATCACATGATTTTATTTCGCGATGGTACATGCTACTTCGTGGGATGCAAATACCGAAATCAATACAAATGATGATAGTCCACTCGTTTGTAATGAATCATCAGAGAATAGGAAAGGAAGTGCTGTTATGAATAATAAAATCGACAAAATAAGCGAAATGCTTGCTGCTTCTAAGTTAAGCGAGTTAATCCACAGAAAAGAAGATCCGATTGAGAAGAAGAAATATACTGTAATCTTCGTACTTGCTATTGTCGGAGCAATCGCAGCTATTGCAGGTATTGCTTATGCTGTATACAAATTTATGACTCCTGATTATCTGGAAGATTTCGAAGATGATTTTGACGATGAATTTGATGACGACTTTGAATGCGACTGCTGTGATAGTGCAGACGATGCAGAAACTACAGAAGAATAATAAATATAGCAAGTAAAATGATATTTAGCATAAGTTTTACGAATGAGTTTTATAACGTATTAGATTATTAATTAATTTATCTTCATAAAAAGTTTTATGAGCATAATACATTTACTTGCTCTTAGGAACGACAGTCTATTTTGTTGTTTTCAAAGTAACCCCATGAAATTGTTTAAGCAACCATACGCTATTCAATTTTATGGGGTATTTTTCTATGATTGAGTAAATACCTATTCGGAACTTCTCTTTCGCCTCTTATAGCAGCTTCGCTAGGCTAACTGTGATTTGAATTATTGCTCGGATTTTTCTTTATACAAAAAATCCCCAGAGAAAGTAAGGATGATACAAAGTCTCCGGAGATTTTTAGTTTATTTTGTTCATAGTATTACATAGATTTCATTATTTAATGGTACTAAACCTTAGACCAAGCAATTAAGTGCTGGAAATATAAAAAGCCAGCAAGGTCATAATCGTTATGAAAAAACTGACCTTGTGGCACTAATATAATTTAAGTGGATTCCAATGCACAATAATTTGGTGACTATTACTATAGTCACCAAAAAAACTACTTTAACTCAACTTTATGTTATGACAGAACCTTATATATAATTTAACTTCAATAACTATATCTTATAGCATTGCTCAACAGGAAGTACGAATATCGTTACGCCACCCTCCTGCACATCAATTGGGTAAGGGGTGCTTACTCCCGGATACATTGAATCTGTACCTGCATATGAGGACAAACATTGGACCTCATTTCGCACACCTGCCATTTTCTTTAAGATTCCACACACTTCATCCACCTTGTTGTCATCTACACCAATAAGCAAAGAAGTGTTCCCTTGTTTCAGAAAACCACCGGTAGAGGATAACTTTGTAACAAAATAGTGCTTCTTATTTAACTCTGCAATTGTAGCTTGTTCATCATCATTTTTTAAAATTGCTAAGATCATCTTCATACAATCCACCTCCAAATTTACTAAACACTTCGGTATGATATCTATTATACTACCATTTTTTCGGCAATCTTGCAAGTTTATGATAATAGTTCTCATGTTTTTATTGCTATTTTATATTTAATTAATATAAATTTATCCCTTTGTTCCGGTAACTCTAATAATACACTACTCCTTGGGAGTACCATTTTGTTAAGTTTCCTTCTAAAATAAGCAGACTTCGTTACCCTTAGCATCACACCTATTTCTAGTTACTAAAAAAGCACGGGTTTTTCCCGCGCTTTCTGTTCTATCTTAAATTATTTTGCAGCTTTCACCGCATATGTCGTGTCAACCAAATCCGAATATGGCGCAGGTTTTGACAACATATCTGAGCTATCTAAGATATCCAGCAACAGATGAAAGCTCTCTTCTTTAAACACCAGGTCTTCCTTCCAAGTCTGTTGATCCTTGTATCTGGTTACAATCTTCGTTACCGTATCGATATCGGTTTCTTTAAACTGTGGCTTAATAACCTTTGCAATTTCTTCTGCAGTATGAGTATTTACATAATCCATACCTTTTTGAAGAGCATTTACAAATTTCTGAATTGTCTCCGGATTATCTTTGATATAACTAAGCTTTGCAGAATAAGCAGTATAAGGAACCATACCGCTCTCTACACCAAGAGAGGCAACAACCTTTCCCGCATTCTGAGTCTCAAGACCCGTTGCCGCCGGTTCGAATTCAACGGTATAATCGCCGGTACCCGCCTGAAAACTTTGAGCAGTAATACCAAAATCAATATTCTGGATAATATTTAAATCTTTCTTAGGATCAATATTATTCTTCTTAAGAATGTACTCGAAAATCATCTCCGGCATACCGCCAATACGTCCGCCGACTACCGTTTTTCCCTTTAAATTCTCCCATGCAAAATTTTCATTCTTATCACGGGACACTAAGAAGTTACCTGCACGCTGTGTTAATTGCGCAAAGTTAACAACATAATCTTTCTCACCTTCATTATATACATAAATAGATGCTTCGGACCCCATAAAACCAATGTCAGTATTGCCTGAAAGAACAGCCGTCATCGTCTTATCAGCACCAAGGCCATTGGTTAAATTTACCTTTAAGCCCTCTTCTTCAAAATATCCTAATTCTATCGCCACATACTGTGGTGCATAGAAAATAGAGTGAGCTACTTCCGTTAAATTCACCTCTGTATATTTTGTATCCTTCTTACATCCTGCAAGTGATACGATCATAAGTGATACAATGAACAAAGCAGCAATGCGTTTCCTCATTGAAATCCCCCTTCAATTCACATTACACTACATAGTATATCGAATCGAGGGGGATTTGTGCTAGTCTATTTCATTATTTTGAAGAATCTGTACGAAATCCTAAGGTTACCGAAATCTCCTTTTCTACATATTCACCATTTTCAAGTACGTTTACAGTTAAGATTGCTTCGGTACCACCTTTTGTATACTTAAGAATCGTCATTAACTCACTCATATCAGAAACCGTTCTTCCGTTAAAGGCAGTAATGATATCTCCCTGGTTTAATCCTGCTTTCTCAGCAGCACTCCCCTCTGCAATGGTGTATACATAAACTCCGACTGGCATATTAAATGCTTCCGCATAAGACTTTTCTACATTTTTTCCGGATATCCCAAGGTAAGCCATCTGACTTTCCTCAAGCTCTTCACGGTTCATCAAATCGTTGATGATAGGAATCGCATGAGAGATAGGAATTGCATATCCGATACCTTCTACATTGGTATCGGCATATTTGACAGAGTTAATACCAACTACCTCACCTTTGGCATTGATTAACGCCCCACCACTATTACCAGGATTGATTGCTGCATCTGTCTGGATAAGGTTTAGGGTTACATCATCAACGGAAACCTCACGGTTTAATGCACTAATATAACCAACCGTTACGGATTGTCCATATCCAAGTGCGTTACCGATTGCAATTGCCATCTCACCAGTTTTTATATTATCCGAATTACCTAAGGTTGCAACCTTAATATTTCCCTTTGTCTCCTCTGTTAAATCATCTATATTAACAGCTACTACTGCTAAGTCTGAGGAAGGCTCCGTACCTTTAATGGCTGCAGCCACCTTAGAATCATCATTAAATATAATTTCAATTGCTGTTGCACCCGCTACCACATGATTATTGGTTGCAATTAGTATCTCTTTATTATTTTGACCAATGATAAATCCAGAACCACTACCGGAAATCTCGCGATTGTAACCTCTGCCAAAAAAATCATATTGTGTCTGAGTTGCAGAACAATTAATCGCTACTATTGCAGGCATAACATTTTCAACTACACCGGATACATCTGTTGCACTAACCTCAGATAATCCTGTTTGTACGATATTACCATCGTTTGTATCATCCGGACTAGGGGTAATCTCATGATCTGCTATTCCTGCTTTCTCATCGATCGGTTTCATACCAATCACCCCTTCATTTTTACTGCCTATAGAAACACTATTAAATACAACTCCTGCTACAGCACCAAATACTACTGCCGCTGATACAAGTGCTGCAGACTTCTTTAAAAATTTCTTACCCCTGTCTGTCTTTTGTTTTTTAGCAACTTTATTCTTATCTTCTTCCTCAAAAGCTGTCACTTTGAATTCCGGATTCGGAACCTGCTGAATTTTCGTTTCCTCTTGATTTGTATCCTGTGAGTTTAAGCAGGATTCTTGTTCTTCTGAACTTTCCAATGCTTCCCGCTCAACTAATTTTTCTTCTCTAACAGCACTATCCAACATGATAAAATTAGGGGGTTCATAAGATATCTCCACCGGTTCCACCGAATTGTTTTCTTCCCTAATATTATCCTGGCGAAATAAGCCGCCGTCCTCATTCTTTATATCGTTCATATGTCATGCTCCTTTCTTCTCTATCTGATTTCAAATCAATGAATTTGTTTTGTTTACCTTATGGCTTTAGTTTAACAATAGTTTGTGTACGATTTGTGTTCAGATTTTGAAAAAATGATGAAAACATAGTTAATTAGAAATCAACTCCAACATAATTACCTAGTATCTTGATATCCAAGGCTTCCGCTTCAATTCCTCGAAGTGTATTAATAACAGAGGCTTCTTCGATACCTCCGTCAAAATCAACAAAGAAACGATATTCAAACTTCTTTCCCGGTATCGGGCGAGACTCAATCTTTGACATATTTAAATTATTATAAATAATATGTGATAACATACTATAAAGAGTACCGCTTTCATGAGGAAGGGTAAAACATATACTCATCTTGTCGGAACCTTCACAAAACTGACGCTGTTTGGTAATTATAATAAAACGTGTTGAATTCACTGCTTCATAATTTATATTATTTGCCAGCACCTCTAACCCGTATGTGTTTGCTGCACGAATACTTGCTATTGCTGCCTGAGTGATATCTCCATCCTCCAGTACTTTCTTAGCACAACCTGCGGTACTTCCGTATTCTATTGTCTTTATATTGGAATACTGCTCTAAGAACCTTCTGCTTTGAAGAATTCCCTGCGGGTGAGAATATACGGTACGTATTTCTGATAGATTTGCACCAGGCAGGGATAGTAACGCCTGGTCTATCTTAAGTACATGTTCTGCTACAATATAATTGTCAAATTCCACTAGTAAATCATAAATATCTGTAATTCCGCCAGTAGTTGTATTCTCTATTGGTAATACACCGTAGTCTGCTTCACCATTAGCGACTTTTGACATAACTTCATAAAAACTAGATGCCCCATAACTTGAGACCTCAGAACCAAAATACTCTTCCATGGCCTGCTCTGAATAGGAGCCTTTTGTACCAAAATACACAATTGTCGTATCCTTACTTTTGGGTATCTCCGTTATCTTCTGGAACTCTCTTGCCTGATCATAAGTCATCATCGTATATTGAAGCTTACGGCTCATGGACATTATCTGTGAAAAAAGTTCCCTTACCGCCAGACCGTTATAATCTGTACTAGCAAGCCTTTCTACACCAGCAAGCTTTTGCTGCTCTCGTTCTCTATCTAAAACCGGTTTACCAGTATTTATCTTATATTCTGCCACATTCTTAGATATTTTCATTCGCTGTTCAAACAGTTCCACTATCTTTGCATCAATCTTGTCAATTTCTTCTCTGCTTCTTTGTAAGTCTATCATGTCACCGCCTCCATTCTTAACGCTTATTATATCTATACTTTCCTTAATTTTCAACAAAATCTTTGCTTCCTTGTAAGTAAATCATGAATTATTGCTTTCTCCATCATTTAAACTATTGTTTTCACTTTACATCTTGATAAATTTTGTTACAATAAAGCTATACACTTCTAGAAGTTTCCTGTTATATGCAGGAAACTACGAATGAAAAAAGAATATGATAAGAATGAATGGGTTACTCTACCCATAAAGTGAAATTTATTTATGCCGATACTACTTGTATCCTATGTACTTTACATTATTTATATAGGGCATACGAGGAAAAGAGCTGATTAACTTTATCAAGTCTGCAGAAACGGAGGTATTTTATGAAAAAAGGAATCATTGCACTATCTATATTAATGACTGGCTTATTTTGCGGAACAATTCTATTTATCTTAACTTTCTATAGGGAAATTGGTACTTATATCAATGGTAATGCAGACAAGTAGCAAAGAAGCAAGGAAGTAAATCGCTTCATTGTTATAAATAAAGGATGGTGTACAATAAGATGACTAAAAAAATCAAGCGAACTCTCGTTATCCTAATTCCCTCTGCCATACTAATATTCTGCGTTCTCTTCTACCAACAAAATGAGAAAATACACTATAATAGGGAGGATTACATTGGAAATACCCCCGGTAATTTGTATAATGGCGGAACCTTTTGTGAACAGGATGGCAGAGTGTATTTTAGTAATTTTAATGATGATGGAACCTTATACAGTATGGATTTGGAATGTAATAACGTTATGAAAATAAACGACGATAAAGCACGTTATATCAACGTTGATGAACATTACATCTATTATTCCAGAGAAAATAATACAAAAGAAAAACCAACAAAAAGTATTTTCCTCTTTTACTGTTCCGGCATCTATCGAATTAATAAAGATACTGGAAATAATAGCGTTCAGTTATATCAAGAGCCAAGCGGTTTGTTGTCCTTATATGGAAATACAATCTACTATCAGCATTATACAACAAAAACCGGAATTCAGTTTTATAGTGTAGGAATTGATGCAAAGAATAAAACCAAATTATCCGATTCTCCAATTCTTCCCGCCTCCTACTATGAAGGTTCTTTGTATTTTGCCGGTGCCGATGTAGATCATAGTATCTATGCCATGGATACCACAGATAACACAGTCGAGACAGTATTAAATGCCAATTGCTATATGCCAATTGCAAGACCGGAAGGTATATACTACATATCCTTAGAAGACAAGTATGCCCTCTGCCGTATAGACCATCAGGGGAAAAATAAGACCATCCTGATTGATGAATTTTGCTCCACTTATAATATCAGCATGGACGGTAATTACATCTTTTATCAGGTAGACGGTGGGGATAATAATTATTTGGGACAATTAGACCTTGTTACGATGGAGAAAAAGGTAATTTTAGAAGGTGATTATAAACAAATAAGTTGTACCAGTAACTTTACCTTCTTTCGTGATTATAACAAAGCCAATGTATATGCATATAAACCGCATACTGGTGAGCTTAGAACCTTTCACCCACCGGTCATTGAATAATACGCTCATAGATTTTCCTCTGTTTGGATGAAATAGAAAGAAAAGTGGTGGTACTTCTAAGTAACGCTAGGAAGTACCACCACTTTTTTCTATAACCTGTCTTAAATTCCTGTTTCATTATAGAATTCCATACTATCCCCATTTCAATGGAATTAACTTGGCTGTATGAACACTATTAGGAAATTTCTATCGATTACTTTTCCTCACATACTTGGAAAATATAGAATTTCAAATAATATGACTCGTCTGCTGCCCATAAAATTGGATGATCCGGCGATTGTGTACGGTATTCTACCTGACGTAAACGTTTATGAACATTTCTGGCAGCCTGTCCAATTGTCTCAGTAAATAGCTCAGGTGTCATAAAGTGAGAACAAGAGCAAGTTGCAAGATAACCGCCATCTTTAATTAATTTCATAGCCCGCAGATTAATCTCACGGTATCCTTTCATGGCATTCTTTACTGAACTTCTCGACTTTGTGAATGCAGGCGGGTCAAGAATTATTACGTCAAACTTCTCACCAGCCTCCTCCAGGTGCGGCAATAACTCAAAAACATCTTCACATTGGAAACGAACAATCTTCTCCAAGCCATTTAATCTGGCATTCTTTTGCGCCTGAGAGACACCTAATTCAGAAGCATCAATACCAAGCACTTCTTTGGCTCCGCCAATTCCGGCATTCAAGGCAAAGGAGCCGGTATGGGTAAAACAATCCAGTACTTTAGCGTCCTTACAGAGACGCTGGATTGCCAGGCGATTATATTTTTGATCCAAGAAAAATCCTGTCTTTTGACCATCTTCCACATCAACATAGTATTTAACACCATTTTCCGTTATCATTACGTTAGTATCAAACGGCTCTCCAAGAAAACCTTTCCTACGTTCCATACCTTCTTGGGTTCTTACTTTTGCATCACTTCGTTCATATACACCACGAACTACTATTCCATCCTCTTGCAGAATCTCTTTTAATAATCGCATGATTACCTCCTTCATACGATCAATACCAAGAGCCAGTGATTGAACTACCAAAACGTCAGAGAATTTGTCAACAACCAAACCAGGCAGAAAATCAGCTTCCCCAAATACAATACGGCAGCTACTGGTGTCCACTGTTTTTTTGCGATACTCCCATGCAGAACGTAAACGGTTTTCAAGAAATTCTTCCGTAATTTCTTGATCTTTTACTCTGCTCATCATCCTAACTCTAATCTTAGATATCTCGTTAATAAAACCAGTCCCCATACAGTAACCATCAAAATCCTGTACGGTTATTAAATCTCCATTCTTATAACCACCACTTACCTCGCTGATTTCATTATCAAATATCCATAGGCCGCCTGATTTTAAAAATCTTCCTTCCCCTTTTTTTAACGTTACGATAGCTTTCTCCATTGTTGAACCCTTTCTGTGGACTTAACAGATTACTTTTCATCCTTGTCCTTATTAAAAATATACAGCTTACTAAAAATATAATTTACTATAATAACAATAACTGCCAATCCAAGCTTTACAAGCATGTTATTAAATTGCAGCCAGGTAACAAAGCAAAGAATTCCTGCTTCTTCAATACCAAGTGTTACTAACCTTGCACCAAAAAACTTAAAAATTTTCTCAATTTCCTTGCTTTCTTTTCCTACTCCACTGTGAAATACCCAAAAGTTATTCACTACATAAGCGAAACTAACTGCTAATATCCAAGCAATTATATTGGCTACGAGTTCATTCACATGCATCTTGTTTGCGATTAAGTCAAAGGATATCAAATTCACCAATGTTGTTAATACCCCTGCAATCGCATAGGTAACTGTTTCCCGATTTACAAATTTCTTAAACAAATTTACAATACTGCCAGCTTCTTTCACTTCAGTTTCTTTCACTTCAGTTTCTTTCACTTCAGTTCCATTCTTTGTATTCATCACTTCTATCCTTTCGTCATTCCTAACAATAGATAGGATGCCCTTGTTTTATCAAATACCGGTTCTATTAAATTTTACCACAATTTCCATTATATCAAACTCTAAATTAAAAAACAACGTTCTACTCTTTACAAATAATTAGCTAAGTGGTAAATTATTGATATATGGCATAGGAATGCAGGGGGGGCATTTCGTGTAGTGATTGTATACTACACTTGAAATCGGGCTGTTAAAATTAGCAGTCAATGATATGTATTTAGGGGGATTTTCAATGAATAAGATATTTCATAATTTAATGGAGGATGTCGTAATTAAACAATTAGATCATATTATCGATTCCTTCCACTGTTGTAAATGTGAGCAATGCCGCTTAGATATTGCTTCCTACGCGCTAAACCGTCTGCCTGCAAAATATGTGGTAACAACACAAGGTGAGTTGATAACAAAACTTGACTCCTTAGATCTTCAATTTGAGACTAATGTTATAACAGCAATTACACAGGGGATTATTTTGGTTGGGAGTAATCCGAGACATGATGAGTATTGAAATAACAGGACACTTCAAAATGTTATAGTTATAAATTTTTATGGCTGGGTTATTTCTAAATTATGGGTAGCTCAGTTTTTTATTCCAGATACCATTGATCAAGTATATTCACATCGTTATACTTTCTTATATATTCTATTTCTCCTTGAAAATCAGCACATACTTTGGAGATATCGCCTGAGGCATAAATTGCTGCACCATTTGCCTCAATAAAAGCTTTGTCATCAATAATAAATTCAATAACACTATTATCACTATTGTGTTTCTGATTTTTTTTATCTGTATCCTTATTTGCTTTTATATCTCCAACAATACATTGCAGTACGGAACCATTTTTCATATAAATATCAAGTGCGTCACCAATTCTATCTGAGTAGAATGTACCTACTGCAATGCAAAATCTATCATTAACACAGCGAAATCCAAAGAGATTAGTATAAGCTTCTTGCTGTAGCAGATATTGTTTAGACCTCTTATTCGTTATCTTCTTCCAATCCATTCTAGATTTAAACGAGCTATTCTGTGGTACATCCAAACCCGCATAATTTAAGGTCAAGTGATGGTATTCCTTTGAAACCAATGATAAATCTCCTAGTAACTTTATATTCATGGTAACTGCAATAACTATTTTGAGAATAATCAGCAGTGTAAATATAAAATCCATATAGCACGTATAATCCAATTATCTTAGATGGTAATTGGATTATTCCTTTCTCCCAGATTCTCTGGGCATTTTAATCCATCTCTGATATATTTTGAAAAGGCACTGTGGATCTGTATCTATTTAATTACAGC
>JAEWMB010000002.1 GCA_023457255.1 Bacillota bacterium | reverse complement strand
TCCTACAACAACCAATCCACCTGCGACAAACGGAATTAAAAAATCATCCGCAACTCCAATACCAGTGGCATCATCCAGTATTAATACTCCCAGTAAGCCTGTACCGGCACTTATTATGCTACTGCCTCCACTGCTCCCACTTACGCTGTTCCCCCGGGAAAAACTTCCGAGATTTCTTTCTTTGAATTCCTCCTGTATCAGAGTTAGCCTACTATTCTCAATCAATGAATTATCTGAACCAGGATTCTGCTTGCTATCAACCTCATTTGTATTTTTCGGCGTTTTCACAGGGTCAGTCGTTGTCACCGGTTTATTGTTTGTACTCGGTGTATTTACCGCCGGCTTACTATTTGGTGTTGAAGTGGTTGGCTTATTATTACTCGGTGTAGAAACAGCTGGTTTACTGCTCGGCGTAGAAACCGTTGGTTTGCTGTTCTCCTTTTCCACCGTTTGCTTAAGGCGCGTCATGGTCTGATTGCCAACGATTCCGTCTACTTTCAGCTTATTGTCCTTTTGATATTGTACTATCGCTGCTTCCGTTTTGGAACCGAATTTTCCATCAATCGCACCGCAGTCATATCCTGCTTCGGTTAATAACTTCTGAAGGGATTTTACATCGGTACCGCTCGCACCTTTCTTTATGACATGCCCGCTTGGATCATAATAGGTAATCGGATTATTGACACAATACGTATACAGATTTAAACTAAGCGGATCCTTTGCCTGTCCTTGATAAGTATCTTCGGTAAGGAATCTTGCAATCGTACTATCATAATATCTTGCATTTAAGTAATATAGCCCGGTTTCTGAATCATGCTGATATCCCGCATAGGTGATATTGTTATTTACGTCTCCGGTTTCTGAAATCAGATTCCCAAATGCATCGTAATAATAGGTTGCTGCAATTGCTCCGCTTTCTGAAATCAGCGCAGTTACATCGCCATGCCCGTTATACATATAATAATAGCAGTCTCCTCCAGTCCTTCTCGCAACCAGATTGGTTCCGTATACATTCTTAGCGGTTTCTTTTCCCTCCTGGTCTACCTCAAGAATCACTTTATCATATTCATACAAATATCTGGTTATTCTGCCATTCACAGCTTTTTCAACCCGGTACCCCTCTGCATTGTATTTATAATCTGTGGTAAGGTCCCCTTGGTATACTGCAGACAATTGGTTCCAGACATCATACGTATAAAGCGTAACATCACCGGTATCAGAAAGGGACGCAGACGCATCTATTTCCCACTCATTCTGATAATTTCCGAATGTCTCCTTTAATTTACATGTAACATTGCCATTGTTATCATAATAATAGTAGGTATGCTCTTCCTGACCGCTTTCAAACGTTACCATCACACACTGCAGCCGGTTCTGTTCTCCATACAGGTATCTTGTCTCCGTGCATTGGTTATTTTGTATTACTGTTTCTGTTTCCCGGTTTCCGGCATAATCGTAACTATAACTTGTCTTTCTTGCGGATGGCTCCGTAATTGCTGCAATCCGGTTCATGCTGTCATAGGTATACTCGGTAATCCCTTTATGATCTGTTATCTTAATCAGGTTGTTCGCGGCATCATAAAGATATTGATAGCTTTCGATTGCCTGTCCCCCTGCATTCCGGTTAATAATCGTCTGAGGCAGTCCATTCTCTGTATAAGTATATTCCGCTTCCGAACCATCCGGATACCGGACACAAGACTTGCTCCCGTTCGCATAATATTCATACTGTGTCGTTTTTCCGTCCGCAGTTACTGCGACTAATCTTCCGGCCTTGTCAAATTCCCTGAGGGTAACATTCCCTTTCGGATCTTTGATGCTTTCAGCATATACTCCAACCGTCAGATTTGTTCGGATATCGTAGATATAGTAAGAGGTTCCAAGGCTTGGTACGGTCTTTGTGATAACCCGGTTTAATTCATCATAGGTTCTGGTAATCGTTCCCAAAGAATCGGTAACCGTTAATTGATTTCCTCTGGCATCATAGGTGTACGTTACTTTCTCAGCTCCTATGCTTTTTGATGTCAGTCTGCCATGAATGTCATAGGTGTAGACTGTAATCTTACCATTTCTGTCCGTCTTTGTTTTAAGCAGCCCGTTTGCGTGATAGGTGTATGCTTCTGTTCTGTCAGGATCTCCTTCGCCCAGTGGGTCGGCTCTTTTTACCAAGAGATTTCTGCAATTGTATTGATAGGTTTTTTTATTTTTTTTGCCATCTGACTGTCCTATTACATTGCGGTTCGCATCATAGGTGTAAGTAACCAGAGATTTGCTTTGATGATCGATAAAAGATAACCGGTTGTATTCATCGTAAACATAATGCATCTCCTGACCGTTTCCATCGAATCTTCGCTCAATGTTACCAAAGTCATCATATTCCAGCCTTGTCACATTCCCTTCCGGATCAGTGGTTGCAATCAGCCGGTTTAGGTTATCATATTCGTAGGATGTCCGGTTTCCGAGGGCATCCACAGACTGAATCTGCAAATTATTCTCATTGTAACTAAGCTTTTGTATGATGGTGTAAGGATCTCTTTTTTCAATCAATCGATCCAGCGGGTCATAAGCGTACTGGTACGTATTTCCAACCCAATCGGTTGTCTTTATTATATTCCCATTCTTATCATAAGTATAGCAGGAAGTCTGATTTTCTCCATTTACAGTAACTGTAGCCGAGCTTAGCCGGTTGAAAGCATCGTAGCTGTATTCTTTTCGGTCAGTTTGCTTCCCATTTGCATAGAATTCATATCTCTTATTTCCGGTTATATCGTACCCGGTACGCCAGGTGATACACTCTAAGCCCTCCTTCGTTTCCTCCGCATAAGCGATTACCCGGCTGCCAAGGTCATAGACATACCGTTGTACTTTTCCCATAGAATCTTTTTCCGCTGCCAATCTGCCCATAACATCATATTGCTTTGTAACCTCGTTCACAGGAATCGTTTCGTCCCCGGGCATTCGAATGGTTTTCAGCAAGTTCATGGAATTATACTGATAATAGGTAGTATTTCTATTCGCATCTGTCTGACTAAGCATCCGGCCGGCAAGGTCATAGGTATACGTTTTTGTCCCTAAGCCCTCTTCCTTGATTTCGGTAATGTTTCCTATATCATTATAGATTATCGTAGTCTTAGCCCCACATGCATTGGTCTCGCTTATTTTTCTCCCGAGACAATCGTACCCATATTGAATCAGGGCATTGCCATACCAAGTATATACTAATTGGTTCATTAAGTTATAGCCATACAGAGTAGCATAGCCGTTCTTGTATCCAAGGGCATCAAATTCCTTTATGATATTCCCGCAATTGTCATAGCGGTATTCTTTCGTAATATAGTCCCCTCGCTGTCCGCTGACAGAATCCCGGTATTTTTCGTGAATCAGTTTTAATCTGTTCATCTTATCATAGGTATAATAAGTGTGGTTCATTTCACCAAGGCTTTTTGACTCCTCATAATGATTCGGGGATACCTCTGCTATTTTTCTTCCTGCAATATCATAATAAAATGCATGAGTATAACTTATCTCTTTCCCATCCGCCTTTCCTTCTGCTATGCTCTTCTCCATAAAACCAAGAGGAGTATAAGTATATCTCGTTATGCTGCCTTTGGCGTCGGTAGTTGTTAAGAGTTTCCCTTCCCAATTATACGTATTCCTTTCCGTCACCGTTATGATATCCCCGTTTTCATTCTCCATCGGATAACAGGTGAGAATACGCCTGTCCAAGTTATCATATTGATATTCGGTTACAAAAGAAGTAGCCATATTCTTTATAGTCCTTAGATTACCATTTTTATCATAGCTATAGCTCTCCTCAATCAGGCGCAGCCTTTGATCGCTGCTGTCATACGGAAAGAAATCTCCGTATACTGCATGGACTTTTTTTACGATTACCTTGTTCCGGTAATCATACACATATTCCGTTGTATTTTTATTCACAGCATCCGTAAATACGTCCTCCCTAATCAGATTCCCATCCGGATCATAAGTATATGCTGTCTTTCTTCCTTCTCTATCGGTTACGGAGGTTAAGCGGCCATTCTTGTCATAGGTATACTGCTTATTTCTATACTCTTTGTTTTTTTCATCCAGTACTCTTTCGGAAGTTCTTCTTCCCAGCTTATCATAGCCAAAAATCGTATGGGAATATAAGATATTTCCGTTGCCTTCTTTCTCATATGGTATGTATTGATGTTCCAGCCTCCCCAGCTTATCATAATAAAAATAAGTTACCGCATTATTCACATCACTTGATCTGGCTAAGGTACCATTGCTGTTATAATAATACCTCTGATAGGTAGCATCTGCATTCTGCTGCTCTACCAGCCTGTCCGCATAATCGTAGATATATGTGGTTACCGCTGATTCTGTTTCATTTAGGCTTTTCATATAAACCGTTTTACTTCTTCCATCCGGCAATATCTCATAGTGATATTCTTCTAAGCGTATTTCCTTCGGTGCTGAGCCGCTTTCTTTGAAGTATTTTGCCGTAATGCGGTTCATACTGTCATATTCATACCGATAGATGGATTGGTCCGGGCGTATTTCGGTCAACAGGTTGCCGTATCGGTCATAAGTGTAACTTGTCGCATAACCTTCCGGATCGACAGAGGAGGTCAGCTTCCCGAAGGAATCATAGCGATAACGATAACCGGTATCAATACCCTGAGTTTCCGAATACAGATTTGGAGTTATCAGTTGTTGTTTTCTTCCCTGCTCGTCATAACTGATTGCAGTAATGCTACTCTCACTATTTGCGGTATCCCGAAGGAGGATTTTGACTACTTGATTTAATTTGTCATATTGGTATTCTGTTACTCTTCCCTCCGGACTGGTTTTCGAGGTGACAAAGCCAGAAGCATTATAGGTGTAAGAGGTTAGTTTCCCGGTTTCCGGGTCGGACACCGTCTTTAGTTTTCCATCCCTATGGTAGGTATAAAAAATAGAATTCCCCAAGGCATCCGTCACAGACTTTAGGAGGCCTTTTGCCTGATATCCTAAGGCTGCACATTCGGAGTCGGAATAGTATGAGTACCTGGTGATAGCAAACCTGGCTTCTTCACATCCGTTATAATAAATATCTGTTCCATTGATAGGCTGCGCCTTTAAGATGACATTCTTTTGTGCAGAATCATATTGGTAGAAGGTATAGTTTCCCAATTCATCACGCTCTGACAATTTATTACCCTTATTATCGTAGGTGAATTCTTTGTAACTGAAATCCGGATTGATTATCTTGGTTATGTTTCCGTAAGAGTCAACCTCATAAAGAGTTTTGTTTCCATTCCGGTCGGTAATGCTTTTGATATCCCCATACTGGTTTATTTCGTTTTCCCTATGGTACTCTACCTTAGATGCTCTTCCTTCCGCATCAATTGATACCGTTTCATATAAATTATTATCGTAGTAATTGATAGTTTTTCTTTCGTTGGAATCCGTAATAATCGTCTTTCCCGAAGTATTGTCATAACTGTAATGATATGTATTCCCAAATATATCAGTGACAGAACGAATCTTATGCTGATTCTCTCCTTCCTCTAAAATGTACTGAATCGACTGAATACAGTTTCCGCGGTGATCCTTGATTTCACTAAGATAACCCTCATTGTCATAGGAATAGTTTGCGGCAAACCCCAGGGGATTTATTACCTTGCTTAATCTGTTCTCCTGGTAAATGTACTCTACTTCTCTGCCGGTTGCCACACCGTTATCGTATTCTCGTACAATTCTGATTTTATCCGTATTCGCATAGTCTAAGGAATAGTATTTTCCGGTAATATCAGAGATTTTCAGAACTCTTCCGTCATTTCCTAACTCCAGTTGAATATAATTTCCAACCTTATCTGCCATCCTAGTTAGATATCCCTTGGTGTTAAAGGTATATCGATAATTATCGCTGGTAACCAGAAGAAATGTGCCGTCTTGATACCTGGTTAAGGTATTATGGCTGTCGATTGCCTCATAGGTGAGCCCATCTGAATATCCTGCAAAGGTCATCTGACTGCCGTTGGGCAGTCTTATCTTTTTTATCGAAGGATGACTCCCCTCCGTAATTCTCCCTTCAAATCCGAAGGTCCAGCCTTTTCCTAAAATACCTGCCTTATCATCCAGAGAATTGTAGGTACGGCTGATATTGATTTGAAACCCCGGGCTTAGCAGGCTCATGTCCGTATCAGTATAAGTAAAATTACCGGAGGCAGGATGGACACCTTCTTCCCCAAAATGAAGTTTGACCGCCTCCGGATTCACATCGACTGTTTGCCCCTGACCGGAATCTTCCTCTGCTGCAGGGGTAAACCGTTCCACGAGATTTAGGGTACCCGTTCCGTTTTTCCCTCCCATCACATACATACTTCCATTGATTGTAACTGCCGACAAACAATTTCTTGCCGTTGGCATTGAAGTTTTTTCTGTCCAGCAATCCGCTGCCGGATCATATTCATAAACTCTTTTAAGATAATCCCCTTGATATACATCATCATATCCGCCCACAATATATATCTTATGATTGATGACCGTAAGTGCATAGTCTGCTGCTACTGTCTTATGACTTTCCTTTGACGTCCATACGTTACTAGCCGGATCGTATTCCATAACTAATATATCCCTAGAACCGTGGCTGCTTCCTATTGCATACAGCTTTCCATTGACTGCTCCGCATTGTACGGTATAGAATTGCCTCGGCAGGGAAGCTGCAGGACTCCAGGAATCTGTGAGTGGGTTATATACCTCTACAGAAGTTGAAGTTCTATCACCGCCCACCACATAGATTTTCCCATTTAGCGCTGCAGCTCCATAATTTTTTCTTGCAGCACTCATACTGGCTTTTATTGTCCATGTATCCGTAGCAGGATCATACATCTCCACGGAATTTAAGTCTTCTAATTTCGAATTATATCCTCCCATTACATATAGCTTTCCATACGTAGCAGCCACTGCTGCTCTGGCTCTGACTATACTCATTGGTTTTATATAATCCCAGGTATCGGTAAGCGGATCATATCGCTCCACACTGCTTAAATAATGCCAGCCATCCAAGCCGCCAACTGCATAAATTTGATTGTCTACCACAGCAGAGCAAAATATGCTTCTCGGGGTAATCATTTGTTTTCGCTGTGTTATTTCATCTTGAAGTGGTAACCCGTAGGACGTACTGCTCATACTATCGTTAGCAAAAGGAATACCGTAAGTCTTTCTCAGGCCTTCCGGAACAGGGATCACGGAATTATCAAGAATCCCTTGGGCGTTCTGGTCATAGCCTTTTTCTTTTATTTCGCAGCCTTCCCTGTCAGGTAAGCAGCCCTCACCACTCAGATAGAGCTCTTGAATGTCTTCTGTCTTTGCCACAGAAGAATAGGATGCCGGCTCTTCTTTTTGTCCTCTTACAGCCACTCTGGCATAAATCACAAGTAATATAGATAACACTACTACAATCCGTAAAACCATATTTCGTATGGATTTTGACCATATACTCCATTGATGTTTCAAATCAATTTCCTCCATTTTATTATTTTATTCTGCTCACTTCGTTATGAATCTCCTCTAAAGGATTCACTGGTTTTACAGGAGCAAACTGATTCTCTTCTATGTCCTTTCCCACAGCAGGGAGATTAGTATTTCCTTTTGTATCATTGCTTTGTTTCCTTCCATTGATTCCATTATTAACTTCCTGATCCGCAGACTTCTGATAACTTGAATTTTGTCTCTGTATCGTCTCTATCAGTTTTTCGGAAATATCTTCAGTTGTAATAATATCTTCGGAAGGAACGGTTATTTTCTTATCTTCCTTCTGTTTTTGATAGGCTCTCCTATCCACAGCATAATCTGCAAAGCTAATTCCCAACTGCAGGGAGGCTAAATATTCATTCAATAGAAGCTCTGAGCTTTCGAATTCTTTTCCAAGCCTCACCAGAAAGCAGATAGCTTCCTCTTTACTGAATCTTTCCAGCAGAGTGGAATACACCGCTTCTTTTCCTTCCTCCGGCAAACTGTTCATGAGGATTCCGGCAAAATTAACCTGACTATCCCTCGCGATTTCCTTCAATTCATAGAATAATTTCTCCACTTGCAGCCTCGCTTCCATTATCTCTTTCTCGCTATAGCCTTCTGACGTTAGACTTTCAATATAGTCATTCGCCGCTGTAAAGGTATCTATGGACTGTTGCTGCATTGGACCATGAATCGCATGTCCTTTTTCCATGACTGTCATGGTTACCAGTACCAGGATTAAAAAAACTGCAAGCACAGTAACTGATGTTTTTTTATTTCGTCTTTTTTTTCTTATTTTTTTTATCCTGCATCTTAGCATGAGAATCTCTTCTCCCCTCTCTTCTTATTCTATGGAATATATAAATTCCACTTTCCCATCAATTTTCGATTCAAACTGAAGAATATTAACAATCCCTGACCAGAATTTACCGTTTGGAATTGTCTTATTCACAGTAAATTTAATAATTCCCGGAGAATTTTCAATTATTGTTATACCGGTTCCCTTGATTAAACCAAGCTCTTTCTCTTCCTTCCGCGTATAGTTGCATAAATCAGAAACCCGTGCAATCTCATTTGTATTATAGGTAACAATAAACGTGAGATTTGATAAAGATGCCGCATTATTCAGCTTTAATATAAGATTCACCGGACTGCCGGCAGTGGAATTGATGCTGCAAACAATATTCGGAGTACCAAAGGAATACTTCGCCAATTCCTGCGGAACTGCCGGTTTCCCATTTCCTAATTTCCCTGTCATCGTATAGCCCCATTCCCATACGCTTCCATCCTTTTTCAAGGCAAGACTATGCGACTCTCCGCCTGCGACGCCAATTGCTTTCCCCATACCGAGTACCATCGTAGGCCGATATCTGTCAATTGTGGTACCATCACCTAACTGCCCTGAATCATTATATCCCCAGGTCCATACGCTTCCGTCCTCTTTGATTGCCAAGCTATGATGGTATCCACATTGAAGTTTAATTACCCCACTAAAATCCTTTATTTTTAAAGGAATATTGCTGCCTGTCCGGGTTCCGTTGCCAAGCTGCCCTTGATGGTTATATCCCCAAGCCATAACTCCCCCTTCAAAGTCCCTCGCCGCACTAAATCCCAAGCCCGCTGCAATCGACGCTACCCCTAACCCGAATACCTGCACAGGTTCGACTCTATCTGCATTCGTTCCATCCCCTATCTCACCGCCGCTGTTAGAGCCCCAGCCAAAAACTGTGCTATCTCTTGCCAATGCCAGACTATGATATCCTCCGGCAGATATAGAATCGATATTCCTAAGATTACGCACTTGTACCGGTATGAGTCTGTTTATTTTTGTTCCATCTCCTATCTGTCCATTTTGGTTTTCTCCCCAGGCCCATACCGTACCATCTTTTTTTAGAGCCAAGCTATGGTATTCTCCCGCATCAATCGCAATAATATCCTTTAATCCGATTACTTGTGCCGGAGCAGCCCTGCTTATTGTTGTTCCGTCACCAAGTTCTCCTTCATAATTATATCCCCAGGCCCATACGGTTCCGTCTTCTCTTAAAGCCAAACAATGAGACATTCCGCATGCAATTGCTGTTATTGAGAATAAGCCCTCTATTTGCACCGGCACTGCAAAAGCTTGCCGCCCCCAGCCGTTGAGTCCCCAAGCCCATACCGTTCCGTCTTTTTTCAGTGCCAGATTAGTATAATTAAAAGCATCAATCTGTATGAATCTACCTTTTACTGCCGGTAAAAATTCATCCGCATATGCCTCTGAGGATATCTCACCGCCGCTAACACGCTGAAGTACGTTTGTATTGCCTGCATAATTGACATCCGTATTCCTTAGAAATTCTGATTTGGCTTTGTTGCGTGAAACTATATTGCCGCAATCAAAATCTGCCGGATAACATGGTTGCTCCAAGGTATCACTGTCTTCTTCCGAAGCGCAGATAAACCACATCTTGGAATCACTTATTACTTCCTTTAGTAATGGATTGTAAAAGACATCTCCAAAATTACAATAAAAAACAACTTCTCCCTTGTTTTCTGCATACTGTATGGCATTGATAATATCACTGGTATATATTTTCCCATTATCCGCACTTTCAGAAAGATCCCACCATACTTGTCTGCCGGCATCGGTTTTCGACTCGGCCAAATTAGAAAGTTCCTTCCTGTTTCTATCAAGAAATGTCAGCTCATTCGCTAACTGCCTCAATAGATTATTATCATAACTGCCTTTTACATTACCGGTTAAAAGTTTATATCTGATTTCTTGAATTGAACCGTTATTTATCAAATCAATCAGCTCAGGGTTAGAACCTGCCAAATCTTTTAAGTATTGTGGTAATTCTTCCAAAAGGCTATAATTTTTTAAACTGCTTTCCTCCCCGGGAACCTCTTTTGAATTTTTAAGATCATTTAAATCTAAAAGATGATACCTAAAATCTGGTTGAATATATTTAACTTCTTCGCATAAATCTGATTTTTGAATATACTCCTCTAAAGTTTTTATCTTTACTTTATCTTGTAAGGTTATGATTTCTAAATTATGTACATTGTCATACTTTATGTTTACTATCTTAACTTCTGTGTTTAAACTGTGATTTGATCTATTACTATTTTCCGCCGTATCAGATTTGTTTTTATATTTTATTATGAATCGGTCGGAGAAAAGAGCGGAATTATTATCGTTCTCTATCTTAGACGCAATTGATGACCCAGTAGCTGCTTTATAGCCTTCCCTATTGATATTAAGTACCTTTGGCGTCCTTATATTTAGCACGTTACTTTCGATAACAATCTCATTATTGCTGCCTATCCCTCTGATTACATAAGAATACTCCGTATCGGGAGATAAATTTACATCAGTATAGGAAAAACCTTCTGTCTTGGTGATTGGAATATTATTTTTATAAACTTCATAAGAAATATTGAATTGATTATGGGCAACCTTCGTCCATAACAGCTCTATGGTATCATCTTTCTGACTAACATTAGTGAGTATTAATTGCGGTGCCGACAATTCCGCTACCACTCTTTTTTCTGTTACCGCATATGAGGAAGTGATCGGTAAATTACAAAACACCAAGATAATAGCAAGTAAAACGCTTATAATTTTTTGTTGCTTCAACATAATTCCTCCATTCAAATAGAATATTTCTTCATGTTAAATACAATTAATGCACGAATACTTCGAAGATAGATCCCTTTCAATACAAAAATTGCATAGCATGTTTTTTATATTTTTCTTATATACTTATCACTCAAAAAATCAGATTCAGGATTTCGAATACTATTAGAGGTTCGGCAGCATAAAACAGATTATATTAATTTAAAATAGACTAGCTCATAGTTTGCTTTATATTCTTTTTTCTAATATTTAGCAAGCAAACATAACTAGACAGACAATGTCGAAGAAACGGCATTCTTTGAACAAAAAATTCTTTGAAGATATTCGAAATAAAGGATTAGTTCACTTATGTTGTCTCTTAAGTTAAATGGTGTAATATAGTATATATTGTAATATTATTCTATATTATGTCAATTATTACACCATTGTCAATATGCAAATATATTTTTCTGGAAATCTACACCACATATGATTCAACCTGTATTTTTAATAATGGTTTTTCACGAAATAAGACACTTTCCTTACACTTCACGTGGTTCAACCTATATTTTTAATACTGTTACTCTAAATGACAATTCCTATTGGATACCTTCTGGTTAATATTTACCTATCAACATAAACCAGAGCAGTATGTTAATAGAAAAAGGAAGATATCAAAGTTAAAAAGATGATTGTTAATTCAATAAGGGAAATTTTTCGATGAGTTTAAATCAGAGTTTCTTACTTAAGAATAGTACAGAGAGGGGCAGTTTTAAGCTTGAATTAGAAAAATAGAAGGGAACCTGTATCCACCGTATACATAAAAAGCAAACTCAATGTTAAGAGTCTGCTTTCCTAATTTTCTTTCACTTTTGAATATATTGAAGCCTTGTATAACAAAAAAGAAGTCACGATGCAATCAATGATACGGCTCTTTCTAAGCCATGGTTACAGGCCGTCTATTCATCAAAATCAGCATGATATACCTTGTCTTTCACATGGATATCCACATAGGATAAGTTAAATTCTTCTTCCATTACCTCCACCTTATACTCGAAAAAACAGTCTTCTGTTTTCTTAGACAGAAATAGATAGGTTCCTGGTTCCTTTTCCTCAATTTCATCACAGATCTCGTTGTAAATCTCATAACCATCTATTTCACCCGGATACCCACAAGCTTTGATCTTCTCTTCAATCATATCATAAAACTCCTGCATGGTTAAGCCTCCATTCCTTTACATAATTAGCAGTCTATTGTTATCACCAGGAATAACAATGCACCCATTTTCCGGAGAAACATTGTTATATTGGTTAAAACCTTCTTTTAATTGAGATCCTCCTGCTTTTTAGCAATTTCTCCAGCTTTTTTATATATGCTATGCTCGGGAATATATCCCCGCACAGAAGACAGCGGATATACATTCGTCTCTTTTCCGATAATAGTTCCCGGATTTAACACACTGCCGCACCCAATCTCCACCATATCTCCTAAAATCGCACCCATCTTTTTTAATCCGGTTGGATACTTTTCATTTTGAAATCTCAAGGTAACCAAAGTCTTATCCGATTTTACATTGGAGGTAATGGAACCGGCTCCCATATGCGATTTGTATCCTAAAACAGAATCCCCGACATAGTTATAGTGCGGTACTTGAACTTTATTAAATAGCACAGCATTTTTAAGTTCTGTAGAGTTTCCAACCACTGCTCCCTTACCAACGATTGTATTTCCTCGAAGATATGCACAGTGACGGATTTCCGCCTCTTTATCAATAATGCAGGGGCCATGAATATCGGCAGTATGTGCTACTGTAGCTGATTTTGCAATCCATATGTTATCCCCGATTCTATCATATTCTTCGACCGGTAAAGTCTCTCCAAGTTTTATAATAAAGGAACCAATGTTTGGAAGTACCTCCCAAGGATAGAGTACCCCTTGAAATAAGCCCGCTGCAATAGTTTGTGATAAGTCAAATAAACTTTGTATCTCTAATTCAACCATATAACCTCCTGTTCTTGCGATGATGACTGCTTATATTAAAATTTGTGAGAAGAAGGGCTTTTATTTAAGCCATTCCTTAGTGTGAGCTTTAAGCGATTTAAAACATATAAGGTTTAAAACATATGAGATTTAACCTATTTGCTCTAAAACACATAAGATTTAAAACATTTTATGCTTTTACTTAAATAATTAAACTTATTTTTGATAAAAATTAATTCTATTTCTTATAATTTTGTGCGGCCTGCTCAAAATATGGCAGCAAAAGATTTGCATTGTTGATTCCCTTCACGCCTTCGGTCATACGGCCTACAAAGCCCTCCAGTTTTTCTATATACTCCTCTTTCGTAATTGTGCCGTCGGATACCATTGTCAAGCCTTTTTCCCAGCTTGCGGTAAGTTCTGCATTGAGCAGGGAACGGATTGAAGCATTTACAACATCGTAAATTAACTCTCCCATTAAAGAAGGTGTCATAATCTGAGTTTTCTTATTTAGGGAAAGATAATCTATCTTTACAAGCTTATTTAATATTTCAGCCCTTGTCGCACTTGTACCGATACCGCTTCCTTTTATCTGCGCCCGCAATTCTTCGTCTTCGATTAACTGCCCTGCATTCTCCATTGCAAGAATCAAAGAACCCGAATTATAACGTTTTGGTGGAACCGTTTCTCCTTCTTTAATCGTAAAATTACGAACCGGTAACTTCATTCCCTTCCTAAGACTTTTGATTGCCTCAAAGAACCTGGCATCATAATCTTTCTCTTCCTCAGATTCCTCCTCCGAGCTTTTATCCTTATTATCTGCCTCTGCCTTTGCTGACGTCTTTGTATTGTCTTGTGCTTCCTGCTTTGCGGTATTGGAATTTCCTTGATATCCTGCAACCTTTAGATAACCTTCCTCGATTAAAACTCGAAAACTGGAAAAAAAGCTTTCGGTATCAATTTTTGTAGTAATGGTTATCTTTTGATATACTGCCGGCGGATAAAAGATACTTAGGAATCGTTTCACAATAGACACATATATCCTCTTTGCAGTCGGAGATAAGGAGGATAAAGCTCCAAAACCTTGTCCGGTTGGTATAATAGCATAGTGGTCGGTTATCTGCTTATCATTTACATATCGAGTTTTTGCTATATTTTTATATAAGCCTGCAGCTAATGCTTCGTCTGCAAATGGCTGAAATTGCGAAAGAGAGGTTAATCCCTTGATATTCTTATCGATTTCTTTTGCTACCGCAGTAGATAACACTCTGGCGTCTGTTCTCGGATAAGTTACAAGCTTTTTTTCGTATAACTCCTGCGTATATTTTAATGTTTCATCCGGACTAATCTTAAAAAGCTTGGAGCATTCGTTCTGAAGTTCCGCAAGGTTAAATAAAAGAGGTGGATTCTTATTCTCCTTCTTCTTCTCCATACTTATGATTTCAGCGAGCAATCGCTCAGTCTCTTCGTTTTGCCTTAGTTTTGCAGCGTAGCTGTTTTTATTATTATTCTCAATCCTTGTTTCATAGTCCGGTTCATAGCCGGTTAGCATTGTGATTAATTTTTCAGCTTCTTGCTTTTCACGGAATCCATTTTCTTTATAGAGCAAAGGGGATAAATAATACTTTGATCCTTCTACCGCCCTAAATTCACCATCAAAGGTTCTATCTGCTGCCTCTAATGTCATCATTACACGGTAAAATGGAGTTTTCACAAATTCACGAATCTCCCGCTCTCTCCGAACTACCATTCCAAGTACACAAGTCATGACACGGCCTACTGCAATTGCGGAATGCTTTTCGTTCTTAAGAAAATTATTAACGGTATATCCGTATTTTAGTGACAGCACACGGGAAAAGTTAATTCCCATTAAGTAATCTTCCTGTGCCCTTAGATATGCTGCTGCGGAAAGGTTGTCGTAAGCCGAAAGCGGCTTTGCTTCACGAATTCCTCTTAAGATTTCTTCCTCTGTTTGAGAGTCTATCCAAACTCTTCTTCTTTCTTTATCTTTTGGAACCTTTGCCATCTGCTCCACCAAACGATAGATATACTCCCCTTCCCGCCCGGAGTCGGTGCATACATATATTTTATCAACGTCAGAACGATTTAAAAGTCCCCTTACTACCTGAAACTGTTTACCGACCGAAGGAATTACCTCATATTGAAACTCTTTTGGTAAAAACGGAATTGTTTGTAAAGACCATTTTTTTAATGCCGGATCATACTTTTCCGGATAACTCATGGTCACAAGATGTCCAACACACCAGGTAACAATACTATCGTCTGATTCCATAAATCCATCCGACTTCTTAAAATTTGATTTTAGTGCTTTTGCAAATTCCTGAGCTACACTTGGCTTCTCAGAGATATATAAACTTTTCCCCATGAATTTTCCAACTTTCCTTCTTTACTGACACAAATACTTACTATTTCCGTGTTTCATTGTAGCATATTTAGAAACTTTTGTGAAGCCAAACGAACAGTGCCGTTTTTGTACATTCTTCCCATCAACACCGCTTATTGTCCTGCTTACCACACGAATGCTCCTTAAGATTTTGCCGCATTTCATACAAAAAGCTGCGAAGTAATCGATTCTCCTCTTTTGATTTTCATTGCAACTTAGATAAAAGTTAGGTAGAATAAAAAACAAGAAAATATCGTATTTAATTTAAGGAAAGAAAGGATGGTTATCTATGTCTTCACCAAAAAAGCAATATTATGAAAACCTTGCAGATAGCTTGATTGAGAAATTTAATCAACGTGGAATTGAAGGATATTACTGCGATAATAAAGAAGAAGCATTGACAGTAGCCAAACGTTTTTTAACTCCTGGCTGTTCCGTTAGCTGGGGTGGTTCCATGACCCTGGATGAAATAGGATTACTTGATGAATTTCATAACTCCGACTACATAATCTATGACCGGGATAAGGCCAAAACACCAGAAGAACACTCTGAACTTTATGGTAAAATCGTAACCGCCGACTACTACTTTATGAGCTCCAATGCCATTACCCTGGATGGAAAGCTCGTTAATATTGACGGAAAAGGAAACCGTGTGGCATGTTTAATCACCGGACCTAAAAATGTGATCGTAATAGCGGGAATGAATAAAGTCGTCACCGATGAAGCTGCCGCCATGGAGCGTGTTAGAAATATGGCTGCTCCGCCAAATGCAATAAGATTAAACAGGAAAACCCCTTGTGCGGAACTTGGAAGATGCGCAAATTGCCTTGTAGAGGAATGTATTTGCAGCAGTCTTGTCATTACGAGACGTTCCCATATTCCGTACCGGCTTAAAGTTATACTAGTCGGCGAAGAATTAGGTTATTAAAAAATAAATCCGTAAGCTCTTTCCTGGTACCTATCCTAGTATTTCAAAAGATTAAAATAAGGCTTTTGATGGTGTATGAAAAGTTGCAAGTTAGAACTTACGATTTTTTGTTCTAACTTATATTATGAGTAGGTAACCGGCTTAATATCAACGAATTACCTACTCATAAAGCTATAGTTATATAAAATTATTATCTGTCTTCTTTAAGCTTTAAAAACATAGAGCCGGCATTAATAAAGCGGATAAGCGTCTGTCAGCATCTTAACCAAAGCTTTTGCCTGTTCTTTATTCTTCTCTACATCCTGAACTACAAGAGAAATTGCTTCTGCAACCACAGCCATATCTTTTTCATTAAAACCTCTGGTGGTTACTGCCGCTGTACCAAGGCGGATTCCGCTGGTTACAAATGGAGATGCAGGGTCATTTGGAACTGTGTTCTTATTACAGGTAATGTTCGCCTCATCTAAGATATGCTCCGCCTGCTTTCCTGTAATGTTCATATTCTGCAAATCAATCAGCATCAAGTGGTTGTCCGTACCTCCGGATACTAAATTAAACCCACGTGCGGTCAATTCTTTTGCCAGTGCCTGAGCATTGGAAATAATTTTCCCTGCATAATCTTTAAAGCTATCGTCCAATGCTTCTTTAAAACAGATTGCTTTTGCAGCTATGATATGCATTAATGGTCCCCCCTGGATTCCCGGGAAAACCGACTTATTTAACTTATATTCTTCTGCAAACTCTGCACTGGATAAAATCATACCGCCTCTTGGCCCACGCAAGGTCTTGTGCGTAGTGGTAGTCGTAACATGGGCATAAGGAATTGGTGACCGGTGATAACCTGCAGCTACCAAACCTGCAATATGAGCCATATCAACCATTAGATATGCTCCAACTAAATCAGCTATTTCCCGGAAGCGTTTAAAATCTATCTTTCTGGCATAAGCAGATGCTCCTGCTACGATAAGCTTTGGCCGGCATTCCTTTGCAAGCCTTTCAACCTCATCATAATCAATGAAACCATTATCATCCACACCGTATGGTACAATATTAAAATAAGAACCGGAGAAATTTACCGGGCTTCCATGGGTTAAGTGTCCGCCATGTGCAAGATTCATACCTAATACGGTATCTCCCGGCTGCAATAACGCAAAGAATACCGCCATATTTGCCTGTGCACCGGAATGCGGCTGAACATTGGCATAAGTACAACCAAATAACTTCTTTGCTCTCTCAATTGCTAAATTCTCAGCAACATCAACAAATTCACATCCGCCATAATATCTTTTTCCCGGATACCCTTCCGCATATTTATTTGTTAACGGGCTGCCCGCTGCGGCCATAACTGCCTTACTTACAAAATTCTCCGATGCAATTAATTCAATGTGATCATTCTGTCTTGCAATCTCCCTTGTGATGCTATCCGCTAATTCCGGATCGAATGCTCTAACGTCCTCAAATGAATACATATCTCCTTGTCCTTTCCTGTAATTTCTATTTACTTGCCATTATATCATGAATTTAAAGTACAAAATTAATGATCGTGATCTGCACAGACCTTCGGCCTGGCAGCCTTATTATATCATAACAACTTTGTATTGAAAAGAAATACCAATAGGTCATTTATTATTTTATCTAATAAGATTAATAAAGAAATCGGACGGAATCCTCCGTTAAACCCTTCTAAACAAAGATTAATAATTGCTATTCTATGTAAACTACTGTAAATCATACAAGCTTCTGTTCTAAAAAAGTGCAGATATAAGGAATTGTCATATGAAATCGTAAAACTCCATTTCCTTTATCCACACTCCGTGTTTCTTGCTGTTATTTAGAATTTATAATTTTCACCAACAAATGTTAAAGCGCACATCCCTGCTCCGGTGTGTGTTCCAATAACAGGACCAATATTAGTAATCAGAGAATCCTTCACTAACCCCCGCTCCGTCAGAATATCTGCTAAGGCCTTGGCATACTCAGGACAGGCTGCATGACCGATAATCACTGTTTGATTTTTCGTATCAATACCATCCTCTTCCAACCGGTTCACAAGATACTCTATTGCCTTTTTGTTTCCTCTTACCTTTGAAACTACCAGAAGCTTGCCTTCTTTATCCACACTCAATACCGGGCAAATACGAAGTGCTGTTCCAACGATTGCCTCTAAGGAATTCAACCTGCCACCCCTTTTTAAATGGTGCAAATCCTCAACCATAAACCAATGACAGCATTTTCTCTTTGTATTTTCAACAAAGTCGGCTACTTCCTCTAACGATCTGCCCTTTTGTCTTTCTTTTGCGGCAAGGTAAACAAGCAGTCCCTCACCAATGGAGGCACATAAGGAATCAATACAGATTACTTTTCTTTCGGGATATTTTTCTTTTAAGCCCTCCGACATCAATCTGCCTGTGTTATAAGTACCGCTTAATCCTGAGGAAAATGCAATATATAATACATCTTTTCCACTATCTAAGAATGGAGTTAAATAATTTTCAAACACAACAGGATTGATCTGACTGGTCACAGAATCCTCACCTGCCTTTAAACGATTGTAAAACTCCTCACAACTTAATTCTCTTTCATCCGGATAGTGTGTATACGGCGTATCACCCAGATGAAAATCCATAGGGATAATGTGTACATCCAACTCCTCTACGATGTCCTGAACCAAATCCAGCGTCACATCGCTTACTATACAATAATCTGCCATAACTTTCTCCTTAATTCTTGTCCATTAGCTATAAATGAAAGTATATCATATTTCAAAAAAGAAATAAACTCAAAGATGTAAACTTCCTGCAAGATATCTATAAATTTGCAATCGAAAATTACTGTATCCCATAATTCAAGGTGCAATTATGCTATCCCTTCTTTCGCAGCAAGATCTGGAGCCTTTCATGCTCTAGCTACCTAATATTCAAAGCATTGGTTAAAGATTGTATCCTGAATAGTCTAGTTCACAAGCCGCCTCTCCCCCTTGCTCTTCTTAACGTCTGCTTCCCGGTCTTATATAATCAGGGCTTTTATCCGATATAACAATTATTAATAAATAGGGTACAGCAGCTGCATTCTTGTACTTTCTTATGAAAATAATACTGCAAAGGAGTCGCCATATGGAATCAATTACATCATCGAATTACCTCGGAGTTAGCCAATCCACTACTCTGACCGCTTCCAAAACACCAATGGAAGAAACAAACGGGAAAGCCGGCACCTCCACCGCTCCAAATAATTTAAGTGAAACAACCTCTTCTCAAAATATATCCTACGACTCGAATTCTACGATTGAGAAAGCTCTCACGGAAGCAGCTCTTCCAAAAACAGAACGTAACCTTCAAATTGTACGAGAATTACTGCAGCAGGAACTCTCTATCAATAAAAATAGCATCTTAGATATATTAAAGCTATCCGCGGTATTTCGCAATACCTCAATTGAAACTTTAGTCCTAATGAAGAAATTAGAACTTCCAATTACACCACAGGCAATCCGTCAAATAGAAACTTATCAGAATAACAATCATTCAATTCTTACTCATTCACAGAATATGATTGATTCCTTTCTCCAATTATTGTCGGAAGAATCTGCTATCTCGGAGGAATTTCACCAAGGATTATTGTCCCATTTTATAAACGAGGCAAAGGAATACTTGATACCAAAATATTCTACTCTTGAATCCCCCCCTCTCTCCGCTCATTTTTCAAAAGAAGAGATACAGCAGCTAACTCATGCCTTAACTACCGCAGATACTCCGGAACAAGTCCTAAAACTCTTAGCAGAACCTTCGATCACAGTAGCCGAGTTTCGTGAAATTATAAATCAGGCAATAAGAGAAAGTAATCTTAATAGGATGGATTCACCAATATTAAATCAAATTTTTACAAAAGCACCTGACATAAGTACCAACGTAATTTTACTTCAGGATATATTATCAAGAGACGAGCAAGAGAGTCTCTTTCCGCTGTTATCGAAGGTTTTACCAAAAGATACGATTGCTTCTTATCCGGAGGATACGGATTCTATCGCAAAATTATTGCATAAAATAATGGATGCTGAAACTAAAATTCTTATAAAAAGGGAAGAATCACAAAAGACAGCCTTCCTGCAGCCGGATAGCAGGTCTTCTGCCTTACGGGAACTTATAAAATCACCGGTATATCAAAAGTTATTAAAATCGGAGCTGCTTTCAAAGCTCACTCTTGAAATTAATGACTTTACAAAAAAAGACGGCCCTCCCCAATTCTACCGTAAATTATCCCAGGATTTAGAAAGCTTATTAACCTTTTTTGAAAAAAATGAGGAAAGTGCAAACTCTGAGGCATTTCATCATGCAAAAGAACAAACACTTAATCTACGGGATCAAGTCGAATTTATGAGGTCTGTTAATCAATTTCTTGGATATATCCAGCTGCCTGTTAAGCTTACGAAAAACTTAGCCAACAGTGAACTTTTCTTCTATACCAAAAGAAAACATAAGAGAGAAGGTGAGGAGAACCTCCACATTTTATTACATTTAACTATGGCCCATTTAGGAGATATGGATATCCATCTACGACTACAAAACAAAACCGTACACGCCACACTTAGTATGGAGCAGAAGGAAGCTCTGGAATTACTTAGTGCTCATATCAATCAATTAACAGACGCTTTGTTAGAGATGGGATATGGTCTATCTTATGAATTTGAAGAAATGAAAAAGAAACGGACACCAATAGATAAACTGTTATCAAAAGAGGAGGATATTTTATATCGCTGCTACACCTTTGATACGAAAGCTTAAGTTCCTTTGGTTGAATTTATTAATTTTTTATAATATAATAACGTTATCTATACTGATACAATAACTAGGAACTATGAAAGCATGGTTAACTGCAAATAATCTTTTATTATTAGAAAAACAATAGAATGCACAAATTAAATTGGTGCCGTATAATTCCTCTGCACAGAAAAGGGAATGTGTTCAGCTTATCATCGGAAGCGCCAGAATAGAGGTTAGTATGAAAAAGTATTCAAGACGAAGTCAAAAACGGAAGGAAAACATAAGTTTAGATATTGGTATCGGTGTCGTATGGACCTTATTTTTCATCTCTTTCGGTCTCATCTTAGCTATAAATTTAAGACCGCTTTACTATGCAAACATTCACTGGCAGCAGTTAGATAAATCCTCCGGTCTTTCAGTAAATGAGATTAAAGAAAATTACAATGCCTTGATTGACTATTGTTCTCCTTTTTATAACGGTATTTTAAAATTCCCCTCTTTAGATGCCTCGGTATCGGGGCTGTCTCATTTTGAAGAAGTGAAAGTGATATTTAATTCCTTTTATATTATGTTCCTGCTAAGTTTTCTTAGTCTGATTGGTATTATCCTATGGAAGAAAAAACGAAATCATTATCATTATTTAAAAACATCCGCCATTACGGCTATCGTGCTTCCCGTAATTACACTGCTGGGTTGTTCTATCGACTTTAATACTGCATTTGTTATCTTTCATAAGATATTCTTTCGAAATGATGATTGGCTTTTTGACCCTAATACCGATCCAATCATTACCCTGCTGCCTGAAGTATTTTTCTTACAATGTGCCTTAGTCATTGTATTCACCGTATTGGCCGGAAGCTTAATACTTTACCTATGCTATCGTCATCAAAAGAAGAAAAACCAAATCACACCTCTAATAAAACCGAAAATGAACTATTATTATTAGATGGATTCCAGCTCTTCCATAAAACAAGGCACCTATTTAACCGGTTTAACAGCTTGCAGGTCAAACCAGTTAATAGGTGCCATTTCTTATTTCTTTAAAACCAATACCGGTCCATTGTATATTTAAATACCTTATAAAATGTTTTTTCATTTCCTATCTGATAAGCTGCTATGACATTTCCTTTCTCATCATATTCCATAAACTGTTTTTCTGCGTCAAAGGATAAGATTATATGATTCCCATAAAGCATAGAACTGCAGTTGCCCCTATGATATGGGAAGGTAACCTTTTGTATCAAGCGATATCGATTTTGACTTTCCTCCACGAGATATTTATAAAATACCGAATATTTCGTATCAGATGTGGTATCCTCGATTTTATAATTGAGAAAAGATAAAAAGACTTGCCCCTCATTTAACTTACGATTGGTGCCATAATCCATGCTGTCTATGGAATTTTTCGCAGTTTTCTCTCCTGTTTCTGTTAGCAGTAAAGATTCATATTCCCTGTTATTCCAATTTCTATCTTCACTGATAAGCCACCGAATCACCGGTCCTGTATATAGGTTATTGATACGAAATACCGTAGATAATTCCCTGGAACATACTAATACATCTTTTCCGTCCAAAATTTGAAGATTAGATAAATCCATCCAATCTTTTTTATCTTCCTTAGTGTTTGCAGCTCCTTTTGACAGCAGGGTCTCAAAGTCAATAAGATCTTTCCATTCCCCTTTTTCAATCCCTAATTCAATCCCTTTGCTTATCCTCGTATTATCTTTAGTACTTGACAAAAATATTACCTTATCATTTTCACTATCATAATCACAATCAAAAAGTTTGCCTTCACCATTCCATGTATAACGATTAATTACATTTCCAAGATTATTTAATAAAATATATTCATTTTCTTCGATAGCATAAAATATTTCATTATTCACCTGAAGTACTTTAGCCGCCTCACCTTGAAACTTAGTTGGTATGTTTGCCCTTAATACACCATGATTATCATAAAACAAAAAGCTTGAATTCTCCCCGTCCTTATAAAAAATGGAATATAAACCTCTCGTAAAGGATAATTCTTCTCCATACTGTGTATTTAATTTTGTTTCTAAATCATGGGTGGAGGTGATGTCAAAAAAATATGCCTTTTGACTTACCATATTTCCATTTAAGTCCATGACATTTAGCACTAGTTTATTTCTCTGCCCTCCGATAAGGCCAATGATTTGACCTTCCACTTCAGTTCCGGCTGTCCGATTAATATAAAGACTATCACCAAAATCCGGTACAGACTCCAGTGGAATCGAAATTCGATAGCTTATTCTAACCTTTTGGGATGGAGTACCTACATAAACATACAATCCACTTGAGTTGGTACCAAACGGATTCTGAATAAATAAAGGATTCTCAATAGTATACACCTTGCTTTCTTTTATTGCCGCAAGTTGTTTTAAGGCTCCTTCCTGATAAGAAGAAGAATACACATCGTCTCCTCTTGCCGTCGAAGAATCCAGAAACAATGCTTCAAATTCTTTTGCAGAATAATAAGTATAAGTATTCTCGGCTGCACTCACAGCATTTTGTTCCTTATACGTATTTTTATAGGGTAACTCTTCTTTATTTCCAAATCCCCAGATATTATTTCCTTGCTCCGGGCCTTCTACATAACGTCGATTACAGCCATAGGAGAGCAAGGCAAATGCAGCAATGAGTAAAACTATCATACAACGGTTATCATAATGCAATCCCTTAACACCGTGAAAATGAAACATAACTTGCCTCCTGTTTTACCAGTTTTCGATAATCATCCATTTCATTACTCATTATCTCCCAATCAGTCTTAAACTTACGAGGTATTGTATGCCAAGTTAACCATTTTAACTCTCATCGGTGTTTTAGCATGCAGAAAAGCCAACAGGTTGAAAAAATGATTTCTATTTTTCAACCTGTACTTTATCTCAAATATCATGACATTGACCTGATCGCTCATTACTGCTGATATTACATAAATTTAAACCTTCTATATCTGCTTTAGAATTTCTCTTAACTTCGTGATTTTTACTCTATCGTTTTCTATAATTTTATGATTTATGTAAAAATAATCAACAATAGAACAATAAGGATTGCGGCTGCAAGTCCTATAACGGTATATTGTTTTATTCTTAGTATTTTCCTTTTTCTTAATCTCCACTCTTTTTCTGTTAACACTTTTGCATCCTCCTTCCGGGCTTTGTTTCAGGTACCTTTGCTCTTCTAATTTAATTCATTTTAAAATGAATTTTCTTCTATTATTTCATACACGGACTTTGATTGCAATACCAAGAGAAAATAAAAACATGCAAGATAGATATGCGACATTTCCTTGATACTGTCCTATCTGCCTTGCATGTAATTCTATAAGATACTTTGCTTATCCAGCTTTCAAGTTCATTCTTCTAATAGATAAGCTTAAACTTTATGAAGGCTTCCTATCGAAAGTCTTTCATTATGAAATATGTTCCTAACGTCTTTCGCTGAGAAACATCTTTCTACTCGTCAACACTATAGTTTGGAGCCTCTTTTGTAATATGAATGTCATGCGGGTGACTCTCTTTTAGAGAAGCTGCGGAAATCTTCACAAAACGCCCTGTTTCCTTTAAAGTTTCAATATCCTTCGCTCCACAGTAACCCATACCAGAACGAAGACCGCCCATTAACTGGAATACCGTATCTTCTACAGTTCCCTTATATGCAACACGTCCTTCTACACCTTCCGGAACTAACTTCTTAGCATCTGCTTGAAAATACCGGTCCTTACTTCCATTTTCCATCGCTGCAATGGATCCCATTCCACGATATACTTTATACTTTCTGCCTTGGAATAATTCAAATGTTCCCGGACTTTCATCACAGCCTGCAAAGATACTGCCCATCATACAAACATTGGCGCCTGCGGCGATAGCTTTTGTAATATCACCGGAATACTTAATACCGCCGTCTGCGATAATTGGAACACCATATTCCTTTGCCACACGGTAAGCATCCATAATTGCTGTAATCTGCGGAACACCGATACCTGCAACAACACGTGTGGTACAAATCGACCCCGGTCCGATACCGACCTTAACGCAATCAACACCTGCTTCAATCAATGCCTTTGCCGCTTCACCTGTTGCAATATTACCGGCAATAATCTGTAATTCCGGATGTGCTTCCCGAACCATCCTTACAACCTTAATTACGTTTGCAGAATGTCCATGAGCGGTATCTATAACAATGGCATCTACTTTCGCCTTTACTAAAGCATCCACCCGGTCAAGAATATTTGCGGTTACACCAACACCTGCCGCACAAAGAAGTCTGCCCATAGAGTCCTTTGCCGCTAATGGGTATTTGATAGTTTTTTCAATATCCTTGATTGTAATAAGACCTTTTAAATTGCCTTCTTCATCAATAATCGGAAGCTTCTCTTTTCTTGCTTGTCCAAGAATTTTCTTTGCTTCTTCTAACGTAATGCCTTCTTTTGCAGTAACAAGCCCTTCACTTGTCATGGATTCCTTGATTTTTTTGCTAAAGTCTGTCTCAAACTTTAAATCACGGTTTGTAATGATACCAACCAATTTTTTCCCTTCGGTAATTGGAACACCGGAGATACGGTATTTTGCCATTAACTCGTCCGCATCATGTAAGGTATGTTCAGGAGATAATGAAAATGGGTCAGTAATAACGCCGTTCTCTGAACGTTTTACCTTATCTACTTCCTCCGCCTGACTTTCGATTGACATGTTCTTATGAATAACACCAATTCCACCCTGTCTTGCCATAGCGATCGCCATGCGATGTTCCGTAACCGTATCCATTCCTGCACTCATCATAGGAATATTTAATTTAATTTTTTTCGTTAATTGTGTGGAAAGATCAACCTGATTAGGTATCACTTCCGAATACGCCGGAACAAGCAGTACATCATCAAAGGTAATTCCTTCACCGATAATTGCTCCCATCTCAAATTTCCTCACTTTCTTTATAGTAAAATAATTTGGCATCAAACGCAGGTAAGCATTGCAACCTTTTCGATTCACACTTACTTCGTTTGCTGTAGAGTAAACCGTCTCACAGGTTATAAAAAATCAGCCAAAAGATTCCAGCTTGACTTGAGTCTTTTGCCTGCGGACAATAATAATTTTCACAAGTATACTCATTTTTATGGACAATGTCAATACCTTTGAGAAAACTTGATATTTTTTGCAATAAATTACTGTAATAAAGTATAAAAGTGTCCGTAGTTCATATACAACCGGAAGTTTTGAAATAAAAAAAGACGATTAACAACAGAGTGTTATCCATCTTTTTCCAACCCGATATAATTATAAATTCCTTTTTTGCAGGATTATACCTCAACGACTTTACGAGGAGATTTTTGCTTAATGCATGCGATCATCTTTTCATTTGGCTCAAATAAAATTTTAGTTACTCCTCCATCCTGACGAACAATAATCGCATATACCTTCGCTTCCGGAGTTTGAGAAGAGAAATCCTTAACTTTTAACTGTTGAATATGGTTAAAACTATCCAATGAATGGGACTTTGCAGGTGCCATTATCTCAACCTTCTCAAAGTCAATACGGAGTGCTGTCTTTCTCTTTGCATTTCCCATAATCTTATCAAAGTCTAACTGGCCGTCACAGAAAACATACTCATATTCGATGGAATTCATCCTAGGGAAAAAGAAGACACAAAGTACTATCAATACTGAGCCTATAAAAGTAGCAATACTACCTAAAAACATTCCTCCCACAAAGAATACCACTAAAATCCCAAATACTGCAGCAATTTGAATCATAAGCGTCGTTGCTGATTTTTTTCTTTTCACGCCAGCTTCTGCGTAAGATTCATTCATATTACTTATCCTCCTATGTCCATTTTTCCGTATGAGTTCCCCTAAAGCTACTTACGGATAGGGGAAATCACGATTCCTTGCTACCTTTATTATACTAAATTATTTATAAAAGTGAAAGGACTTTATTATCTTTTAAGGAATAAGACAAGCTATTACATATGGTTATCTTCACTTATAAAGGAATCCATGTGTACTCCTTAAGCACACATGGATTCTATAATCATAAGATATATTTTTCTAACCTTCGCTAAATTACATCATACCCATTCCGCCAGGGCCGCCTGCCGGCATAGCTGGAGCCGGTTCCTTAATCGATGCAACTGCTGCTTCTGTTGTTAAGAAAGTGGAAGCAACGCTGGTTGCATTCTGAAGGGCACTTCTTGTAACCTTGGATGGATCAAGAATTCCATCTTCCACCATATCCACATATTTTTCTGTCAAAGCATTAAAACCAACGCCCGGTTTCTTTTCTTTCACTTTGTTTACAATAACCGCACCTTCTAAACCTGCGTTCTGAGCGATGCAGGATAATGGAGCTTCTAATGCCTTTAAGATAATCTGAGCACCGGTTCTCTCATCCCCCTCAAGCCTAGCTGCAAGTTTTGCAACTTCCTTAGAAGCATGGATATAAGCAGAACCGCCGCCTGCAATAATACCTTCTTCTACAGCCGCTCTTGTCGCTGCCAAAGCATCTTCCATACGAAGCTTTTTCTCTTTCATTTCTGTCTCTGTTGCAGCACCAACACGAATTACAGCTACACCACCTGCAAGTTTTGCAAGTCTCTCCTGTAATTTTTCCTTGTCAAATTCTGAAGTTGTTTCGGCAATCTGAGTTTTAATCTGAGCAATTCTTGCTTCGATTTCTGCTTTATGTCCTTCACCATCCACGATGATTGTATTTTCTTTCTGAACCTTAACGGATTTTGCACGTCCAAGCTGCTCTAATGCAGTTTCCTTTAAGTCAAGACCTAGTTCATCAGAGATTACAGTACCGCCGGTTAAGATAGCAATATCTTGTAACATAGCTTTTCTTCTGTCACCGTAGCCAGGAGCCTTAACACCAACAACAGTAAATGTTCCTCTTAACTTATTGATTACTAATGTTGTTAATGCTTCACCTTCGATATCTTCAGCGATAATTAACAATCTGGAGCCACTTTGAACAATCTGCTCAAGTACCGGAAGAATCTCCTGAATGTTGCTAATCTTCTTATCCGTAATTAAAATATATGGATTATCAAGGTTTGCTTCCATCTTATCCATATCCGTTGCCATATATGCAGAAACATATCCACGATCAAACTGCATGCCTTCTACTAAATCAAGTTCAGTCTGCATTGTCTTAGACTCTTCAATGGTGATAACACCATCTTTGCTAACCTTATCCATAGCATCTGCTACCATCTCACCTACGGAATCATCACCGGCAGAGATTGCAGCTACCTTAGCAATCTGATCTTTACCATTAATGACTGCGCTCATACTGCCAATTGCTTCTACAGCACAATCTGTAGCCTTTTGCATACCTTTTCTTAGAATGATTGGGTTAGCACCTGCTGCAAGATTCTTCATACCTTCATTAATCATTGCCTGAGCAAGAACAGTAGCTGTTGTTGTTCCATCACCTGCTACATCATTTGTCTTTGTAGCAACTTCTTTTACAAGCTGAGCGCCCATGTTCTCAAATGCATCTTCTAACTCAATTTCTTTTGCAATCGTAACACCATCATTCGTAATTAATGGTGAGCCAAAAGATTTGTCAAGAACTACGTTTCTTCCCTTTGGTCCCAAGGTTACTTTTACTGTGTTTGCCAACTTATTTACACCAGCTTCCATAGCTACTCTGGCGTCTGCACTATATTTAATATCTTTAGCCATAATTATATTCCTCCATAGTTTTAATTTGAGAATTTGATTATTTTACAGCTTCAACATGAGTCATACTATAGAAATATGAATCATATGTTATCCGTATTAATCTGCTACGATAGCTACAATATCGTTTTGTTTTACAACAATAAATTCTTCTTCGTCCAATTTCACTTCAGTTCCAGCATATTTGGAATAAATAACTTTGTCGCCTGCTTTTACCTGCATGGTGACTTCTTTTCCGTCTACCATTCCACCAGGGCCGACTGCAACAACCTCTGCTTGCTGTGGTTTTTCTTTTGCCTGACCAGGTAACACAATACCTGACTTCGTAGTCTCTTCTGCTACAAGCTGCTTTAATACAACTTTGTCTCCTAATGGCACTAATTTCATATTTATTTCCTCCTTTAATACTGTATCATACTAATTATTAGCACTCACTCTATTCGAGTGCTAATCGTTGAGTATATATTAGTAAATTTTACTTCAATGTGCAACTTCTTTTTTCTATCAAAACGTTTTAAAAACCTTACTTATCTATTATATACTCTTATATACTCTTGTATTCTCACTTTTTTACATTTTTTCATCATTTATCCGGAGTCTTTCACACAGACAGAGAGACTTTGCACTAACCTTTCTTTCACAATATATTTCTAAGAATTTACATTGGAATTGTGTCATGGTATAATTGTTAACATAGAAAATACATTACATACCCTCTCCGGACGAAACTCTTTTATTCTTCAGAAAAGAAAGCAACTACATAGGATTGTGAGGAAGCTACATGGTTATAAAAATATTAAAACGCAGTTTTTCCGCTATTTTTGGTTTACTTTGCATTGGTCTTATTTTGGTTACCGCAATTGAAGTACTTAGTTTCCGTGTTAAGTATGATACGGGAGGTGTTTTCTTAGGATTCTTTAGTATCATCTTGCTCTCCTTACTGGCATCTTCTCTTCTCTCCAGCTCTTTTGAAGAGATAACATGGAAACAGTATTCTATGAAAACCGGCCTTATTCTTATTTTTGTGTTCTATTGCTTAATTTTGTTTCACTTACATTTTACAAGCAGACATACCTTTATAAACACTAATATTTATAAAAATGTGATTGCCTTCGCACCAATGGGCTTCTTTCTGCCACTGTTGTTTCAGAAGCTGAGAAAATTTCTTCCGTTCATTTGTGCTGTAATTTTAATGATTGCTGTAATTGAGCTGGCACAATTTATTATGGATTTCGGTATCTTAAATATTAAGGATTTTATTTTTAATTTAAGCAGTACTGCCTTGGCTTTTTTTCTATGTAAATCACGCTTTCTTAAAAAACTTTTTCACAAGCTTCACTGGTTAAATTAAACAAGCCACCATGAAACATTAGATTGTTTAAGGTCCTATAAGGGGCTTGATCTCCTTATAGGATATACCAATCATGTAACATTAGATTATCTAAGATTCTTGATTTTTAGAATCTACTGAACTAGAAAGTTTAATAATTTATAATAACCCGCTGAATCAATTTTACTAATAAAATAGCGAGGACCACAAAAATATCACAGAGTGAAACTTCATCACTACCTTAGAAATTTTTTGTTTGTCCTCGCTTATTATGAGTGCTATTCTCTTTTTATTCATTCCTTTCGTAATCCTGCCAATAATTCTCCAGAAATAAAATTATTTATCATCGACAGGAACACTGTTGGTCTTTCTGATTGTTCTCGGAAGAGCATCCTTTGAATTCTTCCATGGTTCATTGACATAACGATAATCAAACTTATCCGTGAACCATTCTAAATCATCTCTGACTCTTTTCATATTCTCTGTATAAAGAGTTCCAAGTTCCGAACGAAACTCTTCCAGCAGCACACCATTTAAGTGTTTCTCTGCCAAATCATAAAGCATACCAAAATGCTTGGTACAGAAACCTTTTGATGCACGGAACTTCTTTTTAAATTCATCTTCTTTACGGTATAAATAAAAAAAAGAAGCAAGGTAAAGCTCAAACATTCCTCGTATTTTATTACATACAAAACAGGAGTGCTCTAAACTTCTTGTAAAATCGACAACAGGATGAAGCCCTTCTTTTTTCTTAAAGAAGCCCCCGCCGGTTGCTTGCTTTTGCTGCAGCAGCTTTTCTATCTCCTGAATGGACCGATCCATATGTGTCTTTAGCATCAACGCTAATCCAAGGCGGTTCTGATTTTCATATAGTAACTTGACATGATTGGAGCAAAAGCCTGTTCGATCCGTTACCATACGTACATCATCCTCCATGTAGCTAGGTCCCATGGTAAAATCAATCGCATTCTTTTGTAGAGTTTCATACATCTCGCAAACAGGACATTCACAATCTTTGCCGAACGCATCATTTACGGGTATCGTATATAATTGTTCTTTCATAACAACTCCTACCTTCGTGCCTTAGCCTGCATCCAAATTAAGATGAACTTACCTCAAATCCGGTGCTTTCGTGTCACTTTATTTAATAATAATATTTTTATGCGTCAGTATTCCTACTTACTCATTAAATCCTTTAACTGTCTTGCCTTTTCCTTAATACGTTCATTGGCATCTCTCGATACAATTACCTTAGAAATATAACGAAGAGCATCCTCTGTTTTCCCCGTTCTTCTTGCTAAATCTGCGATAAGATATGTTATGGTAGCTTCATCCATTCCACACATCGGGAAGTTTTCTTTCGAATAGGCTTCTGCAAATCCTTCATAAGCTTTTACTAAAAATTCAACCTCTTCTGCCTCTAATTGTGCCACTACTTTGTTATAATCCGGTGTAGCTGCAGGAAGAGTTTCTCTCTTCCCGCGAATCAACCAGCCTGTTTTTAAACAAGTATATGCTCTTTCACTTAACTTCCCCTTTTTTACGATCGTGTTAACCAAAGCAAGCTTATGCTTTGTAATAGCGTCATCGTATGTTAGGATATCACCAATAGGCCCGGCTCCCTTATAAACTGTAGAAATGTTAGCCTTAATTAATTTTGCCTGCGGTGAAGTCATAAAATTAAAGAAACGATTGAGCGCGGCATAACCGCATACCGGACAATCCACTACGTCGTATTTTAAAGAATCGACTAACTGGTATTTCGGACGTAAATCTGTATCCGCAGATACTAATTTAACTTTTCCGGTTTTTACAGTTTTAGACTTAAACTCATTATCACATACCGGACAGGTATAGGTTTTATCAAAGATGAAATCCGCCTCCGTGATCTGTGGCTTTTCTTCCTGTTCTGACTTTCCTTGTTGTCCTTCATTCGCTTCATATACTTCTATGTTGGTGAGCTTTCCCAACCCCATTGCTTCTAACCCAGAAAATAAATTGGCCATGCCATTCCCTCCTTATGCAGGCTTATAACTGCTCTTTAGTGACGCAATTCTGTTAAATACTAGTTTTTCGTCTGTAGAATCTTTACAATCCACACAGAAGAATCCATTTCTTAAGAACTGAAATCTATCAAATATTTGTGCTCCTTGTAAGCTTGGCTCTACGTAGCACTCTTTGACAATAATGGAATCCGGGTTAAGGTTAACAGAACCATCTTCATTGTATACACCTTTTTCCTCGTCTACTAGATTCTCATATAATCTGGCTTCTGCCTTGATTGCATGCGATACGGATACCCAATGAATTGTTCCTTTTACTTTTCTTGCATTAAAACCAGAACCACTCTTTGTTTCCGGATCATAAGTACAGTAAACTTCCGTAACATTTCCAGCTTCATCTGTCTTATAATCGGTACAGGTTACAAAATAAGCGTTCATCAACCGAACTTCGTTTCCAGGAAAAAGGCGGAAATATTTCTTTGGCGGCGCGGCCATGAAATCATCCCTTTCAATATAGAGTTCTCTTCCAAATGGTACTTCTCTTGTACCCATCTCTTCATTTTCCTGATTATTCATTGCCTCTAAATACTCTGTTTGTCCTTCCGGATAATTCGTAATAATTAGCTTAATTGGATCTATGATTGCCATTACACGGTTTGCTTTTAGTTTCAAATCCTCACGAATACAATACTCAAGCATTGCATAATCTACCGAGCTATTACTCTTTGAAACCCCGCAAAGCTCCATAAACATACGAATCGATTCCGGAGTAAAGCCTCTTCTTCTTAATGCACTGATGCTCACTAATCTTGGGTCATCCCATCCGTCTACAATTCCATCTTCTACTAATTTCTTTATATAACGCTTTCCGGTAATTACGTTAGTTAAATACATCTTTGCAAACTCAATCTGCTTCGGTGGATTCTCATATTCAAGTTCACGTACTACCCAGTCATAAAGCGGTCTATGATCTTCAAATTCAAGAGTACAGATGGAATGTGTAATTCCTTCGATTGCATCCTCAATTGGATGTGCAAAGTCATACATTGGATAAATACACCAGGCATCTCCTGTGTTGTGGTGTGTCATTCTCGCTACCCGGTATATCACCGGATCACGCATATTGATGTTAGGAGACGACATATCAATTTTCGCTCGAAGCACTTTCGAACCATCCGGAAATTCACCATTCTTCATTCTTTCGAATAAATCGAGGTTTTCCCCCTCACTTCGGTCACGGTAAGGGCTGTTTTTACCTGGTTGTGTTAAGGTACCGCGATACTCTCTCATCTCTTCGGCAGATAAGTCACAGACAAAAGCTTTCCCTTTTTTAATTAGTTTCACCGCACCTTCATACATCTGTTCAAAATAGTCGGAAGCAAAGAAGAGGCGGTCCTCAAAATCTCCGCCAATCCATTTTACATCCTCAATAATGGATTCAACAAACTCTGTCTTTTCCTTGGTCGGATTGGTATCATCAAAACGTAAATTAAAAGTACCTCCATATTTTTTAGCTAATCCACTATTTAAAAGTATAGATTTTGCATGTCCAATATGAAGATAACCGTTTGGTTCCGGCGGGAATCTGGTCACTACCTTTTTACAATAACCCTCTGATATATCTTTATCAATAATCTGCTCAATAAAGTTTTTGGAGACAACTTCTTTTCCTACTGTCTCATTTCCCTCTGGTTTGTTAACATCGATGTCCATGATGTTCCTCCTCAAATGATATCTCAATAATTCTGCCTAAATAGCATCTAATTAATTTAAAACAATCTACTTTATATCATATCACACATCTTTCAAATAGAAAAGATAAAATCTTTTTACAGTGGTAATAATTGAGATTTATAACAAGCAAAAAATACACTTTTGAACAGTTTCCCGGCATAACTATAAAAACCTCTTATTGGCACACTGCTATGATGCCAGATAAGAGGTTTCCTTACAAATCATTATCAACTTTGTTGCAAATTTATACTTTATAATTTTGAGGTAATATCCTTAGTTAAAATCAAATTCTAATAGAATCTTTGAAAAAAGATATGTTTTCCGATAATCTTATATGGTATATCAGCCTTTACGCACTTCGCTTTGGTGGATGCTACATAACTATTAAAGTATAGATAATCACCAATTACTTTCGTTCCGTTCCATGCGGCTTTTGCAGCTTTTTTACATTCTTCCATCACTTGTTTTTGTTCCTCACTTTTATAATTGCCATAGGTATATAACTGCAGCGCTTTTTCTAATGGTGCACCCTTGGGTGTGTATTTTCCATTGGAAGTTAAACTATATACCGGCTCAAACTGACGCCCCCAGCGCTTTAAATCATAGACAGCTTCTCTAATCGTGGTAACATGGTCAAAGGTATTGCTTTCCACACGATTTAAAATAACATTCCCAACCGCAACTTTTCCTTTATAACTTTCCCACCCCGCTTCACAATAGATAATAGCAGTCAGCAGTCTTAACTCGGAACTTGTGTAAGACTTTGCAGTGCTGGCTTCTGTTCTTATCGGAGTCTTTGCTGCACCAGCCAATAAACAGGCAATCAATAGTAGGGTAAATAGTTTTTTTAATTTCATATCAATTCTCCTTACTTAAAGCGGCAAAAAACATTGTTTCATGCCTTGGGGAAGCTACTAAGTATGTATCTTTCCATATAATTTATCTTAGCACTGGAAAGATATCTTACATGAACTTCATATAACTGTAATATTTACGTAATAATTGTAACACTCTTGTAGAATAATGTCAAATCCTATAACTTCCATTTCCCAAGTGGCACAATGCACCTCCCCCTCATTATCCGCACTGTTTTAGCTTGAGGGAAGGAAGCACCGGTTACCGCATCTAAGGTTGTATCCCCCCTTCCGGTAAGTGTCAGAGCTATATCGATTCCCTGTCTTTCATAAATTGATTTAAGTTTTTTATTTTTTAAGCTCTCGGTATTCAGCCAGCAAAAGGTCGACCATCCTCCCATAGCTTTGTACTCCGTCTTCTTGGTTGTTCACCTTTAAATACGTATCGTTTATCGCCGCTACGGCATTGCTTACCGCAGTATTCTCAAACTCACTCCAATAAGCCGAATTATCGGCCAGGTCCGCATATACTCCTTCATTATATAAAGTTCTAACCTCCATATAAAGCTCCTTATTCTTGTCATAGAGTGCATTCCCGGCGATAATAAGTGCCTGCATGACACCACTATATTTCAGTTCTGTTTTATCAGAAGCAGTACAAACCAAATAAGCGATATAATTTGCCTCATCTTCTCTCATAAAACCACGTAAATGAGCCAATTCATGGCATGCCGTTGATGCTATCGAGTAATCCGGAATATCCACGTTGACATTTGCCTCCATTATAAATGGAATAAAGATACCCGTTAGCTCCATTTTTGACATTCCACGTGAAAATATCATGGGCTTTGCCGCAGGATACCGTCCCGCCAATATCGGGTAGTCCTCTGCAATTTTTTGATATGCCCGTTTTGTCTCCTGCATTAATTCTTTCGTACTCATTGTAGAAACATAAACACCTCTATCATCCACGGAAGAAATAGTATCCCTTAGTTCATTTGCACGCAGTGCTAACGATACGCATAATTCATATAACTCATCTTCGGAGGATTCCAAGATTGTTAAACCGCTGTAATAGCTAAAAGGATAACGATAATAATTAATTCCGCATCCTAAGATATACAAAGTCAATGCAATACTAATGCCGCAAAAAATATTAATGATTCCTTTTCCGATTACTATGTAACGATCTTCTCTCCTTTTGATGCTATGTATTAGGAATCGAATGAGAAAAATGGTTAACAGCACAGGACCAAGAACAAGAATAATCTCTGTAAGAGAAAAAGGCAGAACACCAGTAAGCGTTGATAAACATAAAGACCATGGGCGATAGAAAAATTTTATTAAAACTTTTTCAGTAAAATAACTGCTTTCCATAGCGAATCGAAGCAAGAAAAAAGAAATGGGTAATAGCAGCAGAATGAAATTACGTTTCAAACGTAACAATTGTCGGAATTTTGGCAACGGTTGACCCGGTTTCTTTTCTCTCATCGTATTACCTCATTTCTCTAATATACAATCTATCGGAAAGAAATCTTTGCATTACCGCTGGATAAGTACAATTCTATGCGCTTCGTTCCACCTTTATCTATAAGAACCGAACCGTCATATTTTTTTCTTTCAACCCAGACATCACCATACCTTGATGTAATATCAAGGCAATAATCCTCTTGTTTTCCTATTAACATTACATCTATCTTACCGTAAGAATTATCAATATCTATCTGTTCCATCTTACAATCCAAAACGGTAACATCTCCGCTGCTTAATTTACCTTTTAGTGATGTAATCACAGAATCCTCCACCCTAACGCCGCCATAAGAATTATCAAACTGCAATTCCCCGGCATTAAGTTTCTCTATCTCTAAACTGCCGCTGCTAAGCTCGAAAGAAATACTTGCATCCGGGTATTCTTTCGTTGCAAAATCTTCTTTTTCATTTATACTTCTTATCACGATATCACCATAGTAGTTTTTGATATCTGCTTCTCCTATCGCACTTCTCTCAATTGTCAGCCGACCGGAGGAAGTCACAGTAGTAAGCTTATCAATTGCCGCTGTTGTTACTATGGTATCTCCATATGAATTCTCAACCTTTACCTCTTTAGCAGAGAAGCTTCCCATTGAGACATTACCGCTTGACACCGTAATATTAGCTTTATTAAAATCTGCGGCTGCAGGTACATATAGCTTAAAATAATTAGGCTTTTTAAGACTAATCGAATATCCGCCTTGATTCATGCTGCTATCATTAAAAGTCAATGTACCATCTATTATAGTAAGGACGGGCTCCTCATCTACATAATAATAAGAATATTCTACGTAATATCCATCAGAAGCTATAATCTCAAAATCTGCATACTGCGTATTCACATTAATCGCAGTAATCTCCTCGACCGGCTCCTTAACCGTACCAAAATAATTCATATTATCTTCTGTATACCGTTCACCATCTGTTGTAAAATAAAAATTTCTCTGGCATCCGCTTAATATTAATATAAGAAATAAGCTAACTAGGAACCATATATTTTTATGCTTCATCTTCCACTTCCCCTAACTTCCAGCTATTTATCCCATTATACCATATAAATCGTAAGAAAAAATTAAGAAAGCATTAGATTCTGCAAAATCACAGAAATTTACGACCTAAATTAAGCTCTTAAACTCATCAATCTGATCTGCTATTGTTTGTAATGCCTTACGGAAAAACTCCGGATCTGTCAAATCAATTCCGGCAACCTTTGCGGCATCCTCTACATCGCTTATTGTTGTTGCATATAAAAGTACCCGGTATTTTGGTAAGAATGCTTCACCCTCTTCTAAATACTTCGCATATAAACCTCTCGCAAATAAACCGCCAAAGGCATATGGGAAGTTATAAAAGCTAACCTGTCCGGAATAATAATGACTCTTACATACCCACATATAAGGATGTAAATATTCAGAATCAAGACCATCTCCATAAGCTTCTTTTTGTGCTGTCAGCATCATCTTACTTAGCTCATCTGCAAACATAAAATTATTACTGCGATTTTCAATCACAGCAGTCTCAAAGAGATAACGAGAATAAATATCACAAATAATCTGAGTGGCATCCTGCAATTGTCCTTCAATTAACGCAAGCTTTTCTGCCCCGTCAGCCTCTTTTATCGCTGCATTAAGAATAACATTTTCATTAAAAGTAGATGCGGTTTCTGCAACAGGCATTGAATACTCACTATTTAAAATACGATGCCCATGAATGTTATGATTATGGTAAGCGTGACCAAGTTCATGTGCCAATGTAACAATATCGGAAATTGTACCATCGTAATTTGTTAAAACCCTACTTTGCTTTAATGGATGAAGGTTGTAACAAAAAGCTCCGCCAACCTTACCGGTCTTAGGATAAAAATCAATCCATCCTTCCTCAAATGCTCTTTCCACCATTTGTACTAAATCTGGAGCAAAGCTTTGAAAACGCGTTAATAAATACTCTTTTGCTTCTTCAATACTATATTTCTTTTCACATGCTCCCATTGGTGCAAATAAATCATACCATGGTAATCCCTTCTCATGTCCTAAAGCCTTTCCTTTTAATCTAAGGTACTCATGAAATTTTGGCATATACTCTTTTATTGCCGTAAACATCGCATCCAAGGTGGATTTTTTCATATTTGATTGCTCCAGCGTCATATCAAGGACAGAAGAGTAACCACGTAACTTTGCCAAGGTTAACACTTGGAGTTTTATACTATTTAATGAATATGCGATACTGTCTTTTATTTTATTGTAACTTTCCAGTTCTGCCTCATAAGCTCTCTTTCGAATCGCTTTCTCCGTACTATATGCCATATTACGGATTTCCGAAAGAGTAATTTCCGTTCCCTCATACAAAACTTTTACTGTGGAAGTTAGATAACCTTGTAAATCACTCCATGCACTTGAACCTGAAATAGACATCTTAGCAATGATTTCTTCTGCCTCATCACTTAAAAGATGTTGATTGCTTTCTTTAATTTTATGAATGAGGAAAGCATATTCACTAAGTCTTTCATCCTCCTTGATTAACCCCTCGATTTCTTCGGTCTTTGCAATGTATTTCATAAAAATCGTTGTGAACTTTGTTAAATCGGATGACTTTTGCTTCATTTGCCCAAGATATGAGACTGCCTCTGCTTCCGACGTATTCGTGGACTGACGCAATGAGCAGTACACTGCGAGGTACTCTAAACGATATGATTCCTCCAAACAATCAAAAATTTTATCGAATGCCTGTTTTTCAGGCAAGCTATCAAGCTCTTTCGATAGATTTTCCATCTCAACAACAAGAGCATCATATCGTTTCATGTCGTTCTTAAATCTCTCATCCTCATACCCTGTGTATAAGGCATCCAATGACCATGCAATATGCATATCGTTCTTCCTCTTCTTTCTTATATAATTTAAGCTATTCTTATTCTTAGTTTTGCTCATTAGAATAATTTATATAGTCTTGGCTTGATTCGGTTCCATTTCACTATTTCACTGTTTCACTATTTTTTCTTAATTAATAAGTCTTTCAGAATGTATCGAGTAAAAATAAAGCTAATTTATTATAACATATATTTTGAGGTATGTTAGAATAAATTAGCTGGTTTATTCTAACAAAAACATGCTTTTGAGATCTTTTCTTTTACCATAAATAAAAGGAACCGGCAAAACTTAATGAACGTTTTGCACTGGTTCCTTTTCCTAATTTATCTTGCACGATTGATTGGTGCAATTCCTTCCTTTTTCGAATTGTGAGTCTGATTTTGGTTTTCAACTTTAACCTTCTGTGTGGCACCGTTAAATTTTTCGTTTTGATTCTTTTGCTCTTTTTTCTCTGAAGCAAATGTATTATGATTATTCATGTGCAACCTCCTTAGTGTGCTTCCACATATTCTTTGGCACTTTTTGCTGCAATCCTGCCAAATACTACAATATCACAGACTGCATTGCCGCCGATACGATTCGCTCCGTGAATTCCGCCAGTAACTTCTCCGGCTGCGAATAGTCCATTAATTGGCGTTCCATCTGCAGAGATAACCTCTGCCTTCGTGTTAATCTCAACTCCACCCATCGTATGATGAATTGCAGGTGCTACTTTGATTGCATAATAAGGAGCTTTTGAAATGGTTGTCTCCATTCCGGTGGTACGATTAAATAAGTCTTGTCCTTTTTTCATAATCGTCTTATTCCACTCTGACACAGTCGAGATTAATTGATCCGGATCTACCTCAATATCATCTGCAAGTTTCAAAAGATTATTCTCCTCCTTCACAATATCTGCATTGACATAACTCTCAACAGCACTTAAACTTTCCCTAAGCTGTTGATCAAAAATCAGATAAGCATAACTGCCTTCTTGCTGCATAATTGCATTGGACACCAAGTTTCTTGTACTTAACTCATTATAAAAACGCTCGCCATTTTTATTTATTAGAATTGCACCTTGACTACGAACAGATTCTGTAATCATAATACCGGTTTCCTGCTCAACGGTTGGATGTGTCTGAATTTGTTCCAGATCAACAACATTAGCACCAATATCTTGTGCCATCCTAATACCGTCACCGGTAGCTCCCGGCGCATTCGTGGTTTTAAAGCCAGCAAGTTTTTTATCATATTCCACCACCATAGCTTCATTCGCACCAAATCCGCCCGTTGCTAAAATGACAGCTTCACACGCTATCTTATAATCTCTTTCTTTTCCTTTCGCAATCACTCCGGATACTTTACCTTGATCCATCAAAATTTCGGTTGCTTTTGTATTATAACGTATATCAATTTCATTACTCTCTATATTATTTAAAAATGTATTTACAATGTAATTTCCAATTGCAGCTCTCCCCTTAGGGGCATGAATTCTCTTAAAAGTAGCACCGCCGGAATAAGATAATTCCACTAACGGTGCTCCGATTGAGTCCAGCCAAGCAATTGCATCCGAGGAATTTTCAGCCATTGTGCGGACTAACGCTTCCTTGTTTATATAATTTCCACCTTTCATGGTGTCTTCCACAAAACTCTCAATCGTATCTGCAATCCCAAGTTCTTTTTGAAGAGGAGTATTCGCTGCATTAATTCCACCGGTCGCTTTTACGGTATTCCCACCTGCCATTGGCATCTTCTCTAAGATGACGACCGACAGCCCTGCTGCCTTTGCTTCAATCGCCGCCGTCATTCCTGCCCCACCGGCACCGAGGACACATACGTCAACCGCTATTGCTTCTTCTGCCTGTTTTGCTTCTTTCCTTGGTTTTGGTTCCGCTGGTGTCAACGTTGATACGTCAACACCAGCGCTGGCAAATGCCGCTGTAACTGCTTCAATAATTGCTTTGCTTGTTGTAGTTGCCCCGCTTACAACATCAACCTGAACTGATTGCTGCTCCACAATTTGTGCTGGTAAATCACGTACTGCAATTGATCCAATATTCTCCGTCTCATTTGGACCAAATACAGTAACCGATTCAATTCGGTCATTGCTAAGGACAACGGTTGCGGTTATTTCTCCGCCATACCCGGAGGCTTTGCCCTCATAAGTTCCGGGTGTAAACCTTCCGCCCGCGGAAGGCGTGGCTGAGGGTGTAACTCCTCCCTCATTTTCCTTTTTACTGCAAGACATTAATACAAATGCCATGATTGCAATCATGGCGATTGCAACAATACGCCTTTTCATAAATAGCCTCCATGCTGCGACTATCTTTTAGGAGCAGCGAATGCTCAAGTTTGGCGCAGCACAAACTTGGTGGGTGAAAGATTAAAAATCGTTCACTCTTTCTCCTTTACAACAATAGGCTCATATTCTTTACGACCTTCTGTTGTCAAATATATTGCACTGCTAATGCTACAGATGCTATCAATAGTTTGCATAATTTAACTGGAATTTATGTGTAAAAAAGAATTTTTTATATTTTGTTTTCGAAAAATACTATCAAATGCTTAGGTCATTCTTCTTATTTTCTCCATAGCATCTTTTCTTTGATTTATTTTCTATCCGTCAAATTCGGTTATTTTATGCTGCTGCAAGAAACATAGGATTTTTTTGGTATGAAAAAAAGCCTGTTACAAAAAGTTAACTAGTTAGAAAACTTACTTGTAGCAGGCCTTTTTCATCCCCTTTTATAAATCTTTTCTTTTATCCTTCGCATGAAGCATAAAGGCTCCTAACAACATAAAACCGATGAGCACAAGTAGTATATAAATAATATCTACCTTAGCAGGAGTTTCCTCTGTATCCGCCTGTTCTTCTTGTTCAGGATTCTCTTCAACCGGCTTCACCTGCTCACTAGGCAAGGGTTCCGATTTTATCAGGAAGGTATCAAATACCATGGACTGTAATACGGTTACGCTATCAATTCCATTGTCAGATTCCTCTGAATATGCCGGTATAATTCCAAACGCCTCCATTGGATGAACTGAAGCTGATAAACATAACGTTATCATTAGCATGAAAATAACTTTCTTCAATAAATTCACCCCTTAATCGTATACCCATATGTTAAATTTTGATATCCCTATATTTATTATAAGACGTTTGGAATTATATGTCAAACACTCCTTTGTATTTTTTTACATTTCTATACATTAATTCACATTTTGTAGAGTTTCTTTCTCCTTTTTTGCTATTATGAAATTAATTTTGGTATCATTTTTTACCTTAATTTTGAATGCCGATAAAAAGAACTTCTTTCCCTGTATTTTATTATTACGTAATATAACTATTTATCTCTTTTTTTGTTTCGATAAACCTATTTTCTTGTCAGGAAGTGTTTTATTCCCGCTTCACATTCAGTATAATTCTTATTTTTTATCACGCTTACTTCAATATTCTTTAAAATTATTTATTTTCTGCAAAAGTACAAGGCATTTCATGCTATTTAAATATATGATTCCACATTTTCCTTTCTCCTATCGCAGACTATAAATTCCATTATCGCCTGTTTCATGCCATGTTTTCATCCTTCCTCCGTTCTGCATATATATGCCCCTAAAAGAATGATAGCAGATTTGCCATCATCTTTGCTGATTCCAAGTTATCACGTGATAATTGGAGTATAAAGCGTGACGTAAGGATAGCGTCAATACTATGTTAAGGAAGCACCAAAAGACATATAGACCGTTATGTTAAAAAGAAATGGCTGTATAAAATCATGATTCTTCTTATCATAATTCTCTTCAACCATTTCCTTTCATTAAACATTTACACCATACTTCCTGACAATTGTAACAAATCTGTCTTTCTCTTATAATACTTGAATTCTTATAGCAACCGTTTGCGGTGGAATACTTGCTGTCATAAAATTCTCATGAGTAATCATGACGGTTTGACCTGGTTTTAACTGCGGCAAGGTAATACGATTTCCTCTTGGTCCTAAGATTTCCGTTCTATTATTTACTACAAAACGGATTTGACTTGAAGGATCCAGTGAACTACCGGTTAGAATCATTTGATTTCTGACATCCACCCTTAGAATATTTTCAATCCTTGTTGGGTAACGCTCTTCTCCTATTACAGCAATTTCAAATGCTGTGGTTTGCGGTGGGTTACTTCTTGTAAAGTTTGGTGAAACTATAGCATCTACAAGCATACCACGCTGCAGATCCCTGAATGAAATTCTTTGCCCAAAGCTGCCTGATATTCTAGTACGCGCATCAACAAGTAAAACCAGTATCTGCTTTAAAATCAATTGATTCCGCTGTGGTACCCCATAGGATATCGTGACTCTTCCCTGATTGCCCCGGAATGTTATATCTTCAATCCGTGCACGATTTATACTCATACGGTTAGGTCCTTGCGGACGGCCTGGTCGACCTCTCATAACAACCTCCTATCATTCTGTTACCGATGTTATGTAATATTATATGATAGTCACTTCGTTGCGGTGTACTATTTAAATAATAGCTTACGATTTTATATTGGGCCAAACTAACCTCTTTTTCAAAGATAGCCTGCTCTTAACGCTCCTGCATACTGCCAGCCTTGTTATTCATCCTTTCCAATAAATCCTCAGCGAAAGGTATTAAGTATAGATAGTAAAATCCCCAGAACAATGACCAGTACAATAAAGTTAACCGCATAACTTATATTCCTGGTATACTTTAGCAAACGTAATTTTGTTAGGTCTTCAAGTTCTTCGGCCGATAAGCTCGATGGAATGCTATAATATAACTTCTCACATTTTGCATCATAGCATAAATTATCAGGCAGGGGTTGCCCTTCTTTCTTTAAGTTTGATAATTCTTCCTGTTGTTCTTTGGTACAGTAATCTTTGTATAGATACCCGAATTCTTCGTATAAAGTATCTAATTCTTTCCTAATTTCCTTCTCCTGTTCCATCTTACTTTTTAACATCCAATCCTCCCTCTCATGAAACGTAGCTGAATATATTATGACCGGCGCATAATTTACTCCTATGTAGTTTCTAATAAAATCATTATTTTCTTCCTTTCTAAAACTAGAAAGATTTATTATACCTATCATTATTTCTTTGCTGCCTTATTAACATCTTAGCATAAATTACAGGCAAATTCCATATTTTTCTACCCTCACCAATATAGTAACTACTCTTTGGATATAACGAATTAATACTACCGGCTTAGCCGGTGGTTTTATTATACTTAGATACAATAAAAAATCACCACAGCACTTTATTAATACGCTATGGTGATTTTCTCTCTTATTTGATTTAATTGTTCCTATGGCTTACACTATTCCACCTGAAAGAGTGCAAAATGCTCTCCTAGCTCCTTGGAGATTTCTTGCTGCTTTTGAGCACTTTGGCTTAATAATTCAACCGTGCTTAATTGATTTGCTGTTGATTTACTAAGTTCATCCGTATGTATGACCGTTTGTTTTGATAATGCAGTGATGTTTTCTACCGCTCTTAAGGTATCTGTCTTGGCTCCTTCAATTTTTCGGATACCTTCTGTTATCGGAAGCATATTTGCAGATAAACAGCCAACTTGTTCATTGATTTCATGAAATACTGTGACGGTTTTATGTAGGATTTCTTCCTCTGTTGATATAATTATTTTTGCTTCATTCGCACGCAATACCGTCTCTTTTGTTTGTATTGCTATTTCTTTAATGATATCGGACACTTTGTCCGTAGCCACCTGTGACTGCTCCGCAAGTTTTCTTATCTCCTGTGCAACTACAGCAAACCCTCTTCCCGCCTCTCCCGCTCTTGCAGCTTCAATGGACGCATTTAACGAAAGCAAGTTCGTTTGTTCTGATATCTCCCTTATAGCATCTACAATCATATGTACGGAAAGTGACTTTTCTTCCAATAATTTTATATCCTCTATTACTACCGAGGTTATCTCTACCGTATCTTTTGCCTTCTCGGATAAATCATGAACAATCACGATTCCCTCATCAACCACAGCTTTGGATTTCTTTGAGATTTTCTCTATGTTTACTGCAGTTTGGCTCACAACCTCAATCTGCGTGGAAAGGTATGACATCTGTTTTAGACAACTCGTTGTATCTTCACACTGGAATCTGGCATTGTCTTTTATCTCAATCATCGCACTGTCAATGTTCCTTGTTGTCTCTAAGAGATTCTTAGTGTGGTCCTCCAAAGTACCGGCGGTTTCAAACAAGGAGACGCCAACCGAGGATATCTGATAGATCATCTCACGCATCTCATGTATCATTTTGTTAATTCCTCCTGAAAGCGTAAAGAATTGGTCTTTCCTTTTTATCTTTGTGCTAACTGTCAAATTTCCTTCCGATACTTTCTTTAATACTTCATTTACACTTTGAATCACTTTATTAATTCCGGAACCAAAGCGTATTCCAATTATGATAGCTATCAAACTTGCCAGAATAACAATTCCTATCGTTAACCGTAAGGTATCATCGGCACGTTTTGTTACCATGCTCTTTGGGATTACGGCAAATACTTTCATATCTTGTTCCGGCAAACTGGTAAAAAGATAGAGATGGGACTCTCCTTGATAATCAATGTATTGATATCCACTTCCTGATTGCGCTTTCGATGATAAGGCAAGCTCTTTAAGCTTAGCCTCCTCTCCGCTTTCTCCGGCAGCCTCCTCCATCTGTCCATAAAGGATTACCCGATTATCACCGGTAACAAAACCAACCAAACTATTTTCATTGATTCCAGTCTTTTTCATGGCATCTACAATAAAGTCCGGACGAATATCAAAGACTAAGAGTCCAATTTGTTTGTAATTCTTATTATACAAGCTAAAACTTAGAGAACAGGCATAAGCCTCCTCTTTTACACCGGTACTCTCATCCAAGTAATTATGCCATCCGCTCCACTTTAGTTTTAAATTTTGATTTTGAAAATTGATCCCTTCTTCTGATTCCAGAAAATATTCATATGCCTTATTCAGTGCAGTTCCCTTCGTGGAAAGTTCCGTACCATAATTCGCAAGAAGATAGATATTCTCTACTACACTATCCGACAACGCAATTGAAGATAGCATATTATTTACCGTTCTTTCCTGCTCTGCTTCCTCCACCTTATTCCCTTTATAATAACCGGAATAATATTTCTTAACGACATCATTGTTGTTAATTTGTATTGCCTTTGTTTTTACTGATTCAAAACCAAGTTTAAAATAATCCGTCATCATCTGTAGTGTAGATAAACTGGATTCTTCATAACTTTCAATGAGTCCCTTGAAAGAAGACAGATAGGAGGATATTCCAAGGATAATAATAAATACCACTGGTACCAGTACTGCCGCAATTAATTTTATCCCGACACTATGCAGCGGCGGCTGTATTACTTTTCTTTTCTTTCCGACTGACCTTTTCTGATCTCTCTTGCTCATATCCCACCTTCTCCTTTAGGTGTTATCTCATAGCAAAAAGCTAATGCTACTGGTACACTTCTAACTCCGCAATTTGTCCGGCCGCTGCACCAGAGTTAGCAGTAATAGATAACTGAATGTAACGAGCCTCAATATTATCTAACTTAATCTGAACTTCATTTCCCCTATCGGGGTCAAACGTATACTGTTTGGATGGCACTATTTCTGTAAATGTCTCATTATCATTACTGATTAAAACAGAAAAATCCTGTGTCCTTTTACCCCATATACTCATTGGAGAAAGGCAGACCCGTATTGTATGGATAGAATTTACCTCTTCTAGGTCTAATGTAATGATATTGGGATAACTCTTAGGGCTCCCTTCCCAATAAGAAACTCCGGTGGCAATACCATCCGTTACTTTCCTTGCTGTATAACTTTGAGTAAAACTATCTGAGGTAGCTTTCTTCCCAAGTGCAATATTTTCTCCCTCTGGTATGGCAGCAGCATATTCTTCTTTCACAAAATCAGGATGTTCCATTGCCTCCGTCTGATCTATCGCATTTATCGTAGTAACCTGTGTTTCTATGATTTCTTTCACCTTCGGTTCTTTTTTTGGCAACCGAAGGATACCAATTAAAAGTAAGGCATTAAGAACTGCTAATACTAAGATAATCACTCGTTTTTTATTCATCTTTCCCTCCATTTCTGCATATGATATCTACGCATTTTCGTTTTGAGTCAGAGATTATGCTGAAACAAAACCTTTGGCTCCTTTCTTTTTATTCCAGGACAATATTCTTTGCTGTCTCTTCCTCAACTTCAAATTTTCCTTGTTCCAAACTCGTGACCTTTTCTCCTAGTACCCTGATGTTTTTCATAAAAACACCATCGATATTATGTTCTGCATCAAAACCCTTAATTCTTGAAGCACAGTTTTTACCACCTAGCACATATACCCCATCAATTACAACATTTTTGATGGTTCCTCTCTCTCTGGTGGAGGACCAATTAGAGCTTTGTGCAATATTGATATCAATGAGATAAGGCATCTCATCACCATCACCGCTTCCCATCTGTGCATTCTCTACCACAATATTTTTAAAGGTAATCCCGCTTACCGCTGCATCGTCTGCATTATGAACAGAGATGACCGGCTTATGGAAATTATGAAGCACAGTGATATTCTCAAATAGGATGTCAGAAATAAAAGCATTCTCTCGTTTTCCTTTGTTCGTTTCGTAACCTACTTCCATAGACTGTGCAAAATCCGTCCACAACTGCATATTATCAAACGTAATATTCTTCGAGTTATCATCATAATTTTTAATTACCAATGAGTCATCCCAGCTCCGAACAAAGCTGTTTTTTACCGTATAATCCTGACAGGACTGTAAGGTAATCCCATCCCCATTTGGTCTGGAGGATATGATTTTTATATTATCGATTGTTCCGTTTTTCGAATTAAACGCCTGGCATACCCAAGCATTCGGGTTTAAAACAGTCAGATCTTTAATGGTAACATTTTCGCAGTGATCAAACTTCAATGGTATATATGCTTCCTTACCTTTCCAGCCATTAAATTTGGAACCGTCAATAATTCCTCTGCCCCGAACGGTGATATTCTTAGCAAAATTCGCATTTACTATGCCATGGACGACCGCACCGCCGGAAATGTAAAGAGTTTGATTGTCCTCGAGAATAATATTTTCAATATTCCATTCCCCCGGTCCTATGTATACAACATCCTTATCTTCCTTGGACGGAATATTTGCTTCTAGTTCATTTGCAAATAAATGCACTGCTCTTTCCGGAGAGTTATTAAACACAATGGTGTATTGGTCCGGTTTCGTTAACGTAAATGTGACGGTACGCCCTTCCTTATCAACTACCGGTGCAATTCCATACTGAATCGGACTGATCTTTGCTGTCTCAAGAGCAAGATCAGGAACCTTAATTGTTACTTCCACAATACCTTCAAAATCAAAATAGGTAATCGGAGTCCTTGCATTTGGAGGCAGATAATCACTGTACCATTTTCTTGAATGATTTACATTTGTGTCATATACATAACAATCATAACCATTGACCGTTACTAAAGTATCGGTACAATGAAGCAGGGAAAAGTCTTTTGCACTCTCATTTGCAGCTGCTAAATCCTCCTTGGCGGCATCACGCAAAGACCTTGGACCTTCATATAATACTAGCTTAGTTTCCTGAATTGAAATTACCTCCTTTGCAGGTCTTTTCTTATGAACTAGAAAAACTGAAAGACCTATCAGACACACGAATAATACTACAATTGCAAGGCCTTCTAACTTACGATACTTATGGCTCATATAGCTCCTCCCTTGTCTATGATATTTTTAATACTCTTTGCAGACCAAATTTATATTAGACTTGGTACTGCGATAATAAGAAGCGGGAAAATCGATTTTTTCACGCTAACATATGATTCCAATCGGTCTCGCTTAATAATGTCTCTGAAGCATAATCTGCATCCAGCAGCTTTCGTTCGGGCCCTACTGCTAAACTCTTCATTCCTGCGGCCTTTGCAGCTACGACACCGGCATAAGAATCCTCCACAACAAGGCATTCTTTAGGAAGTAAGTTAAGTTTCTTAGCGGCAACTAAAAATACTTCCGGATCCGGCTTTGATTTCGTAACATCAATCCCACAAGCAACCGCATCAATGCTTGCTGCAAGCCCTGTCTTTTCCAGAATCAGAGGTGTATTCTTTGAGGCTGAACCAACCCCTATCTTGATTCCTCTTATTTTTAGCATCGCCAAAGCTTCTTTTACATCCTTTAACACAGCAGTATCATCAAGTGAGTTCAGCATTTCTACATAGTAGTCGTTCTTTCGATTTGCAAGCTCCTCCTTCTCTTGCTCCTGAAAGGCAAGTTCTCCTTTCTTTAATACGATTTCTAAGGATTCGTTCCTGCTTATGCCTTTTTGTGCTTTGTTATCCTCCTTCGTGTAATTGTTTATATTTAATTCTTTTGCTAATTTAGCCCAGGCTTCAAAATGAAGTTCATCCGTTGAAACTAAAACCCCGTCTAAATCAAAAATTACTCCTCTAATCATACTGTTTTCTCCTTTCTGTTCTATCAAAATATTAGTTACCGGTATGAGTATAGTACGAAACATTTCTCACTAAGACCTTCCTAATAAATCATCGCAGTAGAGAAAAGCGCGCATACATTCTTCTTTTCATGCTTGATTTTTCAGGGATCCTATTGGCGAGATTAGGATAAGGAACAAGCTTACAATGATGTCCATAAATCCCTCTATACATTTTCATGGATTAATGGTAAACTTACACTATTAGGTTTAACCTTAAACCTGTTGAAAGGAAGGGATTTTTCATGGCAACTATTAAAGATATTGCACAAATCGTTGGTGTTAGCTGTACCACTGTTTCAAATGTAATTAATGGAAAATCGGGTCGCGTATCCGCTGAAACCATTGCAAGAATAAATGACACAATAAAAGAACTTGGCTATGTCCCGAATATGTCCGCTCGTTCTTTGGTTTCTAATAATTCTAAAGTGATTGGCATTATCAATCACTTAATCGTAAATAAACAGGAAAACTTCATGGAAGACCCATTCCACTCTGCATTTATCGGAGCAATTGAAGCCACCTTGCGGGAAAACGGTTATTACTTAATGTTACGAACCGTAGAAACAGCCGATGATCTACATACTTTTCTAAGAAACTGGAATGTTGACGGCTTATTCTTTACCGGTATCTTTAAAGATTCCTTTTATGAAGCTCTGACGAAGCTTTCCATACCGATTGTATTAATCGATAGCTATGTCAGTCATCCAAATATGTGTAATGTTGGTCTTGAAGACTATCAAGGCGGTTATCTTGCCACAAAATATTTATTAGAGCATGGTCATCGAAATATTGCCTTTGTTTCTCCTCTGATTAAGGAAAACGGCGTTCTCTATCAACGTTTGCAAGGTTATAAACAAGCATTGCAGGAATTTCACATACCAATTCGGGAGGAATTAATCCTGCAAGCCGGTATGGATGTAACCTCATGCCTGCAAACCGGTGCTAAATTAGCAACAAAAAATGAAATTACTGCACTATTTGCAACTGCAGATATTATGGCTGCCGGATTGATTGCCGGATTACGCCAAGCCGGAAAGCGTATTCCGGAAGATATCTCTATCATCGGCTTTGACGATTTAAGCATCAGCCGTATTACCGATCCTCCGCTAACCACCATTCATCAGGATGCAAATGAGAAGGGCAGACAAGCGGCCTACTTTATGCTAGACCGCCTGGAAAATCGTACTCTAAAACAAAGAGAGGTTATACTTCCGGTTCACTTAGTAGAGAGAAACAGTGTGTTAACAATCTAAATTGGTACTGCAATCGCCTCTTCCTGTGTTACCGTGATTTTATATTTTTTTCCGCCTGTTTGTACTGAAAAACTTAATTTTGTTATATTAGAAGGAAGGCATGGCTTTAAAGCAAGACTTCCTTCTTTTATTATTAATCCGGCAAATCCATATACTGCTGTCATATAAGCACCGCCGGCAGCAGCAGGATGAGTCCCTCCGATATAAAGAAGCCCCGCCCACTCCTTTCCACCACCTTTTAAATCCGCTGTCGCTGTCTTTAAAAAGAATGGATATGCCTGATCCGGATTTTTGCAATAACATGCCAGCAGCGCATACATACAGGCACTTAAAGAGGAACCATGCTCCGTTCTCGGTTCATAATAGTCCCAATTTTTTTGTAATACTTCCTGCTCATATTCCTCTCGAAACAAAGTTAATGCAGTGATCACATCAGCCTGTTTGATAATCTTTGTATCGGCAGCTACTCCATACGCTCCGCCCCAATATTCCTTGGGATGTAGGATCTTACTTTTTACTTCCTTTAGTGTAGTATCCTTTAATTTGTAATAGCCATCAAATTGTTCAATCACTTTTGTATATTTATCCGGAACCTTTAGAAAGATCCGTTTGGAGGCTTCTTCAAATTTAGTTAACAAAGAAGACATCCCATATTGTTTTGCCAAATTATGCTGTGTCTCCTTAGAAAGCTCTGCTATGTTCTGAATTAATTCTACCGCCATATCAAAAGTGAATTTTGCCATACGATTGGTATAGAAATTGTTATTCACTCTCTCATGGTATTCATCCGGTCCTACCACATCATGCAATTCATATTGTCCAAAAGGAACCTTTTGAAGCAGCATGGAATAATAAAACTGCGCACACTCCAATACAACCTCGACTCCTCCCTCTTCAAGGACAGAATAGTCCTTTGTTGTATGAACGTAATTCATCAACCCATATACAACAGCCGCTGAGATATGAATCTGCTTATCTCGGAAGTAAGTACGCATTGGCCGTTCGGTAAAAACATCCGTGACGTTATAATCCGAACATGCCTCGAATCCGCCCTCCTGACTCTCCCATGCATAAAATGCCCCCAGATATCCATATTCTTTCGCCTTTTTCTTAGCTCCTGCTAAAGTGTCAATCCGGTATTTGACCAAGCTTCTCGCTACCTGAGGCTCTGTATAAAGGTAGAAAGGGAGCAGGAACATCTCGGTATCCCAAAATACCGCACCTTTATAGGTCTGTCCTGATAGACCTCTTGCCGGTATTGACATGCTCTTAGCATGTCTCGGTGCTATACTAATCAGATGATACAGCGAATAATTCAGCGCCTGCATGGCTGCCTCATCACCTTCTAATAAAACCTGATCGGTCTCCCAGCGTTTTTTCCACCATTCCATATGCTCACTCTTTAAGGTTCCGTATCCTTGTAAAAGGGCATGTTGTAATAGATCTCTATTCTCTCCCTCATAAAAAGTGCTGTCTTTCTCTGTGTACACTCCAATATATTTATAGAGACACACCATTCCATTGGAAGGTAAGAAAACAGTAAACCGGTTTAGTATTTTATCCTCATTTTTTACTATTTCATGTACATATTGTTGTTTCTTTCTTTGCTCCAAACAGTCTGGAATGATGTCATCTAAGATTCGTAAGGAAGTAATTTCCCTTACACTGATCCCAATCTTCTTTTCTGATGTAATCGCATGAACGGAAAGCTCAAACGTGTTTTCCTCCTTGCTGGAACTTGAAAACTTTACCTTATTAAGATGCGGTCCATTGATATCCCAGACATCTGCATCAATTCCCGATACTAAAGTAACTTCCATATCTGCACTTGCGTGAATGCTGTATTTCATGCAAATCAAATGTGGCTGGTCCATACAGCAAAAACGTTCACTTTCCACTGTCACCTCTCCAAGTTTGGCAAGATAGGAGGTCTTCCTGCCAAACAATCCATGAGAGATATCTAAGGTAAGCTGGTGAGAAATAATCTTTGAATCAGGTAAACCGATTCTCTCACCTGCAACCTCCATATAAGTATAAAGAGCGTTCGGAGCATTGATTGGTTCACGAAACTTCCCGCCCACCTGATCATAGAGCCCTGAAAGATTAATGGCAACCAACCGGTCTTTTTCATATTCTTCGAGAGTCCCCCGAATTCCCATATAACCGTTGCCTATGAGAAACTTATTGCCATGTGCTGCAGCAAGACCGCTGTCATAACCATGTTCCGCCAACATCCAATCCATAATTTCCCCCTATTCCCGCACTGATTTTAGCAAACCTCATCGCAGATGCAGCGCAGACACAAATTTACCGTATCTCTATCTTTACTTTCGAGTGGTCTAACGTATATTCCTTCCCATAAATATGAATGAAAACTTCATTTCCTTCCAACACCTGAAACGCAGCTTCTGTTTTCGATATCTCAACCAAAATTACACTTCCACGATACCCTATTCGGAAGGAGTATGCCTTCCAGCAATCCGGAATACTTGGTACAAAGCTTAAAAGCTCTCCGTCTGCCCTCATACCTCCAAATCCATAGACGATATTCATCCATGCCGCCGCAATAGAGGTCGTATGCAGACCCTCCCCGGTATTGCGATTATAATTATCTAAGTCCATTCTGGTTGCAAAACCAAAGAACTGGTAAGCTTCCTTGTGTTTTTTTAATTGACTTGCCAGGATGGAATGAACCGATGGAGATAAAGAACTTTCGTGAATGCATCTTGGTTCATAGAATTCATAATTGGCTTTTAACTGTCCTACCGTAAAGCTTGAATTAAGCAAAAACATCATCATTAAGACATCTGGTTGTTTAATCATATCGTTTCGATAGATTCTATCATATGTCCAGTGGTGATAAAGTGGAAAATCCTCTATCGGTATCGCATCTACCTCTATATGAGGAAGTTCAAAATACCCTTGATGCTGCTCAAACAACTGAGTGTCTTCCTGATATGGTATCCACATGGCATCCGCTTTTTTCTTAAAATCTTTGATCTCCTCCTCAGACACACGATAACGAGTTGCTATCTCCTGCTCACTCAGTCCTTCTTCCTTTAACCGGTTGATAACCTCATGGGTATATTCTAGCGTCATTTTGCCCAGAGCATTCGTATAGCAGTTATGATTTACCATCATCTGAAATTCGTCCGGCCCCATGACTCCATAATATCCGTATTTTGTACCATCGGCGTTATAGTCTCCTCTTGTAGCTAACATACGGCTAATCTCAATTAACATTGGAAGTCCATATTGATACAAGAATTCATAATCATTGGTTAACTTTACATAACTAAAGATTCCATATGCAACTCCTGTGGATGCCTGCAGTTGCAGGCTTGCATGCTGCCATAAACTGCAGCATTCTTTCCCACTTATGGTAGCAATCGGGTAAAATGCCCCCTTACAATCCAATTCCTTTGCGCGTAGTTTTGCTTCTTCTAAAGTCTCATAGCGAAACATCAGAAGATTCTTTGCTGCCTTTAGATTATTAAATAAATAAAACGGCAGACAATAAGTCTCTGTATCCCAGAACGCATTGCCACTATAGGCTTCACCGGTTAAACCTTTTGCACCTATATTGGTTCCGGCTTCTGTTCCGTGATAAGTCTGATGCATTTGAAAAATACAGTAGCGGATACCTTGTTGATTTAAATCGTCACCTGCAATCACAATATCCGATTCTTTCCATTTTTTCTCCCACCATAAAATACTCTCAGAAAGAAGTGTCTCATAGCAAAAATGCTCCCTATTTCTCCATCTATTCTCACATTTAACGTTAAACTTTTTAAATTCAGACTCTTCCTTGTTCTTGCAGACCAGATTGCAGATTACTTTGGTAATCACGGTCTCACATTGCCTTTTTAATTCAATTGGATAAGTAAGCGCAATCTTATTCTCCGCTTTCTCAATATTCCCCGGGGTTAAATCCGGTACTTCTATTCTACACATGGATGCAATTTTTTGCCTTGTGTTCTTCGTTGTACCAACTATAATTAAGCTGTCACCCTCCGCACTTCCTTCACTACAGGTAAAATAATTTTTCCCTGTCATATAATGAGGTCTCGTGAAATCCAGGCCAAGACTAACATTAATATCACCGTCAAAATTTAGTGCCAGAAAACGAATTCTTTGTCCGGCCATACAAGCATCATTCATCGATAAAAAGCGTTCAAACATGATTTCTACTTGTTTACCATTTCGTAACTCCCATATAAAACTACGTCTTAAAACACCTGTTTTTAGGTCAAGGAATCGACGGAAGCGGCTTATGTTAACCTTGGCTAAATCAAGTTGTTGTCCATCTAAAATTATTTTTGTATAAAAATAATCTACCGAATTCACCATAAACTCAGTAAAATCAATAATACCTTTATAATTTTGTGAAGAAACCTCTGCTCTTTCATAAATACCATTAAAATAGCTTCCTACTAAGCTATCAAAAGAATATCCTTCCTCAAAATATCCGCGGACCCCCATATATTCATTGCCTAAAGAGAATATGGATTCCGATACTTTTGCGTAGTTTGGATCAAATCCTTCTTCAATAATCTGAAATGGATCTGCTTTATAATATAAATCTGCTATTTTTGCCATAGTCTATCCCTTTAATGCGCCAATTGCGGCACCCTCTGTTATTTTTTTCTGGAAGATAATGAATAATATGGTTGGAGGTATCATCGAAAACGCTACTGCACGTAAAACTTCAACATCGGTTGCATTCGAAGTACGAAAGGCGAACAATCGAACCATTACTGTTTCCTTCCCGGAACCATCCAAAACCAGATAAGGCAATAGGAAATCTGACCAAGAAGCAGTTATTGCAAAGATCATGATAACAGCGATAATTGGTTTTGATAATGGTAAGATAATCTGTTGAAATACACGCAAAACACCACAACCATCCAGTCTTGCGGCCTCCAACAATTCCGACGGCAAACCCTCAAAAAACTGCTTAAACATAATGACATAGAAGGCATTCGCTCCAAATGCCAGCCATAGAGGAAGAAAGGATTGGTTTAATCCCACACGATTAATATTTACAAAAAGCGCAACAACACTCGTAGTCGCAGGAATCAATAAACTCCACATAACAAGCCCCAGCACAACCTTATGTCCTTTGGGGCGCAAAATAGCCAATCCATATGCGAGTAATCCGTTAAAGATAACTGCACATGCAACGCACCCTCCAACTGTTATAAAAGAATTGATATAATACTTTAAGAAGCCTAAATCCGTCCAAGTCTTTGCAAAGACACCAATATCAAAGTGACTTGGCAGAATGGTCTCGCTTTTTCGAAATTCCTTAAGTTCCTTAAAACCCGCTAAGAAAACCCATATAGCAGGAAATAGGGATATTACGACCATAAGTAAACAAAGAAGCAGTATAAGGATGCAGAGTACTTTAATCTTCTTGGAGTGCAGATCGTAAAAGCGTATGGTTCCATCCTTTTTTTTACGATATTTTTCAAAAAACATACTCTTACCTCCTAATCTTCTTTTTTCGTAGTAAGTTTAAAATAGATTCCACTTAAAATAATCAATACAAGGCATATCATAACGGATAATGCCGCAGCCATTGGATACTTATAATCACGGAAAGCATAATTATATACAAGATGCATAATTGATATACTCGCATTATTGGGTCCGCCATTGGTCATTACCAACGGTTCATAAAGTATCTGAAATACTGCAATAATCTGTAGTATCAGTAATGTCTTAGCTAAGGAAAATACACTTGGCAGCGTAATAAAATGAATTCTTTGCCGTATACCGGCACCATCAATTGTTGCTGCCTCATATAATTCAGGATTGATGCCGCTAATTCCAGCCATATAAATCAAGGCGGTGGAACCGGCACTCTTCCAGGTCATGGCTATAACAATCAGCGGAATTGTTAATGCTGCGTTATTTAACCATACCTGGTTTTCAACACCAATTTTCGATAATAAGATATTTAAAACACCCGTCTTACCCGGACGGAAGAAAAATCCCCACATCATAACAGTGGCAAGTCCGGGGATGATATTCGGAAAATATACTCCCACTCGAAATAAACTACGAAGATGTATTGTTTCCGTAATAAGAAGTGCAATTATGATAGGAACTGCAAATCCAATAATTAATGACCAGCCTATGTAAATAAACGTATTTCTCAAAGCATCCAAAAAGTCCGGATGTCTTAATACTCTTAGATAGTTATCAAATCCGACAAAATCCTCCGTATGAATCCCCTTTGCCGTATATAACGATAACCGAATGCTCTCAATAAGGGGCTCCCATACAAAAAATGCAAACAAAATAATTGAAGGCAGCATAATCATCCAGCCAAGGAAATCTTTTTTCTTCCAAGATGTTTTAGTTACTTTCTTTTTTTCACTCATTCCTTATATTCTACCTCCATTCCTGTCAATGTCAGAAACCATTTGCGCATGCAGCTTACCATGAAATCTACATACGCAAATGATATTCTCATAATTCCTTTCTAATGAAATCGCGTAAGCAAAGGCTCCAGGATACTATGGATTCTTTTTAAGGAGCCATCCCCTCGTGCTATCTTATAAAGCCTCTTTATTTCTTGAAGAGATCATCCAATACGCTCTGATAATTAGCATCTGCTTTTTGCATCAATGCTGCAACATCTGCATCCTTATCTGTAACCACAGCCTGTAATACTTTCGTCAGCTCTGCATATAAATCCTGTGCGGAACCCGGCTCTTCCATTCTAAGATTTCCGTTTTGTCTTGTTGCGGAAAAATAGCTTTCAAACATCTTAGTATCTACATTACCATAATCATTAATAATCTTAGTCTCGGCATCTAAGACATTCTGAACAATCCAGCATGGAAATCTTGGAATAACCGGAACTCCGTTTGCTACTCTGTTCTCAGCGTCTGCCTTCATGCCGGCAATTGCTTCTTCGGTAGCAACCGGGGCCTTACCCATGATTTCAAGATAATCAAGTGCAGCATTAATTTCTTCCACAGTTGCGTCCTTTGAGAACATGTATGGAGTACCGCCGGATAAAGAATACTGAGCGCCATTTGGCCCTGCCGGCAGAGCACACATGGCTAATTTATCAACTGGAAGCCCATTCACTTGTGTTGGCTGATTAACTGCATCATTAGCGCCTATGTACATTGCGGCTGTTCCGACACCAAGGTTAGCAAAGCCGGTACCCCAGTCCTCGTTAATTGGATCTGGCGTTAAAACATCATATTTCCATCTTAAATCTTTAATATACTGCATTGCTGCAATTGCTTCGGCGGAATCAACATTCGCTGTAAAGGTTCCATCACCATTATCAACGGTAAATGTCGCACCAAATGCCCAGGCAATATTCGAGAAATGCCATCCGCCGGCATTGTCTTTTGCGAGTAAGCAAAAACCTGCCATACCGGTAGCATCCTTAATTTTCTTAGCTGTCTCTGCTAATTCCTCCCAAGTCTTTGGATAGATTGGGTAACCATTCTCATCTACAAGACCTGCTTCCTCAAATAATTCCACATTCATCATTAAGCCAAGAGCATAACCGTCACGTGGAATCCCATAGATTCTGCCATCTTTGGATAATAACTCACGGATGGATGGATTAAGAGTATCTAACCATCCTCTTTCCTGTAAGATATCTGTAATATCGGCAACAAATCCACCTGCAATTAACTTTTGCGGCTCAGTATACCAGCTCTCAAAGATTGTTGGCAAGTTGCCTGACTCCGCCTTTGGAACAAAGGTATCTACGGAGTATTTATAATAAGCAGGCACAACTTCAACATTAGGGTGTTTTTCATTAAACTTCTTTACAAATTCTTTATGCATTGCGATATCATCGGTAAGAGTATCTTCCGGCCAAATACCTAATTTTAACTGAAACTTTTCATCTGTAGGGTTACTTGCTTCCTTTGTTGGTTCAGGAGTATTTGTCTGTTGTATGCTTTCTGTTGGTTTCGCATTATCTACGGTAGATTTTGCATCGTTTTTCTTGCAACCCGAAAGCATACTAACTGCTAACGTTAAGCATAGCAATAAGCCGATCGTTCTTCTTTTCATAAAAACTTATCCCCTTCCATCTTAATTAGATTTAACGTTAAACGTCAGAAATTTTATCATTTACTATCCAATTGTGCACATTGTATAGATTTAACGTTCAACCTTATTCTATCATTTATATATTATGATGTCAATATAAGATTTAATATTTTTATAAGCACGATTTTACTTGTTTAAAAATACTATGTTTTCAGGCTTAGGCTGTATAAAATTTTATGCAAACAAAAACAAAAAACTAACGGTACTCGCCATGTTAGGAGCATTTGCTTATGTTGTGAGGATGTTTGGCCGGATATCAGTCGTACTATTTCTAACGTACGGCTCCGCAGACATTACAAGCACAATCGACAGTTTTCTGTATGGACCATTGGCAGCATTACTAGGGCAGCAATCGTTACTTGCATCAGATGAAGTCCGTATGTCAACGAATGACTATCCATAGTATAAAAATGGAACTTTATCAGCTTAAAGTCGTCATATTATATATAGGAAAATTACAGCAGGGAATTTAATGAAACGACATATTGCGTTGTTTCTTTCATTGGTTTGCAGGCAAGGAGATAGGAGCAATGCATATCCCCATATTGTGAATAACTTTGAAAAAATCACCTAAAGAAAGGATGTGTCATCTGTGATAATTAAGAAACTCTCCCGTAAGGGGAAGGTGGTTATTGGCGGTATAACTGCTATGCTCATATTGGGTGTTTTTGCGGCTGTATTTCTATTGTAATTGCCCTTTGGAACAGTTCGGAAAAATATGGAGGAACGGCATATTATTCTTTCTATGCAACAGATAAAATCTTTGGTCACTCCGGGTTTGATAAGGGTTCTCCTTCCCACTACCGGGCGGATTCGGGTTATACCCGTTGAACCCTTGTCTACTTAAGAGGTATCATATCATTAAAGGGTGCTTTTTCTTATCCCTAAAATAACAAAAACCCTTGAAATTCAAGGGTTTTTAAACGAGCTGCCAAGCGGACTTGAACCGCCGACCTCCGCCTTACCAAGGCGACGCTCTACCGACTGAGCCATGGCAGCTTAACGTTTTTTATCACGTCCGAATTGTATGATATCATATTCACCAATAAAATGCAACAGCTAAATGAAAAAATCCGCTAAATTGTTTTAATTGTTTTAATATTATCCAAAATTTGTTGATTCCTTCTTCGGAATTCTATTGGCATACAGCAATGACATTCACCATAATATCATATGCGTTTTAGGATTTTCTTTGCATGTCTTTTAGCGCGGTATTAAGCTTACGTTTGATACGCTGCAGGCCATTATCAATTGCCTTTGGTTCTTTATTTAACATCCGAGCTATCTTACCGTAGTTATAATCATTGAGGTATAACGTAAGAATCTTCTTCTCAAAGGAACTTAGGGATTCCATTAACTTCGTTTCCAGTTGTGACGTATTCTCTCTGTCAATTAGCATCTCTTCCGGGTTCATGCTTCTGGCATGAGCCAAATGTGCCACATAAGAGATTGAATTAGCTCCTTCTGTATCATCATTATAATTTGAACTATCAATTGAGATATAATTGTTGAGTGGCTGATTCTTTTTTGTATTTGAGTTCTTGATGGCGGTATACATTTGCCTTGATACGCATAGATCAGCGAACGTAAGAAAAGAAGCTTCTTTCTCCTTTTGATAATCACGTATGGCTTTATATAATCCTATCATTCCTTCCTGGATCAAATCCTCCCTATCTCCGCCAATCAAATACAAGGCTTTCGCTTTTTTTCGTACTAAATTCTTGTATTTTCCTATTAAATAATCCATCGCCAGGCGGTCATCCCCGCGAATGAGTGAAATGATTTCTTCATCACTAATCATTTCATACTGCTTCTTGGACATCGTTCCCCCTCCTTGTGGTAAATTATTCACTTCCATATCACCTTCCGTTACTGCTGTTATCCACTTTTCCTGTCTATTTTCTCACTTCTATCCACATTTCATTGTTTCTGTCCACATGGCGGCGAAGCTAACACTTTCTTGCAATTATAGTCTCTAAACATCATTTTATTCAATTTCTATGGAAAAGTAAACCGCCTCAATTCATATATCGGCGGCTTACCTTACTATTTACATCTTTATTTTGCATAACTTCTCTGTCTAACAATTTCATAAGTTAAGATACCCATCGCAACGGATGCATTAAGAGAATCTATATCTCCCACCATAGGAATCTTAGTTACAAAATCACATTTTTCCTTTACAAGACGTGAAACTCCCTCACCTTCACTGCCAATTACTAAGCCAATCGGCCCCGTTAGATTTTGACGGTACATCACTTCACCACTCATATCGGCGCATACAAACCATAAGCCTTTTTCTTTTAATTCTTCCATGGTTGCAACAAGATTGGTAACCTTGGCTACCGGTGTATAATTGATTGCCCCCGCACTTACCTTAGCTACCGTAGCTGTAAGCCCTACGGCACGGCGCTTGGGAATGATAATACCATGTGCTCCCGCTTGATTTGCAGTCCGAAGCATTGCACCTAAGTTGTGAGGGTCCTCAATACCATCTAATATAATTAAGAACGGAGCTTCCCCCTTCGCCTTAGCCGCTGCTAATAAATCATCTACTTGTGCATATTCATAGGCAGCCGCGTAAGCAATCACCCCTTGATGTTTTCCTTCCTCGGACATCTGATCAAGACGTTCCTTCTTAACGAAGGTAATGATGGTATCAGTCTTCTTTGCCTCTCTTAAAATTGATTTTATCGGACCATCCTGACATCCGTCTAAAATAAATAATCGGTCAATTGTTTTTCCTGCACGAAACGCTTCTAATACCGCATTCCTGCCTACCATTGTCAATTCTTCGTATCTCATTTAACCTCCAAAAATTAAGTGTGAATCACTATTACCACACTCTTTAACATACCGCTTTAAGCGGCTTAAGCATCCTTAGTAATGACTTCAAAACATCAGCATATGATACGGCACACTAGCAGCAGCCATTACTTCACTTTCCTACTTCTTAATCCAGTAATCCGGTTTTTAATAAACCTTCCTTAACCAAACAAAGAATTCGCTCCATCTGCTCCGTCATGTACAGGTATCCGATCATAGCTTCAAATCCGGTTGCAATCCTATAATCGGTCACAGATGCATTCTTTGCCGTTGTAACCGATTTCGCATTTCTTCCTCGTTTAAATACGCCAAGTTCCTCCTCCGTTAAATTATCCTGTATTGCATGGAGAAGGTCCTTCTGTGCAGCTGCCTTGACTAAGCTGCTGGCTTTATGATGTAATTTATTTACCTGTGAATTCCCCTTCTCCACCAGCATCGTACGAATGATTAAGTCATAGATACCATCCCCAATATAGGCAAGGGTAAGTGGAGAATAGGTTTTAATGTCGGTCCGCGGCAGTGCAAAGGTATCACGCACCCTGGCAATTAAGCTCTCTTCCATTTTACTCCTTCTCTGGTATCCTCTAAGATAATTCCCTTTTCAAGGAGAAGATTTCTAATCTCATCTGCTTTTGCAAAGTCTTTTGCTTTTCTGGCACTTTGTCGGTCCGCAATGAGCTGTTCAATCTCTTCATCCAGAATTTCTGCTTTTTTCTCTGTCTCCAAGCCAAGTATATCACAAAGTGCCGTAATACTGTGAAGAACTTTTTGAATCATTTCGGTACTGCTTTCTGAGGTTACATTTGTGTTCGATAATTTTACCATCTCAAAGATAGCACTAATGGCATCTGCGGTATTAAAGTCATCATCCATCGCATCCTCAAACTTTACCGTAAGTACATCAAATTCCTTTAAAAGTGTGACTTCCTTCTCTGTTAAGCTTGTCGATAATTCTCCCTTATCGTTTTTTACTTTTGCTAAGAAATGAAGCTGCTCCACAGCAGTTTGGATACGCTCTAATCCATTTTTTGAGGCCTCTATAATATCACGGCTAAAGTTAATTGGACTGCGATAATGAACACTTAATAAAAAGAAACGAAGTACTGCCGGTGCATATTCCGCAAAAATTTCACGTACCGTGAAGAAATTTCCTTCTGACTTTGACATCTTCTTATTGTCAACATTTAAGAAACCGTTATGCATCCAGTACTTTGCAAATTCTTTTCCGGTGCACGCTTCTGTCTGAGCAATTTCATTCTCATGATGAGGAAAAATTAAGTCTTCACCACCTGCATGGATATCAATCTGATCACCCAGATATTTTTTACTCATTACGGAACACTCAATATGCCAGCCTGGCCTTCCGTCACACCACGGTGCACTCCAAGCAGGTTCGCCCTCTTTCTTTGGTTTCCAAAGAACGAAGTCCATGGGATCGTTTTTCTCATCTGCAACAGCAATACGAGCACCTGCTTCTAAATCATCGATATTTTTCTTCGATAGCTTTCCATACTGCTTGAAACTTCTTGTCTTAAAGTAAACAGTACCATTTTTTTCATAAGCATGACCTTTTTCAATAAGCTCTTCTATCATATCAATCATACCGTCAATTTCTTCGGTTGCCTTTGGTCTGGTAGTCACCGGTAATACATTGAGAGCACTCGTATCTTTTAAGTATTCTTTTATATAACGTTCTGAGACTTCTTGTGCAGCAACCCCTTCTTCGTTCGCTTTTTTGATGATTTTATCATCAACATCGGTAAAGTTAGATACAAAATTAACATGGTATCCTTTATACTCCAGATAACGTCTTACCGTATCGAAGACAACTACCGGTCTTGCATTTCCAATGTGAATATAATTATATACCGTCGGCCCGCATACATACATGCTAACCTTTCCCTCTTGTAAGGGTATGAATTTTTCTTTTAATTTTGTTAATGTGTTGTATATCTTCATACGTTTCTCCTTCTTAATTTTTTGTATATAAATTAGTATTGCCATTATTTTTAAAGTTTTTGTTCCAGCGCTTCCAGCCTTTGCTTTATTTCTTTTAATTCGGAACAAAGGCGGTCATTTTCCTTTTGTAATCGTTCACAATCATTACGGACGGGATCTGGTAAATGTACCTGATCCATCTCTTCTCTTGGCACTTTTTGATTATTCCGTTTTACAACACGGCCTGGAACACCAACCACTGTAGAATTTGGCGGTACCTCAGCCAGTACAACAGATCCCGCACCTATCTTAGAGTTTTCTCCAACCAAAAAAGACCCAAGAACCTTTGCACCGGCACTGATCATGACATTATCTCCAATCGTCGGATGACGTTTCCCTTGTTCCTTTCCAGTTCCGCCAAGTGTAACTCCCTGATAAAGAGTAACATTATCACCTATAATTGCTGTCTCCCCAATTACCACGCCATGTCCGTGATCAATAAATAATCCCTTCCCTATGGCAGCACCCGGGTGAATCTCTATTCCCGTCTTTCTTACCGTACGCTGTGAGTACCATCTTGCAAGAAAATAATGTTTTCTTATATAGAGCCAATGAGCAACACGGTGTCTTAGCAATGCTTTAAAGCTTGGATAAAGAAATACTTCCCAATTTGTCTTTATCGCGGCATCTCTCTCTCTTATTACTTTCATTTCTTCTTTCACATAACGGAAGAAACCCATACTATTACCCCCTTATGTTAACACCGACCGGGTATACCTGCATAGCAGGCCAGATATCTGTTTTGAGCATAATGTGGTTTTTTATGGAGAATTTTTATCCTATAAAAGGTACATACTAATACGTTGCACCAATGACCTTTTACGGAAATAAAAAAACTTCGTCTCTTAATCTAAGAGACGAAGTAATCCGCGGTTCCACTCTAATTCGCAACATTGCGAGCTCAAAACAGATAACGGCTGTAACCGAGTTAAGCTACTTTCTTCGCCTAACCAGCTCACGGATGCACTTCGCTTATAAGAAATTCAAGAATGCTTTCAGCCGGTGACATTCCCTCTCTGTGATTTCAAAATAAGCTACTCTTTCCGATCAATGCTTTTCACATATTTTGTAACTATTCTATGAAAAGATTTTGCTTTTGTCAACCTAAATTTCCGATAAGACAAACACAAACTATTCTTTATTTCTGCAGCATCCCTGACAGCCGGCACAGTTTCTCGTTTCCATAGCCTGAGCATCATAAGCATACGAAACGCTATCTGTACCATCGTACGCATAGTTATCAACGGTATTTAAGAGGCAAACCGCCTGAGCGGAAATTCCATCTCCGCTGCCAGTAAAGCCAAGTCCTTCTTCCGTAGTTGCTTTGACATTAACCTGATTTTCTGAGATATGAAGAGTTTTGGCAATATTAGTAATCATTTGAGGAATATATGGTGCCATCTTTGGACGCTGCGCAATGATTGTAGCATCAATATTTCCAATGATATAACATTCTTTCTCCACTAATTCTTTTACTTTTTCTAATAAAACAATACTTGAAACTCCTTCATACTCTTTTGCTGTATCTGGAAAATGCTTTCCTATATCTCCAAGTGCCGCGGCACCAAGGATGGCATCCATAACTGCATGAACTAAAACGTCCGCATCTGAATGACCTAATAAACCTTTTTCATAAGGTACTGTAACGCCTCCAAGGATTAAGCCGCGTCCTTCTACTAATTTATGAACATCATAACCCATTCCAACTCTCATACAAATTCCTTTCTAACACTTACGTTATGTGTATCATAAATCATTTTGTTTAAGAAAACAAGGGGGCATTAGCCAACATACTTCCCTTCTATTAGTTTTCCCACCAATCTGGCACGATATTCGGATGGATTAAGACCCGTACTGCGGCGGAATACTTTGGTAAAATAATTGTTATCCGTATATCCAACTCTGGCGCCAATTTCTTTAATACTGATATTTTGTTTTAACATGAACTGCTTTGCTATTCTAATACGATATTGGGTAAGATATACGGTAAAGTTTACATGAAAGCACTGTTTGAATAACCTGCTAAAATAGGCTTCGGAATAACACAGGGTCTTAGCCGCATCTTGAAGTGAGATCTCCTTGGAATAATCCTCCTGTATATATCTCTGCATCTGAGCTGCAACCTGAGCCAAGTAAGTTCCTTGTTCTAAATCCTCCGCCTGCACCCTGCATGCTTCCACTCGGTCCATTTTCTCATCCTCTATTAACAATACATTGTACATTCCTAAATCTCCTTTCTTAGGCAATTACCGCAAGCAGCAACAAAACTTATTATCTTATCCGCTCCCTATTACACTTTTTAAGTTTATATTTCTTCCTGCGTTTCATCAATCTGGGGGTCACACACTGCTTTTTCCCCGAACACATGCAGTATGCTTTTACTATAATTCATATGATAGCATGAATTTTCGTTAAGGTGGTGTTAAGATTCACTTTATTTCTACTAATTTACTAGGAATTGTAGATAAGGAGTCTATAAACCCTGTTAAGCAGATAAATAATCGATATAATTTTGATAAATCATGCTATTGAATTCCTTTTAATATCGCTTCCTTTTAATAAACCGGACAAATTTTATGAATACTGTAAGCTAACGTTTCCAGATTAGTTATAACTCATAACCGGATCATTCACATAAAAAAGTCACTATGGCGCAGCAGTTAAGATCTTCTCCTAACCCCTACACAACAGTGACTTCTTATCCTCATCTGAAAAAAACTAATCAATAGTAAGATTGCTCATTGATTCTGCAATGCATCTATTTCATATCATTCGGTGTGACAAACATTGTTCCACTCACAATCACAGCAAATTTCCTTCCACTTCCCGGTTCTTTTCAGTTTTTCATCGATCAGCTTTGAATAGTCCTGAAACATCATTTGATTACCTTCTTGTATACCACATTCCTTTATGCATTCCAGATCATACCGCTTTACCTTTCCATTCATCTCACAACCATTTTTATTATGAGGGCAGCATTCACAAAGAATATCTTCCTTAAGACTTATAGAAATTGGTTCAACCTCAAGACGTTCTATCAGTTTTCTCATATTTTCAACAAATTCCTTGCTGTAGCCTTTTCCTTCAAATTTCTTTATGCACATTCCATGATGAGCTCTTAATTGTATCATCTCAACTCCCCTCGCATGTTTAAAAAGCCCTGCATCTTACTCAAGTACCTTCCTGTTAAATCGTTATTCTGCATAAAAGGAAGATAATCTCATATCCCCCGACAATGTAATTTTTAACGTAAAAGCTTCTTTACACATAATGAAATCCCAGTTAACCGGGAAGAGGATATCACAAAATTTCTCCTGATTATCTAACATAATTTCACCTAGCTTTAATTCCGTATGTTCTGCCGCATCACTTTGATTTTCATATGATAGCACTATACTTCCTTTACTCTTGCACTGAAGAACCGCATGAAAATGTTCCGGTTTCTCCTCTATCATAAAATCCCGATAAATAAGTATGCAAGCCTCATTTGTATCTTTCACAGCCACCGCAGAATCACCCAAACTTCCAAGATGAAGATATGAGTTCTTACAGTCATCGTAATGATCTGCCAATACCTTTTTCCAAAGATTTCGGTAGCCCACCTTTACTCCATTAATAAAAATGGTATCCTGCAATCTAATATCCTCAGAAGATGCGCCTACTAAGATTGTGTATTCGGATTCCTCTAATATCATGCCACCAGTTACAACATCATAATAGGTTAAATCACCGGTAGGAATTAAAAATTCTATCTCTCTCTTTTCTCCAGGCAGGATGTTTTTTACTCTCTCAAACGCTTTTAACTGTAAACGTGGCCTTACGGTTCTTGAGGTTTCCTGCCTTACATAAACCTGTACCACTTCATCACTGATTCGATCCCCGGTATTCCCTATTGTAACGTTTATGAATAGCTTAGTAAAATCTTCAAATCTAACCATGAGCTTTTGATATTCCATCGTAGTATAGGTTAGCCCATGTCCAAATGGGTACAGTACCTCTTTCTTAAAATACTGGTAGGTACGGTTTCCACGAATAATATCATAATCTATCATCGGCGGTAAATCCTTTGTATCAAGATACCAAGTCATCGGCAGTCTGCCCGAAGGGGATATCTCACCGAATAATACAGCAGCAATCGCATTTCCAAGTTCCTGACTTCCGGAGGCTGTCGTTATAATTGCCGGTATATGTTCTTTTTCCCAACGTATCGCATAGGGATAATTTGTAATAAGTACAAGGATTACCTTAGCGTTTACTTTATGTATTTCCCTGATGAAATGTTCCTGGTATGGTGGTAAATCCAAATCACTGCGGTCAATTTCTTCCTTACTGTTGATGACAGGATTGCAGCCTGCTGCCAAAACAACATAATCACTATTTTGGGCATATTCTTTCGCTTCTTCGATACCATCCGATACCAGCTCAAGTTCAAATATAGCCTGTTCTTCCTTAGAAATTGAAAGCTTACCCTCCTTATTAAGCGTCAGATAATCATCATTCCACGTATCAATGGTGACGGACATCCTATGACTCTTTTGCTGGCATAGAATTTCAAATATAGTGTGACACCTTTCTCCATTCACCGGCCGGATATCAAATGCCTCTTTTATAAACCAACCAAAAGCTTCCGTCTTCAAAGCAGTAATCATGCCTGCTTCCTCATCTGCTGTTAGGTATTTCCCTTTATCAGTCGCAATGGTCAGATTTCCATATCCCCAGTCTGTAATCGTATATATCTCAGCAAACTCCTGATTCACAAGGGTAACAAACCCTTCTTCCGTTACACCAAGATACCTCTCTTGATATCGAATTTTGACACGCGGTAGTCCATCCACTACTTTTGAATTGGTAAGACACTTAGAAACTCCTTTTTGGTACTCCCTGATTCCTTGCAGCGGTGTTACTGCATATGGTGGTATTCCACTATACCAATCTTTATACCAAACATCCGATAACGGTCCGATTACACAAAATGATTCCTCCTTCGTAAGCGGCAATACCTGTCCTTCATTTTTTAGTAAGACCATAGCCTTTGCCGCAGCTTCCAGTGTAAGTGCTTTATTTTCCTCACTATTGATATAGCTCTCCGTTATATTCGCATATGGGTTTTGCCCTAATGCATCAAAATAGCCAAGACGTATTCTTGTTGCAAAAGAATTACAAATCGATGTATCCAAATCGTTCTCTGTAATCAGCCCTGCTTGATAGGCTTCTTTCGCAGCTTTTATAACCACTTCACGATGATCGGTAAAACAATCAATACCTGCCTTTAATCCATAGGCAATCGTTTCTGCATGAGAACCAAAATACTTATGATTATTTACTGTTTGTATCATATCCCCGCCATCGCATACGACATGCCCGCAAAGCCCCCATTGCTCTTTTACGATATTTTTTACTTCCGGATTCACAATGCAGGGAACTCCATTAATTTCATTGTATGCCGTCATAATGGCCTCAGCCTTACCCTCTGTGACTGCTCGGTAGAAAGGCTCTAAATAGTACTCGTATTTATTTCTAGGATCGATAGAAGAGGATGCAAATATCCTGTCTTCTTCTGTATTGTTTGCATAGAAATGTTTTAAGGTTGCACCGCACCGTATATAAAAAGGATGCTCTCCACGCATTCCAAGAATATAAGAAGAAGCCATCTTTCCTGTCAGGTAGGGGTCCTCCCCATAGCCTTCCTCCGTCCGTCCCCAACGCGGATCACGCTCCATATCTATCGTTGGCGCCCAACGGCATAAACCGCCATTCTTGTGGCGTTGATACAAGACTCTGGCTTCATTGCCAACCGCTGTCCCAATCTTTTTTAAAAGAGCCGTATCCCAGGTAGAACTCATTCCTATTGGCTGTGGAAATATTGTGGTTGGCTCAGGTTCTCCCTTATTAAATGCCTGATCGTGCCTTGCTTCTATGCCATGTGCAGCCTCTCCTCCGTGAAAGGTACTAGAAATTCCAAGTCGTTCAATTGCAGGACACCTTGTTCCTAGAAACTCAAACTTCTCTTCCAAGGTTAAGTTTTCAACAAGATAATCTAACCGCTTCTTAAGAGGCAGGTTATTATCCCATAATGGTGTTTCAAGATATGATCTGTTCCCCATAAGCCCATCTCCTTTCCTAATTTCATTATACGAAGATGAGATTTTTATGCAATGTAGTATCTTTTAAATAACATAGATATTTCTCTTATTTAAGACTCATATCATATCTTGCTCTGCCATATTTTTTAGAAATTCACCTGACAAACTTTCTGCGCTGCAATTATTGGTATTAAATTACCTCTTTCTAAATATACATCCTCACAAAATCAATGTTTTACAATACGATAATAAGTTCTTGCAGTGAGTGTATAGACTGCCGCATAGAATACAATAAATACTCCCAACGTTGCAAACGTACAGGTCGCAAAAAGCGCAATATTAGTTAAATTAAAGATAGCGAGTAATTTTGCAATAACATTAAATGCAAAAGCAATGTGGATAGCTGCTGCTATAATTGGAAGGAAGAATACCATCAATACCTGACTGTGTATTGTCCTTTTTACTTCCTCTTGGCTCATACCAACCTTTTGCATAATCTCAAAGCGCTCTCTATCGTCATTGCCCTCAGAAATCTGTTTATAATACATAATCAATACGGTTGCCATTAAAAACAGTGTTCCTAAAAAGATACCAAGGAAAAAAAGACCGCCATATACAAATAAAAACTCACTTTTCATGTATTCCGAACTTTGTACACGAATACTTTGATAAAGCTCAACCTCCTCTTGTCCACGCAATGCTTGAATCTCTTCATATACCTCTAACTGTTTTTCACTTGGTGCATCGGTATTAAATCCATAAAAGTATTGCATTTTATTAATATCTTCTGCGTTTCCTAATTCTTTGCTGATTTTCTCAAAGGCATCCATATCCGGTAAGATGATGTAGTAGGTTTTCACCATATCCGGAGAATAAAGCAAATCAATTTCCGATACCTCCGACATAGCTTTTATATGATAGCTTTCCTCGCCAAATCCTATCGAATCCCCGCCTAGCTTATTATTCACATAATAAACAAACACTTCATCCGATTTTAGCGTTTTTTCTTCTCCCAGTAACCTGTTATAATCAGAAAGCGGTATCATATAAAGGATCGATCCGGCATCGTAAATATAAGGATCAGAGTCTGTTCTTAGAAACTGATTTTCCTGTTGTACAGTCATTTGATTCATATATCGATAAGTGACCACATCTTTTTGCTCTAATTGATGCCTATCCGTAATCTCTTTCACTACTTCTTCTAATTTTTTGCCCTCATCCTCAGTAATACCATATCCATTTACTTGAATTTCCTTAGGATACATGCTTTTTAAAGAATCCTCAAATCCGATATAAAGAGATACCGTGGAGGATATCATCACCAGCACCATGGTACTTAAAATACAGATATTAGCTAAACCTACCGCATTTTGTTTCATTCGGTATATCATACCGGATACTGAGATAAAATGATTTACTTTGTAATAATATCGTTTATTTTTCCGAAGAACTTTTAAAACTGCTATACTGCCTGCGGTGAACACACAGTAAGTACCTATAATAACTAAGATTACTGCGATAAAAAATAAGCCTATTGCATCCAATGGTGATTTTGTCGTTAATGAAATATAATAACCGCCGGATAAACAAGCCAAACCTATCAATGCCAGAAGCCATTTCGTTTTTGGTTCCTTCTCACCTACTTGTTTTCCCCGCAATAATTCAATTGGATTTGCCAGGTGAATCTGCCGTAAATTATTCAGCAATAATAAGGCGAAGATAGCAGCAAATAAAATTAATGTTGTGACAACAGCACTTCCTGAGATTTCAAATCCAAAAGAAATCTTAAAATTCAGCATCTTCCCAAGTGCTAAAACCATTAATTTGCTAAGTAAAATACCAAAAGATAAGCCTAAAGTAATGCTCAGTATCGCTACATAAAGGTTTTCAAATGCTAATACCTTGGAAATATGCTTTTTTTCCATTCCTAAGATGTTATAAAGACCAATCTCTTTTTTTCTTCGCTTGATTAAAAAACTATTCGTATAAAAAAGAAAAATAACTGCAAAAATTCCGATTACTACCGTTCCAAGACCTAAAATTATAGTTAATGACCCTCCCCCTGACATGGAACGAAGAGCAGTGTTTTTAGCTAAAAAACACATCATATAGAACATCATTATCGTGATCAAACAAGTGAGTATATATGGAACATAATTTTTCGCATTTTTCCGAATGTTCGTTGCAGCAAGTTTTGCATATAAGGAACTATTCATGTAAGTCACCCCCGCGAGCAGATCCGGTTGCTATCATAGTTAATGTGTCAGAAATTTTAGCAAACATATCTTCTTTCGACATACCTGCACGGTATAACTGATGATATACTTCACCATCCTTGATAAAAAGTACTCTTTTTGCATGGCTTGCCGCCTTTGTACTATGGGTTACCAGTAAGATGGTCTGACCATCGTCATTGAGTTCCGTAAATAATTTAAGTAAGCTATCGGTAGCCCTGGAATCCAGTGCACCCGTTGGCTCATCGGCAAGAATTAATAATGGATTTGTAATCAGCGCTCTTGCAACCGCTGCTCTTTGTTTCTGTCCACCGGATACTTCATAGGGAAATTTGTTTAATAAATCTGAGATTCCTAATTTAGCAGCTATTCTTTGGAGCCTGCCCTTCATCTCTTCATACTGCTTTCCGGATAATACCAACGGTAAAAATATATTATCCTGCAAAGAAAATGTATCCAGCAAGTTAAAATCCTGAAATACAAAGCCTAGATTATTACGCCGAAATGCTGAAATCTCAGACTCTTTTATCGTGTTCAGGCTTTTCCCTTCCAGTAATACTTCACCGCTGCTTGGCTTATCAAGAGAAGCCAGAATATTTAGTAAGGTGGTTTTTCCAGATCCGGATTCACCCATAATGGCTACATATTCACCTTTCTCTACCGAAAAGGATACATTAGATAAGGCTTGTACCTGATTTCCGCCAAATCGTGTGGTATATATTTTTTTTAAATTTTTTACTTCTAATAATGACATGTTTCTTCCTCCTAATATAGTTTCAATCACGAATTATGGTGTTAGTATAGCAAAGAAAGAGAATGTGATGCCATCGCTTTGGCTTACATTCTCTTTTTCAAACTTACATTATTGTAAGATAAATCTTTTTTCATTATTCCACCGTTAATTCTTTCGCAGCCAAGTCTATAGATACCTTAGTTCCTTTCGAAACCTCGGAGCTAATCATCAGGGTATGTGATAACTTATTTAGAATACGCTTACAAAGATATAGCCCGATTCCGGTGGATTTTTTATCTGCTCTGCCGTTATACCCGGTATAACCTTTCTCGCATACTCTTGGTAAGTCTTCAGAACAAATACCAATCCCAGTATCTTCTATTACCAGAGTATCGTTAAGCTCATGGTCGAGATAAATTGAGATGCTTCCTGAAGTTGTATATTTTAACGCATTCGATATTAACTGCTCTAAAACAAAAACAAGCCATTTTTCATCGGTTAAAACCTTTTTATGAATTTCCTCATAATGCAGTGAAATTTTCTTTCTGATAAATGATTTGGAATGTTTTTTTATTGCCTGCTTCACAATATCATCAAGGTCATATCGTGATAAGAGCAAATCTCCCGACATACTCTCCACACGCAGATACTGGAGTACCATTCCTACATATTGCTCTATTTTAAATAACTGCTCCTGTAATTCCTCCGACACGGACGTTTCCTCACTCTGCAATACCAAGCGCATTGCAGCGATCGGAGTCTTAATCTGATGCGCCCACATGGTATAATAGTCCATCATATCAGATAACTTCCCATCTACATCAGACAACATCTTTGTATATCTTTCACTTAGAATACGAATGATTTCCTGGTAGTCTTCCTCTATCCTATCCTGCGGCTGCGGAAACTTTTCCTCCGACAAGGTGACTGTTTGCATCAGCCACTGAAGTTTTTGCTGCCTTTTATAATAGAAATAAAACCGCACCATACCAAATAAACTGACTACTACTACGGATAATACGGAAGCATATCCGACCGCTTCGATTGGAAGATCATACAAACTAAAGACGATAAAAAACAGTACAATCGCAATTCCTGCAGAAACAATGATTGAGATATGCCTTTTTACATAAGAGACTAAGAGTTTAAATACCCGGCTAAGTTGCTGCTTCCTGTTCTTTCTTATTTTCTCCATCTCTTCTCTCCTTACAATTACAAGCGCTACATTACCATGTACCCAACACCTTTTTTCGTTGTAATATAATTTTCTAATCCTGCATCATCTAATTTTTTTCGAAGTCTGTTTACATTGACGGTTAAAGTATTGTCGTCAACAAAGCTGTCATTTTCCCATAGCCGTTCCATAATCGATTCCCTTGTAATAGCACGGCCGATATTCTCCATTAAGATTTGCATAATACGGAATTCATTCTTTGTTAACTCCACCTTTTCATGTCCGCAAATCATAGACATATCACTGAGATTTAAAATTGCACCATTATGTTCAATCGCATTTAATTGGCCTTGAAAGGAATAAGTTCTGCGAAGGATCGCCTGGACTTTTGCGGTGAGTACATTAAGGTCCACAGGCTTCGCTATGAAGTCATCGCCTCCCATGTTCATCGCCATTACAATATTCATATTATCAGCGGCAGAGGACAAAAACACCACGGGTACTTTTGACACTCGCCTAATCTCGCTGCACCAATGAAAGCCATTAAAATAAGGCAGACAAACATCTAAGAGAACTAAATGTGGTTCAAATTTTATTACCTGCTCCGTTACATTCTGAAACTCGGTGACATATTCCGCTTCATAGCCCCATTTACATAAATGGTCCTTAATTGCTTTTGCAATGGTCATATCGTCTTCTATCATCATAATTTTATACATTGTTTTCCTCATTTCTGTGATGCATTAAGTTTGTGATGCACAAATGAGCCAGTGCAGTCTTACGGAATAATTTTCTTCCCCTTTATAACCTATGGGTATAACTCTAAAGTTTAACTTAACGTCTAATCTAATACTTCTCTATTTATTAAGAAGACGTTTTATGAAATCTACAATATTTTCATTTAAACTCTTAGAATAGATTAATTCACGAACCATAACAGGGTCGTCTGTTATGATATTATTCACACCTAAATCAATCATTTTCTGTACATTATTTTCATTATTTACCGTCCAAGCATAGATTTCTTTCCCTTGACGATGAATGTCATTTACCAGTTTACTTGTAATAAAGGAAGCCTCTATACTATAGACATCCGCATACTTCAGGGTCAATAAGGAGCCATATGCTACCGTCATAACATATACGGTTTTTATATCCGGCGCATATTCCTTCACCCGTTTTAAACAGCCATAGTTCATAGAGGCTACAACACAGTCCTCCTCCACCCTATACTCTTTGATTAAGTCAACAACACTCTTTTCAAAATCAACTTCATGACCGCTTGGCTTAAGCTCAATATTTAAATCTATCTTTCCCTTCGTTTCCTTGATAACCTCTTCTAACGTAGATAACCCAACATAGGAAAAATCACTGTGAAACCAGCTTCCAACATCAATATCTTTAATTTCATCGTAGGTAACATCCCATATATTTATATTTTTTCCCGAAATTCGTTTCAAATTGGAGTCATGCATTACTACAAGCACTCCGTCCTTGGTCTGTTGAACATCAAGTTCTATACAATCTGCCCGATGGTCTATCGCACTTTTAAATGCGGGCATGGTATTCTCCGGTGCCATACTGGAATTACCACGATGCGCAGACACCTGTGTATGTTCAAACAATTGTACCTTCCAGGAAAAATCTTTCACAACCGACAAATAGAAAACATTAATTATAGCTGCCCCTAATACACCGATTACTAAGATTTTCTTCACCTTTGGGAACATAATAGCAGAAGGATGATAAGCAGGAACTTCCTCTCCTGAATATCTCTTTTGCTTGTAGTATAACGCACTGATAAATGCAAAGGAAATTGTAACTGAGAAATTAGCAAATACAATTAATAATAGCAGCAAAGCACCTGCCACAATAGCTAATGTCATAGAGTAGGCAAGCGTTGCATTACTAAATGCTTTAATCACTAGAGCGATTGCACCAATCGATAGTGAAGTGAGGAATAGAACAAGCAAACTTATGGATACATTCCATACGATTAATCCAAATGCGTGCTTTGCATACCGTCCTCGATTCATACGAAGACTCTCTTTTCTTGCTTTTTGATAATTGCAGTTTTCAAGTGTAAACACATGAATACTAAATATCCAGCGCATTGCTATAATGCAAAAAAAGGCAATGCATAAAAAAAATAAAACTGATAGCAACTGATTCTTATTGATATATTCCATAATAAATTCCGGTATATTGATACTTGAAATATACCCGGACACCAAAGCAAAATTCGTAACTGGAATAAGAAACAGAACAAAAAGGATGATTAGTCCGTTCCTTCCCCGAAACAATCGAAAAGCAGAACGATAACCGGCTTGAAACATCTGTGCCACTGTCATTTTATGATTATAAAAGGAAGCATGAAAACATTGCACCAAAGCTGTCATCTCAACTAACGTAAAAAATGTTACTGCCAGTAAAATAATTAAGATGATAGTAATTGTCAACGGCATTCTTAAAAATTTAAATAGGTTGTCATTGGTTAAGTATTTTTCACCGGAAAACTTTAGGGCAAGATTTAACAACCCAAACAGCAAAGGCGAAAATACGATGGAACCCGCTAATTTATAAAAAATCTCAAAAAGCAGCACGGTTTTATAATTCTTTTTTAATAAGCGAAATGCTAACGTATATTTATTCACAGGCGTTTCCTTCTAATTCTTAATGATTTCTGAAATAATCCTTTCGATATCCTTTGGTACGGTCACAACATAATCTGGTTTCATTCCCCATGCTAAAACCTCCGTACCACTGTAATTTACTCCGATTGTGATTACTGTTACAGTGCTGTTTTTATTCTCTATATTCAGCTTTTCCAGCAGGCATTTTTCCGCATTTTTAGCAAACACAACATCTTCTGCATGGTCACCAATATAAATCAATATGGAATCCTCATAATCTTTTATACCAAGCTTCGCAAGACACTTTAAAAAACCTGCAGGATTGGGCTTTTGCTCCCCAAACCCAACCTCATCCACACCGATAATCGCCTGAAAAAACGAAGTTAATCCATAAGAAGCCAATGTGCTTTCTATACTTTTTGCTCCATTTTGAGAGCATATACCCTGCGCTTTTACCGGCAGATGCGGAATAATATCCAGCAAACCCTCAAACAACTCCGGTATGGAATCATCCTGTAACTGATAGGGACTCCAAAGTTTCCCTGCCTGCTCAATCTGCTCTATGGTTAATCCATATGCTTGCTCATACAGCTCCTTCCAATTCTTGTATTTATAATTGGCCTTCTGATATTCTTCAACGGAAGTCAATGCCTTTGGAATATGTTTCTCAAACTCTGGAATAAAGTGCTTTAATACCTCTTTGGTAACCCGTATATTTTTCCTCGTACTGTCAACTAAAGTACCGTCATAATCCCATAGGATTGCTTTTAGTTCCATTTGGTTTCCCTCTCCTTGCTTAGTCTATTTCAAGATATTTCCTAAGACTATCCAACTCTTCCTCCATTCGTTTTCTGCCACGTTTATATAACTCTTCTAGTTTATCAAGATCTTTTTCAATTCTGCTAATCATAACCGGATATTTGGGACGAATCACATAGATTCTTCCGTCCTTCTCAAGTTGTTCCATCTCTTTTTGCATCTCATTATAATGCTGAGGGATATGATGCAGTTTTTCCAATAGTTTAGGATATTTTGCATAAAGCCTTTCGTAAGCATGAAATAAGGATCTTTTTTCCGGGCTCTTTTGATACCCCTGTTCTCGTGTCAGAACAACTACAACTTTTTGATAACCTTCTTCCAACGCTTTTTGGTATGCTACCGGTAAAGCAATCCCACCATCCAAGTAATAATTCTGTTGAATTTTTACCATCTTCGATAACATTGGCATACTACTTGATGCTCGCGCCGCTAAGAATATAGCATCACATTTCCCATTTGTGCAATCATCTTTCTCAAAAAACTCTGCCTTGCCTGTTCCACAATTCGTAGCTATGGCTGTAAATCTTTGCTTTGAATTTAAAAATTCTTCTTTATGAAAGGGATGTAAACGATCCGTAATATCACCGAACAAAAAATCAAAATTGAAAATTCCGCCATGACGAAATAGATTATGAACTCCAAGATATCGTTTATCATTAACAAAATTAAGATTAATATCTTTGGTTCTCCCGATTTGCTTTGAGACATAATTTAAACCACACATAGAACCGGCAGATACTCCATTTACATAGGATAACTCAATTCCATGTTCCATTAGTACATCCAACACTCCGGCTGTAAACAGGCACCGAAGGGACCCTCCTTCTAGTACCAGCGCTCCTTCTATCATTATTACCTCCATATTATGACCTAGACCTCTGCTGCACGCTCCCCTCTATTCATTATACAAAAGAAAAGAGAGCAGGAGAATAATTGTCCATTCAATATTATACAAAACAATTTCTTTCCTAAATGATAACCAAATATGGCAGAAAATCTACAAAATTAATTTTTTATCCCTACGATTTATAAAATTGGATAGGTTATTCAGGACTTAAATATTTAACATACTTTTCTTTCCATAATCTTCATATACAACCATAATAACATGTTTCAAATGGGTGTCAATGCTAATTATAAATCAGAGAGGGATAACTATGTATTTTTGCTGTAGCTATATTATTTACAATATCGTTAAGGCAGAAGAAACCGGTAGAATGATAAGCAAAAAACTTATGGCCTGATAAAGATATTGCCATACAATAGAAATGGACTTGTGTCATGACGCAGACACAAGTCCATTGTTTCTAGTTTAAAAGAAAGCCGTTAACCGGAATCGAACCGGTGACCTATTCATTACGAGTGAATCGCACTACCGACTGTGCTATAACGGCATAAAATTAGATATGATTTAAATTAAACCTATCATCGAGGCGACAAGATTCGAACTTGCGGCTTCTACGTCCCGAACGTAGCGCTCTACCAAACTGAGCCACGCCTCGAATTATAGCTGCTGTATGTACTAAGAAAAGAGCAGCTCGCTATGATATTATGCTACAATTTTTTTTAATTGTCAAGACCAATAAAAGGAAATAATTATGATAATAATCATGAAAACCAAGGCGGATAGTAGCAAAAAATCATTACTTTTTGTACTATCTCCTTGATTTTTCATGTTGCTATGTTAAATAATATCGATTCTAACGATGCTCTCCCATATAACAGATACCGATTGCTCCAGGACCGGAATGAGCTCCGATACTTGGGCTTACTGTATTCACAATAATATCGTCGGTATGTAGTTTCTCTTTGATAAGATTTACTAAGAAATTAGCATCCTCTTCGACATCTCCGTGTACTACACAGATTACATTATTCTCATTCTTATAGTTTCCCATCGTAGACAGCATATTATCTACTAAAGTAGCAAGTGACTTTTTTCTTCCTCTTGTAGTTCCATTGGATACAAGCTGTCCTTCGTTATTTACTACTAAGATAGGCTTAATATTAATCATAGAACCAACGATTGCTGTAGCTTTCGATACTCGGCCGCCTCTGTGAAGATGATATAAATCATCCACGGTAAATTGAACACAGAATTCCAGCTTATGTTCTTCAATCCACGCTGCCACTTCCTCAATACTTTTTCCTTGTTCTCTCATGGCAACAGCTTTCATGATAACCATGCCTTGACCTAAGGATACATTAAGAGTATCAATTACAATAATCTTAGCCCCTTCATTTTCCTCACAAATTTCCCTTGCACCTACCATTACATTATTGCAGCCGCCGCTCAGAGCAGAGGAAAAACTAATATGAAGAACATCATACCCCTCATTAACATATCCCTGAAAGGTTTCCCGAATTACGGCCGGATTACTTGCCATCGTTGTTGGCATAACCCCTGCACGCATTTTATCATAGAATTCTTTTGCAGATAATAAATGGCCCTCCCCATAAGTTACGCCTTCTAAATCATAATAATGTGAGATAATCCCAATTTTTTTCTCTTGAATATAGGATGGTAATAAATCCGAATTGGAATCTGTTGTAATGACAAACTCTTTCATTTGGTTCTTATCCTTTCCTTTCTCTACCGATTAGTAGCAAACAATGATTCCGCCTTCATTTGCATATAAGCTGGAAATGCCGCCCGTGTTTGCTATGAAACATCTTGCAAAAGGAATACACTTCATAATTTCGTTTTTTACAAATATTGCTCGTTCAAAATTATTACAGTGTGCAATACCAAGAACACGGTTCTTAGCATCAATCACATCCTCTTCCATATATTTTACCATCTTTAGCAGTGCTTTTTCAATCCCGCGGGCCTGGTCAATTTTAACAATATTCCCATCGTCAGCTCCCATGATAGGTTTAATATTAAGCGCACTGCAAATTACAGCCGTTAAGTTACTTAATCTACCGTTCTTTCTTAAGGTATCTAAGGTTTCTAACACAAATTTTGTCTTTAAGTTATCACGAAAATCATTCACTTTTTTTACTACTTCTGAAAAGGAAAATCCTTTTTGAATCAATTCTTGAATCTTCATTGCAATTAATGTCTGTCCCACCGACGCAGATTTCGAGTCAAATACTTCAATGTTTTTATTCGGATGGTCTTCTAGGTAAAGTTTCTTAGCAAGTTCCGCACTGTTATAAGAACCACTCAAGCGAGAGGATAGTGTTACCACATAGATATCTTCTGCTTCATCAAAATGAGACATATAGCTATCCGGCGACGGACAGGATGACTTGGGGCAACTTTTGCTATCGTTCATTTTCCGTAAAAAATCTATCTGATTAAATGTCTCGTCGTCAATAATATTTTCTTCTTCTATTTGAATGGACAATGCTACTTTTACAATATCTTCCTCCTGTTGTAACTCCTTTGGCAAATCAGTACAACTGTCGCATAAAATTTTATAAGACATAATAGTCCTCCTGTCAATTGTAAATATTGTGATGATATCTTTATCACGTAGTAATTATCTATCGCATAATGTAGTTTTAAATACTATATAAAATCATATCATAGATTTTTCATTTTGAAAAGTGAAAATTTTATAAATGCAGTACAGAAGATCCATCGGAAACCTCGAAAAAATAAATTAAAAAGCAATAGAAAGCCCGTTAAAGTACTTTCTATTGCCCTACTGATTTGCGTTTAACAGAACCATTTAATATTTTGGGTAAAAAAATGAACTCTATTCATCTATTTTCTTTCTTTTGATAAAAAATTACTCTTCACAATATAAATGTCTAGGAAGTCCATCTACCATAATAGGGGTAAGCTCTGCTTGAATTAATGGTCTTGTATAATTAATAAACTCCTGCGTTACATAATAATTCGGAATATCAATCCATTCCATAGGCACACGTTTTTCAACGTTAGCAATTGCCTTTATATCATAGATATCGGTAGTACACTGATATGGCTCATCACTTACACGTTTTAAGGTAATCATCTTACCAGTCTCACCTTCAAAAGCCGCTTTCACTGCTGCACCACCAACTTGGAACGCTTCTGAGATATCCGTACGGGATACGATATGAGAAGCACAACGCTGTAAGGTACTAAATTCAATTGCACGCGCTTTACAGCCAAGTGAAGCCGTCACTAAATTAGCTAACACACGGCCTGTCCCGGAAAGCTGTCTATGCCCAAACGCATCTACGCTGCCGTTTGTATCACCTACCTCACAAACATATCTGCCGTCTGCAAGACGAACGCCCTCTGAAACAGCGATCACAACAGATTTCTTACGCTTTTGAATTTCATCCACTTTTCGTATAAAGTCTTTCGAATCAAATGGAACTTCTGGGAGAAGTATCATATCCGGTCCTTCGCAGTCTTCACTCTTAGCAAGCGCTGCCGCACCAGTTAACCATCCGGCATTTCTACCCATGATTTCTAATACGGTAACACTCTTAACATCATAAACTAATCCATCACGGATTACTTCCTTGGTAATCGAAGCGATGTATTTCGCTGCGCTGCCAAAGCCGGGAGTATGATCTGTTGCAGCTAAGTCATTATCGATTGTTTTTGGTACGCCCATAAAACGAATATGACTATTGGTCAGCTCAGCATATTCCGATAATTTTTTGATGGTATCCATAGAGTCATTTCCGCCAATATAGAAGAAACACTCAATGTCTAATTCATGAAGCTTTTGAAAGATAGTCTCATAAACCTCTTTGTTCACAGAAACTTCAGGAAGCTTATATCTGCATGAACCAAGATAAGAGGAAGGTGTACGCTTTAGTAACTCGATGTCGAGATTGTTCTTAATGTGATCAGATAAATTAACAATCTGACCTTTTAGAAAGCCTTGGATACCATGTTTCATCCCATAGACCGTTCTAGCTCCACGATCCTTTGCTGTTTTGTATACCCCCGCCAGACTTGAATTAATAACCGCTGTCGGTCCTCCAGATTGACCAACAATGACATTGCCTCTCATGTAATTGCCTCCTCTTTTTTAGTTGTGTTCCATCCCGGGAACAATAATACGATTTGTGGAATTTGCACTCTATGTACAAATTGCACACTTTTGCGCAACTGCGCTCACTACGAGATTATATCAGAAGGTCTTTTATAATACAACACTGAAAAAAGTGAATTAATTTACTAAAATATAAGCTTATCATGCACTTTTTTCAAAAAACTATTCTGTTCTTCTTCCTTCTATATATAAATAACATTGCCCGCAGCAACATAAAGTTTTTCAATGATACTGCCACGGATAATATCATAGAAGTAGGGCTACGGATAGCTAATATGCCGATTCGTAACCCCACTTTTCTATATCTATTAGAAATATCGAACGATTTGTTTCGAATTATAAAAATGCTAAAATTACAAAGTTTGCTATGAAAAGGGCGGTTGCAACCCAAAGTACAGGTGTTACCTCTTTTACTTTACCCTTTACACATTTTACAATAATATAGAAGATAAATCCTGCTGCAATACCATAAGAGATACTATAGCAAAGAGCCATAAATACACCGGCAAAGAACGCCGGGATAGCTTCCTCCATATCATTCCAATCAACCTGTTTAAATGCGGAAAGCATCATAACACCAACAATAATAAGAGCCGGAGCGGTAGCTGCAAAAGGAATTGCACTGACATATGAGGCAAAAAATGCGCTGACAGCGAATAAAACAGCTACCACAACACTCGTTAAGCCGGTACGTCCGCCTGCATTAATACCCGCTGCACTCTCAACATAAGTAGTTGTATTGGAAGTACCAAAAATAGCTCCAATACTAGTTGCTGTTGCATCTGCAAATAAAGCCTTGTCCATCTTAGATTTAAAGCCTGCACCGCTTTCCAGTGCCTCTTCATCTTCTTTAGAAAAGATTCCTGTCTTGCGTCCGGTTCCAATGAAGGTACCGATGGTATCAAAAGTATCCGATAGACTAAAGGCAAAGATTGTCATTAATACAAGAGGTATTTTACTGGCATCTGCAAATAAATGCTGAATCCCCTCTTCACCAAACGCGGCACCAAAGGTTTCCGGTAACTGTCTGAACGCTTCCGTAAAACTAACTGTATCCGCTGTCTTAGTAACACCAAAAGGAATACCAAGTAAGGTAGTAACAACAATACCAATAAAGATAGCTCCCTTAACGTTTAATAGTAAAAGTATAACGGTAAGTATAAGTCCCACAACCGTTAAAATAACAGCCGGATTATTAAAGATTGCAATGCTTGGGACATTATCTGCAAAAGTAACAAGTCCTGAATTAACAATTGCGATATATGCTACGAAGATACCAATACCACCGCCAATTGCATGCTGTAAGCTTTCCGGTATGGATTTGATAATTAGCTTACGAAGTTTTGTTACGGTAATAAAAATATTAAATAAACCGCAGATAAATACCATTGCCAAGGCTTCCTGCCAGCTAAACCCAAGACCAAAATGTACGGTAAATACGAAAAATGCATTAAGGCCCATCCCCGGTGCCTGTGCATATGGGACATTAGCAACGAGACCCATAATTAGTGTTCCGACGATAGATGCTAATATGGTTGCTAAAAATACTGCTCCCCATGGCATTCCTGCTTTTGATAACATTTCCGGATTAACTGTGATAATGTACGCCATCGCAAAGAATGTAGTGAAACCTGCGATAACTTCTGTACGTACGTTTGTGTTATTCTGCTTTAATTTAAAAAAGCGTTCCATAAATACTTCCTCCTATTATAATTTATTCATGGAGCTTTGCTCCTTAACAGGGTATCCCCCTGTTTGAATCATAAAAATACGCAAGCAAAGCAATGAAACTGACTTAACCGTACTCTTCATTGCCAAAATTTACAGCCCCCTATCGCTGTCCTCTTATATAAGTAATAAATATGCCCTTTTAATAACACAAACTGTATATTTACACAGAACGACTTTCCTCAACACACGCTCATTTTACCAATAACAATCCCTCCTGTCAAGCAGAAAAACACAGGATATTGTAATAATAGTTTAAAATAACACCATAGTTAGTATTTTGTTTAAAACCTAAGATGATTGATTTTACTGTACTTCCTATAATTATTACAACTAATCTTATCTATTAGTATTACTTATAAATCACAGCATTTTTTATTTTCTTCCTACTTTCTTACAGAAAAAGGAATACATAAATAGCTGCATTGTAGCTTATTTTCTACAATGCAGCATGTAATTTTATTCATTGAGCCTTAATATTCTTTAATACCATATTATTTTATTAGAACCCAAGTACCTATTTCTCCTTAAGGTCATCCTCATTGAAACATTCCTCAATTGCAGCACCAGGAGCAACCATAGGCCAAACTTTATCATCATTATCAATGATACAGTCTATCACAACGGGTTCATTTAACGATATGGCTTCTCTTAAAACAGGTTCTACTTCTTCTTTTTTTGTAATACGAAAGGCTTTTGCTCCCATAGCTTCTGCCAGCTTTACAAAATCAACTTTATCATTTAAAATCGTCTGTGAATAACGTCTGCCATAGAAAAGAGTCTGCCACTGGCGAACCATTCCAAGTACGTGGTTATTGAATATCACCTGTACAATTGGAATGTTGTATCTGGTTGCGGTAGCAATCTCGTTCATATTCATTCGGAAGCAGCCATCTCCAGCTATATTAATTACGGTCTTATCCGGCATTCCGATTTTTGCCCCTAAACTAGCCCCAAGACCATAACCCATTGTTCCTAAACCACCGGAAGTGATTAAAGTTCTGGGCTTTCTATATTTGATGTACTGAGCGGCCCACATCTGATGCTGACCTACCTCAGTTGTAATAATTGCATTTTCACCGGCAAGTTCATCAATTTTTTCCAAGATATAAGGACCTGTTAATACATCATTTCGATAGGTTAATGGATGTTTTTTCTTACCCTCTTCAACCTTTTTCATCCACTCTCCATGAAATTGCTGTTCTAACTTTCCATTTATTAACCGGAGAACCGACCTAACATCTCCAATCAATCGTTTGTCAATGGTTACATTCTTATTCATCTCAACCGGATCAATATCAATGTGTATCTTTTTCGCATTTTGTGCAAACCTTGTAGCGTTTCCAGTTACCCGGTCACTAAAACGCGCTCCGATTGCGATAAATAAATCGCATTCCGTAACACTTAAATTCGAAGTTTTTGTTCCATGCATTCCAAGCATCCCTGTATACCTTGGATGATCCCCCGGAAAGGCACCCTTTCCCATTAAGGAATCTGTAACCGGACAATCTAAAAGTTCCGCAAATTCCATTAATTCTTTCTCTGCTCCTGATATAACAGCGCCTCCACCTACGAATAACATAGGCTTCTTACATCCGCGAAGTAAGGTTAAGGCCTCCTCCAAATCTTCGCCGGTGACTGTTAAGTATTCATCATAGGTAATCTCCTCCGGCTCAGCCTTTGTGTACTCATATTGTGCCGCTGTTACATCCTTAGTGACATCAACAAGAACAGGTCCCGGTCTTCCGCTTTTTGCTATCTTAAATGCACGGCGTATCGTATCGGCAAGCTTTGTAATATCTTTAACAATAAAGTTATGTTTTGTGATAGGCATTGTGATTCCGGCAATATCAACCTCTTGAAAACTGTCTTTACCAAGAAGGGGTACAGGAACATTACCGGTAATTGCGACCATAGGAACAGAATCCATATAAGCGGTTGCAATACCGGTTACTAGATTCGTTGCACCCGGACCTGACGTTGCAAGACAGACACCGACTTTACCGGTTGCACGCGCGTAGCCATCCGCAGCATGGGAAGCTCCCTGTTCATGGGAAGTTAAAATATGTTTTATCTCGTCTTGATGGCGATATAGCTCATCATAAATGTTAAGTACCTGACCACCCGGATATCCAAATATGGTGTCAACACCTTGTTCTTTCAAGCACTCAATTAAAATTTGCGAACCGGTTAATAACATACTGCACCTCTTTCTCTAGTATCATTTTTTCAATCAAACAGGAAAATTATTATTCTGTATGAAGTTTTAGGATTTCTTAGTCAACGTTACATATCAACTTTAAAATTCTCTTTTACTAACTCCTGTTTATCCCCTGCGTTTGGAACATAATGCAGTCACAGACACTTTCACCAATAATTCTATCTCCACTCTTTCCTTATTTAACACGTGGAACTTCTAATATCGCACCACGATTTCCTGAGGTAACCATAGCGGTATATCGTGCTAAATAACCTGTGGTTATCTTTGGCTCTCTTGGTTTCCAACTCTCTCGTCTTCTCTTTAACTCCTCGTCTGATACTACAAAATTTAACGAATTGTTTGGGATGTCAATTGTAATAATATCTCCTTCTTCAATCAGAGCAATATTACCTCCGACCGCTGCTTCCGGAGATACATGGCCAATTGATGCACCTCTGGATGCACCAGAGAAACGGCCATCGGTAATTAATGCTACGGAGGAACCAAGTCCCATACCGGCGATCGCTGATGTAGGATTTAACATTTCTCTCATACCAGGACCGCCCTTTGGACCTTCATAACGAATGACAACAACATCTCCGGCAACAATTTTCCCAGCTTTGATTGCATCAATCGCATCCTCTTCACAATCAAAAACTCTTGCAGGTCCTTCATGCACCATCATCTCAGGTGCTACCGCAGAACGCTTTACTACGGCAGAGTCCGGTGCCAGATTTCCCTTTAACACTGCGATTCCACCGGTTTCACTATATGGATTCTCAATAGGCCGAATGATTTCCGGGTCTTTATTGATACAGCCTTCCATATTTTCTTTTATAGTCTTACCGGTGCAAGTAATTAAATCTGTATACAATAAGTCTTTTTTATCAAGTTCGTTCATTACAGCATAGACACCGCCGGCTTCGTTTAAATCTTCCATATAAGTATGACCGGCCGGTGCAAGATGACATAGGTTTGGAGTCTTTGCACTGATTTCATTTGCGATATCAACATTTAAATCAACTCCTGCCTCATGAGCAATCGCCGGCAGATGTAACATACTATTAGTTGAGCAGCCTAATGCCATATCTATTGCCAGCGCATTTAAAAATGCTTTTTCTGACATGATATCTCTTGGACGTATATTTTTCTCAAGAAGCTCCATAATCTTCATACCGGCATGCTTCGCCAGCCTAATACGCTCAGAGTATACTGCCGGAATCGTACCGTTTCCTTTCAGCCCCATTCCCAGTGCCTCTGTTAAGCAGTTCATACTATTTGCCGTATACATACCTGAGCAGGAACCGCAGGTTGGACAAACTTTATTTTCAAACTCTACTACATCTTCCTCTGTCATCTTACCGGCTGCATGAGCACCAACTGCTTCAAACATACTGCTAAGACTTCTCTTCTCTCCGTGGACACGCCCTGCAAGCATTGGTCCGCCACTTACGAATATGGTTGGAATATTTACTCTTGCTGCTGCCATTAATAGCCCCGGAACATTCTTATCACAATTTGGAACCATTACTAACGCATCAAAGCTATGTGCCATTGCCATTGCCTCTGTAGAATCGGCAATCAAATCTCTTGTTACCAAGGAATATTTCATACCAATATGTCCCATTGCAATTCCATCACAAACGGCAATTGCCGGAAATACGATAGGGGTTCCTCCTGCCATCGCAACACCTAATTTTACCGCCTCCACTATTTTGTCTAAATTCATATGTCCCGGTACAATCTCATTATAAGAACTTACAATACCGATGAGCGGCTTTTCTAGCTCTTCTTTTGTTAAACCTAGCGCATTAAATAAGGATCTATGAGGTGCTTGTTGCATCCCTTTGGTTACTGCATCACTTTTCATATTCTACACACCTTTCTTTTCTAGTAATTTCTTTGAATCAGCTCTGTATCTCAGCTATACCAAATTACAAACACATCTTGTAATGACCCAATGCGCCGGCATATAAAACCGAGATCCAAAGTATAAAAAAACGCCCGCCATAAGCAAGTATGCTTAGGGCGAACGTAATATCCGTGGTACCACCTAAATTCAGAATTTCTTCTGCTCTCTACGGTACAGGCTGCTCCTCATCAAGCAGAACCAATACCATTTCCCTTTAACGGTGGACATCCGTTGAAGCCTACTAAGAAACTACTGTTCGGTTCAAAGCTCCAAGGCTACTTCCCGGTACATCGGAATTCATTCCTGTACCGCAGGGCTACAAATTTCCTTTCACCACCGCTACGAATCTCTCGAAGACTTTCACCAGCCGTCTTCTCTCTTTGCTTCGATTCTGTAAGTACTCCTCCTCATCAATGCCTTTTAATTATTCATTTATGTATCCAAATATAATACATAAAAATTACTGATTGTATTGCACTTTAGTCTAGCAGAACTTTAATTTAAAGTCAACTATCTTTTCAATATTAATATTTTATGGGAGCTATAACTTTATTTACTTAAGTAAGCTTTCATTATAACTAAAAAGGGTTAAGAAAGAAACTATTTTTTATCTTTTTAACCCTTTCCAATCTATATTTATTTTGCGTATAACTCAGCAATCTTTATTAAAAGCTCTACTACTTTTTCCATTGCATTGACAGAGACATACTCATAACGTCCATGGTAGTTCTCTCCTCCGGTACAAAGATTTGGGCAAGGGAGCCCCATAAAGGATAAACGGGCACCATCAGTGCCGCCGCGAATCGGAACGATAACCGGAAGAATCTCCAGTACCTCCATAGCCTCTTTGGCACGCTCAATTAAATGCATATGAGGTTCTACTTTTTCTTTCATATTATAGTAGCTATCTTTTATTTCGGCAAAAAAAGTATCCTTACCATACTTCTCATTTAAAAATCCACAGGCTTTTGCAAATAACGCCTTCTTTTCTTCAAATTTTACTTTATTGTGATCTCTTATAATATAATGAAGTGTTGCGGTATCTACAGAACCCTCTATTTTATCAAGGTGATAAAATCCTTCATAACCTTCTGTATATGCCGGATTTTCTGCTGCCGGCAGCATTTGATGAAACTCCATACCAAGTAATACGGCATTCTTCATTTTGCCTTTGGCACTTCCCGGATGAATACTTGTTCCTTGTACCCTTAACTTAGCACTTGCAGCATTAAAATTCTCATATTCGATTTCTCCAAGCGTACTGCCATCAACAGTATATGCAAAATCTGCTCCAAAACCTTCCACATCAAAGAAATCTACTCCACGTCCAACTTCTTCATCGGGAGTGAAACCAATCTGAATGGTTCCGTGTTCGATTTCCGGATGTGTTAACAAATACTCTGCCATTGTCATGATTTCTGCTATACCTGCTTTATCATCGGCACCGAGTAACGTGGTTCCATCCGTTACTACCAAGTCTTCGCCCTCATTATTCTTAAGCCTTGGAAATTGTTTTGGACACATTACAATTCCTAACTCTTCATTTAATACAATATCTCCACCATCGTAATTCTTCACTACTCTGGGCTTTATATTCTCACCGCTGATAGCCGGAGATGTGTCCATATGAGCAACAAACCCAAGCGCGGGTACTTTCTTCGCTGTAGTAGCAGGAATTGTTGCATACACATAACAATGCTCGCTCAGTCGTACATTCGCAGCTCCCAACGCTTTTAATTCCTGTTCTAACGCCTTTGCAAGTATCCACTGTCTATCTGTGCTTGGTACTGCTTCCTGATCCTCTTCTGAAGTTGTATGATAACTGACATATGTTAAAAAACGCTCTAATACTTTTGACATGTTGACCTCTTTCCGGCATTTTAGTACCTATTCCCTATAGTATAAGCAAATACACTTACTCCTATGTCTTATCACAATGAATTACATTTTAATAAATTCTACTATAATTTATTATTCTGCACAAGTAATGTATCGCTATCGATTCGATAATCCTACAAATATCCATGAAATCAGCAGTACCAGATTCCCAGCATATAACAGCCCCCTGGCTTTTTCTTTCCCTTTCCATTCCCCTGTTTTTATTCCCCAGCCATTACTCACCATTAGTGCTATGGCATTGAATAAAATCCATCCGATTACAGGTCCCATCTGACCTAGATTATAGGTACTCGTTCCATAGGCAATCAATGCGGTAAACCAAATAATACAAGTTCCTATTAGTATGAAGCAGCGTTTCTTTGCACCTTTTAAGGTAAAAGTACGATAGGTTTTATTTTTTTTCATCAGATACCCGCAATAAAAGATATTAGATAGAAATCCTCCGGTTAATACTAAAAGCCATGCAACCGAACTCGCCATAAGTTCTGTACCGCCGGCTATATGAATCTTATCCGTAATTTCTTTTGAGAATTCAAAACCTATATTCATTGCTCCAGACCCTAAACCTGAAAATATAGCTAACATAAGTCCTAACTTCATTTTTGTATTTCTAGGTTCGCTCTCCTTATTCTCCTTTTTGATGCCGGCAAATGTAATAATAACAACTCCGATTAATGTAATGAAAATTCCAATCATCAAGAAAAGGAAGGAGGAGCTAACAACATTTTTATTACTCATAAAATAGGGAATCAGTGCACCTACTACTGCTGAGATCCCCATTGAGATACCATATACCAAGGACATTCCTATACTCGAAACAGCTTTACTAAATCCAATCGCTGTTACCCCCCAAAATAAACCGCATAGGATCGGTACCGCAATGCTTGCCATGGAACTGTGCACGAAATAACTAAGAAAATCAGGTACAATGAAGATTGTCCAGAACAACGGAATCACAAAGCATAACGTGGAATAATATCCCCAAAATGCCTCCCATGCCAAAGGCTGATATCGCTTATAACCAAGTCCAAAACTTCCTTGACAGACGCCTGCCAGTAATAAAATTATGTAACCCATATGTCTCTCTCCCTAGATGTTAAAGTATATTCCATTTATACTATAGATTCTAATGATTTACAAGAACATAAAGTTAAGTCATTAAACTATTTATTTTATTGTCTTGATTTGTAGAACAAATATCTTCTTGTATGTTCGCTCAATAATTTCACCGAACTAAAAAGCTATTGCCAATGCTGCTTCCGAACTTTAAGAAACAACTTAACAATAGCTTTAGTAATACTCTAGGCAAAGCCTCTAAACTATTTACAGGTTAAATACCACTATTTAAAATAAGATACTCCGGACTCAAACATATACTGATTCTGATTTCCATCAATATTTAAAGCCACACCATCTCCACGGCGCTCGGAGTGAGCCATCTTACCAAGTACGCGGCCGTCCGGGCTGGTAATTCCCTCAATTGCGTAATAAGAACCATTTGGATTATAATCCTCATCCATTGTTGGATTTCCATTGATATCTACATACTGGGTAGCAATCTGTCCATTTGCTGCGAGTTTTCTAAGCCACTCCTCGCTTGCAACAAAGCGCCCTTCTCCGTGAGAAGCAGGAATCGTGTAAACTTCTCCAAGTTCCGCCTTCATTAACCAAGGCGATTGATTTGATACTACTTTCGTATATACCGATTGTGAAATATGGCGTCCAATATTATTCATCGTTAAGGTTGGCGAATCTGCTGTTTGTGGCATAATCTCACCGTATGGCACCAAGCCCAATTTAATTACTGCCTGAAAACCGTTACAGATACCAAGTATAAGCCCATCTTTTATTTTTAAAAGGTCATTTACCGCATCACTGATACGGGCATTGCGAAAAGCGGTTGCGATAAACTTACCAGATCCGTCCGGCTCATCACCGGCGGAGAATCCTCCTGGAAACATTAGAATCTGCGCTTCCTTAATTGCCTTCTCAAATTCCTCCACAGACTCCTTGATGTTTCTCTCATCTAAGTTCTTAAATACTACGGTCTTAACCTCCGCACCGGCACGTTCAAAAGCACGCAAACCATCATATTCACAGTTTGTTCCCGGAAAGACCGGAATAAATACTCTCGGCTTTGCGATTTTATTCTTTGCTACATAAACCGTCTTTGCATCAAATAATGTGCATAAAACCTTTTCTTGCTCCGCCGGCTCTTCCACATTAGAACGGGTTGGGAATACGGTTTCCAGAGTACTTGACCATGCCGATAACGCCTCCTGCATCGTAATAGACATATCCTTATAGGTAAAGGCAGGTGTATCGGTAATCATACCAACCGTCTGATAAGAAAGCCCGGCAGCTTCTATTTCTGCCATAGCAGCTTCCTTCACTTCTGCTACTATATCTCCATAGGCTGGTGCGAATAAATCGGCTTCTGTAAGATTTTCATTAAATTCTACGCCTAGCTGATTGCCGAATGCCATCTTAGAAACACTTTCCGCAATACCCTTAGCACCTAGCGCATATGCTGATACAATAACCTTATTCTTCATCAACTTACCAACAGCCTGATATCGTTTTTCTAACTGTTCATATACCGGTAAATCATAGGAATCCTTCTCGATAGAAAAACGTACTAAACGATTGCCGCTCTTTTTTAATTCCGAAGTTACTACCTCATTCGCTTTCGCTACATTCACTGCAAAGGATACTAAGGTAGGCGGTACATCAATGTCGTGGAACGACCCTGACATACTATCCTTACCACCAATAGATGGAAGACCCAGTTTCATCTGAGCATCGTATGCTCCAAGCAATGCTGTTAATGGTTCCCCCCAGCGGCGTGCATCATTTCCAAGTCTTTTAAAATACTCCTGGAAGGTAAAACGGATTTTTCTATGGTCACCGCCTGCTGCTACAATTTTAGCCACGGAAGAAATTACTGCGTAAACCGCACCATGGAAAGGACTCCAACTGCTTAGATAAGGGTCATATCCATAACTCATCATCGTTACGGTATCACATGCTCCCCGAAGCACCGGAAGTTTTGCAATCATTGCCTGAACAGGAGTTAACTGGTATTTGCCACCGTATGGCATTGTAACCGTAGCAGCACCAATGGAACTGTCAAACATCTCAACCAAACCTTTTTTAGAGCAGATATTTAAATCGGAGAGCATGGATAGCCACTGTTCTTTGATAGAAGGATGCACCTTTTTCTTACCCTTAGCTTTTGCAGCAGGGTAAGAAGCACCAGATTTAAAATAATTCTCCGCCTCGCTTGGCATCGATATTATCGCTGCCGCCTCCTGATGTGCACCATTCGTATCCAGGAACTTTCTGGAGAGATCAACAATTACATTTCCACGCCAGCTAAGCACTAATCTTGGCTCTTTTGTAACTACCGCTACTTCTACAGCCTCAAGATTTTCTTCCGCCGCAAACTGAAGCATCTGCTCTACGTCATCTTTATCTACAACAACGGCCATACGCTCCTGAGATTCAGAAATTGCAAGTTCTGTACCATCCAAACCTGCGTACTTCTTAGGAACTTTATCTAAGTCGATACGAAGGCCGTCTGCTAACTCTCCGATTGCAACAGACACACCGCCGGCACCAAAGTCATTGCATTTCTTAATTAATCTGGATACTTCCTCACGGCGGAACAACCGTTGTAATTTACGCTCCGTCGGTGCATTTCCTTTCTGAACCTCCGCCCCACAAGTGTGAATGGATTCTGTTGTATGAACCTTGGAAGAACCGGTCGCGCCGCCACAGCCATCACGACCGGTCCGCCCCCCCATTAATATAACGACATCGCCCGGCTCAGAATTTCCACGAATTACATTCTTTCTTGGTGCGGCACCCATTACAGCACCAATCTCCATACGTTTTGCCACATAATTCGGATGATAGATTTCATCTACCAAACCGGTCGCAAGACCTATCTGATTACCGTAAGAGCTATAACCTTTGGCAGCCCCTGTTACTATTTTTCTCTGAGGAAGCTTCCCTTGCATCGTATCTTTTAAAGATACGGTTGGGTCTGCTGCCCCAGTTACTCTCATCGCTTGATATACATAGCCTCGCCCGGATAACGGATCACGGATTGCTCCCCCAAGACAGGTAGCGGCTCCGCCAAACGGTTCAATTTCCGTCGGATGGTTATGTGTCTCATTCTTAAAAAATACCAGCCATTCTTCTGTGATACCATCAATTTCAACCGGAACTACAATAGAACAGGCGTTGATTTCATCGGAAACTTCCATGTCATCAAGCTTTCCATCCGCCTTTAATTTCTTCATGGCAAGTAGTGCGATATCCATTAAGGAGATATACTTATCCTCCCTTCCTTTATAAAGTACCTCTCTATTTGCCTTATAATCATCAAATGCCGCTTTGATTGGTGCCTGATAGTATCCCTCATCAAATTCTATCCTCGTTAATTCTGTTAAAAAGGTTGTATGACGGCAATGATCCGACCAGTAAGTGTCAAGAACACGAATTTCTGTTACCGAAGGGTCTCTGTTTTCCTCCTTTGCAAAGTAATTCTGAATGTGTTTAAAATCAGCAAAAGTCATGGCTAAGTTTAGAGACTCATATAAAGAAAGAAGTTTCGTTTCTTCCATGCTGTAAAAACCTTGGAAGTAAGATATATCCTTTGGAATCTCAAACTCCGTAATTAAAGTATCCGGCTTTACTTCCTCTGTTTCCCTGGAATCCACAGGGTTGATACAATACTGTTTGATACGCTCAAAGTCTTCTTCCTCTATCATACCGCTTAATACATAAGTAGTGGCCGAATGAATAACCGGCTCTTCTTTTTCATTTAAGAGCTTTACACACTGTTCCGCAGAATCCGCACGCTGATCAAATTGTCCTGGAAGATATTCGACCGAGAAGAACCTGTCCCCTATTTCGCAGGGAAACTTTTCTTCATACAAATCGTCTACCGGTGGTTCCGAAAAAACTGTACCAAGTGCTTTTCGGTAAATCTCTTCGCTTACATTTTCTATATCATAACGGATTAGAACACGAACATTTGTCAGTGTCTTAAGCCCTAAATAGCTTCTAAGTTCTTCTTTCAGTTCTTTTGCACGCACTGCATAAGGTGCTTTTTTCTCTGCATATACTCTTTTGACACTTCCCACGTTATTACCTCCGTATATTTTTCTAGATTTTTGTGTATACTGTCTCTTTTTTGGTTATATTTATTATAGCATAGGCGTATTTATAAATGAAATTAATATATATGAAATATTTCATTAGGTGAACTAATAAAGCCAGCAAATAAATTTTCCGGATTAAAGTTTGATTAACTTTTAGCCAATAAGACAGTACACTAGACAATCTTGCATGTCTATAGTACAATATGTATACAATTTTATAGTACCAGAATATAGCAAGCTATAAAATTGAAGGACTATTTTATCTAATCTAAAACGCAAAAAGCTAGCTCACCTATCCTGTTTTTGTTGGGGAAAACCAGCATGCGTAGTCTAGAATTTTTGTTGAATACTCGGAGGAAATCATATGCTTTACTCAATTTTTGATAACTTATCAGGCAAAAGTATTACTTTTGTAGGGTTATTGCTAGCTTTCTTAATTACTTGTATCTTATTAAAGGTACTTCAGAACATTCTGCCACGGGACGGCGGAAGAGCTTACGCGGTAAACGGTGGGTTGTCTCAAGGGAAGCCTCGCGGTGCAGGACTTGTCTTTATCCTAGTATTCGTTGTTGCGGCATTGCTATTTGCTCCAATTTCCAGAGAACTTGTTATTTATCTTCTCATGATTATTGCTGCTATGATGAGCGGGTATTTAGACGACAGCTCAAAAGCACCATGGGGTGAATATAAAAAAGGACTAATTGATTTAATTATTGCACTGGTGTGTGCTGTTACTTATGTGAATTTCAATGGCAGCACATTAACTTTTATAACCTCTGGTACCTCGGTAGAACTCCATCCTATCCTTTATGTGTTACTTGCAATGCTATTAATCTGGGTGTCGATTAATGTAACCAATTGCACCGACGGAGTAGACGGGCTGAGCGGCAGCATCGGTATTGCTACCATCATGACATTCTATCTTGTGTTTATTTTAAAAATAGACAACCAAGACTATGGATTAATTTCTCTTCTAATGATTGCATGTATTCTTGGGTACTTATGGTTTAATGCCTCTCCAAGTAAGCTATTAATGGGAGATGCCGGTTCCAGGGCAATTGGATTGTTTATCGCAGTGATTGCCCTTAAAACAGGCAGCCCCTTGCTTTTCCTCCCTGCTGCCTTTATTTTTATCATTGACGGAGGACTTGGTCTGATAAAGGTTGCACTTCTTCGTTTCTTTAAGATAAAAATCTTAGCAAACACAAGAACTCCTATCCACGACCATGTTAGAAAGAACTTAGGTTGGTCCGACACACAGACTGTATTCCGTTTTATTACGATGCAGGTTATGGTATCCTTTATCATCCTCTATCTATTGTTATAATGCAAAGCAAAAACATATCGCTTTTTGTAAATTAAAGAATATATAAATCCTAATCCTGCCATAATCCCGCGAATTCGGGCGACACAAATGTGTTGGATTGTTCTATTGTTACCAACACATTATAGGAATAGCCGATAAGGATTGACATGTATACCGTTAGTAACTTAATATTATAACACAGATAACACAGGAACAGAAAGGAGAAGGCACATTGGATATTAATTATGAGTTATATAAAGTATTCTATTATGTTGCGAAAACACTAAGCTTTAGCGAAGCTGCTGCTGAGTTATTTATCTCTCAATCTGCAGTTAGCCAATCCGTAAAAGTATTAGAAAAACGGCTGAATCAAGTGCTGTTTATACGAAGCACCAAGAGAGTAAGTCTTACCAAAGAGGGAGAGATGCTCTTTAAGCATATAGAACCAGCGATTAATTTAATCAGCCGTGGTGAGAACCAACTCTTAAATAGTACTCCGGCCGGTGGTATGCAATTACGTATTGCCGCAAGCGATACGATTTGCCGATATTTCCTAGTGCCTTATCTGAATAAATTTCACAAATCCTATCCCGAGGTACATATCCGTATTATTAACGGTACCTCTCTCAAATGTGCGGAGTTACTTGAAACAAATCAAGTGGATTTAATCGTTGCAAATTCTCCGAATTCAGCGTTAAATAATAATTTGAATATTCAAGACATAACCTCCTTTCGAGATGTCTTTGTTGCTAAACCGGAAGCATTTCCACTTGCGAATCAAAAACTTACATTAGCAGAGCTTCAAAGGCTGCCTATCTTAATGCTGACAAAACTCTCCACAACAAGCTCCTTCCTTCATAACCTGTTCTTGCAGCATTCCTTGGATTTGGTGCCTGCTATCGAGCTTAGCAGCAATGACTTGTTGATTGACTTGGCCAAAATCGGTCTTGGTATCGCATTCGTGCCGGATTTTTGTATCGGCAATATCAACTCTTCTGAATTGATTACCTTAGAAACAGCCGAGGAGATGCCAGAACGAAAATTAGTTGTCGCTTACGATGATAGCCTTCCGTTATCAGAACCTGCACAATTCTTTATCAAAGCAATGCTGGACAAGCTATAAGCTTTTAATAAAAAGGAACGACGTGTAAAAATGATAGGGTGATATAAGTTTTTGTCTACCATAACAAACTTATATCACCCTAATCATATTTAATCCTAACATTCTATTTCGCTTAAATAAATAATCCTGTTACAAAGACCGTCAAAATCGCTCCGGCAGCTACTGCCACCAAGCTTCGTTTAAAATAAGCCAGTAAAAAAGCTGTCATTGTGCCGCATACCGCAGTTATTACATTGCCCGTGGACTCGAATACATCAGGAAATGTGAGAGCTCCTAATACCGCATATGGTACATAATTTAAAAAAGATTTCACACGTACCGATTTTATTTCCCTGCGAAACAAAGCGATTGGTAACGCTCTTGGGATATAGGTCACAAGTGCCATAATGATTACCGCTAACAAAGCCCTATCTATGGTCATATACTCCCCTCCTTCTTAAAATCATGCCGGATTTGCAGGCAGATTATTGGTACACCGGGTACGGCACAAATATCCGTGTTTACTCTTTCATAGGATATAAAAATGCCCCAATTCCTGCTGAGAGAACGGTTGCTATAATCACTCGAAAACCGGAAGAAATAAAGAAAAAGATAGGAATATACCGTAAACAGCAATGAATGATGACAGACAAAAGTAAAATAACCGCTACAGGTTTTAATTTCCTCGCCGGTGGAATAATAATCGCGATAAACATTCCATAAAGCGCAATTCCCATCGCATTTTGTATGCTTTGAGGCAGCCCAGAGCATATCAATGCACCAAGAGTAGTTCCAAGGCTCCACCCAATGATGGGTCCGCTAACTAATCCAAACATATAAGCATTACTTAGCTTTCCCTGCTCCATTGAAGCAACACTAAACGTCTCATCTGTAATGCCAAAAGAAAAAATAAGACGGCTCCAAAGTCCAATCTTAGAATTTATTCTTTGGGACAGAGCTAGTGACATTAGCATATAACGTATATTAATAAGGAAGGTGGTTAACCCTATCTCAAATAATCCTGCCCCCGAAAAAATTAAGTTTGTTCCTGCAAACTGCCCCGCAGAGGTCAGATTTGATAAGGAAATAAAGACAGTCAGCCATATCGGTAACCCACCGTTAACCGCCATTAGCCCAAAGGTAAAGGATACCGGCAGATAACCAATTGCAATTGGCAGCCCTCGTTTGAAACCATACTGAAATTCTCTCTTACTGTCAAAATTCATTGTACTCTTCCTTTGTCTTTATTCATGCAATCTTCTTATAATTTTATATACAATGCAATTTTGTATCACCAAAGGTTTGCTGTGGGCAAAGAAGATAATACCATCACTTGGTGCTATGATTTGTGAGATTACCTCTCCTTCAATCGGGTCTACTACTTCTGCCAGGACATCACCAAATTTCACTTCTTCCCCCGGTTTTCTCAGAGGACGATATATTCCTGAAACATCTGTCTTAATCGGCATTAAAGACTCTTCTTCCACAATACTTGCAATATAACCGCTATGGCAGTTGTATTTAATGATTCCCATACGTGTTAAGAATCGAAGAACAGAGGATACGGCCTGTCTGGCAGATTTTTCATCTATACTGTTAGTTGCCGGAGTATATACGGAAAATGCATTCGTTCCATTCACCTGCCAGCAGTAATTCAGAGTTCCTGTATCAAATGGATGCGGTTTTTTCGTAAGCACATATGGCAAACCAAACAGATTTGCAAGACTGGTACTTTGATGCCCTGTTTCCATCATCCTGACGTGTGGAATAAATTCACCCGGAGTATGAAAACTTGCAAACTGAATGCCATAACTATATCCTTCCACTGCTTGAAATACTCCACCAGCAATACGCTCCGTTGTTTCACCACTGTGATCCCCCGGAAACATACGGTTGATATCTGACTTATCCATCGCCCAAAAGCGTTTTTCTATGTTAATACTGGATTGATTCAAGGTTGGGATAACCATAACTTCATTGTTATTTAGAATCGCTCCGATTTTTTCAAGTCTGGTTAATTCCTTCACTAACTGAGAGCAGATATATAATTGCTGTACTTCATTGCCTCTTGTCGGCCCTACAATACATGCTGCCTTATCTCCCTTGCCAAAACGGAAACCAACAATATGCATGTCATCCCGATAGGGGCTTTTTACCGTATGGATTATTTCCTGAAACATTACATCCCTCCTAGTACTCTGGCAATTAGAGAGCCATCATAAACAACCGGATATTCCCTTAATGTAAACACAACTCCATCGCAAGGAGCTATAATGTGCTGCACAATGGTACCATTTAAACTATCCACAATATTTCCTACCACATCTCCTGCTTTGATATCCATAAGGTGTTCTACACATGGTAAAAAAATACCGGAGGCTTCGGCATGGATTAATGTTACCTTATCACGATCGGACGAGATTACCGGAGTCTTCGGGGTGATGACAGGGCCCTTCCAAATACCGAGCTCCTGCATCAGACAAAAAATTCCCTCTAGTATCTGATCCCCAAATTCTTTTGTAATTCTCATACCAACGCCCATCTCAATACTTAAGGTTGGTACTTTGTTTTGATTCAGGCTATGGTACAGACTTGCAGGCTCCACTGTTGGAGAGGAATGAACCCATATAAAATCGGTGTTCAACAACTTTGCATAATCCAATAAACTATTTTCATGCCCCTTATCAAGCCTCACCTGTGGGATTTCTCTTAAGAAAATATTACTGGCATGCAAATCTACGCAAAAATCCGCTCCCTCAATATCTTCAACAAGCTTTGCTGCAACATATTCGGACATATCTCCATCGATATCTCCCGGAAAACTACGATTCATATCTAGATCAAAGGTTGGTATTCTTCGTGTAATCGATTCCATGCCAAGCGGATTTACACAAGGATAAACATCAACAATACCTGTTAAGAACTTCTTTTCTTCCTTAATACGGCGTATCAATTCATAACATATATATTGACCCTCAAGTTCATCCCCATGAACTCCTGTGACGATACAAATTCTTCTTTCCTTTCCCGTTTTACTCTCTGGTTCCAGACGATTCTTTTTTATATGCATCGTTTCTAATACCGGCAAACCTACCGAAACTACTGTTTTTACCATTTTTACACACCCCTTCTGTAGGCATTTCCCAACACTTTAAAGCATTACGCTGCAATAGCATTTGATGAAATTTCATTTTATTGTACTACAAATACATACTAAAGTAAATCCCTTCACGCCTATTCCAATACAGAAAAACAGCCGTACAAAAGGTGATCCGGAAAATAAAAAGTCTCAGTATGATAACCTCCGTTAAGTTATCATACTAAGACTTTTTCCATCAACCTTTCACCGAGCCCTGGGTCAAGCCGTTATAAATCTTATTCTGACAGGTAATAAAGACAATAAGCGCAGGCAGCACCGTAATAATGACCCCCGCACAGATGTAATTGTATTGATTGCCAAACGGCCCGGTAAAGGTATATAACGAGGAGGAAACGACTTTTAATTTATCTGATTGCAAGTATAAGTTCGCCATATAGTATTCATTGTAGGTACTCACCCCCTTTAGTATCATACAGGTTACAATTGCAGGTTTTAGCAAAGGCAGCAGGATACGAAAGAAGACGGTATAATACGAGGCTCCATCTACAATTGCAGATTCGTCCAGTGACACTGGAATATTTTCAAAAAACTGCAAAAATACATAGATAGAAATAACATCCGTTCCCATTAATAAAACTATATAACCTGTTAAGGTATTCACCAGATTCAAGCTTGTCATAATAGAAAATACTGTTACCTGTACGGCAACACCTGGAATAAGAGCTGCAAATAAGAATAGATTTCGAATTAACCCATTGCCCAGAAACTTAAATCGATTCAGAATATAAGCAAGCATTGTTCCAATTAAAATAGAACCTGCTAATACAAATGCTAAAATTAAAAAAGAATTGATAAACGCCCTTCCCATCTTCCCTTTTACCCATGCTGTAACAAAATTATCAAAATAAAACCAGCTATTTGGTAGGGTAGCCACACTCGTTTGATTGTATTCCTGTGTACTTTTAAATGCGGTGATAACACAGGATGCAACCGGAAGTATCATCCAAAAGGCAGCAAATACTAAACTAAAATATTTAAAAAAACTCAGAATACATTGTTTGGCCGTATACTTTCCTCTGTTGCGTTTACTCATAACTGCCGCCCCCTCCGTATTTTTTTGCATAACGTCTCATCCTTCTTCCGGTTCCTTTGGAAATGTCAGATTCGTTATCAAAAGCAAAGTGGAAGATCAGCTTTTGAGCAATTGTGACCAGGATAATAATGCCCATAAGGACAATAGCCATGGCTGAGGCTAACCCCACCTTCTTCGTATTATGAGCTAAATCATGCATCGTAACAAAATATGTCGCTGTTTCTGCGGTACCGCCTGTAATGACGTAAGGCGGTTCAAAAGCACTTAACGACCCTGATATGGATAATATCAAATTAAGTAATACCACCGTCCTGATACAAGGAAGTATAATATATTTAAACTCCTGCCACTTACTTGCTCCATCAAGTTTGGCAGCTTCATACATTTCGCTGTCAACAGACATGATGGCACCTATAAATAAAACCATATTCTGCCCCATATATCTCCACACCGAAGTTGCTGCCAAGGAAATGTTGTTAATCTTCGTATCAGAGAGCCAGCGGGGCAGATTATCAAGTTCAAAACCAACCGCTTGCAATACGGTATCCAATACAAAACCTCTGGTGAAGAAAAACTTAAAGATAAATCCAACTGCGATTCCGCAGATTAAATAAGGAAAAAATATTGCTCCCTTAAAAAACTTCCCGCCTTTTACCTTAAAACTTAATATTGTAGCAAAATAAAGTGCCAAAGTAAGCTGAACTAAAGATGCCGCCATATAATAAATACTTAAATATAAGGCACGAAAACAATCTTCTCTTTGAAATACATCAATATAATTTTTAAACCCAACCGGCGTTCTTCTTCCAAGATATTTCATCTTATAGAAACTAAATTCAATCATCTTTTCAAAAGGCAAATAAGTGAAAGTTATAAGAAGGGTCATAGGAATTAAGAGAAATAAAATAATAATACTCGCTCTTTGTCCCTTTCGACTCTTCAAAAATCTCATTGGGTGAAAGCCTTTTTGTTTCGATTTTACGTTTTCCATAGGGTCCTCCTACCTGATATGAGCCAAGGATGTCCTTGGCTCATACCCTGAATTCTCTCACAGATTATCTGGGATTAAATAACCATAAAAACCTCCAGATTAATATTTTACTCCTATGCCAAGAGAAGATTGAGCATCGGACCATGCTTCATTGAATTCAGCCATAAGTTCCTCCAACGTCTTTGCAGTCTCTCCTTTATTTGCCTTAAATCCTTCCCAGAATACATACTGTTCTTTCTTACCATCTACATTAATATTCATTTCTGACTCTGAATTAACTTCATTAAATGTATCTTCCTCACCTGCCGCCGCCGGATTGTTAACGACAAACTCTACCCCTGAAAAAGCGTTTAATACCTCCGGGTATGCACCGGTTTTCAGAATTGGAATACCACCCTCGTTGTAAGAGAAATTTGATTGCTCTACTAACCACTTTATATAAATCTTTGCTGCAAATTTAGTCACTTCGTCTGCATTTACATTGATACCATAATTGTAATCAGCACCTGCAGAAGCATATTGCTTCCCATTAATAGATAATGGAAATGGCATATAACCAATATCCTGAGGATTGGAATCTGCTTGTTGGAACTGCGTAACAGCCCAGGACCCCATTGCCATTACACCGATCTCACCGCGGTTAATTCTTCCCTTACAGCCTTCCCAGTCTGTGGTAACGGGATCTTCTTCACAGAGGCCACGCGCAGCAATATTATAAAGCAAATAATAAGTTGCATAAGGACCTGTAAAATCTTCGGTTGGCCCAAATGGATTTTTTTGATATGGAAAAATATTATTATAATAATCCGGGTCACCGTTCGTAGAACCGCCAATATGGGCATTCCACTGAGAAACCGCCCAGTCATCCTTATAATTGGAATAGTAAGGATCTTTCGCTGCACCGGTATCTTTGATTTTTTGTAAACAATCTAAAAATTCATCCGGTGTTTTAGGAAGGCTTGTTATACCGGCAGCTTCAAATACCTTCTTATTATAAACAATACCCTGTGCGTTACCTGTGGAGGATAAACCGTATACTACATTGCTATACGCTTTGTCATCGCAGAAATTATAAATATTTTTCAATACATCATAACTCCCAATTGGCTCAAAATAGGTGCCCAAATCAACCTTATCAATGGATGCCGGAATCATACACATAGTTCCCCAATCCTTCTGGGTAAGACGAATATCCATGGTCTCCTTATAATCGGTGATTCCCTCATACTCCACTTTAATATTTGGATAAAGCTTATTAAATTCTGCAACATAGCTTGCAAAACTGCCGTTGTCTACCAAATCTGTCCGATGGGTAGCAAACTTGATTGTTGCTGCTATATCTGTGTACTTTCCAAGTTCGATTTGATCCAATGACATACTATAGTCGGGTTTTTCATTACCTACATCGTTCCCTTCTGCTTTGGTAGGTGCCTGTGTGTTTTCCTTGTTTGCATCTGCGCCGGAATCTTTGCTTTTATTAGATCCACAAGCGGTGATAGAAAAACAAAGAGTAAGCACTAATGCGATACTTAAAAGTTTTCTTTTCATTTAACTCTCCTCCTGATTTTTTTAGGTTACTATTTATTTTATTAACCTAAATACATTTTATATCAAGTTAAAAAATTTATCATTTCTATATTTTGGTTATAATTATATTATATTGGTTTTTATCATATTATTAACAGTTTTTATCAATATTTTTATGAATCTTTTGTTAATATTTACTCTGTTATGTAAAATACTGGCTTGACATTATTCTGCAATTCGATTATTATAAGCTTATATTATGCAATATATATTACATTTTAATAACGTTATTTCTATTTTATTAGCTAAAACTTATTGAATTTTAGTATCAATTGGAGTGAAATCAGAAGGTCAGGGGTGAAAATCGATATGAATTTTATAGAAACAAAAAATGCTTTGATATCAACAAAACATCCGTATTCTTCTAATGTAAGGAATGAGCGGACGGACTTATTAACAGGTAAGAGAACCAATCAAACCGCCTCACTGCTTGTAAATAAGAATGAGTCTACCCATTATTTTTTCTATGACGAACCTTCTTCCTTAGCAAAAGATAATTTATTCTATATTCAGCTAGCAGAAGAAAACACGGTTCATTTTCCTTGGTCGATGGATATGAAAGATTTGGATTGCTATTTAATCTTATATAGTATCTCGGGACAAGGTAACTTAACTTTCGATAATGAGACCTATCCTCTGATGCCGCATACCTTTCTTTTTTTAAACTGCAATCAGCCCTTTCATCTTGGGATTACAAATTCCCACTGGACCTATGCGGCTCTCTATCTTAACGGACTTTCCATTAAAAAATACCATAACTTATTTATCGGAGACGGTGTTCCTATCTGCGAAGATGATGTATCCTCCTCCATGTGGAATACGATTCATAAGTTTTATTCTTACAGATACGATCAGCTAAATGTTGCTGAACTGCTTCGTTCTCAAGTTATCACGGAACTTCTAACCTCTGCTATCGTTTTAAAATTTCAAAAAGCACATAACACTATTTTAATACCAGAGTACATATTAAAAATGAAATCTATATTAGAAAATAGATTTCAGGAAAATCATACACTTGACAGCCTATCGAAAGAACTCAACTATAACAAATATAAGTTAGCAAAAGAATTCAAACTATACACAACCTACTCCCCAATTGATTATTTAATCCACATTCGTATTCAGGAAGCAAAAAAACTTCTGGAGTCTTCCAGGCTGAGTGTAAGTGAAATCGGCTTTCAGATAGGAATAGACAATACTCCGCATTTTATTAATCTATTTAAGAAACAATTTGGTATCACTCCTAACAAATACCGGATTCAATCAGCAAAAATAATTTTTAGTCAATAAAAGGGGGTTCAACTTACAAAATTAAAAAGAGAACGACTCAAATATTCTATACGGAGATGAATGCTTCCAATTAGAATCTTTGGGCTGTTCTCTTTTTTCTAAATAATTTCTTTCACACTATCCTTCACGATTACTTTACCAACCGTTATCTTAAGTCCCGGATTGTAAGAGGGATCATCTATTTTCTTAATTAAGCGTTCTGCACTTGCCTTTGCCATGCCGTCCATATCAACTTGGTAAGTTGTTATTCGCGGAGAGGAAATTTCTGATAGTATATAATTATCAAATCCCACTACCGATACATCCTCCGGTACTCGCACTTCTCTCTCTTTCAGTGCTAAAATCAATTCATATGCAACGGAATCACAGTTACAGGCAAATGCACTGGGTAGTTTATCCGGAAGGCTAAGCCGAAGCATTCCTGTTGATATATCACGATCCGGAATAATCATATCGTCTGTTACGGTAATCCCTTTCTCAAGCATTGCACGCGAAAAACCAAAATAACGATCACTGATACTGCTGGTAGCAGAAATTGTACCAACAAAATTAATATCCCGGTGTCCCATCTTCAGTAGGTAATTTGTCATCATATACATTCCGTAATAACCATCTGAAATAATAGCATCGCAGCCATAATAGGAATTATATGCATCCAAAAAAATAACTGCTAAGTTTTCCTCTGTACATAAACATTGCAGATACTCTTGCTTCACCTGTCCCATCACAATCAGCCCGTCTACTTTGCCATCCTTCATAATTCTAGGTAAATTCAAAGAACTTTCATCATCATTTTTTAATATTTCCAAAATCCCATAATATCCATAGAAAGTGAGCCAGCTAATTACACGCTCGTACATATCCCAGTAAAAAGAATACTTTTGATCCACAAATCTGCCCGGGATTAGAATACCAATATTGCCGGTACGTCCGCCTTTTTTTACTGAACCCGGAGTTTTTGGGCGATATCCCATCTCCATTGCTAATTTTTTTATCGTCTGGCGCAGTTCCTCACTAACGCCATCCTTATCTGCCAACGCTTTCGATACCGTGACATTACTGACACCTAACCGCTGCGCTATATCAGATAAGCGTACTGATTTTGCCATAATTTAACCTCCAGATGAGTAGTTCAAATTCCATTCTGCAAACAAAGGAGCTATCCCTATCTCTCAGCTCTAATTATTTTTAAGTTAACAGGTAATATTTTACTTAATTATAAGAAATTGACCTCAGAATGTCAATCTAGCATTTTGATTATAATTATGCTATTTTGCTATTTTATAAAGTAATAATATATAGTTCGTCGCAGCATAATAGATTTCCATTGATAATTCCGATAAAGTCAACGCTTATAATACAAATCTTGGGCGGCTTGCTCTTTTAAAGCAAACTGCCCAAGATTTTTGCATGTTAATATTTATTTTAGATTTTATAGGAAAACTCCCTCAAATTTTCTAATCCTCTAAATCATAAGCCAAGCAGGTTCAACTTAATCATAATTCTTTGTGTTAAAAGTGTACCTCAGGCAATATCTAAATAAATTGTAATAAACATGTACCTGGACACCTACATTAACAAGATGTTTCCTAGCATTTAGCAAATATCCACAGCCTGGATTTTAAGGAATTATATTAATCAGTTAATTTATTTTTACCTGACACATCTTCATTGCTTCAAGAGCATTTTCATGTGACTGTTTCGTAACACCTGCACAACATGCAGAATCTACTTTAACCGAAATCTCCGGAAATGCTGCCTTTAATATCATCGCATTGGAAATTACGCAGATATCGGTGCAAAGTCCAACCAATTCTATCTCCCCGATTGGTTCTTTTGTTTTACTTTGAATCGTCTTAATCGTTTCTGCAAGTTTTAGAGAACCAAAACTTTCTTTCTCAAGGACTATAGTATCCGGCTTATTCGTATAGAGCTGCAAGGAAGGTTCAATTTCCCAGCCTAAGGTACCTTTTATACAGTGTTCCACCGGAAGATTCTTTCCTTCCTGGGTGCTAAGATACTCCTGCGTGTGCGTATCCTTTGTAAAGATAACATCTCCTTCATAACCTTCTAACTTTTCTTTCACCTTCGAAACAATAGCTTCTGCCTCTTTACTGCCCAAACTACCGGTGATAAAGTCATTTTGCATGTCTATAACAACTAATACGTCTCCCATAGATTGCTCCCTTTTTAATTGCTAATGTACTACGAGTTACATTTTTCAAATATTTTACTCTGTTTCAGGCTGCTCATTTATATAATTAATGAGACCTTCCGCTTTCATAATTTTTTGCATAAATTCAGGAAAAGCCTGACCTTGATAAGATTTTCCTTTGGTAAGGTTAATAATAATCCCGTTATCAAAGTCTATCTCTACCTCATTGCCGGCATCAATATCTCTAGCAGCTTCTTCACATTCTATGATCGGAAGCCCTATATTGATCGCATTACGATAGAATATTCTTGCAAAGGTCTCCGCAATTACACAACGGATGCCAGAGGCCTTAATTGCGATTGGTGCATGCTCTCTGGAGGAACCACAGCCAAAATTTTTATTCGCTACCATAATATCGCCCGGCTTTACACGGTTTACGAACTCCTTATCGATATCCTCCATACATTTTTTCGCAAGTTCTTTCGGATCGGAGGAATTTAAATATCTCGCAGGGATGATAACATCAGTGTCTATGTTATCTCCATATTTATGAACTATACCATGTGCTTTCATGCTTACCTCTATTCTGGCGTCAAACGCCTCTTAATATCAATAGTTATTCCATAAGAGCGCCGCATACCGCATTAGTTTGCAGATGTGCTGCTATCCAAAAGTCTAATTGCTAACTCCCACTATCTACCTTATGAAAACAGCTCGGAAGGCTCACTAATCTTTCCGGTAACAGCGCTTGCAGCCGCTACTGCAGGACTGCAAAGATATACTTCCGATTCCACATGTCCCATTCGGCCAACAAAGTTTCGATTGGTTGTAGAGGCTGCACGCTCACCCGCTGCAAGAATCCCCATATGTCCTCCAAGACAAGGTCCGCACGTTGGTGTACTTACTACACAGCCCGCTTTAATAAAGGTCTGAATCAACCCTTCTTCAATTGCTTGCAAATAAATAGCCTGAGTTGCAGGAAATACAATGGCACGCATCCCCTTTGCTACTTTTCTTCCCTCTAAGACCTTTGCAGCAACTCTTAAGTCTCCAATTCTTCCATTTGTACAAGATCCAATGACTACCTGATCAATTTTAACCTCTCCTGCTTCCTTCACAGTCTTTGTATTCTCCGGAAGATGCGGAAAAGCTACGGTAGGCTCTAACTCAGATAAATCAATCGTAATTGTCTGATCATACTCCGCATTTTCATCCGCTTCATAGATTGTGTAAGGTTTTGTTGAATGCTCCTTCATATATGCAATTGTTAATTCATCCACCGGAAAGATACCGTTTTTGGCACCGGCTTCAATCGCCATGTTTGCAATTGTAAAACGATCGTCCATTGTTAAATTCTTAATTCCATCTCCTACAAATTCCATGGATTTATATAAAGCGCCATCCACACCAATCATACCGATAATATGTAATATGACGTCTTTTCCGCTTACCCAATCTTTCGGTTTCCCGGTTAATATAAACTTAATTGCAGCCGGAACTTTAAACCATGCCTTCCCGGTAATCATCCCGGCACCCATATCGGTACTTCCAACACCGGTAGAAAATGCACCGAGTGCACCATAAGTACAGGTATGAGAGTCAGCTCCGATACAAGTCTCTCCTGCTACAATAAGTCCTTTCTCCGGCAGGAGGGCATGTTCAATTCCCATCTCACCGACCTCAAAATAGTTCGTGATATCATGTGCTTTTGCGTATTCTCTGACACACTTGCAATGTTCGGCTGATTTTATATCTTTATTTGGCGTAAAATGATCTGGCACCAATGCGATTTTATCTTTATCAAAAACAGTTTTCTTCTTTAATCTTTGTACTTCATGAATCGCAACCGGCCCTGTAATGTCATTCGCCAATACTAGGTCAAGATTTGCCTCGATCAACTGTCCTGCCTTAACTTCCGGCAGATTTGCATGTGCAGCCAAAATCTTTTGAGTCATTGTCATGCCCATAATTATATCCTCCTATGCTTCTGGTAATGCAAATATCACATTGACAAACATAAAGTAAAGAATAAAGCATACAAAGGAGACGATAAACCAAAGAACCGGAAATTTTTCTTCCACTTTCTTTACTGCCATTCGATTGGCATTGTTAAGTATCTTCTTAAATAACGTAGTCATACCGATACCAAAGATAGCAATAAATACTAAGGGAATCACAAACATCAGCGCATTTGCACTGACTACGCATACTTGAAATACAAAGTTTGGCATACCAATCGTCTCTGCATTCGCTCCTCCAAAAAAGCTTAGAAAGAAAATAACTGTCATGATAACCAATGCTTTCGAAAAACTCTTCATATATTTCTCCATTTTAACTCCTATCCGCGCGCTCTGGCACATATATAAATCAGGATAACCTCTAGGCAATGAAAACGAAAGCTGTTATGTCTGTCCTTCCAACCATCCGATTTCAAAATACCTAGATATCTTACCATAGAATTATGGAAAATGCACTGATAAACCATGAGTTTACTTTCTTTTAATTTTTACAATATGTGAACAATACAATTCATTTGCTCAAATTTTAAAACAGCTTAATTCCTAGGTTTCTTTGCTCAAATCAAATCTTGCTTCCTCGATTATAGTGTTAGCTATAATGAATTTTGCTTCAAACTTAAATCTGTGCTATGATAGAATCCCCCATTTCCTTCGTTCCTACTAAGATACCTCCCTCCGACATAATATCAGCGGTACGAAGCCCTTGATTTAATACTTGTTTTACAGCATTTTCTATACTATCTGCTTCCTTTGTCAAATCAAAACTATAGCGCAGCATCATAGCTGCCGATAGAATTGTTGCAATTGGATTCGCAATATTCTTTCCTGCAATATCCGGAGCAGAACCATGACTTGGCTCATATAATCCAAGTTTTGAATCACCAAGGCTAGCCGAGGCTAACATACCGATGGAACCGGTTACCATACTTGCTTCATCCGAAAGAATGTCACCAAACATATTTTCCGTTAATATGACATCAAACTGCTTTGGATCTTTTACAATCTGCATTGCACAATTATCTACTAACATATCCGTTAGCGTTACCTCCGGATATTCCACAGCCACTTCTTTTACTACCTGCCTCCATAGTCTTGAAGTATCCAAAACATTTGCTTTATCTACGCTGCATACTTTTTTGTTTCGCTTAGCTGCCACTTCAAATGCCCATCTGGCAATTCGTTTTATCTCATTTTCATCATAGGGCATTGTATCAACAGCTTTTCTAATTCCATCTTCTGTTGTAGTTTTTCTTTCACCAAAATAAACTCCTCCGGTTAGCTCACGTACTACAACAAAGTCAAAACCATTCCCAATAATCTCATCCTTTAAGGGACATGCCTGTTTTAATTGTTCAAACAGCACTGCAGGACGAAGATTGCAAAATAGCCCCAAGCCCTTTCGAATGGCTAATAATCCCGCTTCCGGTCTTAAATGAGGTGGCAGGCTATACCAGTTGCTTTGCCCAACATTACCCCCAACCGCTCCTAGAAGTACCGAATCACTTGCCTTAGCTGCCTCCAGTGCCTCTTTGGTAAGAGGCTCGCCTGTCGCATCGATGGAGACACCTCCCATCAGCACTTCCGTATAAACAAAACTATGACCGAATTTCTTTCCAATCTGGTTAAGTACCTTCTTCGCTTCTGTAATGATTTCCGGACCAATACCATCTCCCGGAATTACCGCTATGTTGTAATTCATATGTACACATCCTCCCTTTCATCTTTATAATGAGTTTACTGTGGTTTGTGTTCATTTAGTTAATATCTGCAAATTAATTTAACCTTATTTTAGCATAGTTATTAATATAATTAAAATACATAATACGAATACTTAATATGAATTTTTATTATGTTCCTATTTGAATTTCAACATACTTATAATAAAGAAATCAAATGAAACAGAACATCCCACAAAGTAAAAAGACAAGCGGCTACACCTGAAAACTAGTGCAATCTATCACTTGTCTGATTTCCTTATCTAATCTGTTTGTTTTAAAAAATTAATAAATTGATACCAATCCTCTATCTTGCACGACTCTACGTCTGGGTGATTTGCCTCATAATCCTCAAGATAGTCAAAACCTCCGGTTTTATTCGCACCGGTATACCATACTGGAAATATTCCTGCTTCAAAAGCACCTATGATATCACAAAGTATGTTATCCCCACAGTACCATACCTCTTCCGGCTGCAAACCTGCCTTGCGGAGTGCTAACTGAAATAAGAATTTGTTTGGCTTTCGAAATACATATTCACTCGATGCCAGGATAAACTCAAAGGTATATTCCGGAAGAACAGCAGCCAAACGCCGTCTTAGAGCCTCCCCGCTGAAAGATATATTACTTATCACTCCAACACGAATGTTATTCTCTATGAGATAATTCAGTACTTCCTTGATCCCATCAGTTGGAACTCCTGGTGCCGCCGTATCCCAGAATAATTGTTCCATCTCATAAGGGTCTTCCTCAAATTCCAATCCAAAATACTCGTATAAGAACCTCTGATAGGGGTGGTTATGAACCTCTAATTTATAAGTCTCCATCGTTTCCTTAGTAAATCTACCAATCTCTTTATTTAATTCTCTATCAAACGCAAGCATTTCCTGCGCTGTCACCTCATATGGATTTTTTATTGCTCTCGACAGTACTGCCTCTTCTGCTGCCAGCGACTCAAATCCTTCCTCCTTCACTAAGGTCTGTCCATAGTCAAATAGAATCATTTTGGGCTTTTGCATATCATCTCCTCCATCTTGTGAACAAAGTTTCGAACAGATTCCTGGTTGCCCCTCTCTTTCATATAGACAAAACCTATCTCTCGTTTGTCTAGTTTTCCCGGCAGTGCAATCTCTATTAATTCTCCGCCCTCTATTTCATTCTTAACAAATTCTCCTATCACACAGGCAATCCCTAAGCCGGTTTTTGCAAATTCAATTAATAAATCCATACTGCTCACCTCTAAGATTTGCACAGGCTTTAATTGTCTTTTTGCAAAATACTCATCAATATATATTCTGGTTATATTCTTTTCATCAAGGAGCATAAGATTACCTTTTTCTAATAATTCACGCCCGGTTAGCTCTCTTCCCTCCCTGATTCTTAAATTATCAAGATAACTTGTTGTTGCAATGAAGATATCCTGTATCTCGCCAACTTTTTGAAATAGCATCCCTTTCATGGCGTCCGGTTTTCCTACCAAGCCAATATCTAATTTACCTTCTTCCAGTAACCCTAACGTTTGAAGCGTTGACTGACACTGAATTGTAAATCGAATATGTGGGTATTCTTCGACAAATTCTTTTAAAAATGGCAGAAGTATATATTTACACAACGTCGTACTGACTCCGATGCGAATATGTCCAATCCCTAATTGATGAATTCGCTTCATTGCATCTTCCCCTTCTTTCAAGGTTTCAAATGCCGTTCTGGTATAGCAATAAAGCTGTTTCCCCTCTTCCGTCAGTTTCACGCCACGAGAATTTCTAGTGAACAACGCAACTGACATACTTTGCTCCAGCTTAGCGATTGCCTTACTAATAGCAGGCTGGCTAATATACAGTTCCTTTGCAGCCAACGATATATTTTCTGTTTTTGCCACCGCATTAAAAATCCGGTAAGCAGATAATGAAAAATCTACTTCCATTGCAAAACCTCCCCAGATTGTCCTATATTTACTGACAGCTTACCATTAAATGTCCTATTCTGGCAACAATAATTTCTCTTTCCTATAGCAAACTACATCTCCTTGATTTAATTCCTTCCGGTAGGCCTCAAAAGCTGTCGGAAGAGAGTAGTCTTTTCGAATACTTTGTTCGTCTACCCAAATCAAATCGGGGAAAGCCACTTCCTCTTTTTCTTCGACCTTAATATAATATCCAACCATATGCCATTCTTTGTGTGAAAATATATGCTTTGCTTCACTAAGCTGCTTCTTAACTTTAGCAAAAGGAGCTATATTCTTTATCCTCTCCTCTATCTGATTCATCGAAAGCTTTTCATCAATGTTAGGTAATTCCCATAGCCCATGAAGAAGTCCCTTCTCTGTTCTTTTTCGAATTGCATAAGAACCTGCACACTCCATTACAAATACTGTTTTTTCCTCAATTAACCTATCCTTCTTCTTTGGTTTCACCGGTATTTTTAGCTCCTCTCCATTATGGAATGCTTTACATAAGTGCATAACCGGACATTGGTGACAGAGCGGTTTTCCATTTGGCAGGCATACGGTGGCACCAAGTTCCATAAGTGCCTGATTATAATCTCCGGGACGATCTTTAGGAAGGATGGCTTCAATATCTTCCTCCAGCTCTTTTTTTATCTTCTCTTTTGTAATATCATCAAAGCTTCCGGCAATACGTTTCATAACACGAAGCACATTTCCATCAACCGCCGGCACCGGTAATCGAAAGGCAATAGAACCAATTGCTCCTGAGGTATAAGCACCGATACCCGGCAGTTTCCTTAATTCTTCCCGATTTGCCGGCAGCTCACCAGCATACTGCTCCATTACTATCATTGCCGCTTTCTTAAGATTACGAGCTCGGTTGTAATAGCCCAGCCCTTCCCACAATTTCATCAGCCGGTCTTCCTCAACTACTGCTAAATCATGAATGGTTGGTAATTCCTTAATAAACCGGTCGAAATAAGCTTTTACTGCTTCAACCCTTGTTTGCTGCAACATAATCTCAGAAATCCATACATAGTATGGCTTGGGATTAGACCTCCACTCCAGGATTCTTGCATTAAGATCATACCAATGCAACAAATATTCCACTGTTTCTCTATAATCATACTTCATTATTTCCTCTATTCCGGTACTTTATCGCCTTTATAACTATTGCTTCCACTAATGCCCCAGGGCTTACGACAAGTATCCCGCTTATTTTAATTAGTATTACTTCTGCACTTTGCCATTGCATTTTATAATCCTACATTATATCATGAATTTAGAGTACTAAATTCATGATTGTGATCTACACAGACCTTCGGTCTGGCAGCTTATTATATCACATTTTGAGCAATGCGTTAAAAATTTATAATGGAAATTCAATAAGTTTAAGAAACATGTAAGATTTTTGCCTAGAATTTGCCTTATTCCGGTATTATGCTAATAATATCTGGAATCATAAAGGAGGCTTACTATGTCATTTCGCAAACTGATTATGCTTTGTAGTGTGACCACTATCCTTTGTAGTGGCTGTCAAGCAGCACAGAATAAAAACAATACTACGATTGAGACTCCTAGTGAGCTTACTCCTGCTGTTACAATCTCCATTACGCAAGCTCCAAAGATAACCACAATCCCTGAAGCTACTCCATTCGCAGAAGATATATTTATAACGGAAGAAGATGCACTATCTTTAGTAAAAGCTCAAATCAATACAAGAAAATATTCGGTATCCTTGCTGGCGGAGAATGTTACCATTCATTCAAAAAATTATTATTCTTTTATTGTTTCAGAAAACTTAACCGCATTGGAACCGGCAATACTCGTAAACAAAAATACCGGTGAGCTCACCTGTTTGACTCCTGACGGCAAGCAAACTTCGTTTTCCACCTTTACTGTAAAACCGGTCAATGACGATACCGAAATCAATTGGAACGGCACCTTTGTCCGCAAGGACTTACGAGGTGTTACAACCTCTACGATAACCTTAATTCAAAATGACGCCGCTTCGTTTGAATTTCATATACTGGCAGAAAATAGCCTTGGGATAAACCGTCTAAGTGGTATCGGCCATATCGATAGAACCACTGCAAAACACTTTACCAACGATGAGGTAAGCCTTAACTTTACCCTCGATAAAAATCAATTGACATTAACAGACGATGATTTCTTTACAAAAAATACGAATTCAATTGCCGGAAGTTATATTCTTGATAAAGATACGAAAGAGAACCTAACAATCTCCGAAGAAGATGCCATTCATATAATACGTTCCCTATCACTTGATCAAACAGGCCTCCCCGCTAAGATTGATGATTACCTAATCCTAACGGATGATACCAAACTTATTATTGAAGACCGCATTTGTTACAGCTTTGGAGCCTATGCGAAATTCGAACATAAAAATATTTTAATGACAAACTTTTATGTCACAGTAGATGGGAATGCGGTTTATACATACAATCCTATAAAAAACACTTACGAGCGTGTCTATGGAAAATAATTGAAGAAACGGAATATTTCAATAGAGTAAGTTCACTCAGAGAAATATTCCGTTTCTTTTATCTCCTGTTATTCTTATTCAATTACTATCCCTTCATCCTTTCATGGCGGATTAAATAAAATCGCATTCTTAAATACTCACGATATTTCATCGTTTTCCTTAAGTATTGATCAAAATACATTCGAAACAACTCAATTTTTTGCTGTTCTTCCAGGGAAGGTTCTATCTCGTTATATCGTATTTTTTGATAGATTTCAATGATGTCGCTTGTATCTTTTTCCTTTATTGAACTATCTGATGCAAGGCGCTTTATAAAACGCTGGAATGTCTCCGCCTTCTCAATTCCCTTGCCTAAAAACTCCGCCATTAAAAATACTGCTTTGATATCTTGGTATACCCGTTTTTCCAGATTTGCTTTTTGATAGCTTCTATGAGAGAGCTGAATTCTTAACACATAATAAAGAAATACACCAAATAAGATAAGTAACACCACAATACCTGCAATCATGGATATGCTGCGATAAGTTTTACGGGCGGTCTGATACTCTCTCTCCTCCTGTTCCAATAATTCTTCATAAATGGAAGAATCGTATTGCGGTCCTGTGCTAGGAGTAATTACCGTTCCTTTTCCTATCTCTTCCGCAGAAACCCATGGTTGATATCGATAATCATAAAACGATGGGGTAGGTTCAAAAGGAATCCACCCAATGCCTTCGATATAAGCTTCTGGCCATGCATGGGCGTATCTATTGTATACATAATAGTAAAAGCGATTTCCGCTTTCAGAAGCAGGTACTCGAAATCCTTGAACATATCTGGTGGGAATCCCAATGCTTCGTGCCATTATCGCAAATGCAGTCGCATAATAGGTACAATAACCTTCTTTGGATTCAAAAATCAAGTAGTCTACTAAATCATTCCCTTCTGCAGGCTGTTTAGGACTTGTGGTATACGAGTAATTAGAGAAGAACTTCTCGATTGCTTTGCATTTCTCATAATCATTACTACAAGCTTTCGTTAACTCAAAGGCTAAATCAGAAACCCGTTTCGGAAGCTCTTTATAAACAGTTAAATAATCGGTATAAATTCGATCTCTGCGAAGTTTCAATAGTTCCTCCAACCGTTCCGATACCTTCGTAGGAATTAGATATTTTTTCTTCGCAACATTATCCTTAAATTGTAAAAGAGAAGCCGAACTTTGCTTCTGATATTTAAACTTCGTTTGATTTTCTATTAGCTGATTAAAATAGGTACTATCAAGGTTCATATTCAGGTATCGGAAGGAATAGCCTGCTCCTTTTGTTTTGATTTCATGAAAGCGAAAATTAGCCGTATCGCCAAAATAGGTATCCTTACGTTTGGTTAATTCAATCTCTAGTACTTTTAATGGATAAAATAATGTTCTGGTTGCTATCTCCTCGTATGTAATACTATAGCTGCGAGTGGAAATAACAGAGGAATATTCTTCCGTTAAGCCTTCCCGGTCGATTGCATATAACAACTCTAAAAAATCCAGCTCCGCTTCCGTATACCCATCTTTCTTATCACTTATTGTGTCTTCCCACTTCTCCCCATCAAATTTATTCTTAACGTTACCATTTAGGTATAAGGGAAAGCTGCTTAAAGAATTGGTTTTTAGTGATAGCGCCAATTCTTCTGAGTCCGACACACTGCCGCCAACCCTACCATTCTCGGAATATCCGGCAAAGTTTAGATTAAATTCTTTCTTCTCGGGATTCCTCCATAGATCAAAATTTGTAACCAGAGAGTCAACAGCGTTTGAGACAGCATTAATACACCGTTTGATAGTTTTCCATTCCATCGGTTTTTCTGAAGCAGGCAGTATTAATAAGAAAAGACTAAGCAATAAAGCACAAGGAATTAAAAAAATTATTGCCATCTGCTGCGAATTCTTCTCCTTTTTATAAAAAAGAGTAATCCTAAAATCCACTACCGCAAGGAATATGTAGAGTAATAAACTGACTACACCTAATTTCGTAGTAAGCTGCTGTGTAAATCCCAAGAGCAGGAGAATACAAAATGTCACTGCTGCTCCGATAATTCGAAGTATAAGTCTTCTTTGCAACAGATAAATAGGCATTGATACGATAATTAATAAAATTATCATTGTCGCAGAGGAATATCCTATGGAGTTAGACTTCCCATCATCTAAGGTCTGATGAAGCCATTTCGTATAGGAAGTTATTATATCAGAAAATGATATTTTATACTGATGGCATAAGAACAAGGCGATTATGGCAAGTAATAATAAAACAACATAGGGAAGAATATTTTTCTTGTTTCGATCAAAACATCTTAGGATAACAATCCAAAAGAAAACAAGAAGTACCAGCATCCCTTCATTTACTTGAAACTTAAAATAAACATTGGTCAAGGATAAAACAGCAATACTTAATAACATAGTTAAGAGACAGGGATATCCATGGGTTTTTAATAAATCCTTTATATTCATTGCACCTACCCCTCTAATACTTCTGAGATTTCTTGACTTGGTGTGATCTGCTGAAAATAAACCCGTGAGTCCAGCTTTATCGAAAGCTTTGAAACATCGTCTTCCCCAAGGTAAAGAATTGCCACCTCGTTTCCTAAAGAAACCATATGATAACTTGCCTTCACGAGATCTTCAGAAAAAGTATGTGTAAGAATTATGGAAAATGAGGTATTTTTAAGTAGAACACAACTCTCCATTAATAAAGAGCTTATGGAATGTTTCGCTCTAAAATAAACATCGGTGCACAGTTGATAAAATTGATCAAACTCTTGTTTTCCAGAAACATTCATAGTTTTTATTCCTGCAATATCGCAAATAACTCTCACAGGTGTATTACAGCGATAAAAGAAATCACTCAAAGCAAGGGCTGTTTCAATAATTTTATCTTCAAGGATTACTCTGCCGACTTCATCTGAATTCTTTTTTTCAAAATCCACATACAAATAAACTTCCGTCTTTGGTTCCTCCGTATACTTTCTTGTCACCAATGTTTTTAGTTTTGCAGAAGCTTTCCAATGAATTCTTTTCGGCTCATCCCCTGGTTCATATCTTCGTATTTCTACATCAGGTACACTCTGTTTTAATATTGGATTAAGCTCAAGAGTCTTACCTTCTGTCTCCTTATATAGTTTTAATGAATTCAACCGGATAATTCTTGGCAATACCTTCGCTTGGATCACCGATGGCGCACTGTAAACCAGGTGAAATAGATTTAGGTAGTCTGTCACCGTTACCTTGTCGATTCCAATATGATATTCACCACGATAATGACAGCGGATTGTCGTGGATTGTTCAATTTTATCTCCGGGAAGCAAACAATAACTTCGGTCAGAGCTAATATTCTCAACCGTAGAATAATCACTTTTGAAGCTTACATTTACATTAGAAAATGTCATAAAATCCTCATTGGCTAATAAAAATTGATACGAAATATGCTCTCCCTTTACCATGGTCTTATGTTCAATAAATTGATAAATCCTGAATTGGAAATACACATAAATTAAGTAAAGATAAGAAATAACCGGGATACTAAGACTGAAAAAAAATAGTCCATAGCTTACATAGCCTCCATAATAGCTGACAAAAATTCCGGAAAGTATTATGAAAAGGTACAAAAAGCATCGATTGCGCCTCATCAAGTTCACTCCCTTCTTTAGGAAAAGTCTCGAAGAATTGGTATCGTAACCTTCTGTAACAACCCACGAAGTATCTTCTCCGGAGATACTTTATTTATCTTTGCCTCCATCGAGAGCACAAATCTGTGGCACAAAACCGGATAGATGACAGCCAAAACATCATCCGGTATGACATAATCTCTTCCCTTTAGATATGCCGTTGCAGACGCAGCCTTCATTACCGCAAGAGTAGCTCTTGGGCTCGCTCCAAGAATGAAATTCTCATCCTCTCTGGTAACCTTGGCAACATCTACAATAAATGCTAAAACATCTTTATGTATCCGTACTTTTTTTACTTCTTCTTGCATCATAACAACTTGCTCTTGTGTCATGATAGGTTTTATCTCCGGTAATCTGCTGCAATTATAATAAAGCAATGCCATTTTTAATTCATCTTCCGGTGTCGGATATCCAATGGATATCTTCATTAGGAAGCGGTCTAACTGGGCTTCCGGTAAATGATAAGTTCCCATAAAGTCAATTGGATTTTGAGTTGCAATTACCATAAAAGGGGCTTCCAAGGGATATATTTTCCCATCTACCGTTACTTGCCTCTCTTCCATTGCCTCCAGCAAACTAGCCTGGGTTTTCGGGGATGTACGGTTAATCTCATCTGCCAGTACGATAGGATGCATAATAGCGCCTTTTGAAAACTCAAAGGTACCTGTTTTCATATTATAGACCGACAAGCCTGTAACATCACTTGGCAATGTATCCGGTGTAAATTGTATTCTTCCAAAACTGCAATCGATAGATTTTGCGATTGCATTCGCCAGAGTTGTTTTACCAACCCCCGGGACATCTTCCAGTAACAAGTGTCCTCCTGCCAGCAGCGTCGTAACTGCATAAGTTACCTTTTCTTCCTTCCCAATTAAAACTGAATTTACCTGAGCTATCAATCGATTTGCCAAATCTACATACTGAAACATACTCCACCCCTTCTTATAATTATCCGGCTTTTTCCACTGCAAACCACTTTTTAACAATTATAAAGGAAGTAAATATAATTAGCAACTATAGTTATTACAGATAAAATACCTTGTTTTTTATGGAAGTTGAACGAATCTTTAAGATTTCTTCTCTTAAACCATCCACTGATTATAATTTCTATCGCTCCCTAATTTTAAAATAAGGCCTGACACCTTGCCTGTGCACGTGTCAAGCCTCTATTTTATACTAAATTATAAACCCCTCTTTATTAATTATAACTTTTCTTTTATGGTTCGAGCCCCCATACTAAAATATCAGAGATATAAACTGTAGTTTTAGACCAATCGGCATAACTTGAATTACTATCACCAAAAGAATAATCATCGGTTTGGGTATAGTTTGTCCAGTCGGTCTTAGAAAATCTTCCCTGCACTTCAACGCTTTGTCCCGCATTTAAAGTTCCGGCACCGGACTTAAATGAAAATTCCAGATAGTAATCCGCACTTGTTTTTGGGGTATTCATCTTAACAAAGGCACCATTTACATTAGAACTGCCGATGGTTGAGTAATCACACCAAAATGCCTGTGCTTTCTCACCGTTGATGGTGTAATAATAGCGAATCTTCACATCCGATAAGTTAATTGCAGTAGTACCTGTATTGATTAACTTTATTCTTGGTGCAATACCATTTGTCGTAGCAGAGGAATTTCCATTAAACATCTGAAGTTTAATATCACCTGTTGGAGTCACAACAGAGGAATCCTTAATGGTAACAGCTAAAACCGGATCTGTTCCCTTATTCATATCAAATACGATGGATTGGTTTCCTATCGCAAATTGATTTAAATAAGCTGATAAAATCGTCACTGTTGTTCCGGAAACGACATAATCGGTTCCAGCCACCAGACTTGCAGACCCATTCTTAAGCCCTACTAAGGTATTTCCATTTGCGGTAAGTATAACATCGATATTCGTCTGCTTTCCACTTGCCTTATCAAAAACTGCAGAAGCCGGACTGATCACTGCACTTGGTGAAGTATCAACCAAGGTTACTTTTAAGGCTGCATCATTACCGCCGCTGAATACAAAGGTTAAAGTAACCGTATCAGAACTTTGTGCTAAGAAATAATTCTTAGATAAAGTCACCGCATTACCAGACACCGTATAATCAGTACCTTTGGTTAAAACGGAAGTACCATTCTTAATTGCTGTTAACGTATTGCCATTAAAGTTAATAGTAACCGGAATGTCTGCGGATACTGACGGATTCCTATCAAAAGTTGCAGTAGCTTTATCAAGGCTTGCGGAAGGAACACCGGTCTTTGGCTCATTTCCAAATACTAAGCTACCATTATCATACAATGGAATATATGTGGTCTTTACTGTAGAACCGGAAGAAACATTGCTGATTTGGGTAAAGGAGTAGTCATTAGAATTGTCCCATATGTTATTCACATTTTGTGGGCCCGCAATTCTAAATTGCACTTCCTTCTTATAAGCAGACTGTCCGCCTGGATAAATCTTGGTTCCTGAAAAATCTACATTCACATAATAAATATTATTTGCGGCATCCCATGGAAGCAGCGCAGACGTAGTTGCTCCATTATTATAATTTGTAGATACCGTAAAGTCATTCTTTGTATAACCCTTTGCTACATATTCTGAAATATCAATAAAATACTTGAAGGATAATTTATCGGTAACACGAGCAGGCCAACCTGTCTGATTGAAAACCAACGCTTTAATCTCAATAAATGTAGGGCCTGAAGCATTAATACCGGCCTGAATAAATAACTCATCGTTTGTTACCGTTTCTATTGCTTTAAAGTTTGCAATCGGAGTTCCGCCATAATCTTTATACATCTTTGCCAATACACCGACAAACCCTGCATTGTAATCACAAGCGATTTCATTATTTACATAATTACCAATGTTATCTTCATAGCTGTCATCTCTGCCAGGTCCGCCCACTAATGCACCATAAATAGTGTGCCTGTTATAATTTGGCTCCATCTGGCTATCCGCCCATGAACTATGTGCAGTTCTATGATGCGGTCTTGTCGGAGGATTTACACCATATCCAACTACATAGCTTCTTCCGGCACTACCTAGCGCATAATCTACCTGCTGTTTTGCAAATGCATTATAGATACTGGCTTTTTCAGCACTGCATCCACTCCAGTCAGCATAAACACTTGCTAAAAATGCTGTTGTAGTAGAATATCGTAAGGCTCCCCAGGAGTCTAACCAAGCAAGTCCTTTCGGTGTATAAGAAACACGATTCCCATTATACCCTACGGTCCAATAGTCTAAATGCATCTCAACATTATTCTTATAAATTGCTTTGTTTGTTATTCTTGCTAATAATAAAGCTGCACCATAGTGTACATCATCCCAGCTATGTGCCCACTTATAACTTAACGTGGAAGACTGCGGCTCAGTTCCCCAATAGGAAACATAGGACTCTGCCTTATCCAGATAAGCAGACTCTCCGCCTGCAAGATAAATCCATGCTGCAGCCCATGATAATTCATCATAAAAACCACTGTAGGAAGTATAGAAACCATTTGCTGCGGTATAACCGGCATCACTTTTCGTTGTTTCTGCAAAATTATAAAGCTCTTTTGCATGACGAAGACATGTTGCTGCATAGGCTGGATCTTTTGTCTGAAATACAAGTGCCGTTGCTGCAAGAGCTGCTGCTGCTTCTCCTACCACAGAGGAACCTGGATTACTTAAATCAACCTTGTACGATGGCCTCTCCATCTGCATAACTTCAGCAGGCCCCCACCAAGAGTGGTCTGTATTGCCATTACCAACCTGATAATAAAATACATTCTTTTCCGGATGACATTTCATTAGATAGTCACTTGCCCACTTAATTTCATCTAATAAATAATTTAATTGTCCCGCCTGTGAAAGAGTCGCCTCTTCTTCATATACAGCCCATGCTAACATAGTTGCAGTATACGCCATTGGAAGATTAAACTTAACATGATCACCGGCATCATACCAGCCGCCAGTTAAATCCAAACCAACATCTGCTCCATCCTTTAACCCAGAGTCACCTCTCCAATTGTTCCGAATGGTACTTGGCAGATCACCGGAACGTTGAAACTCATAAAACATAATTGCTTTTTGCAAAGCTTCTCCGTAATTATAATTTGACTCGGCTGCCTTAGCTTTTGACGGTACCATGGATATTAGAAATGTAATCACTAATAAAAGACTTACTATCTTTTTCATAACGATTCCTCCATATCCGCTTTTAGCGGATTCAAAATCAACAGTTTAAAGTATCTTTTATTAACTTTAGTTCTTTTATATCATATTAAAAAGAGTCGGAACTCTTTTTAGTTTGAACCGGCAATAGAAAGTGAAACACTTTCTATTGCCGTAAAAATTTATTATGGTTCCATACCCCAGGTAAGTTTACCGCCTACATAAGCAGGTGACTTATTCCAGTCAGCATAGGAATTACCGCTGCTATTAAATGAAAAGTCTCCGGTTTGGGTATAATTCGACCAATCGGTTTTAGAGAATCTTCCTTGAACTTCAATTCCCTGACCTGCCTGCAGTGAGCCGGCTCCACTTGTAAATCCAATCTCAAGATAATAATCTGCTCCGGTCTTTGAAGCAGCCATCTTAACAAAGGTTCCAGTAACATTACTGCTTCCAATCGATGACCAATCACACCAGAAATTCTGACTCTTCTCACCGTCGATTGTATAATAGTAGCGTATCTTTACATCGGTAAGATTAATACTGTCCGAACCTGTATTTACAAGTTTAAAGCGTGGTGCAATTCCATTTGTTGTTGCACTGTTGTTTCCATTATACATCTGAACCTTTACGTCACCAACTACCTCTACTACGGTTGTATCTACTACGGTTGCTACAAAAGATTTTGTATAACCGCCGCTAAAATTAAAGGTTATCGTAGTCTCACCAAGCGGTAAGGCAGAGAGAAATTCCTTCTTAAGAACAACCGTATTGCCATTTACAGTGTAGTCAGTATTTAAAGCAAGAGGTGCCGTACCTTTACTTAAATTAACAAAAGTATAGCCTTGCATGGATAATGTGGTACTAAGATCAGCTTGTTTTCCTGATGCCTTATCAAAGGTTCCATTTGCAGGAGTAATGTTAGCATAATCAACCGTACCGGAACCATCTTCATAAAGAAGTGAATATAAACCATTTGCAATTGCTACATCACACTGAGCCCAGAATCTATGATAAGTAAATTCCGGAGCTCTATTATTCTGATAAGCTTCCAATAACTTAGGATAGGATGGATCCTGCAAATACTTAGAACGAATATCTAAGAATTTAATACCGGACTTAATCACATCACCATTTGGCATCGTACCATTAAAAGTACTTGGTACATAAACGATTTGTTCAAAGAATCGTTTATAATCCGCACGTAATTCAGGAGCCGCTACTCCCTTATCATCACGATATAACGTCCATATGCGGTCTAGTAATTCTTTTGCCAAGTTCTTTGCAGACTCATCGTTTGCAGCTTTACTATAGTATAGCAAAGCATTTGCAAGAGAACCTGTAACACCAAGATCAGTACCGGAATCAACCACTGTCACATGAAGACTTGGATTCCCGGTATAGGTGCCTGTCCAGGTATCCGGCTGACCGCTCCAGTCAAGCGTACTTGGTACTGTAAAGGTTCCGTCTGCTTTTAATACAACTACGGATTTTACCCAAGCTACCCATTTATCAAGAATCTGTTTTGCTCTGGCATCATTCGTCTTATAATAATATTCCGCTACACGCTGCATTGACCATGCCTGGAAACCAAACCAAGTATTACTTCCTGGATCTTTATATACCGGGTTTTCTTCATATCCCATACCGTAAAAAGTAGAGGTACCAGCCGGCCATTCCTCATAACGGCCATTCCTTGAGTTACTAGCTCCACCGGCAATTGCGCCTTCGGAAGATTGTAACCATTGATAGAATTCAAGCTGTCTATCAAGGCTTGTTGCCCAATCACTCTGACCATTTGTTGACTTAGGCTTAAATTTTGCAGTTTCAGATAAAATCCAAGCTGCCATCGGATTCTGATAACCAAAGTGGTTATGGCTAGATCCAATAACCCATGCCCAGTCTGCTGTAGTTCCACCGCCCCAAGCATAGTACCAGGATAACAGATAATGAGCTGAATCATATCCTGTACCGGCAGCCGTAGAATCACCAATCTTTCTAAAATATTTATCAAACATTGCGTAACGAAGATAATCTCCCATCATCGTAGCTTTTGATAAATAAGAATCAATATTCACACCGTAATCCTTTGACCATTCATTTGCCCAATAAGCTGCCTGTACTGCTCTCGCATCTGCATCCGGTGCGTTCGTGTACTTGAATTGCTTTGCATAAGTACTGTCACCGGTGAATAAGTCTAAGTAACCATTTGTTCCGCCATATTTCATATCATCCCAGCATGGCTGAGGAATCGTCTCCCAAGTGGATTCCTGTTCTCCACGTTGAAATGTGTTAATATAGGACGGTGATGTGGTTCCATCTCCCCTGGAACCATATCCATACCAATTGTCAACATCCAGCAGCCAGTGCATACCATAAATTGTATTCCGCCCGTATGCTGCAACAAGCTGAGTCCAGATTGGGTCCTTACCAACAGGTGCAGTAAAATCAAGTACTGCCGGGTACTGGCTCGGATCCTGATATTCCGGTGCATAACTTGCCGGTTTACTTGGATCATATTTACTCATACTGGTTGGCGGCTGGTCCGCGTCTGTAGGAATCAGATATTGCTCTGTTACATTCCAAGCCGTTTCATAGCCTGAAAAATCACCTGTAAATTTACCATACATTGCTTCAAGCCACATATAATAGCTTAATGCCTCACTGGTAGTAACATGTCCATAATCCGGAGCTTCTACGATCATTGTTTCAATAGAGTGATATGGGATACCCTTAGGGCTGAAATATCCATTCGCCGGGTCTTTAATGTCTGCCCATAAATCCATAAAACGCTGCTCATAGGTTCCGGCTGTATTGGCCTTGGCTGAAATTTCAGCAGTTGCCTGAGCAGAAGCAGTTGTTTCCCTTGCTACCTGCGGGATTAAAGTTACAACCATGGCTGCTGTCATAACGGCAGCTGCGATTCTCTTGTAGATACGTTTTTGCATACAAAACCCTCCTTATTAATTAACTCTCCACGTCAATGACATAAGTCATTTGAACGCATCTTCTTATCCCTTCCTTCCTTTGCATAAATTTTCAAATTTATTATATCAATTGATTTGAAGGTTCTTAATAGAGTAAGATTAGCTATATTAGCTAGGTTTTTGACAACTTTCAACGTTTCTCACTTTTTTTATCTTTCGATGGATTAGTTAATCCATGTTTCAATTCATTTTTAATTCAATATATATTCAATACAATAATTATAATATTTTAACAACAAAATTATTTTTCCTTCTTCGTCTGTATTCTATATTTTTATCTATAACTTGTCTATACACTCTGATACTACCATTATTACCAATTTATGTCAAATACAAGTGTAGACTATTTTTTTGTGCAGTATGCATAAAAAAAACCTGATTTTTCGTAGATGAGTTATCAATTAGTTCTTTTTCATAAAATATTACGAAATTTTCGCAAAGGTGATATCCAACCAAAGATTGATGCCTGTGCGATGCACCTTATACTAAAGTACATAACAAAGAGCAAAAATATACCCCCTAAAGTTAGAGTTTTTGGTCTAACTTTAGGGGGACAATTCAGCTCCCGGTGCAACAGTTTTTCTATCTTTATTGTCTCACTTTATTTCGTTAATAGCATTAATATCTCATTACTTCTTTCAAGGAACTTTGTCATTGCTTCCGGTGATAATGGCTTATGAGCAATATAAGCAAGATCATACAACTGCTCACAAATCAAATCTGTATGCTCAGCCGCATCGTTATCCAATACATACTGAACTAACTGGTTATTTGTATTTAAAACCAGGGTTTCAGTCGGTCCGAAGGCAGACGGATCCATGCCATACATATTATACATTTTCATCATATCCTGCATTCTGCGGCTTTCTTCTGATAGCGTAATCATAGAGGATACCTTAGCATCTTTTAATTTCATAACCTTAACTTCTAATTTTTCTTTCTTTAAGGCCTTCTTAAATACTTCGGTCAGGCTATCTTTTTTCTTGTCCAGCTCTTTAGTTTCTTCCTCAGAAGAGGTCTCTGCCATTGCCGCATTAACATCGGCATCAATTCTTTGGAAATTGATCTTTTTCTCTGCCTGCTCTAGCTGAGTGATAAAAGGCTGATCGATATTATGTGTCATAAATACAGCATCAATACCTGCATCCTTAAACATCTTGATATATTGACTCTGCTGCTGTTCGTCGGTTACATAATATACCGTATCCTTCTTCTCTTCTTTTGGTTCGTTGTCAGATGTTACTTCGTCAACATCTGTTTTTACTTCTTCTGTTTTTACTTCTTCCGTTTTTACTTCTTCTGTTTTCTCTTCGCCGTTTAATTTCTTAACGGCTTCCAGATACTCAGGAAGTGTAACATATTTCTTTTCTAAGTTCTTAAAGATAATAAAATCCTTTATTTTATCACGGAACTTTTCATCCTTTAAACAGCCGTATTTAATGAATGGACTTAAATCATCCCAATATTTCTCATAATTCTCACGTTCCACTTTATACATACCAGATAACTTATCTGCTACCTTTTTTGTAATATAATCGGAAATCTTCTTCACAAAACCATCGTTTTGTAAAGCACTTCTTGATACATTAAGCGGTAAGTCAGGGCAATCGATAACACCCTTTAGTAACATTAAGAACTCTGGAATTACCTCCTTAATGTTATCTGCGATAAATACCTGATTACTATATAATTTAATCGTTCCCTCAATACTATCATATTCCGTATTAATCTTAGGGAAATATAAAATACCCTTTAAATTAAACGGATAGTCCATATTAAGGTGTATCCAGAATAACGGCTCTTTATAGTCATGGAAAACCTGACGATAAAATTCCTTATAATCTTCCTCTTTGCATTCGTTTGGATGCTTTGTCCATAATGGCTCCGGATTATTAAGAGGCTTTGGACCTTTCTTTTCTTTCTTAGTTTCCGTTACCTTACCATCTTCTGTAACTTCAGCATCAACAACGGTATCTTCTTTTACTTCGGATTCAACTTCAACCTCTTCCGGCTCTTCTTTTGCATTTTCATTTTTAAAATAAATTGGTACCGGCATAAAGGAGCAGTATTTCTCTATTACTTCTTTCGCACGATATTCGTTAGAAAATTCATAGCTGTCTTCATTTAAGTAAAGAGTAATCTTTGTTCCTCTTTCTTCTTTATCTCCCTCTCCCATCTGGAAGTCGATCCCTTCTTCTGATTCCCAATGAACAGGTTTCGCACCTTCTTGCCAAGATAAAGTATCGATTGTTACTTTATGAGCTACCATAAAGGAAGAATAGAATCCCAGACCAAAGTGTCCGATAATTTGGTCTTCATTTGCCTTATCCTTGTATTTTTTCAAGAAGTCCTGAGCTCCGGAGAAAGCAATCTGGTTAATGTATTCTTTTACTTCATCTGCAGTCATACCAACGCCGTTATCAATAAAGGTTAACGTCTTTTCTTCCGGATTCACCAGAACATTGATTTTGAATTCTTCTCCCTCCGGTATAGAGAATTCGCCAATGATATTAAGTTTTTTAAGTTTAGTAATCGCATCACAGCCATTTGATATTAATTCACGGAAAAAAATGTCGTGATCAGAATACAACCACTTCTTAATAATCGGGAAAATATTCTCGGAATTAATTGATAAATTACCTCTTTCCATACTCATGAAAAAAACACTCCTTTTATCTTTTATTTATCATTGCTAAGCATCGGCCTCTGCATAGTAATGCACGTCCAATGCATGACAGTCACCTCGTTGTATACTACTATAATACGAGGTATCAAAATTGTCAAGAAAAAATTAGCACTCATTACTAATGAGTGCTAACAACTATCCTTCGTATGCTATTTCCTTGCTTTTTAGATATTTCATCGCTTGTTCATCCCAAGCAAAATCTAACGTTTTGTCTAAAGAAAATGTCCTTTTCCCTGTTCCTGTTACCACATGCAATTCACTATTTTCATAGCGAATATGCAAATACAATCCGGTAACTTCACCGCTATCGATCAAAATACCTTGCTCTTCCAATACCGATTCCATTGCTTTTTGTGACAGCATGAGACTTATCTGAAAGGATAACGGTGTTTTATTTCCTTTTACCATCTGATATGCAAATGGCCTGACTTCACTCCACTTTGCATGCGTTCTGTTTCCCAGGGATTCGAGTTCTTCGGCGCTGTAATAATCCCGGTTTAATTTTCCGTTCATTTCAAACCTCTGAAATGTATGGATAATTACATCAGAAACTAAAAAAGCATCAAAGACATTCTGAATCAGCAGCTTAGACATAAAGCCTTTCACATCAACGATTTTTAACGATTTCATGCAAACCTCAATTCTGGTGCTTTTCACCTTTTATAACGAGAGCAACTCGTGTGCCGGCACGAATTACCTATGGAAAAAATGATTAATGAGGCCTCCCTCCAGGAGGCATTGATTCCTCCTCATTTTCACTTAGTTAAGAGTTGATAAATTCCCTGTAGTATGACCAAATGTAATGGATAGAAGACATAAAAGGCATATTTAAAGCGTTTCGTACCGCTCTCACCATTATAATAATATAAGAGCGGTGCTGCTAAGATTGACATAAGTCCTACTCCTCCCTGGAAAAATCCTACGAGCAGTATAAATAACAGCATACACAATTTTCTATTCCCATAAGCCAAATAAAATCCTATAATCAATAAGACACCATAACCAAAATCAAAATAATCTCCCCGAATCAGATATAATAATCCGGTACCTCCAACTATTGTCAGCACGCCAAGCAAGGTCATCCACATTGTTTTTCCAAGCATTCGGCTTTTAATACTATCATAGATCATAACAGTTAGCAAACCGATCGCAAGCGTAAAGAAAATATTTTGTCTAAATAAAAGAATAGTTAAATTCGTATTCGGAAAGCCCCAAAATGCATAATCAAAAGGAATTTCGGAAATTACGGCAAAAAGCAGCAGACGAAGCAAATACTTCCTTCGGTCTCTCGTGTGAAAAAATCCCTCTACGATTAAAAACGCAAATATCGGGAAAGCAATTCTTCCAATGGCTCTTCCTATAATATACCACGTAACATCAAGCTCAAAGCCGGAAAGCGATATATAAAATAATGGCGTAGTGTTCCTTGGTATAAAAATTGCAGTAAAATGATCAATTAGCATGGTGAAGCATGCAATAAGTTTTAATGTAAAGTTATTCAAAGTCGTTATCCTTTCTTAATGTCAGCAGTGTCTCTTTTTCTCCCTCTTTACTTTACCGGCTCACACAAAAATACTTGAATTGTTCGAGCAGGAACAACAACACTGGTTTTATAAGAAACCCTGCCATCTCCTTTATCCTCAGCGGACTTTGCTTCTTCCGATGATAATGCCAGCTTCCACTTTGTATCTTTATGGAAGGATGGTAATGCAAAGCTATGTGCTTCCCAATGTGCATTCATTGCAATGTAACAAGAAGCATCCGATGTTGTTTTATCTTTTAATGCATATGCACCATGCAGCAGCACACCAAGTATCCTGCTTGAATAAGAGTTATCCGGATACCATGCCTTACTGCCATGAAAGGATATATCAGGAAACCCGCAAGTTAAAATATCAATTCCGCTTAATTCTCGGATATTATGAAGTACCGGATGTTCCTTTCGAAAATCAATTAGCTGTTTCACAAAGGAAAGCAGTTCTTTTTGTTTCTTTTTTTCCGACCAAGATACCCACCCAATGGAATTGTCGTGACAATAAGCATTGTTATTTCCTCCTTGAGAATTACCAAACTCATCTCCTTGTAAAATCATTGGAGTCCCCTGACTTAAGAATAAAAGCAGGAAAGCATTTTTCATCATCCGCAATCGCAGCTCTTTAATCTTTCTGCGATTCGTATCGCCTTCCACTCCGCAATTCCAACTATAGTTATAGTCAGTACCATCTCGATTGCCTTCTTTATTCGCTTCATTATGCTTCGCATCAAAAGAGTAGACATCCGCTAAGGTGAATCCGTTATGATCAGAAATATAGTTTACTATGCCACTTCTTTCCGGGTTGGTACGGATTCTTGCCATAATTGACCCAATCTGCCCCTCATCGCCCTTTAAAAACCGCCTTACGTCAATTAGAAAACCATCATTATAATCTGCAAGCGACTTCTTATATGGTACCGTATCTTTCCCATAGACTACACCCGTATTCCAATGTGTTGTAAGCAACTTAACGCCCTCCAGATAGGGATCTGCTGCAAATGCCTGCTGCATGGACTCCTCTGAATTCGTTCGGAAACCATCGATATGGTAATGATGAACCCAATAGCGGAGACAATCTATCCTACACTGCACAGTCATCTCTTTTGGAAAATTCATCTCCAGTAGAACTTCTATTCCATTTTCATGAAGCTTTTTTATCATTTCCTTCATTTCATTCCCTGCATGATTCGGATTTGATGCATAGGAGGATTTCGGAGCAAAATAGAAACTGTCTGTGGTGTATCCCCAAAAATTCAATTTGCATTCAGCTTTTGAATTATGAAAAGGAAAGCTTCCTTTCTTTTGGTATTGACTTACGGCACTCGGAATCCCACTGAGCAAAGAGGTTGGTTCCATTCTTTCATTAAATTCCACACAGGGCATGAGAAATAAGGCATTGATTCCTAACTCTTTGAAATACGGTATTTTCTCTATAATCCCTTGATATGTTCCTTTGTGCCTCACTTTTGAATCCTCGCTTTTTGTAAAACCACGCACATGCAGCTTATATAAAATCAAATCAGAATAGGTGTAGTTTAATGGAGCATCGTCTCCCCAGAAGAATCCGCCGGCCTCCCACGCTCCAAGCAAGCCCTGCAATTTTTCCTGGTTTTCACCGATTACATAAGGAATCCTTCCATACTGCTCTCTGCCAAGTATCTTAGTTGCATAGGGATCTATAAATTCTTCCCCAAAAGCCTCATAACGGTAGCCTAACACCTCTGAAACTTCTGAATCTAAGACTAGGGCAGTAAAAATATTTCCAAAACGAAGATTGTTTTGCATTGGAATTGTTTTCACTGTACTTACATCCTGTTTACTATATAGTTTCAATGTACAAGCGGCTGCATTCGGTACAGCAACAGAAAAAACAAGGTGATTTCCTTGTTTTATAACCCCAAGTGCTTTCGGTATCTGACTTTCTTCCCTTTTCTTGTTTTCATATTGCCCCATACCTTCTTACCTTCCTTTTCCTTTCTGCTATTTCTACATGAAGAGCCGAAAGATTACATAAAGATATCTTGTCCTGATTTTTATTCTACCTAGATTAGTTTAAGAAGTCAACAACAGGGTCAAATGGAATCATAACATGATGCCATCTGACCCTGTCTTTTTTAGGGATTAAATATGTTTACAGCCCTAGATTTAAACATTAGTCTTCTTCAGTATTTACATTCAATACCTGTCTCTTACGTGCCATAACATCGCTATCAAGGTATTCATCATAAGTTGTAATCTTATCAATTAATCCGTTTGGAGTAATCTCCATAATACGATTTGCAATGGTCTGAATAAATTGATGATCTTGAGAGGTGAATAATACAACACCGGAGAACTTAATTAATCCATTATTCAGTGCCGTAATGGATTCCATGTCCAAGTGATTGGTAGGCTCATCCATGATTAATGCATTTGCACCCATAATCATCATCTTCGATAGCATAACACGTACACGCTCTCCACCGGAAAGTACCTTAACCTTCTTAATGCCTTCCTCCCCTGCGAATAACATTCTTCCAAGGAAACCACGAACATAAGTAACATCTTTTTCCGGTGAAAATGGCATTAACCAATCAACAATGATATCCTCACTATCAAAATCCTTCGTATTATCTTTTGGGAAGTAAGCCTGAGTGGTTGTAATACCCCATTTATATTCACCGGAGTCCGGCTCCATCTCACCGGATAAAATCTTGAATAAAGTAGTACTTGCTAAGGTGTTTCCTCCAACGAAAGCAACCTTCTCTTCACGGTTAATTATAAAAGAAAGATTATCTAAAACCTTAACTCCGTCAATCGTCTTGCTTAAATTCTTAACAGTTAAAACTTCATTTCCAATCTCGCGGTTTGGTCTAAAATCAATATATGGATACTTTCTGCTGGAAGGACGAATCTCATCAAGTTCAATCTTCTCTAAGGCACGCTTTCTGGAAGTCGCCTGCTTTGATTTTGAGGCATTTGCGGAGAAACGTTGAATAAATTCCTGTAACTCCTTAATCTTATCTTCCTTCTTCCTGTTTGCTTCTTTCATCTGCTTCACCATTAACTGACTGGATTCATACCAAAAGTCATAGTTACCAGCATATAACTGAATCTTAGCATAATCAATGTCTGCAATATGAGTACAAACTTTATTTAAGAAATAACGGTCATGGGATACTACAATAACCGTATTTTCAAAGTTAATCAAGAATTCTTCCAACCAGCGGATTGCTTCTAAATCAAGGTGGTTGGTAGGCTCATCAAGTAACAGGATATCCGGGTTACCAAATAAAGCTTGTGCAAGAAGCACCTTCACCTTCGCCGCACCGCTTAATTCGCTCATCATCTTATAGTGCAAATCTGTATCAATTCCTAGTCCATTTAATAAAGTAGCTGCATCGGATTCTGCTTCCCATCCGTTTAATGTTGCAAATTCTGCTTCCAGTTCACTTGCCTTAATACCATCCTCTTCGGAGAAATCCTCCTTTGCATAAATGGCATCCTTTTCTTTCATGATATCATGCAATCTCTGATTTCCCATTATAACTGTGTTAAGAACATCAAATGCATCATATTTAAAGTGATCCTGTTGCAAAAATGATAATCTCTGTCCAGGAGTAATAATGATATCTCCTTTGCTTGGTTCGATCTGCCCTGAAAGGATTTTTAAAAAAGTGGATTTTCCCGCTCCGTTGGCTCCAATTAAACCATAGCAGTTTCCTTCTGTAAATTTAATATTGACATCCTCGAATAAGGCTCTCTTTCCTATTCTAAGAGTTACATCGCTTGCTTGAATCATTTCGATACCTAGCCTTTCTAATTTTGCGCTATTACCTATTTTACAGGAAAATCTGTAATTTGCAAGCTATTTTTAACTTGCTGTAAATCTTTGACGCATTTTTACCTTTTTTCTTAAAGTTACCCCGACATACTCTTTCCTATGCCTAAATAAAGGGGAATAGCCCTGCTATTCTATTATATCCATCACCGCTTCCCGATAATCAAAACCATTTTCCTCTGCATAGGTTTCTGCTGTTGAATTCTTAGGAGCAACAATTACTATGTTGGATATTTCACCAAAGATTTCATTTCCAAAAGATACCGTAGTATCCGGAATTGTGATCTCCGTTAAATTTATGCATGCATAAAAAGCCATATCACCAATATGTATTGTACCTATTGGAATATCAAGATAAGTTAATGATTGGCAGGAGGAAAAACTCATGTCTTCAATGGTTGCTACGGAACCTAAAAATACAACCTCTGTTAATGAGGTATTGGATGCAAATGCCGCAAACGGAATTCTTGTGACTTTCTTTGGAATAACTACGCTCTCTAATTTCTCACAAGCGCTGAATGCCCCTTCTCCAAGGTAAGATAGGCTGTCCGGAAGCCTCAATTCCGTTAAGGAATAACAATCAGCAAAAGCATAATCACCAATCTTTGTTATATTGGGAGTTAATTCAAAGGATAACCGAATACAGCCGGAGAAAGCTTCGCTTTCTATAATGGCAAGCTTTTCAGGTAATTCAACTCTTGTCAGTTTTTTTGCCAAAGAAAATGCTCCTTCTGCAATCCGGGTAACACTTTTTAGAATGGCATATTCCGTTTTTTCACTACCCGAAGGATACTTTACTAATGTACCCTTATCTCTTGTATATAAGACACCCTCTGATATTGTATAGAACTTATTTTTCTTAGGCAGCGTCATGGTCTCAAGAGCCGGACATATTCCAAAGGCCGATTGCTCTATCACCTCTAAAGATGCAGGAAATACAATCTCCTTTAACTCATAGCACTTTTGAAATGCCCTGCCTTTAATTACCTTAAGCCCTTCTGGTAATATAAGTTTCGTGATTGAGGTATTATAAAACGCATACTCATCAATTGCTGTAACGGGATAGGATGCTATGCGTTCCGGAATAATAAGTTCACTGGTCGGCTGTGTTACAAAGCCGGTTATAAAAACTTCCCCTTCTTTCACTTTCATTGATAAAACCGTACCGTTGTCATCAATACAAACTTGTGTCTTATCCTTGGAAACCCACCCTTTTGTTCCTTCCTTAATTGCCTCTATGTCAGGATTCTGCTCTTCTTTGTCAGGATTTTCGCTATTCTTATCCTCCGTGTTATCCTTCTTTGCCTCTGCTCCTTGTTCCTTATGATCTTTATCAAGATTATTATCCTTATTCAGTTCTCCTGCCGATGGAGTGGTAGTTGGACTATCTATGCCCTTGCTTGGTATTTCACTCGGTTTTGCAGTAATCAAGGAATTCTTTGATGTCTCTGCTTCCTCATGATCTCCATGTTCTTTCTGAGGATTGGAAACTTCTAGAGACTTTGATTTTTGATGACAAGCAGTGACCAAAACCACTAACAGCACGAAACATAATACTAAGAATCGCTTCTTCATTCATCCATCCTCCTTTGCATGATTAGCCTCATTATACCATCTGGTAATATTTATGTAAAGAATGGGTGCCTTTACTTAAGGATAAAACCATATGCCCCGGTTTAGCTCTGCCTCTGCATCGATATACTGATTTTGATTCTCTCATTTCATAATGAATTACCTAGTTTTAAGTGCCCAACCGAATTCCGCTATGATTATGACCAAAGTCATAAAGTTCTTTTGAATGATCAAACGACATTCCAAATTCCAAAAGCGAATTGGTATGACTCAGAGAGAGCACAATTACAGATTACGATTGAACCAGATGAAAAAGAAGGATTTATCTTATTTTTTAAGTTGGCTAGCAATAAATATACAAGCTTGTATTAGGATATTATCTTATAGATAATCATAACAAGTTTATTTTTCAGAAAATATTTTTTATTAATTAAAAAATATAAGAGAGCTTTTGCACTAGTAGGATTAGATCTTCTCTAAGGCAAAAGCTCTTTCTTAATATTATTTTTTTATTTCATTATACCTCAAACAATAAATCTCCATAAGTCGGAACCGGCCATACTTCTTGATCAACTATTGTCTCTAATAAATCAATTGGAGCTCTTAGCTCTGCCATGGCCGGGAATACTACATCTCTAAAGTAGTTTGCCTGTTCTTCCCCTTCCTCCATTGCGGAGGCAATCTTTGTGCACTCTGTTAATTTTTCTAGTGCTGCTGTTGCCTGAGTTAAAAGTGCTGAAGTTTCTGTTAATAGATTCGTCTGGACACTTACATCTGCTGTTGGTACTGCTGTTTTTACTGCATTAATACTGCTCGCAAGTGCCGTAGTAAATTTAATAACCGCAGGAATAAACTTGCGATTTGCCATTTCAATCATTGTCTTAGCTTCAATATTAATTGCCTTTGAATAGGATTCATATAAAACTTCCGCACGAGACTTTAACTCTGTAGGTGTTAACACATGGTGTTTTTCAAATAATGTAATTGCCTTATCCGAAACCAATGCCGGTACCGCCGCAACCATAGATTTTAAGTTTGGCAAGCCTCTTCTCTTTGCTTCTTCAACCCAGGCATCCGAATATCCATTTCCGTTAAATACAATTCTCTGATGTTCCGTCACTGTCTTCTTAATTAGGTCATGAACTGCTAAGTCAAAATTGTCCGCCTTTTCTAATTCATCCGCCATATCGCAAAGTACATCTGCAACTATAGTATTTATCGTTGTATTGGCATCCGCTATTGACATAGAAGAACCAACCATACGGAACTCAAATTTATTGCCTGTAAACGCAAATGGTGAGGTACGGTTACGGTCTGTCGCATCCTTCTTAAGTTCCGGGAGTGTATGCACCCCTGTTCTTAATCTTCCGCCCTGTTTGGAGCTTGTTGCCGCCCCTGTTTCAATTAACTGGGTTAATACATCTGCAAGCTGCTCCCCAAGGAAGACAGAAATAATTGCCGGCGGTGCCTCGTTCGCACCAAGTCTGTGATCATTTCCCGGATTCGATGCAGAAAGTCTTAAAAGGTCTGCATGTAAATCAACTGCCTTTAAGATAGCAGATAAGAATAATAAGAACTGGACATTCTCGTGTGGTGTCTTACCTGGGTCTAAAAGGTTCTTTCCGGTATTGGTTACAATCGACCAGTTGTCATGCTTACCAGAACCGTTCACCCCTGCAAATGGCTTCTCATGAAGAAGACAAGCAAGACCATGGCGGATTGCAACCTTTTTCATAATATCCATAATTAGCTGATTATGATCAGTTGCAATATTTGCGGTCGTATAGATTGGCGCAATTTCATGCTGTGCCGGTGCTACTTCATTATGCTGAGTTTTTGATAAAATACCAAGTTTCCAAAGTTCCAAATTTAGTTCTTTCATAAAGGAAGCAATTCTTTCCTTAATGGAACCAAAGTAATGATCGTCAAGCTCCTGTCCTTTCGGTGGCATAGCACCGAATAAGGTACGGCCTGTAAATACTAAATCCGCTCTCTTTAAGTACTTTTCTCTATCTACTAAGAAATACTCCTGCTCTGCTCCGACGGAACAGGATACATTGGTTACATCACTATGTCCAAATAATTTACAAATACGTACGGCCTGTGTGCTGATAGCCTCCATGGAACGTAATAATGGAGTCTTCTTATCCAACGCTTCCCCGGTATATGCACAAAAAGCAGTTGGAATACATAGGGTAACACCGGCAGCATCTTCTTTTAAGAAGGCTGGTGATGTACAATCCCAGGCAGTATAACCTCTGGCTTCAAAAGTTGCTCTTAATCCACCGGATGGGAAGGAAGAAGCATCTGGCTCACCCTTAATTAATTCTTTTCCTGAGAACTCCATTAATATCTTTCCGGATGGAGCAGGGGATATAAAGGAATCATGCTTTTCAGCGGTAATTCCTGTCATTGGCTGGAACCAATGAGTATAATGTGTTGCACCTCTCTCAATTGCCCAGTCCTTCATCGCATTGGCTACGATCTCAGCAACCTGTGGATCTAAATCCTCACCATTCTTAATGGTCTTCTTTAACGCCTCAAAAGTCCTCTTTGGCAAACGTTCCATCATGGTAGCTTCATCAAATACGTCGATACCAAAAATATCGGTTAATTTTTCCGCCATAAATCTTATCTCCTTCCAAAATGATATTATGTTGTCTCTCAGAAAACCCCTCGCAATTTACATTCAGATACCATTAAATCACATCTAAAATAAAAAAACAACGATGCATTTCATAGCAGCCATAACCTTGTTGTAAAAAAAGGTGCTCTCACTAATAGGAGAACACCCTTGCTCTAAGAACTTTTTCTTAATTATTAAAATATCACGTTTATAGAAAAATGTGAAGTACTTTTTTGTAAACTAACAAATTTTTCTGTTTTTCCAAAAAAATATACCATCTCGTCTTTTCAAATTATGCAATAGTAACATAACCTTATTCCTACTTATAAGTAAGGGCTCTCTTTGCTATCGTTACTGCTTATGAATCACTTTTTACTTCACTATTTTCATCCGTATTAACATTAACATTGATGTAATTAAAAGGGATGGTAAATCCTTTTTCATCAAACATATATTTAATTGCTTCAAGAAGCTCTCCCCTTAAAGAAAACCAATCCTCTTTTTTAGACCAAACACGCATTGATATCTCGACAGAGTTCTTACCATAACCGCTTACAAACAAATTTACAGGGTAATCTTCTAAGATTTTCTCATTCTTTTGACTGATTTCAAAAAGTTCTTTCTTTACGGACTTAATATCATCCCTGTATCCGATAGGTATCGTTAGGTTCAGTTGTCTAATTGGTTCACTGGTTGCATTTGTAATATCACTATTTGCCAGCGTGCCATTTGGTAATACAACTAATTTATTTTCTATTGTTAAAATCTTCGTGTAAAAAATATCAATAGCGATAACTGAACCTTCACCTCCCGCTACACTAATATAATCACCAACGCGGAAGGGCTTTAATATCAATATAAGCACTCCGCCAGCGAAATTGGATAAGCTCCCTTGCAAGGCAAGACCTATTGTTAAACCAATAGAACCAAGTAAGGCAACAAAAGAGGTGGTAGGCAATCCAAGGGTTGCAGCAATCGTTATTAACAACAAACCATAACATAAGGCCTTTAGCACAGATATCAGAAAGTTGGATACACCAACATCCATCTTTGCCCGTTCGAAAGCTTTCCTCACAATTCTAATCAAAATTTTCATGAGCTTCTTACCTATCACATAGATAAGAAGTGAAATAAGTAATAAAAATAAGAAATGTAATGCCTTTGGCCAAAAATCATCCCATAGTGTAGTGATTTTTGCCATAACTTTATTTAATTCTAACTCCTCTATAATATCTTCCTTTCGTATGGCATTCTGTGCTAAAAAGTTGAATTTATTCATCTTTACCTCCAACTTTGGATATTCTCGTACGTGTCTTCTTCGTTTTTGTATGATTTCCTTCTGTAATAGCAAACACCGCCATTCCAAGCGGCGGAAGGATTATCTTAATCGCTTGTTTTCTACCGTCAACCTCTTTTGCCACGGCACTCTTAATCCTTTTATTCACATAACCATTTCCGCCATAGATGCAGTCATCACTATTTAATATCTCTTTGTATTTCCCCATGTAAGGAACTGCCGCATAGTACTCTTCATAAATTACCGGAGTAAAATTTATAATAACAAAGAGACGCTCTTCCTGCTTTTTATTCAGCCGAACAAAACTAATAATACTATGATCTGCATCCATACTGCTGACCCATTCAAAACCATTCACTATATGGTCTGTCTCATAAAGAGAGGGGTGATTCCGGTATAGTGTATGAAGATTTTTTACATACTCTTGAAGTGACATGTTTTCTTCTGATTCTAAAAGATCCCAATCTAAACTTTTTTCTTCATTCCATTCCGAAAACTGTCCGAAATCCTGACCCATAAATAAGAGTTTCTTTCCGGGATGCATCATCATATATCCATATGCGGCACGCAGATTAGCAAATTTATCTTTAGGCTCACCCGGCATTTTATTAATCATGGAGCCCTTTCCATGTACAACTTCATCGTGGGATAACACCAAAATAAAGTTTTCACTATAGGCATAAACCATGCTAAAGGTTAGTGCCCCATGACAGCCTCTTCGAAATAATGGGTCCTGTTTCATATAGTTGGTAAAATCATTCATCCATCCCATATTCCACTTAAAGTCAAAGCCTAAACCACCTTCGTTTAAATCACCGGTTACCATTGGCCAGGCAGTAGACTCCTCCGCTATAATAATTGTGCCGTCCTTTCGTTTTTTTACAACCGAGTTGAGATGTTTTAACATTTCCATGGCTTCCAGATTCTCATGTCCGCCGTACTCATTTGGAATCCATTCCCCATCCTTTTTACCATAATCAAGATATAGCATCGATGCCACGGCATCAATTCGAATACCATCAACATGGTATTCTTCCAGCCAAAATAAGGCATTCGCAATAAGAAAGTTGGATACCTGCGGACAGCCATAATTAAAGATAAGAGTTCCCCAATGAGGATGCGAGCCCTTTCTTGGGTCTTTATGTTCGTATAGGCAGGTTCCGTCAAAATTAGAGAGGCCATAGGTATCCCTTGGAAAATGCGCCGGTACCCAGTCAAGTATGACACCGATTCCCTCTTGATGCATATAATTCATAAAATATTTCAAATCTTCCGGTGTTCCGTATCTTGAGGTTGCAGCATAGTATCCGGTAACCTGATAACCCCAGGAAGCATCCAGAGGATGTTCCATGATTGGCATTATCTCAATATGAGTATACCCGATTTCTTTTACGTATGATGCTAACATTGGTGCAAGTTCTCTGTAATTATAAAAGCTTCCGTTCTCTTCCGATGGTTTTTTAAAAGAGCCAAGGTGTACTTCATAGATGCTCATTGGTTCTTCTTTTACTTTAGCCTTTTTTCTTTTGGACAGCCACTCTTTATCGCCCCAAGGATATTTCTTCCTCTCATACACGATGGAAGCATTATTTGGTCTTACCTCTGCATAATAGGCATAAGGATCTGACTTTAGGAAGGTTAACCCTCCTTTTGCCTTAATTTCAAACTTATACAGTTCTCCATGATATACTCCCGGTATAAAAAGCTCATAAATTCCCGAATTAGATAGCCGTCTCATAGGATGCTTCCGGCCATCCCAATAATTAAAGTCTCCAACTACACCAACCCGCATTGCCATAGGTGCCCAGACAGCAAATAAAGTACCTTTCACTCCTTTGATTGTTTTTACATGTGCCCCTAAATACTCATAAACCTTGTAATGGATACCTCTCTTAAATTTCTCGCAGTCTTCCGCTGAAATTATTGGAGCATAGGAATATGGATCAATAACTTCTTCGGTACTGCCATCCGGATAAGTTGCAGCCAGTTTATATTTTGCTATCTCCTTTATTGGAAGAAGAACAGAAAAGAAACCCGCTTCATCCATCTGCTCCATCTTATATCGTTCCTGATGTGTCGATTGTAAGTTTACATTTACCTCACAGGCATTCGGAAAAAAGCAATGAATTACAACGCCTTTCTCTGTCTTCTGTGGTCCTAGAATTTCATGTGGATTATCGTGTTCCGAATATATAATTGCTTCTACTGCTTCCCAGTCCATCATCCGGTATAATGCATCATTCATACGTTAACACTGACAGATACTCTATCTTAATCTGTCTTTTCCTTTCTAGAATTTTGTTGTTACTAACTTTAAAGCAAGCTCATCATTACAAATAACATAACGATGGCTTGCTTATCCAATTCGAGTCTATGAAAGGTGATTTTAATACTGAAGGTCTATTCCCAGTACCATAAATCCTTTCCTGCTTCTTCTTCTGTTCCCTCCGGCTTTGGCATGTACTTCTTGAAAACACGTTCAATTAAGTAAGAGCATACCAAGCAGCAAAGCGCAGGTGCAATAAAAATGGCCGGATAAATTAGATATACCGCTAATGCAAATACTGCGATAACAATTGCCATTAGAAATGTTGTAGGAAAGTGCTTCATGGCAATAATAAAAGCTGTTTTAAATAAACCTTTTAAGTTAAGAGTAAATCTTGATAAAATCGGAAAGATAAAAATCAAAATGAATACCAGTACTGTTGTGATTGCAATGAATCCCGCTATTAGCAAGGAGCCATAACTTTTTCCTTGATCCAACATAATCTTTGAATAAGTAAAGTCAATGTACATTACATAGCTTAATGCAAAGAATATTATCGTGGTTATAATGCCTAATTTTAAATTATCTTTAAGTGAATGGAAAAATTCTCTTGTTACATAACCGCGTTCCCGGCGAATTACCTTTACTACACTATAGTACATCGCAGTTGTAGCCGGTCCGATTAACACAAGAGTCATGGAACATAACACCCAGATAATACTAAGAAGTATCATATCCCACACTTTTCCCATAATTGTAAAAAATGCATTGTCCATATTAAAAAAATTACTCATTTTTTCCTCCTAAATATAACTTGTCACTCATTTTCTATTACTTAACAATGGCAACCTATTTAAATGTGCGATGATATCAGTCTAAGATTACCTGACAACTGATATGTACCATAACCTGATGGGATAATAAAATGGTCTCCCTTATGAATCCCTACACCATCTATATCTCCGCTTCCTTCAATTACACTCACCAGTGTAAAAGGTTCTTCTTGTGTAAAATCTTGCATACCATTGATTTCAAGCTTATTTACACAATAATATGGACAAGTTACAAGATGTTCTTTTATTGCTTTGGGATACTCGGTTTTATTACGATTGCTTTGAACATCGCTGTGAGGGCAACGGATAACATCAATGCTCTTACGAAGATGTAATTCCCTGGGTTTTCCATCTTGTAATCGGTCATAATCATACAATCGATACGTAATATCACTGTTTTGCTGGGTTTCTAAAATTAAGGTACCTTTTTTTATGGCATGGACTGTCCCTGGCTCTATTTGAAAGAAATCTCCTTTTTTAATTGGAAGAATACGAATTAAATCAGACCAAGCATTAGTACTAATCATGTGCCGCAGCTCATCTGTGCTTTTTGCATGATGGCCTATTACAATTTCAGCATCTTTATCACAATCAAGTATATACCAGCATTCTGTTTTTCCTAATGCTCCGTTCTCATTTTTCTTTGCATAAGTATCATCCGGATGAACCTGAATGCTTAAATCATCCTTCGCATCAATAATCTTAACTAACAGTGGAAAAACCTCTTCTTTTGCATTACCAAATAACTCCCTGTGCTCCAGCCACAACTGACTTAATTTATAGCCCTTATAACTTCCATTTATAATCTCACAATCACCATTTGGATGAGCACTGATTGCCCAGCACTCTCCGGTGTTATTGCTGGGAATTTCATAATGAAACTCTGTTTTTAATCTCGTTCCGCCCCAGATCATCTCTTTCAACACTGGTCCCAGAAACAATATCTCCCTCATAACTGCCTCCACTGTTTTTTCCCATTATACCATCTAACAAGCTATTTTTAAATACTAATACCACATTTTATACACATTTAATAAAAAGAAAAAAACGTTACAAACTTATAAGTTTCAGTAATTATTATATTTGGATATTTTGACTAAATAGCGCACCCATGCTATAATCTTAACATTACCAAAACCATATAAACCGAGTTTAAAATCTTTATAATTTATTTAGAGATTTATTTTTCTTAGCATTATTTTCTAAAATAGAAACTTGAAAGGGGTATTTCCTTTATATGATACATGTTACTATCAATAATATAGCATTAGATTTTATGACCGATCCAGAAGTTTTTTCACCTTCCTTTGCCGATCGCGGTACCTTGGCTATGCTGTCGTTCGTGAACTTAGATAAGTCCGATACTCTCTTAGACCTTGGCTGCGGATACGGTCTGGTGGGAATCTATGCCAGTAAAGTACTCTCTCCTGCAAAAGTAACGATGTGTGACATCTCTCAAACGGCGGTGGAACTTAGTAAAAGAAATGCAGAATATAATCAGGTATCTGATGGAATCACCATCTTACAAAGTGATGGATTCCGTAATATCCAAAAAGGTGAATATTCTCTTATCCTATCAAATCCTCCCTATCATGTTGATTTTTCTGTCCCGAAACATTTTATTGAGGAGAGTTATCGAAAGCTTATTATGGGTGGAAAACTCTTTATGGTAACAAAGCGTAAAGATTGGTATAAAAATAAAATCATCTCAGTCTTTGGCGGTGTAGAAATTCACGAAAAGGATGGCTATTACATCTTTATAGCCCAAAAACGTCCTAAGGAAAGAAAACCGGCGAATACTAAAAAGGAAAATATACTAAGCAAAAAGCTGACACGAAAAATGCAAAAGCGGTATTAATATCAAGCAAGCAGATACGAAAAAAAATGAATCAGAGAGAATCCCAAAAGAAAGAAAAATTCTTTTGGGATTCTCTCTGATTCATTCTTATAAACAGTTTTTTCTTTCAGTAATTTTATATCACGTTTTATAATAGCTTATTCAAACTGTGAAGCATACAGGCGATAATAAAATCCGCGTTTTTTCATAAGTTCCGAATGGGTTCCTTGCTCTACTACATTACCTTCGTTTACGACTAAAATATTATCTGCGCTTTGAATTGTAGATAAGCGGTGAGCAATCACGAAGCAGGTCTTACCCGTCATTAAGTTTCTCATTGCTTTTTGGATCTGAATCTCTGTTCTTGTATCAACATTTGATGTAGCTTCATCAAGAATCAGCATCTTGGCATCTAATAGCATCGCTCTTGCAATTGTTAATAGCTGCTTTTGTCCTTTGGAGATGTTCATACCCTCTTCATTCAATACAGTGTCATAGCTTAACGGTAAATTCTTAATATAAGAGTGTATTCTGGCTGCTTTCGCTGCGGCAATAACTTCCTCCATTGTTGCATCCTCTTTTCCATAAGCAATGTTATCATAGATCGTTCCACCAAATATCCAAGTGTCTTGCAGCACCATTGCATATGCCTTTCGCAAGCTCTCTCTTGTTAAATCTCTAATCTCATTGCCATCCACATAGATTGCACCTTCCTCTACATCATAAAATCTCATCAGCAGATTGATTATCGTTGTTTTACCTGCCCCGGTCGGTCCAACAATTGCGATTAAGTTTCCTTTCTCCGCGTTCAGATTCAGATTTTTAATAATTGTCTTTTCTTTGGTGTAGCCAAAGGATACATTTTCAATGGTAACCTTCCCTTGAACATTGAAAAGTTCTTTCGCTTGGTATACATCCGCTGCTTCAGAAGGCTCATTTAATACTCGAAATACCCTTTCGGCTGCAGCCAGCGCAGATTGAAGCTCGCTTATAATATTAGCTGCTTCATTGATCGGACCGGAAAACTTTCTCGAATACAGAACAAAGGAAGAGATATCTCCAAGGGTCAGTGTATTGTACAGATACAAAATTGATCCGACAATAGTAACACAGGCAAGTGAGACATTATTAATAAAGTTAACCGTAGGTCCTACGATGCTACCATAATAATCTGCCTGATAATATGCCTCGACCGCTTCTGTGTTAATTTGGCCGAACTTATCAAGTACAACTTCTTCTCCGGCATATGCTTTAATCGTTCTAAGGCCGGATACCATCTCTTCTACAAATCCATTCATTTCGCCAAGCTTTTCCGATCGCTTTCGAAATAGTGGCCTCGTCTTATTTGCCATATATTTTGTATATAAGATGGACATCGGAATTGTAATCAACATAACAAGCACCAAACTTGGTGAGATAATTATCATCATGACTAAGGAACCGGCTACCGTTATAATACTGGCAAATATTTGCACCAAATCTGTGGAAAGTGATGTATTTATTACGTCAATGTCATAGGAAATCCGGCTAATAATATCTCCGGCAAGATGCTGATCAAAAAATCCAACCGGCAATTCCATCAACTTATCAAAAACGTCATTTCTCATTTTTTTGACAATCCTCTGACTTAACCTTATCATTAATATTGATAACAGGTATGACAGAATTGAGGATATGATATAAAATCCTATCATAAGAAAGGCATACCAAAGTACCTCTTTGACTGGTACCTTACCGGCTCCAAGCTCAATCAAATCAATTGCTTCTCCGGAAAGCATCGGGCCTACTAATGCAAAAAGGTTGCTTGCCATAGCAAGTAATATTGCACCGAAAAGCATCCACCAATAGGTTCTTAAATACTTCCACAAGCCATATAAAACTTTACCGGTATTTTTTGGTCTGTCCGCAGCACTTTTTGATTTAAGACTTTGGGAATTTATTACCTTCGTATCATTCTGCTGCTCATTATTGAATTTTTCATTATTAGGTTTTGCGTTATTTAATTGCTTATTATGAAACATATCCTTTGCCAAGACTGTCCCTCTTTTCTTTTTCCGTATTTAATGTCTATTCCATGCTACCCATCTGAGATTCATAAATCTCATGATAAACCTCACAATCTTTCAGTAATTCTTCATGAGTTCCATACCCTAACATCTCTCCCTCTTCCAGAACAAGAATGTGATCGGACTGCATAATTGAGCTAATTCTTTGAGCTATCATGATAATAGTGGTATCTTGATAATTCGTGCGAATTGCCTGACGAAGCATTGCATCTGTTTTGTAGTCAAGTGCAGAGGAAGAATCGTCAAGGATTAAGAACTTTGGATGGTTTGCAAGAGCCCTTGATATATATAATCTCTGCTTTTGGCCCCCGCTTAAATTGCCGCCTTTGATAGCTGCCTCATAAGAAAAACCATTTTCTTTCCCCATAATGAAATCATAGGCACATGCATCTTCGGAGGCTTCTATCACTTGTTCCATTGAAAGATTACGTCCAAAAGAAATATTTTCAAAGATAGTATCCGCAAAAATAACATCATTTTGAAATGTTACTCCAAACTTCTCTCTTAACTGCCTTAGTGGTATCGATCTTATGTCTTTCCCTTCTAAGATAATCTGTCCTTCTGTAATATCATAAAAACGCATTAATAACTGAATCAATGTAGTCTTTCCACTGCCGGTTGCACCAATAATACCAAGGGTTTCCCCTTTCCTTAAATCAAAGCTAATATTTTTTAAACTTAATTTTTCTTTATCATTTTCATAACTAAAAGACACATTCTCAAATGCTAAGTACTTTTGTTCCTGCTCCTTGGTAATCTCAATCGGTGTAACTATTAAGTCCTCACCAGCATCCAATACTTCCTTAAGCCGTTTTGCAGATGCACTTGCTTTTGAGTAATTTATAAAAAGCCTTGTTACCATCATCATGGCATTTAATATCATTGTAAAATAAGATAAGAACGCAACTATCTTACCCGGTTGTGTAACCCCTGAATTCACACGAAATGCACCAACTATTACTACAATAGCAAGACCGGTATTTAGCAGCAAATTCATAATAGGGCTTGAGAGAGCCATAATACTAGCTGCTTTAATTTCATTCCCAATTAATTCATCATTGACATGACGAAACCTCTGTTTTTCATATTCTGTTTTACTTAATGCCTTAATAACACGTATTCCGGAAATATTCTCTCGAATTGTTTGAACCATCTTATCTACCGATGTCTGTACCTTGGTATACATTGGAATACCCCTCTTAGAGACAAGGTAAACCAGCAGGCCCAGCAGTGGGAGAATTGCCACTAAGATTAGTGTTAATACAGGATCTAATGTTGCTGTTAGTACAATGCCGCCAACTAAAATAATTGGTGCGCGTACTCCCAAGCGCTGCATCATTCCTATCACCTGATGCACATTATAAGTATCTGTTGTCATTCTGGATATTAAAGATGGCACCGTAAACATATCTACCTGTGCACCCGATAGATTTGTAATTCGTTCAAAGGTATCGTGTCTTATAATTTGTACACTATCTCTGGCAACCCTCGAGGCCATTCGATTCGCAATGATATTAAGGATTCTTGCTGCAATGGCTAATACAACCATAATGCCGCCCCAAAACAGGATATACGATACCTCCCCATATGGAATGATATCATCCAAGATAAATGCCAATACCCATGGCAGACCTAAGTCGGTAAAGGTACCGGCAATTTTAATAATTAACCCGAGAGTCATCTGCCCATAATAAGGTTTTAAGTAGCGAAATACTCTTTCCATGCTTCCCTCCATAATTACGTATGTCTTTTGCGTTTTATGATTCTTATTCTTTTGTTTCACTGGCTCCATTTGTGCTCAACTTAAAAATGCACCACGTTTGTTATCCATGGTGCAATCTTTTTGCTATTTAACTCTCTCGGAAGACAACAGTACCATCTGCTGCATTCATACTATCCACAATCGCTAAAGATTCCAAATGAATTCCCATCTCACGAATAATTTCACCACCGGATTGAAAGCCTTTTTCAATTACGATTCCTATTCCTTCAACAGAAGCACCTGAGCTAATGACCAGATCAATCAGACCTACCAAAGCGCAGCCATTTGCCAAGAAGTCATCAATGATTAAAACTCGGTCGGATGGTGATAAAAACTTCTTGGATACTATAACATCATATGTCTTCTTATGTGTAAACGATTCTATCTTTGTAGCAAAAACTTCACCGTCGATATTTATGCTTTGTGCTTTCTTTGCAAACACGACCGGTACATTAAAATACTGTGCTACTATACATGCGATACCAATACCGGATGCTTCTATTGTTAAAATTTTAGTGATTTTCTCTTTCTCAAATAATCTTTTAAACTCTTTCCCTATCTCATTGATTAACTCAATATCCATCTGGTGATTTAAGAAGGAATCCACTTTAAGTACATTACCCTGTTTAACAATACCATCTTTTCTAATTCTATCTTTTAATAACTGCATATTAAAAATCCTTTCCAAACATCCTTACGTAATGTGTAACTAAAGTCGCACTCCTATACAATTATACACGTTATTTTCTTTTATTCAAATGATTTTTCTTGCTAATGTTATGATTTTCTATCACCAAGTCTTTCTATCGTCAAAAATAGAAAAAGCAAATTGGATATTCTTATATTTCGCTTGCCGGCTTAACATAAGAATATCCAATTTGCCTATTCCTTATAATTTTATAAAATCACTCTTACTTTTAATACTCCGTCGATTGCCTCTAATTCTTTCACTAATTCCTCGGTCACCAAAGTACATAGGTCAAGAACCGTGTAGGCATAATCACCCTTGCTCTTATTTGCCAAGTTTTCTATATTTATATTCCTAGAGGAAAATACTGCCGTAAACTGTGCAAGCATATTTGGCTTGTTCCTATGGCAAATCGTTACACGGGTACCAGACTGACATACACCGGCATCAAGACTTGGATAATTCACAGAATTAACAATATTACCATTCTCGAGGTAGTCGCGAAGCTGCTTCACTGCCATAACAGCACAGTTATCTTCCGATTCTTCCGTAGAAGCACCAAGATGAGGAATTGCAATTACCCCTTCCATCCCGGCTGTCTTAGCGTTAGGGAAATCAGTAACATATTTTTTTACTTTTCCCGATTTTAAAGCTTCTTCCATCGCATCATCATCCACTAAAAGATCACGAGCAAAGTTAAGGATTACAACACCATCTTTCATCATCGCTAAAGTGTCTTTCTTAATCATCTTCTTTGTGTCATCTAGTAATGGCACATGGACGGTAATATAATCACACTCTCTGAATATTTCTTCTCTCGTTTTTACATATTTTATATCACGGGATAAATTCCATGCATGCTCTACCGAAATAAATGGATCACATCCAAATACCTCCATGCCAAGCCGATTCGCTGCATTGGCTACAAGAACACCGATCGCACCAAGGCCGATAACGCCAAGTTTCTTCCCTTGAATTTCAGTTCCAGAGAATTTTGCTTTTCCTTTTTCTACAAGCTTTGCTACATTCTCATCGTCTTTCACTGTCTGTACCCAGTTAATTCCACCAGTGATATCGCGGGCAGCTAACAGCATTCCGGCTACAACCAATTCTTTTACACCATTTGCATTCGCACCAGGTGTATTAAATACAACAATCCCCTGCTCCGCACATTTGTCCAGAGGAATATTGTTAACGCCGGCGCCGGCACGGGCTATTGCTTTTAAATTTGAGGAAAACTCCATCTCATGCATTGCTGCACTACGAACTAATATGGCTTCTGCTTCCTCAAATACATCCGTTTTCCCATAATTATCATGAAATATATTAAGCCCTATTGGTGCAATTGGATTTAAACAATTATATTTTATCATATTAATAATCATACCTTTCCGTAATCTGCAAACTTTGGGTTGCAGACACAATTTTAACTATCCTGTCCCTTAGGCATTCTGTTCCTCAAATTCCTTCATGAATGCAACAAGTTTTTCTACTCCTTCTATTGGCATCGCATTATAGATACTTGCTCTCATACCACCAACAGTTCTGTGTCCCTTTAAATTTACAAAACCTGCAACCTTTGCCTCCTTAACAAACTTCGCATCCAATTCTTCAGAACCGGTTACAAATGGAACATTCATTAAGGAACGATCCTCTTTTACAACAGTTCCCTTAAACATCTTACTCTGATCCAGGAAATCATATAAAACTTGTGCTTTCTTCTCATTATGAACCTTCATTGCATCAAGGCCGCCCATTTTCTTAAGCCACTTGAATACCTTTCCACAGATGTAAATACCATATGCAGGTGGTGTATTATACATAGATTGGTTATCAACGTGAATCTTATATTGAAACATCGTAGGTGCTCCAGGCAAGGTATCCTCTGTAATCAAATCCTCACGAATAATCACAATAACAACACCTGCCGGGCCAATATTCTTCTGAACGCCACCATAAATTAAACCATACTTCGTAACATCTACAGGCTCTGACAAAAAGCATGAGGATACGTCAGACACAAGTAGTTTTCCCTTGGTATTTGGCAGTGACTTAAACTTTGTTCCATATATAGTATTGTTCTCACATATGTAAACATAGTCAGCATTCTCACTAATAGGAAGATCGGAACAATCAGGGATATAGGAAAATGTCTTATCCGCAGAAGAAGCAACAGCATTTGCCGTACCATATAATTTTGCTTCCTGATATGCTTTCTTAGCCCATTGCCCTGTAATAATATAATCTGCTACTTTATTTTTCATTAAATTCATTGGAATCATAGCAAATTGCGAAGAGGCACCACCTTGTAAGAAAAGCACCTTATAGTTATCCGGAATATTCATTAAATCACGCAAATCCTGCTCTGCAGTATTGATGATTGCTTCATATTCCTTAGAGCGATGACTCATCTCCATAACGGACATCCCAGTTCCGTTATAATCAAGCATCTCTGCTGCGGCTTCCTTTAATACTTCTTCCGGTAAAACCGCTGGTCCTGCTGAGAAATTATAAACTCTACCCATTTGAAAATCCTCCTTAATCCTACGATACATTATCCTAACACTTGGCGAAAGTCTGCTTCTTTATCACATTGCCTTTTAAGACATGCTATGATACAGAATTTATGCTTAGAACAATTTGTGATAAAGATTCTTTCAGCCTGTTCAGCCCTCAAAGCTTTGCTCATATTATACTGCATCGCTTTAATACACTACATTATAAGGCTTTGTCAAATTCTAGTCAATATCTTTATCCAGAAATTTGATTCCTTGACATAAAAACAGTATTTATCGTATTTTTCCATACTAAATAAGTATCTTTGTTTGTCTATAAAAGGCATATCAAAAAACTCTTTAAAGTCTTTTTGATATACCTTTTATAAATTATAACATATATTTATTTTAATGCTATCTATTTTATGGAGTTTTATACTCTTTCTTAATATAGAATGCTATTTATATTTTTATTAATTATAGAACGTTATTTATCTTTTATTACGGCTATTGAAGAGAATAGCAGAAGATACTTTATTAAACTGACAGTATACTTATTATCCTTCCAGAATGGAATCTCAATTTTTAGCATCTATTCAATCCCCTATCAATCCAATAGAACACCATTGTTAAAAAAATTACAAGGAAGAAAATCGAACCTAAGTATAGACTTTTATTTAACAAAACAGTTCCCAATTATGGTTAACAACAAGGAAAATAGTATCGCTTTCATTACCTTACGTTCGCCATAAATCCAATAAGACAGTGAAAAAGCAAGCCATATCTTAGAACAGTTCCTAAGGGAAGTAATGAAACACATAAACCAATCCATAATACCACTACGTTTCTTAAATAACTGAAATAAAAGTTTTTCATCGATTCGAATGCAAGTTTTCATACCGTTCTCCTGTTCTTAAAAGAAATTTATGAATTCTACCTTAAACATATAAGAAACAATTCAATTATTTGTTATGCTGAGGTAAAAATTACGTAAATATTTATCCACAGCTCTACAGAAAAAAAGAAACTGTTATCCACAGTTTCCTTTGAATTATCCGGATTATTATATAGAAACATGAAAACATGCCTCTAATACTTTTTCTATTCGAAACAAAAAAATAGTAAACAATAAGAGATTCTCTCATTCTTCACTATCCTCTTTCCATATTCTCTTTAATAACTTCACATTGAATGGGTAAAACAAACCTTTTAGGTTAAGCCCTCGACCGATTAGTAACAATCAGCTGCATGTGTTGCCACACTTCCACTTTGTCCTATCAACCTGATCGTCTTTCAGGGGTCTTACCAACTTTCGTTATGGGATATCTTATCTTGAGGGGGGCTTCACGCTTAGATGCCTTCAGCGTTTATCCCGTCCCGACTTGGCTACTCAGCCGTGCCTTTGGTAAGACAACTGATACACCAGAGGTCAGTCCATCCCGGTCCTCTCGTACTAAGGACAGCTCCTCTCAAATATCCTACGCCTACGCCGGATAGGGACCGAACTGTCTCACGACGTTCT
>JAEWMB010000001.1 GCA_023457255.1 Bacillota bacterium | reverse complement strand
GTATTGGTCTATTAGCGCTATTGTTCTATTTAAAAATGACTCATAATCTTTGTAAACAATATCCGCTTCTAATTTAATATTATCACCATATCTTGTTTCAGTAAGAATATCAGAATATCCATAGGGATAAATTGCTATCTTTGTTCTAACAAATGGTAGTGTTCTAAGCTGATTCATTAGAACTTCAAATAATGAAGTATCTCCATCTTCCTTAAAAAAATCTTTGTTAAGTGAACCAACCTCATCAAATAAAATTAATAATTTACCGTTATAGGGTTTTAATATTTCATTATAAGCATTAACAATATCTTCAAATCGCGGCTTTCCGGTTTTTTTCAACTCCAGAACATGGCTATTTGAGTAGTTAGCACAAGCCTTAAGAAAATCATTTCCAATGTGTCCACTTGCCGCTAATTCTGATTGAACCGTTTCAATATATTCATCAGCAGTTAATTCAGATAGCATTCTAAGTACTCGATTTAAACCACCTTTACGAGTATCGGAAGTATTTAGTAATTGAAATCCTCTATGTAAATTAGCCATATTTTCTCCTGATTGGAGATATTCTAAAGAATTAGTCATTTCCTCGACAACTCTTACAATAATAGCCGCATATATAGAATCACTTTTTTTAAAATTCTGAAAATCACTTAGTTTGATGTAAATAGGTAATATTATTTCACTTTCATTCAATAAGCTTGGAACCAACGTATACATATAATATGCTTGATTAGCACGTAAATACATAGTCTTACCTGAACCCATTTTACCTTTTACAATCGTATTTTCATAATCAAAACATCCAATTAATCCATCTGTTGGATCAACAAATAAATCTAAAATGTTTTCTAGATTAAATTCGTCTGCATTTCTTGTCTGAAAAGGTCTTTTTTCATAAATATTTTTAAGTTTTATCACTACTGTGCCCCTCCATAAATTTTTATCTAGATAATAAAAACATTATATGATATTTTAACATATATTACCATACATACTTACAAAAAACATTAATAAATATTGGAATATGAAGAATGAAAACCTCGGCGTGTGAACCTATCTTCGCATTCTTCCTAGTGCACGGGCTATGTGAGTTTAAATTTGGATGTTGTAAGTGGCTTTTGTATATGATAAAATGAGTTAATTATTGGAAAATTGGTTGAATTATGAGGTTTAATGTAGAAAACAACCAAGATAACAAATAAACTTATTTTCAGGGAGGTAAACATTATGAAAAAATTATTCGTAGCAGTAATGCTTTTTACATCAATTTCTATATTCTCAGGAGCAACAGCTCAGGCAGCTTACACTGAGAGAACCGATGCTTACGCACTTGATTATTATAAGTATAGTGCATATAGTGATGACCCTGCAATCGTAGCAGAAGCACAGAAAATTACAGCAGGTATAACAGATGATTACGAAAAAGTTCGTGCTATATATCAATGGGCGTGGAATAATATTACTTATACTTGGGATATACCAGAAGGATTAGAAGGTATAGAGCAGTTTAAGTATGGTGTTTGTGATACGTTTGCGTCTACAACAATGTATTTAGCACAAGCGGCGGGTTTTCCAGCTAAAGTTGTGGGTGGCGTATTATCAGAGGATGGACATGATTGGAATGAGATATATGTAGACGGTAGATGGGTGTTCATTGATGCAACAAATGGAAAGTTTGATACAGTTAGACCACTTAGTTATACAGATTATGACTATAGCTTACAAACACAAGATGAAGAAGCGTGGACAGGTTCATTGTACTTTTATGATATTGCTAATGATAAAGTGCTGAAAGAAGTAAAGAATTTTCCTATTAACGGCGTAGTAAATTCAACTTATGGATTTGATATTAAAAATCTGTACTTTGATAAAAAGTATAAAAAACAATTTACACTTAACACAATGAAAGTTAATTCACAAAATTGTGTTATTGTAGTTAAGCCATCAGTAGCAAAGCAGTATAAAGTTACTTTAAAGTCAGGTAGTACCGTTTTAAAGATAGTAAACGTAAAAGAAAATTCTAAAATCACAAAACCAGCAAATCCTACAAGAAAAGGATACAAATTTGTAGGTTGGTATAAAACTTCAAGTTACACAAAGACTTGGAACTTCGCAACAGATAAAGTTACTAAAAATACAACCCTATATGCTAAGTGGATGAAGAAATAACAAAAATCATTTTATCTGTGCACGGCGTTAGTCCAAGCTGAAGCGCAGAAGAAAAGTTCTATGCAATAGTGAAATCAACACTGATGAGAATAGAAATCAAAAAGAGCGATCAAGGTAGTTAATTCCTTATCGCTCTATTTTTATGCGTTTTAATAAATACCGTAAAGGTCAATCCACATAAAAAATCTGGTTACTCCTCGTATATTGACTCCAAATCTCCATAAATGATATATCGCTCAGCTGACATCCTCTCGTACTCCCGGATTATATCCATGCAAGCTATAAATTTTTTACGATTAAATCCCGATTCGTCGAATAAAAATTCTTTCAATCCATCATCACCATATGAAAGATATGCCTTTATTATTTTTTTTTCGTCAAAAATTTTTAATGTTTTGCTGAATGACATTTTGTGAATTTTACAAAAATATCGCTGTTGCTTGTAACGAGGACTCCTATTTTCATCCTTTATTTCTCCCCATTTAATTACATGTGTGTTGTTTTTACATTCTGGGCAATTCGGTTTTTTTTCTTCGACTACAGGTATAATAAATGATTTTCCACAACCGCACCTATATCTCTGTATTCTCTTTTCTGTGTACCCATACTTCATTACTCTATTCTTTTTTTTACAATATGGACAACGTATTTCATCCTCTTTTTGCATAACAAACCCACTCCCTCCCCTTTTTTGTAGGACTAAGCCAATATTAACACTTTCACAATAAAAAAACAACACAAAACAACAGTCAAGTGTGCCTTGCATAAATCCAATTATAGAAGCGGATATATGAAAGGTTGAATTTTTGAAAATGACAAAAGAGCGTGAAAAACTTGAGCAACTAAAGAAAGAATACGAGGATTGGATTAAACGAGAATTATCAGATATTAAATCATTTTCTGAATTAGCGTGGACCCGTATTGATACCAAAAAATGGAATCATATACGATTCACAATCGAAACAGGTCTTAATAAAGCAGTTTATTATGATATTAAAGATAAACGATCTGATAAAAAATTTGAGCTTGAAACTGTTGTTGCCTTCTGTGTGGGTATTGGTGCAACCCGAATACAAGCGGATGAATATATTAATGCTGCTGGCTATAATCCCAAAACTAATATAGAATATCAGCTTTATGCGTTTTTATTTACTAAAATGAATGGTCGTCCTATTGATGAATGGAATGATTATTTAGAAATGATTGGCAAGCATCCTATTAATCGACAAAGGAAAAATAGTCATAGTCCAATTGATGTAATGAATTGAGTTAAGTATAGCATGAAGTTTTCTGTTTCGAACGGAAATTTTTTATAATTTGTGCTGTAAGATATTTGTATAAGAAGTAATTAATTAAAGAGGTTTAAACGGTGCGCACCGAATAAATAAATGATTTTATTTAAGGAGGATTTAAATATGATAGCAAAGTTAATTGGTAAGGACAAAATTTTACAAGGTGAAGCTTCAAAGAAGACAGGCCGTCCATATCACTGTCAGACGATGTATTTTACGCACAGTAAGATAGGTGTTGATGGACAGGCTGTCCGTCAACAGTTTATAAGTTTCTTAGATTTTCCAAGTGCATTGTCGCTGAGTGTTGGAGATACAGTATCATTGGATTTTGACGGTGACGGCAACTTGTTGGGTGTGGATTTGGTTACTAGTGCACCTGCATCAGCAACTGTCGGATTTAATAACGTGAAGAAGTAGCTTAATAAGTAATGAGGGTGGGAAAAACTGCCCTCATCGATTTGAAAGGAGGATGTGAATGGATAAGATAGGAAGTTACTTAATGAAACAACTGAAATCCATATATAAAAGCATTAAAAAGTCTTTTGCGGATGCTAAGGCACACGAGGAATTTGTTGCTATGCAAAATCGTAATAGGATTATCAAGAAACTATACTGGCGACAGTATTGGTTTGTTGCACTTGTGTTAAATGAAGCTGTTAAAGCAAATCACTCGTCCTTAAAAATTATAGAGTGTAGCGAGATTGTATTGTTATATTCGGAGGATTTCATTTCAAAAAACATAAATGAATTTTGGTTTGTTTTAGAGAAAAGCCCACAGAACACTCAAATGTCAGACATCCCTATTTTGCCACACGAAGTTATAAAGAAACTAGAAAAATATTTTAAGGCTTGCAGATTTACAAATTTCAAAATTTTTTGTAATGAGGATACTGATAATTATTACATATTCTTTCGAAGGCTAGAATGCTTTGAGTTCGGGCATCCATTAACATCAGGGATGGGAGAAATATTTTTTAACGAAAAACTGTTTAACCCATATACCAATATGTACGGAATGTATGATATAGCATTTTACAATGGTGGTACATGTGGTGGCTTAAAAGAAGGTATGAAATTTTTTGTTTACAACAACGGGATTTGGAGTGAAACAGGTATTGACTCTGAAATTCCACAATTTCAAAAATTAACACTTACCGGAAATTATGTAGATAATTATGTGGGATGGACGGCGCGTATCTAGGTGGTAAAACGGCGTATACAGGGGCGTTCGCAAAGCGGAGCGAATAGCGAGCGGAGCAACGCCACTGTCACAGCCACCACCGAGTGTATGCGAGGTGGCAAGGTTTTTGGTATACATGCTTGTTGGAAGTTGGGGTCAGTATTACCCCCAACTTCTGTGACTGTGATAATTATCCACAGATGCGATGATTACGGCATCATTAAGTCACACTCAATCTGTTACAGCATCTGTGACACAACAAAGGAGGATTTTAAAATGGGAGGACATTTTGCAAAAGATACTCGTGCTAGAGCATTTGTTGCTACTATCCATATAGCCAATATGCAAAAAGCAGGGCTTACCGAAGAACAATATAAAAATCCAGAATTATTAGCAAATGTATTTACTTCCATTTGGAATGATTCAGGAAAAGATAGAACATCTGGAATTGCAGTTTGTATTAGTAAAGATGGTTTATATCACGCACATATGGCACTTTACGGCAATACAACTACTTTGGAAAATGTGAGTAAAATCCTTTATAACAGCCATATCGAACCACAATTAGGTGGTAAAAAAGAACTAAAATCATATTTAGAAAAATCTGGTTCACACGCAGAAAAAGGCGAACAGGTTCTATATACAAAGGATTTGGATGAGATACAGGATGTTCAAGGTCAACGAAATGACCTCAATGACATAGAAAATTTGTTGGAATTAGGTGTTAAACCTAACGATATTTTGGAATCAAATTTTCGTTACCGTCGATATGAAAAGATGATAAAAACCGCTTATTTGAGCAAACGAATAAATGAAACACCCCTAATTAAGGAAGTGACCAACGAATATCATGTGGGAGATTCTGGCACAGGGAAAACCTACACATACATAAATTTGTGTGAAACATATTCACCCGAAGATGTTTATTTGATTACAGATTATGACAATGGTGGATTTGATTTTTACGCAGAATTAGGTGCACCCCCCATCATATTTCTTGACGAATTTAAAGGAAGCTTAAAATTTGGAACTCTACTAACGATTTTGGACAAATACAGCAGAAATCAAACCCATTGCCGTTATGGAAATACCTATAATTTATGGACTAGATGCGTAATAGCAAGCATTTATCCACCAGAGGAAGTATACAATTTTATGGTCGAAGATTGTAAAAAATCAATTGATAGTATCAAGCAACTTTTACGACGCTTAGATACAATTATTTATCATTACAGAAAAGGGGATGAGTATTTGACCTACTCAATTCCTGCAAAGGAGTATATAGATTATGCGGATTTGAAGCAACGAGCATTAGGCGATGATAATGGATTTGTTAAAATATCTGAATTTCCCGATTATGAACAAGAAGTAATGCCATTTGAGGATTAAGACAAAATATAATTAAATTTATGAAATCTAGTTGAATACTGGCACTATTCATACAAAAATATTAAGGTTAGGGGGAGATTTCAATAAAAAAAGTGAATGTTAATGCAGGTAATGAACTTGATATATTGCAAGCTGCTCTCTCCTACGGTATAATCAGCTTAGACAGTGTGCTAGATAATATTATGGCTAGTAAAAAAGAGCAATTAACGAAACAACACCCATATGCAATTACTCCACCCTCAGCAGAAAATGGACGATGGCAAACCTGTTACAAGGGTTCTGACGGTAAACGAAAGAATATCAAGGCACAAACAGAGGAAGAATTATGGAACAAGTTAATACCAATTTATTTCTCTGATTCGAACATTGACAAAATGACATTTCACGAACTGTATTTAGAGTGGTTGGAGTATAAAAAATCAGTTACCAATAGTCCAAATACTGTAAAGCGACACGAACAGCATTATCGAAAATACTTCGAATCATCAATTCTTCATAATGAAAAGATTAAAAAAATTGATGAACTGACGCTGGAAAAAGAATGTAATCGTATTGTTATGACTTTCAACCTTCCAAGAAAAGAATGGACAAACCTAAAAACAATTATTAACGGAATGTATGAATTTTCCATCCGCAAGAAGTATCTGTCGGATAATCCATTAAAAAAAGTTAAGATTCACATTCCTTTTAAACAGGTAAATCGAAAAACAGGAAAGACAGAAACTTACAATTCAGATGAATTAAAAGATTTAAATACGTATTTAGATGAAATGTATGTGGAAACAAATGATTCAGTATTTTTGGCCGTGAAACTTAACTTCCTCCTCGGCTTGCGTGTAGGTGAATTGGTAGCCCTTAAGTACGAGGACTATATTGACCTCAACCATTTACATATCGTTCGAGAAGAAGTCAGAAATCAGATTACAAATCAGTATGAGGTTGTGAATCATACGAAAACAAATATGGATAGATTCATAGTATTGATTCCTAAAGCGATTCACATTCTACAAAAAATTGAACGTCAAAATGAATATATCTTTGTTAGAGATGGCGAAAGAATTACTTCAAGGCAAGTTGCATATGTGCTTGAAAAATATGCAGAGCGTAAAGGATTAACAACTAAATCAACTCACAAAATGCGCAAGACCTTCGCTAGTAATTTAAACGCTAACGGAGTACCTTTGGATTGTATCCGTGAATTACTTGGACATAGTGATATTCAAACTACTCTTGGATATATCTATAATCCACTGACCGAAAAAGAAACCTATGACCTCATAACAAAGGCTTTGTAAGCTGTCTACAAGTGTATACAGGTTTTAGACAAATAAAAAAATTGGGAAGCCCTATAAAATAAGACTTCCCAATCATTTTAGATAAGCACGAGACGGGATTCGAACCCGCGACCCTCGCCTTGGCAAGGCGATACTCCACCACTGAGCCACTCGTGCATTCCTATTCTATCCATTCGCCGTTTGCCGAATGCAAGATATATGATACTATAGGTTTATAGTTTTGTCAATGCTCTTTTATAACTTTTATATTTACCATTTCGTGGAACCTGCTTTTACAATTTACTAACTTTATAGATATTAGTTAGATTAGTTTTTCTTCGTTTCGTTATAGCTGTATCCTATCCTTGGGATAGGACGTAACATTTGAACTATCACAAGAAGGTTATAGGCTAATTTAACTGCTCTTTTAAAAGTCTAAAATCGCTTCTATGATAGTCGATTAATCCCTCTTCTTTTAATTTACTTAATTCATTTGACATGGCACTTCGGTCTACGCATAGGTAATCCGCTAACTCCTGGCGATTAAAGGGCACTGAAAATATCTTACTATTACTTTTCGCTGCCTGCTCAGATAAATAAGATAATAGCTTATCTCTTGTGGAACGTTTTGTCATATGCTCCATCTTCTGTGTTAATAATATATTTTTCACAGCAAGAATCTTCATCATATTTTGAATAAGACCGGTATGAAAGTAACAAGAGCTGGAGCACGTAGTCACAATACGGCGATAATCAAGAAACATGGCAGTGCATTCCGTAATCGCTACTACCTGAAATGGTAACCTCTGTGACTCTGCACAGGCAAAGGCCTCGGCAAACATATCGCCAACCTCAAGATTTGATAAAATATTTCGATTCCCCAAGATATCTTCACGAATGATCTGTCCTCTGCCTGACAATATAATTCCAAGATGGGAGACTACCTTTCCTGCACTTAGAATCGTCTCATTTTTTAAAAAAGCTTTTTTATTTGCCTGAAGGCATGCAAGCATACTGCCTATATCATTCTTATCGATACCCCGAAATAGAGAAACCTTAGATAACAATTCAATGTTTGAACTTATGTCCATCGGAATTACCTCTTTTATTCTGTCTTTATGATTCATCTAATACCTTTCCCCTTTCCGGCTTTAGAATACATTCTTTATTTTTACTGCATTATGTTCGAGCTGGCACAGCAGCATTTTACAATAATCTTACATTAAGATTACCCTATTATTGTTGTTTTTACAACAGACATTTTTATACTAATAACTTATATTAGATATAGAACATGATTCAATGAAAAAGGTAACGGTTTATTGCATAGAATTTGGGAGGAATATTATGATAAGAACAATCATTAAAATTGATGAAGATGCTTGTAACGGCTGCGGATTGTGTGCTAGTGCCTGCAAGGAAGGTGCGATTGCTATGATAAATGGAAAAGCAAAGTTAATACGTGATGATTATTGCGATGGTCTTGGAAATTGTCTACCGGTATGCCCTACCGGAGCTATTACTTTTGAAGAGAGAGATACTGTGGCTTTTGATGAAGAAGCAGTTAAAAAGCATATGGCTTCCTTATCTGTGAACAAACCCGCAGGAAACGAAGTTCCCCCTATGGCAAAGCCATTCGGATGTCCTTCTAGTGCAGCAAAGGTTCTATCTCATCACAACACAGCGAATCGCGACATCGAAATGGAAAGTAATTTACGCCAGTGGCCTGTCCAAATCAAATTAGTTCCTGTGAACGCACCTTACTTTGAACAAGCAAATCTATTAATAGCAGCAGATTGTACTGCTTATGCTTATGGTAACTTCCATAACAAATTTATGAAAAATCATATCACCTTAATCGGATGTCCAAAACTTGATGAGGTTGATTATACCGAGAAACTTACCGCAATACTAGAGAATAATAACATTAAAAGTGTTCATGTGGTTCGTATGGAAGTTCCATGTTGCAGAGGTATCGAGATGGCAGTAAAACAAGCCCTAAAAGCAAGCGGTAAATTTATTCCATGGCAAATAACCATAGTTGGTACCGATGGCACTATCTTAGAAGAATAAGTTTCCGAATACTATTTTTGATGCCTAACTGAAAGATGTTTAGATGAAACAGTTTTTTAATTTGTTTGCTGTTTTAATATCTTCGGATAATGGTTGAAGAGACATATTGGGTTTATTGAATAAGCATAGATAAGATAATAGCGTAGAAGCAAAACCATCTTAAATTTAGAAAAAACAAGCTGTCATTAATCTTAGTTTGATGACAGCTTGTTTCTTATCCTATTCTGATGTTCTAATGAATATTGATATGGACCAACCTAATTTGCTTTCCTTACAGAGGGAATACTACCGGAGCATTTGAATTACACAAGCCCTATAAGAATTCTCTTTCCTAAGGTAATAAGAAGCCCTAATTATTATGCGTACTATTTTGATTGCCCTCTAACTCCAACAGAACTTTTATTAATCACTTGACTATTTCGCCCTTTGCTATTTGTATTCTTTCCATTCCCGGCTCCTGTAAAGGAACCGGCATTTTTTGATTTGAATATCTGATTTAAATCCACGTGATTTTTATTCTTACTTCCCATACTCATACCTCCTGCTATAACTATAAATTTAAAAAGCACTTCTGTTACTTACAGAAATGCTGTCGTTCCCTTACATTCACTTATAATACATTCTCAGTTAAGAATGATTTATAGAAATGATATCCGCTTGCGAACAACAAACATTCTGAATATATAAGTGTATGATTTCTTACCATGTTGTTCACTCCTTTCGATAAATAATATCATTTTTTACTACTATACTACCTTCATTTTTTGATGTCAAGTGTTTCTTCCTTATCAAAAGAATTTCCTTTGCAATATAAAAAACTATGGTATAATGTCGTTAGACATGATACCGTTCCAAACAAAGAGAGTTCACATTGCAGTTCGTAGTACCACATTCATATGCGCTTTCCACTATGCTACTTTAAAGATAAGAATTACAATAAACAGTATAAATTGTTTCCAGGGAATGAAAGGCGCTAAATGTTATTTACCAATCTCATAGTTATTATGTAAACCTTAGGAGGATAAAAAATGAAACTTGGATTTATTGGCTGTGGCAATATGGCAACGGCTATGATTAGTGGTATGATACGGAATCATATCGCAGAGCCTGCGGATATTATCGTATCAGACGCCTCTTCCCAGGCACTTAGGCAAGCAGAAGAAAAATTAGGTATTCTTACTACTTCTGATAATCTAACTGTGGCAACTAGCGTAGATATTCTTTTTCTTTCTGTAAAACCTCAATTTTATGAGACTGTAATCAAAGAAATTGCTCATGATATTAAGAAAAGCACCATTATCATCACCATTGCCGCCGGACAAAGTTTAAAAAAGGTGGAATCTTTATTCGAACGTACCTTAAAATTAATCCGTACTATGCCGAATACCCCGGCTCTAGTGTCAGAAGGTATAACGGCAGTTTGCCGAAATGATCAGGTTACAGAAGAAGAGTTTGCACTCGTTATGAATCTTTTGCGTAGTTTTGGTCTTACAGAAGAAGTCCCGGAGCACCTTATGGATGCGGTCGTTGCGGTAAGCGGCAGTTCACCCGCTTATGTCTTTTTACTAATTGAAGCAATGGCGGATGCTGCTGTTGCTGAGGGGATGCCAAGAGATAAAGCATATCGTTTTGCCGCACAAGCCGTACTTGGAAGTGCAAAGATGGTACTAGAAACAGGGAAACATCCTGGTGCTTTAAAAGATATGGTATGTTCTCCCGGAGGAACCACAATTGATGCGGTTAGAGTCTTAGAAAAGACTGGTTTTCGAAGTAGTATCATGGAAGCAATGAAAGCCTGTGCGGAGAAATCAAAAAAATTATCCTAGTCTAGTACAAGATAGGAAACCACAAAAAATGGCAAACCACTTCTTTTATGGTAATCAAAAACCCTCCACTATACCACCAGGCTTTAATCCTGTGTCATTCTAGTAGTAAAATGGAGGTGTTCTTTATGAAAACTTATCGTACTATGCAAGTTGCCAAAATAATCGGAATTCATCCTAACACTGTTCGACTATATGAAGAATGGGGTTTAATTCCAAAACCCAAGCGCAGCAAGAATGGATATCGTATCTTTACCGATTTCCATATCGAACAATTCAAACTCGCCCGTACTGCATTTCAAGTTGAGATCCTTCAAAATGGATTACGTAAACTAATGATTGAAGCCGTAAAAGATACAGCAAATTCTAAATTTGATAAAGCTTTTTCCAAAACCAATGAATACTTAGACAAAATTAGACGGGAACAAAAAAATGCGGAAGAAGCAATCGATATAGTGAAGCAGCTATTATCCAGCAAGAAGCCTACGAATCCAGTTGTTATGAAGCGAAAAGAAGTATCCGAGTACTTGCAGCTATCAATGGATACACTTAGAAATTGGGAAATGAACGGTTTACTTACTGTGAAACGAAGGCAAAACGGTTATCGTACCTATACACAGGAAGATATCAATCGATTAAAAATTATCCGTTCTCTTCGATGTGCGAACTATTCTTTAGAATCTATATTAAGAATGTTACACGCATTATCGAAAAATCCCGGCATCGATATGAAAGAAATTCTGAATACTCCCACATTAGAGGATGACATTGTTTCGGTATGCGATAATCTAATAACTTCATTAAAGTCTGCCGAAATCAATGCCATACAGATGAAGCACCAGATGGAATCCATGAAACATAAATTTTCATAAACCCTACACTTTAACACCAACCTTTTGATTGGTGTTATTCTTTTTGTGAACCATATGAAATTAAGCTGAAACAAAAAGGAGGACACAGTGTGGAAATAGTTATTCATGCTAAACAGCTAAGTAAATCTTATCATAATCTACCGGCTGTTGAAAACGTAAACATCGAAATACCCAGGGGTACAATCTTTGGTTTGCTTGGAGCCAATGGAGCAGGAAAAAGTACAACCGTCGAATGTATTTTAGGCACGAAAAAACCTGATACCGGTACGGCTACTATCCTTGGATTGAACCCCTACATTGACCGTAAGAAATTATTTGAGCGAGTTGGTGTACAATTTCAAGAAGCTGCCTATCAAGAAAAAATCACCGTTGCCGAACTTTGCGAAGAGATACAATCTCTTTATAGAAAACCCGCTAATTACGAAGATTTGCTGAAACAGTTTGGGCTTAATGAAAAATCAAAAAATACAATCAGTGAGCTTTCCGGAGGGCAGAAGCAGCGCTTATTCGTTCTTCTTGCACTCATACCAAATCCAGAAGTTGTATTTCTTGATGAATTAACCACAGGACTTGATACTAAGGCCAGACGGGATGTATGGAAATACCTTTTGGACTTAAAAGCAAAAGGGCTTACCATTTTTCTTACTTCGCACTCTATGGAGGAGGTATCTGTCCTATGTGATAAAATCTGTATCTTAAAAAAAGGCAAAACAGTATTTCAAGGTACCGTGGAAGAAGCAATTGCATCAAGCCCTTACCAAAACCTTGAAGAAGCATATCTTTGGTATTCAGAGGAGGAACTTGGTAATGAACGCATATAAAACAATGTTAAAGACCGAATTAAAGTTATCCGTACGAGGAATGGATATGGTTATCTTCGCTATCTGTATGCCTCTTATTATAACAATTATCTTAGGAATTCTATACGGAGAAAAACCTGCTTTTGAAGGTGCAAGTTATTCCTTCTTTGCACAGTCCTTTGCAGCCATGCCATCCATATCCATATGTGCCGGCGGGGTCATGGGACTACCGTTGGTTGTATCAGATTATCGAAATAAGAGAATATTAAAACGTTTCCAAGTAACTCCGGTAAGTCCGACGGTGATTCTGGCAGTTCAGGTAACAATTTATACTCTATATTCTGTTGTTTCTTTCCTGTCTACTTACACTACAGCTTCAATCTTTTTTGGCTACCGCATGGATGGCTCATGGAACCAGTTCTTTGGCGGGTATCTATTGGTGTTAATCTCTATTTTTAGTATTGGTATGATGGTAGGAGGAATTTCTCCAAATGCAAAGATTGCGAGTATTATTGCCAGTCTCTTGTACTTTCCGATGTTAATCTTTTCTGGAGCAACACTGCCATATGAAGTTATGCCAAACGCGTTACAAAAGGCAGCAGATATCATGCCCTTAACCCAAGGTATCAAATTACTAAAAGCTGCCTCTCTTGGAATAGCAGTTGATAATGTACTATTTCCGCTCTTCTTTCTCATTATTTTAGCTATATGTTGCATTACAGTATCAATCCGGTATTTTCGCTGGGAATAGGATAGTTCGAGATTTTTATCAAGTAAGCTTTACTTTAGCTCCCAAGCATACGCCAACTCTGCAAAATGTAAAATTTCCAGTAGCTGCAAGAAGTATCTCAGCGCCGCCATTTCACTTTAGTATCCCGGCGCATTTTACTCCTAGCCGGCTACAACACCTTTTTGTAGAATTATGTTAGCATATAGAGCCTTTTCCCCAGTTGCTATGATGGCGTATGCTTTTTTCGATTCTTCATAAAATGCAAATCTTTCCACTGTACCAATTGCTTTTTCTCCTCGCTCCTCATACTGACGAATAATTTGCTTATATTCATCCCAAATAGGAGTTTCTACTGTATCACCTGGAACTTTTTCCATCAGTAAAACCGGATTATCAACATAGGTATCCAAAGGAAATACCTTTAAAATAGCATGTAAGAGACTTGGTACATCATGTCCGTCACATCGAATTACAATCGCATCTTTTCCAACGCTTTGTGCCGGAAAATTACCATCCGCAAGAACAATTCGGTCACTGTGTCCCATTTCACATAAAACCTTTAAAAGCTCTGGTGATAATATTTTAGGTATTCCTTTTAACATAACAGCCCTCCAATTACACTCTTATATTTATTGCTCTTAATTTTTATTTTGTTTACCCATTGCTATTCAACCCACAAAGTAATAAAAATCTCTGATATGCCTTTTTCCACCTATTTTCCTCTTGTGGCTCATAGCATATCATATCTTCTGAGTTTCTAATATATTCTCTGGCTTTTGCTAAGTCACTGATTTCTCCTAAAGCAATCAATTGCAGGGCTGCATTTCCATATACTGTGGCTTCCGCAGGCCCTGCCACCACCTTCTTCCTACAAGCATTCGCAGTCATCTGACAAAGCAAACGACTCTTGACACCACCGCCAACCAGGTAAATCGTATCATAGCTTTTCTGTGTACAATCCTCAATTTGTTCCATTACATAACGGTATTTCAATGCCAAACTTTCGTTAATGAGGCGCACATACTCACCAATTTCTTTTGGAACTTCCTGATTTGTCCGCTTACAATAATCACGGATTCTCTCTGGTATATTACCAGGAGCAACGAACTCAGGGGCATCCGGATCAAGAAAAGCCTTCCAAGGAGCCGCCTTTTGTGCTTCTTCTTCAAGTTCTGAAAATGTAAGTTTAAGCCCTTCTCTTGCCCATTGTCTTTGGCTTTCTTGCATCAGCCACAATCCGATGATATTTTTTAGGAAAGAAATCTTCCCGCCGTATCCGCCTTCATTCGTCATATTGTACTGCTTTGATTTTTCAGAAATTAACGGTTCCTTAAGTTCCGTTCCAAATAAAGACCATGTTCCGCAGCTAAGGAATAAGAAATCTTCCTCTTTTGCCGGAATAGCTGCCATAGCACACTGTGTATCATGACCGGCAACTGCTACCACGCTGGCAGGCTTTATCATTAATTCTTCTAAAATTTCTTTACGAATGGGTGAAAGTACGGTTCCAGGCTCTATGATTTTCGTTAGAATACCTTTCGGTAATCCTAGTGAATGTAAAATTTCCTCAGACCACACCTTATCCCTTGCATGAAGCATCTGAGTAGTAGATGCAATCGTATATTCACTTGCCTTTACCCCCGTTAAGAAATAATTTAATAAATCAGGCATTAATAGAAGTGTTTTTGCCCGCGGCAATAATAACTGTCTTGAATTCGTTAAAGAAAGTAATTGAAATACCGTATTGATCTCCATAAACTGATTTCCACTCAGTTCGTAAAATCTTTCCTTATCGTATCTCGAAAACGCAAGCTCAAGCATTCCTTCTGTTCTTTTATCACGATAATGCACCGGATTTTCCAGCAAGTTTCCGTCCTCATCCAAAAGTCCAAAATCCACACCCCAAGTATCAATCCCTACGCTCTGGAAGGTAACCTTAGCTGCTTTTTGAAGACCAATTTTTATGTCATGCATCAAACGTAATACGTCCCAATATAACGTCTGATTTAGCTGCACCGGTTCATTTAAAAACCGGTGCAGCTCCTCTAGCCGAATCCGCTTCCCATCAAAATTTGCAAGGATCGCTCTTCCGCTGGAGGCTCCAAGGTCAATCGCTAAAACATTTTTCCCTCTCTCCATAACTTAACGATACATTGGACCATAAGCCGCACAAGCTCTATAGTCCTGTCCTTCCTTATCCATTCCAAAAGCATTCCATACAGCCGGACGGAAAATCTTATCCTCTGGGACATTGTGCATTGCTACCGGAATTCTTAACATGGAACAAAGGGTAATTAAATCTGCTCCAATGTGTCCATAACTAATCGCACCATGATTAGCCCCCCAATTATTCATCACCTCATAAGCGGTCTTAAAAGCACCTTCTCCGGTTGTTCTTGGAGCAAACCAAGTACATGGCCAAGTATAGTCCGTTCTCTTCCATAGAACGTCTGACACTTCATCTGGGAGCTTCACTGTATAACCTTCTGCAATCTGCAACATCGGCCCAAGACCCTTTACAAGATTTAACCTTATCATAGTACAAGGCATCTGGACTGCAGTTAAAAATCTTGAAGAGAATCCGCCGCCACGGAAATACCCATAGTCAGCGGCATTCCAGGTAGTTGCATTAAGTATCGCCTCTTGGTCTTCTTCCTTTACTTCATACCAAGGCTTCACCACACCGTTACCAAAAGCATCCTTTGCTTCCCCACAGGCATCAAGACAAGCAGCACCGGAATTAATTAAATGAATGATACCACCAGATTCTTTTGCTACTCCCTCAAGGTCATAACCGGTCGCTTTCTTCACTGCTTCCGGGCTCCAGTAGGTACGAACGTCGGCAAAAATCTGGGCGGTATTCGTTAATAGTTTGCTAAACAGCATACCAAGACCGTTTAGCACATCATTTTCAGTTGCCAGAATATAAGGTTCCCTTGCACCATTCCAATCAAATGACGTGTTGAGTAATGCCTCTGGGAAATCACAGTTTGGATAGAAGTCGGTCCATTGACGCTGTCCCTGAAAACCTGCTGCTATCGCATTATGACCGGATCTCTCCTCTTCACAGCCTTCCGCAAGATTTGCATTTCCATTCATTAAATCCTTAATGATACACATCATTTTTACAACGAATTCCCAGTCTTTTTCTTTCTGCTCCGGTGTTTTTTGAACTTCCCTTGGATTTTTATCAAATCCTTCCTTGCATTTTTCCTTTGTCCATGCAAGTGCCTTCTCATATTCTTCTTTATCGTAAATCCCCTCTGTCATACGGCGGATAATCTCTACCTCATCAACGGATTCAACACGCATTCCAAGATACTCTTCTATAAATGCCGGATCAATAATAGAACCGCCAATCCCCATACAGATAGAACCAATCTGAAGATAGGATTTGCCTCTCATGGTTGCTGCTGCCACTGCGGCACGTCCAAAACGAAGTAATTTTTCTTTTACATCCTCTGGAATTTCTTTGTTGTCCGCATCCTGAACGTCATGTCCATAGATACCAAAGGCAGGAAGACCTTTTTGAGCATGGGTAGCCAATACCGAGGCAAGATAAACTGCCCCCGGACGCTCTGTTCCGTTAAATCCCCAAACACCTTTGATTGTCATTGGGTCCATATCCATGGTCTCTGCGCCATAACACCAGCAAGGTGTAACCGTTAAGGTAATATCTACTCCTGCTTTTTTGAATTGTTCCGCACAAGCCGCAGTCTCTCCTGCCCGTCCGATTGTGGTCTCCGAAATAATAACTTTTACCGGGTCTCCATTCGAATAGCGCAGATTTTCCTCAAATAATTTTGCTGCTGCCTTTGCCATCCCCATTGTCTGTTCCTCTAAGGATTCTCTCACCTTAAGATATCCTCTTCTGCCATCAATGGTTGGTCTGATTCCGATAATCGGATACTCCCCAATTAGTCTGCTTTTTGCCATATGTAACTTCCTCCTTCTATGTTCTTTCTGTTATTAGAGCTTCCGATTGTTTTCCCCCTTTCTTACTTAACGGCATAAGAGTTATAAGATATGTTTTTGTGTCGTCTGGAGAGAAACGCTGTATCAGAGCATATTCTTTTTGATCACCCTTATTATAATATTTTACGTAAAAGTAATCTTGTGTTATAATGGCATAAAAATATAACAATAGTCACAGGAAGGTTTCTTATGCAGGACATCAGATATCATGAGTGCAGACAAAGAGGCACCATAGATTTTCCAATAGAATATCACTATGTGGTTCATACACATCCGCAGTATGAGATGCCTTTTCATTGGCATATGGAATATGAAATTATTCGTATTTTGAATGGAGAATTTCAACTATTTCTCGAGGGAACAGAATATCTTCTAAAGAAGGATGACATTGCCTTTATTAAAGATGGCAAATTACACGGAGGTTCACCAAAAGATTGTACCTATGAATGTATTGTATTTGACTTTAATCTCATACGTCAAAGAAGTTTTCTGACAGATACCTTCCTTAGAAAAATAGCGCACCAAAAGATAAGTATTTCCCCGGTACATAATAGAGCATGCATCACATCCCCGCTATTTTCGATGTTTGATGCAATCCGAACAGAAGCACAAGGGTATGAACTGTCCGTATTAGGTTCTTTGTTATTATTTTTTGCAGCCTTACAGCAACATAAATCTTATCGCAAGGCAGAAGAATCTAAACTAAAAGCTCAAAGATCCATTGAACAGTTAAAGGCCTCTTTAGAACTTATTGTAACAGATTATGCAAAGCCACTAACCTTGCAGGAACTATCAATGGCATGCGGACTCTCACCCAAATACTTCTGCCGCTTTTTTCAGGAGTATACCAATCGAACCCCGATCGACTATCTGAATTATTATCGGATTGAACAGGCCTGTTACCAGATTAGCCAAGCAGAGGATACGCTAACCGATATTGCATTTCGCTGCGGTTTTAATGATTTTAGTTATTTTATTAAAACCTTTAAAAAATATAAGGGCATTACTCCTAAAAAATATCAGATGATGTGGAAGGAGTGAGGATATTTTATTTACTGCAAGTATCAACAATGGATACACGGATCAAACAAATATCTTCCTTCCCTTCTCATCCTTTATCGCCGTCTTCCTATAAAAATAAGAACAAATTACGTCTCTCCATTCCTTAGCATGTTCCCGCTGTTCCTGTAATCTATGTAATACCCTGCTATACGGTACTTCCTCTAGTTCTTCCTTTAATCCCTCCCATAAGGTTATCATCTCTTCCACATCTTTCACGCCTTCAAAATGCGAATCATAGATATGTTGAATCAAAGTCTTTCCGGATTTTAAGAAATATGTATATGGAATGCGATGGAAAAACAATAATAATTCCTCCGGGCATGTTTCCGTTGTTTCATAAAGTTCTTGATTCGGTTTATGATATTGTTCCGTATAACCTGTTCCATTTTTAGTCCGGTCTATCCCAATTGCCTTATGGTCTGCTCGGTGGTAGGTTCCCCAGCGGTCATACTCGTAGCCGTCAACATTCGGTCCGTAATGATGAGAGGGATTTACCATCCATCCGATACCAAGCGGTGATGTATATTTCTCATAAGCCGGCCAGGACATCATTAGAATTTTAGTGATATAGTCTGCAACCTGTTTCTTGGTGCCATAGGTCAAGGCAATCCACTCTCCTGCGATTTCTTCTGATGTCAATTCCGGTTCAAAACTTAGTCTGCCAAATCCATAGAGATTCGCTGCTGCCAAATCATGACCAGTCCAATTATCATCATTCCCGGTATTGGAAACTGCCGCTATTCCGGCATTTTTATTACCATAAGTATTGCCACTTATGATATCGGATACGGTATCATTTTCTTCTTTGCAATAGGTTCTAAAGTTTATAATTTCCTTAAACATCGGAATCAAATAGCAAACATGTCTTTGCTGCCCTGTATATTCTTGTGCAATCTGAACCTCCAACATCAGATTTGTCTTCTTCATCCCGCCGAATAATGGAGATACCGGCTCTCTAACCTGAAAATCCATCGGACCATTTTTCACCTGCAAAATTACATTTTCCGCAAAACTACCGTCTAATACGTGGAAGTTGTCAAAACTTGCTCTTGCCCTGTCTGTCTTCGTATCTCTCCAATCTTGCCTGCAGTTATATACAAAACATCTCCAGATAATCAGTCCACCATAAGGTTTCACCGCCTCAGCTAACATATTAGCACCCTCTGCATGGGTTCTTTGATAGGTAAATGGCCCCGGTCTTCCCTCGGAATCCGCCTTAACTAAAAATCCGCCAAAAGATCGTATTTCTTCAAATAATAACTGCACTGCCTCTTTCCACCACAGTCGGACTGCTTCCTCGCAAGGGTCAGCAGTTGCTAATCCACCAAGTTCTATCGGGGCGGCAAAATTCAGAGATAGGAAAAGTTTAATCCCATAGGAAGCAAAAATTTCACCGATCTGTTTTAATTCTTCCATGTAACGGCTTGTTATCAGGTTGGTTGCAATACCGCGAACATTCACATTATTAATCACTACTGCATTGATACCAACGGAGGATACCAGCCTTGCATAAGATTTGATACGTTCGTTTACCATAACCTCCCCTTGCTCAAAAAAGAAAGAATTACCCGAATATCCTCTCTCAATACTGCCATCCATATTATCCCAATGATTTAACATTCGAAGAGGATTCTTTGGCAAAACTGTTTTATTTAAAGTACAAAGGTCTGCATTAAGAATAGTACTTCGTATCAAGTCAAAGGTTCCGTATAAAATTCCATGGGAGGTGAAAGCGTCAATCTGAATTACCTCCTTGGTGAATGAAATTCGATATCCTTCGGTGGATAGTTCTGCCTCACCACCAACCTCAAGATGTATTCTTTTTTCCTTCTTATCTTCCGCACTGACGCTTTTACCCTCTGACATCATTTCAGAACAAATGCTTATCATATCAATAGAGAATAGCTCTTTTGCTGCTGTTGTTAATTCTAAAACTGCATTCTTTACAATAGAGTCCTCTTTGTTATAAGTAACGAATGTAAAAAAATTGCGCATTGCAAGTGTATTGCTCTTATGGTAATTTAACCATGCTTTTTCAAACCCCATTGCCCCGTCTCCTTCTATCCTAATTGACTTTTTATCACACCGGCTCCATCTGATCTTATAGTGTACGGTATTGTCATATCCCGCACAATATCGTATGCTTTCATGCATCTACACCTTAGAATGTAACATACTTTAGGTACTTATAAAATCACTATACGTTATAAATCTTAGGCACACTTCTTATTTTTTGCTCTATTTTTATCAAATATTGCTACTTTTTAGTATTACGATATTTTACTTCCTCAAATTATGCTATTTCTAATCTATTTCCCTTTACAATATTTTCATAATGCTCTATACTTAATATATTAATTGCACGATTTTTATTCTTATCAAAACTAATATTTGTGCATATGTAATATATTTTTATCCCTTTTTAATATCGCAACATCTGATTAATAGTAACTTATCTGAAGGAAATTTGAAAGGAAGGGTTTCAATGATAGCTATACTAAACGGAACCAGAGAAACCGTTGCGTACGATGAGAATATCGGTTTTCGGCTTTACTTAAATGAGGAGTACGAAGATTACCCGATTCACTGGCATACTGCTGCAGAAATTATAATGCCAATCGAGAATACCTATGAGGTTGTTGTAAATAATGCACGCCATCATTTGAATGTCAGCGATATCATCCTGCTACCTTCCGGTGAGCTTCATCAACTCTATGCTCCAACTAAGGGACAGAGAATTATCTTTCAATTTGATTATTCCTTACTTTATAACTTAAATGGATTTGACTCCGTATTTCCTATGTTCCATCCTTGTACTATTATAACAAATGAGACAATGCCTGATATTCATGAAGACCTTCATAATCTAATGCTTCGAATTATGAAAGAGTATTTTAGCGGCTCTCCTTTAAAAGAGGCGGCAATCTACTCCATGCTCGTAAATTTTTTCGTCATTCTGGGCCGAAACCATGTAGCCTCAGAGAAAAGGTTTCCAAATACAAAGAGTCCGAAGCGTCACGAATATATTGATAAATTTCTCATGGTATGCACACATATTAATGAACATTGCACCGAGCCCATCAACGTGGATGATCTGGCCCAATTAGCCGGCTTTAGCAAGTACCATTTCATGCGTTTGTTTAAAGAATTTTCAGGGATCTCTTACTATGATTATTTGAATAAGCAGCGAATCATGCATGCTGAAAAATTACTCATTGACCCTAACCTTACCATTACTGAGATTGCGATGCATTCCGGTTTTAATAGTCTGGCAACCTTTAACCGAATATTTAAAGAACAGAAACGGTGCACACCAAGCGAATATAAGCGCCTACATGGCCCAAATATCATTCGCTTTAATGCTTCCCAGGCATAGATGATCAGGTTTTATTATTAACCTACTTATTTTTCCTCAATTTAAGGTATTTGAAATATTAAGAGAACTACATGTTTCGTATAAGATGTTACATTGTGAATGCAATTAAGATGAAATAAAATGAATCTTAGAAATATATTGGCGTGATTTCTAAAAAGAAAGTTTGAAATAGTAACGTTTTATGAACAAACAATAATTTACTGGAAAGAAAGGGGAACGAACATGAGCAATCAACTCAAGGATCGAAGATTAATGAACGATGGCTGGAGTTTTTCCAAACATCCGCTGGGCGCTACCTTGGCAAAAGTATCCGATGCAAATACTATATGGCAGCCTGTTGATTTGCCCCACGACTGGCTGATTTATAATACCTACGATTTGTATGAAACCGGGGAAGGCTGGTATCGGCGAATATTGCCAATGGAACAACTGAAAAATAAGGCGAGATATACATTACGTTTTGAGGGTGTCTATATGAACTCTACCCTCTATGTGAATGGAAAGGCGGCCGGAGAATGGAAATACGGTTACTCGACATTTGAATTCGATATTACCGACTTTTTGACAGTTGGTGACAATGAAATTGTAATGCAGGTAATCTATGAGTCACCAAACTCAAGATGGTATTCCGGCGCTGGAATTTATCGTAATGTATGGTTTCATACCTATCCTGAATTACATATTAACCCAGACGGAATTTATATTTCAACAGAAAAAACCGGGGATGATTTTTATGCGTTTCTCTCAACCGAACTATCCTCGTTACCTATCAGTATGGAGCCGGAGATTCCAGTACCGGAGGATGCCTTCGGAATAGCAGGAGATTCCTTTTCTTGTGCCATTGAACTCCGCCACACGCTATGGTCACCAAATCATGAACTCGTTTGCACACATACCGCCGATGTTTCAGAGGAGGTAACAAAGAATGCCTTCTATGTACAAGACAGTAAGTTACATATAAAAGCCCCTCTTCTTTGGAACCTTGAGACACCAAATTTATATCAGGTGCAAACTGAGATAATAAAAGATAATACTGTAATACAGACCGTAATACAAAACATCGGTTTTCGAACCATAGAATATTCCTGTGAAGAGGGCTTTTTCCTAAATGGAAATCATGTCAAATTATACGGAGTATGCCAGCACCACGATCTTGGCTGCCTTGGTGCTGCCATCAACCGCACTGCTCTTCGCAGACAATTATCCATATTAGCGGAAATGGGTGTCAATGCTATTCGTACTTCTCACAATATGCCGGCAGCAGAGTTGATGGAGCTTGCGGATGAGATGGGATTCTTAATCAATTCCGAGGGCTTTGATATCTGGGAACTCCCGAAAACAACCTATGATTATGCCCGTTTCTTTCCGGACTGGGTGGCAAAAGATGTTGCAAGCTGGATTCGCCGTGACCGCAACCATCCATCTCTTATCATGTGGAGCATCGGAAATGAGATCTATGATACACATGCTGACGAACGCGGTCAGGAAGTTACAAGGATGCTATTAAAGCTTGTTCAAAAACATGATAATCGAATCAATGCACCTGTAACCATCGGCTCCAATTATATGGCATGGGAAAATGCCCAGAAGTGTGCAGATATCGTAAAACTTGCCGGATATAATTATGCCGAACGACTCTACGAGGAACATCATAAGCTTCACCCGGATTGGATTATATACGGCAGTGAAACAGCATCCACGCTGCAAAGCCGTGGAATCTATCATTTTCCATATTCACAGCCAGTACTTGCAGACGACGACGAACAGTGTTCCTCCCTCGGTAATACAACATCAAGCTGGGGAGCACGTGATGCGGAATACTGCATTACCAAAGACCGCGATGCCTCCTTTAGTGCCGGGCAATTCATCTGGACCGGCTTTGATTACATTGGAGAGCCAACTCCTTATTTTACAAAAAACTCGTATTTTGGTCAGGTGGATACTGCCGGCTTTAAAAAGGATACTTTCTATATCTATCAAGCAGAGTGGACCGATTATAAAAAATCGCCAATGGTACATTTATTCCCTTATTGGGATTTTTCCAAGGGACAGACAATTGATATCAGGGTGTGCTCTAACGCTCCTAGAATCGAATTGTTCTTTAATGAAAGTTCACTGGGAACCTATGACATTGATCACAAACATGGTACAAAATTATGCGGTCATTGGCAGCTGCCTTTTGAGAAAGGTACTTTAAAAGCAGTTGCTTATGACGAATTCGGAACTATAATTGCAACGGATACCCGCACTTCATTTGGTGATGCTGCCAGTATAAAATTATCTCCGGATAAAGTCACTATGCTGGCAAATAGCCAGGATCTTATCTTTGTGGAAATTAGTGCGGAGGATGCTAATGGTAATCCGGTCGAGAATGCAAATAATCGTGTTACCGTAGAAGTAAGCGGCGCCGGCCGCCTAGTCGGACTGGATAATGGTGACAGTACCGATTATGACCAATACAAAGGAATCAGCCGGAGGTTATTCAGCGGAAAACTACTTGCAGTCATTGCCTCTACCTTAATACCTGGTGATATTACGCTGAAAGTATCCTCAGAATCTTTGCAGACTAAGACGCTTACCTTTACTTCCCTTCCATGTGAGTATCCGGAAGGCCTTAGTGATTGTATGAGAAACACAGAGCACTTACTTTATCCGGTACGGAATCCGGAAGTTGTGATACCTGCTGTTAATGATACTGAGATTCCGATTCGTAAGCTTGAAATTGTAACACCACTTGGCACCACTCTGTCTAAAGATTTAACTTCAATTGAAGCAAAAGTAATAATTCACCCTGCAAATGCTACCTATCAGGATATCGATTGGAGAATAACCAATGGTTCCGGCATTGATTCCAACCTTGCTAAATTAGAAAAGGATGGAACCAAGGTGACCGTAAACGCTCTTGGCAGCGGAAAAGCTTATCTACGCTGTACTTGTCAAAATGGTGCAGATAAAGTACGTATGATTTCTGAGGTTGAGCTTAATTTCCATGACCTTGGAGAGGCTACCATGAATCCATACGAATTTATCTATGGCGGTTTGTACTCTTGGTCTAATACAAACCTGACCAACGGAATTGAGCGCGGTATTTCCTCTCTATTGCCAATGGATACTTACATCTGCTTTCATAATGTTGACTTTGGCGCCTTTGGTTCGGATGAAATTACCGTTCCAATCTACTGTCTTAATGCGGAGCCGCCAACCTTTGAGATTTGGGAAGGTATTCCTCATGAAGAGGGCAGTGAATTATTAGCTGATTGTATCTTTACGAAAAAACCGATTTGGAATCACCACCAACCGGAAACCTATCGTTTGAAACGAAGAGTAAAAGGCATCGTAACAATTTCCTTCGTTGTTTTTACAAGATTAAGTGTCCAGGGATTTCAGTTTGCAAAACCACAAAAAGGGGTTGCAAAATTATATGCTGCCGACTGTGACCTTATCTATGGAGATACCTTTACCAAAAAGGATTCTCGCATTGAAGGAATCGGAAATAATGTCGCTTTGGAATTTTCAGAGATGGATTTCGGTGAACAGGGTATTACAAAACTCTCTCTCTGCGGGCGCTCTCCAATTGAGAAGAATACAATTCATGTTAAATTTGTTTCCGAGGACGGCAGCATTGAAGAGCTTGCTGAATTTAATCATACAGAGGATTATGAAGTAAAAGAGTTTGAATTTTCAAAGAAAACCGGTAAATATACGGTGACCTTCTTATTCCTGCCCGGCAGCAATTTTGACTTTGAGTGGTTTCAGTTTAAGTAGGATATAAAATTAAAATCCATGAAACGCAGTAAGGTTATAACAATGCCTGACTGCATTTCATGGATTTTATTAACATATCTCAAGCTTTCACTCCTAGTCACCGCCCGCAGCTCCAAGGATAGCATTGGTCATAGAAACATTATGATAGTACAATAAAACTGAATTGAAGATTCTATGTATACTTATCAAATCACACAAGTATATCTGTTATTATAAATATCCATCTATCTGTATTATGTCAATATTATTTCTATAATTATCTAATCATATTTTAAAATTATAATCTATGATATTCCTCTAATCATTCCCCAATCCGTTAATTCTGTGATTTTCTAGTCCTTTCTTATATTACCGGCCGATCGCTATGAACGTTATCTGCGAACGAATCCTTTTATCTCCTAATAGATAAAGAAGCTATCTTCGATTTAGGTTAAGGTGATTGGATCTCCTAGCAGCAAATACCAAAACTGGCTTAGTAAAGGTGTCGTTATTCTATGACCAGATAGGATATAACTTAATAAAAACCAGCGATATCTAATTATAAAAGGCGACAGAAAGTATAACAAACTTTCCATCGCCTTTTATAAACTTTTAAATGCTGTCTTCCCTAACGATCTAACAAAGCAAACACTATTTAGAAAATAAGCTGTACCAAAAGCATATATACAATGGTACCGCCGCCAATACTTAATAATACATTGCTCTTTAAATGATGTAAAATCAGTATGACACCAATTGCCAGTACCTCCGGCAGCCCATGACTGTCTTTTATTATATTAACATCTTTTAGACAGTAAACAACTAAAAGCCCCATCATTGCTGTAGGAAGTGCTTTTCCTAAAAATTGTATGTATTCTGGTATCTTCTTGTGTTCCGGAAATAATAGAAACGGAAGAAATCTTGTAAGCATCGTTCCAAGTGCAACTGCCAAAATAATTCCAACCGCTTGCAGTGGAGTTAAATACATAGCTTTTTCCTCCCTCCGCTTAAACAAAGTACAATTAATATCATCGCTGGAATTACCATCTGGTCAGCCTCGAAGATTAGTAAGCTGAGGATGGAACACATAATTCCTATAATACCCATAATACGATTTTCTTTTTTCTTCCACTGCTCAAGAAATAAAACAACAAATAATGCGGTTAATACAAAATCCAGCCCTTCGGTATTAAATGAGATAAAATTGCCCGCAATTGCGCCTAGTAAAGTACCTAAAATCCAATAGAGATAATTCAGCAAAGAGATTGCAAAGTAAAAATATTTCCGCTCCACCCCTTCGGGTGGTTCAACCCCATATGTTACTGAAAACGTTTCATCGCAAAGTACATAAATTAAGAAGTATCGAATTCTGCCAAGCCCACGATACTTTCCTAACATAGAAATACCATAAAATAAATGTCTGGCATTTACCATAATACTAAGTAAAAAAGCCTGCACCGGTTGAAAAACAGTAGTCAATAAGGTAATCGCAACAAATTGCATACTACCGCAAAATGCTACCGCACTCATTAAAACAGACCAGAATGGACCATAACCTTTTGTCCTCATTAAAACCCCATACGCCATGCCTAAAAATAAAAATCCGGTTAAAATGGGTATCGTATGGGGAAATGCTTCCTTAAATGCTTTTTTCATAATGTTATCCTACTTATAATCCTTTACATCAAATTCACGGTTCTTAAAATAGTACTTTGGATCTTTCCATTTCTGTACAAAAGCACTGTTTTACTTTTCCCTCTCCTCCAAGTAAATCCCAAAATTAGAATACCTCTTTAACGAATTACAGTCAAGCTTTATAAAATCCCACGTCTCCTTATAATTTCCCGGTACTGCTAAGTCCTTTGTTTGAAAAAGTTTTACGAACTCCTTTGGTTTCTTATAATAATGATTCTCAAACTCCTCTGACAACTGATCTTTTTCTTCTCGTGTAAGGTTTGGATTATTATGAAGAACATGATCCATATTAGAAGAAAAGTAATACACATGATACGGAATTGTTCTCCAAACCTTTCCTATCGATAACATTCTGTCTATCACATCTGACTTCTGTTCATTTCGTTCTTTGATATTCTTTGGATCCGGTGTTAAGATTTCCTCCGGCTTATATTTCGTGTGAGGAGAACCTTCCTCCACCTTAGTGACCGGTTTGATATGCTCCTCCGGGATAAATGCACCATCCGTATCGATGATATGAACAACCTCGTAAAAATCTTTTGGTTTAAAAATACTCCCGCTAAAATTTTTTACAATAGCACCAATACGTTCACTGATGTTCTTAGGGCTGGTACCATACCGGGAGGTGATATCACCATGTGTTAATGCAAAGTGCACCGATGCTCCCTCAAGCAGTTCACCCAGGCAAATGGATAAACTTGTTTTGTCATGGATTCCTTCCACAATAAATAGAATGATTTTTTTACTTTGCATCGTTATCACCCGCCCTCTTTAATGCTCTCCTAATCACATAAGGATTCGTCGGCTCATAGATACATTCCTTCTGTCCTCCGAGGATGATGTCATGGAAATAAAAATCCCTTAAGTTTTGATTTGCTTTGACATTTTGAAGTCTTAGATAGCGATGCTTTTCATTTGTTGTTGTAAATAGTATATTTTTCTTATGAAGCACCTCAAGCGGACGCAGATTATGGGAAGTAAAAATAAGCTGTCCCCTACCTGACTCCTCGAATATTTGCAGTAACTCTCCCAGCAAAAACTCAAAAATTCCGCTGTCAAGCTCATCAATCGCAACCGTAACCGAGGAATCCTTATAAGCCAGTATCACAGCATAAAGGATGGAAATCAGCTTCTTAATACCATCGGATTCATATTGAAGTAAGATTTCATTCTTACCTCTTCTTGCATACAATTGAGTTTCCAATTGTGTTTCCCCATTCTCCCCCTCTTGTTCCTCTAATTCATCCAAACGAATGCTAAGACCTGGAACCAATTCTCCCAAAACCACATTAATTAATTCAACCTTTTGTTGTATGATTGGAGTAAACTTTTTCGGAAGTAACGATATCCCGTTTAGTTTTAAACTTCCATAAAGCATCGAAACAGTTTTTTTATCCTCTAAGACAAACGAGAAGGGAAGTGCAATATTAGCATTAATCACACCGCTTTGTACGTTGCTTATGATATGAAGCTGATACGTTCCAAAATAATTAAGATAGCGAATTATAGTATGAAAATCAGAATTATTAACTTCCAAAAGAGATAGTATTTCTTTTGTGAAAAGATAGGAAGTCCCGCTCCTGTACGCCTTACTTAATAGCAGCTCCATCCTTTCTTGCTTTTTTTCTTTTCGGGAATTGGCGAAAAAATTATTTGGTGAAATCTTTATTTCAGGACCCTCTCCACTATCCTCTTTGAGGAAAATTTTAACTGACTTTGATTTTTCATAGCAGCTTTCTTGATATTTGGAAATAGTTAATGTTTCCTTCGTTATCGCTACGCTTCGCTCTGCCGGATTATCCTTGGATGCCTCCATCTGAGTGTTTAAGTTCTGTTTTGGACCCTCTATCAATTCCCCCTTATGATTTTTTTTAGAAGCTGCTTGATTTCTTGTTGATTCACTTGACCAACTTGCTTCAGATAAGGTTACTTCGTTTGATAAAGGTACTCCGTTTGATAGAGTCACTTCATAAACAACCTTAAACTTTTCCTGTTCCTGTGTTACCAGGCTAAATTCAAACGAGCAGACTGCTGCCTGCTCGCCGCATGTTATCATATTACTAAAATTCCTTGGCAATGCAGTACCGCTCGTCAATCCCTTTAACAAAGATAATGCACAGATAAGTGTTGTTTTTCCGGAACCATTCTGGCCATAAACACCTAAGACATCTGCTTTTCTTTCATAGATATCCTCCCAAAGATTACATGTAAACCGAATAGTTCCCATTCTGACATTCTTTAAATTCTGTATCGTTAGCTTTTGTAACCGAATCATTGATTTTGCCATACTGCATCCCTCTCGTTATTTTCATCGCTAATGGTATGTTAACTATTTAATACGATTTTATTCACACTATTTACGAGAGCCAAGGCACTTGCTTTCATAACATCTCTTTCAATTGCTTTTCCAAAATAAAACTTCCCATCATATTGGATCTGAACAACTACTTTTCCTAAGGACTCTTTTTCTGCACCGATATTCTGAATTCGATAATCAATCAGATGAATTGGCAGATCAACTGCTTTTAATATTGCTGCATATAATGCTGAGATGGCACCATTTCCTGCTTCACTAATCACAGATTCCTGATTGTTTCTAATTAATTTCACCGTTGCAGACGGCAGATTCATATTGACATTCATCTGAAAATCTTCTAACATCCACAACTTCTTTTCGTCTTTCTTTTGTACTCTATCATCCCCGTCCAGTAAATCGATCACATCATTGTCATAGACTTCCTTTTTCTCATCCGCAATTTTTAAGAACTTAGTATGAATTCCATTTAAACTTTCAGGTGCAATTTCATACCCAAGCTTTTTCGAGATATATTCAAATGCATGCTTTCCGGAACGAGCAGTAAGTACAATATCCATAGGTGGAGCACCGATATCCGAAGGTTCAAATATCTCATACACATCCTTTGACTTTAGTAAACCATCCTGATGGATTCCGGAGGAATGTGCAAAAGCATTTTCCCCTACAAGCGCCTTATTTACCTGAACGTCAAGCCCCATCGTACGGCTTACGATTCGAGAAGTTTCATAAATGGCGGAATGATTGATATCAGTATACCCGTTATAATACTCCGGATGAAGTTTTATCCCCATAACCACCTCTTCTAATGAAGTATTTCCTGCTCTTTCCCCTATTCCGTTAATCGTACATTCTACTTTATTGGCACCATTTCGCACAGCCGCTAATGTATTCGCAGTTGCAAGACCTGAATCATTATGGCAATGGACACTTAATAATACATGCGGTGCCACATTCTGAAGACGCTCATAGATCTGACGGATTAAGCCACCGAACAACTCAGGAACCGCAAATCCTACCGTATCCGGTATATTTACACAGGTAGCTCCTGCCTTGACTACCGCTTCAATTGTCTTCCACATATATTCTAAATCGGATCGGCTCGCATCCTCAAGAGAGTATTCCACCTGCGAAGTATAGCGTTTTGCATATGCAACAGCATCCACACCCATCTGTAAGATATCTTCCGGGTTCTTATTGAATTTTTTAGTAATATGAACATTGGAAGACCCCAACACAATATGAATCATAGGATTTACAGCTTCCTTTAAACTTTCGTACATGCGGTCAATGTCAGATTTTACAGCCCTTCCTAAGGCAACCACGGAAGAATCTTTTATCTGCCTGCTAATTGCTCTTACCGCCTCAAAATCGCCTTGGGAAGAAGAAGGAAATCCTGCTTCCATAAAGTCTACCTTAAGTTTTTCTAATTGTCCTGCAATATACATCTTTTCCTCAAAATTAAGTTTTGCTCCCGGTACCTGTTCTCCATCTCGCAAGGTTGTGTCAAATACATAAACTTTTCTCATAGTTACCCCTTTCCTGCGCTCCTGCGCATCGAAACATTCATGCCATATATCGCATGCCTATCGTTATATTAGACAAAAAATCCCCCAATCGTCTTGTAATCAAGAGACGAATTGGGGGATTCCGCGGTACCACTCTTCTTCATGCCAAAAGCATGCACTTTATCGATACATCCATAAAAAATTGCTTCTCCTTTCTAGTCTTTCTAAATCTTAGACTTGAAGGCAAAAGACACCTATCATGCCGAACCTACAAGGTGGTATGCTTCCCTCAGAAAGTTTTTATTAACAGAACATTGCAACGCAATTTTCCAGAAATAAAAAACTTCTGTCTCTAAAGAGACAGAAGTTACTCTGCTATACCACTCTTACGTGTTCGTTCGATACATCTTTTACGGTCTATATCTATCCCCTGTAACGGTGGGCTTCCGTCTTAACCTACTATCACTTTTCAGTCAGCTACTCCAAGGCGAGTTCACCCTACTTAGATTCTTGCTTCGCACCAACCAGCAAGTCTCTGAAAATCCTCCTACGGTTACTATTCCTTTTCAAAGTATTTTTCATATAAATTTCCATTATTCTATCAAAGTTTTTTCACTATGTCAAGATAAATCGTTAAATTATCTTTTACAATTTTTATCAAAGATTCTGCCAACGTTCCATCCTCAGTACTTTTTATTCCGGCTGCTTTGGAATTCCATCAAAACCTTGCTGTAAATCAGCATCGGTCGGAATGTAATCGGTCATCTCTCCATTATGAAAACGTTCGTAAGCAACCATATCAAAGTATCCGGTACCAGTTAATCCAAATACAATCGTTTTTTCTTCCCCCGTTTCCTTACACTTTAATGCCTCATCAATTGCTGCACGAATTGCATGGCTGCTCTCCGGTGCAGGTAAAATACCTTCAATCCTGGCAAATTGTTCTGCCGCCTCAAATACTGCGGTCTGTTCGACTGCACGTGCTTCCATGAATCCATCTTCATAAAGCTGTGATAATACAGAACTCATACCATGATAACGAAGTCCCCCTGCATGATTTGCAGCTGGAATAAAGCTGCTTCCTAACGTATACATCTTAGCAAGCGGGCAAACCATACCCGTGTCACAAAAATCATAAGCATATTTACCTCTTGTTAAACTTGGACAGGATGCAGGTTCAACCGCGATAAATTGATACTTCTTCTCACCACGTAATACTTCCCCCATAAAAGGTGAGATAAGTCCGCCTAAATTCGACCCACCGCCTGCACAGCCAATGATAATATCCGGAGTGATACCATACTTATCAAGAGCTGCCTTCGTTTCTAAGCCAATGATTGATTGGTGCAATAATACTTGAGACAAAACACTGCCAAGTACGTAACGATAGCCTGGTGTTGAAACTGCGGTTTCAACTGCTTCTGAAATTGCACAGCCCAGACTTCCTGTGGTTCCGGGATGTGCCTCTAATATTCTTTTTCCCACTTCCGTAGATAAGGATGGAGATGGTGTAACCGAAGCCCCATAAGTTCTCATAACTTCTCTTCGAAAAGGCTTCTGTTCATAAGAAACTTTCACCATAAATACTTTACAATCTAAATCAAAATAGGAACAGGCCATTGACAGGGCGGTCCCCCACTGACCGGCACCAGTCTCTGTTGTAACACCAAGGAGCCCTTGTTTTTTTGCATAATATGCTTGTGCAATTGCAGAATTTAATTTATGGCTGCCACTAGTATTATTTCCTTCAAATTTATAATAAATCTTAGCCGGAGTCTGTAACTTTTCTTCCAGACAATATGCTCGTACCAGCGGTGCCGGGCGATACATCTTATAAAAACTTAGGATCTCTTCCGGAATATCAATATAAGCATTGGTATCATCAAGCTCCTGTGTTACAAGTTCATCACAAAACACCTGTTTTAATTCATCAAATGTCATCGGTTTTAACGTCTGCGGATTTAACAGCGGTGCCGGTTTATTCTTCATATCGGCACGTACATTATACCATTTTGCTGGCATCTCGCTTTCTTCAAGATAGATTTTGTAAGGTATTTCTTGCTTCTTCATAATCCTTTCTCCTTTCAAACTGTGTAGAGCGAAAGATTTTCACTCTTTTCATTGGTTCATTATGTTTGTACTGCAATCATCACTTAACAATACGCATTACCTTGCACAAAAGATAATAGGTACAGTGCAGTAATGAGGTAATTAATAAAACATAACTTTTGGGAAAAGGTACAAAAAAATACCCTTATCCCATACAAAAGAATCTGCAGGGACAAAAGTATCAAACTTCTGCGGTGCCACCCAGCTTGACGTTACACGCCCACTCTATGCATACAACCATATGCTTCTCTTTGATAACGGAGGTTTTCTCCGGCTCACCTACTTCCTTTCAGTTTGCCCTCCAAAGCCCATTCCTCTTAGTCTTTACTTGCCACAATCTCACCATCTGCAGCTCTCTTTAAAGCAAGTCTCCAAAAGTACTTACTCTTTGTCAACGGTTTTCACTTAATTTACCACTATATTCCACTCTTGTCAATAGTTTTTTATAGGATAGGCTTTAGGTTTTAACAGGATAGGTCTTGGGTATGTGCTTCCCAAAATAAAGCTTCCAAAAAATTATTTGAGTTGTATTGACAAATAAAATAATATTGGTTATAATGTTTCTTGTCTTCAATGAGACAATAAAATGCACGAGTGGCTCAGTGGTGGAGTATCGCCTTGCCAAGGCGAGGGTCGCGGGTTCGAATCCCGTCTCGTGCTTAATGAAATCCCTTGATTTTCAAGGGATTTTTTGTTGCGCTGATATGTGCACCGTATGTGCACTGTTATTTTGTATGATTTTTATTTCTCTTTTTCAGAGCTTCATTCATAATGTTCAGGTTCTCTTGTTACGTGTTCGGATTGTAAATATAGCTTAGGGTTGTCTTTTCATTGATCTGTCCAAGCATATCCCGAATCTTATCAAGTGGCATTCCTGCCGTACTCAATCGGCTTGCATTAGTCCTTCTTGTGCAATGAGGACTCTTGTATGTAATTCCTGTATCTCTGCAATACTTACTAAGCCAAAGGTTACTGCTCAGTGGCTCATGCGATGACATAAGACTTTTCCAAAGCATTATGTCTGATAAGTGCTTCACCACACTTATTTGATTTCCTTTTTACAGACAAAAACATTAATTTTATGAGAAGAAAGTATACACCAATAAGAAAAGTGTAGATGTTGCACATAAGTGATTTGATGTTATTGTTTATTTGGATAATTTTATTTTATGATTTAAATTATATGTGATACAATAATTGGGAATATAAATAAAAACAGATTGGAATTTACAGATGATTTGAATTCACTTTGAGAAGGGATATTCATAATGCACGAAATAAATTATCTATATAACCCAATAACTGCTACACCGTTCAGAAATGACAGTACATATTTTGAAATTATGCCATGTCAGAGCTTAAGGCCTTATATTAGGTGCTTTTGGGGAACTAAGAGACCTGTTGCTAATATAAAAAATGATATAATAACGGATGAATTGATTATACCAGATACCTGTATGGATATTATTTTTAATGTAAATTATACTGATAATAAGATAAATAGTAGTTTTATTGGAATAAACAATGAAGCTTTTTTGGCTACCGCTCAAAATGACAAAGAGGAAACAACTTCGATTTTTGCTATTCGATTTTATGCATGGACTGCTGTATTATTTTCTGATGAATCTATGACTGGTGTGAGGAATCGCGTTTTTGATGCACAGCACTATTATTCAAAAATAAAATCAGCCATAGAACCATTGCTATTTGATATAGCTACATTAAATGAACGGGTTAAAATAGCTGAAAAAATTCTTATTGATGAGTTAAATATAAACCGATTTAATCATAATTTAGAAACCGCATTATTTTGTATATTTAGAAATAAAGGCAATATTAAAACGACTACACTTTCAGATGAGGTTTTTATAAGTAGCAGGCAATTAGAACGCATATTCAATGATTACATAGGTGTTTCTCCCAAACAACTGACCTCATTGGTTCGTTATCAGAATTTATGGAATGATATTTTATTTAATAAGCATTTTAATGTGGCAGATGCTGTTCATCTTTATGGTTATGCAGATCAATCACATTTGTTACATGACTTTAAAAAATATCATACGCTTTTGCCTAATGAAGCAAAACGGTATGCATTAAGCACGAAAAATAAATGATGTCGCAAATTTACAATACAATTATGTATTAATAGTACATTATGGTAATTATAAAAACGAAAGCATGAAGGTAAAAAATTATGATATCAAAGAATACTTATAATATGATAAAAACATGGGTTCACCGAAATGCAAGAGACATTGAACTTAGCTTATGGAAGTATTATTTTGAAAATGGAAACAAAGATGATATAATTTCAGCTTTATCCTATTTTCAGAATGAAGATGGGGGATTCGGAAATTCTTTAGAACCAGATAATTGGAATCCCAATTCCACACCCTATACAACTTTATATGCCATAAGCATTTTAAATGATATTGAATTTATGGATTTAAACCATCCGATTTATAAAGGGATTTTAAAATATTTGTATAGTGAAAAAGACTTAATGGAATATGGTTGGAGATTTTGTGTACCTACTAATGATAATTTCCCTCATGCTCCATGGTGGAATTTCAATGAAGAGGCTAACTTAACCGAAAGTAATGGAGTAACCACTGGATTATCTATATTCGTATTAAAATACGCAGACAAAGCTTCCATATTATATCAAAAAACAACTATGTTAGTGAAAACCTTAGTGAACAATCTACTGACTGGCAATAACTTTGGAGATATGGGTATTGGTGGATATGTTGAGCTTTTAGATGCTATGAAGGAATTAAGATTTGATGAATATGATTATGTTTCATTACAACTTAGATTAAATGAATTGGTTAAAAGTTCTATAGAAAATGATATATCTAAATGGCAATATTATGGTGTTCGTCCGTCAAATTATATTAGAACTCCACAAAGTATTTATTACAATGAGAATAAGGATATTGTAGAAAAGGAAATTAACTATCTCATTGAAACGAAACCGCAAAACGATGTTTGGGGAATTACCTGGACATGGTTTGATAACAACAGTAAATATACTAAGGAATTTGCCATTAGCGAAAATTGGTGGAAATCAAATAAAGCAATTGAAAAAATGCGTTTTCTTAAAAATTTTGGCTATATTGAGGTTTAAGGCATTATTAAGATTATCCATTACGAATCAAAAACAGCTTTTACTTATAAAATCTAACTCTAGGAGGACATTGTATGTTTAGGACTTTATTACAAATTTATGTTAAGGGAAGTAACGAGGCTTTTGAGTTTTATAAAAGAGCATTTGATGCACAGATAGGCTATCAAGGTTTTGATGAAAATGGTGTTGTAATACACAGGGAGCTTAATGTTTGCGGACAGGCTATTGCGGTTGGTGAAGCTAATGACACTACCAGCGCAGGTGGCGAAAAAAGAGTAACTGGCAATACCATGCAGTTTTGCATTCAATTTGGAGAGGGGCAAGAAGATAAGGTACGAAAAGCTTACGAAATCTTACTTGAAGGAAGTGAAATCATTACACCATTTGGAAAACTGAGTTTCTGCCCTTGCGGAGTGGAATTAATCGATAAATACGGTGTCTGGTGGTGCTTATTTGCATAGGTATATTTCTAGTTAGCTAAACTACTTTATCGCTGAAAAAATATGTGCACTATTATGTGCACATAAATCAGAAGTGGATGGAACCCCTTTCTTTTCAATATTTGTAGGATAGGATTATGGTTCGAATCCCGTCTCGCGCTTAATAAAACAAAGAACTCTTTGCAAGAAGGGTTCTTTTGTTTTATTCAAATACTAGACCAGATTCATACTCTCGCAGACCGAGCTCTAGGAAGAATGAGAATGGAGGCTCTCAATCATTTAAAATGACAAATTCAAGCATTTACTATCAAGAAGTATACTTTAATTCCAGCTATAATTATTTTGAACAGGAGGTGAGAAAATGTCTGACATAAAACAACTTCAAGATGCGGTAGACTTTATTGAGCTTAATATCACAGAAAACTTGACTTGTTCAGAAATTGCTATGCACGCTTGCATGTCAATGTTTCATTTTCAACGACTTTTTTCAATTTTATGTGGATACACTGTCGGAGAGTATATAAGAAACAGACGTCTTTCGCTTGCGGCAACGGAAATTCAATTATCTGAAAAAAGTATTATTGATATTGCACTTCAATATGGGTATGACACACCAGAAGGTTTTACAAGGGCATTTCATAGATATTTTGGAATAACCCCTTCGGCAGCGCGCGACCAAAGAAGTGTATTGCCAAATTTCGAAAAGCTTTCCGTTCAAAAAACATTATTAGGAGGTATGGTCGAAATGGATGATATGACACGCTATGGTAAGAGAGGTTATTACGTAAAAGAAAACGCACCAATATATTTAACAAATGATATGGAGAAAACATGCAAATGGTTTCGCGATGTTTTGGGTTGGTATGGAGATGTTTGCGGTAGAGATGATAGCGATACTCCAGTATATGGATGTGTATTTGACTATCCCGGAGAGTTGATTGTTACAAACCTAACGCCATTTAGGGGTATACATCTATTTAAAGGAGAACCACGCAAAGAAGAAGTTGGTTTTATTAATATTCAAGGACTTAATACATTTCATCATTTCGTCAAGGAAAATGGATGGAATCAGATATCTGATATTTATGAATGCCCATGGGGTGCTAAGGAATGTAGTGTAACTACAATTGACGGTTCTGTCATTCGCTTTTTTGAAACAACAATATAAGCTAGAAAACGAAGAAAAATATTTGCACAATAATGTACACATAATCAAAAGTGGATGGAACCCCTTTCTTTTCAGTATTTTAGGCTAGGTTTGCGGTTCGTATCCCGTCCCGTGCTTAATAAAAAGTAAGATAGTCCGTTAGGTGAAGTAGTAAGATGAACGTAGGCATGATAAAAGTCATGTCTACTTTTTTTGTTATAATCATTTTGAAAGGATGCGAAGTAACTATGCTTAGGATTATGCTTATATTATTAAGTTGATTGCATGGATAAATATTGCTTTGCAAGCCATATTGCATTTTCTGTAACTGCCTTTGTACCGTCTATACGCAAAACAGGACAATGCAACTCCGTTATCCATTGTTCATCCCGTTTTAAGCATACTGATGGCGGTTCTCCTGTATCATATTGTTCAGAAAGAATTAAGCTATTTAGATTAAATTCATACATATCTCCACCTAAGAGCACTCTATTTCCCCAACGCTTTAAAGCACGCAAACGATACCGTTCCACACATATTTCTGTTGGCGCGGTTATAAAAATTGCCAAATCAAATAGCGGATTAAAGGTTTCGCGGATACTCCACATCTGCCCCGACATTACAAAATGAGGAAATTGCGATATATCCTTCATCAAACGCTCTGTTTTATGTTCCTCCGTATACGATACCGTATATGGAATTTCCGTATCCCACCGCTTTGAATCATATCACTTATATATAATAGCATCAATATTTACAAACTAAATTCTTCCAATAAAACAGTTGTAGACAGACTGTAGACACTTGATAGACAGTGTGTTTTTCTCCTTATTTTAACGGGGTTTGCGGACAGGGGTAAAGTTCGAATCCCGTCTCGTGCTTAATGAAATCCCTTGATTTTCAAGGGATTTTTTGTTGCGCTGATATGTGCACTACTGTTTTACGCTCTTTTTGTTGCCATTTTTCAGAGCTTCATTCATGATATTAAGGTTCTCTTGTTTGGTATTGAGATTATAAATATAGCTAAGAGTAGTACTTTCATCGACCTGTCCGAGAATTTCCCTTATCTTATCCAAGGACATTCCTTCCGTACTCAAGCGGCTTGCAGTTAGCCGCTCACCATTTCTTTCAAAGATAAACTCACCATCGGGATTAAGTCCTCTAGCTTTTTTTATGATATCCTTTGCTGCATCAGTAAGAAAAGTAAAGCGGTATTCTAAGTCATTTTGCTTTTTCAGATGCTCCACCGTTATCATGTCATGTGAAGAAGTGTACACTTAGGAAAGTGTAGTATTACATTTTCATAGCGCGATTGACTTCCTTTATTTAGAAATATATAATACTGGTAAGTTTCAGATTGATTTAATTCGCTGTAGGATACAATTGCTAATTAAATATTTTCCGTAATACAGTGAATTTTAATTTGGCTTCCTGTTGCATTAAAGTAGTTTATTCCTAATAAGCATTAGGCGAAGTTCAATTGGTTCGTTGTCTTTCACAACTGTGTACAAAAAAACAGACAAACTTTTAATAATTAATTATAATTCAGAGTTCCAATTTGGAAGTCCATCAGAATCGCATGGCCTTCCATAGTCCCTTTCTGATAGAGAAATTCTTCAAGGGGTTCCTTTTCTTTTTCAAGATCATGATTAAGATGAGAGCAGCTTTAGATAATGTGTAGTCACTGCATTTCTCTATGGATTGACGTAATAAAACAGAATATATATAATGGAATAAATTGATAAAAGTTCGAACTGAAATAACAAGAACCTTGGGGTATAAAAACTATATTAAGATGGCATACAGAATACACGGACGTTTTGATTATGAAGAAAAAGAGATTGCCACATTTCGCACGCAAATACAAAAATTGATTACACCTGCATGTAATGAATTTAGAAAATCAAATACAATAAAATATCCAGACACTATTATTAAGGGTACTAATGAATTAATCACTGTAATAAAAAATATGTTTTCTGACATTTCTGATGAATTATTCTCCTTCATGTAATACTAAATTACTTTTCAAAGATTATGAAAAATATAATAATTACAAAGGCCAGAAAATGTGTAATTAGTTAATTGTAACCAAATGAAGTTTACTAGAATATTTACTAATAAAAAGGTAGGTAAAAATATGGCGATTCGAAACACGGCTAAAGCAATTATTCTAAATCATGATAGAATACTTGTTAATAGATGTATTGCAGAAAATGACGAAATTTATTTTGATTTACCCGGTGGTGGTCAAAATCAATTTGAAACGATGGAAGATGCCGTCATAAGAGAAGTATTAGAAGAAACAGGATATAAAGTAAAAATCGTTAGATTTATTGCACTGGCAGAAGAAATTTATGACAATAATGAGCTACGTGAAAAATACTTTGATTATTCACACAGAATATTACATATTTTCCTGGTAGAGCTGATAAGTGAAAAGGCCGTTGAAATAACTGAAAAAGACTGGCAGCAAGAAGAAAGTTTATGGATGCCCTTTGATGAAATAGACAAGGTTATTTTTCGTCCTGCACAATTATCAGGTAGAATTACAGAATTGCTTAATGCAAGTTACCCTCAATATTTAGGATATATTCGTGAAAATTAACGTCATTCCTATCTTATCCAAGGGCATTCCCGCTGTACTCAATCGGCATTTTATCCTTGGCTTTCTTTTACCTTTTGCAGTTGTTCATATAATTCATTTTCGTCTGAAAATATTTTCATGTATTTGCATACTTCAATTGCAAAATCAACAAAAGCATAGCCCTTTGCTGTGATTAAATTTCTATCAACAACACATCTTTTATCCACATAGTTATTCCGGTCAAATGGATCCTGGCATCCGAGCTGTTGTATTTTTTGTTCTGAACATGAAGTGGTAAAGCTATAGCTATTTAATATTCCGGCACGACCCAGGAATTGCGGCGCAAAGCAAATAGCGCCAATTAATTTTCCGCTTTGAATTATATCCGCAGCTAATTTACAAATATCATTTTGATTATTATTAATTGGTCCACCTGGAATAATTAGAGCTTCAACATCCTCAATGTTTTTCATATCCTCAATTGTCATCTGCGGCTGATATTGAAGTCCGGACTGTGCAGTCAATACTCTTGTACTTTCTGATATGGACACAATCTCCTTCTTTCCTGTGTTTTTGAGCCTATGTAATAATAAGCTAATCTCAAAGTCTGCCATACTATTGTAGATGTAACATAATACTTTTCCCATTTTTGCTCCTGTTTGTAGTCTATTTGATGCTTTAATTATAACATTAATTTAAAAAAGTGTATATAGCATGCAATATCGGCTCTTAAAAATCTGCTGTTTTGAAGAAGTACAAAATAGCAGGAACAAAACGTTATGACTAAATGCTGCTGGACGGGTACTACTTCAATCTTTCGATATTTGTTGGAAAAGATAAATCAAATGATATAATGTAATATACAGAAATGATAGGAAACTTCAACTAAAGTCATTCTTTCTCTATTTCACCAAATTTTCTTATGCTATAGTAGACTTATCAGAGCGCTGCTGATTTTAAAATTGATAATGAAGAAAGAGGAATAAATTATGACAAGAGATTTATTTATAAAAGAAATAAGTTCAGAAAATATATGCATGAATCCAGTAGGATTTATTGCTAATGAGTTAACACCAAAACATTTTCAGAAGATGCATGTTGTATTTTTTAACAGCATTTTTGAAATAAGCAATACAAATATTGAGGGCCTATTCGGATACGGTGAATTTAATGAGGAAAACAAAGCTGAATATGCAACATGCAGAGATTTTATATTTGAAACCTTTTCAACCGAAAAAGAGGGTTATTGGTATCATTGGAAAGAAATGTTTGACACCACTGTGTTAAAACAAGATTTCTTTGAAAGATTTTATGCTAGAATGGCAGAAAAGATTAAATATTGTGAAGGAAAACGTTATCTGGTAAATAACAATACGTTCTTTGTTAATATGATTACAAATGGTAAAGACACGGTAGGATTTTCAGATTGGAGCAGAGCCGGTATTACAGATTTTCTATTAGATTTCGCAATTATGGACTTAAATAAGCCATATTTGCATATTCCTGAACTACTATTTGAGTACTGTAAAGAAAGAAGGATTGAATTACCTGATTTTAAAGAAAGATTTCTTTGTATGGCATATTATAAAGGTATCGACAGTTTAAGATGGCATGCCTCTATCGATGATGTAGAATCGTGTCATTCAATAATGAAGTCTTTAGAAGAATTAGAAGATAGAATTATGATATTGTAATGGAGAATTGTAATGAATTATGAAAATGCAAAAGATTTACTCCCCGATGAGATTCTAAGACAAGTACAAAACTATGCAGCCGGAAAACTTTTGTATGTACCCATTAAGGAAGAAGGTAAAAGCTGGGGTGAAGTATCTGGATATCGTCAAAAACTTATGAAAAGAAACCGTATGATATGCAATAAATATGCAAATGGAATGACAATTTCAGAATTAGCAGAAGAATATTTTTTATCATTGGATTCTATAAAGAAAATTTTATACTGTAAGAAGGATAAGTCTCTGGAATTCTTACCTTCTCTCTCATCGGCGATAAATTATGCGAATGCCGGAATGGCAGAGGAATGGATACAGTCATACTTTATGTTTTATATAGGATATGAAACAGAGCATAAGTATTTTAAAGACAATTTTATTTCATTTGGCGTAGCAAAAATTCCTTTGAGATTAATTCAACCCGGTTATGAGAAGGTTAACTGTGAGATGTTAATAAACACCTACGGAAATACTGCTGGAGAAACAGAGCCTTTAATTGTACGCTATGAGCAAAATAGGTTTTTTGTGGATATACAAAATGAAATACTCCAAGCATTAAAAAACAGAAAGATAAATGCATATCCTGCATTTATTCTCTCACCAAGTAAAGAAGAGCATAAAATCTTTATGAATCATTATGGTAAATATTTCATTATGGTAGATAAATTATAAATTAATACACTTATTTATTATTGTTACTTCAATGGATATCTATAGGATAAAAATGAATACACCGGAAAGCCCCTGCTCTCAGGGGTTTTATGACGGATAGGATTTGAATCCCATCTCATAGTTATGAATCCTTTGATGTTCAAGGGATTTCGTAAGTATTGATATGCACACTGCTATTATTTTTTTATTTCACTAATAGAAAATGGTGATATCAGTATTTTAAAATTCATGGACTATCTACATAAAATTAATTATAATGGATTTCTAGCATTCACATTTTACTTTGAAAATACAACCGAAATAAGATTATTAATTCTAATGATGCAGAAAAATTAAGAGAAACATATTAATTTATCTCCAAATTACGTTAACTATAAACAGAAATTGAGGTGAAAACTATGGATAAATATACAAGTGAAGATTTGCTAAAGGCACAACAAATTATATCTTCAAGCATCCATAAATGTGAAAAAATACACCCTAAATTTGCGGAGGGTACCTCCCAACACACACTACTTAAGAACAGACTAAAAGCGTTGTATGTTTCAAAATCATTGATAACAAATGAAAATATAAGGAACAACTATACTAAAGAAGAACTGATGGAAGCATTGCCGCCGGTAGCATCAATAATCAGTAAATGTGAAAAAGCACAGTTAAAGTTTACGGAGGGAGCTTCGCACCATACCCGCCTTAAGAACTTAATAAAAGCAATGCACATATCAAAAGCATTGATAGTAAATGAAATTAATAAAAGAAATTGATTTCAAGTTCCTTATCAGAATAACTTAAGTTTTATAATCATGGGGGAACTATTACAGATTTTATTCCTATGGGAATGACTGACGTTATTTCTAAATCTCCAATCGTATGGAAATTCCTGTTTCATATTTTTTCTTAATATGCTACGATAACTCTTCCCTATGGATTAAGGTCATGCTTTGAGCTGAATCCCTTCCCCTATATTTTCTTAATCCATTGTAAGGTTGACTTTACATGTTGCCGGGTATATACTATATGTAATGTTAACCTTACAGAGAGGAATCTATCATGAAAAATAGAATTAGAGAATTAAGAGAAAGTAAAGGCCTAACTCAAGAACAGTTGGGGGAGCTTGTAAAAACCTCAAGACAAGCGATTAACGCCATAGAAATGGAAAAATTTGAACCTTCTATTTGGCTTGCTTATGATATTTCAAATGTTTTCGGATGTTCTATTGAAGAGGTTTTTATCTTTGAAGAAAGCATACGAAAATCAAGGGCCGAAAGCAGCAGGAGGGACAGCTATGGCTATTAGGCAAATAAGATTTCAGGATGATGAGATACTTCGGAAAAAATGCAAAGAAGTTCCCTTGGTTGATGATAAGATACGTCAAATACTTGATGACATGATGGATACCTTACATCAAACAGAGAACGGTGCAGCTTTAGCAGCGAATCAAGTCGGTATATTAAAAAGGTTGGTTGTGATAGATTATTACAATTACTACTATAAGCTGGTAAATCCTAAAATAGTCGGTTCCAGCGGTGTTCAGGAATGCCTCGAAGGATGCTTAAGTTTTCCAAACCATTTTATCAAAACTATTCGCCCTCAAAAAGTAACCATACAAGCGCAAAACGAGAATGGAGAAGAAATTTTAATCCTTGGAGAAGGTGAGATGGCTAAATGCTTTTGTCATGAGCTCGAACATCTAAATGGTGAAATCTTTTTGGATAAGGCCATAGAAGAAGTAAATCTATAAATCAATGTTGGAGTGATTTGGTCTCTTTCCTAAAGCAAAATGCAGACATCTCCCCTTGTTTATTAAAAAGGTGATGTTCCAAAGAACATCACCTTTTTAACGTTAATCTAAACTAAAGATTGTTTATTCCCATCTTCCTCGAGCCATACCACTGCTGCTCCCGCTGTTCTTTAAAGCTAGAGCCACAATATAAACATTGATTACCTTCTAATCTTGCCCCATAATTTGGACAATTCTCCAATATTTTAACTCTATATCCATGTTTGCTTCGTTATTTTACCATATATCAATCATGCAAACAATCAAACTAATTACCATATTAAGCAAGCTATTTTTAAAACGCCACTTTCTTTCACAATTGTCATATTATTAATTCCATATTCTTTCATTTCCTCATTACAGTTATTATAGCATTTTTCATATTCACTGCTTACTAAGATACTTATATCATTTTCTATTACTTTTACATTCACTTGCTTTTCCTGAAAGCCCTTCTCAAAGCACTCCGGATGAAATTTTATCAAAGAAGCAAACTCTGAACTATATTCATTGATAGTTTTTCTATGGTAAATCCCATCTTTACATTCCATTAAAACTGCATCACTTAAAAAAAACTCGCGAAATGCTTCCTCTTTCCATTCTTCGCCCTTATCAAAGGATATTGTATTATAAAAATCTTTGATAAACGTATGTAACATATCTTATCCCCTCAACTTTCTTTATGAAACAATGTATTCCCGCCATACATTTTCCATGAATATTCTTTCTTGTTTTAAAGCCTTTTGATACCAGTTCCGATAAATTTCTATCTGCTTATTAAAATAATGACCGTTATACCGGCAGCGACCTAAATTTCACTGCATTCCTTAGTATGAATTTCCCTAAAATTACCATTGTTATGAGGAGGGATTCCCCCTCTTCATAACAAAAGTAACAATCATAAAAGATTCTTTCTAAAAAAGTGATAATGCGGCTTATCTTCTCCGAATAACCAATATCTTAAGTAACCATCCAATATAATGGCGAAACCTGATAAAATACACCAAAGCATAGAAAAAGGTAAACAAACCTGCCCTAGTATTTGATACGCTTCATTGGAATAATCCCAAACATCCAACTGAAATACCAAATTAATAAGAATACCTGAGATTAATTCAACAATCGTTACAATAACTCCTCCAAACAATGCCTGTAACCAAAAAGGAGATTTTGGAAGAAATTCGTTCAGCATGCCGATTAATACAAAGCAAATTCCGCCCACAATACCCATCGTCCAATGGGTATCACCACGTCTTGAAATAAGTTCGATTAACAGATATAATGTTCCGCCAATAAAAAATAAAGTAAAATATTTATTAACCAAAGTTTTCATAACATTCCTCCTAATCATAGTTTCTCCTATGATTAAGATTTCAATGCTGAGAATAACTTCTAAAAAGCTATAGTATATGGAAAACCTGATTTTTTATACAATTCTTGAAAATATAGGATACGACGCAATCAGCAGCAATAAAATTAAAATTATTATTTTTATATAATTAATAATATCTTCTTGTATCCTCACTCCAGTTCTGTACTTTAATATAGCGCTCAGGGCCATGTACCGCGGCTGCATTCCATATTGTCGGACAACCATACTGTATGAAAAGCATAAACTCATCTTTGAAATATAATCCATATTATAGTAAAAACATTCCAATTTTATAATAAGCTCCTTATTATCTTCTCTTTTTCTTTAATTTGATTTATAAATTCAACCTTACAAAGTGCGCTTTGGCCTGCATTAAGCCATCGTGTGCGAATCTGCCTGTGTTGAAGCAGATAAAAATCAACCGTCTACCATAAAGAAAAGATACCCCGTAATACTGAAAAACTCCACAACAAGAGGATTACGGCTCATTATCTTAAAAAAGAAGTATCATCCTAGCATAGAAATCCTAGCATTGTTAGACTGAACGTTTTTCCGCGCATTTATTCTTAAATCCAGTCTCTTATCTTACAGAATAAGCACCTGGTGCTCTGCTTCCGGCTATGAAGATCCGTTAAAATTCTTTTGTCATGAAAAGACCAGGCTATCCAACACTATAAGAAGCATAAATGATAACCTAGTCTTTATAATATTACTATCATAGTTAATTCATACTGAATTTCCTAATTCTTCTGGTTTCAGAGAATGAATTAAACCATTTTTATGTAATAGCAAGGATGTCAATTCTTACGAATAATTAACTAGAAAACTCTTTTAATTTGAGCTAACCAATGTGACATTAGTTGGTGGTGCCACTGATGGGGTATCATGGGAAGCTATAAATCCAAAGGTTATACTCTGTCCAGGTTCAAGGTTCGGAGCCCAGGCCGGTCCCTTCACCGTAATAATACCTGACGTCTGACTAACCAAATCAGCACTCCACATCTGATCGATGTATCCACTATAAGTAAAGGATACGACAAAATTTTTCAATGATGTACTAGAAGTATTGGTTAGGGTGATATTTGCCTGTGTGTGCTTATCCCATGTATTCGCTACTTCATATTTTAATGTAATTGGACCTGTTCCCGGAATCGGAGTAGGTGTTACAGTCGGAGTCACGGACGGACTAACCGTTGGGGTTATCGTTGGTGTTGCTGTAGGTGTCGGTGTAGGTGTCGCAGTAGGAGTTGGTGTAGGTGTAACTGCCGCCGCAGTTCCGGTTATCGTTCCATTTGACTTATTAAGGTTATATTTCGCCTTTTGTCCATCATAGAACTCCATCTCAAATGTTATGTTACCATCATAAACAGAACCATCTTTAAAGAAATCCGATTTAATAGTCAAGATATTATCCGTATAATTAGCCTGATAGTTAGAACCATACTGCAGATACATCCACCAGCTTTGATTTGGTCCAACACGATTAGAACCTATATAAGCAGTAGAACGACGGAGTTTACTTCCGTTAAACTGAACCGGAATATTAATTCCATTCGAAACAGTTCCGTTCGCATTTTGGAATACCGGAGCTTTAAACTTCACTAGATATTGATGCCAATCAGCTCCGCTTGAAAACTTAAGCACTAATTCCGCCGCAGTACCGTAATTACTTCCCATTGCTTCGTAAACTTTCTTTACATAAGAAGACTTTAATGTGAGGGTTGCACTGGATTGGTTATATGTATAATCGGTACCGCTGGTTAATCCGGTAACTCCAACAAAGGTGTTGCCATTTAGCGTAAGCGGTATAGTGATATCAGTAAAGGAACTGCCACTTAAGTAATTTGTATCCAGGCCGGTCGCATAAGAAGAACGCCCTGACATAGAAGCTTCTAACATCTTTCCGACCACAGGTTTCCTCCAGCTATACTGGGAATCATTACGATTTATTCCAGAGCCATTATCCCAAAACATCAAACAGAACTTTTTCTGTCTTGCTGCATGGTTCATATACTCATAATACTTTAGCTCTTCCCCTGGTTGGTTACATTCAAAGGCTGAGTCATAACCTAATAGGCCGAATTCACCGATTACAACACCGATACCTTTTGAAGTGAAAGCATTGTAGACGGTATCAAATGCCTTATTTACCGCATCGCGGGGAGTGTAGTCACCATTCCCCCACAAATCTTCATCAAAACCTGTTTTTCCTAGATTTGCACTAAACACCCATTCACTATAATAATGAACCGTTGCGATTACATTAGGATCATTCAATCTTGTTATAAAATCAGCCAAAGGTGCGCTCATATCATGATTTGTATGTAATGACGGCAAAACAATCATTCTCTTTGCATTCAACCCGCCAGAAGCACGAATAATGTTATAAGCTGCCTGATTAATCATATCCAGTTTGTTTTGAGCCGTAATGCTTCCGGAATCTGTAAAATTCGGCTCATTTATCGTCTCAAAACATACTTGCAGCGGATAGTCCTTAAAAGTTTTCGCCAATTGGTCCCATATCTGAGTAAACCTTACATATTGTACCGAACTCTTATTACCATCCCATGAGGATAACCATATCCAGGAATCATGGTGAATGTTTATCATAACGTATAAACCTTCTGCCACCGCGTAATCTACAACTTCTTTGTAACGTGCTAACCATGCACTATCAACGGTGCATATGCCATTGCTCTCCGTATATCTACGATATAGCGTTAGTGGTATACGGATACTGTCATATCCTTTTTGCTTCACTGCACGGATTAGCTCTTTTGTAACCTTAGGATTTCCCCAAGCAGTCTCACCTTGATCCGGTTTCGAAGTATCGGAGTCGAAACCGTCAAAGGAATTTCCTAAGTTCCAACCTTGGCCCATCGCCTCAACATACTGCTGAGAGGTAAGACCGTCTGCTGTTACTGCTTGTGCCGGCACTCTCCCCCATTGCAACGATGCTATCATTGTTGCAATTGCCGCTAAAACAGCACATCTTTGTTTCAGTTTTCTTTTCATTGCTATTCCTCCTTATTATTATTTGATAGGACTGTATGTCCTACGTGGAAATCGTATACCATTTATTTACATTTTTCAACCCATGAAATTTTACATGTTTTATATTATTTTATTTACATTTTTAGTTAATGATAATTCGTTAACAATGTTGTCCGACTAGTTCTATATTTGATGTTAAATAGAACTGTTTCTTTCATAATTCACATGAGTAAATGTAATTCATATTAATTATTACTAAATTAGTTTTACTTTAGAATGAATTATACCTTTTATACGATTTAATAATGTAAAAAAGAGATAATATTATGCTTACCATAACATAATATTATCTCTTTTTCTCTTATTCCTTTTGATGCAACTTAAAGTTTTAATTTTTATCTATTTTACTTTCAAGCGCAATCATTAACTCAATAATTTGAGTTTCCAGCTCATCAATTTTCTTATCCTTTTCTTTTAAATTTATTTCAAAAAATTGTTTCTTCTTAAGGTTCTCCTCATAAACAATACCCTGTTCTATTACTGCATGTTCTTTTTGTTCCAGCTTCTTGATTTCAATGATGAAAGTATTATTTTTTTCTTGAAGTTCTTCATTTTTATTAATTAATTGCTGGATTAATTTTGCCTGCTCTTCCACTCTATCTTTATGCTTTGCTATGTTCATTGTTTGTTCAATAGAAATGTCTTGCTGCTTTTCTAACGCAAGCTTTGCTGAGCTTAGAATTGCATTTTTTTGATCCAATCTGCTTAATAAATTACTTTTTTCAGCTTCACTTTCTTTTATTTTTGCTTCTAACTGCTTTATGAGCTCTTGTGCTTTCTTGGCTTCATTTAACAGAATTTCTTTATCCTTTGTAATTTGTTTCATTAGTTCCTGAGTCTCATTTTTTTCTTTCGCCTTTGTTACCTCTTCTTGATGAATTTTATATAACTTTTGTTCTAATTGATATATATGTTCTTTCCGCTGTTCCAAAATCCTATCTTTTTCACTGATAAGTCCTTCATGATCAATCACTTTTTGTTCCATTGCTTTTAAGCTTTCCAGCTCGTTCTCAAACTTTTCTTCAAATAATCTTATCTTTTGGTCAGCTTGTTCTTGTAAAACTTGGACTTCTTCTCTTAACACTTTATTCTCAAATTCAGATTGTTTCAACTTCTCATTTAGAGGATGAATTTCTCTCCTGGTTAACTCTATACAATCCTCGAACTCCTTAAGCTTAGATATTAAGTTTTTTTCTCCTTCTTTTAACTTCTTATTCATATCCTGTAATTGCTCTTTTTCCTGAACTGCAGCGGTTAGCTGCTTGGATACTTGAATCCTTTCCTCTCTTGACAGCTCCAATAGTTCTTCCAGCTCACCGACCTTAGCTTCCAGGTTTTGGGCCTCTTGATTAACTTCCTCCGACTTAAGTTTTAATTCCACAATGAGGGCTTTTGCCTTAGTTAGCTCTTCCTTTTGCTTCTTCTCTTCTTCCTCTAAACCCTGAATTAAATCAACCTTATTCTTAAGGATAGAAGTTTTCTCCTCAAGCTCCAATTCTAAACTCTTCACATTCTCCGTAAGCTTAGAAATTTCACCCTCTTTTTCTGTGAAAATAGTTTCTGATTCTCCTAATAATTTTACCAGCTCTTTTATTTGGTTTTCATTCGCTTGCATTTTTGTTTTCTCAGACAAGCGTTCTTGTTCACTCGCTCTTAATTGGTCCTCCAGTTCAATAAATGCTTTTTGCCTTTCTTTTATTGTGCTTGAGAGGCTATCTTTTTCCAAACGAAGCGCTTTTAGTTTTGAATCATAATCGTTAATTTCACTATTTAATCTTGAAATCTGATCTTCTCTTTCTTTTACGTACGCTTCTACTTCAACAGTAATGTCATTGTACTTTGCAATCTCACTTTGAAGAAAAGAAACCCTTTGCTGAAGCTGTTTCATTTCCTGTTCCCGTTTCTCCAAAACTCTCCTGCTTTGTTTATCACTATTACTTAAATCCTCTATCGTTAACAGACTATTCCTATAATCTTGTTCTATCTCTAATAAACGTTGTTTTTCCTGCTTGGATAATAACATTTACGTACTCCCTTCTACCTCTCTTTTGTTTAGTAAATATACTGTGGTAAATTGTAATTACTTCTATAAGATAAATTCAATATAATATACCTGTATCAAAGGATTACCAAGGCTTTATTATACTTGGTTTTGTTATAAAAATCCATGCTTTCTGAAGTTTTCCTTTTTTTCTCAAATAGAATTCGATGATAGCAGAATATAAAAGGCTTTGTCACAACACATGTTGATGAACAGAACATTTGCTATTTTCCAGTAGAAAAACAGGCAATTCTTTCAGCTACTAAATATTGACAATAACAAAAATACAAAATATACTATTGATACTAACTTAAATAGAGGTAAGTGATGAAAAAAATAAATTCGATCAATTACGGTCACAAGATAATTAGCGGTGCAGCTATTTGTTTGATTGCCATACCAGCAATCTGCTGTTTCCTTTGGTCTTTCACAAAACAAGCGCAGTTTCAACTATTTGCAAAGATATCTTTGATCTTAGGTTTTATGATTCTTCTGTACCTTTTTGTTTTACTCAAGATTGAGCTTTTTCAAGATAAAAAATTAGAGGAATATTTTAAAGTGAATAAAAAAACCAGAGTGGCATTGAGAAATGGGTTATACGAATGTCAGAACTGCGGAAATACTCGGGTAAAATCAGAGCAGAAAAGTTGTATTGTCTGCGGAACAAATTTTAAAAACTGGAGTGATGATGGAAACAAAACATAGCATCAAGCCTCTGATTGGGAAGGTGAAAAACAGCTAAGTCTCTGTTACAGAATATTCTTCCGTATGGTGTTATCATTCAAATAGTCATTGGATCATTGAATAAGAAAAAAGAGAAATTTAGACAAGAAACATATAAAAAGACCGAAACACATTTCATACATAGGAAACCGCAGCACAATTTCCTATGTATTTACTATAACCTACAGACTTAACTCCTAAAACCGTTTTACAAAGAAGTACTCTAAAAAACTATCCTTGGGATTTTCATAGAAATCAACTTGCTCATAGCCTAGAGCAAGATAAAAACATTTTCCTTCTTTGTTATTAGTCCTTTCTTCCTTATATTATCCGTAACCAAATTACTCCTTCACACCGCCAATGGTTAATCCTGTTACAAAATATCTCTGTAAAAATGGATACAAACATACGATCGGAAGTGAAGTGATCATGGTTGCCGCTGCCCGTATCGAGGCAGGAGTTACTTGATTTCCGGCATTTTTCATGGTTTCTGCATTCGAGCTATTGTTAGTGACGGCAGACAGCAGTTTCATTAATTCATATTGAAGTGTAGTATATTCACTTCTCATTCGGTTATAGAGCATCGTATCAAACCAAGAATTCCATTGATAAACCGCTATAAATAATGCAACGGTTGCAAATACCGGCTTACATAAAGGTACGATAATTCTTAGAAAGATAGTAAAGTGCCCTGCACCATCTATTTCTGCAGATTCCTGTAAGCTATCCGGCAATGAAATCATATAAGTTCGTATTACCAGCATGTTGAAGGCGCTGACCATACCCGGTATAATATAAACCCAGAAGCTGTTTGTTAATCCTAGCCCCTTATAAAGCATAAAGGTCGGAATTAGTCCTCCATTGACATACATTGTCAAAACATAGAGCAATGAAATTTGCTTTCGAAATACAAAATTCTTACGGCTTAATACATAGGCTAACAGTGCTGTTACAAATAATTGTGATACTGTAGCAATCACAGTTCTTAAAATGGTAATCTCTGTAGCTGTTAAGAGATTTTGCTTATGCAATATGGTTTGATAGTTCTTCCAGGTAAATACCCTTGGCCATAGATAGATACCACCTCTTAACGCATCCGTACCATCATTAAAAGAGATTGCTAATGTATTTAGAATTGGGTATAAAGTTATAATTACAAATATTGTTAATATCGTGATATTGACTATAATAAAAACTTTATCACTCAAACTACTGTTCCTTTTTCTTGTCCTTACGAATTTTTTATTCATCTTTCCCCTCATTTCTGCGCTACTTATTGTCTTCTTACAAGATAATGCATATCTTTAATCACTTCATTCCTTGTTAGAATAAACGTTCTTCACCCGCCATTTTTGCAGCCTTATTTGCTAAAAAGATGATAGTGATACTTACCAGGCTCTTGAATATACCGGCCGCAGTACCAATAGAATAATCCCCCATACTGATACCATACTTTAATACATAGATATCAATTGTTTGTGATACGCTTTGAACAAGGCCATTCCCTAATAAATATTGAACTTCAAATCCTGCATTAAGGACATTTCCAACATTAATTAATAATAAAATAAAAATTGTTGGTTTTATACCTGGTAAAGTGATATGAAAAATCTTTTGTAATCTGCCGGCACCATCAATTGATGCGGCTTCGTAAAGATCAGGATTTATGGAGGTAATGGATGCTAAATAAATAATTGATCCCCATCCTGTTTCCTTCCATACATTGGAGAATCCAACAATAAGCCAAAAGAATTTTGGGTAAGCAAGCCAATTGATCGGCTTCTCAATAATATGTAATGCCACCAAAGCTTGATTGATAATACCTGTCTCTAAAGACAGTACGTCTAATACAATTCCTGTTACAATAATCCAGGATAAAAAATGAGGTAAATAAGAAACCGTCTGTACAAATTTCTTTCCCTTTCTACTACGTATCTCATTTAGTAAAATTGCAAGACCAATAGAAAATACAAAACTTAATACCAGATTGATAATTCCCATACACAGCGTATTGCGGATTACCCGTATAAATACATCATTTGAGAACAGCGTTTTAAATTTTGCTAATCCTACAAACTGAGAGTGCAGTAATCCTCCCTTGGGCTTATAGTTTTGAAAAGCCATAATCCAGCCACCAAGAGGTGCATGGTAAAAAATCAGCGCATAGATTACGAAGGGAATTGAAAGTAAAATCAATTCCTTCTGCCTTTTTAGCTCTCTTCTGGTTATGTTAGGACCCTTTTCTATCCTAACTTTTTGTTTTCTTTTTTTCGCCGCTTTCATTTTATTCACTCCCATTATAATACGATAGCATGAATCACTCTCAGTTTGTCATAGTTGTCTGCAAAGTAACGCGGGTGCTATTCCTATTTGATTTAAAAGAGGGCGGCTGCCCCAAACTTCTGCATAAAAACCGCCCCCTTTCCACTGATTCAAGGTAAGTCGCAAGCTGCCACACCCATCATAAATTATTTGCCTTCCGCAACAGCTATTCTTCTATCAACTTCAGCCTTTAATGCTTTTAAGTAAGCCTCAATATTTACTCTATCCTTGTAAACTTTCATATACTCCTGCCATGCAGCTTCAAAATCCTTTGCCATAACTGCCTTTGGTAAATACTCATGTTTTACTTCATCCATATTTACCTTTGCCATTCCATGATCTGTATCCGAAGTAAATGTATTGGAATAAGACCACATTGGGAACCAAGGTGAATTTTCCTCGGAAGGATTTAACATCTGCACATAGGTTTCTGCACCATAAGCTTTTAAGCATTCCTGTACCTCAGGGCTAAGTGCCTCAAAGAATTCTCCCGGCTGACTTCCTGGCTCCCATGCATTAATACCATCCGGATTCATTCCTTCGTATTGAGGGAAATAGGTGTATTTACATAAATTAGCCACTTGGTAATCCTGACTTACGAAGTTTTTACGCTGCTCTTCTGTACGGTAGAAAACTCCACCGTCACCTACCATATAATCTTGCCCTTCGATACCCCAAAAGCGAAGTGTTAATGCTTCCTGTGATAACAAATCATTAAGGAATTTCATCGCGCCTTCCACATCACTACAGCTTACTGTAATTCCTAAACCATTTGATACGTCAAGAGCACTTGCAGAATGGTATTGTTCTTTCGTCCCTTCGTTCATAACAATTCCAAGCGGTACATAAGTGCAATCATCTAACCCCTGTGTCTTGATTGCATCCTCTGCCTGCTGGAAGTTCCAATGCTGATCAACCATTCCTAATACACGGCCGGAAGATAATTTTGCAATATACTGATCGTAAGACATGGTAAAGGTTTCCGGGTCGATAATACCCTTTTGAAACTCTTCATTTAATTTAGCAAAGTACTTCTTTGCCGTTTCTGTTGTATTATAATCGGAAACTTCTAAAGTATCCGGATCTACAATTACGCAGCCATCATTTGGATAACCATCTAAGAAAAATGGTGGGTTTTCCAAACAGAAATATCTCCAGTCATCGCTTAAGATTTCATATCCGATATTCCGTGTGCCGTCTGGCATAGCAGGATTCGCTGCAAGATATCTTTCAATTAAATCAAAATATTGGTCAAGTGTTGTAATCTTAGGATAGTTATCCCACTTTAATACTCTCGTCTGAATCCAAAATGCTTCGTCATTATGTACACATTCCGTATCCTTTTCATTGATAATACCAAATTGAGGAATAATATATACATGCCCATCCTCAGCTCTAACCTTGTTCCATTCTTCTTCCGATAGGTAGTTTTTAACATTCAGATAATTATCCCAGTACTGGTCAATCGGAATATAAGCTCCTGCTTCCTGCAACTGAGCATGCCCTGTGGAACCACAGATAAAGTCCGGATATTCACCACCGGCGATTAATGTTCCAACTGCTTCTTCTGCTGTCTGGCCTGTTAACCATGTTTCTTTACATTTTGCTCCGGTTAACTCAGCAATTTTTTCCATAGACACATTATCATCGTTGATTTCTGTTCCTGGTACTGCAAAGAATGCAGTGAACTCCTTAATTTCTTTCTTTTTTCCATCGTTTGATGCTTTGTCTTCCGGTTTATTTGTTACTCCCACATTCGTATTGCCTGCATCTTTGGTATCTTTTTCTTTTTTACCGCATCCTGGTACTAAAGCAATTACCAGTACTAGCACGAATAACAGTGATAAGAATCTTTTTTTCATTGCTTTTCCTCCCTACTCTTATAGTTTCATCACAGATAAGTGATTAGATAAATCGTACCAAGTTTGTGTATTTCCCACAACCTTACAAACTATAGACATTACCCTTACAAACTTTATATCCAAATAATCCATGAATAGAAAATATACACATTGCATCATGTGATAATCTCAGTTATTCCTATATTGATTTCGAAACCTTGAAGGAGTACATCCCTTAACTGAAACAAAACGATTTATAAAGTAATCTAAGTTATGGTAGCCGACTAATTGTGCTATGGTATATACTTTTTCATCCGAACATATTAAAAACTCTGCTGCCCGGTCAATACGGTAATTATTCAAATAGTCTTTAAATGATAAACCATACTGTTTCTTAAATACCTGACCTAAATAAGCACTGTTGATGAAATACTTCTCACTTAAGGATTTTAAGCTGATATTAACCGCATAATTTTCTTCTATTTCTCTTTCTACACTAGCAAGGATTCCTTTGGAAACATGTTTACGAAGCTGCTGCAAGTAATCTGAAAATTCCCGTGCAAATAATTTGAAATGTTTTCGGCTGCCTCGCATTGCATCTCTATGAAAGGCATTCTTACTAATGTATTGCAGGATTTCTTCCTGATTGATATTATCTTCCTGCTTTGCTGCCAAATAAATAAGCTGATATAGAATATAGCTAATATTTAAATTAATTAGGTTATAATCCATATTTGCCTCCTTCATATCATCATAAATTATTTCCACCAAAGAGGAGATTTCTTCTTTCTTGTTTTCATCCACCGCTTGGATTAGTGCATCCAGTTTTCTTCTTTCTAATAAAGAAATACCGCTTGTTTGCATACTTTCTTCATAAAAAGCAATGTCTTTATCATTTTGAAACATTTGAAGTGACTTTGCAATCGATGCGGTTTGATACGACTCTGATATCCTTGTAATGGAATCTATCTTATTGCCGACAAATAGCATCATCTTGTTATTAATTCCATCCCTTAATTCCTGGCTAAACTGCTTTAAGAATTCCCCTTCTGATAACCCTGCTTCTTTTGCAAGATAATCACAATAAATAAACCCAACCTCATAAGAAGCATCCTGTTTGTCAACATCAAAAATAATATGATATTCCGCTTCGCCAAGCAGTTCCCTTGCCTGCATATATAGATTTTTTTGGATGAATCGTTTTTCTTCTTCGTCAAACTCCTCTTTCTCTGAAAAATCAAGAGATATCGTTATGTACTTTATCTCATTGGATAGTCTCAAATGACTTGTTACATACTCAAGGTTATGTTGATCATACTTCCCCCAGAGAAGCGCTAAAAGATTTCGTTCAAAAAGTGCCCTTTCTTTTTCTTTATTTTCTTTCAGCCTATGATTTTGCTCCTTGCTTTTTATTGCAACCCTGCGAAGCACTTCTAAGAGCTCGTCTTTTTGAACCGGTTTCAGGAGATAATCACAGCAATTATGCCGGATTGCAGATTTTGCATATTGAAAATCATAATATCCGCTAAGAATAATATAGGATGCCTCGGACAGCTTTTCCTTTTTTATGTACTCTAATAATTCGATTCCATTCATCTCAGGCATTTTGATATCTGCAATGATTAAATCTACTTTCGTTTTCCGTAAAAAACGAATTGCTTCTTTTCCGTTTGCCGCTTCACCGATAATCGTAAATCCTTCTTCCTTCCAATCGATAAGCATTGCCAGACCTTGTTTGATATATGGTTCATCATCTACTACTAAAACTCTTAGCATCTTCTCTCCCATCTGTACACTCCGGCACGCACACAAATCATGAGGTTAAAAAGTTGGTTTCTATTTTTCAACCTGTCTTCCCTGTTCTTATGGCTTACTGCTTCTTAACAAGTAAGTATTGGCACTTTTATTACAATCACAGTACCAACCTTTTCTTCACTTTTTATTTGTATATCAAACATTTCACCATAAAACATTCTAAGTCTTACACAAGCATTTAAGATACCAATGGATTCACTGCTTTCTATTTTTTCAATATCGGAATGCTCCATACAATTTTGAAGCTCCCTTGCCTGCTCGCCTGACACTCCAACACCGGTATCCTCAACCTCAATCGTAACACTGTCATTATTTTTAGTAATATAGATAAATATCCATCCTTCGCTGCTCATACCCTCGATACCGTGCACACAAGAGTTTTCTACAAAGGTTAGAATCGTTAACTTTGGAATTTTATATCGTAAGCACTCTTCCTCCACTTTAATTTTATATAACAATTTGTTACCGAACCGATATCTTTGAAGCTGCAGATAAGCTTCTACAAAATCCATCTCTTCTTTAATCGTAATCGTATCGGCTCCCCAATCCACAGATTTTCTCATTAAAACTGCTAGCTTTCCAATGATATGAGCTGTCTCCTCTTCTTTTTTAATTAAACTTCTCATTCGAATACTCTCTAAGGCGTTGAACATAAAATGTGGATTAATCTGGCTATGAAGAGCCTGAAGTTCTGCTTGCTGCTTAGCTAGGTTAAGCTCCTGTCTTTCCAGTTTATCCTTATATACAACCTGAATGAGCTCTTTCATCTTGGAAACCATTAGATTGTAGTTTTTCAGTAAATAACCGATTTCATCTACACTGTCTTCTTCCGCTATCAGCTCGAACTTTTCTTCTTTTACCTTATCTAAGTATTCTCCGAGAAGAAAGATTCTTCTGGTATTGGATCGATTTACAAGATACATCATCGTGATTGGCAATAATAGATTTGCTAATATTAAAATAAAAAAAGCTGGTATGTTATTCATAAGGCGCTGCACCATACTAGATTGATATCCAACGATATGGATATCCCAGACCCTACTGTAAAGACGCAATTGCCTTACCGTATGCTCCCCTTTTAAATACTTCTCCTCCCACTTTGAAAATTCAGTACTTGCCGAGGTAATCCCATCATTAGAAAATATGATATTATCACTATCACAGACATAAACTTTTGCTTCGTACTTTGTATTGGTGATATCCTTTTGGATGATGCTATAGTCAATATCCAATTTTACCAGCTTTTCCGGACCGTTCTTCCCATAATAATTCAGCCTTCTGATAATAGAAATCGTTCTCCCCGTAGTATATAAATTGTTTTTATTATAATCGTAATATGGATAAAGGATTAAATCTCTGCCACTGGAAATAAAATATTGATACCATTTTGAATCAACAATTTCACTGATTTTAGCAAATTTCCCGCCATTGGTGATGGTTTCATTGTCTGCATATAATATGATGTTACTAATTTTCAGACCAAGACTTTGATGTATGATATAATTTCTTTTTAGAGAATCATAGGCATTATAATAATCATATGGAGATTGATATACAGTATCAAGAAATTTACTAATGATACGATTTGTATACATGTCATTTGTAATCGTAACTGCATTGCTAAAGGAAGAAGTAATATTATATTCCACCGCTTCTGCGATGTTTTCCAAGCTTCTTTTTCCGGAGGCTTTCTCAGTATCATAAACAATCTTCAAGATCAATCCATTGGTTACGATAACAGGAATTGTCACACAAAACAGGTAGAGATAATATAGCTTTTTTTTCAAGGTATAGTTATCTAGCTTTTTAATCTGTCTCTTAAAAAACTTGGATAGTAAGCCACTTTTCATAGGTCCCTCTTTTCCTTCTTGGAATTTAATTATCTCCGCTCCACCCTATTGTTCGAAATATCCTTCAATCTTCCAGTAAATATGATTTTCCGTTGTGTATTGTATTTATTTTTAAGCGTATAAGTAAACTATAGCATGCTTTTCTTTCCAAATCTTTTCATATATTGCTCGTTAATTCCTATTGATTGCTATTTTTTAGTACAGTGGCAGCAGCATGGCAAATATAATTTTATGATTAATCTGCCTCACTATGTTGGAAATTTCGTGTCTGGGGATAGGATTAAAACACTCTGTCTCTTCTATCAAAAGCAATTGATGTAAAAAATGCGAAGAAAAAAGCGGACACCAAAGTATCCGCAAACAGAATCATATACTCTTATCTTTCTGTAAGATTAATCTCTTCCAAGGTACAATCCTCAGACTCATACAATTTATTCTTAAGAATATGGTAAGGAGCTTCATAACGAACTCTGCCGTTAATATGAACTCCATCAACACTTCTTGCGTAAACAGCCGGAATGCTGTGTGGATATACCTGTCGGAGGGATGGCTGCTCATCAAAATATCCGGATTTTTGAGTTCCCTGACTGCACATCGTAATCTCTAAATCAGAAATTCTTATGTTTTCTATCCTTGCAGCCTCTTCTCCCGCCAGGAATACACTGGATTCAGCCTTCATATAGATATGATCAAAGGTTATATTTCTTATCTTTCCGGGGTAATTACGATTTTCATTACGGTAAGTCGCATTAATAAAGATTGGCTCTCCATTCCCCCACCACATCGTTGGACCTTCCAACCGTACCCCATCGGCATACTTTAAGACACTTCCGGTGACATGATGAATATGGATATCTTCAATTGTTGCACCATCTCTCACCCAGATACCAACACCTCTGGAGCAGTCCTTAATAACGCAGTCACTAAGCATAATATTTCTGATATTTCCATGAGTCTCCGTTCCAATCTTTAATCCGGAATCACGAGAATATAGGATACAGTTATTGATTACGATATTTTCGCAAGCGCCGTATTTTTTAGACATTGGTTTCGTTGCTTTTACTACGATTGCATCGTCTCCTGTCTTAACTAAGCATCCGCTAATTATAACATCCTGACAGCAATCCGGATCAATTCCATCGTTGTTAGCACCACGAATATCATTTAGTATTTTAATGTCTTTTACAAGGACATGGCGGCAACCGGCCATATGCAGCGTCCAGAATGCCGCATCCTTAATCGTTATATCCCGTACTGTCAGATTTGTAACATCTTCTAAAAATGTCGTTCTTGGGCGAAAGGCTGTTACATTCAATGGACATTCATGTGCACCATTGTCTGCATTGTCATCAAAGAATACCTTATCTCCCTGTCCGTAGATGGTTCCTTGCCCGGATATCGTAATATTCTCTTCATGACAGGCAAATAAAAAGCATCCGCCATCCCAGCCGGTTGTTTGATTATCATCCTCAAAAAGCTTTGCAAAATCAAGGATATCTTCTTCCTTTAGGCTGCTAATCAATACGGCACCCATCTCCAGATGAAACTCTATATTACTCCTTAAGATAATTGTTCCGCTTAAGAAACTTCCCGCAGGAACAATGACTTGTCCTCCATTTACTGCAGCCTCATCAATTGCTTTTTGAATTGCTGCTGCATTGTTGGTAACACCATCTGCTACCGCTCCATAATCTAGTATATTATAGACCTTTCTATCCATATATTCTCTCCTTTAATGAAACCTTCCAACTTCAATACGCACTCTTAGACTGATATCCAACGAGATGTTATACATTGCTTTTTAGCGGAAGCTTTCTTCTTTTAGACGTACTATATACCACATAGCTTCTACCGTATTATAAACGACTTTTTCAGGGACTTCAATTTATTGTTTTAAATTAAAAACATTCGATTTACCGAGAGCTTCGTAAAAACAATCAATCCAATCCATAACACCACTCCCTCTATACAATTCTTGTATAAATCCACCATATAATAACACCTTAAGTATATTATTATAAATTTTAATTATTAGTGATAACCTTATCTTATAGTTAAAACCATATCTTTCACATAAAATTTTAATCGATATTGAAATCTTGTACTTAAGAGTAATCTCTATCAAAATATCTACATGCTTCCCTTTAGAATGAAATCAGTTCTTGTTCACTTCCTATCTGATAAAATATAGTTCTTTTTAGAATTTGTTTAGAATTTAAAGCTTGATTTAAACAAAAATGAATTATAAAATTAAATTATCAAAGCAAGATATCAGTAAATAAATCCAATAATATACCAATTGGATATGTCAATGTAAGTATGAGGAAAGTCCCGATTTTGGGTATGGTTTAAAAAGAATTTTGGTACAAAGGTATTGTTGCAAAAGTATATAAAACAGCGGTAGAACCGCTTAGAAACGAGGGTCATTTCCTATCACTGAAACAATGATGTGAGTATAGGGAAGTATCCTGTCCACTTTATAGAAGAAAATATTTAATGTCGACGGAGGTTATCATGAACGAGGACATCAGTAATTATATAAGCAGTTTTGATATGAAAACAAATCATCGTTTTAATGAACTGTATGATTTAATTAGGCAATGCGCACCAGATGGCTTTTATGAAAAGTTATGGGCTAAGATTCCTTCTTTTTATTACAAAGAACAATTTATACGACTTATACCGTTCAAAGATCATATTAATGTGGAAGCGAAAGCAGTTCTATTATTTAAGGATTTATTAACAGGCTATACAATAACACCAAAAGGTATGCTTCAGATTTATCATAGTGAACCAATACCGTATGAAGCGATGGAAAAAATATTTGCTGAAAGTTTTAATTCATAAACAAAAAAGAGAATAATTCGTAAGCTTTTCGGTACCATGAATACGAAAAAGCCTTAGAAACTTAAATTTAAGGTCATTCTAAGGCTTTTTTGTTTCTGTATCTAATTCTTTGCTGTTAAATTATAAACTTAAAATACTTTATTATATAGATGAACTTATTTACGTTTATTAAATCTTATCTTTAAACTAGAAGCGTTTGTTTAAATTCCATACCCTATTGTTTTTCTGGTTCTCCACTCTAAGATTTTCAAATTCTTAATACCTTGAGATTAGTTCCTCCCTCTTCGTTTCATACTCGTCCTGACTCATTAATCCTATTCGAACCAAATTCTGCAATTCTAAAATTTCATCAGCTAGACGGCTGTTGCTAGCATTACCATGATTTAATTTTTCTTCCATCTTATTAAACAATGTTATTATCCCCGCAATAAGAAATGGAATTTCCCATAAATTCATAAATACATAGCATAACTTTTCTGAAATAAGATCTGCATATTCCATAGTAAAAAATTCTACCATCTTATTATACCAGCTATATGATAGAACCGCAGAAAGCATAATTATTGCTAATCGAATTAACCGGTTTTGGTATATACAAGCAATAATACATACGATAATACAAATAATCAAAATAACATAGAATACTATACTAGCTTTATCTACAGGGGATGTTTGGATCGGCTATAATTAACTAGACAGAATTTTTAAGGGCATATATGATATTCTTAATGAAGAAAGGATGATGCCCTATGTCTCAAAACAATGAACCAAAAACCCGTCGTACATTTACACCAGAATT